>CAZHNM010000001.1:0-288816 GCA_964533855.1 uncultured Brevinematales bacterium
AGGAAGAGCGGAAAGTATTTTGAGGATGAGAAAAAGTGAGTCATGGGACATGACCGGGGCCGTCTGTGCAAGCTTTGTTCTCGGATTCATCGGTAAAATAGGCGTAAAAGTCCGCTATTTTTTTATTAAGGTTTGCACGCTGACAGGCATTATAACCCTTGTCATATTTCAGAATCTTTATGCCTTTTATGCCGTGAGCTTCCTGCTCGGCTTTTCAAGATCCGGCAGGCTTCAGATGTACGGACCCGCAGTTAAGGAAATTTCCGGCTGCCAGGACGCTAGCCCCTATTATGCCATATCTCCGCTTATAACGATGCCTTTCACTGCTTTCCTCCCGGTCCTGATGGGCCTGATGCTCGACAGCCTTTATATGCTCAAAGCCGGATCTTACCGTATAGGTTTTCTGGCGCTGGCTGCGGTTGTAGCAGCCACCTTCATACCCTTTTTCCTTCTCCGTTTTGACGAAATGTTATAACGGATATATCATTAAGCGATTAAATACAGGAGACTATAAATGAAAATTTCCCTGAGCATCGTTTTACTATGCCTTTTCGGGGCGGCTGCTTTTGCCTCGGATAACAATATCAGCCTGTTCTGGAAAAGCTGGGAAAAAGCAGACTACCGGGGCGCTAAAAAATACGGCGAGGCTGCCGCGGTCCGGAAGCAGGAATACCTTGTACCGCTTTACTATATAGACCAGATCGATACCGAAAACGGATACAGGGAAGTGGTGCAGCAGCTTTTAGATCAGAATAAAAACTCCATTGCAAACGCGGACAATCTGCTCGATGATTGCAGGAGTTCCATCGGGAACGGAAGCTGGCTTTATTATTTTATGCAGGCGATTGTTCAAAACATCAGAAAAGAGCCATGGGAAGATACCCTGGATAAGTCCCTGAAAATTAAAAAAAGCGCCGACGCCATTTTATACCGGTTTTTCAACGGCAGGGATCACTCGACGGATGATATTAAAGATGCCGAAAATTTGCTCCCGGGAAATACAGCGCTCGTATTTATCAATCTCAGGGCAAACCTCATAGTGAAAAAGGACATATCCGTTTCACAGGGCGACATTGATTTCCTGCTTATTTCCAATAAATCCCCGCTGCCGATTGATGATTACAGGTACCTTGGACAGGTTTTTCTCGGGGTGAAATCGCTCTCAGCCATCGGACCGGGAGGGCCCAACGGCGAACCCTTTTACGGCGAACTTTATCATGTGACTAACTGGTCGCTTATTGATAAGATGTCCCCCGAACAAAAATTATTCTTTGCCTGCACCGCCGGCTACGGAGGATTTCAGGGCACGACCGACGCTGAAAAGATAATTAAGGATATACCGGCCGAACTCCTGAACAGGTACCGTGATGAAGTCTATTTGCTCAGGCTTTTTGAAAATTTTTACTCTTATAATTATGACAAAGTTCTGGCACTGGCATCGGAGATTGTCAGCAATCAGGGATTGTCTTCGAGAATGATGTACAGCGATTATTATAACATGGCCTATCAGCTGGAGATGCAGGGCATGAGATTCAAGATCATGAAGCTTTCCGAGGCTTCGGCTCTCCTTTATCAGAAGGCTTATGAGAATATTCCGGAATGGGCAGGATACTCGAAAAATTATATTGCTTACGAATGGGCAAGGGCCCTCTATTTTACCGGCAGGTACCAGGACGCTATTTCCCTTCTCGAGAAAAACCTCTCTCTTGATGTGTTTCCATATGGAACTATCATACTTTCATGGGCGTATTACCGCTTGAATGACAATGTTAACGGGAAAAAATACGAGGATATTTTTAACAAGGAATTTAACGGTCAGCAGAAGCTCCAGGCCCAGTTTTACAGCGAATTGTCGAATATAAATTCCAGGTAGTATGGGGGTTGACTTTGCCCTGGGTTTACGCCTTCATAATTATGGTTATTTCATCGATATTTTTATTATTGCTTGTAATATATATATGGCGCAGCGGCATAATTATCGGGAGTAAAGCAATAACCCTGCTTCTATTCGGCATAGCTCTTTACTCCTCCGGTGTTGCGTTTGAACTTATTATCCCTTCGCTCGGCGGCAAGAACATATGCCTTGATTTTGTTTACGCGGGGCTTGTTTTAATAGGGCCATGCTGGCTGGCATTTTCTCTGGCATACAGCGGTAAAAGCCTTTTTTTAAACAAGTGGGTTATCGGCTCTCTTTCTATAATACCCGTTGTCTCTTTAATTTTGAAATGTACGGACGGGTTGTTCAAACTTGTTTATAAAGAATCATTCATTGATCCCTCGAATCCTTACCCGGTTGTCTCTTTCATTCCGGGCCCCTGGTATTCTGTGCAAACCGTTTTTCAGACAACCTGCATGATTTCCGGGATTATCCTGGTTGCAATAGTTATTTTCAGGTCTACGGCAATATACAGACGGCAGGCGTGGGTTCTCTTTATCGCATCCATAATACCGCTGATAGGATTTATCCTCTATCTCTCGGGATTTATTTTCAAGGGCTTTGACTACAACCCCATGTTCCTGTCCATTACCGGACCCCTTCTTGTGATCGGGCTGATCAGGTACCGTTTGCTTTACAGTCTTCCTTTGACATGGGAAAATGTTCTGGAAACTGTGACTAACCATATGATTATCCTTGATAACGAAGGGCTGGTTGTTGATTTTAATCCCGGGATAAAAAGTGTCTTTAAAGATTTGACCGGGAAAAGCATAGGAAAGCTCCTGACGGAAGTTATCCATGGATTTCCGGAAATTCTGAAATTAGCGGAGTCGCCAGACCGTTATCAGGCTGTAATCAGGATACACGGGTCAAGAGTGCTGAAATTCCAGGTATTTTACATCAGAGACAGTGTTAATAATGTTACAGGAAAAACAATTATATTGAATGAAAGCCATAAAAAGTACGGCAAACATCATCTTGATGATGATTCGATAGTCCGCGACATTCTTAAAATTGAGAAAATAATGGCAAAAGAAAAACCATTCCTTGATCCGGAGCTGAATCTCACGGTACTTGCCGGCAAGCTTGAAATAACAAGGAACCGCCTGTCAATGATTTTAAATGAATGTAAAAAACAGAAATTCTATGATTTTATTAATAATTTCAGGATAGATGAAGCAAAGCGTCTGATGGCCTCAAAATCCTGTTCCGGAAATATCCTGCAGATAGCTTTCGATTCCGGTTTCAATTCCAAATCCGCTTTTTATTCCGCATTCAAGGGTATCACGGGCACAACACCCCTGGATTACCTGTCCGGTCTGAAAAAATCCGGGGAGGTGCAATGATTCCCTGGATTTATGTACTGATCATAATGATCGTTTCATCGGTCATGCTCTTAAGCCTTGCTTTATACAGCTGGTTCAGCGGATTTTTAGTCGGCCGGAAAGTATTTTCACTGATGATGCTCGCTGTGGCAATTTACACTGTGACTTATGCGTTTGAATTAATCAGCCCTGATTACCGGGGGAAAATATTCTGGAATAACCTTTCTTTTATCGGGAGCACATTCATCGGATGCAGCTGGCTTGCCCTTTCTGTAATTTACAGCGGCAACATCCGCTTTCTTAATAAGTGGACCGTCATTTTACTTGTAATTATACCGCTGGCATCGGTATTCCTGAAATTCACCGACAGCTATTTTCATCTGATATATAAAACGACATGGATTGACAGGGAGAATCCTTATCCGGTCATATTATTCACAAGGAGTACATGGTTCTGGGTTCAAACGGTATATACGAACCTGTGCGTCCTGGCTGGAAATATTGTTGTAATTACGGTTTATTTCCAGGCATCAAAAATTTTCCGCAGACAGGCGGGGATATTGCTTTTAGCTTCTTTTATACCCTGGGCAGGGTATATAATTTTTCAATTTGATATTTTCCAGAGGGGCCTGGATTTTGTCCTGATCCTCCTGGCAGTTGTAGGCCCTCTTTATGCGGTGGGGCTTCGGAGATACAGGTTGTTCGATATTTTCCCTGTGAAATGGAAGACCTTGCTGGAAACAATAACAAACTACATGATAATCCTGGATAATGATAACCGTATTGCCGATTATAACCCGGGTATAAGAAAACTTTTCAGAAAATTAAATTCGGGAAGCATCGGGATGGAATTCGATAAAATCGCGGAGGGATTACCGGAAATTCTGAAATTAACCTCTTCACCGGACCGGAGCCAGTCTGAATGGCGTATCGAAACAGAAACGGGCTTTCGCCTGCTCAGGACACAGGTGTTTTTTATCAGGGATCACCAGGGTAATATAACCGGAAAAACTCTTGTTATTAATGAGACATTTGTAAAGAGTGTAAAATACTATAGCGGCCGTCAGGATTTATTAAATGATCTTGAAAAAATCGAGAATATTATGGATAAAGAAAAGCCCTACCTCGATCCGGAATTCACACTGCAGGATCTAGCCGATATGGCGGATATACCGAGAAACCGCCTTTCATGGATTTTGAATAAACAAAAAAAACAGAGTTTCTATGATTTTCTTAATTTATACAGGATAAACGAGGCAAAACGGCTTATGATAACCGGCGAATTTTCAAACATCCTTAAAATAGCATATAATTCCGGTTTCAAATCCAAATCGACTTTTTATTCCTCTTTCAAAAGGATAACAACAAAAACTCCTTCGGAATATCTTTCCGGCTTAAAGAAAATATAATTAATGCGTATAGTTCACTATTTACAAAATACCTGTGTTATGTTAAAATCAACCGGGGTTATTAATATGAACAGAAGAGAATTTCTCGGTAACGCTATCAAAATCGGAATGGCGGCCGGCGCCTCTTTTTTTCTGAAAGATTTCAATCCTGTTTTCGGGCTCGATGAAGCGCTTCCCGCACGGCTTAGAGCATATGACATGGTTGCGGTCAAGGGCGGAGAACCGGATGTAATGTTCGATACCGCCATGAAAGCCATGGGCGGCATGAAGAATTTTGTCAAGCCCGGGCAGACAGTCCTTGTAAAGCCTAATATCGGCTGGGCTGTATCTCCCGATCTTGGCGCTACTACGAATCCTGTGCTGGTGTCCCGGATAATAAAGCACTGCATTGACGCCGGCGCAAAAAAGGTGCTGGTGTTTGACCACTCATGCGATTCAGGCCCGTCCTGCTATAAGATAAGCGGGATAGAGGATGCCGTGAAAAACGCGGGGGGCGTTATGGTCCCGGGAGACAATCCGGGGTATTATCATAACACGGCCATACCCGGTTCCGCTGTTTTAAAAAGCGCTGATTTCCATGAAACATTCCTTGAATCCGACGTATTCATAAATGTCCCGGTTTTAAAAAATCACAGGATGGCCCAGCTGACTATCGGAATGAAAAATTACATGGGTGTTGTCTGGGCGAGGGACCAGTGGCACCGGACCGACCTGGAAGCATGCATAGCCGATTGCCCCCTTGTCAGGAAACCTGACCTGACAGTGGTAGACGCTTATGCGGTTATGATGACAAACGGTCCACGAGGGCATTCGAAAGGAGATGTGAGCATTTTAAAAAACCTGCTTGTTTCCACCGATATGTTAGCCGCCGATGTAGCTGCGGCGAAAATTTTCGGAACCGATCCTATGAATATCGGGTACCTTAAAAAGGCATCGGAATCCGGGCTTCTTGGAAACAGCGATCTGTCGCAGTTAAGTATTAAGAAGATATTACTTTAAAAAAGGCGCCTCTTGAAAAAAACAAGGCTAATAATTTCCTTTTCATTTTTAATCCTTTACATCCTTCTTTTTACCGGGTTTATAAACGGTTTGTCCTGGCTAACCGGGATTCTGAGCGGGATCCAGATTATGCCCGCCGTATTGAAAGTGATCGGCGTCTCTGCGGCGGGGGCTATAGGGCTGGGAGCAATACTGTCCGCAACGATCCTTGCCGGCAGATTTTACTGCTCGGCCATTTGCCCCCTCGGCACAGTACAGGACATCTTTATTTCCGCCGGAAGGAAAATATTTAAAAAAGCCGGGAACCGGAACTCTTTCCATAAGGCGGCGAACATATTCAGGTATACCCTGCTTGCCGCCGCATCTGCCCTTTTTATTTCCGGCAATCTTATTTTAATTAACCTTCTCGAACCGTTCAGCAATTTCGGACGCGCTGCGGCTAACCTGCTCAGACCCCCGGCCGCATATTTTTTCAATTCTATTTCGATTTTCGCGGACATCCCGCTGCACAGATTAGAGATCCCGGTTGTAATCCTCACATTTTCTTTTTTCCTTGCCCTTTTCCTGATATCGGTTTTCAGGGGCAGGCTTTACTGTAATTTATTCTGTCCGACGGGGGCCATACTATCGGTCTTATCGAGGTTTTCCATCTGGAAACTCTCTATTTCCGGGGATAAATGCACAGGCTGCGGCCTCTGCGAGAAGGTCTGCAAGGCCGAATGCATCGACAGCGCCGGAGGGTCCATTGATTACAGCAGGTGCATTCACTGCTATGACTGCCTTGACGCCTGCAGTTTTCATGCCGTTGAATTTAAACCGGCTTTTATCAAAAGGAAAGGAATAACCATGGTTCTTCCCGATGAAAATAGGAGGCATTTTCTGTCGATGATAGCCAGGGGTTCCTTAGCTCTCCTTGTTCTGCCTTTTTTGGGCATGACAAGGGCCGCTGCATCGATACCGTTCCTGCCGGCCGGGAGGAAGCACCCTGTCATACCCCCGGGCGCGATAAGCATCGATCATTTTACGGCTTTCTGCACCGGCTGTCATCTATGTGTCGCGGCCTGCCCTTCGCATGTTATAAAGCCCATGCTCTCGCAGTACGGCGTCAGAAGTATTTACCAGCCAGTGATGGACTACGATTCCAGTTTCTGCAATTATGAGTGCGCCGCATGCCTCAAAGTCTGCCCGTCAGGGGCTATAAAAGAATTCGCGCTTGAAGAAAAAAAGCTTATCCAGATCGGGATCGCGAACCTGAATAAAAACAGCTGCATCGTTTACTCCCAGGGAAAACAATGCGGGATTTGCGCCGAATACTGCCCGACAAAGGCTGTTTACCTGGTTCCGTATAAAAAAGACCTGCCTGCGCCGGAAACCGATGAGAGCGTCTGCATCGGGTGCGGGGCCTGTGAAAATGCCTGCCCGGCAAGGCCCGAAAAGGCAATATTTGTCGAGGGGAACCCTGTGCATCTCAAAGCGAAAATCAAGGAAAACAAGCCCGTCCGGGTAAAGAAGCCGGCCTCTTCCGATTTCCCGTTTTAGTCCGACTTTCTGGAAGAATAATCGGTTGCGTATTATAATTAACAGGGAGTGACAGAGTCACGGAGTTCATTTTGTATTTGGTAAAAGCCGGGTTACATCTTTGGTATGAAAAAACTATTTATCCGGTCTTTAAAATTAAACTCTCGGCTTCTCCGTGCCTCCGTCTAAAATATAAAGTTATAAAGGAGATTTTATGAAATATCGTAATTGCGGGAAGATCGACTTTAAACCCTCAGCGCTTGGTTTCGGCTGCATGAGGCTTCCTATGGATAAAGGAAAGATAGAAGAAACAGAGGCAATTAGAATGATCCGGTACGCTATCGACCATGGCGTCAACTATGTGGATACTGCTTATGTTTACCATAACGGCGAAAGCGAGATAGTGACGGGCAAAGCTTTGAAAAACGGGTACAGGGAAAAAGTCATGCTTGCTACAAAATCCCCGATCTGGGAGATAGGCAAAGCTGATGATTTTGACAGGCTTCTTGAAACGCAGCTTAAAAAGCTCCAGACATCGAAAATAGACTTTTACCTGCTTCATGCCCTCGGCAAAGACAGCTGGGAAAAGGTTAAGCGCCTCGGCATACTTAAAAAGGCCGAAGCGGCCAGGAAAGACGGGAGGATAGGGCATATAGGATTCTCCTTTCATGACAATTACAAGTCTTTCGAAGAGATAATAAACGGATATGACGGCTGGGAATTCTGCCAGATACAGTATAATTATATGGATACGGAAAATCAGGCAGGGACAAAGGGGCTTAAACTGGCTTCCTCGAAAGGGCTGGCGGTAATAGTGATGGAACCCATCCTGGGCGGAAGGCTTGCCAACCCTCCGGCCGCGGTCAGAGAGCTTATGGAGGGTTATTCAAACAAACGTTCTCCTGTCGACTGGGCATTACAGTGGATATGGAATCAGCCTGAAGTGTCACTTGTCCTCAGCGGCATGAGCAGCTTCAAACAGGTTGAGGAGAATATAATATCGGCGGAGAATTCCGGCATAAACACCCTGAACGGCCGGGACCTGAGCCTTATCGATGATATAAATGCCAGGTTCAGGGAAAGGGCGCCGGTTCCATGCACAAAATGCGGCTACTGCATGCCATGCCCTTCCGGAGTGAACATCCCGAGGAATTTCGAGATTTATAACGACGGCATAGCATACGACGCGATGAACGGGGCGAAATTTGCATACAAGTCTTTTATGCCGGAAAACGAAAACGCATCGAACTGCACGCAGTGCAGGACCTGCGAGGAGAAATGCCCGCAGAAGATCATAATCAGCGAACTCATGCCGAAGGTTCATGCGGCCCTGATCTGAGCGCCGATGGATAATTATTCGAAATATTCCGACCTGTCCCTGAAAAGCCTTGATGACTGTCCGATAGATGCACAAGAGTTCAAATGGGTGATAGAAGGCAAGGATGCGGAGCTCCTGCCCCTTCTGCAGGCCGCGTACCGTGTAAGGCATCATTATTTCGGGAACGGCGTAAGGATCCATGTTCTCAACAACGCGCAAAACGGGAACTGCTGCGAAAACTGCCTGTACTGCTCCCAGTCGGTTCATTCCGGCAATAAAGACGAGGCATACCCTGTTAAAAGCAGGGAGGAAATACTGCTCGAAGCAAAAGATGCCGCGGAATCGGGGGCGTACAGGTACTGCATGGTTTTTTCAGGCAGCGCCCCGGATGACAAATTAATCGAACATATAACGGATGTTTCAGAAAAAATCAGGGATCTATACAATATAAGCATTTGCGTTTCCGCGGGGTTTTTAACCAGGCAGAATGCGTCCAAGCTCAAGGCTTCGGGCGTCGGCAGGTACAACCATAATTTAAATACAAGCTTTTCACACTATAAAAATATATGCACCTCGCATGATTACAGTAAGCGGCTGGAAACAGTCAATACGGCCCGGGAGGCGGGACTTGAAGTTTGTTCCGGAGTGATAATCGGGATGGGAGAAAGCCTCTCTGATATTTTCAGCATGGCAGGCGAGCTGAGGAAAGTCCGGGCCAGCTCCGTGCCTGTCAATTTTTACATCCCCGGGAAAAACAAGAGGCTTCCAGATATGAAGGAGCTTACCCCGGAATACTGCCTGAGGGTTCTTTGCGCTTTCCGCCTGATGCTGCCGTCATGCGAACTGCGCATCGCCGCGGGAAGGGAGTACCATCTGCGGGGCATGCAGGCGATGAGCCTTTTCCCGGCAAACTCGCTTTTCGCAAAGGGATATCTGACTGCCGGCGGCGACGGCATGGAAGAAACGAGGAAAATGATCCAGGACGCAGGGTTTCTTATCGACAGATTCGAGGGATAAAGAACCGGGGATCACTGCACCTGTTTTATTATCCAGTCTCCGATAGTTCTCAATGCGTCCGGGTTGAATGTTTCACTGATAATTCCGTATTCATAACCCAGACCTGTCGAGGCTTTCTGAAAAAGATGGTTCAAACCGGGCATGACTATAGTTTTAAAATTAGTGTTTCCGGATGAGGCAAGGGTATTGCTGATGGTTAGAAGATTATCTTTCCAGTAAACCTGGGTATCCAGATCCCCGTTTAAGGCAAGGACAGGGCATTTAACAGTTTTCAGGCCGTCAGACGGATCGTAAGAAAGGAAATAGCGCCACCAGGGCGAACAGAATATATCAATTGACTTTTCCATATTATCTTTATTAATCCCGTATTTATCCAGCTCACCCGGGTTGAAATTTTTCGAAGACTCATCATATTCGGCGATTGCCGCATTTTTTGCCGCTGTATCGTTCGAATCGGCTGTTATTAAGGCAATTTCGCGGTCAAGCATTTCGAGATATTTTGCGATGAATCCATCCGGAGCTCCTGCGCTTTTAAGGATTATCCGGTTCTGGTACAGACAGGTTTTCCTGCCGCCGGTTCCAGGGCCGGCAAGAAGAACTATGAATGCGACATTTTTTTCCCTGTTTACGGCCATGGGGGCTATTATTCCGCCCTCGCTGTGGCCTATCAACCCTATTTTATTGCTAATAATATCCTTTCTGCCCTTCAGATATTCAACACATGCACAGGCATCGGATGCAAAATCCGGGCTGGTAGCGGCGGAATATACGCCGGTGGATTTCCCTGTGCCCCTTTTGTCGCAGCGCAGGACGGCGAAACCCTGCCGGGTAAGGTAATCCGCTATAACAAGGAAAATCCTGTGACCGTATGCTTCCTCATCCCGGTTGAGAGGGCCCGATCCCTGAATCAGGCAGACTGCCGGATATCTGCCGTTGTTTTCCGGTTCGGTCAATGTTCCCGAAAGTATGACATTGTCCCTTGTATTGCTGACGGAAACATCTTCCTCTATGTAGGGGTAAGGTTTCTTGGGTTCCTGGGGCCTTTCCAGGGTCCAGGGGCTGTCCAGTTTAACAAGATCAAGTTCGAAAGTCAGCCCTTTCTGGCTGAATTTACCCTTGATACCGCCCCCTGAAATTTCGCCGTCATAAACAGCGGAAAGGCTCTTGATTTCAATGTGAATTTTCGGCCCCGCTATTGTTATCGAACTTGCGGGAAGCCCCATCAATCCCTGGTCCGGATCGTTCATTACCGCCTGCCAGCCCGTGCCGCCGTCAGCGATATCAAAGCCGACCCTGAGATTTACTTCCGATAATCTTCCCCCCCAGTTCCCTGCAGGTGATGAATTGTTCTCCCCGGGATAAAGCAATCCCGCTCCGGAAAGCATGACAAAAGCAAAAAGAATTAACAGCCCGAACTTCATAAAGCCCACCTCCCCCGGAATATTTTACAGGGGAAATGTTATATTATTAAACATTTATTGTCAATTGACTGCTTTGGCTGTTTAAAGAAAAAGCCGTCCCTTTTGGCAGGAACGGTATTAAAATTATTTCTATCCGTTAAATAATAACCGGTTTTTATCAATATTTCTTTTCGGTGCTGATCCCATGTATCAGGAGAGCTCCGGCCGCAGCCTTGACAAGGTCTCCGATGATAAATGGCGATGCGCCCATCAGCAGGAGCTGCGGGATTCCCGGAAAGCTCCCCTTGACTATGTTCAGCCATAACCCAAGCTGTATCAGGCCGGGTATATAAACCATGACTATCATAGGAAGCATGGCAGGAAAGAGCATGGGCAGTTTCCTTGCGCGGGGATAGTTGTCCATAACAAAACCCATATAGAAAGCCGCCATGAGGTATCCTATAAGATAGCCGCCTGTCGGCCCGAGAAGAACGGCAATTCCCCCATTAAGCCCTGCAAACCAGGGCACTCCGATTATTCCCAGGCCGATGTACATAAGCGTGCCTATGCCGCCCCACCACCTGCCCAGAAGCGCTCCCATCATAATTACAGCGAACGATTGCCCGGTTATCGGGACGGGGGTCCAGGGCAGATATATCTTAAGCTGCGCCAAAGCGCCTATAAGGCAGGCCCCGCCTAAGGAGAGAAGCGCTTTTGAAGCAAACGAGGACTGGCTGCGCCACTTATAATACCTTTCTGTTATTAAACTCAGATGCATAGGGAAACCTCCGCTAAAAATAAGTCTGAAGATTATATTCCTGATTTTAAAGATTGTCAACCATGAATAAAATATGGTTTACGAACATTTGGACGGATGTGCCTGCAGGGGCCCTGTTGACAATAATTCTAATAATATGATATAATGTTAGAACATAAGAATGTTTGGGGGGTCCCGTGGCTTCCGGAAGGAAGAATGACATACTGAACGCGGCTGAGAAGTGTTTTTCAAGATTCGGATATGATAAAACTACCCTTGACGATATAGGGAAAATGGTCGGGATAAACAAGGTATCCCTCTATTATTATTTCAGGAACAAGGAAGCGATATTCACGGAAGTTGTGAACAGGCAAGCCGATGAATTCACAGGATCTCTTAAAAAGAAGGTGGAAAAAGAGTCCGGCTGCAGGGAAAAGATCCTGACCTGGATCAGGGAGGGATTTACTTACAGCCGGGGCAGCAGCTTTTTAACGCAGCTTTCCATGGATACTCTGAAAAAACTGACTCCCCAGCTCGAGGAACTTAAGAAAAGCTCAGTAAAAAAAGGGATAGAATATTTCGAATCCATCCTTGCGGGGTGCAGGGAAAAAAACGAGATAATCGACTGCAACATCAATAAAGTTGCCAGTACTATCTACAATGTCATATATTCTATAAAAGATGCCTCATACATGAGAGCTAAAGCGAGCTTGGGCGGTATGGTAGATTTCGAAGTCATGATAACTGATATCGTCAATGCCGTGTCTTTGATGCTCGACGGGATAATAACAGGGAACGGTCATAACTGAATGGAGGTTTGTCATGGATATTTTTAAAATGATCAAAACCGGGGATTTAAAAGCGATCGAGGTTTATATAAGGGGCGGGGGCGATGTAGAATCAAGGGATTTCTATAAAATGACGCCGCTGATCTTGGCGGCCGACGAAAGCCGCCCGGAAGCGGTTAAACTCCTTGTCAGAGCGAAGGCCGATGTCAATGCCAGGGATAAAATAGGACAGACGGCCCTTCATCTTGCCGCCGGCAGGAATGATATCGAGTCTGTAAAGATATTGATAGGGGCAGGGGCCGACCTTAAAATTAAGGCGGCGAACGGACTGACGGCGTACCGTTATGCTTCTGAAAACGGACAGGCCGGCGCGGCGGAACTTCTTAAAAAAGCGGGAGCTGTTTGAATGAAAATAAATAAAGATATGCAGGAAAAGTGAAATAATTATAAAAACGGCTTAAGATTAAGCATGCCTGAAAACAGGAGAAATATATGGCTGAAAAAGAAACAGTAGAACAGGCCGGCGGAGGCGCCGTCCAAAAGCCGAAACCTGGTGGAAAGAGGGACAAGAAAAAGGCCCTTACCGGAAGGGAAAAAGCTGCCGTTTTCCTTGTTTCTATAGGCCCGGAAGTTTCCGCGGATATTTTCAAGCACCTCAAAGAGGATGAGGTGGAAGAGCTTACATTCGAATTAGCAAGGGTGGACAAGATCGATTCCGAATTAAGGGACCAGGTCCTCATGGAATTCCAGGAATTAATGATGGCCCAGGACTTTATCGTAAACGGCGGAGTCGATTACGCCAGGGATGTGCTCGAAAGGGCCCTGGGCACCCAGAAAGCGGTCGATATCATAAACAGGCTGACATCTTCATTGCAGACCAAGCCTTTTGACTTTGTCAGAAGGGCCGATCCGGCCCATCTCATAAACTTCATCCAGAACGAACATCCCCAGACCATAGCCCTGATCCTGTCATACCTTGAATCGCAGAAGGCGGCAAGCCTTCTGAGCCAGCTGCCCCATGAAATACAGGCGGATGTGGCCAAGAGGATCGCGACGATGGACAGGACATCCCCGGAAATATTGCGCGAGGTTGAACGAGTCCTCGAGAGGAGGCTGTCGACCCTTGCAAGCGAGGATTATACATCGGCCGGAGGCATAGATTCCGTCGTCGCCATACTTAACAACGCTGACAGGGCGACGGAAAGGAATATAATCGAAGCCCTCGAAGAAGACGATCCCGACTTAGCTGAAGAGATAAAGAAAAAGATGTTCGTATTCGAGGATATTATTACCCTCGACGACAGGTCTATCCAGAAGGTTATGAGGCATGTGGACACATCCGACCTTGCAAAGGCGCTGAAAGCGGTTGACCCTGAAGTACAGGATAAAATTTACAGGAATATGTCCAAGAGAGCTGCCCAGATGCTCAAGGAAGACATGGAATACATGGGTCCGATAAGGCTCAAGGACGTCGAAGAAGCTCAGCAGAAGATAGTCAATATTATCAGGAAGCTCGAGGAGCAGGGCGAAATCGTCCTCTCGAGAAATGCCGAGGATGAGATTATAGTTTAGTGTCGCTTGATTCCGGAGGAATTTAGCGGCACTTAATGCCGTTTACTTTGTAAACGGCGCTAAAGTCGCTAGCTCTTGATGGCGCTAGCTAAGCAAGCGGCGCTAGCGGGGACTTAGCGACAGCGGAGCATAGTCCCATTTGAAGATTCCAAATCAAAGTTATAGAAAATTTCCGATTCTATTATCTTCTTTTTCAGCATATAGTTATCTTTCTTTTAACCTGATATATTTTAATGTTGAAGGAGGAGTTCGTCAACAGCCCGTGAATGTTTTCACAACCTGGGGATTTTTGATTTTTCAATGTCTGTTTTATAAAATCGTTTCAATTTATTTCCGGTTTTTTTCTTGAGTTTTATGGTATACTATAGACGGATACAATATTCTCAGGAATATTATTAATAACGTTGAAATCGCTGCGCAATTTCAACATAAATAGCGCTAAGCTCGATATGCTCGTTAAGCGCTATTAAGGATTAGTTATGAAAAGGAATTTAACTCTTTTATATGCCTTTCTTATGATATCCGGCTTTATTTTATTGGCGGTTTTATTGGAAGGCTGTACGAGTCCGTCATCAGGCCCAACTGTATATATATCAGGGTATGACAATGACGCCAGCGGGAAAGAAAGCTACTCCGCCGGGTACCCATGCTACTGGACCGGTACCACTGAGACTAGATTAGCGACGGAAGGTTCTGCATCCTCAATCTTTGTGTATAAAGGCACGATCTATATCGCCGGGTATGGATGCTATTGGACAGGTACCAATAAGACTGAATTCGCGGAGGGGGAGGGCGGTGAGGCAAACTCAATCTTTGTGTATAAAGGCATGATCTATACCGCTGGTAGGGACTTCAGCGGGAACGCTTGCTACTGGACCGGAACCAAGAAGACACAATTAACCAGCGCAAGCAATGGAGATTTAGCCTTCTTCCCAGCTGCAAAATCAATCTTTGTGTATAACGGCACGATTTATACCGCAGGTTGGGACGCCAGCGGGAACGCCTGCTACTGGACCGGTACCAATGAGACTAAATTAGCGGAGCCTAAATTATTATCGGTAACAACCTCTACTATTCCCGTGGCAAACTCAATCTTTGTTTATAAAGGCACGATCTATACCGCAGGACATGACGGCAAAGATAACGCTTGCTACTGGACCGGGACCAATGAGACTGAATTAGCGGAGGGCGGTATTGCATCCTCAATATTTGTGTATAAAGGTACGATTTATACTGCAGGTAAAAACGACAGCGAAAACGCATGCTACTGGACCGGGACCAATGAGACTAAATTAGCGGAGGGCGGTATTGCATCCTCAATATTTGTGTATAAAGGTACGATCTATACTGCAGGTAAGGACGACAGCGAAAACGCATGCTACTGGACCGGGACCATTAAAACACAATTAGCCATTGTAAGTAAGAGTGAAACACACTTACAAAGCAGAAGAGTATACTGTGAAGCACTCTCAATCTTTGTAGCACCATATATGACAAATTAAAATATCTTATAGCAGCCTTACCTTTACCGGCTTGTCCGGTGATTCTTCTTCGGGGCGGTTCTTTTTGTTAGAATTGCCTAGGATTCACACCCCCCTGAAATTCCCTATTAGATACTCCGGCTAACCTCACAGTTCCTTTCATTTTATCACAATGGAATCGGCTTCACTGCCAGTTCCTGAATCATCTATATCTAACTTTATTAAAACTTCATTCTTCCAGTAACAGGCATAATAATATTCACTTTTGCTGTCTAAATTATTCACATAATATCCGGCTGCGTAAACGTTGCCCAAGCTGTCAACAGCGAGGGAATTGATACAGGATTCGTCATCATCACCGGTTCTGAATGCTGATAAAATTCCGTTTTTCCAGTAACATGCATTCCAAACACCGTTTCTGTTTTTATAATTCCCGCCTGCATAAACGTTACCTAAGCTGTCTACTGCGAGGGAATAGACCTGGGAATAATTGCTGCAAAGTGTTGTCAATGTACCGTTTTTCCAGTAACATGCATTCCAAATACCGTTGCTGCTTTCATAATTCCCGCCTGCGTAAACGTTGCCTGAGCCATCAACCGTGATGGAATTGACAAAGGAATCACCCTCATCTTGACTGAGTTTTGTCAAAGCCCCGTTTTTCCAGTAATAGGCATGCCAAACACCGTTGCTGCTTTCATAATTCCCGCCTGTGTAAACATTGCCGGAATTGTCTACAACGAGGGAAGTGACCAGGGATTTTTCATTTTCATTGCTGCGGAGTATTGTCAAAGAACTGTTCTTCCAGCAACAGGCATAATTAACCACTCTGCTGCTCCATTGCTCCCCTCCGGCATAAATATCCCCCGCAGTGCTCACGGCTATTGAATAAATCAATGAATCTGTTTTTTCATTCCTGTCAAGTGTTGCCAAAACCCCATTCTTCCAGTAACAGGCATGAGACACATAATCATTGTTACTGCTATACTCCCCGCCAGCATATACGTTGCCCAAGCTGTCTACAGCGAGGGAAATGGTCTTGGATTCATTGCTGCAGAGTATTGTCAATGCGCCATTTTTCCAGTAACAAGCGTGAGAAGAAATGTTGGAGTTTACATACCCGCCCACGTATACGTTCATAGCCGGCAAAGCTGGCGAATGCAGCAATTTATTAGAGCAGGAAATTTCCAGGGTGAATAATATTACTGTCAAAAGAAATAGAATGGTTGATCTCATCTTCATAAAAACCTCTCTATCCGGGCAATAGATAAAACAATAAAAGATACACCATATTATATTCAATATGTAAATAGAGGTTCGAGGAGTACAAGATTTATGATAAGAACTGTTTGAGAATTTTACAAGCCGCCAAAGAAAATTAAACTAACATGGTTTATTTACATTTTCGAATTTCCTTTGTTAAAATCGGAAGGATTCACCCCCCCCCCTGAAATTATACTCTCTGTAGGGCCTTTGTTTACCCGCCGTATAGTCCTCTTTTTTTTCTTGCCGGGGTATTTATCAGGGCGTAGAATCAGAATTTTGATATAATTCCGGGATGCTTCACCGGATATAGGCTTCTATACCCATGTTTTTTAAATACTGATAAACCTTGTGATTACCATAGCCCTTATCCGCAACACAGTTCTTTATATTAAATCTAAAAGTATCTTTCTGTCTTATGACCCGGTCTTTATATGTCACATGATCTCTCGCGTTTCCGGGTGTTACAAATACATCAGTTATCAGTCCGCTTTTGTCTGCCATGTGGTTTTTTACTGGCAGGGTCAGTTTTACTAGAATGCGTTTTGTTACGGATATTATTATCTTCCAGATGACGCTGTGATCAGGAATTTTCTCGTCTATGTCATAAACGATAAACCATCAATATGGCTGTCCTGTATGGCTGTAAAGATGCTTTACTTTATCTCGGATGAAATCAAAGGATATTTATTTTTAACTTTTTCAGGGAATGATCGGCTGGCACAAAAGACTCTATCAAAGTTATAGAATGTTTTCGATTCTATTGTTTTCTTTTTCAGTATATAATTATCCTTCTTTTAACCTGATATATTTTAAAGTCAAAGAAGGCGTTCGTCAACTGTCCGGCAAAGGATCCACAGTTTGCTAATTTCTGAAAATAGTTCGATTTTTTTGACAAGGAAGCATTTATAAAATAATATTTCTTTCAGTTTAAATTAAAGATTTTAGTGAAAGTTTTGAAATGAAACGTCCGGAATTAAACAAGACAGGATAAATTTGCTGAAACTTTTACTTAAATAATGGTTCTTTTTTTCAGCTCGTAAAAATATAAAAAGAGGTGTTATCATGAAAGGAAAAATTGTTTTTTTCAGTCTCATTGCATCTTTGGCTGTTTTGTTCATGTCGGTATCATGCGGCCCTGTTTTTTCATCGACTGGAAATGATTACATATCCACTAATATCGGCACTCTTAAGTACGTTCCATCCGGCACGTTTCAGCGTAATGGGACATCGGGTAATAATAGTACGGTATCGTCTTTCAGGATCGGCCAGAACGACATCACCCGGGTTCAATTTTCAAATGTGATGGGGTTTGACCCGGGTTATGTGATTTGTTCCTTGAGTCCCGATGATCCTGTAGAAGCAAGCTGGTATCATGCCCTGGTATTTTGTAATAAATTGAGTAAGCTGGAAGGGCTTACTCCTGTATACTCCGTCAAGGGCAGTACTGATCCGGCAGACTGGGGAGATGTGCCCAGATCAAAAGATGCTGACTGGAATAATGTTACAGCCGACTGGTCTGCTAACGGCTATCGTTTACCTACGGAGATGGAATGGATGTGGGCTGCAATGGGTGCAGATACGTCGGATCCCGGACAGATTAACAAATCAGGATATTCAAAGGCTTTTGCCGGCAGCACGGGACTTAATAGGATCGATGACTATGCCTGGACTGATAATAACGCGAATAAGAAAACTCATCCTCCTATAGGAACGACCCATCCGGTTGGTACAAAATTGCCTAACGAGCTGGGCTTGTACGATATGAGCGGGAATGTGTGGCAATGGTGCTGGGATTGGGCTAAAGACAGACCCTCGGGTTTGCTGACAGATTTTAGGGGATCATCTTCCGGCTCATCCCGCCGGGTGCGCGGCAGCAATTTTTTTTACGCGGCATCGGCTGCTTCTCTTACATATAGCGATGAATGTGAACCGTGGATTGTCGAGGACTTATGTATCGGTTTCCGCGTTGTGCGCAATTGAGTTCCCTCCGGTCATAAGTGCCGCACCAGCTTTGCCGGCATAAGTTGCACTAAGCTCGAGAACTCGCTAAACGCAACTAAATCACTTCACAGCTTCCCATATTTTCACATTGTTGACAGTAGAGTACCCGCCCCAGCCGACCTCGAAACCTACCGAACCCTTTTCCAATCTTTCGTTTTCAATGCCGACAAGGAACTGGTCGTTGATATAGAGGTCGAACCTCGATCCGTATGCCACAATCTTGAAATGATTCAAGCCTGTTTCCCGGTTGATGGCGGGCGATCCCTGGAGCGGCATGAGTTCGAATAACTGTCCCAGGTTGAACAAATAAACCCCGTACTGCCCCTTATTGTGCCAGTAGAAAGAATAAGTTTCGCTCTGGACATAATCGCCGTTGCTTCGGAAAAGGACCTCCATACGGTTATAGGTCGAATCGATTTTCTTGAATTCTACATCGCCCTCCATGATAAAGTTCGAAAGGTTATCGTATGGTATGGGATAGAAAGTATAAACATGGCCTGAATTTATATTTGTCGCGCACATGCTGAGCTTGCCGTCGGCATAGCTTTCCCCGGCGTTATATGTGACTGCCAGGTAGTGCTTTTTTTTCATGTCGTCGTCCAGCAATATGTTTCCCTTTTTTATATCGGACAGCAGAGGCGTTTTAGATACGACTGTCTCCCTGGCAGGTATAGGTTCAGGGGATATTATATCGCCTTTCCGGATGTCCGTATCCGGGTTTTCAAGGCTTTCTACAGAGGTTTTTGCCCTTCCGCCCATTATCCCGGTTACACGGAGTATCCCCAGGCGTTTTTCCTCCTGGTAGAGAATTTCCTTGTTATCTCCATAAGTTATATCGTTCCTTGCAGCGAATATTTTTTCACCGACGCTTATCCCGTCATTTTCACCGAGATTGATTATGACGCTGTCGCCCGCTTTACCCAGTACTTCCCCTAAAACGGGATATTTATTAATAACTTCGGCAGCGCAATACCTGCCGTCCGATTCGGCGCTGTAATTCTGGAAGGAAATTTCCCTTGAAATCTCGATCTGGGCCGTCTGAACATCGATTACCTGGAAGAAAATAGCGGGCTGGTCCGCCGCCTTCATATATATTTTCGATGTGATGAGCTTGTCTGCGCTGAGCAGTTTTCCCAGCTTCGTTATATCGTTTTTATTCTCCGAGAGGCCTGATAATTCGAGCTTTGTTTCCGAAAGGATACTGTTGAGCCTTTCACGGTCCACGACATTGAATTTCTTGGAATTTATCAGATTGCCGTAAAAGCTGTTGAATCCGGCGTCGGCTTCGGATTTCGTAACTCCTTCTTCAGCCATGGGAAGCATGACAAAAGTTGTCTTTGAAAAGGATATTCCGCAAATAACAAGGAAAAGCAAGCATGATACGAGCTTTTTAATCATTTTACAGCCCCCTCGAATAATAAGAAATTATATATGGCTGAAAATTTTTCTGCAAAAAAAAAACATGTGAATCTCTGGCTCAACTGTAATTTATTGCGTTTTTCTGCCGGTGTTTTATACTTATTTTCATGAATTATCTCGGTAAATATTTTAAGAAATACGGTTTTACTTTTTCCTGCACTCTTTTTATTTTAGCCGGAGAAGCCGCATGCGACCTCTCCCTGCCGACGCTGATGGCGCATGTAATAGATAACGGAATAGCGAAAAGGGATTTAAGGACGGTGTTCGCGCTCTGCGGCTGGATGCTCTTCCTCACGGCAGCCGGGGCATGCGCGGCCTCTTTAAGGAATATTTTTTCGAACAACATATCCCAGCGTTTCGGAAGGGATGTAAGGTCTGACCTTTACAGAAAGATCATGAATTTTTCTTTCGGGAGCCTGGACCGTTTCGATACTGGAACCCTCATCACAAGAACTACTAACGATGTGACCCAGCTTCAGACATTTTTTAACGGAATAATGAGAATATTTGTTAAAGCGCCGCTTCTTATAATCGGCAGCCTTGTTATGGCTTTATCGGTGAATCCGGGAATGGCGGTCGTGCCGGCTGTAGTAATTCCCGTCGTAGTATTTATAATATTCCTCAACCTGAGATGGGCCTACCCTCTTTTCCGCAATGTCCAGGCAGCTCTTGACCGTGTCAACGGCACAATGCGCGAATTTCTTTCGGGCATCAGGGTTGTTAAAGCCTTCAACCGGTCGGACTATGAACAGACCCGGTTTTCTGAAGCCAACTCAGAACTATCCGGAGCCTTTATCAGGGTTATGAAGGTCATGGCGGGATTTATACCATCAGTCCTGCTGGCTGTAAACTTGGGGATACTTGCTGTTTTATGGTATGGAGGATACAGGGTTGATCTGGGGCAGATGAAGACAGGACAGATCCTCGCATTCGTGAATTACATGACGCAGATCCTCTTTTCACTGATAATGCTTTCGTTTATATTCAATATGCTTGTCAGGGCCAGGGCTTCCGCAGAAAGGATAGGAGCCATTTTCAACACTGAAGACAGGATGGTTTATAGCATGCATCCCATCCTTCCGGGCAGGAAGAATTTTAGAATTGAATTCGATAAAGTTTCATTTTCATACTTTGCCGGTGAAGGCCAAAGAGCGAGGGAACCTGTCCTCGATAATATTTCATTCGTATGCGGCGCAGGCGACAATATCGGAATAATCGGGGCTACCGGATCGGGAAAAAGCACGCTTGTCGGGCTTATTCCCAGGTTTTACGACCCTTCCTCGGGCAGCATTTTTGCAAACGGCATAAATATCCGTAATGTGGATATCCGTTCTCTCCGCGAGAAGATAGCGATTGTGCCCCAGAAAAGCGTACTCTTCACCGGGACGATAATGGAAAATATTCTCTGGGGAAACCCGGCTGCTTCGGAGGAGGATGTAATAGAGGCGTCCCGGATCGCGCAGGCCCATGGCTTTATTTCCGGATTCCCCGGGGGATACTCCTCGGTTATCGGCCGGGGCGGCGTAAACCTTTCGGGAGGCCAGAAGCAGCGTATAGCCATAGCCCGCGCCCTTGTCAGGAAACCAGGGATACTTATAATGGATGACAGCACGAGCTCTCTCGATGCGGGCACCGAGACCCGGCTGCAGGAAGCTCTCTTTAATTCAGACGCAGGGGGATTGACATGTTTTATTATAAGCCAGAGGATAAGTTCAGTGCTTGAATCCGACAGTATATTGCTGCTTGACGGAGGAAGGCTTGAAGGATTCGGGAGTCATGCCGAACTTCTCAAATCGTCCGTGCTTTACAGGGAGCTCTTCCATTCCCAGATCGGCAGCGAGGTGCCCGAAGATGCCTGAACCGTCGATCGGCGGCAGGGCCGGTATGGGCGGCAGGCCAGGGGGGCACAGGGGCGGCCCTGTAGTCAGGCCGAAAAGTTTCTGGCCGTCGTTAAAAAGGCTGTGGGGATATTTTTCAGGGGAACGGAGCCTGCTTATAGCGGTATTCATGCTTGTCCTGGCCAGCGCCATTATAGGGCTTCTTGTGCCTTATCTTACAGGCAGGGCGATAGATGCGATTGCGCCCGGGCAGGGAAAAGTCCGCATGGATGTCCTCCTTGCAATAGCACTTTTTATGGGTTCGGTCTTCCTGGCGGATACATGCTTCAATGTCATCCAGGGCTATATGATGTCCGGAATTTCACAGAGGATAGTGCAGGGGCTCCGGACCGCCTTGTTCGGAAAAATGCAGAAACTGCCGCTTTCATTTTTCGATACCCGCTCCCATGGGGATCTCCTGAGCCGTCTTACCAACGATATTGACAATGTCAGCCAGGCAATTTCACAATCCACCGCGCAGTTATTTTCTAGTGCCGCGGTGATAGCCGGTTCACTTGTCATGATGCTTATCATGAGCCCCCTTCTTACTCTCGCCGCGCTGATCACGGTGCCGATGGTCCTTTTCCTTTCAAATTTCATCGCCTCGAAAACCGGAAGGCTATTCAAGGAACAGCAGGCTATTCTCGGTAAATTGAACGGGCATATCGAGGAATCGATATCGGGGATCGGCGTAGTAAAGGCTTTCGGGCGCGAGGAAATCACCGTCAGCGATTTCGACATTCTCAATCAGAAACTCTGCATGGTCGGGATCAGGGCCCAGATCTGGTCCGGTTATATCATGCCCCTGATGAATGTGATAAATAACATAGGATTCACGGCCGTTATAACCGCCGGAGCCCTTCTTGTCCTGCAAAATATCGTTACCTTAGGAACGATTGCCAGTTTTATCGGCTACTCGAGGCAGTTCGGCAGGCCTCTGAACGATATCGCAAGCATATTCAACATGCTCCAGACAGCTATCGCAGGCGCGGAAAGGGTTTTTGAAATACTCGATGAAAAGGAAGAAGAAGTGGACCCTGTCCATAAAATAGATCTGGTAAATCCTCACGGGCATATCGAATTCAGGAATGTGTCTTTCGGCTACAGGCAGGATGTTATGGTGCTGAAAAATATCAGTTTCGAAGCCGCTCAAGGCAGCAGGATAGCCTTTGTAGGACCGACGGGCGCAGGCAAAACAACTATAGTTAATCTTCTGACAAGGTTCTATGAAGTGTCGTCAGGCAGCATCCTTATAGACGGGAAGGATATAAGGCAGTACAGCAGGAAGAGCCTCAGAAACTGTTTCGGGACTGTCCTCCAGGACACTTATCTCTTTACTGGAACCATCAGCGAAAATATACGTTACGGCAAGCTTGACGCTTCGGAAGAAGATATCGAGCAGGCTTCAAAACTATCTTATGCGCATGGATTTATCTCTCATCTTCCCGAAGGCTACAATACCATCCTGACTGAAAGCGGATCTAACCTGAGCCATGGCCAGAGACAGCTTATAGCCATAGCCCGCGCCGCACTTGCAGGAGCTTCTATATTAATTCTCGATGAGGCTACGAGCAGCGTCGATACTCTTACGGAGCAGCACATACAGCAGGCTTTGCAGACGCTGATGAAGGGCAGAACGAGTTTTATAATAGCGCACCGGCTGCGTACAATACGCGACGCGGACCGCATTCTCGTTATCGAAAATGGAGTTATCGAGGAATCGGGAAGCCACCTGGCGCTCCTCCGGAAAAAGGGCCTATATTACAGGTTTTACCACCCGAAAGCCTTATCCGGAAACCGTTCTTGAGTTTCCCCGGGCCATCGAAACCATCGTCCCGGCCAGGCATAAAGCGGAAAAAAACCTGAAACCCCACGTCATTGCATGAAGAAAATTCTCTTTGATAGGCCCGGCCTGTTCCGGCGTTATTGCAGCCTTGCCGATGAAGACTGAAAACAGGAGAAGGGCCGCTCCCATGCTCAGCATCTGTCCGGTTACGCGCATGCTGCTGACAAGAGCCGAGGCTGTTCCCAGGTATTTCTTATCCACGGAACTCATGATCGCGTTTGTATTGGGGGATGTGAAAAGGGCAAATCCGAAACCGAGAAGCGCAAGTGTCGCTGCCAGCAATAATAATGGTGTACCTGTGTCACAAAATGAAAGGAATAAAAGCCCCATTGTTGTCAGGAACATCCCCAGTGAAGAAAGCACCCGCGGTTCGACGCTGTCGGACAATTTTCCTGCAAGGGGTGAAAATAAAGCCTGCATGACAGGCTGGATAACCATAACCGTTCCGGCAGACCAGGGCGACATCTCCCTGACGGTCTGGAGATAAATACTCAGGAAAAAAGAGATTGAATGAGTGGCGCTGTAATTTATCATGGCAGCGAGATTGGAAAACAGAAAATTCGGATTTTTACTGAAGAGCTTTATTTCCAGGACAGGATTTGCGTTCCGGGATTCCCAGATAATAAAGGCCGCGATGAAAGCCAGACCTATTGACGCCAGGGCTATCCCGGCTGCCGACTGCAGCATGGAAATGCCTGTAATCAGGGAAGATAACCCTGCTGCGCAGAGCAGTGCGCCCGGGTAATCGAAATTGCCGCCTTTAATCCGGGGTTTATCTCCGGGGATGTAAGAATAAATAAAAGGCATGATAATAATGCCGGTAGCGGCTGAAAAAACAAATATGCTCCTCCATCCGATCGCTCCTGTCATAATTCCGCCCAGGAAAGGCCCGGCTGACAGGCCGATGTAAGTCGATGCGGTATTGATTCCAAGCGCCCTCCCCCTTCCGCCCGGTCCGAAAGCGGCGGCCACTATAGCGCTCGATGTCGAAAAAATCATTCCGGCGCCTATTCCCTGGATCACTCTGGAAAGGATGAGCATCCATCCTGAGAAAGAAAGAGCCGAAATAAGGGATGAAAAAATATAAATTGAAATACCCGATGCGAATATATTTTTTCTTCCGTAAGAATCGCTGATCTTGCCCATGGGAATTAAAAATACTGCTGTAGAAAGAAGAAAAGAGGTAGTGATCCAGCCTAACATGAGCGCGTCAATTCTTAAATCATGACCGATCTGAGGAAGGGCTATATTGACGGAAGAAACGGAGAAACCTGTCATGAAAGAGGCAAGCGTTGTGACGAAAAGCTGGCCCTCCGGGTGATTTTTAATAAAATTAAATTTCATGGCTTTTATTATAATTCTGAAAAGATTACTCTACAAGAGCTATTTTGAAGTTCCCGGATTTTTGCGAACCCTTCGAATCCGGCCGAGTCGTTTTAAGTTTCCGTAATCGTACCGATATTAATACAGCCGCTGATTACCCCGGCGGCTCTAAACAAGGCAGGCTTACAATGAAAATATTATTTCCGTGTTTAATAATGATCATTCTACTCAGTCCAGGTGTATCTCTTGCCGATAGCATTCCTCTCTCCGTCGGGATCATTCTCAATGGGGGGAGTTCCAGGGAAGTCTGGTTCTCACCAAACTTTGACGGCTGCCAGGATACAGTGACGATAGGCCTCGATATAAAAAGCGCAGGGCTGCTGCAGGGATGGTCCGTTTCCATAATTAACCAGTCTAACCAGGCAGTCTGGACGCGGAGCGGGGTTCGGAGCAGGGATGTCCCTGCAGATCCCGGGCAGTTCTGGAACAGGCTGTGGTCAAAAAAAGAAAATGCCGTAATTCCGGAGGCTTTGATATGGGATGGAAGGGCCGACAGCGGATCCTTCCTGCCCGAAGGAAAATACTTTATTATTGCCAGCGCATGGGATGATATGAAAAATACGGTGTTTTCGGAAACCGATTCGATAATCCTAGATGTAACTCCCCCGAAGGGATCGTTAGCAATTTATGACAATATATTTTATCCGAACTCGGGAGGGAAAAAGGGGCTCTTTTTCATCTCGCAGACGCTTTCAACCAACGGATTCTGGAGAGCCGAAATCCGGAACAGGGAAGGCGCTGTTGTTAAAAGCTGGGATTGGGGCGATAATAACAATACTCCCCCTGCTATGCTCGAATGGGACGGCAAAGGCAGCGATGGAACTCTCCAGCCTGAAGGAACATATGACTACATTGCCTACGGCTGGGACAGGGCCGGGAACAAGACGGTTATGCCTCTTCCCGGCATAAACCTCTCAAGACAGGTTTATTCTGTGTTCCTGGCTCCCGACAGGCCGGGGTTTTCTCCGGCTGCTGTAAAACCCTATAACGAGATAAAACTCTACACTGCCGTATCGGTTACGAACGGACTCTTTTCATGGGACCTCAAAATAAGGGACAAGAACTTCAAAATAACCAAGGAACTGCAGGGCCGGGATCTGCCTCAGAGCCTTGCCTGGGATGGAACCGGGGACGATATGAAAACGGCTGCCGACGGGCTGTATAAATGCACGCTGGAATGCACATATTCACCGGGAGACTCGGCATTTTCCGGAGAGAATTCTTTTATAATCGACTCGTCTCATCCGGAATTATCCCTGACTGCCGGTCCGAACCCCTTTTCGCCCGATGATAAAGGGACCGGTCCGCTGACCATCCATTTCAGCGCAGAAGGAGCGAACGGGATCAAATACTGGAAAATAGAAATCCTTGATCCGGACAGCAAGCTTTTTAAATCTTTCGAGGGCCATTCGGAACCCGCGAGCGTAATCGCCTGGGACGGCCGTTCCGATAACGGCGAGCTTGTTGAAAGCGCTCTTAATTACAGGCTTATAGCCGAAGCTTTAGACGGTTTCGGAAATCGCGCAGAAAAAGAGCTTGACGGGGGAATTAATGTAGATGTCCTCGTTGAAAAAACCCGGAGGGGATACATGATCCGGATAAATAATATCGAGTTCGATTCCGGAAAAGCCGGATTAAAAGGAAAAAAGACATTCATCCTTGACAGGGTGGCCCAGATACTGATGAAATATCCCGATTACAGGGTGGAAATCGGCGGGCATACCGATAATGTGGGTTCGATGAAGAAGAACCTTGCCCTGTCCATGGACCGGGCTGAAAATGTATACAAATATCTTGCCGTCAGGGGTGTTTCAAAAAACAGGCTCTCATACAGGGGGTTCGCATACAAATTCCCGATAGCGGATAACAGGACGGCCGGAGGCAGGAGAAAGAACAGGCGCGTAGAGTTTATTTTACTTAAGGGCGGTTACAAAAACTAGATTTTTGAAAAATAATTGTAATAATGAATCAAAGATCCGCCCAATGGGCACTACCTTGCTGCCCCAGGGGCTTGCCCCCGTAAGGGGGGGCAGTCATTAGAAGTGCCCTTAAGGATTAAGCGTTTTTTAATCCTGCCGACCCATTCCATCGTATTGCCGTCCTCGAAAAAGTGGTTGCCGATTACCAGGCAGCAGGCCCCGCTGTCAAGCACCTTTTCATAATTTTTACGGGTAATACCCCCGTCGACTTGAATCGTCACTGGCCTTTGCCCGATCATTTCCTTAAGTGCGGAAATCCTTTCATAAGTTTCCTGTTTGAAAGTCTGGCCCGAATATCCCGGTTCTACGCTCATGACAAGGACGAGATCGATCATATCGAGATAAGGCTTTATTTCATTAATATCCGTTCCCGGCCGGAGCGATAGCCCGACGGTTTTGCCGCTCTGTCTAACCTTTTCCAGAAATCCGGGGATTGAATTTTTCATGGATTCGATATGGAGGGTTATATGCTGAACGGGTATATCAGTATACGGCAGTAATTTATCTATTTTTTCGAGTGTTATCATGAGATGTACGTCCGCAGGAAGGCAGGTCCTGGCTA
The DNA here is from genome assembly GCA_964533855.1 of uncultured Brevinematales bacterium. GTDB lineage: Bacteria > Spirochaetota > Brevinematia > Brevinematales > JAOACQ01 > CAVYGN01. The sequence continues at coordinate 27,851 of CAZHNM010000001.1, forward strand.
TTATATCGCCGATGACCTTGGGCCCGAAAGAAATATTTGACACAAAGTGGTTGTCCATTACATCGTAATGTATCATATCCACTTTTGACGATTCGCAGATGGTCAATGCCCTCGAAAGATTGTAGAAATCGGCGGCGAATAACGAAGGCGCCACCATCGGTCCTTTATTGATCATAAGGGATATCTTTTACGAAATTATCGTCTATGATCAGGGTAAGCTTCGCCTTGCCGATCGTTTTGAAGCAGAGTACGATGTTATTTCCGTAATTCTGCGTCTGGTTGTATATTTCCTTCTGATCGTTCGCTTCATCCGTCAGCATTATTTTAACGGCGGCCTGGCTTTTGCTTAATGTTTCATCCTGGGAAAGATTATTTTCATTTGATGAAAGATCGGACATGCTTTCAAGCTTGTAGCTGAATATTCTATATCTTGTTTTCTGTCTCTTGACCGGATCTTCCTCATAAACGCCGACCTGGAGATGAACTTCAGAGCTCCTCGGCACAACTGTATTTGAAAGAATATTCTGGCTTATGATTAAACCGTCCTCATCGGGATTCTGGACTGGCGATTCCTGGATAACAGGCTGTATGGAATTCGCAATAAGGGTTTTGGCGACAAGTTCAAGAGACTGCCTTGAATAATCCGAGATCCTGAACTGGCCTTCGGCAATGTCGGAATTGACAAGGAGTTTCAGCTTTACATTCCTGTCGAGCTCCTGGTTAGGCTGGGAGTCCTGGCTTATGATCGTATCGACGGGATAATCCTGGCTCTGTATGACGGTTATATCATAATTTATATTGAGTTTTGTAAGGAGCTGTTCGGCGTCTTCCCTCTTCATGCCTGTGAGCGCCGGGACTACATATACGTCCTTGCCCATGCTTACCAGGAGGGTAACGGTCCGGCCTTTTCTGACCGCCAGACCCTGCTGGGGAAATTGTTCGATTACGGTATATTTCTGTATATTCGTGTCGAATTTAGAGTCTATTTCGACTGTCAGCCCTTTTTCCTGCAGGGCTATCGAAGCATTTATTACATTCTGGCCTGTAACGGAAGGAACTTTCACGACAGGCGCAGCGATGCTTGAAATCAATATTACAGCAGACGAGACTATGCCTGCAGTCAGCACGGATAAAATAAAAACAAAGAACATTCTTCTGACAAACCTTGTATAAATATCGGCGCCTTTGGCGCTGAAATAGTCTCTTGTTTTTTTCTCAAATTTGAAAATGGTTACCTTGAGGCTTTGAAATAATTTCAAGGATGGTTTTTCTTCATTCATTATTGTTCTCCTTTAAAAATCCTGCCGCACTCGGGTTTATAGCCGTTAATAAAACTGATATAATCCATTTCCTTTTTGCCCCATGGCTTAAGGCGAAGAAGGGATAAGAATCCTTCTTTACAGCTGATGACAAGGCCCCCTTTGTCAGCCTGGACAATAAAGCCGGTCCGGCCCGTTTCCAATCCTGCATCGCCGGAGACGTTCTTAATATCGACCAAGGTTATATTGATCCTGCCCGCGGGGCCGTTGTAAAATGCGAAGATCCCGGGCCAGAGCGAATACGCCCTCCATTTGTTGAATATATCCCCCGAGGACTGAACGCTGAAATCGACCAGTCCGTCGGCTTTTTTCAGCATTTTCGTGAAAGTCGCAGCCGAATCGTCCTGTTTCACGGCTTTTACCGTTCCATTTTCAATCGCTGAAACGGCCTTTAGAAGTATCTTCGACCCTTCTACGGCAAGGCGCTCCGACAGGCTTTTATAATTATCTTCAGGCTTTATATCCGAGGAGCTTTGGATAATAATATCGCCTCGGTCTACTTCTTTAACCATATATTGCACGGTTACTCCTGTCCTTCTATCCCCGTGTTCAAGGGCGGCCTGGATAGGCGCAGCGCCCCTGTAGGATGGAAGAAGCGACGCATGCAGATTTATGGATGAAAACTTAGGTATTGAAAGCAGGTATTCCGGGAGGATCATGCCGAATGAAACGACGACGGACAGGTCGGGATTAAGGTCCTGTATCTTCTCATTAAAACCTGCCTCCTTAGCGCTCGCGGGCTGGATCACCGGTATATTATGGGCGACGGCAAACGATTTAACCGTAGTCTCACAGATATTTTTCATGCCCCGCCCGCAAACGGAATCGGGGTTTGTTATCACAGCCGCTATTTTATGTTCGCGGCTTAGAATTTCAAGGGAAGGTATTGAAAAATCGGAACTGCCCCAAAAAAGGATCCTCATAGGCAGATTTTCCCTAATTTTTTCCGGTTAGCATCGAGGATTTCCTCAATTCTTTCCTTGTTCTTGTCCCTGTCATCCTGGTCAAGGAAATCGATAAAGAGCCTGCCGTCAAGGTGGTCCATTTCATGCTGAAGGACCCTGGCGAAGTAGTCGTCGGCGTCAATAAGGATGGTGCTGCCGCCGGGGAGGGTTCCTTTTAATTTGATCGATTTCGGGCGGCTTACGATCCCCCATACATCCGGGACAGAGAGGCAGCCCTCTTCGAATTCGGTTTCCTCGAAAGACCTGTATACTATCGCCGGATTGAAAAGAGTGATCTTTTTTTCCTCGCCGCTTTTTGAAAGATCGATGAGCATGATCTTTTTGGGTATTCCAATCTGTGTCGCCGCGAGGCCTACTCCTCCGTCTTCGAGGGTTTCGATCATATCATGAACGATCCTCATAATATCTTTATCCACAGCCCTGACTTCCTCGGCCCTCTGCCTTAGTACAGGGTTGCCATAAGTTACAATTTCCTTTTTTGCCATTAACAGTTAATACCTCTCGTCTTTTAAGACATTATTTTAAAGAATAATGCCCTTAATGCCAATATTTAAGCCCATTATTTTTATCGATACAATAAAAATATATGAAAAATGTAAGGCAAATTCAATTTCTGCCGATTTTTAAGTAAGATATCAAAATCAGGAGTGGCAAATGAAAACAAAAATAGCCATATTCGGTGTAATTTTTATATTTTTTTGTATGGCTAGCGCAGGGGCTGTTATCGACAGGACGCTCATCGATTTCTCGAAATACGATGACAATGTAAAGCAGCAGTTCCCGGAACCGGCTGAAAGTTATATTACAAATGTTGACGGCTTTCCAAAGGTCGTAATCGGATACAAGGACTACATGCTTGAAAACTGGAAAGTCGAACTCAATGAGTCGGCCGACATGATAAACAACAGGATCAACAGCTACTGTAAACCTGTTATGAGCCAGCGCTTCAACACGACCCTCGGCGTGAGGGTTCATTTTCCGAGCTGGAACAACAACAGCTATGCCGTTATCAAACCCCCGTTTCCCATTAAGATATACGATACGAACGGACAGTTCGCTAACGCTGAAAACGGCGTTATGCCCAATGTCTCAGAGATAAAAAGCCTTGCCATATGGGCCAACGGCAGAAATTACCGTTTCGGCCTCGCCATACGCCTGAAAGACCGTTTCGATAATATTCATGAATTTTTCTTCGGCTGGCTTTATTTTGACGGCTGGAGAAAACTTGTGTTCAACAATCCGAATTTTACGGAGAAAGTATCTTCCAAGACCCTTACCAGGGAACCGCTTTATCCCTTCGATATTCCGTATTACTCGCTCGATTCCATTGTCGTATACAGGCCTGCCGACCAGATCGGCGGGGATTTTGTCACCTATATCAAATCGGTAGACATTGAATATACGCCCTATATAATAGACGACGAAGTCACACAGGACATCAAGGACGAGCAGGTATGGGGCATCATAACCGCAAGGACAAAAGGCAAGATGGATGTCGAGAATAAAAAGTTCGCTGAAGATCTCTACCTCTACCAGCAGGAAAAGAAGAGGATGGGTATAAATAATTCGACAAACGCAGTCGACAGGATATCGACCAACGCGGCCGCAGCACCGGCAGCACCGGCGTCGACAAACAAGTGATTTTTAAATGACTATAGCCCCGCTTCCTTAACGAAGCGGGGTTTTTTTTGCCCGGAAGTTCTTGATTATACGGCCGGATGGAATTATAATTTCCAGGGCAACAGGCCTTAAGAGGTTTAGCCGTAATGTGGCTTAAATTAAAATATACCCTGCTTTTATTATCGATCCCTTTAGCCGGGGCCGCTATTTCAGGCGATCCAGGGGCCGTGAGGGGCGGGGCCATTGTCATCAATAAATCGGAATTTCCTGAAACTTTTAACGTCTACATAAATCCGTCCGTCGACTCTTCCGACGTCTTCAACCTTGTCTATGATTCCCTTCTCGATATCGATCCCGATACCCTTGAATTCCAGCCCCTTATAGCAAAGTCATGGACTATCTCGCCGGACAAAAAAACCTATACTTTTTTACTCGATAAAAAAGCCAAATGGTCTGATGGGGTTTCAATAACCGCCCGGGATGTTAAATTCACCTATGACGTTATCATGAATACAGGCAATATGACCTCGGTACAGAGAATATTTTATTCAAGGTTCGAAGAGCCTGTAATAATAGACGATCATACTATTGTATTCAGGGCAAAATTTGAGCATTACCTCAATTTTGCAAATCTTTCCGAGCTGAATATCCTTCCCATGCATATTTACAGCGGGAAAGATTTTAATAAAAGCTTCAACATGGAGCTTCCATGTTCAAGCGGACCTTACTGCCTTACCGGTGTCAAAGAGGGCCGCTCGTACGCCCTGTCGAGGTCGCCTGATTACTGGGGCAAAGATCTTCCGAACAGGGCCCATATGTTTAACTTCGACAGGATAGAATACAAGGTTATCAGGGACAACAATGTCTCCTTCGAGGCCTTTAAAAAAGGCGATTATGATATCTATACGAGCGCAGGACCCAGCCAGATTACCCCCAGGCGGTGGTTCACGGAGACCGGGGGCGAACAATTTCAGAAAAACCGGATAATCAAACAAAAAATATATAATCACTTTATCAGGGGATTCAGGGGGCTGGCCCTCAATATGAGAAGGCCGGTTTTCAGTGACGTCAGGGTCAGAAGGGCCCTCTGCATGCTCCTCGACAGGAAGACGATCATCGATAAGATCATGTACGGGTTTGAGAGCCCGGTAAATTCGTACTGGCCCGGAATAAGCGATAATCCTCCCTTACCATACGACCCGGCCGCGGCAAAAAAATTATTAATACAGGCCGGTTATAATAAATTAGACCGCGACGGTTACCTTGTGAACAAAGACGGCGCCAGGCTTGTATTTACGATTTTGTCGCGCCAGGACGAGGATTCGATCAAATACCTGACGCTATATGTGGAATCCTGCAGGCTGGCCGGGATCAAGGCCGATCTCGAACTTACTTCATGGGCAACACTGATAAAGCAGATAGATGAATACAAATTCGACGCGGTCAATATCGGCTGGCAGAGCTCGATATTCGACGACCCGGAACAGCTCTGGCATTCCAGGCATGCGGAAGATACCGCCGGAAGCAACCTTCCCGGCTTTAAAAATGCCCTGATCGACAGGATGATCGATTCACTTTCGGGGATTTTCAGCATCGGGGAAAGAGATAAGATAATCGCCGGCATGGACAGGATAATTTATCCGGATGTTCCTTATATACTTACCTGGGATTACGATTTTTTCCCTGTTTTTTATAAAAACGAATTCGGCATGCCGAAAACCGTCGTTTCGAAAATTGGCAAGGCCTATTATTACAATCTTGATATGCAGATAATAAGCTTCTGGTGGCTGGATCCCGTTAAAGTGAAAAGGCTTTCTGAAGCGCAGAAGAACGGGACGGCGCTGCTCCCGGAGCCTGTCGAAGTGCATTACGACGAACTGGCTGCGAAAGCGAGATAATGAAACTGGAGGATTTACTATGAGAATTGCATCGATATGCCTAGTCATGCTGATAATATCAGTGAGCCTGTGGGGACATACCGCGAATAGGCCCATGAGAGGCGACCCCGCGGCAGTCAGGGGAGGGGTGCTCACGCTGCATACTCCGGAATTTCCTGAATCTTTTAATTCTTTTATTAACAATGAAATCGATGTGGATCAGGTAACGTCTCTAGTTTACGATACCCTTCTTGACCTTAATCCCGACAACCTTGAGTTCGAGCCGCTTATAGCCTCTTCCTGGAAAATATCTCCCGATAAAAAGACATTTACTTTTACGATAGATCCCAGGGCAAAGTGGTCCGACGGCCAGCCTATTACGGCCCAGGACGTCAGTTTTACCTATGATACGATCATGGATAAAAACAATCTCACTTCAGTCCTGCGTCTCTTTTTTGACCGTTTTGAAAAACCGGTAATAACAGGTGAAAGAACGATACGGTTTACGGCTAAAACAGTGCATTATGAAAATTTCGTAACCCTTGCGGGTATGAATATACTCCCTGAACATCTTTACAAGGGCAAGGATTTCAATAAGAGTTTCAACATGGCGCTTCCAGGCTCCAGCGGGCCTTATTCCCTGTCTGAAGTAAGGGACGGAAGGGGTTATACCCTGACCAGGAGAAAGGATTACTGGGCCGATGTCCTGCCCGGCAGGACCCATATGTTCAATTTCGATAAAATTATTTTCAGAGTGATCAGGGAAACGGATGTCGCCTTCGAAGCCTTTAAAAAGGGAGATTTCGATGTATTTTCTTATTATACACAGCTGACGCCAAGGATATGGGTTACACAGACAGGTTCCGAGAAATTTAAAAAGAACTGGATAGTAAAACAGAGAATCTATAGCCATACCCCATGGGGTTTCAGGGGTCTTGCCCTTAATATGAGAAAGCCTGTTTTTAAGGACATAAGAGTCAGAAAAGCACTTTTTATGCTTCTTGACAGAAAAACCATTATCGATAAGCTACTTTACGGAATGGATCAGCCTTTGAATTCATATTTTCCCAATATCGGCGATAATACCTTTGTGCCCTATAACCCTGCAGAGGCAGGGAAACTTCTCGGAGAAGCCGGCTACAACAGGCTTGACAAGGACGGCTACCTGGTAAATATAAAGGGTGAAAGGCTTGAATTTTCCATACTTTCAACGATTAATGAAGATATTGAAAAATATCTTACAATATACGCCCAGTCATGTAAAGAAGCGGGCATTAAAGTCAACCTGGATCTGACTTCCGTGGCGACACTTACAAAAAAGATGAATAATTACGATTTTGATGCGGTAAGGATCGGTTTTACAGGTTCTATTTTTGAGGACCCCGAACAGCTCTGGCATTCAAGGCATGCCCAGGAGCTTAACGGGAACAACCTGCCCGGATATAAAAACCCGGAGGTTGATGAGCTTATCGATTCTCTCCCGCCCGTCTTCAATGCGGAAGAAAGAAACAATATAATCAGGCGGATGGATAAAATTATTTATTCCGAAGTCCCGTTCATTCTTTTCTGGGAGGAAAATTATTACATGCTTTTTTACAAAAACGCATTCGGCCATCCCGGGACTTATGTTTCAAAATACGGATCTTTCGATGTCCGGAGCGAGATCATAGCTTACTGGTGGTACGATCCTTTGAAACTTAATAAACTTAAGGATGCGGAAAAGCAGGGAACGGCCCTTCCCGTGGAGCCCGAGGTTATATATTACGACAGGCTCGCAGCGGGCCGCTGATGGGTTTATATTTTTTCAGGAGATTCCTGCTCATATTTCCGACCCTCTTCGGGATTACCATCGCATGTTTCCTGATAATGCAGGCGGTGCCGGGCGGGCCTATAGAACAGGCGCTCCAGAGGATTAAAAAGGCGCAGCAGGAATCCGGTCAGGGCGGGCTGCAGTCATCGATGACCGCGGAAGAACTCGAGAATATCAAGCATTATTACGGGTTCGACAAACCGGTTCTTGTCCGTTACGGAATATGGCTGGGCAAGCTTGTCCGGTTCGACCTGGGCGTATCCTACACATATGAAAAACCTGTAAGCGAGGTGATTTTCAGCCGGCTGCCCGTGTCTCTTACCTTCGGTATCACCAGCCTTCTTCTCACTTACCTCATCTGCATACCGCTTGGTATAAAGAAGGCCCTTTCGAACAGGCAGGTTTTCGACCATGTTTCAAGCGTGCTGATCTTTACCGGGTATTCCATACCTCCTTTTGTTTTAGGTGTCGTTTTGATAGTATTATTCGGAGGGGGAAGCTTTCTCAATATTTTTCCAATAAGCGGATTTGTTTCGGATAACTTCGACCAGCTTCCGTTTTTCGGGAAGATATGGGACGGTGTATCCCACATGTTCCTGCCGGTTGTCTGCTACACGATCGGAAATTTCGCGGCCCTGTCCCTGCTTATGAAGAATTCCATGATGGAGCAGCTCAGCCAGGATTACATGAGGACCGCTTTAGCCAAAGGGCTTTCATATGAACAGGCGGTTTTCAGGCATGCCTTCCAGAATGCCCTTATACCTATTGCAACGAATATCGGCACGATCATAGGCGTTGTGCTGTCAGGGTCTATATTCATAGAAACTATTTTTACAATAGACGGCATGGGGCTTCTCGGTTATGAATCTATTGTCAACAGGGATTATCCCGTGGCCCTTGGAATTATTGTCATATCGAGCCTTCTCTTTCTTATCGGAAGGATTTTATCCGATTTCTGCATGGTGCTCGTTGATCCCAGGATACGCTTCGGCGGGAGGCAGTAATGATGATATCTCCGATAACGAAAAAAAGGCTTGATAATTTTGTGAAGATGAAAAGGGCATATTATTCATTCCTCGTCCTCTCAGCCCTTTTTATTATATCGCTTTTCGCCGATTTTATCGCCAATGACCGGCCTCTGGCGGTTTCTTACGGAGGAAGGCTGTTTTTTCCAGTTTTCCGGTTTTATTCGGGGGATAATTTCGGCCTCAATGCAACCGACGTCCCCGATTACAAGGTGATAAATTCAAGCGGTGCTTTCAGGCAGGATAAGAGGAACTTCATGGTCTTTCCGCCTATCCCTTACGGTTTTAACGAGAGCCTGCTGACCCTGCCGGGAAACCCTCCGACTCCGCCTACATGGCAGAATCTCCTGGGGACCGACGACCGGGGCAGGGACATTCTTACCCGGCTTCTTTACGGATTCAGGATAAGCTTCAGCTTCGCCCTGCTAATAACTTTTTCGAGCATGGCATTAGGTACATTCATAGGATCTATACAGGGTTTTTACGGGGGGATTTTCGACCTTGTCATGCAGAGGTTTATCGAGATCCTCTCCGCTCTTCCGTTCCTGTATGTCGTGATCATACTGGGCAGTTCGCTCGGCCAGAGCTTTGTGATCCTTCTTATCGTGTTCACAATTTTCGAGTGGATCGACATATCCTATTACCTGAGGTCGGAGTTTTTCAAACTCAGGGAAATGCCCTTCGTGGAAGCGTCTAAAGCCCTCGGCGCCGGAAATATTTATATAATGTTCAGGCACATACTTCCCAACGCGATGACGCCTATAGTGACATTTTTTCCGTTTACGCTTATAGGGGCGATCTTTTCTCTTTCGGCCCTCGATTTCCTTGGTTTCGGACTTCCGGCGCCCACCCCGAGCATCGGGGAGCTCCTGCATCAGGGCCTGGGAAATATATTTTCCTACTGGCTCTCCCTTTTCCCCGCGGCCTTTTTATTTTTAATCCTACTTCTTGCAGCTTTTGTCGGAGAGGGGATCAGGGACGCTTTCGATCCAAGGGAATATTTTAAAATTGAGTAATAATCAGGCGGTTCTATGGATGGTAATATTCTTGAAATAAAAAACCTGTCAGTCGACTTTGAAACAGGTCCCGGCCGAAAGGCCAGGGTTGTCAACGGCGTAAATCTCTCCGTCAAAAAGGGCGAAGTCCTCGGGCTTGTCGGTGAATCGGGGTGCGGCAAGAGCACCGCGGCCCTATCGATCCTGAGGCTTATTCCCTCACCGCCCGGGAAGCTTTCAGGAGACGGGATTTTCTGGAATGGAAGGGATATTCTCGGGCTGCCGATCGAAGAAATGAGGGATATCAGGGGCTCTCAGATAAGCATGATCTTCCAGGAACCGCTTACAAGCTTCAACCCTGTTCAGAAAATCGGGAGGCAGGTTGAGGAAGTCCTTCTTCTTCATGATAAAAGCGCGAGGCCAGGCAGTCATGAAACACGCAGGAAGGTTGCAGAAATGTTCGGACATGCGGGCCTGAAAGACCCTGAACGCGTAATCGGGGCCTTTCCGCATGAGCTGTCGGGAGGGATGAGGCAGAGGGCCATGATCGCGATGGCTCTGATTCTATCGCCCGAACTGCTCATAGCCGACGAACCCACGACGGCTCTCGATGTAACCATCCAGGCCCAGATACTCGACCTTTTGAAAGACCTGCAGGGGGAGCTCGGCATGTCTATGCTCCTTATAACCCATAACCTCGGCATAGTCGCCCAGGTCTGCGGGAGAGTTGCGGTCATGTATGCGGGAAGGATAATAGAAAATTCGCCGGTAGCGGACCTCTTCGGAAAGCCCCTTCATCCGTATACGATGGGCCTGATCAAGAGCGTGCCGAACCCGTCTGTCAAAGGCAGGCTTTATGCCATCCCGGGCAATATTCCGGACCCTATGAACCTTCCTTCCGGATGCACTTTTCACCCGCGCTGCCCTTATGTAATGCCTGTCTGCAGGGAAAAGTTCCCCGATACAAAAGAAGCCGGAGCAGGCCGTACAACGGCCTGCTGGTTATATCAGGGGGCGGCATGGAAAAATTATTAGAGGTAAAAAATCTTAAAAAATACTACGGGACCGGCCCCAGGGCCGTAGCTGCCGTCGACGGCGTCTCTTTCTCGATCGGAAGGGGGGAGACATTAGGTCTGGTCGGCGAATCGGGCTGCGGAAAAACGACGGTGTCGAGGTGTTTACTCAGGCTCCTTCAAGCCACATCGGGCTCTGTTTTCTTCGAGGGAAGGGATGTTTTCGGCCTGAACCCTTCCGATATGAGGGCAGTCCGGAGGAATATGCAGATAGTCTTCCAGGATCCGTATTCTTCTCTTAACCCTCGCCGCGTGATCCTCGATATCGTGGGCGAGGGCCTGGCAATCCACAGGATGGTGAAATCAAGGGCAGAAATGGCGGAGAAAGCAGCAGAGCTGATTAAAAAGGTTGGGCTTGCCCCCGATATAATTTACAGGTATCCGCATGAATTTTCCGGAGGCCAGAGGCAGAGAATAGCTATCGCGAGGGCGCTTTCACTATCCCCGTCTTTTATAATTTGCGATGAGCCTGTCTCATCGCTCGATGTTTCCATCCAGGCCCAGATTATAAACCTCCTGATGGATTTTCAGAAGGATATGGAACTTGCCTATCTCTTTATCGCGCATGACCTGGCTGTCGTTAAACTCATATCGCATACGGTTGCCGTCATGTATTCCGGGCAGATAGTCGAAATGGCGCCGACGGAGGAGCTTTTTTCAAGCCCGGCTCACCCCTATACAGCCTCCCTGTTATCTTCGATCCCGATCCCGGATCCCTCTATAAAGCGCAAGAGCATAATCAGGGAAGACTTTTCAGCCAGCCTTCCGCCGGCATTGAAAGGATGCAAATTCGCTCCATTCTGCCCGCAATCGGAAAGCGAATGCGAAAACAGAGCAATAGAAGATGTTTATATTAACAGCTCTCACATGGTGAAATGCCTCAAAGCGCTTAAATAACTATAAGCTTCAATGCCTTGCCAACTTCGTCTTCAATTGCCTGCATCGGCTGGGCCCCGAGGAGCGACGAGCTTATCATTCCGTTATTGAATATAAGCAGCGTAGGTATTGAAGTTATCTTGTATTCGGCCGAAATCCCCGGGTTTTCATCCACGTTCAATTTGCCGTAAACTACCCTTCCTTTGTACTTGTGCGCGAGCTCATTTATCACGGGTTCCATTACGCGGCATGGGGCGCACCATTCAGCCCAGCAGTCAACTACCAGGCGGGGATATTTTTTGACGGCTTCCTTGAAATTGGAATCACCGAGCATTATTATTCCCTCGGGATTATCATGGAGGATCATCTCCTCTTTTTTAATCCTCTCGCGGGCTTCCAGGATCTCTTTATAAGAATCCGATCCATGTTTAAGTACTTCCATCAGAAGCTTCGATTCCGGCTGCACTCCGAGAAGGCCTCCGGACTTGTCATCGTTAATCACCTGAACCGGGACCGACGATATGTTGAGGTCTCTTGAAAGATCAATGTTTTCTTCCGCTTCTATAACCTCGGAACTGACAAGACCCGAACTGGCGACGGCGAACCTGTTGGCAAGCGTGGCAGCCTGCGGGCAGTAAGGGCATGTAGTTGTAACGAAAGTCTGGAGCTTGACAGGCTTGTCAAGCTGTTTTAAAGCTTCCAATGTATCGCTTGAAAGGCCGGGTTCGCCTGCCGAAACCATCTTGATGGTTTCTATGAGCGTATTAGCTTCATGACCGGCGGGAGTTCCGTTAAAATATATATGGTATCCTAAATCCTCCCCGAAAACAAGGTACGGGTCAGTATCACTGCCAAGGCCCTTTTTCCTTCCTGCTTCACTGCCGTAGATATCTATTTTAACCTTGTCAGAGATAAGGGCCAGTTCCCTCAAGAATTCTCCTGTGAACTCGGCGAATTCCCCCTTTTGCGAGGAGTACATTTTAATATCCACATCCCTGACCAGCGTTTTTTCAAAAGCATCCTTTAATACCGCTGTGGTAGCGTCATCAATGAGTCTTTCCATTGCCATCTCCTTAAGCTAATACAAATATAGCAAAGTTGGATGATAATGTAAATAGGGCATAAAGGTAAATCCGGGCGCAGGGTGCGCCGCAGCGTAAAAAATGACTGCGGCGGTGTTGCTGCTAAAAAACTTTAGAAGCTGTACACGAATTTTGTATAGATTAAACTGTCATTCTTCATAAGGTTCAAGGTCGTATACCCCGTGCCTGCAAACTGGTCCAGGCCTATCTCGACAGATACATCGTCGCCGGGGGTATAGCTTATCATGAATTGTCCCATTATTCCGTAATTATTGCCCAGGTAATTGAAGAAATTTCCGGAATTAAATGCGTCGGCGTAATTATTGACATCATAAAATCCGGTAACGGCTAATTTGAGTTTATCCGAGAATAATTTTTTCTCAAGCCTGAGAACGAGGTAGTCTTCAAGCCTTTCTGGCCCGTAATATCCCCTTTCATCGAAAAACCCATGATTGTACTGAAAATTGATATACCAGTTGTCTGAGAATGTTTTATCGAACCCGACCGTGTATTTTAGATAGACCTGGTTGGAAAGCGCAACAGTTTCAATGTTTGTTACCTGGTTGGCTATATTTCCCATTCCATTCACATATATATGATTTGTGACGGAAGAAAATGAGTCTATTTCGGGCTGGAACGTGACCGAAGCCTCGCCCCAGAGCAATATGAAATCGAGGTCCTTTGAGAAATCAATTCCGATGACATTCTCCCTGTAATAACCCAGGGAATAATTAACGCTGTTCAGATTGACTGCTGCCGAATATGGGGCCGTCATCGACTGCATGATTGTAGGATAGTAAAGGTTCTGGTCGGCGGAAATATTCTCTATCTCGGGCAGGTCATTAACATGGTTTATGTAGCTTACCGAAAGGTCGAATCCCGCAATCGTACCCGACAGCCTGGTTCCGATAGTGAAGTTAGAGGCGTTGAGAGACGGTGTGCTGACTGTGCCGCTCCATGCGGCTGAAGAACTGGTATAGGAACTGAAACCGATCGCAAGGTTCGAGGCAATACCCTGGGTCGTAACATTCTGCATGATGCTGTTGAGCCTTGCGATCGGAGAATACGGCTCGTAAACAAACTGGATGTTTGCTGCGTCTGAGAGCGAGTAGTTGAGGTTTACAGCCACTGTGGGGATCTTTTCACCGAAATTGAACGGATCGGAGTAATCGTCCGCATTTAAAATGTCGGTGGGATTTAGCTTATCGGCTGTGCCCCAGGCGATCCTCTGCTTGCCCGCGCTGAAATCCAGTTTACTTATTATGAAATCCTTGTATGTAAAAAACGCCTTGTCAAGACTGAGTTCGAGAGGCTGTACCGAGTATATCAGATCTAGTTCCTGGGAGTTAAGGGTCTGGTTATACGTTGTCTGTCCTATCGGATTATTATAGTATCTGTACCCAAGCTGCGCCATGCCGTAGAGGTTGCCGTTAGCCTGTTCGAATTTAAGCGATCCGCTTTCCTGATTGAATAGTAAATCACTGTTCGATGTGGAAAACCTGGTTTCCATCGTGAAATTTCCGGTAATATCCATTCCATAGGCTCCGGTAAAACCCGTCAGAAGCAGAGTTATGGCCGCTAATGGGATTACTTTTAGAATTTTCATATTGTTTCCTCCCTTGATAACCAACTATTTAGTTTAAACTAACCGTTTAGTTAAATTATACAATTCCACCGGTGAGATGTCAAGAGACGGATAAAAATATTTATGCCTTCTATGGGGCGGCGAGATTTTTTGTCTTTGATGGCCTCAGTGAATTATTTTTATTACAGGTAGCTTGACAATCAAAATATTTATTATTATAATTAACTAAATAGTTAGTTTAAACCAACCGGTTAAGATTCTAACTAAGGAGCATAGCTTTATGAGAAAATGGCTAAAAAATTGGACTGACAGTTACCTGAATTTTATCCTGAAAAATTCGAAATGGGTTATTGGCGCTGTTTTGTTTTTTGTGATCCTGGCGGGATTGGGAATCACCAGGATTTCCATTGATAGCGATATGCTGCACTGGTTTGCAAGAAACAGTGAAATTGCAAAGCTGCAGTATTACATCAACGACACTTTCAAGGTCAACAATCCTATAATTATAATGCTTGAAACAGGGGATGTTTTCACCTATGGCAATATATCCCTGATCCGTAAAATTTCAAAGATGGCTAAAGACATTCCAGGCGTCAACGAAGTCCTGAGCATTACTGAGATAGACGATATCCAGAGCACGGCAGAAGGCGTTAATATCGGCAAGCTCTTCCCTCCGGATATCCCGAAGGATGCCAAAACCATAGAAGCTGTAAAAAAGTATGTCATGAGCCTCGAGAAGTATTCGGGAACGCTTGTCTCTTCGGACGGTAAATCGGCTGCTATCATTATAAAAGCCATGCCCGACGCGAAAAGCGATGTCGTGGCGAAGGAAGTCAAGTCGGAGGTAAACAAATATCTTTCTGAAAACAGGAAGGATGTAAAGGCATATTTTGCCGGCGTTCCCGCGATAATGAATTCCATTACAGATATTATCCTTGGCGATATGTCCCTGCTTGTTCCCCTGGTAGCGCTGGTAATCCTTCTGGCGCTTTTTATATCTTTCCGGCACCCTTACGGAACGCTTCTGCCGCTGCTGACAGTTTCATTAGCTACAGTCGCTTCAATGGGAATAATGGGATACCTGGGAATGCCCCTTACACCGATCGGAATCGCGATCCCTGTCGTGATGATGGCTATCGGCAACGCCTATGGAATATACATTGTTAATGAATACCATGAAAAAACCCAGTTATTCGATAACAAAAAGGATGTCGTCAAAAGTTCGGTTAAAAGGCTCGTAATCCCGATAACGATGAGCGGACTGACTGTTTTTGCCGGATTTATGTCGCTGGTTACAGCTTCGGGCCTGAAGGCAATAATAGATTTTTCAATCGTAAATGCCATCGGCGTGATCCTTTCATTTGTTTTCACTCTGACTTTTATGCCCGCGGTTTTAATGGTCCTTCCGCTGGCAAAGCGGCGCTTCAAATCCGGTTCGGATAAGGAAAGCGGTGTGCTTCGCACCCTGGCTGTCTGGATTGTGAAACACAAGGCGATTGTTTTGACGGTTATTGTAGTTTTCGCAGGATGCTGCGCATACTATGCCACAAAAATAACAAGCGATTCGGATTATTTAAAGTATTTCAAGGAAGGTTCGGAGCCCAGGATGGTTTCGGACAAGGTAAGCGATGTATTCCAGGGAACCGGGGAGCTTATACTGTACTTCAAAGGGGATGTGACCGATCCGAGGGTCCTCAAAGGTCTTACAATAATTGAAGAAAACGCCAGATATCATGCCGGGTCGAAATCCAGGGCAAGCTCCGTTGTCGAGATGATAGCGACGTTAAACGCGAATATGACACAGGTGAAAAGGCTGCCCGACACTATGATGGAAGTGAACAATCTCTGGTTTTTTATAGAGGGCAACGAGCAGATAAGCAAAATGGTAAGCCGCAACAAGGACGAGTTTACATCGAGTTTTCTCCTTCCTTTCCAGAGTTCGGACCAGCGTTACAGGATGCTTGCGCAGGCGGAAGGCGACATTAAAACAAACAGCACGGTAAACTTCATTAAGACAACTGATGACAGGTCTCCTTCGATCAATCTCGCGTCACTTATGCTCTATAACAGGTTTGTGCGGAGGGACATCAATATTCCCCTTGAGAGAATCAGGAATTACATTTCCAATATGGTAATGGGCGCGGATAGCAAAGAGTACAGTTCGATAATTTTTAGCTACGCGAAGCAGAAAACCTGGCTTGAAAAACTTTCAGATAATGTCAGGTCCGGACTTCTCGGCGGAGATGCGAGGATATCCCGGGAAGACCTTGTTTATGCTCTGTCGCCTCTTGTCTGGAATGAGATCCCCGTTCCTGACGCCAGCGGCACCGCTCTCTTCCGGCAGAGCGGTATGAGCGGGATCGTCAAACTTTTTTCCGATATGGACAGGATCGTAGTGGATAACCAGATTACATCGATCATAACAGCGGTTATAATAGTAATGATCCTGATAGCGCTTATGTTCAGGTCGATTCTTACCGGGGCCCTTTCCATACTGACGGTTGTGTTTACTGTTATAGTAAATTTCGGGTTCATGGGGATCACGGGCATTAAGCTCAATTTTGTGACTGTAACGGTTGCAAGCATCACCATCGGGGCCGGGATAGATTATACGATCCAGTACATGGCGCGGTATTTCCATGAAATAAATTATTCGAAGCTTGCTCCGGCTGACGCTTTTGTTAAAACTGTCGCAACCACAGGACGGGCTATACTTTCAAACGCCCTTGCGGTCGGTTTCGGGTTTGCTGTGCTGTGTTTATCCAATATAGTGCCGCTGAGGGATTTCGGATCCCAGATGTTCGTAACGATGTTTACATCCAGTATAGCGACAATAACGCTAATGCCGATCGTACTTTTGTATTTCGCTAAATTCATTCACTCTGAAACGATAGAATAAAGAATTAAACGGAGGTTTATTATGAAGAATACAGTATTGGCTATCGTGCTCGCGGGAGCTTTTGTACTCACACTGTCCACAGCGCAGGGTCTGTTCGCCGCAGGCGGTCAGGAAGTCCTTGACAAGGTTGAAGATACCCTCACAGCTCCCAAAGATATGGAAGCCCTGTTCGAGATGACTCTCGGCAATGTCCCTGACCAGGGAGGTCAGGAAAAAAGGACGCTGAAGATCTGGACAATGGGAAAGAACAAGAGGGTTGTGAAATTCATCACACCTTCTTCGATCAACAATGTAGGGGTACTTGCTCTAAACGATGAGGAGATGTATGTTTATCTTCCCGCGTACCAGAAAAGCAGGAGGATCCAGGGAGATATGCGCGACAGCGACTTCCAGGGAACCGACTTTTCCTACAGGGAAATGGGCAGCTACAACTATTCGAAGGATTATGAGCCTTCGATAGTTAGCGAAGACAAGGATTCGATCGTCCTGAACCTGGCCAAAAAGGCTTCCTCGGATGTGCCTTACGATAAGTTAGTTATGACTGTCGATAAATCGAACTATCTTCCTAAAACTGTGGATATGTATGCGGGCGGCGTAAAAAAGAAAGAACTCACCGTTCTGGAATCGGAGAAGAAAGGGGATTACTGGACCTTTAAAAAAATCAGGATGGAAAATTTTATAATCAAGCACTACACGGAGATTGCCATGAAGGAGACAGCCTTCGACCAGGACCTCGACGGCAAAGGGGTATTCACCCAGCGCTTCCTGAAAGAGTATGTGAAATAATTGGCATTCATTTCAGACGCATACGCCCGCAGACGCATAGGCCTGCGGGCATGTTATTTTTAATAATAAAACTTGTGGAGCTTTTTGAAGGCATCTATGAATTTCTTCTTTGTTTCATTCCAGCTTATATTGTAGAATTCCGACCATTTTTCGCTGACGGAAAAGAACACGATAAGCGGCACTGTCGTAAAGAAAAACATCTGGCAGAGAAACTGCTTGTCGTCGTTTATTTCCCAGCCGGCGGATTTTAATTTTTCCATGGCTTTACGGTAGATAGGGTCAAGCAGCTCGTACAAAAACACGTTGTCGGTGCCCATTTTCAGCCCTTCGATCGTGATTATCCGGAGTATGTTTTTCTGGTTCTCGATGAATTCGAAAATCCTGTCTAAAAAGCGGTCAATTTCATCCGGGGTAAAAGAAGTAAAATCGTCGAAAACAGTTTCGACGTTATATGAAGTTTCTTTTATGGATTTACGGATCAGTTCCTTGAGAAGGATTTCCTTGCTTCTGAAATAGTAATAAAGAAGGGCCTTATTCACACCGGCCCTTTTGGCTATTTCGTCGACCCTGGCTCCGTCATAGCCTTTTACGGCGAATTCTATTTCGGCGGCTTCTAAAATTTTTGACTGCGAGCTTTCAATTTTCTTTTCTATTTTTGAAGCTATATCGTTGACAAGCACTTCTGCGCCTCTTATTTTAACTAACCGGTTAGTTTAACTGCGGGTTAATTAGATAATAACATTTTTCAACTCATTTGTCAAATCGAAAAAATGGCCCGCAGCGTAGCGAAGGTGCCCGTCAGTGCCCGTCAGGGTATGCCCGCGGGGCCCCTATTGAAAAAAATCCCCGTCCCTTAACGCGGGACGGGGCATTAAGCGTAATTTTAAGATTTAAAATTTGAACGCTACAAAGACAGAGAAGGCGGAGTCGCCGTTCAGAAGACCGTACTCCCAGGCAAAGTCGAAGAAGAACAATTTCAAGCCGAGGATCGTCCTGATATCGAAGAGGTTATAGCCGACCTGGGAAGAGCCGTTAAGCGTAGCTATAGGATAAGTGCCTGATAATCCTGTGTTGGCAAAGTCGGGAGAGAATGAATCGTTCATACCAAGGGACGTTGTAACGCTGCCAAGGTTCATGTTGAGGCCCAGGCCGCCATACAGGCTGCCCAGGATCGGGATGTTGAGGCCGCCCATCACCTTTGTCCCGATGGAAACGCCGCCCCACTGGTAGGTAAAATTTACGGTATAATTATTAGTGCCGACATCCAATGGATCGCCGTTTACATATTCCAGGTCTGAGCCGGTATATGAATATTTAATGGTGCCGCCGTCGTAATCCAGGGAAAGCCTGGCGTCGACCTTGAGAAGGCTCATAAAATCCCAGAGGACATACCTTGCCTCGGCCCCGAAATGGATTTCCTGGTATGAAAAAGATGAACCGTTAACCGTTACGCTGATTGTAGGAACTATTCCGAACCTTACGCCCACATCCATGGGAAGGTCGGGAAGGCCGAGCTTGAAATAACCGTCATCGTAAGGGAACGGGATGATCGAGAAAGCCGGGCCTAAGTTATTGAAAGCATCGGTAGGGTTGTTCGATGAATTTGTCAGTGGATTCTGGTGGGCCAGGACATCAAAAAATACCGAAGTAAAGTTCAGTCCGAACCCAAAGCCGAATTCCGTCTGGAAATTTCCTGCCGTATCGACGGGCGATACGTTTCCCGAACCGGTATAATAGCCCATGTGCTCCGCCATCACGGTCGAAATAGGGGTCATAGCCCCGGTCAATATGTTATTGAGGCTCGAAATAACCTGGTTGGTCAGTTGATCGATAGTAACAGCAAAAGATCCTGAAAAGAATAAAGCCGATAGGATTAACGATAAAACAATCCTTTTCATAAAACCCTCCTTAAAACAAAAGGCACAGGTGAATTTAATACAGTATAAAGAAAAAAGCAAGGTTAAATTTATTTGAAATTGCCGGTTTATTCTATAGGTGTGCCCTCGGAAGCGACCTTTGCCCTGAAATTTTTAACAAGATCCTTCGTGAGACGGCCCGGTTTGCCGTCGCCGATCACTCTGCCGTCGATCTTGATCACAGGGACTATTTCGGCGCCTGTCCCCGTCAGGAAAACTTCATCGGCGACGAACATCTCCATCCTGGAAAAGAATTTTTCCTCGACGGAAAGGCCTGATTTAAGCGCGATTTCGGCTACGGTATCCCTGGTTATGCCGGGCAGCGCCCCTGCGACGATCGGAGGCATGCAGACCTTGTTCTTTTTAATCATGAAAATATTATCCCCGGAACATTCGGCCACATAGCCCTCGTTGTTAAGCATGATCACTTCTTCAACGCCCGAGTTTTTACCCTCGATCTTTGCCATGATATTATTCAGGTAATTCAGTGATTTTACCATTGGGCTTACCGCTTCACTCGAGTTTCTCCTGGTCGGGACGGTGATTACCGGCATGCCCTTTTCATAAAGCTCGGCCGGGTATAACTGGATCTTATCCGCTATGATTATAATCGCAGGGTTCTTGCATTTCCATGGATCCAGGCCCAGGTCGCCGATACCCCTTGTAACGATGGGCCGGATATATCCGTCCCTGATCTTATTGGCTTTGCAGACGCTTATAACAGCCTTTTTAAAATCATCCGGCGATACGGGGATAGAGAGCATAATTATCTTGGCGGAATTGTAAAGGCGTTCTATATGTTCATCGAGCTTGAAGATCCTGCCGCCGTAGGCCCTTATGCCTTCGAAAACTCCGTCGCCGTATAGAAGGCCATGATCGAAAACGGATATGCTCGCCTTTTCCTGTTCTACCATGTTCCCATTAATATAAACGAAACCGCCCATACTTTTCTCCTAATCCTTATCCTAAGTCTATGACCTTGTCGCATTTGGATGCGATTTCCATGTTATGCGTCGCTATAATAAATGTCTTGTTGAATTTGTCTTTCAAACTCCAGAGAAGACCTTCGATATTTTCAGCATTGCGTTTGTCGAGGCTTCCGGTCGGCTCGTCCGCGAAAACGACTAACGGATCATGAATGAGGGCCCTTACAATTGCGATCCTCTGCCGCTCGCCTCCGCTGAGCTGGTCGGGATAATGGCTCTGCCTGTTCAGGAGCCCGACGCTGTCAAGCAATTCCCTTGCGTACGATTTTATGCCTTCGTCGATATTTACACCCTTGATCCTGAGAGGGATAAGAATATTGTCAAAGGCTGTAAAATCCTCTAACAGGTAGTGATGCTGGAAAATAAAACCGACATTTTTATTCCTGAATTCCGATAATTTTTCCTCGTTAACATTATCGATCCTTTTATCGTCGAATATAACTTCGCCCGAAGTGGGGCTGTCGAGCCCGCTCAGGATATTGAGCATTGTTGTCTTTCCGCGCCCGCTCTGCCCGATTATGGCGACAGCAGAACCCTGCTCGATCTCGATATTCATATTTTCGAATACCGTGATGTTGTCGAACAATGTCCTGTATATTTTCGTAAGATTTGTCGCGCTTATTATATTTTTAGTCATTTCTCAGCACCTCTACAGGCCTCATTCTCGAGGCGTTCAGGGCCGGAAGAATAACCGCGATAGTGGACAGGCTTACTGAAAGTATCATGACAAAGAGTATATCTCCGAAGAGAATTTTTATCGGGAACTTATCGATATAATAAACATTCGAATTAAAAAACTGGAACATTGCGGGGGGTGCGACGGGCGCGGCCAGCCGTGCAAGATAGTAACCCGATGTCAATACGAAATTGATCGTAATTTCGACTAACTTTAAAATGTCATTGAGCGTAACCGTGATCAAAAGGCCGGTAACGATTCCGACAAGGCTCCCGCCGACACCGAGGAGAAATCCGTCGAACAGGAACACCTGAAGAGTGCCGCTGGGTTTTAATCCCATAGCCTTTAAAATGCCGATTTCCTCTTTTTTGTCGAGGACCATGGCTATCATTGTGCTCAGGATATTGAAAGCGACAACGAAAAAGAAGAAGAATAGAATGATGTTGATAAGCATCTTTTCATCCTGCAGGGCGGCAAGATCGTTGCGGTGAAGATCCTTCCAGCTGTATATATAGTAGGGAGCCGCCGATCTCAATTGAGGCAAATATTTTTCTATGTCGTAAGGGTCTTCAACCTTGACACGGAGTCCGTCGGCGTAATTTCCGGCGCTGAAGATCTCCCTTGCATCGTCGAATGAAATAAAAGCAAGGGAGGTATCGTAATCTTTCTGGCCCGCTGTAAAAACAGACCCCACTCTGAAACGGAATTCGGTAGGTATAAAATCATCCCCGTAAACCATCAGTCCGATCGTATCTCCAACCCCGACACCGAGGTTTATTGCAAGGTTGTAGCCGATGCTGATTGAATTTTTATTTTTAAAACTAAAATCCCCGTCGTTGAGCTTGAACTGTTTGCGGAAATCCCTGTCATTCTCGAAAATATCAACAGGCATGCCGACAATCATTGCGCCCCAGACGCTGAAACTGCCTTTTAACAGGGCCTGTTTTTCATAAAACGGGAAAACTTCGGTAACACCTTTTATTTTCGAAATGCGCCTCTTTATCATATCGTAATGGGAGATGCCACGGCCGGGTCCCATTATGACCGCATGGAAATCCCTTGCCATAAGCTTCTGCATAAAATTGTCATGAATGCCGTTGGCGGCAGATAGAATCACGATCGCAGCTGCGCAGCTTATAACGATTGTCAGCAAGGCGATAACGGAAATTACAGATAATCCTCTGTCGCTGGCCTTGAATTTCAAATATTTTGTTGAAAGATATAGTATGATGTCCATTCAAGATAATACCTGTCCATTCCGATATCAATACAAAAGATTATAAAGAATTTTAATATATAAGTAAATAAAAGCAATACGGTACGGTATAGAGTCGGTTGGTTTGCTGTTAAAAATTGCTGTTTCAGGCATTCATAATTATAATTATGCCTGAATGAGAAATGTCCGGTACTTGTTGAGGTTATTATGCCAGATATTAAAATGGAAAATACCTATATAGTAATAAAGGGAAGGTTTCGCGCGCCTTCATCCAGCTCTTTCGGCGTATTCATAATCTTTCTCGATAACATGACAAAAAATGTTGACAAGTATGATATCGTATCTTCCCATTTCAGCACCCTCTATGAAAATAATGTAAACATGCCCTGGCATGAATTCGAGGATATAATCTCGAAACTCAAGTGGCGCGGAGAATATGCCACGAGCCTGACGCATGACATCCAGGCCAGTTTTGACGATATATTCCAGGCAGGGACAGGAAGGACCCAGGATATATGGTCCAATGTTAAAAAGGCCCAGATCAGCAAGGTTAGCGATATTTTCGATGAAGTGCTCGCACGTCCTACTACGGATAAGGCTGTGAAGTGCGAAATTGCCGCCGAAAGCATAATGAAGAGCGAAATCGAGGAAGCAAAAAAATTCAGGAGCGAAAGGGAAGCAAAAGAGCTGCTGTCGGGGACGGAAAAAGACAGCAAGCCCCAGCCTGACGGCTCAACCCCGGAAGTCGGAGAATCGGCGGTAATACTCGAAGTATCCCTGATCTTATCTCCTATTTCAGGCATCCCTATATATGACCTGAAAGAAGGCGACAAGATTTTTATCAAGATCACGGAGCAGTCGAGCCGGGGGCAATACTTTATCGATCTTCTCAATGCTTCGGAAAATAACGAAATAATCCCCATCCCGGCTACTGTCGTAAAGATGACGAAAGAAGGGAAAATATATACGGTTCTTGTGAGCGTAGGTCCCGGTATTTATGGTAAATCGCTCGATGAAGATACTGTTAAGGTTAAAAAATACGATCCGGCGGAAGACAAGAGAAAGAAAAAACCCGCCGCTGAAGAAGTGAGTTTTGCCCAGCCTACCGCTAATATTAGCGAGGCTGCCAAAAAACCCGCTTCCATGAACATGATTTTCATATTGATCGGCATAACTGCTTTTATAGTTATCATTATACTTATATGGCTTTTACTCTAAGCCTCAGAGAGTAAAAAGATCATTCGAGTTTATCAGCTTTACTCCGGCGGCATTCATATCGTCAAAAGCCTTTGCCGAGTCGTCAGGCGAAACATTAACTCCCCTGCATGCGTCTTTAATGACATAAGTCTGAAAACCCAGGGATAAGGCGTCAAGAGCGGTGTATTTAACGCAATAATCTGTCGCCAGTCCGGCAATATACACATCCGTTACATATCTTGTTTTAAGAAAATCGCCCAGGCCTGTCGCCTTTTTATGCCCGTTATCGAAAAACCCGCTGTAGCTGTCGATATTTCTTTCCATCCCCTTCCTGAACACCTTTTCTATCTTATCTCTCCTGAGCCCCGGATGAAAATCAGCCCCCGGAGTATCCTGGACGCAATGATCCGGCCACAAAATCTGATCGAGACCGGAGAGTTTTATCTTTTCATAAACGGGTCTGCCGATAACGCTTGCGAAACTTCCATGGTCCTTCGGATGCCAGTCCTGGGTAGCGAGAACAAGATCGAATTTATCCTCCAGGCTGTTGATAACCTGGACGACCTGGTCCCCATCCTTTACCGCGAGGGCCCCTCCGGGGCAGAAATCATTCTGGACATCAACAATAATAAACGCTTTCATAAAGCTCCTCCAGTATTGTCATTCCTTTTAGAAAGAATCATGGCGGTCCTTTTATCGAACAATGATTTTTCAAGGCCTGCCGGGTACCTGTGGGGGTTGATAAACCTCTTTATTCCCTGATGAAATTTTTCGAGGTTAGTCATTGTTTTTTCCCGGATTTCATTTATATCGATTTTCGGATAAACCCTTTTTCCCTTCCGGAAAACCGGTTCGAGAAGGTCGGCGAAAGGCGTGTTTTTTTCAATAGTTTTTCTCCTTGTCTGGTCCTGGGGGTCGACAATTTCACATCCGGAAGAAAGGTCGGTCCCAGCATCATATATGCAGTCGGCAATGTTTTCCCCGCCGGTTTCATACCTCCTTACCTGCAGGATCCCGGGATTGGTGATTTTAACAGCCTGTTCAGAGATTTTAATCCTGAATTTCCATTCAGGGCCGAGATCTTTCTGCCTGACGGCAGACAGTTTGTAAACCCCGTCGAGAGCAGGCTCATCATAAGCGGTGACGAGCTTTGTACCCACGCCCCATATGTCGATTTTTGCCCCCTGATCCTTCAGGCTTGTTATTATTGATTCGTCGAGCTGGTTCGACGCTAATATCTTCGAGTTTTTAAACCCGCTTTCATCGAGTATTTTTCTCGCTTCGATCGATAGATATGCTAAGTCTCCCGAATCGAGCCTTATGCCGGTCATTTCATAGCCATGTTCCCTTAGCCATAAGCCCGCCTTTACAGCTTTTCTAACTCCTTCCATGCTGTTATACGTATCGACAAGGAAAATGCAGTTGTTCGGAATCGCTTTCGCATATTCCATAAAAGCCTGTTCTTCGTCGTCGAAGGACATGACCCAGCTATGGGCATGGGTCCCCCTGACGGGAATTCCGAGAAGCTTCCCCGCCATCATATTGGAAGTAGCCGAGCATCCGCCTATATAAGCAGCCCTGCTGGCAGCTAAAGCTCCATCGACGCCCTGGGCCCTCCTGAGCCCGAATTCGATAACCGGATCTCCCCTCGCAGCGAGGACAATCCTTGCGGCTTTTGTCGCCACTAATGTCTGGAAATTAATTATATTGAGCAGGATTGTTTCCAGAATCTGGCATTGAACAATAGGCCCGATGACGCGTATAATCGGTTCATTGGGGAAAACTACGGTGCCTTCGGGAAGGGCGTCTATATCGCATTCAAATTTGAACCTGGAAAGATAATCGACAAAGCCTTCCTCGAAAATCGGCCGGCCATCGTTACCTTTCAGTGAAGCTACATATTCGAGGTCTGTTTTATCGAAATAAAAATTTTCAAGAAAATCGGCAGCGTATTCCAGTCCTGCCGAAATGCTGAATCCGCCGTTAAAGGGGTTTTTCCTGAAGAACAGGTGGAATACGGCTTCCTTGCCCGATGTTCCGCTTTTCCAGTAAGCATACGACATCGTCATCTGGTAAAAATCAGTGAGAAGGGAAAGCGACTGATTGTAGGCAAGAGTTTTAAAGCCCATAAAGCCCTCCTGTTGCATTGAAAATAATAAATTTATGCCAATTAATCAAGGAGGACGGCAGTTTAATAATATTTTTTAGTTGATTTAACTCTATTTTTAATTTACAATAAGATAAGAAACTATATTAAATACGTAAGAATACGTAGGATGTTTTATGAATTATGCCGGTACTGTTAAGATCAATCCTGAAATTCCTGCGAACATTTTCAGAATAAAAGAGCTCTCTTACAATGTCTGGTGGACATGGAATCCTTCCGCCGTAAAATTGTTCCAGCTCATTGATGAAGGCCTGTGGGAAAAGGTTTATCACAATCCGGTAAAATTCCTTATCTATGTCACACAGGAAAAACTCGAGAAATCGTCAAAATCCAGGACTTATATAGACGCTTACAACAAGGTGATGGAAGAATACGATTCCTACCTCGGAGCGCAGGACACCTGGTTTCACGAAAACCATGACGGCAATAAAGGCGACCTCATAGCATATTTTTCCGCCGAATACGGCATACATGAATCCCTGCCGATATACTCGGGCGGCCTTGGTATTTTAGCCGGCGACCATGTTAAAAGCGCAAGCGATATAGGTCTGCCTTTTGTGGGAATAGGGCTCCTTTACAAGCAGGGGTATTTCACGCAGAGGATCTCCAGCGAAGGCTGGCAGGAAGCGGTTTATTACAACCTCGATTTTTCCCAGCTCCCTCTTAATAAAGCGATGGATCATAACGGAGCGCAGCTTGCCGTTGATGTGGAGCTGCCGGGAAGAAAGGTCTTTGCCAATATATGGTATATACAGGCGGGAAGGGTCAGGGTTTACCTGCTCGACACCAATATTGACAAGAACAAGGCAGAAGACAGGTGGTTTACATCACAGCTTTACGGCGGCGACCAGGAGATGAGGATAACACAGGAGATAATTTTAGGCATAGGCGGCGTAAAAACTCTGAGGGCGCTCGGACTTAAACCGACTGTCTGGCACATGAATGAGGGGCATTCTGTTTTTCTCGGACTGGAAAGAATGAAGGAGCTTGTTTCGGAAGGCCTGTCTTTTTCCGAAGCGATGGAAGCTGTCAGGGCCAGCACGGTCTTTACGACACACACACCGGTACCTGCAGGGAACGACGCGTTCCCTCTGCAGTTAGTATCGAAATATTTCAGGCCGTTCTTCGATAAGCTCAGGATAAGTGAAAATGTTTTCCTCGACCTCGGAAAAGAGATGGAACCGGGAGGTTCCCAGACTTTCAGCCTGACCATCTTAGCTCTGAAAATTGCAGGAAGGGCCAATGGGGTCAGCGAACTGCATGGTCATGTGTCAAGGAAACTCTGGGAAAAGACATGGGAAGGCGTTCCTTTTGAAGAAAATCCTATCAGCCATATAACAAACGGCGTCCATACACGGACCTGGATGGCTGAAGAAATCAAATTATTATTCAATACTCACCTGGGCGGCGACTGGAGCAGCCATTTGAGCGATGAAAAATTCTGGGAAAATATAAAGAACATCCCTGACAGGGAACTATGGAAGGCTCACCAGGCCCTGAAACTTAAGATGGTGGAATATATCAGGGGTAAAGCCGTCGAAGAGTGGACCAGGTACGGCCAGATGATGTCCGATATTTCTGCGGACGCGGATACTCTCCTTAATCCGGATCATTTAACGATCGGATTTGCGAGGCGTTTCGCAACTTACAAAAGGGCTGTCCTGATTTTCCGCGACATGGAAAGGCTTAAAAAGATACTGAATAATCCTGAAATGCCTATGCAGATTATTTTTTCCGGCAAGGCTCATCCTAAAGACAAGCCCGGCCAGGAATTTATTAAAAATATCTTCGATATTGCCAGGCAGGAAGGGTTCAAGGGCAGGATATTCTTCCTTGAAGATTACGATATGAATGTCGCCAGGTATCTGGTACAGGGAGTCGATGTCTGGCTGAACACGCCGAGAAGGCCTTATGAAGCCAGCGGTACAAGCGGACAGAAAGGTCCCATAAACGGGGTGATCAATTTCAGCGTGCTGGACGGGTGGTGGAGAGAGGCTTATAATATCAACAACGACTCGGGATGGTCTATAGGGATGGAAAGAGAGTATCCCAGCCTCGATATCCAGGATCAGGAAGACGGCCTCGATATTTATTCAAAGCTTGAAAAAATAATTATTCCCCTGTATTACGACAGGGATAAAGACGGTATTCCCTTGAAATGGGTGAAGAAAATGAAGCAATCCATGCAGACGGTCATCCCCCATTTCAGCACGGATAGAATGGTCAAGGACTACACAGAAAAAATCTACCTGAAAGCGGCAGCTCAGGGCAGCGATTTTTCATCCGGCGGCTATGCTAAGGCAAAAAATGTTTCGGCTTTTAAATCAAGAGTATACTCCCAGTGGCATCAGGTCCGTATTGAACATGATTCTCTGACAAAGCCGGGAGAAACAGCCGAGGCTCTGCAGGGGAAAGGTTTTGATATCAGCGTAATAGTTATGCTTGGCCAGCTAAAACCCCAGGATGTCACCGTCGAGATTTATTACAGGAAGGTTGGCGATAAAGGTCTTGTTCTCGAGGACGGCCTGACCCAGACAATGGGTCAGCCTGAAGACCTGGGAGGAGGCCGTTTCCGGTTCAAAGGGGTTATGAACCCTCTTAACGGCGGAAATTACGAGTATACAGTAAGGGCTTTTCCTTTTTACGAAGGCTCGGCTCACAAGTTCGAGATGGGTTTGATCAAGTGGTTTGATTAATCCTGTTCTTACGGGAGGATTATGATGATAAATATCAAAGAAGAATTTGAAAAGGCCAGGGATTTATATAAACAGCAGGAATATGAGGATACCGAGAAGATATATAATAATATCCTGAGCGAACTTAAAAACACAGGTGAAGGTGAGAGTCCGGAAGCTATAGAAGCTCTCCAGGGGATCGGAGACTGCCAGCGCGAACAGCTATATTTTGAGGAAGCAATCCCCTATTTCAAGGATATTCTGAAAATTGACGGTAAAAACAAGAAAGCCATTCTCGGCATTGCCGACAGTTACAGGGGTTTAAGGGATTGGGACAGGGCCCTTGAATACTGGTTCACGGTTCTCAAGATCGACCCGAACGATTTTCTTGTTACAACCAGGATAGCCGACGCCTTCAGGAAAAAGAACGATTTTGTAAACGCGGAAAAATATTATCTGATGAGCCTTGACCTGAACTCGAAAAATAAATTTGCCCTCATGGGTTTAGGCGATCTTTATTATAAAAACAAGAAATTCAACAAGGCCCTCGAATACTGGAAGACCCTTCTTGAAATAAATCCGAAATTCATAAATATTCTAACCATGGTTGGAAATATTTACAGGACCTGGAAACAGTTCGATAAAGCTATCGATTATTACCAGAAAGCCCTCGAGATAGACAGGAACAATTTTTACGCCCTTTACGGCATAGCCGATTCCCTCAGGGGAAAGAAAAGGTTCAGGGACGCGATAAAATACTGGAAGAAAATTTTATCAAAAGAGCCGAATAACGACAGGATACAGACAAGGCTGGCTGACTGCTACCTGAAGGTCGGTAAAATCGACGATGCTGAGAAGATCTACAAGGACGTCATGACGACAACTTCAAATAAATATACGATGATCGGGCTTATCAGGATCCACATCGAAAAGAAGGAATGGGATAAAGCAGTTGAAATGTGTATAGATTATCTTAAAAAAAACCCCAATGATTCGAGGGTTGTTCTTATTCTTGCTAAAATTTATGAAGATACGGGCCAGCGTGATAAAACTGCAGAGGTATATGAAAAATACAGCACAATTTTCAATGACAAGAAAGAGTTTACATCGAAACTCGCTTCTTCCACCATCGAGAATTTTCAAAATGAAATTGAAGAGTATACTGAGTATGACCCTGATAAATAGAGTTTTATTGCTGCTTCTGCTGCCGCTCGGGTTTTGTTTCGGAGTTCATATACCGGATGTTTCTTATTTTCCCATCGGCCCGAATTACAGCGAAAATCTCGTGTCAGGCAGAAGCAACACCATCGGCATATCCCTGAAAATAGAAATCCCCAGGACAGGCGGGACTATTGACAGGTTTATATTGAACTGGTACCTTGCCATGAAGCTTTCAGATCAAAAGTTTAACTATATAGTAACTATGACCCTGTTTACAAACGGTAACATGTTTTTAAACGAAATGAGGGACGGGGCATATGAACGTATTTTCCCTGCAATGCTCGAGATTTTTCCTGCCGTTCCGGCCTTCGACAAACCCCTTGAGATCGGCGAGAACATTTCGTTCAGACTTATCAAGTATTATAACCGGTTCAGCGATCCTTCTCTTGGGCAAAGAACCTATAACAATATTATTGCGGGGGAATTGAATCTCCTGGATCAAGCCTGCCTGATTTACTTCTCGAAAGATTACGGCATCATAATGATTAAAACCGGTGAAGAAACTTTTCTTGAGAAGTAGTTCCGCCGGATTGTAATCAGGGGCAAACAGTGCTATATTATTATTGCCTGGCAGGCTCCGATTCCTAAGGAGGCTTTAATATGAAAAGGTCATCGAGATATTTTCTCCCGTTATTGATTATAATGTCCTTCACGCCTGTGATAGGGCTTTTTGCAGAGCCCGCGTGGGTCGGCGTATCCAAAAAAGATAATGTATATTTTTATTCGAAGGGTTATGCCGAAGATACCGGCAGCCTGGATGATGTTAAGGTCAAGGCATTTCAAAAAGCCAAGGCCGGAATTGCCGATTATATTTTTGAAGAAACATCCGTAGAAAAAGTGCTGACGTCCTCCGGCGGGCTTGGTGATAACGAGGAATTGCGCAAAACATATACGGAAACTGTCAAGAGCAGCAGTTCGGTCAATCTTTCGGGCGTCGATATTGACGATGTTTACAATGAAAAGACTGAGGATTCAGGACTTGCCGTTTACAGGGTATGGGTTCTTGCAAAGATAAAATATACGGACCTTGAAATGGAAAGAAAGAGGATCCTCGACCTGCTTCAGAGGCAGCTTGCTCTTGTCGATGATAATTTAAACGCTGCCGGAACTTTTATTGACCGGGGCAATATCACTGAAGGAATAGAAGCATACCTCGCCGCTGCAGCGGGTGCAATGAAGGTGAAGGAAAGATCGGGAGAAATCCCGATATATATAAGCCGGGCAGTTAAGCTTCTCGATAATATTGTAATTGAAGCCTCTGATAATCCGGCTCAGGTAGATACCCTCAAGGGCGGCGTTTTCCGTTTCAACGTCAGCTACTCCCGGACCGGCATGGGAAAAATACCTCTTCCAGGGGTTAAAGTATCTTTCCTCGTTAAAAACAACAATGGCGACTACCAGCGTTCGGGCATAGTTCTTACCGGCGGCATGGCGGAATGCCGGATAAAGAGCCTCAGGGAAGTAAAAGCGGATAACGTTATCAAAGCCGTGTTATCGATGGATTTTTCGGATATTGAAAATATGGGTCAAGGAAATCAGAAGTATCTCTCTCTGCTTCGCGATGCAAGGGACAGGGCGGGAGGAGAATGCTCTTTCAGGACGGTTTCGAAGGAAAATATGGCAATACCGGTATCTGTTTTATCGATGTACCCTGAATTGACGGCAGGGGTGCGGGATTACCTCATCGGCGAGGGATACAGCGTTGTCAACCTTCATCCTTCGGAGCTTGAAATGCAAAGTTTAATGGATGAGAACCCCGATGCTTTAAAGGCGGTATCCGGAAAGGGCGTCAGGAGAATCCTTTTAATCTCCGCTAAGACCGACAAGCCTGTTTATAACCGGGATATCGAAAGGTACCTTGGAATATACAGCCTTACCGCCAGGTTTATAGATACTTTAACCGGGGAAATTCTATCTTCTAAAAATATAAAGCTCAGCGTCACTTCTTCTGAAGAAAGCGGTATTCCCGGGGCGTTTATCAGGTCCGCAGGCAAAGAGATCAAAAAAATGATCGATTAAATAAAATGGGTTTTGTAAATTTTCATATACACAGCGAATATTCGTTTTGCAAATCGCTAATTACTATAGAGGATATTGCCAGGCATTCGGCGGAGAACGGTTTCGACGGTTGCACAGTCACCGATACATGCTGCACTTCGGGGTTCATCGAACTATCTGCAAGGGCAAGAAAATTTAAATTAAAACCCGTTTTCGGATGCCAGATTATAGTCAGGGGGATTTCTGGAAGGGGTCATTATCCCCTCATACTTATAGCCCTTGACAGGGCGGGCTTGAAAAATATTTACTCCCTTGTTTCAATAATCGGAAGGCAGGATATAAAGGGCGTCTATAATCCATTGCCTCCGGAGGAAGTCTTTTCACGTTGCGGAGGCCTTGCAGCTCTCGCAGGTCCCGAATTATATGCGTACAGGCATGACAGGGCGGCAACAAATAAAATTTGCGACCGTTACAAAAGCGCTTTCGGGGAGAAAATTTTTCTCGAGATGAATTACACAGGAGATCTTCCCGGCAGCCAGACCATCCTTGAAATGGATGAAATTGCTGGCGATTATGAGTTCAGACCGGTTGCAGCCAGCGAGGCGAGGTATAAAGCCAGAGATAAGGAAAAATTTAAAGAGCTTTTCAAAACTGATTGCGATTATTCCCTGAAAGACGCCGGGAGCATAAAAAATATTTTCGAAAATCACCGGGATTATCTTGCAAATACCTCCCTCCTTTTCGATATGATCGGGGATAATCTCATAGAAAGAGTTTTCCCTATGCCCGAATATAATGGCAGCCTTTCAAGATTAAAAAATATCTGCCTGAAAAGGCTAAAAACATTTTCTTCAGACGCTAAATATGTTGACAGGCTTTCCGCCGAACTGAAAACGATCGGGGAACAGGGGATTGCATCAAGCTTTCTCCTTGCCTATGAGTTATCATGCTTTATGAAAAAGAAGAAAATCGCTTACGGCCCGGGAAGCGGACTGTTTCCATCTTCCCTGGTATTGTTCCTTGCCGGTTTTACAAAAATAGATCCTGTAATTCATGGACTTGTATTCGAACTCTTTATTCCGGGCCAGCGGGCACCAATGGGCCTGGAACTTGAAATCGCCGGGAAACGGCGGCAGTTTATCCATAATTACCTGATTTCGAAATTCGGCCCGGACCACGCCTCTTACTTGACCCAGGTCATCAGGCCTGCCAATGCTCTTGCTGCCCGGGCCCTGGCTCGAGGTCTCGCGGACGACGCCGGGCGCATTGTTCTTGTCAGGGAAAGTCTCGAAGACATCGCTCCTGTTTATAAGGACGAAAATAATATTATTTTTTCAGGGCTTAGCGGGGAGGACATCGCCTCCTTCAGCCCTTTTTTCAGGATAGATTTAAAAGCCGGGCGGCAGGTATCGATTATCGAGGACTGCTGCAGGTCGGCCGGAATCCTGAAAATAGATTATGATGATAAAGAAACATTCCGGATGACAGGGAGGGGCAGGACGAGCAGCATTTTCATCCTTGAAAATTATTCCATCCGCTCATACCTGAAAGCCTCCGGAGAGCTATCGATGAAAGTTTTATGCGATATAATAGCCCTATTCAGGAAAGGCACCATCATGAACGGAACAATGGAATGCTATATAACGAGGCGCGCTAATAATCTTGCGTACGGGAAGGCTTCTCCTAAGGCACATGAAACAAATCCGATAACCTGGGACACATACGGGCTCATATTATATGAAGAACAGGTTTTCAGGATCGCCCATGAGGCTGCCGGCCTGGACAGGGAAAAATCTCTTGCGTTCCTCCATGCGGTCGTGAATAAGGACAACCAGGCCATTCTTTCATTCAAGGATGAATTCATAAGGGGCTGCATTGAAAAAGGGGGGGGAGGGGACGCTGAAGCACTCAGGCTTTTCGGAATCCTGGTGGAGACAGGGGCATTTGCGGTAAAAAAATCTCAAGTACTCAGTTATGCCTTCACGGCGTTTTCCCTTGCCTATTTAAAAAACTGCTGCCCCGTGGATTTTTACCTGGCCAGCCTTAACAATAACTTATCCTCTATGGACAGGCTCAACAGGATCCTTATCGATCTGATTATAGAGAGGCCAGGTTCAATCCTTCCTGTCGATATCAACCTGAGCAGGAGAAATTTTACAAAAGAAAACGGAAAAATCAGGCCCGGGCTTATGCTGATAAAGCACCTTGGAAGCTCCGCGGCAGGGGAAATAATTTCTGAAAGGGAAAGGAACGGGTCTTTCAGGGATATGCTCGATTTTGCTGTGAGGACAGTCCCGCTCGGACTTCATGAAAAGGCGCTTGAAAATCTCGTCAAAGCCGGCGCTTTCAATAATCTGCAGGGAGGCTTTAAAATTAAAGATCTGCTCGGCTGTGTGGAGACAATATTTAAATTCGCTTCCAGAGAAAGCCGCGATAAATCCCTGAGCCTTTTTGAGAAAAACGAGTTCATACCGGATATAGCATTTTTTATTAAAACCTGCAGGGAAAAGGATGTCCCTCGGATGCCTGAATTCGAGGCGACAGATGCTTACCTTTCGAGCCATCCGCTTGACTGCGCCGCAGGAAGGATTGAATCTTTCAGCGTTGACTATATTGAGAATGCCGAAAATATCGGTTTCGGCACTTTTATTGTCTACCTGTTCCAGCTGAAGGTGAAAAATACGCCTGCCGGCGCTGAAGGCCCCGCCGGCGCTAATGCACTGATTTGCGATAAAAGCGGAATGACCCAGGTCATATTTTCCCCGGCAGTTTACAAGCGCTATTCATCGATAATAAAAAATCACACTGTCTATCTTTTGAAGGGCGGCGTTAAAAGCTCCAAGGTATTTGCCGATCAGATATATCTTTTTGACGAGATCTCGGAAAAGTAGCTGCGGGGCTTGATTTTTAGGATTCGCTGTGACATAATTTCCCCGGAGGGTTTATCCTGTGTTAAAAGCCCTGAGAATTCCTGTTTTTCCTGTATTATTAGTGTTTTCTTTATTCATATCATGTTCCGGCAGTGCGGATATGAAACCTGGAGTTAATTTCGCTTCTCCGGCATTAAAGGCCTACAAAGATTTCATCAGGGGCTGCAGTGAAGCTCAGCCGGGCATTACGAATAATTTTTCTCCCGGGGACAGGTTTTATGTCGAACTCCAGACCCGGGCTGTCCCATATATCTGGGTTTACAGCATATCGGGAAGCGGCGTTTCCAATATAGACGAGGGATCTTTCGATTTAAGCTCGCCGGGCAAATCCGGGGCGCCTGTCCGGTATATATGGAAATTTGCCTGCTTTACGCAGGGCGGCAGCGTTTCATTGACATATTACTACAGGAGCGTGGTAAAAAAAGATGCTGCAGTTGCTACAAATATATATTTGATCAATATAAAATAAAAAGCTCCATTATTGACATAATATCCGGCTTCATTTAAAATTATTATGCGGTTGGATGAGAATGATGATAAGGAGTCGGATGTTCCGGCTCCTTTTTTAATTTGGAATTTACTATGAAGGATAAGATTTTAGCCCTTACCGAAGATACTGTTTTGACGCTCGGATATGTTCTCGTTGAAACGAAGCTGAATCCCTCGAAAAGCGGGATGGCGCTTAAGGCTGTTATACATAAAAAGGGCGGTAATGTTTCGATGGATGACTGCGCCAGGCTCTCGAATGTCCTGCTCAGAAGGCTCGAGGTGGAGATACCCGATTTTTCTGAAAAGTACAGCCTGGTTGTGGAATCTCCCGGGGCCGACAGAAAACTCCCGACAATTCGGGAAGTCGGAATATTCCAGGACAGGGAAATGCTCTTCACCCTTAAAGATCCGGTGAAATTCGGACGTAAAGATAATGCGGTGCAGGGCTGGGTGGATGAGATATCGGGAAACAGATTGAAAATTTCTTCGGATGGCGCTGTACTCGACCTGGAATGGGATGATATAGCAGGTGTCAGATTATATTTTAATATAAAGAATTACCTATAGGTGGAGGAACCACAATGGCAATAGTGGATTACATTTCTGAATTCGCCAGAGAAAATAAAATTTCAAAAGACCTGGCGACTCAGATACTGCGGGAAGCAATGATCAGCGTTTATAAAAGAAAGTTCGGAAAGGAATATGAAAACGTTGAGATCGATATCGATAAAAAGCTTTCCATCAACCAGATTAAAGAGATTACCGAAAATGTCGAGAACGAGGTAACACAGATCACGGAAGAAAACGCCAAAAATTATTCAAAGAAGAAATCCTTCGAACCCGGCGACAAGATAAAAGTTCCCCTGCCTATCGAGGACTTCGGAAGGCAGATAGCACAGATCGTCAAGCAGATATTAAAGCAGAAAGTCAATGAAATTCAGAAAGACATCATATACAATGAATTCAAAGGTAAAGTCGGCGAAATCGTTGTTGGAAAAGTGAAATCGAGGATGGAAGGCAGGAACAGCGGTTATTTTGTTTCCATAGAACCAAAGGAGGCGGAAGCTTTTCTGCCGGCTGAGGAAACCATTCCTGACGAGGTTTTTGAAAGGGGCGATTTCCTGAAAGCGCTGCTTCTCCAGGTCAATGAAGTTTCGAGCAGGGAAGAATCCCAGCTTATCCTTTCAAGGGCAAGCGAGGATTTTGCAAGGCAGCTATTAAGGACAAACGTGCCTGAAATATCAGACGGCACTTTCATAATCCGCGCCATTGCAAGGAAAGCCGGAGAAGTGACTAAAGTCGTTCTTTATTCAAATGTTGAATCAATCGACCCTGTCAGCGTTACGATAGGGAAACAGGGTTCCAGGATAAAGCCGATAAGGGCCGAGCTCGGATCCGAAAGGATCGAGATCATCAGGGCCAACGATGATCCGAAGACGCTGATAAAGAATGTAATTACCGCTTCGAGAGTTTTAAAAAACAGGATCGCGGAAGTTTACCATATAGATCTTAACAGCGAGACTAAAGAGTCCCTTGTGGTGGTGCCTAACGAGTTTGTAGCCCCCCTTATTGGAAAGAAAGGGGTGCATCAGCGCATGCTTGAAAGGATAACAGGCTGGAGAATCCGTTTTGTGCCGTTCTCCGATTATGAGATCAAGATCGCTGAAAAGCAGAAGGAAGTCGACCAGATCCTCGGGATCACCGGAAATGATGAAGTGGAATTTATCGAAGAAGAGCAGATTCCGATTTCAATGCTTCCTTTCGAGCCGAGGCAGGTTGAAATTTTGAAAACCGCCGGGTTTGAAGACGTCGCGGAGATAATCGAGTATTCTATCGAAGACCTTGCAAGGAAATGTGAAATAAGCCTTGACGAGGCGATGATCATATGGAAAGTTATAGAAGACAACGTGGATATAGAAGAGGAGACGGATGTTAATGAATAAAAGGGCTGGTTCTTTTCTTAGGAGGGCTTATGTCTGAAGAACAAAAAAAGAAGATCATTAAAAAAATCATCAAGCTGAAAGCCCCCGTTGTGACTGAAAAAAAAGCCGAAGAAGTAAAAACATCCGGAAAAGCGCCGCAGGTTCAGCCCCAGGCCGTAAAGCCCGCAGCAGATACAGCGGTTAAAAAACCTCAGCCTGCTCCTTCAACGCCATCAGCTGCCGCAGCCCCCGCTTCGCAGCCCGTCAGGCCGGTGCAGCCCCAGCCGGACAGACCTCAATCGGCGCCGCAAAGAGATTTCAGGCCGGGAGGCATAACTCCCAGGCCGGCCGGACCGGGAACAGGAACGGGCGCCGGAGCTCCTCCCAGGAGATTCGAATACCAGCGCCATAACAGGGACGGCCAGGGAGGCGGATTCGGGCCGCCCAGGCAGGGCCAGCAGTTCCAGAGAGATAACAGGGGCGGGCCAGGCGGTCCGAGGCCAGGCGGCGGTGCGCCGTACAACAGGGATGGGAGACCCCCCTTCAGACAGGGCGGCGCAGCGACAACAACGCCGGTCGTAGAGAAAGACCAGGCAGGAAAGAGCAAGCACAGGAGCACATTTTTCGGCAGGGCAAGAAGTGCAGCCGACAGCAAAGAAAAAACAAAAAGCAGGGAAGAGGCAATGATCCTTTCCAAGATGGAGGACTCCATCAGGAAGAGATCCAGGAAAGGAGAGGCCGCCATCCCGGAATCTATAGAAATCGGAGAAGGGGTTAAAATATCCGACCTTGCCAAGAAAATGAACCTGAAAGCAAGTGAAATAATACAGAGGCTCCTCGACCTCGGCGTACAGGCAACTATAAACGATACGATCGACTCGGATACGGCGTCGATCGTTGCGGCTGAATTCAACTGTAAAGTAACTGTAAAAAGCCTTAAAGAGGAAGTGCAGATAAAAGAAGAAGACGATAATGCCGATGATGTGCAATCGAGATCGCCCGTGGTGACTATTATGGGGCATGTCGACCATGGTAAAACCAAGCTTTTAGACGCCATCAGGAATTCCAATGTTGCCGAACATGAGACAGGCGGAATCACACAGCATATAGGCGCTTACCGTGTTCATACTCCAAAGGGAGATATTACCTTCATTGATACTCCCGGTCATGAGGCGTTTACCGCGATGCGCGCAAGAGGGGCTAACGTCACTGATATAGTCATCCTGGTTGTTTCGGCAGTCGACGGGGTTATGCCGCAGACTATCGAGGCTCTTAATCATGCAAAGGCCGCAGGAGTGCCTGTTATAGTAGCTGTTAATAAAATAGACCTGCCTGACGCCAGCGTCGACAGGGTAAAACAGCAGCTGTCCGACCATGGCCTTTTATGGGAGGAATGGGGAGGAGAGACCATCTATGTCAATGTCTCGGCTTTAAAGAAAATTGGCATCCAGGATCTTCTCGACGCCCTGCTGCTGCAGGCAGAAATGATGGAACTTAAAGCCGACCCTGTAAAGAGAGGCGTAGGATTTATTATTGAGTCGAAAATGGATATAGGCCGCGGAGCCGTCGCGACAGTAATAGTCAAGAACGGTAGCGTTAAGATAGGCGATAATTTCGTCGTAGGGACAACCATGGGTAAAGTCAGGGGGATGTTCGATGAGACCGGCAAGAAGATGACTATCGCGCCGCCTTCTTTCCCTGTCGAGATCATGGGCTTTGACGAGGTTCCTACCGCAGGCGACAAGTTTTATGTCGTGGAAAGCGAGGAAGTTGCGAAATCGATTTCATCCAAGAGGCTTGATTTAAAGAGGATCGAAGAAAACGCCGGTGTAAAGAGGGTCCAGATCCAGGACACGATGGAAGCTATAGCCAGCGTTAAAGAAATCAAAGAATTGAAAGTGATCATAAAGGGAGACGTGCAGGGTTCGGTTGAAGCCATTAACAGCATGCTGGGCAAGATCGAAAATCCTGACGCCAAGGTTACTATAATTCACTCGGGAGTAGGCACGGTACTTGAAAGCGATGTGATGCTCGCCACCGCCACCGCCAACACCGCGGAGACAGGCGTTATAATACTTGCTTTCCGTGTGAGGGTCGATTCTATAGCCAAGGAAAAAGCCGAATCCGAAGGAATAAGCATAAAGAGATTTACTATTATTTATGAACTGCTCGATTTCATCGACAATATCCTGTTAGGGATGCACAAGGATGAGATCATTCAAAAGACCATCGGGACAGCCGATATAAAGGAAATATACAAGATAAAGGATGTCGGCAAGATTGCCGGCGCTATCGTTAAAGAAGGCTTTATAAGGAAAAGCGAAAAAGTCCGCCTTTTCCGCGACGGGACACAGTTCTGGGAGGGCAAGCTCAAAGATCTTAAGAGGTTCAAGGACGATGTTTCGGAAGTCCAGGAAGGCTTTGAATTCGGAGTCTCTTTTGTTAATTATGAGAATTTCAAAAAGGGCGATGTAATCGAGTGTTATACTGAAGAAATAAAGGATAAATAATGGCGACAAGCAGAAGAATACAGAGAATAAATAAAACTTTGATGAAGGAGATAAGCGAAGTAGTAATGCGGGAAGTGAAAGACCCGAGGATTATTTCGCTGGTGTCTGTCGTTGAAGTGGATATGTCCAGCGACATGAAAAATGCCAGGGTCGTTGTAAGCATATATTCCCAGAACGAGTTGAACAATCTCAAGACTCTTGAAGCGCTGAACAGCGCGGCGGGCTTCATATCTTCCATGGTGAGTAAATCCATGCGGCTGCCCTGCGCACCGCATATGACCTTTGAAAGGACACATTCCATAGAATTGGGTGTCAATATGAACGTCAAATTAAAGGAAATACTCGAAAATGAAGAAAATAAAGAAGATTTATCCTGACAGCACGCTTAAAAAATCATTAAAAGAACTTCATAAAATTATCAATAAATCTAAAGCGGTAATGATAGCGGGTCATGTATCCCCTGACGGGGATGATATTGCCAGCCAGCTTGCTCTCGGAGAATATTTCAAAAACACAGGGAAGAAGTATGTCATTGCCTGGACCGAGGATATCCCCAGGTCGTTCAGGTTCCTTCCCGGTTCTGATTCCATAGTAAATATCAAAAAAAAAACTGTCAGCCCGGATGATTTCGATCTTATAATAATTGTAGATTCAGGCGATTTCGGAAGGATTGGAGATATAAAGGATCTTATTAAGCCAGCTCATTTTGTGGTTAATATAGATCATCACATGAGCAATACGCGCTTCGGCTCGTTAAATATCGTTGTCGAAAAAGCCTGCAGTATCGGGGAAATATTGTATTATTATTTCACGCTTAACTCCATACCGATAACGTTGAATATCGCTTCCGACCTCTATGTTTCGATAGTTACTGACACGGGGTCTTTTAATTACGACTGCATGCATCCCGAAGTGCACCGGATCGCCGCAGATCTGCTCAGGCTGGGAGTGGTCCCGGCGGATTTTCATATTTTACTTTCTCAGAACAAAACCGCATCTTATATGAAATTATTGACAAAGACACTAACCAATCTTGAGCTTTTCGAAGATTCGAAAATAGCGGTATCACATCTTGCCAAAAGCGATTTTTTACCGGGGGAAGAGGATGACACCGACGGGATAATAGAATATCTGGGCATGCTTGACGCAGTATCCGTTTATGTGCTGATCAAGGAAAAAACCGAAGGGAGTTATTCGGCAAGCCTCCGCAGCAAGCATAACGTCGATGTGGCAAAGGTGGCCTCAAATTTTAACGGCGGCGGCCATATGAGGGCTGCCGGCTGCAGGACGGATAAATTGAGCCTCGATGAGTTCAAATCGAATATCATAGGGAAAATCAAAGAGCAACTCTATAATGGATAAGCGCTTTACTTTTACTATAAACCCTTTATCGGCCGGTAAAAGGCTCGATCAGGCCATAACTCTCTACTGCCTGGACGGGGCGATAGATTTCAGCAGGAGCTCGCTGAAATCGAGGGAAATACCTGTGTCGGTGAACGGCAAAGCGGAAAAGCTAAGTTACAAAGTAAGGGAAGGCGATCTTATTGAGTTCGTGATCACGCCGTTAAAAGAATTAAAGGCTTTTCCCCAGAAAGTGGATTTTGATATTATTTACAGGGATAGGGATATAGCGGTAATAAACAAGCCTTTCGGCCTGACTGTACACCCTGCAAGGGGACACGAGGACAATACGCTTGTAAACGGGCTTCTATACTATCTGGGCGGCAATCTGCCCGGCAGTTCCGATGGAATCAGGCCAGGCATTGTGCACCGCCTCGATAAAGACACGGCGGGACTGATGATCATCGCATTGAATGAAAAGTCCCACAGGAAACTCACGGAGGATTTTAAGAACAGAAATATCACGAAGATTTATCATGCCGTTGTCAAGGGCAACCTCCAGGAGGGCTTCGGGAGGATAGATTGCCCTATAGGGCGCTCAAGAAAAAACAGGAAGCTTATGGCCGTCACCCCTGACGGAAGGCCTTCCATTACCGAATACAGGGTCCTGGAAAACCTCGAGGGCCACTCTTATATCGAAATAGGACTCCTGACCGGAAGAACACACCAGATAAGAGTCCATTTTTCGAACCTTGGGCATCCTGTCGCCGGAGACAGGCTTTATTCCTCAGCACCCGGGAAATACGGGCTTACGGGGTTAGCCCTCTGCTCTAAAAAGATATCCTTTCCGCATCCCCGGGACGGAAGGGAGATGAGTTTCGAGATAGAGCTGCCGGGTGAAATGAAAATGCTGCTTGATAAACTAAGAAGTGGCAAGTTGTAACAGTCCGTTGTTTTCATTGCGAATGAGGTGTTTTGATGAAAATTGTCTTTTTATTTCTGTCTTTACTAGTTTTTTCAGACGGCCTCTACTCCCAGACCTTTCATTTCGGAGAGGGGCTTTATACAATAAAAACCAGGCACTTCGACATCATCTATTCGAAGGCGTCCGAAAATACCGCCTTCCGGCTTGCCGGTATGGCCGATGGAATTTTCGAAGATATAACATCCCTTTTAAGCTACACCAATACCAGGAGGATACCCGTGGTTATCTCGCCGGATCCGGGATATTTCAACGGCCTGACTTCTCCTGTGCCATATATTCATATTATTCTCCAGGACTACCCCCCCGACGGCGAATACTGGGATTTTTCAGATACTATAAAGACTCTTTTTACGCATGAATTGACCCATGCCATTACAATGGACATAAAGAGCCCTTTCTGCGATTTTATGTACGGCATTTTCGGAGCCCCTTTCGCCTTCGGATTAGCTTTAGAGCCTTTCTACATGGTCGAGGGATCAGCCGTCAGTTTCGAAAGCCGCTACGGTTTCGGCAGGGCTAACGATCCCATGATACAGGAAGCTCTAAGGGAGGATATTTACGAGGATGAATTCCTGTCACCTCTCCAGGCTTCGGGAAGCATGGATGTATATCCGTATTCGGATTCGTTTTACTATTACGGCGGATTATTCAACAAGTACCTCCAGGACAGGTTCGGAATGGCCAGGTATGCGAGGTTCTGGCATTCGATGGCTGACCTTGGTCTCGGAACAAATATAACCCTGACCGGGGACGAAAACTGGTACTACAGCTGTTTTTTCGAGGCAGCTTTCGGCCTGCCCTTGAAAAAGCTCTGGGCCGATTTCAAAAATTCTCTGACGGTCATGGGTGTAAAGGACAATCCGGCAGCGCTTTCCTCATGTTATTACTCTATAAGTTCGCCTGTATATTCGGGCGGTAAAATCTATTTTATTGATTCATTCAAGGTCAGGGTGATGTCCTATACGATTTCTTCAGGTAAATATGAAACTGTCATAGACAACGCGGAGGGAATGGATAATATCGACGTCTCCCCCGACGGATGCCTGATGCTTGTCAGCACTTTAAGTGTTTATCAAAACGGTTTTTACGGGAGAAAGGTTTTATATTATGACCTGGTGAAGAAGATCTACCTGGATAAGCCCCTGGACGGGCTCTACGGAGCGCATTTTTACGGCAGCGGCATTATAGCTCTGAAGGCGCAGACTCATAAGAATATCCTGATATACAGCGAAGGGGGCAGGGAAGAAAAACTTCTCGAGGGAACCGATACATCGGTATTTGCCCCGCCAGTGGCCCTTGCCGGCGGGAGAATAGCATTTATAATGACCGATAACGGGATAAAGAAACTGATGATTTTCAATCCTGTTACCCATGAATTATCGGTTGTTAAAACACCTGATGCCGTCAAAGTTGATTATATACGCTACCTGTCGGACGCAGGAGGCGGGCGTCTTTTATTCTGTTATAATTCAAGCCATGAATTCTACAGGTTAGCCCTTCTCGAAGGGGGCAGAATGCAGCTGCAGACAAACAATTTCGCCGGCGGAGTATTTTACCCCGTAACCGATGGAGATTCGGTCTTTTATACAGGAAAATTTTCAAAGGGCGACAAACTGATGAAATATCCGTCTAAACTTCAGGATATCGGCGGAACCGATGTCTCTGCGATTACGGCCCGGTATGACG
This sequence comes from uncultured Brevinematales bacterium, assembly GCA_964533855.1. Lineage (GTDB taxonomy): Bacteria > Spirochaetota > Brevinematia > Brevinematales > JAOACQ01 > CAVYGN01. The sequence goes on from CAZHNM010000001.1 coordinate 71,678, forward strand.
GCTCAGGCATTGCAACCGATAGCAGCGGCGCTGTTGAGACAAACGGTTTCAAGCCTGAAAACTACTCCCCCCTGAATTATTTCTCGCCGTTCCAGTGCTGGCTCATTCTTCCGACCTCGATTTCCTGTCCCGGCGGAAAATATTACACTGTGGACAGCGCCGGGGCCTACTCCATAATAGCCGACCCTGTTAATGAAAATACAGTATACCTTGGCCTGGGATACAACTATATAGAAAATTTTGCCAACCTCTGGGGGCAATGGGATTATTACGGAGGTTTCCCCGTCAGTTTTACCGTCAACGCCATGGATAACATGGATTTCGACTGGGGAAATTATTCGTACTACAGGCAGTCTTCCCTTTCCTTCAACATGAATTATTCTGTAAGCCTTCTACCGATCAACAACTACCTTGTATTCGGAGCCGGTACAAGTTATGTAGAGGAAGCGCCGGATCCCGGCACACTGTCGTTGCCCTATTACTGGCCCTATTCCTATGCATCCGCTATCGTATCGGGTTCGGCGGGATTTTCCACCCTCCTGTATACGGACCTGCTATACGAGCAGAGGGGCATGGCCTTCATGAGCTATATCGATTACTCTCTTGTCTATCAGCTGTATAAAACGGAAGGGTCTTTAACATTCGCCCTGCCTTTTATCCGGTCTGTTATTTACCTTTTCGGCGCTTACAGCCCGGAAACAATATTTTCAGCATCGGGCTGGGACCCGTATTTCGGCGGCAACCATTACCAGGTGTATAAAGAGTTTGCCGCAGAGCCTTTTCTGTCGGATTATTACTGTTCCGGAGAATTTTCCCTGCTGATTTTTAGCTGCGAACTGCAGAACGGCTGGTTCCCTGTATACTTCAACCGTCTTTTCATGACGGCAGGATACAGGGGAATTTATCTGGAAGAGAATTACTGCCAGTCGGTTTATACCCGCATAGATCTGCAGCTGTCCGCATCAGCCGGAGCGCTCTCAGGAAGCCTGGGCGGGCTGTTTGCCGAAGCCGCTTATAATATCACTGCAAGCATTTATGATATCTATGGCGGATTTTATTATAATTTCAATACATCGGAATAGAAAAAACTTTAGCGGAGGTTACTTTATGGACTATACTTTTTTTGCCATCGCATGCTATATAGTAATGAGGGCTTTCAGGCAGATCTTTGAAGAATACAGGGAAAAAACCTGGTTTAAAATAATTTATAAAATCATCGCTGTAGCGACATGTTATGCCGGTCTTGCCGCCATCCTTGTGTGGTTCTTCCAGATCAGGCTCCTGGGTTTTGATTTCAAGAGCTAGAAATCATCCGGGCCGCTTGTAAAAATCATTGGAATATTTTTTGACAATTTAGCCGACGCCAGGTATACTAATGGTATACATCGTATACTGTGAGTATAGGGGGGATCATGAAAACAGGTTACCTCGGGTTTGCCGGGCTGGCAGGGCTGCTCGGTTTCTGGAATGGAAGATGTTTCAGCCTCTTTTTCCTCTTTCTATTGTTTTTATCCGGTATTTTCCCGAAAAAAGGCAAAGGTCTTGTTAAAGTGATCATGCTCTTTGCAATAACATTCGCGTTTACTGCGGGAACTTATTTTCATTTTCTCCCGGTCGAGCTCCTGTCACTGGTTATACTGGCCTGGATGCTGATATTCTGGCTGATTTTAGCCCTTTATCCTGCCGGAAAAAATATAATTTCCGATACCGAAATGGCCTTCCTCTGCGACCCGTATACGCATGGCGCTTTATCGTTTAATGAAGATAAAAGCGGACTGGTAAATCCTGCATCAGGGAAATCATACCCGGTAATAAAAAATTTACCGGTGTTGATGGATGTATCGAAGCTTAGAGGCTTGAATAAAAAATATGCCGGTAGCTACAATAAATTCGCCTATTTCTATGACATTGTACAAAAGATGCTTCATACTGTGTTTTACGGCGGCGAAAAGCGGAAGAGAATGCAGTTCCTGAAATATTTGAATGTCAGGCCCAAAGACATGGTGCTGGAAACATCCTGCGGGACAGGCGGGAATTTTCATTACCTGACTGATAGCGCTGTATACCATGGCCTCGATATTTCCAGCGGGATGCTCTCGGTATGCCTTAAAAACCTGAACCGCTGGCGCAGGAATGCTTTCCTGGTCCAGGGGGAAGCTGAAAACCTGCCTTACAGGGACTCTTCCTTCGATGTCGTTTTTCAGTACGGGGGGATCAACTATTTTAACGACAGGAAGAAGGCCATCGATGAAATGATAAGGGTGGCAAAACCAGGGGCAAGATTAATGATAGGCGATGAGACCGAACAGGTTGCCGAAGGCTTGAAAAATCTTCCTGGAGGCGGATTTTATTCAAATCCGGATTACGGCATCATCCATGCACACCTGGACCTTATCCCTGAGGGTATGACTGGCATAGAGTGCAATATACTCTTTGACGGGACGATTTACTGCATAACATTTAATAAACCGGCTGTATGAACAGGAAAGACCTGGAAAAAGAATCCAGGAAAAACAGTATTATCGAAGCGGCCGAAATGATCTTTAGAGAGAAGAGTTTCGAGCAGTCAGGCATGGATGAAATAGCGGCAGGCGCGCAGTTCACCAAACGCACGGTTTACAGCTATTTTATAAATAAGGAAGACCTGTTTTTTGCGGTCGCTTTGAAAATATCGGAAAGTTATATACCTGAAATTCTGATCGCCATGGAAAAAGGCAAAACAGGCTTTGAGAAGATCAGGGAAGCAGGAAAGGCCTATTATCAATTTTATATTGATAATCCCGCCGGTTTTAAAATAATATCTTTCGCGAGGACCATCCATAACTTTGAATGGGAAAGCCCCCATCATAGGGAAATGGTGAGATTATCGGAGAAATTATTCATTTCTTTTGGAAAAGCGATATCTGAAGGGCAGAAAGACGGCAGCATCCGCAAAGACCTGGCCCCTGCCAAAGGCGCATATTTCCTGGCGGTTTCCACAGCCGGCATCCTTGAGATGTTTTCGTCAAACAAGCCGGATATGAGCGTTTTTTCCATTGAAGAGAAGGGTTTCCTGGAGTTATCCCTTGGGCTGATCCTCGACTCGATCAGGCCGAGATGACCCCAGCTTTTCAAACGCCTCTGTAAACACCCTGTCCCAGTCGAACTGCGCTCCGAGCTCTGCAGCGCGCTTTTCGAAGCCTTCATAATCTCTCGATATCTCGAGTATCTTTTCGCCGAAACTCGAGGCGCCGTATTGAGCGATCAGGCCTGCTCCTTTTTCCATTATCAACGGGGCAATGGGCGGAACCGCGGTTAAAACAACAGGGAGGCCCGCGCCTAAGTAGGATTTTATCTTTCCAGGGTCCGCGTAATAGGTGTAATTATTTTTATCGAATGGATAGTATGGGGCTATAGCTATTCCGCAGGCCAGGAGTATATTGATCACATCCCCGAAATTTTCAACGAATCCGGTGAAATCGATGGTATCCCCGAACCCCAGGCTTTTTATCTCTTCCCTGAAAGCTTCGGAGTAGGGGCCGTCGCCGATTACCCTGATAATGAAAGAACCGGGGCTTTTATTCCTGAGAAAGCCGGCAAGGGGGATGAGGAGTTCGGCCCCTTTTAATTTATCAATCCTGCCCATGTAGACGATTGTTTTCCTGTCATGCCTGAAGAGGGAAGAAAAGCTCCTGTAATGATTGCCGTATGGAACAGGATACCACCTGACCCTGCCTTTATCCAGCCTGCCGTCTTCGAACCTTCCCTCGATGGTCCTTGGGCATAGCGGCCATACGAAATCAGACCCGTAAGACGCCTTCCTGTCGAATGAGTAATAAAGGCTGTTAATAAAGGGGTTGTTGTATCTGACAGGCGTATAATCGATCATATAATATACGGTCTTTTTTACCGCTCCGAAAAATTTAAGGACATTGCCTGCAATAGAGAGCAGGTTGTCTCCGCCGAAAAGGACCCGGCTTTTCCTGCAGAAAAGGAACCCGTAAAATAAAGCGTAAAGAAAATCTTTTACAAAAGACAGGATCTCAGGCTTTTTAAAACGGATGATGGAACCCCTGGTCCCGGCGAGTTTCCCGTCACAATATATAGAAATCCTGATCTCTCTTTCCGCCCCGGTTTTCGACCTTCCTCCGAAAGGAAACGCTATATAGACAAGCTCTTTTATTTTCTTTTCGATTAGCCAGTCCCTTAATTCTTCCGTGGCTCCGGTCTCGCTGAAATGGGCGAAAATTGCAATCTTCGATGAGGTTAAATCGTCGATATTCATGACAGCAGGCGCTACCTCCCTTCGAGATACCCTTCTTCTTTGAGGAGCTCTGCTATAAGGACAGCTCCGCCGGCTGCGCCCCGGATAGTATTATGTGAAAGGCAGACAAATTTATAGTCGAAAATCTGATCTTCCCGAAGCCTTCCTATCGATATTCCCATGCCGTTGCCGAAGTCCCTGTCCATCGCGGTCTGCGGCCTGTTGTCTTCCTCGAAATAGGTCAGGAAAGGGTCCGGAGCTGAGGGCAGGCCGAGTTCCTGGGGTATGCCCTTAAAATTCTTCCATCTGGCGATAATCTCATCCTTCGGCGGCTTTTTTTCAAACGAAACGAAGACCGCGGCCATGTGGCCGTCCGATACGGGTACGCGTAAGCACTGTGAAGTTATCACGGGAGAGGCGGCATTGACGATTTTGCCGTCTGCAACAAAGCCCCAGATCTTCATCGGCTCCTTTTCGCTTTTGAGCTCTTCTCCGCCAATGAAGGGGATAACATTATCTATTATCTCAGGGCAGCTTTTGAAGGTCTTTCCCGCGCCGGATATTGCCTGGTAGGTGCATGCTAATATCTTCGAGGGCCTGTAATCCATAAGCGGGTGTATTGCAGGTACATAGCTCTGTATCGAGCAATTGGGCTTCACAGCTATAAAACCCTTCCCGGTGCCAAGGCGCTTGCGCTGGGTTTTGATAACAGCAAGATGTTCATGATTTATTTCGGGTATGACCATGGGAACATCCGGCAGGCCGCGAGAAGCTGAATTATTGGATATTACAGGAATTTCAAGCCTTGCGTAATTTTCTTCGAGTTTAAGCACTTCATCCTTGGGCATGTCTATGGCGCAGAATACGAAATCGACTTCACAGGCGATCTTTTCGCATTCGGAAGCGTTATATATTTTCATCTTCGATACATTTTCAGGGACTGATCTTTTCATCGTCCATCTGTCCTTTACGGCTTCCGCATATGATTTTCCGGCGGACACAGGGCTTGCCGCCAGAAGGGCAGTTTCAAACCAGGGATGATTTTCGAGGAGCGTTACGAACCGCTGTCCGACCATTCCGGTCGCGCCTATGATCCCGACTCTGAGCTTTCTCATTGTACCTCTCTCTCTATACTGAAATAAGCTCTTATTATAGCAGGGCATTTTTTTTAATTCAAATCTTTTTATTTTCCCTGATTTGAGATATTACCATGGGCACACAGGCTGCGGCAAGCAGCCCCATCGATATGAAAATCGATGTCAGGCCTCCATTATTTCCGAGAAAGCTTCCGATAAAGTCTCCCTGTACCCCGAGAATTGTGCACAGGGCGACATTACCCAGGGTATACATGGCTATAAATGCATTCGACAGGGCGAATTTATCCAGGCCTTTTCCGCTGTCCACGAAAGCAGCGTTTAGGACCGGGTAAAGGATGGAATGTCCCAGGCCGTACAGGACGCCTATCGCGTAGAGCTGCCATGGCAGGAAAAGGAGGCTCGTCATAAGCATTGCAAGCGCTATAAGGGTCAGGGCTGTTATGATAAGCCTTTTCCTTGAAATATTATCGATGGTCTTTGCAAAAACCGTTCTTGAAAGCACCGCTATCACCGAATTGGCGAAAAAGTAAAATGAAAGATTGGCAAAACCTAATCTCGCACTGGTGAAATCCGGTATGAAGGTCGTGAGTACGCTCCATGCGCCCCCGAGCAGTATTCCCAGGAAGAATAACAATGACAGTTCCCTGTTCTTCAATATTTTCCAGAAAGACACGCCGCTGTTACTTCCATGACCCGGTTCATCATGGATAAAAAAGACTAAAATCAGCGATAAAAGGCAGAAGAAGGCAGACAGGATAAAGAGGGAATTAGGGCGGAAAAGGTTAGACATTATTTCACCGAAAAAAGATCCTGTCGGCGCCGCCAGAACCCCCGATAAACCGAAAAGTGCGATACCGCTGGTTCTCTTCCCCGGAGGAATTATGTCGAAAGCGATGGATGAGTTTATAGTAAATCCGAATGCATATGAAAAAGATGAAAGAAATTGGAATATAAGAAGGATGTTGAGGTTCCGGGGGCAGAAAAACATTAATATCAGCGAAACTAATTGCAGGGAAAATCCTGCAGTCAGGAGGTATTTTTTATTCAAACGGGAAGCAAAGCCGGTAAAGAAGAGTACGAATACAACTAAAAGCAGCGAGCTGATATTCATGAAAAAACCGGTGTATGCCTTTGAGGCCCCCAGGGACGCCAGGTAAGGCGGCAGCATATTTAATGAATTGCGGCTTGAGAAAAAGAAAAAGTTTTCCAGGAAGATGAGTATAAAAGCGGGGCTTAAAATGATTTTTCTCATTGTTGACCGATCAGGCCGCCATTTATCATGGCTCTTCTTTGGTTATCAGTTTAATCTCGACGCGCCTGTTCAGGGAACGCCCTTCTTCGCTGTTGCCGGCGGAAACCGGGTTATCGCTGCCGTATCCGGAATATGATATTCTTGAAGGGCTTATGCCGCTATGTGTCAGAAATTCAGCGACGGTTTTCGCCCTGTTTTCTGAAAGGGTCTTGTTATATTCTTCTTCACCGACATTATCAGTATATCCGGAAACTGTAATATCTATCGACGGGTATTTCTGAAGTACTTCCGCAACCTTTGACAATTTATCCTCAAAGCCTTTCCTGAGGGTGAATTTATTAAAGTCGAAGAGTATATTTCCGAGGTTCAGGATTATACCGTCCGCCACCTCCCTTACGGACATGGCGCTGTTCGTGGGTATGCTGTTTTTCATATCGGAAACTATCTGTTTTTTCTGCTCTGCCGTTGCGTCTTCCGTAAGCTCTCCCTGTCCTTCAGAAGTGCTCTTGAATAAAATTGTCTCTCCGGAACGAAGCGTATATAGAATTGAAAACCTGTCGCTGTAAAATCCGGGGCTGCTGGTCGAACTGTTCCAGTAATAAAGAAGGTGGGAATAACCGGTTATGGAGAGTATGTCGGGTTCATTCTTTGGATTATCCGATATTACATAGTCGATTGAAAATTTTGAAAAGTTAGTTCCGGCGGCTATCTCATCGCCAAGGTAGACATAGTCCACATCGAAACTTGATGTTATTATTTCATTGGAATCATATATGCCCTGGTGGACTTCCTCACCCGGCGCTTTCCATGAATCTCCCGGTTTTAAATCATTTGTCGGAAAAGTCGGGATGTTTCTCGTGTCGGGCATAAGGATATCGGATGGAACTATCATCAGTCCCCGGGTATCCTGGAAGAAACTGCTGTCATAAACGCTGACCAGTTTGTAGGAATCATCGCTTGACAGGTCTTTTTCGTAATAGTAAAATTTCCCCTTGTAGAGAGTGAAGCTGTTCGATGACTGGACGGCTTCGAGCAAAGCTTTATTCATTGCCTCGACTCTTTTTTTTAAATCGCCGTTGATGTAAATTTCCTGCCTGATTACGTTCTTAATCCTGATCTTGCGTCCTATCGAATTATCGTAATGAAAAACAGTCCCTGAAAGGATCTGAGGAATGAAAATAGAGGCTGCAAGAAAAAAAAAGCCCTTTTTCACCTTCCCCCCGATTATAAAAAAACGGGGCTATTGCCCCGTTTTTTAATTATTTTACTGATGATTTTTAATATAATTTACAGCATCACCCACATTTTTGATATTTTGGGCTTCTTCATCGGGAATATCAACACCGAATTCTTCTTCTAATGCCATTATTAAATCAACAATATCCAGGGAATCCGCACCCAAGTCTTCAATAAACGAAGCCTCGAGTTTGACAGCGCTTTCATCAACACCAAGCTTGTCAACAATAATTTCTTTCACCTTGTCAAAAACATCAGCCATAGAAAACCTCCTCTATAATAACATAATACCAGCTGGTACTTATTTGACACCAAAAAATGCGTTTTATAATTTTATGGACCGGAAATGATTCTGTCAAGATATAGATTGATTGTTTTTAGAAAGGATATTTTGTGATATAATCAATGGCGATTGTCGATATATCATAGCGGGACTATTATTACGGAAGGATTTATGAGAAAATTATTGTTATTAATAACGGCACTTTTAATACTCGGGACGGCATGCTTCGGCTCTGACCAGGGGGATGACCAGCGTATCCGTGATTTCTATATAAGGGTCATAAAGATCGCCCGCGAATCTATCGGGCTGCAGACTATTCCGCCTGTTAACGGCAGGCGCTTTACCTGCGACTGCATCGGCTTTGTGAATTATGTCTATTACAGGGCGGGGTTTGACCTTTTTAAGGCTTACGGGAAGGGGTACGGCGGTGTCGATTCCCTCTACGACGGGCTGGAGAAATACGGGTTCGTGTATAGAGAAAAACAGGCTAATCCCGGAGATATCGTATTTTTTGACAACACCTACGACGTGAAAGGCAGGAAGCGATGGGACAATCCGCTCAGCCATGTGGGGATTATTGTCGGGAACGGCAGATTCGATACTTTAAACTTTATTCACTTTGCCAACAGGGGAGTCCAGGAAGGGCATTTAAACCTCTATTATCCAGATACATATGCCGTTAAACTTTCAGACGGCGATCTTTACACGATTAATTCGTTTCTACGGGTCGACAGGGGCGAAGGGTTTCCCAAGAAGGATTATGTAACCGCGTACTTTTACAGGGCTTTCGCCCATATCAGGCTGAAGGCCCAGGACTGAAGGGCCCTGCCGGGTTATTCGAGCATTTTTCTCTGGATCCTGGCGGACTGGTCCGGGTCCATCAGGGAAAGAAGGTGGGATACGGGCGATGCCCGTCCTGCCTCGGCGGCCCTGGCGTCCATTCTTTTCAGAATATCGAGGATCATCATATCGTCCTGCTTTCCGAGAATTTTAACAGAGTCCTCGGGAGGCATGTTCTCTAACTGGATTGCAACCTGATCCACCCTTTTATCGTAGGATTCCTTATCCGCTTTTTCCTTCTCGAAATTATCGATCATGTTCTTGGTATCTTCTTTATCCTTGGCTACATTTTCCTTCTCGATTTCGAGCGCTCTTGACTGTTCATCGAGGCTTTTCTTTTCTTCTTCAAAATTCCTGATCCGTTCGTCGAGAGTCTGCCATTTTTTATCGAGCTCTACCTTTTCAAGCAGAAACGGGTCTTCGATCTTTGCCGTAGGCGTTTCTCTTAAAAAAGGCACCTGATCTATTATCTGCCTGTAATCGATGATCTGGAGCATATCGAGGACATAGATCGACAGGAAGGCGAGGCCTAAATTGATAAAGAGAAGAAATATTATCCGCCTGTTTCTGTTCATTAAGATATTCCGTTATTTGAAATTTTTATAGTTGTTATAATTCTGGATGACATTTTTTACATAGCCCCGGGTTTCATCGTAGGGAGGTATTCCGCCGTACCTGTCGACGGCTTCCGGCCCGGCATTGTATGCGGCCAATGAAAGGTTAAGGTCGCCTTTATATTTAGTCAAGAGGGCTTTCAAGTATCTTGTTCCGCCCATCACATTTTCCTTGATATCGAAAGGGTTTCCGACACCGAGAAGCTCTGCGGTCTGGGGCATAAGCTGCATCAGGCCCATCGCTCCCTTGGGAGAAACCGCACCCGGGTTGAATCCCGATTCCTGCTGAATTACCGCCTTGATAAGGGATTTGTCCACATGAAAGAGCTGCGATGCCTCGTCTATCATACTTTCGACGTCATTATTGCCCGCATTATCTCCCTGTCCCTTTTTATAAAGCATGTTCAGCAGTTCTTTTGAGTCGTTCCTGGTCCCGACTACTTCGTTGACTTTATTGAAATTCACAAGGCTGTCGGTTCCGGGAAGGGCATTATTATCCGCCATTACCTGTTTGAGAATATCGCTGAATTTCTGATCCTGGGGGCTGGCATCTTTGCCCGGGATAGAATCGGTTTCTAAGGCTTTGGTTTCCGGTTGCTTGCCGATAGACCTTATTTCCTCAATCCTCGAATTTATCTCGTTGATCCTGTTGAAAACGCCGCTTATACTTTCCAGCATTTTCCCCTCCTTGGTTCTCCTATCTTAATTGTCGGAAGTAATTTAATTCTCTTTATTCCTGAGAAACAGGTCCTGTCCGATTTCATCGGTCTCTTTCTGCTCCTCCATTTGAGCATCCGACTCGTATTTTGCCAGAGCTTTGTCCTTAAGGGTCTCGACAACCCTCCTGTCCCTTTTCAGGGCCGCATATTTATCAATATGCTCCTGCATTATTTTCCGTTTTGCCTCAATTTCTTCCTCCAGCATCCTTACCGAGGTTTCCGAGTTTTTAATAAGACGGTCATAATCCTGAAGTTCTCTCAGAGTGAGGCCTGTCTTGTTTTTCTTTAAATTATCAAGGGTAACCTGGACATTTGAAAGGATCTTTTCTTTTTTGTTCAAAACGAATTGATATGCTCCGCTTGCCCTGGAAAGTTCTATCTTCTCCTGGTCCTCTTTTTTCTGCCTTATTTCAAGGAGTTTCTGGAGCTTGAAATCAAATTTTTTCACGATCCTCTCCCTCTTTTATTTTACATCATTATTTTTTTAATTACTATTTTTTATAGACTGTTTATAGCAGGCCCTTATTATTGCATATTGGAGTGTTTGATTTTAAAATAAAAGTATAGACTATATTATCCCGGAGAGTAATTAAATGTTAGTTCAGGCCAGTGTGTTTTTCGATATTATCAGGAAAATTTTAAACGAGTTCAATATCTTGAACGAATATTTTTCCGGAAGGTATAAGTCTTCCACGTCGGATTACGATATCGTTTTCCTTAACTGGACCAAGGATATGCATAAACGCTACAAGGATTTCCCGCTTTCAATGCACTGGGCCACAAGTTCGCCCCTTATCTCGAAAAACCAGCTTCTTTTCAATATCCGTCATTTTGAGGATTTTTTCTGCGAGGTTAAGTATAAATTTGATGAAAAATTCATCAAAGCCTTCCCGGGGAGCATAAAAAGATATATGGACAGTTTTTTTGAATTGAATAACCGTTTCCAGGAGGCTTTCAGCGCTTACGACAAGGGAAAATTTACGAAGATTTCCGATTTTGAAATATATTTCCAGGACTGGAAAAAAAATATTAACCTGAGCATTGCAGGCACGCTCATCGATATCCGCTGGGTAAATAACCTGGAATTAGTGGTTCTAAACCCGGTGTATTTTGAGATAATGATGGCGGATGACTGCACATTCGAAGCAAGATATACTTTCAGCGATGCAAGATCATCGGAGGAGGTGGGGGCATGAAACCCAGAGGTCTTCTTATGATAGAACACAGGCTAATTGAAAAGATGCTGCTTGTTATCGAAAAGGAATGCATCGAGATCAGGAAAAAGAATTCCGTCAACCCTGTTTTTATCGATACGGCAGTAGATTTCATCAGGACATACGCCGACAGGACCCATCATGGAAAAGAGGAGGATATCCTCTTCAGGGAACTCGGGAGAAAAAATCTCAAGGGCGGAGATAAGAATCTTATGGAAGAACTCATCGACGATCATAAAAGGGCCAGGAAGACAACCGGAGAACTTGTTGAAGCAAAGATGAGATATGTCAGCGGCGATATCAAGGCCCTCGACGATATCCTGAGTCACCTGACCTGGCTCGCGGAATTTTATCCCCACCACATACGTAAAGAGGATGAATCGTTCTTTCCTGTTACCGAAAAATACTTTTCGGAAGAAGAACTCGAAACCCTTCTCAAAGAATACAATGAATTCGACCGGAAGATGATCCATGAAAAGTACGGCAAGCTTGTGACCGAGCTGCAGGCGCATTACAGCTTCTAGGGGTCTTTTTACCCCTTTATAATATCGAACGAATACTTGAAATTCACCCTTAAAAGGAAATCGTTCCTGATATTGTCGAAGGAATAAGGCTCATTGACCGCGGTTATGTAAGTCCCGTTTACAAATCCCATCTGGCATAAAGTCGTCCTTTCCTTATCGAAATAAAAGTTGTAATAAAAATTTATTCCCGCATAAAGGGGAGTGTAAAAATAGGGATCGCCTTCGACCGAAATAAACTGATCGCCTGAATTGATCCATGAGTCGGAAACGAAAAACTCCGGCTGTAAATCGAAGTCGCCGAACCTGATATGATAGTCCAGATAGATAGCCTGGCCGAATACCGACATCGAAGGAATATCCCTGTCGTAATACATTTCGGACGCCAGGTAAAGGATGTCGAAATTCGTATTCCTGAGTCCGAAAGCCGCGGTATAATTTTCTGTAACGAGAACAGGGTGGTATGTTTCATGGCCGCCGTTATGCCAGTAATGAACGCATCCGTAAAGAGGCACCGCGTCCAGGAGATCGTAGCTTTCTATAAGTGCCGCGTCGAACCTTTCCCGGTGGGATTCGATTGCGTTCGTGAGGTCCATTTCCTGCCAGTTAATGTAAAGTTCGCCCGAAAGGCTATAGGAGTTATTCCATTCGAAAGCGCCCCCGTACTGGTAGTATCCGCAAGTGTCTTCGCCGAGCGTGGGGTTGAACTCGGTGACCTCGTCCGGGGCAGCGTTGCTGTAGATGCTGTCTAATATATGATTGTGGTTTGTTACGCGGATGTCTGGAGTGATGCTCGACGCTTCGTCCATGAGGGGGGCGGGCATATTGTGGTTATTGTCGATGCTGCCCACGGTAAGCGTCGTTTCCCCGAAATTAAGGATGGTCGCAATATAAGGGTAATAGTTATCTATCTTCGATTCCTGGTTGAAATCTATCAAAAAGCCGGCGCCGGCTTTGAATGAAAGCATGTCGTTCATCTTTATGGTAAAATAGGGCTGGAAAATGTCCTGGATATAGGTGAGGGTGTACTGGGTAAGGTCCCAGTTGTTCCCGTTGCCGTTGCCGTTCTCGTCATCGTATACGTATGATGAATTGAAAATATCGAAAGTTACCGAAGGGTTCGGGTAGGATACCGATGCCGCAAAAATCAGCAAAACCGGAAGTAAAAACCTGAGCATAAATCCTCCGTATTATTGTTAAAAAACGATCCCTATATCAAGCCCGGCTGTAAACTGCATGCTTTCCTGGGTGTAGTTTATGGTGTCGGCAAGGCCTACCGGAGCGCCATCCTCGTTGGGTGCGGAGTAATAAGACTGCTGCTGGGTTCCTGAAGTGGTTATATATATATAATCGCCCTTGAGCGCTATGAAGATATTATCGGAAATATTCCTGGATAATTCGAGGCGGAGAATTGCTCCAAAACCTGTACTGGAAGCTTTATTTTCCTTGTCCCTCAGGATATGATTATCATCGTCAGAAGAAAAAACTGGCGATATGCCTGCCAGGAAATCGATAATTACTAAATCCGATGTATAATTTAATTTGATCGCTCCGTAAAACATGTACTGGTACAATTCATAAGTTGACACCTCGCCGGGGACATATCCGCTTCCGTATGCCTGGCTGGTCTGATTGAGGTCGCTTGCCGTCATATAATAATGCTGGAATAAAAAACCGGGCCCGACGGAAACCGAAAAGGAATTTTCGGAATAGATCTTGTAGAGAAAAACCGGGTCGATGGAGAAAAAATTCAATGTCGAGTCCGAGGTAGAGTAGCTTACCAGGGCTGTCGGATCGGTATCGCTTCCCCAGTCGGAATCCTCTATCAGGCCGTTATTCGATGTAAGGCTCATCTTGAAATCGAGGGCGATCTCGAACCTGTCGATAAAGCTCCAGTCGCCTTTCAATGTGACGAGAAAAATATTCAGGGGATATTTTATTTCGCTTAAAGGGAAAGGGGCATTACCTGAAGTTCCATTGGGCTCCGTCACCAGCCCGCCGATCTTGTAAAGGGTATACCCGTACATCCATTCCCCGCCCAATTCTATTTTCAATGAATTGGAAACCGGGCTGCCTCCGGAAGAGTATGAATCTGTTAAAAAACAGCCTAAAAATACAATTATAAGTATGTAAAACATCAATTTCATCGCCATCTCCAGATTCTATCAATCCCGATAATTCTCCGGGAAAAGTATCCTTTCGACGCCTTCGATAATGATATGCAGCACAACCATGTGAATTTCCTGCACCCTGTCCGATGTCCCCCCGGCCACGACGAACTCATAGGGGCACATTCCTTTTACCTTGCCTCCGCCCTTTCCAAGCAGCGCAACCGGGGTCAGACCGTTAACTTTGCTCATCTCTATCGCCTTGATAATATCGGGCGAGTTGCCGCTTGTCGTTATCCCGATAAAAACGTCGCCTTTTTTCCCATGCGCCTCGATCCCCCGCGAAAACACATACTCGAAACCGAAATCGTTCCCGACTGCCGTTATATGGGCCGGGTCGGTCAGGGCTATGACGGGAAGGCTCTTCCTGTCGGACCTGAACTTGCCTGTAAATTCCTCCGCGAAATGCATGGCGTCGCAGGCGCTTCCGCCGTTGCCGGCTATTATCACCTTGTTTCCGTTTTGAAACGCTCCGGCTATAAGTTTCGATACTTCGGCTGTTTTATTTATGTTGTTTTCATCGTTTATGAATGCCTGCAGGGCCTGGAGCGATTCCGTATAAGAGGCCTTTATCTTTTCCGTCATAAATTTTCTCCTCAAAGAGTGATTATTTTATAATAAGTGCTTTAATTACTCAACATAACATAGATTTTACAATTATTTTTTTAAGCCGGTTGAATTAATTTTGTTATATATATACAATATTATGCAAGCCGGAGCTTGAGTGGCGGACCGGCGAATAAAATAAAATATTCCGGGGAGAACTCCTCTATGGCAAAATACCTTTTAGCCGCATTTCTTATTCTGATATTATCATGCCGGGCTTCATGCAGGGAAGTCCTGTCAGTTCTTTATTTCGATAATACGGCTAAAAACCCAGATATAGAATGGATCGGCAAAGGGCTCGCGGACCTCCTTACAACAGATATCGCCCAGTCGGCGGATGTAATTGTGGTTGAAAGGCAGCAGCTCGACAAAATACTTGAAGAACAGAAGCTTTCCCTCTCGGGCCTTGCCGACGAGCACAGCGCCGTCGAGGTCGGCAGGCTGCTCAACGCGACGAAACTTGTTGCCGGAAGCTATATAGTCCAGGACAGCCTCATCCGGATAGACGCTAAAATAATCGATACGACCACGGGCAGGCTGGAAAGCGTTAAGGCGGCCGGCGATATCGGCGACATTTTCGCTATCGAGGGAAGGCTCTCCGGCCTTATCTACGAGAAGCTGATATTAAAAAAACCCTCCGGCTCCATAGGGCCGGCAGAGGCCATTGGGACATCATCCCCGGACGCTTTCAGATCTTATTACCAGGGCGTCGCTTATCTTGACGCCGGTCTGACAGACAAGGCTGTAGATAGTTTCAGGATGTCATCGGAACAGGACCCGTTATATGCCAAACCTCAGAAGGGCCTGGAAGAGGCCTACAAGTTTTTGAAAGATTTTAAAAAGCTCCGGTACCAGAGGGAAATCAACTCTCTCTACGACAGGTTCAATCAATTCAGGGCCAGGATTTATGAAAATCCCTTTATTACATATTCCGAATTATTGAAGCAGGCGGATACGGCTCACATGACCGCTGAGCAGATGCAGAATTTCAACAAGGCCCATGAAACCTATATCCTTGCCAGTACGCCCGCCCAGTGTGTCTGGCAGATGCAGATCACTCTCTTCGATATCGATACGAGGCAGGAAAATTACAGGAGAGAAGAAAATCTGACGAATAATGACAGCGGGAAGCAGCTGCTCCTTGAAATTGTCAGCCTCGCCGAAAACGCCCGGGTTGCTTATAACACCGATCCTCAAATACCGGATATCGTATATCTTGAAATCCTTGCTCTGAAGCAGCTTAAGGAATATGCCAGGCTCAAGGATTACAGCGAGAAATTCCTGACGGATTACCCCGATTACCGCATGATCGAGTTTATCGAGGATATGTATAAAGAAGCGCTGGATAAGCTCAAGGAGGAAACAAATTAACACGGAGAAGCGGAGACAGGGAGATTTAGAAGGCAAATATGTTTTGATATTATCAATTATTTTATTTCTTATCCCATGTTCAAATGCATTGTTTTCTGAAAATTCTGAATCCCGGCAGGTAGTAATCGCTACAAGCGGTATCAATCTCAGGGAAACACCCTCCCAAAACGGCAAATCGATCGGGACGATCCCTTTTAAAGACAATGTGACGATTCTTTCAAAGTCTGGAAACCGGTCGATAATGATAGCATATATGCGGACTAACAATATCTCCGTATCTCCCCTGATTTTCGATCAGGGTCCCATGCAAAATAGTTAAAATTAAAGGAGCCGATAATGAAAAAATCCCTGATTATATCTTTTTTTATTTTAATTCTTAGCGCCATCTCACATGCCCAGGACGCCCGGATGGAGGCGGTGGGATTTCTCGGCGGGGAAAACCTCTATTATCTTTATACTTCGATCGGGCTCCTGGCCGACTCCTATTACGGGGGGATCTACGGCGCCGATTTTGCAAAGCAGATGACAGGCTATATGACGATTTCCGCCATGAAATCCAAGGAAACTTTCAGGAAGATTTCCGAAGGCGGAACTTTAAGCCCCGGTGACCGAGAACTTGCTTCATCTATTATGGATTGTTACGATATGCTTGTCAACGAGGCAGACGCTTTTCAGAGCTCCCTTGAAGTGACAAATAAGCAGACAAGAGATACTTTTAAAATCTACAAGGGAAAGGCATGGGCGAAGATCAGGCTGATCTGGAAAAGTCCCGATTGATATCTGAAAAAACAGCCGGGATCAGTTTTAAAATGTCCCTGGCTATAGCCGATTCGCTGCCCCACTTTTCCTCGTAGATCTCCCCGGCCCTCCCGAGAAGATAAGTTCCGAGCTTGCACGACTCAAGGGCAGGGTAACCCGACGCCCATAATCCTGCGATCAGGCCGGCAAGGATGTCGCCGCTTCCGCCTTTTGCAAGGCTTGCGCTGCCGGTTCCGCTGATATAAATGTCTCCTCCGGGCCCGGCTATTATCGTAACCGCATCCTTGAGAACCAGGAAAATCTTATTATCATAAGCAAACTGCCTTGCGCAGTCAACCTTGTTGTTTTTAACCCATGAGTTGTCCCTGTTCACAAGCCTGGCCATCTCTCCTATATGGGGGGTAAGTATTCTCTCGGCCTGTGAGTTTTTCATAGCCAGCGCAAGGCCGGGGTAGAGAGCTATATTGTTGAGGCCGTCGGCATCGATTACAAGCCTTTCGATATGCCTGTCCGACAGCAGGTTTTTCAGGATAGATTTCTGGAAATCGCCCGTTCCAAGGCCGTTGCCTGCAAGGGCGGTGCGTATTTTCCTCTTTTCTGAATATCCGGCGATATCTTCCCCAAGGGGGATGGTCAATGCTTCCGGAAAATTCCTTCGGATGGGGCCTAACAGGCCGTCCGCCGCCGAGATGGTGAGAAGCCCGGCTCCGGCCTTGAGGGCTGCTTTACCGGCTAATATGACTGCCCCGCTCATTCCCGCCATTCCCCCGGCCAAAAGCAGATGCCCGTAAGAGCCCTTGTTCGTATCCCTTTTCCTGGGGGAATAGGTTTCGAGAATATCCTTGTAACCGACCAGGTTATTTATTATGGAACTGTCGTTTACAAGCGCGGGAGGGATCGATATAGTTTCTATAAAAACCCTCCCGGCCAGGGTCCTGCCGGGGAAATCCGCCATCCCGAGCTTTTCAAGCCCGAAGGTGACTGTGTAATCGGCCCTGACGGTATGGGCCGAAGCTTTCCCGTCAGCCTGGAGGCCGGAAGGAATGTCGATGGAAAAAATGGTTTTCCCCGATTTATTAATAGAATCGATAATATGGGCGCTGTATTTATCCGGTTCTCCATGGAAACCTACACCGAAAATAGCGTCGACAATTATATCTGCTTCGGGAATCTCCTGCGGAAGCTTTTGAATTTCGATGCCTAATTTCCCTATTATAGAGAAATTGATCCGGGCTTCATCTCCTGATTTTTCAATTTCACCCGTATAAACGACGCTCACATGCGCGCCGGAAACAAAAAGGAGCCTTGCCAGCACTGCCCCATCACCGCCGTTGTTGCCCGGACCGCATAGAACGAGGAATTTCCTGCTTTTGTAGTCGGGGTATAATCCCTTTATCACCCCCAAAGCGGCGCTTCCGGCGTTTTCCATCAGGACAATCACCGGTATGCCGTATTTTTCCCGGCATTCACTGTCGATCCTGTAGATATCCTCTTTTAATGCGAGTTTCATGGCTGTTTCCTTAATTAAATATCATCGAAATTCTCCGTCAGGAGTATCCCTATCCCCCCGGAAAGGGTTCCGAACCATATCCTGTTACTTTCAAAATTGATATTGACTACATCGTCCGAGGGAAGGCCGTTAAGGACATTGATGAACCCCCAGCGCCTGGATAAACTGTTGTATGACATCACCCCGCCTCCGAGTGTCCCCATAAAAACGCTGCCTTTCATATCGCGGATCGATTCAACATAGTCGGATGAAAGGCCGCCGGACGCCGTGAAATGATCGGCGACATTATTTTTTGAGTCGAGGACATAAATTCCGCTGCCATGGGTGCCGACCCAGAGCATTCCGTTATGCATGCAAATGGATTTAGGGGAACAGCCGCTGAGTATATTCAGGTCCGAACCGTTCCTGTGCAGGTATAATCCGCTGTCAAGAGTGGCGATATAAAGATTATCGCCTGAAAGAAGAATGTCGCAAACCTGGGATCCGCGGTTAAAGATCCTTGCCCACCGCGAGGAATCGTCCATCCGGTAAAGGCCGCTCCCCTGGGTTGCTGCGTAAAGCCTGCCGCCCAGGAGCCGTATCTGTTTAACGGGAATATTGCCGAGTTCGCCCATTACCCTGGACCACCTTTCGGTTCTTTTATCGAAGCAGAAAAGACCCTCATAGGTTCCAACCCATACTTTTCCGTTGTCCAGCGCTATGCATCTGACGTGTCCTGATACGATCCCCCCGGCCCTGACTTTATAAATGGTAAGCACCCGGGAGCTTCTTGTAAAGCGGCAGATGCCGCCCGTCCATAAGCCGATCCAGATGTCGTCGCCGTCGAATTCTATAGCGCTGATGCTGTTATCAGGCAGGCCTGCTCTACTGTCGATATATTCCCAGCGGATCATCCGCTTGAGCCTTTCGGACTGACTGCATAAGGGGCTGTTTGTGCTGCCTTTGTCAAGGGCCCTGTTGACATAATAGAGAGCGCTTTCCCGGTTGTTCTTCTGGTAGTAGATCTTTGCCGTATAAAGCAGGCAGAATCCCTTGTAAATGCTGTCCTGGAAAACCAGCGATCCTTTACGGAAGGTTTTAAGTGCAAGCATCCTTTTCCCGCTGTCATAAAAAGACATTCCCGCATCGTAAAAACCTTTGCCCAAGTCAAGATTTGAAAATCGGGCAGGATTGTTCTTATAAAGCCTGTCCGCGTCACTCAGGCGGTTCATTATAACAAGATCTTTGATCCAGTTTGAAAGAGCGGCCTGGCTGTCAGGCAGGTTTGAAACAGGATAGATCGCTGAAAATAACAGAATGAGAGCTGCGGCAATGAGCATATTTGCATGTTTGGACATAATATTACCTTTTACATTTATGATCGGCAGGGATACTGTTTAATCTACAGGCCGCCTATGGCTTTCATCCAGGAAAAGGCGATTATTACAAGTGCCGCCATGCCGAAAATCACCCCCGGGGCCCTTGAAGGCTGTTTTTTACGGGAAGCCGTGACTGACGAACCGATAAAACCGGTCAAAAATCCCGCCATGAGGGAAAACAAATGTCCGAAAATGTCGGAGCCTTCCGATGTTCCGAAAAACCCCAGAAAGGCGAGCGCCGCTGCTGCGGGTTTCCAGTCCGGTTTTCCTGCGGCGGAAGAACCCATGACTATCCTGTAGCTTGCGAGAATTCCGAAAGCCCCGAAAATCGAGCCCGAAGCCCCGATGCTGTGGTATTCGGCAGGAATTGCAAGGGCTGTTGCAAGGTTGCCTGCGGCCCCGGCTATAACAGCCATAAAAAGCCCTGCCCCCGCGCCTGTAATTGAAAACATCGCGTAAAAAATAATTCCGCCCATGATTGCGTTTGAAACAAAATGCCCGACATCGGCGTGGAGGGTCAGGGCTGTAAATATTCTCCAGAATTCTCCGGCCCTGATGGAAATGTTCGAGGAATTTCCGGCATCTACCCATGAGTCGTATGCCCCCGACTGGTAAAGGCATGCCTGGAAGAAGAAGAGCGCGGTAAATACTGCCAGGACAGGGATGAGAGGGGAGGCTGCGGCTTCAGGAAGTTCCGTTTTAGCATTTTCTTCAGTATTTTCCTGTTCATAGAGTTCTATCTGCCTGCCTGCCTCATCGATAAATTCATCAGGCACCGTTAAGCTGGAAAAACCCTCATGCTTTTCGAGAGCATACGGGATATTCATCGCGGCCAGCACCAGGGACCAGTCGCGCGCCCTTTTATCAGGTATTGTTTGCAATTCGTATTTCATTTTTATCAGCCTTCATTTCAAGTATATAATATAACCATATCCGGCGCTTGGCAAATCCCCTAAACCTTTATGACAAAGCTCCGATATTTTATATGGTCACATTTAATAAATGCCTTATAACGGAGGGTCTAATGATCAGGAGTATTTTTACAGGCGCAAGCGGAATGATGGTCACGATGGAAGAGCTCAACACGGTTGCCAATAATCTTGCTAATGTCAATACCGACGGATATAAAAAGGAAACAACCGTTACAAAGGCATTTCCGGAGATGCTGATCCGCAGGCTAAACGATGACGGTCAGGTTAAATTTCCATTGGGGAGTTACGACCTCGCGCCGGTTGTCGGGAAACTCGGTACAGGCGTTGAATTCAACGAATCATATACAAGGTTCGAACAGGGAAGCCTTATGGAAACCTCGAACGATTTTGACATGGCGCTCGACGGCAACGGATTTTTCACTGTGAACACCGAAGAGGGAGAAAGGTATACAAGGAATGGAAACTTTAAAATAGATAACGAGGGTTACCTGACCGATATGCACGGGAACAAACTCATGGGAGAAAACGGAAATATTTTACTTGAAAGAAACAATTTCCAGGTCGACAAAGAGGGAAATGTTTATGAAAACATGGATTATAAACCCGGTGATTTTGTAGACAAGACAGGCAATGAATGGAAGAATATGACCAAGATCGACAGGCTCAAGA
The DNA here is from genome assembly GCA_964533855.1 of uncultured Brevinematales bacterium. GTDB lineage: Bacteria > Spirochaetota > Brevinematia > Brevinematales > JAOACQ01 > CAVYGN01. The sequence goes on from CAZHNM010000001.1 coordinate 93,070, forward strand.
TCGTGGATTTTCCTGAAAGGCGCTACCTTCAGAAAGACGGTTATACATTGTACAAGGAAAGCGATTTTTCAGGCCATGCCGCAATTATAGATGGAAATTCAAGACCCCAGGTTCACCAGGGGTTTATAGAAAAATCCAATGTAGACCCGGTTGTTGAAATGACAAGAATGATTGAAATCAACCGTCTTTATGAAGCCAACCAGAAAGTTATACAGACCGCCGACGATACCCTTTCAAAGGCCGTCAACCAGGTCGGAAGGGGTCTTGCTTAATTTGAGAAAATCTGTTCTTAATGCTAAAATGTTCCTTCCAGGTTTTATAAGGGACAAAAATGCAGGATCTTTTAAGAACACCTCTCTATAACGAACATTTACGTCTCAAAGCAGGTATGGCCGAATTCGGCGGATGGGAAATGCCTATCCAGTATACCGGCATCCTTGCCGAATACCAGGCCTGCCGCCAGTCGGCAGCTCTTTTCGATATATGCCACATGGGCGAGTTTTATTTCAAAGGCAATATTGAGAAAAGCGGCATTGAACAAGCGGTAAGCACCAGGATATCGAAGATATCAGAGGGCCGCTGCAGGTATTCTCTGATGCTTTCCGGAAACGGATCGATTTTAGACGACCTTATAATTTACAGGCTTTCGGATGAAGAGCTGATGATGGTCGTAAATGCCGGAACAAAGGACAGCGACTTTTCCCATATTAAAAATTTTCTTTCTCCTTCCGTAATTTTCAATGATATTTCCCCTGAAACCGCAAAACTCGACCTCCAGGGCCCGCTGTCAAGAGAAGCGCTATCCGTATTGATCCCGCAGGGCGGGATAGAAAATTTAAAATATTACTCTTTTTCCAAATTCGATATCGGCGGCTCCGGCGCAAAGGCTTTGATAAGCAGAACGGGCTATACGGGAGAACTCGGCTTCGAGATCTACATTGACAGCAAAATTGCCGCCGATGTCTGGGAAAGACTGCTCCGGGATAAGCGCATCCGGCCGGCAGGTCTTGGCGCGAGGGATATTCTCAGGCTTGAGGCAGGATACTGTCTCTACGGACATGATATAGGAGAATGGACAGACCCGATAGAGGCCGGCCTGGAATCGTTCGTAGATTATTCGAAAGATTTCATGGGAAAAGAAGCCCTTTTAGCGCGCAGGGAATCAGGCGCCCTTAAGAGAAAGATTGCTTTTATAGCAGGCAGCCGGCGTACAGCGCGGCAGGATTATGAAATATATTCGGGAGATTCGCGGATAGGCAGCGTCACAAGCGGGGTTTTTTCACCGGCTCTTTCGCGCGGGATAGGATTCGGGTACGTCAGTCCCGAGTATTCTAAAACAGGAGAAAAGCTTCTTATCAGGCATGAAAACATAGAAATCGATGCCGAGATATCGGAATTACCATTTTATAAAAATGGATCTCTTAGGAAATAATGGAGGGACCCGATGAATGTTTATTACAGTAGAGACCATGAATGGATCAGGATCGACGGTGATACCGGCAAAATGGGCATTACGGCATATGCGGCCAGGCAGCTTGGCGATATTACTTTTGTCGAACTCCCCAAAATAGGGAAAACGGCCGTGATCGGGGAAGTACTTTGCTCCATAGAATCCGTCAAGGCGGCAAGCGATATTTTTGCCCCGGTGTCCGGTACGGTGGAGAGCGTAAACGGCAGCCTCGGGGAAAACCCCGGGCTGGTGAACCAGTCTGCTGAGCAAGACGGATGGATTGCCATGATCAGGCTTTCCGATAAAAACGAGATTAAAACACTCCTCGATAAGGATGCCTATGATTCATATCTGAAAGGTTTGCTATGAATTATTGCCCCAATACCGGCCATGAAATTTCCGGCATGCTCAGCGATATCGGCATCGGTTCGATTGAAGAATTATTTTCCCGGATCCCGGGAGACATCAGGACAAAAAAATTCGAAATCCCGGCGGGGAAGACAGAACCCGAGGTATTGAATCTTCTTAAGAAATATGCCGGCCAAAATGCGATCAATTTACATTCTTTTCTCGGCGGCGGGGCTTACGATCATTATATTCCGGCAGCCGTAGATTCCCTTGCCGGGAGGTCCGAATTTTCAACGGCTTATACCCCCTACCAGGGCGAATGTTCGCAGGGGACCCTTCAGGCGCTTTTTGAATACCAGACCGCTATGTGCTCGATAACCGGAATGGATGTATCCAATGCCTCCCTTTATGACGGAGCCAGTGCGTTATCGGAAGCCGCTCTAATGGCTATACGGGCCACGGGAAGGTCTGTTATCCGCATCGATAACGGTGTCAACCCGTTTTACTCCAGGGTATTGAAAACCTATCTCCATGGCCGTCCGGTAACAAACGACATGAAACCCGATAAAGATACAGCGGCGCTTATTGTCCAGAATCCCGACTTCTTCGGGAATATAAGGGATTACTCGAAACTATCTCATGATGCTCATCAGGCGGGAGCCCTTTTGATCATGTCGGTTTATCCCGTATCCCTGGGGATACTTAAAAAGCCGTCCGAAATGGATGCCGATATAGCGACGGGTGACGGGCAGAGCCTTGGAATACCCCTTTCATTCGGCGGACCTTCATTCGGGTTTATTACATCCAAAAAAGGGCTGATAAGAAATATTCCGGGAAGGATAGTCGGCGAAACGACCGACAGGAACGGCGTCAGGGGGTATGTTCTTACTCTCCAGGCAAGGGAGCAGCATATCAGGAGGCAGAAGGCGACTTCGAACATCTGTTCGAACCAGAGCCTTTGCGCCCTGAGGGCAGTGATTTTCCTGTCCCTGCTCGGTAAAGAGGGATTCAGGGAACTTGCGGAATTAAATTACAGCAAATCGGAATTTCTTAAGGGTCTTGTGACGAATATTAAAGATGTAAAAATATTTAACAGCTCTCCGACATTCAACGAGTTTACGATCGAACTTCCCGCCGGCGCGGAGGCGGTTGAAAAAAAAATGAGGGAAAAAGGCTACCTTGCAGGGCTGCCCCTTGGAAAGCTTTATCCTGACAACCCCGGAATGGGAAAAATGCTTCTCACGGCGGTAACAGAGAACAGGACCAGGGAAGAGATGGAAGGTTTTGCCGCCTGCCTGGAGGAATCCTTATGAACAGGATGGAAAAGCTTATATTCGAAAAATCTGTTCCCGGCAGAAAGGGCTTCAGAGTGCCGCCTGCCGATGTCCCGGTACCCGACAAGCTGCCGGGGGAACTTCTCTCATCGAAAGATTCCGGTTCTTTAAAGTGCGAACTGCCGGAAGTCGGAGAACAGGATGTGGTCAGGCATTATACAAAATTGTCTCGTCTGAATTTTTCAGCCGACTCGGAATTTTACCCCCTCGGGTCCTGCACCATGAAATATAACCCGAAAGTCCTGGAAAAGGCGGCTGAAATTCCAGGTTTCACAGGTGTTCACCCGTTAGAGTGTTTTCTTGACGGAGGTGAAAATCTGGTCCAGGGCGCTCTGGCGGTGATCTATAACCTGTCGGAGCTTTTAGCGGAGATTACCGGCATGGACAGCGTTACGACTTCCCCCATGGCCGGAGCCCATGGAGAAATGACAGGCATCCTCATCATCTCCAGGTATCACAAAGCAAAGGGAAACAATAAGAAAAAATATGTCATCGTTCCGGATTCATCCCATGGGACCAATCCCGCAAGCGCGGCCATGGCCGGATATGAAATAATAACAGTCAAAAGCCTGGAAAACGGTGAGATGGACATTGAAGAGTTTAAACGCGTTTTGAACGATGAAACCGCGGCAGTAATGATGACATGCCCGAATACTCTTGGGATTTTTGAAACAAGGATAGGCGAGATCGCCGCTCTTGCGCATGAAGCCGGAGCCCTGATGTATTATGACGGGGCCAACCTTAATGCGATCCTGGGAAAGGTAAAACCCGGCGAGGCCGGATTCGATGTCGTGCATGTAAACCTGCATAAAACATTCGGCACTCCGCACGGCGGCGGAGGTCCCGGGGCGGGGCCCGTAGGCGTTAAAAGGGAACTTGCGGAATTTCTTCCGGCCCCCATGGTAACAAAAAATTCATCGGGAATTTATTCGATTTTACCCGAAAAAGAGGGCAGTATCGGGCGGGTTTCGGGTTATTTCGGGAATTTCGGAGTGCTGGTAAGGGCTTATGCCTATATACTCCTCCTTGGAAGGGAAGGCCTGATAAGCGTTTCGGAGCAGGCCGTTCTCAATGCCAACTATATCAGGGTAAAATTAAAAGAAGTCTACACCCTGCCGTATGACAGGATCTGCATGCATGAATGCGTCTTTTCAGCCGAAAAGCAGCTGCCTTACGGTATTCATGCCCTTGATATTGCCAAGGGTCTTATAGACAGGGGAATCCATCCCCCGACAGTCTATTTTCCGCTGATTGTAAAAGAGGCGATAATGATAGAACCTACGGAAACCGAGAACAGGGATACATTGGACAGCTTTATTTCTGAAATGAAAGAAATTGCCCGTATTGCCGAGTTCGATCCGGGCAGACTCCAGGCCGCACCGGTTTCCACTCCTGTAACAAGGCTGGATGAAACAAAGGCTGCGCGGGAAATGAGGGTGTGTTTCGGATAGATTTGTATTAATTGAGCATTTGTATTAGAATCTTACATTACGGGAGGAACTTTCCGATGCTGCCTCAATCTGTGGAATTTTTCGGAGTTAAAATAAGCCTGACAAACAGGGATGAATTAAAAGAATGTCTTATACAGACCATTTATGAAAAGGAAAGATTCCGCATCATTATGCTCGATGAAAAGATCATGTTCTTTTCTTTGTTCAACAATGAAATCGCCCAGATAATAAAAAAAACCGAGATCGTCATCTGCGCTTCACAGACAGTCGCATGGATGGTCAAAATGATGACAGGCAAATCCGTCCAGGTGATAATGCCTGTGACTATATACCTTGACCTCATGAGGGCTGCCGATGAAATGAATTATACGGTATTCCTGTTCGGCGGCACAAAAAATGTCGCGCTCGAAACGCTCAAGAGGATAAGGAAATCATTCGTGCAGGCAAGGATCGTCGGAAGCTACCGTTCCAATATAAGAAATCAGGAGCTCCAGGATGTCCTGGTCACGATCAGGAAAAGCTCTCCCCAGATTTTTATCGCCGGTTACGGATCCGGGCCCAAGCAGGAAAAATGGATAACAAAAAATTTCGGATACTACCAGGGCGCTGTAACAGTAGGAGTCGGTAATTCGTTTAAAGTCATTGCAGGCAAGAAAAAAATGCCGCCGTTATGGTTCCAGAAAAAGGGATGGAACGGATTTTATACAACACTTTTACATCCGTACAATTTAGTCAGGATATTCAGGATAGCAGTTCTTGTAGTGGTTACCCTGTATAATAAATTAAAAATTAAATTTAAAAGAGAGAAGAAATGAAGCAGGTCATTAAAACCGTTTTTCTGGAAAATGACTCATTATTCATAATAGACCAGAGGCTTCTCCCCCAGTCGGAAAAGACCATTAAGCTTTCAAATGAATCCGAGGTTTACGAGGCGATCCGCACTCTTGCGGTAAGGGGAGCGCCGGCTATCGGGATCGCGGCGGCTTACGGAGCTTATATATCCCTGGCAGTTTTCTCTTCGATGAAAGACATGGTTAAATTTAAAGAAAAGGCGTCCGCTATACTTGAATACATCGGCAGCAGCCGGCCTACAGCATATAATCTTTTCTATGTTATCAAAAGGATGAGGGCCATCCTCGATGCTGAAAACTTTTCAGGGCCGAAAGATATACTTGCTGCATGGAAAAAAGAGGCGCTGCTCATCCATGAGGAAGATTTAATTAAATCCGATGAGATAGCAAAGCACGGCAGCGCTGTTGTAAAGGATAAAGCCAGGATCCTGACGCATTGCAATTCGGGAGGCCTTGCGACAGGCGGGAACGGCACCGCCCTTTCGGTGATCTTCAAAGCCCATGCCGACGGCAAGGGGATTTCCGTTTATGCGGATGAAACCCGGCCCCTCCTTCAGGGTTCTCGTTTAACTGCCTGGGAGCTTGAAAAAACAGGAATTCCATATAAAGTTATCTGTGATAACATGGCTGCCTGGGTAATGGCAGGCAATGGGATAGACCTGGTTATTGTGGGTGCCGACAGGATCGCCCTTAACGGGGATTTTGCGAATAAGATAGGCACTTACTCTCTTGCCGTCAATGCCCATTACCATGGAGTCCCTTTTTATACTGCCGCACCGGCGTCGACATTCGATCCCGACATAGAAGACGGCAGCCTCATACCCATCGAGGAAAGGGACCGGGAAGAAGTCATAAGGTTCAGGGGAATGCTCAGCGCCCCGGAAAATTCCGATGCTTATAATCCCGCTTTCGATGTAACGCCGCACCGTTTATTGACGGGAATAATAACGGAATTCGGAATTATATATCCGCCGTTCAGGGAAAATATACAGAAGGTGGTTAAAAGGTAGCTGATATGGCCTTTTTAAAAAAAAGTCTGGACCTCGGCATTATTATCGGCGAGAACAGTTATAATTTCCTGTCTTTCGATGAATATGCCGAACACTTCCTCCTCCCTTTTTCGCCGCGATTCTGCAATATAGATTTCGCGATAAGTTCGCTGTCGAGCATCGAGGTAAAAAACGTAGTGGTTTTTGTGAAAAGGGATAAGGACATAGTTCTGAACTACCTCGTTAAGGGATGGCCGGGGGTAAAATTTTACGTTTTCGATTACCTGGATATTGTCGAGAAATTCTCATCTTTTTTAAAGGATTATTCCACCGAACACTCCCTGGAAGGAATTATAATTTTAAAGGGAAATTATCCCATCTGGTTCGATATGCGCATTCTTAAAGAGGAGCTTGAACAGAACCCCAACTTAGCTATCAAGACGAAGTATAATGCAAAAAGTTATTACTCCGGCCTTGTCGTTGAAAAAAATATATTTATCAAGAAATATGAAAGCTTTTTCCTCGACGAAACAAGCCTTGACGTGGATATAATGGAAAAGATCATCAAGGAGTTCGATATCCGTTCGATAGACGCCAGGGGCTATATAATGCCATTCAAGAGCCTTAAAGAGTATTACAACACGCATATCGATATGATCGACGACTACCTGATGCTTGACCTCTATAATGCCTATGTCCCTGTTAACGGAGGTCTTTCATTTTCAAGTTCTTCGACATTCGCCCGCGGTTCCCACATCATCAATTCTATTGTCGGTGAAAATGTCGATATACATGGCAGGGTCGAGAATTCCATAATTTTTTCAAACGTCAGGATTGACAAGCATGCGGTAATCAAAAACTCTCTTGTACTGCCCGGCAGCCATATAGGCCATAATGCTTTGATTGTAAATTCCATCATAGACGAGTTTTCTGGGGACAGTTCCGTTCCGACCATCGAGCCCCACGCCATAATCGGCTCTGAAAAAACCGCGAAGGTTAACAAGGATTTTCCCGAGATCCTCGATTTCGGCGTAACGCTCATCGGCAAGGATGCAAGAATTCCATCGGGGATGAAAATAGGCGGGAACTGCTTCGTCGACAGCTTCATCCCCTACCAGTCGCTGAAACTGGTGAAGGTCCTTAAGGACGGGGAGACGCTGTTCTTCAAGTGATCCGCAGGAATTTGTCTGTTTTAACAGAGGGTAAGCTTAATTAACCGGCTATAAACTTACCAATCCAGATTGATTTTCTTTTCACGGAGAACAATGATAAACATCACAATATTGATAATAATCAATATTGGCAAATAAATAAAATAAAATAATAAAAATTCAAGGAAATTGAACCGGAAATTTATATATATTGAAAAAAAGAAATAACATAGTGTTGTAATAGCCAGGCTCAATAATGTCGCAATTATTCCCTTGGTAATAACGATATAATGAGTAAACCAAAGCAGTATTCCAGCCATGAATTGAACAGGTTGCATGATCATAAAAAGCACCGGCACTATAAATATTAAATTTATTTTGTTAAATATTATTATTAATAGTACTGAGATGATTGTCGGCAGCAAAATTACAATCAATGTCAAAAAAATTGAAGGCTGTTTGAAAGCGTTTGAAAAAAAATGAACAAAGTTTTCTTTAACCCAGAGTACATTATTTAGAGTCCACCTTTTTCTCTGTTTATACCAATCAGAAAGGTTATTCGGCATTGCCGTCTTGATTTTCAGCTTTCTTTCATAGCGATACTTCACATTAAGCCTGAAAGCCCTTGCGCCGAAATCAGCATCTTCATGAACAACCTGCCTGAAACCGTTCAGCTTATCAAAAAATATTTTTTTTACAGCAAATGCCGAGCCTATAATGCCGGGCGTCCTTCCGACAAGATTTGAAAATGCCAGATTAGCAAATGCTAAACTGAGGTATTCATATCCAATCATTGCAGAAAAAAGCGACTCGGCTATTACTTCTTTTGCCATCTCCACAATATCATAAAACTTCATTTTATCTGAAACTTTCAATAAAAAGTCAGGATCGTCCGGAAGAACGACATCGTTGTCCAGGAAAAGTATAACATCCGTTGAAAGTTTCTCAACCGCCTTGTTCAGGATTTCTGCTTTACCTAAATGCTTATCCGGAAAAAATATCTGTATTTTTCCTTTTATAGATTCTAAAGCTTCTTGTATTTCAGGCGACATTATTCCATCAATGGCGACTAAAATCTCTTTATTTTCATAAGTATTAGCTAATATTTTTTGACAAATGTCCTGAATATACTTCGGTTTTTTATAAACAGGAACCACAACGCTGATTTTAAATTCACTTTTACAAATATTAATCTGCCCCATAATACCTCTTTTACGGCTGATAAAGAAATTTTATTAAATGGAATAACTCGTTAACTTGTTCATCCTGCGGATGGAGAATAAAATTAATTACTGTTCCGAATATTGTCCCCCATAAAAGATGAGATATAGTTTCAGGAGAATATTTCTTAAATCTATTTTTTATATCTGCATTGTTATAAATCGATTTTTTAATCTCTTCAGAAACCTCGTCAAACAGATTGCGAATAAATTTTTTAAAAATTTCCGACCATAGAGCAAGATTTACCGCTTCATAAAGAAGGCGTATAATTTCAGGATTGTTTATTGTTAAATCTCGAAAGTAATCAATCAGCAAAGCCAGGCTTTCCCCCGGTGTCGCCCCTTTTTTAAGGCATTCATGAATATTTGCACGATATTCCTGCTGGACATCTTTAATAAGCTCTATAAACAAGCCCTCTTTGTTCTTGTAATAATAATTCAACTGGCTTAACACAACTCCTGCCTCGGAAGCAATATCACGCATTGAAACATTGGCATATCCATAATTGGATATACATTTTAACGCCGCTGACAATATCCTTTCCGGCTGGGTTGTTAATTTTTTAGTAATTGTCATAATATTTCCATATAAATTAAATCGAACGTCCGAATTAACTTATTTTAGCACGATTTCATTGAATTGTCAATGCGGGCCCGGAATCACTCGATCTGTGCGGGTTTTGAGACGTACTAAGCTTCTCAAAAATGAGCGTTATTCGAAAGGGTACACGATCTTTCCGTTTACAATAGTGTACTCTGTGCTTCCGTAAAATATCCTGCCTATAAACGCGCTGTTCTTCGACATTGACACTATTGAATCCCTCTCGATTTTGACTGTTTTATGCGGATTGAACACCGTTATGTCGGCCCGTCCGCCTGCCTTCAGTGTTCCACCCTCTATTCCAAGGATCCGGGACGGCTCTGCGGATACCAGGCTTAGCCATGCGGGGACAGCCATGCCTTTGTTCCTGACAAGATACGTATATGTAGATGATAAAAGCGTCTCGAGCCCGATCGTTCCGAAGGGGGCATTTTCGAAGGGCCTGTTTTTCTCCTCTCCGGTATGGGGCGCGTGATCGGTCGCTATAGCGTCGATAATTCCGCTGAAGAGGGCGTCTTCGATTGCCTGCCTGTCGTCTTCGGGCCGCAGGGGCGGGTTCATCTTCTTGTTTGTATCGAGTATATTCAGGAGATCGTTTTCCGAGAGAAGGAGATGGTGCGGCGTAGTGTCGCATGTTATCCTGCCGGGATAATAGGCTTTGAGCTTTTCGACGGCCTCGGCGGATTTACGGGTCGAGATGTGGGTAAAATGCACCCTGGCGCCGTATAAACCGGCGGCGGAGCCCAGGATCCATATCGCAAGGCTTTCTGATTCAGCGGGCTGTCCTTCGAGTGCGTATTTAACAGGCAGAGCCCCGTAGCTTACCGGAGAGTCTTTCGACAAGGCCTTTACCTCGGGATGATCTATTAAAAGGGCGTTTGCGGACGATGACAGGCGGCAAAGTTCTGCGAGCACCCGCACGTCCTGGATGCTCGAACCGTCATCAGAAAAAGCCGCGCAGCCGGCCTTCAGGTTAGCGGCGATATCGACCGGTTGAAGCCCTTCTCTTTTTATAGTCATGCATGATGCGAACAAAATATTTATCAAAGAGTCCGCCGCGGCTTTATTTATAAGCGAACTTATTATTTCAGGGCTTTCCGCGGGCGGGACGGTATTGGGCATGGCAAGCATTGTCGTTATTCCTCCCCTTGCGGCTGCGCGCGAACCTGAAACAATGGTTTCCTTCCTGGTTTCTCCCGGTTCGCGCAGGTGGACGTGCATATCGACAAGACCCGGTATTACAAACATGGACTTAGCGTCGATCACAGTATCGCCGGTTTCCGGCTTTATTCCGGGAGCGATTTTTGCGATCATTTTGTCTTTTACCAGGATATCGAGCCTTCGTCCGCTGATTTTATTCAGGCTGTCGTAAACGATGCCGTTTTTTATCACCATAAGTTATACACCCTTGCCTGTGTTCCCGGGGCTTCGGCGTCTTCGAAAAACCTGGCTTTAGTTACCGGTATATATATTTTGATATAATCCCCCTTATCTACAGGATATTTTAAATCGAGCTCCACGCCGAAAAGCTCTCCTTCTTTGTTTATAAAAACAATTTTTTTACCTTCCTGGATCAGGCTCTCGATAAATGAAACCTCTCCCTCGATCTTAATGGACTCCTCCGCCTTTTCAAGCGAACATTCTCCCGGTCTGATTGTCAGCGCGTATTTGATCTTTCCGCCGGTCAGCATGCCGACTTCCTCTTTTGTGAGAAGATTCGGCGATTTTTCCCCTATCAGAGTCGATACGAAAAGCGTGGCGGGATTATCATAAAGTTCGGTATAAGTGCCCGTCTGTTCTATACGCCCGTCCTTCATGACAGCTATGTTATCTGAAATCTCGGCGATTTCGGTCTGGTTGTGCGACACATAGACAACCGTTATGCCGTTATCTCTGACAAGATTCCTGAGGCTGTGCCTTATTTCATTCCTGAGGCTGTCCTCAACATTCGAAAGCGGTTCGTCGAGCAGCAGTATATCGGGGTTTGACGTGAGGGCTTTGCCGATAGAAACACGCTGCCTTTCGCCTAACGAAGTGCAGCGGGGAAATTTATCGAGGAGCTTTTTTTCTTCTATATGCAGGAGCCTGGAAAGCATGGCCAGGCTGATCGGCGGCTTCAGGTGAGATTTTTTCAGTATCAGCGGGTAGCGCAGGTTGTTCAAATTAGTCATGTGGGGGTACAATACGAAATCCTGGAAGACCATCGATACGCCTCTTGCGTTCGGCTTTGTTTTAGTGATGTCATTGCCGTCCTTATAAATTGCGCCTTCTGCGGGGTTAAAAAGCCCTGCAATGGTTTTCAAAAGCATGGTTTTACCGCAGCCGCTTGGCCCGATAATGCCGAAAATCTCACCCTTTTTGATATTAAGATTTATATCGTCAAGGACAGGGACATTTCCGGGTAAATTAAGGCGGAGATGCTGGATCTTCAGATAAAGCATTATTAACCCCTTATCTTATTAATTATATATTTATTAAGGAATCTTATCAAACAGAGACGGGTAATCAGTAGTGAAAAGCGGGGTTTTAAACTTGAATTTTCCGATTTAAAATGGTATCATCATAAATTGCAGGAAAATTAATTGGGAAATCGATGAAAATAAATATATTTTTTATTATAACAGCGTGCTTAACGGCAACAGCCTTATTCCCGCTGGACATGGTATCGCCGAAGATCTATATGGCCGCTTTCACCTCTGATAAAGCCTCTTTATCGACAGCCTATATATTCGAGGAGCAGGCCAGGACAATTCTCAATACATCGAAAAACATCTATCTCCTTCAAGAATATGAAATAACGAATTATCATGACCTTTCAGCCGCAGTAAAATTCCTCAACCTGAACGGTATCCAGGGGATCCTCCGCGGGAAATTGTCGGAACAGAACGGACGATACACCCTGATCATAAGCTCATTTGATATGAACAAAATGAAAAATACTTACCGGCTGGATTTTACCGATACGGATGAAGGACTTGCGGCGTTTTCTCTTGATTTTGCGGATTGGGCTGAAAAAACCTTTCCGAGAGTTGAACAGAAAGTAATCGTTAAAGAAGAAATTGACACGATAATGGCTGGAAAATATGAATATATCAAGCCGACTATGATCTTCGAAGCGGGCGGGGGTTATTCACCACTCGGCCTGATACCCAATTCAAGCGACCTGATCCTTGTCCCCCTTTTCGGCGCCTTTGCCGACATGTCTGTGCGCTATGGCTGGTGGGGGTTTAACCTGGGCGGAAGTTATTACACCGGCGAATATTCAATATATGCCGGACCCGAGCTTAATTTTTTACACGGACTTATAACGCTGACGGCCGGATCGGGTTATGAAAATATAAAGGAAACGGGTACGTCTTTAATCAGCAATGAAAATATCGGCTATAATTTCGAAAGCAGCTTTGTATATTTTTACGCCTCTCTTTACTGCCATTTCAATGATTTTTACGCAATAAGCATCGGCGGTATGATAGCTCCCATCGTTCCTAATTTCAATACCATGAGCTATGACTCAACCGATATTAAAAACACGCAGTGGGTTTTTAACTCCACTAATTCGGGTCTTATATTCGGCGGATTCATAAAGAGCGATTTCAGCCTTTCATCAGACCTGGGCCTGGGCCTGAGGTACAGGGTTACTTTCTTCCCGGCGCAAAGAGAATTTAATTCAGGATACGTTTTTATAATTGACAGCGGGATCGACTTCTCCCTCAATTACAAACTGACTTTCGGGAGGGATGATGAATAGGATGCTTCCATTTCTCTTCATATTGTTCATCCTCGCCGGGACATCATTTTCAGAAATCCAGGTTAAAGGATCCTGGAATGTCGAATTTGCGAGGTTTACCGACAGGTCGGATAACATTAAACAGAGAAGCCTGGGACTTGTTATCGGGAAATCGCTTGTCACGTTTCTCGGGCAGGTGGATTATTTTAAAATATACGAAGAGGCGAATCCCCCCGCAAGTCTTGAAGATGAGATATCGGGATCCTACAATGCAGGCCGGGATATGCTGATAACGGGAAGTTATGCCGTGCAGGGTGATAAGATCTATATTTATGTAAAGGTGTATGATGTCGTGACCCGCCGGCTTAAATTCGAATCGGGATATACGGGGAGCAGCGGAGAGGATATTTTCGACTCGATTGATAAAATAATACAGAATCTGAAGCTGGACCTGTTAAAGTCCGTCAAACCGATGGATGAGGAAACGATAATCAGATACAGGAAAAGAACTAAAATCATCCGGGAAGAGGTCAAACTCGACAGGAGCATTGTCACGTCGATCGGATGGAGCTCCGCATTCAATGCCAGGCCATACACAGGAGTCCCTTTTATATCTCTCGACGGAAGGTTCGACTGGCTAAACGTGGGGGGTGAGACATTCATGCCTATAATAGCCCCGGCTTTTGACAGCGAGGGTTACTGGCGCAACGATCTCATGGATTTATACGCCGGGTACCGTTTTGAAAATATGACATTCGGGGCAGGATATCTTCTTACTTACAGGTTTGTGGCTGACCCTCCGAGCAACAACGCCCAGGACGGCACAGGCCCTCTTGTTTATTTCCGCTATGATTTCGGAAACACATTTGCGTTAAAGGCCCTGTTTGCCATCACATCGATACATGCTACTTCAAACGCCGACAGCCTTGTCGGCAGCTTCCCTTACACCCAGCCCCTGGGTTATATCGCCGGGATAGAGGGTGATTACTATTTCATGGAGAATTTCGGGATAAAAATCGAATATTATTACGCATGGGCTTCAGACCAGAGCACCGGCCTGTTCTTCGATAACACCCTTGTGCTTATAGGGTTCAACTACAGGCTCGACTTTAAATAATAATAATCAGCCGGTCAGCTTCTGGATCAATGCCAGGAATTCTTCATTTCTGAAGGGCTTGACAATCCAGTCGTTGGCGCCGGCATCTTTGCCCCTATTGATTGTCTCTATATCGCTTTCGGTGGTCAGCATTAACACGGGAGTTTTTGAGTAATCGGGAATCGCTCTTAATCTTATTAAAAAATCTATTCCGTTCATTACAGGCATATTCACGTCTACTATAAAGAAATCGATTTTGCCCGCAGGCAGTTTATTCAAAGCTTCTTCCCCGTTTTCGGCTTCGATAATATCATGACCGGCGCCTTTTAAAACAATGCTCACGATTTTTCTCATCGTTGCCGAATCATCAACAGTCATGACCATCATAAATTTCTCCTTTATTTAACTTTATATTACCGGCTTAGGATTTTTTTTTCGTCGAAAACCTTAACTTTCTTAGAAAATTCATCCCTGATTTTCTCCTTGATATCAGAATTTTCATCATCGATATGGAGTTTGAAATAATCAAGATTATCCTTATTGTTTTCAATCGATTCGTGTATCACAGTCAGGAAATGGATTACATTTTCAATCTGCTGGCGTGTGATATCCTGGAATTGAAGCGACTCCACTATTTTATTCACGCTCTGATGGACATTATTGTTGCTTTCGTTCAATTGAATAAAAAGCTGTGAAGTTGATTTGTATGACTGGATCAGGGTATCGATAGTCTTTTCGGATGTTTTGCTCGTGTTTTCCAGCTTCTCGATCATTTTGCCGCTTTCCCTGTCGAGCTGGGATATCAGGTTGGCATGATATTCCTCGAAAGAAACCATTATCTTGTCGATTTCATTTATGAAATTATTGGTATTTTCATTAAGCTTCTGGATCTCGCTGACAATAACCTTTATGCCTTTCCCCTTATCCCCCAGCTTTACCGCTTCTATCGCCAGGTTGATATAAATTACCTTATTCTGCCTCGAAATTTCTACAACATGCTTGAGGGCTGCATTTACCTGGCCGATCTTGCCGTTTATTAGCTTTACCTTTTCAAGGCTTTCATTATTCATTTTTTCAAGGGTTTCCCTGAGTGATGAATAGTTTTCCATCGCGATGCGGGAGTCCTCTATAAGGTCTTCGAGGCTTTTTCCGTTCCGGTCATGTTTGAAGTTTTCGAGATGGACTCCGGCTTCCCGGGTGATCTTTTTGCTTTCCATCGAAACGTCATTGAATTTATCGATGAGGGTTAAAGCGGCTTCTTCGGTCTTATCGATGACCTTGCGCAGGAACTCTTCGAAATAGGGTATCTTGTAATAAATTTCAAGGACTACCCCAAGCGCTTTTGCATGGTCTTTCATTGCGAGGACTTTCCCCGGAACAAGCTTTTCGATCATCTCGTACACCCTGTTTTTCCGGATTTTAGCATCAGCCTCATTAATTTCTTTAAGTGAATTGAAATCCGCTATTCCCAGCATATTTATAAAATCGCTTATTTTTTCGGAAAAGTCCATGAAATCCAGGTCCTGCCCCTCGTAGCTTTGAAGGCTTTTAAGTATCTTCTGTATCTCTTCATCCTGCCCGGGAATATCCTTTTTCCTTTTGGTTTTTCCGGACGGGAAAAACCTTGTGAAAATTGCCAGAGCCAGGATAATAACCGATGATATTAACATAACCAAGGTAACCATAAATTAGCCTCTTTTTTAATAGTGATACCTGACAGAATTAAGTACTGCTTTTAAAGGTTCCCCTTCTCCTGTGAAGTTCAACGCAATCGTATAATGCTTTTCTTCTTCGGGAATGTTCACAAACATCTGTGGAAATTCCAGCTTGTAATCGACATTTTTTCCGAAATACCCGGTAAGGAATGACCCTGAAAGGACATTAAGAATTTCCAGAAGGCAGTCGTCTGCCTGGCTTGTATCAGCGCCGCCGGCGGGTGTATCGATTTCGGCTGAATAGATATTGTCAATAATCTTTCTCTTAAGATTATCTGTAAGGCAGAGGTATATAGAAACAGAAACCGGTTTGATTATATCTATGCTGAGAATATGGGAGTAATCCGCCGCAGGTTCTTCCTGCATCAATTCGGCTATATCGATGAATGCCATTTCTCCGAAGGTTTTAATAACAGCATTTTTTAAAGATTCACCGGCCCTTCCGGTATCGAGTCCAGGATCCTGTGCCAGTAAGGTCATATCAGCCTCCTAAAACTTCAAGAATTTTCGCCGGCGAGATCGGTTTTTTTATTATTCCAAGGACGCCCAGGCCATTAAGGGTGTTTTCCACGGCGCTGTCTCCCACGCTCGATATCACCAGAACAGGTATCGAACCGTTGCCGGGGTTTGTTTTAAGCCTTTTTATAAAATTCTCTCCGTCCATTTTTGGCATATTCAGGTCAGTCACGATAAGGTCGACTGTCCGGTTATTCTCAAGCGAAGTAAAAGCTTCAAGGCCGTTGTCGGCGAAGCAATACGAAGCCTGGGAGTAACCGGCTATCTGAAAACACTTTTGGATAATCATTCTAGAAGTGGATGAATCGTCTACAATGAGAATATGATGGAATTCCATAATCGTCTCCTGATCTTTTCAGTCATAATTTCCAGGACCTGCTTCCCGATGATAATGTGATATCGCCGGTATCAACCGTCATCATGACTGTCCGGCTGAAATCAAGCCCCGTGTCCTCGGAGATAGGGCCCATATTGCTTTTCCAGAGTATTTTTTTAATCGCCAGTATATTCCGTTTTCCAATATCGAAAAAAAGCTTGTCATCCATTACACTGGCGCCTCCCGCTATTTTTATCCAGACATTCGCCTTGAACGCGCCGAGCTTTTTCATCCCCTCGATCAGGAGTGGAAGACCTGTGTCGGCGAAATGGCCGGGGGATTTTCCGGCTTTTACGAGGTCGACGGAACTTTCGGGGAGCGCTATATGGATCATACCGGCAATTTTTTTAACCTTATCATATATCATTACGGCTACGCATGAACCCAGCGCGTATGTTTTAATAATATCCGCCGGGTTCGATGAAATCTGGTAATCGCCAATTCCAACAGTGATCTGGGCCATATCAACCTCTCATATCCTGGATCATCCGGACGATAGAGTCTGTAAGATCGAACAGGCTTACCGTTTTATCTACGCCGCCGGTCTTTACGGCTTCCTTCGGCATGCCGTAGACAACGCATGTCTCTTCGTCCTGTGCAAGGTTCCTGGCTCCGGCCCTATGCATGGCAAGCATTCCATCGGCCCCGTCTCTTCCCATTCCTGTAAGAATGACTCCAACCGCGTTTGATCCCGCACTCGAAGCCACTGACTTGAAAAGCACATCCACCGACGGGCAGTGGCTGTTGACTTTTTCGCCTTCAAAACATTTTACCCTGTACTGGCCGCCGGAGCGGGTCACTTCCATCTGGTAGCCTCCGGGAGCGATAAGGACCCTGCCGGTTATTACACGGTCGCCGTTTTCAGCTTCCTTTACCTCGACCCTTGAGGTTTTATTCAGGCTTTCGGCAAACATTTTTGTAAATACAGGGGGCATGTGCTGTACGATGACAGTCCCCGGCATATTTGAGGGGAACGACCGGATTATTTTATCGATGGCTATAGTCCCCCCCGTAGATGCACCTATCGCTATTACCTTGTCCGTGCTGTTATCGAGGGCTGCCTGCGCGAAAACGGCCTCTCCGATCTGCCTGTCCCGGGACTTTTTCCATTTCGAGACATCGACCGCGGCTGCCGTTTTTATCTTGTCCGAGAGTTCAAGGATCATATCCTTCAGCCCGGACCCTATATTGGAGGAAGGTTTGGGGATATAATCAACGGCGCCTGCTTTAAGAGCGTCAAGAGTTATCCTGGATCCTTCCAGTGAAAGAGATGAAACTACAACCACCGGCAGCGGGTATTGAGGCATCAGCCTTTTTAAAAATTCTACCCCGTCCATTCCCGGCATTTCTATATCGAGAGTTATGACGTCGGGTTTTAAAAATACTATCTTGTCGCGTGCAGCGTAAACATCCGATGCCCTTCCTACAACTTCAATTCCCGGATCGAGTGAAAGACCCCTGTCGAGGATTTCCCTGACAAGCGCCGAATCGTCGACAATCAAAACCCTGACTTTCTTTAACATATTTACCTCAGCTTCCTGTAAGTAGCCGGTTTGATATATTTGAAGGAGCCGTTTTCCCTTCCAAGAGATTCCGAATGCCCTATCAGCAGATATCCGCCGTCCTGGAGATACCGGTGAAACCTTTCAACGAGCCTGTTCCTGGTCTGCGTATCGAAATATATCATTACATTTCTGCAGAAGATGATATCGAATTTCCCGTTGAAGGGAAAATCATTGTTCATCAGGTTCAGGCGTTTGAACATTACCATGTCTTTGATGCACTGCTTTATAAGGTAAGTGTCCCTTCCTTCCGCGGTAAAAAATTTATTAAACAGAAGGGGAGGAACCTCGCTGATTTTTTCAATCGGGTATTTTCCTTCCCTTGCCTGGGTAAGCACATTCAGGGATATGTCGGTGGCAAGAATACCGATATCCCATGCATTTATGCTGTTCCCGAAATAGTCATGCAGGAGGATTGACAGGCTGTATACCTCTTCGCCTGCTGCGCATCCTGCACTCCATATCCTCAGGGTTTTATTCCCGGCAAGTTTTTTCCCTGCGATGAGTTCCGGAAGGATCGTATTCCTTATAAATTCAAAATGATCCTTTTCCCTGAAAAAATATGAATGGTTGGTGCTTATCCTGTCAATAAGATCGCTCAAAGCTCTGCCTGTCGTATCATTTGAAACATATTTAAAATATTCCTGGAAAGTTTCAAACCCTGATTTTCTTAAAATTTTATTAAGTCTTCCTACGATCAGCGGTTTTTTCTGCTCAGTGAGATTGATCCCGAACTTGTCATAGACCAGGCCTGAGATTAAAAAAAACTCTTTATCTGTGATCGGTATCAAACCCAATATCGAATTCTGCATTTTTTCCGCCTTAAAAAAAAACGGGACCGGCCGGGATGGGGGGGAGTCGCCGGCCCCGGAAATTTTCAGAACTATTTGCCGCTTTCGATATTTTCGCTTATAACTTGCATATCTTCCGCGTGTATTATCTTTTCAACATCGAGCAGTATCTTTACGGATTCTCCGACTTTTCCCATACCGCTGATGTATTTCTCCTTGCCCGAGACAGTTCTGAATCCGGGGGCAGGTTCAATCTGGCTTTCAGGAATTTCAAGGACATCCTCGACCGTATCGACTATAAATCCTATCGCGGAATTATTCATCATCACAACAATGATGCATGTACGGTCGTCGTATTCCCGTGGATCGAACCTGAAGCGCAGCCTGATATCAACTACCGGTATTACCTTACCCCGAAGGTTTATTACACCTTTCACATAAGCGGGCATATCGGGCACTTCCGATATCTTCTGAAGCTCGACTATTTCGCGGACATACCTGATGCTTATGCCGTAGGATTCAGAACCTATCTTGAAATTCAGATATTTATTCGCCTGCGTGTCTTCATCTTCGTCATCCATGCCCAAGAGGTCGTCTGTCATGTCTTTGGCACGGATATTTTCAGCCATAATTTTCCTCCTTCTTCGGGGGCTTTTCTAAAACTTGCCGAAATTGTCGTCGTCCAGTGATATCACCTGCCTGGGATTTATTCCGGCATGCGCTAGTATTTTCTCTAAAGGCGCTCCTGCCGGGGTCTGTGAAATGCGTCCGGCAAGATGCTTCTGGGCCTGATCCTTGGAAAGCTCGTTCCTGATCATCTGCATCATATCCGGAGATATTTCAGTGATCTTTCCCGCTCCTTCGACAGCTTTAAGTTTGAATTTTGTTATCATTGCCTTGAGCTGCTGAGCCTGTGAAGCGAGTTCTTCAGAAGCCGATGCGCTTTCTTCGGCGCTGGCAGTGTTGGATTGCGTGACTTCGTCGATCTGGCCAAGGCCGGTGCTGATCTGCTCAAGGCCCTGAGACTGTTCCTTGGACGCGGTAGCCACCTCTTCGGCAAGGTCAGCGACTTTCGAAGCCCCTTTAACTATCTCGGCGAGCTGTTTCGATGTTACCGTGACCAGGCTGTTGCCGTTATCTATATTCTTTATTGTTTCTTCTACCATTTGTGTCGTTTCTTTAACGGATGTCGCGCTTCTTACCGCGAGGTTTCTGACTTCGTCGGCAACGACGGCAAAACCTTTTCCGTATTTCCCGGCCCTTGCGGCTTCAACGTTGGCGTTGAGTGCGAGAAGGTTTATCTGGAACGCTATGTCGTCGATCGCCTTTACTATCTTTTTGATACTTTCGGCTGATACGTTGATTGAGCTCATTGCCTTGACAAGGTCTGCCATCTGGTTATTGCCCTGTTCGGCGTTTTCTTTGGCTGTCCTGGCCAGACCGTTAACCGTAATAGAGTTCTCAGTATTGAGCTTTGTCTGGCTGCTGATCTCCGTAATAGACGAAGTGATCTCTTCAAGGGAGCTTGCCTGTTCGGTAGCGCCCTGTGAAAGGGACTGGCTGGCCTGCGACACCTGTGTAGAGCCCGAAGAAACCTGTTCAACGGCCGAATTAACCTGGGTCAGTATTTCATTGATAGATGAAAGAGTCGAATTCAGGGCGTTTTTCAGGACATTGAAGTCGCCTTTATAGTCGCCCTTCATCCCGTCAGTCATATCCCCTTCCGACATCTTCTTAAGCACCGAAATAGTTTCGTTGATGGGGTTAATAACAGAATCCAGGGTTCTATTTACTCCGTCCACTATCTTTTTAAAATCGCCCTGGTGTTTGGATGTGTCGGCCCTGGTATCGAGCCTGCCTTCCATACCCGCCTGAACCAGGATATTTGCATCTTCAACCATCTTATTTATAGCGCCGATGCATGTGTTGAGGTTGTTCTTGATAATATTGAAGTCACCGTAGAAATTATCCGTAATAACAGGAGGTATTTCTCCCCTGCTGATATCGTCTATATATTTTGCCGTAACATTCAGAGGCCCTATGACAGAATCGAGGGTTTTATTTACTCCGTCCACTATCTTTTTGAAATCACCCTGGTGCCTGGATGAGTCGGCTCTTTTTGCAAGCTGTCCTTCAATAGCTGCTTTAGTAAGCATCTCGGTGTCGCTGACCATGTTCATCAATGAATCGCGTACAGTATTGTACGATTCGGAGATTTTTCCGAATTCATCATTGGATTCTGAATTTAATTTTATTTGAAGATCGCCGTCGGCCATTGATTTAAGCCCTTTTTCCATTTTGGACAGGGGTTTGGTAAGCATATTCCCGAAGGATGCCGCAAGGATAATGGCAACAGCTATGCTTAATAACAGGACTATCAGCATTGTTGAGCTTATCATCATTGTAGAGGCTACTGTCCGGTCGATCTGTTCCTTGCCGTAGTAGTTGTTTACATAATCCATGAGATTCTGAAAAGAACCCATAGCCTTGTCGAAAGGCGGTTTTGCCGCAAAACCACGGGCTTCTATATCATTCTGAATCTTATGAAAATCGGTACCCTTATCCGCCTGGGTCTTAATATACTCGAAAAATATATTGTCGGCTTTTTTCAAATCATCAAGGTCGGTTGAAAATACCTTCCAGAAGTTCTCTTCCTCTTTAGTTTTCCTGGAACTATCGTAATCGTTTATAGATTTTCCATATGTAATTCGGGATTTTGCTAAATTGTCGAATTGTCTCTGAAACTCCTCCTTGTTGACATTAATATCCATCAGGGTCCGGATCACTACTTTTATTTCGAGTAATGATGATTTTATCGTTTCAAGGCTGAGAATGCTTGGTACGTTTTCTCTGCCCAGCCGGGTTATTGAATTCGAGGATTGGTTCATTCCCCACCATCCGATTCCGCCTACAATAGCCGTGGTCATAGAGACAGCAACAAAGCCGATAATCAATTTACTCCTTACCTTCATATGTTTCCTCCTGAATTTTTATGAAACCCATCTGTTGATAAATGAACCTGTATCTATTATAAAACTTACATTCCCGTCTCCCAGGATAGAACATCCCGAAATTCCATCTACTTTTCCGAGGTATTCGGATAATGATTTTATCACTATCTGCTGGTTTCCTATTATTTCGTCGATAAAAATACAGGCCTTCCTGCCGCCGCTCTTCACAACGATATTTATGCCTTCGGTGGGCTGCGTATACCGGCTCTTTATATTAAAGACCTCGTAGAGCTTTATCAGGGGCATTATCTGTCCGCGCAGATTGACCACCTCGCCGCCTTCCTCGGTCCGTGTTATCTGCTCATTTTTTGCTTTGAAGAATTCCACGATATCTATCAAAGGTATTGAATAAAGATTCTCGCCTGTTTTAATTGTAATACCGTCGATAATGGCCATAGTGAGCGGTATTTTAAGGATAAATTCGCTTCCTTTCCCTTCGGCGCTGATTATGTCGATTTTTCCGTGCAGTTTGTCAATATTCTTTTTCACTACATCCATCCCGACACCTCTGCCGGAAACTTCGGAAATATTTTCTGCCGTGGAAAAACCCGGTTCGAAAATTATCCGCCAGACATCCTTATCGCTTGCTTCCTGCATAGGATTTTTGAGCAGGCCTTTTTCAACGGCTTTATCCATTATCCTGCTGCGGTTTAAACCCGCACCGTCATCTCTGACCGTAATCCAGATCTCGCTTCCTTCATATTTAGCGTCGAGATTGATCTTACCGGTCTCTCTTTTTTTATTTAAACACCTGATCTGAGGGCTTTCAATTCCATGATCTATAGCGTTTCTGAGAAGGTGTACAAGAGGATCCGAGATCTGTTCGATAACGTTTTTATCCATTTCAGTTTCGGCGCCTGATATTTCAAAATCTATCGTTTTATTAGACTTTTTGGACAGATCCCTGACAAGCCTTGTCATTTTTGTGAATAAGCCCTCGAGCGGGATCATCCTTATCATCATTGTGACTTCCTGGATTTCACGTGTGATTTTATTCAAGGCGTTCGCGGACTTACTGAAATTTTCAAGTTTTAATCCTTTCAGGTCGGGGTTATTAACCACCAATCCTTGAGCGGTAATAAGTTCGCCCACGAGGTCGAAAAGCTTGTCGAGCTTGGATGTGTCCACTCTTATCTCTTTACGCTGCATCTCGCCGGTATGTTCTGTCCGGCCGGATAGGCTTTTCTGCTGTATATCAAGGGCCTTTTTGACAGCCTGCTGCGTTACCTGGCCGCTTGAAACGAGGATCTCGCCTATGGGCTTGGACTGGTCCTCCAGCGCTTTCTGGACTGCTTCTTCATTTGTAGCCCCCATTTCTACAAGGATTTCCCCGATAGGTTTGTATTCCCTGGATTTATTGTTCCCTTCAAAATCCGGATTGACAAATTCTCTCCTGATGGAATCTATCTGCCTGAGCAAGCCGGTTATACAGCTTTTATCTACCCCGATTTTATTATTACGCATATCTTCAAGGAGGTTTTCCAGTTCCATGCTCTTTTTTTCAACAACAGAATAGGAGAAAAATCCGGCGTTCCCCTTCAGCGTATGTATATTCCTGAAAATTTCCCGGATCTTTTCTTTTCCATTGGGGTTTTTGTCCAGTTCAAGGGCCGATTTTTCAGAACTGTCCAGGAGTTCGAGCGATTCCGTAATAAATTTTTCTGTCAAATCCGGCGTAACAAGGCTATCCAGCTCCGGTGCAGCAGGCGCGGCCGGCGCTGCTGCAGGGGCGGGATTAAGAGGAATTTCCGGAGGATTTCCCGGGATATTACGCAAGTTTTTTATGCTTTCCGATATTGTGTTGACCATTATGGCAGATTTCTCTTCAAAACCCTTGTCGTCGAAGAAATTTTCAACGTTGCCTATAAGCTGGCGCAAAAAGTCCAGCGTCTGGTACAGCAGGTCGACCTCGTCCTGACAGGGTTTTTTACCCTCTTTACGGAATATGTCAAGCAGGGTTTCAGCTTCATGGGTGACCTGCTTTATGTTCTCGAAGTTCAGGTATCCGGCAGAACCTTTAATCGAATGAAAAAGACGGAATATGGTATTGACTATCTCCTGGTGGTTTTCGCTTTCGAGCATAGGCATTTTCTGCTCTGCGTCTTCCAGCCTTTCATATCCCTCTGACACGAAAGAATCTATGATATCTTTTGTCTCATTATCCGGGTTTGTCATTTTTATAACTCCAATTCAACATTGTTTAAAAAAAGTGGTTCCTCTCATCTTGTTTACCAGCCTTTGCATGTCCTGGTAAGCGGCTTTCAGTTTATCGTTTTCCTTTTTCAGCCTTTCATGATCCACATCGATAGTGCCTGCATTTTTGACTTCCGTTTCGATAGCCCTGATAGTGGTAATGAGCTCCTTGAAATCAATAGGTTTACCGAAGAAGGCATAAGCATGGTGATTGATTGCCGATACGGCTGTATCGAGATCTCCGAACGCAGTCATCATTATCACGCGGGTTAAAGGTTTCAATTCTTTGATCCTGATAAGAAGCTCGATTCCGCTCATGTCAGGCATCCGGACGTCTGAAATCACAATATCGAATTCCTGAATTTTAAATATTTCAAGAGCCCTTGCCGGGTTGTCGCTATTGACTATCTCGTAGCCGGCCGGCGCAATGGCATTGGTAATGTCGTCAAGCGCATCGCGGTCGTCATCGACAATAAGTATTCTCATAATCTTATCCTCCTGTGACATTTATAAAGCAATAAATATGCCAGGGGGAAAGATTGTTTTGAAAATATATTTATCTCTCTGATATGAAAGGAATAAAATTCTATTTCAAGCCTGGAGTGAATAGGAATTTATTTTGAATGGCTTCAAATGAGTGTGCTCAACGGCACACATGTGCCGTATGATGCATTCATGAAACTTTAAACCTGCGGTAAAGCTGGATCCTGGTCAGGCCCAGGTATTCGGCGGTCCTTGTTTTATTGCCTCCGAACTTTTCAAGGGTCTTTATAACAATAGTCCGGTTTAGTTCTTCGAGGTTGAAGGGCTTGTCGGGGATCGTGATATTTTTTAAATCTAATTTCAGGTTCGCTTCTTTATTGTTTTCTAAATACGGCAGGATATCTTTTAAATCAAGCTTATCTTTTTCCAGGAATAAAAAGAGGTTTGTGAAAAGATTTTCAAGCTCCCTTACATTCCCGGGCCATGAATATTCTTCGAGAGCCTGCAGCGCCTTTTTTTCGATCCATTCAACTTTTTTATTCATCCTGAGGTTGAACTCCTTTATAAAAAATACAGAGAAAGGAATGATCTCCTCTCTTCTTTCACGAAGCGGGGGGATGACCACCTTGCAGGAATTAAGGCGGTAGTATAGGTCTTTCCTGAACATGGAATTATCCGTCATCTGTAAAAGGTCCCTGTTCGTAGCAAAAACAAAGCGCGTATTCACGTCGGCTTTTTTATTGCTGCCCACCGGGTAATATTCCCTTTCCTGGATAACCCGAAGGAGCTTGGCCTGGATTTCTCTGCTGACTTCGGTGACTTCATCGAGGAACAGCGTGCCCCTGCCGGCGAGTCTTATCTTGCCGTCGCGTCCCCTGATATCGGCCCCTGTGAAAGCCCCCTTTTCATAGCCGAATAGTTCGGCTTCGAAGAGATCATTGCTCAGGTTGGAGCAATTTATACCGATAAAAGGACCGTCCAGAGAAGGGTTTTCATAGTGGATAAACCTGGCTATGATCTCTTTCCCTGTCCCGGTCTCGCCTTCGATCAGCACGGGAATATCCGGATATTCCTGAAGTTTTTTAAGTTTTTTATAAATCGACGCCATTTTTTCTGAAAAGATTCCCGTATGCTCGAGGGTTTTATGGCTTAAAGACAGATTGTCGGGGAAATTGTAAGTGCTTATATGGAGGTATTTGCCTCCCTTTTCACCCTGAACCGGGACTATGGCGCTTTTTTCTTTTTCCTGAAATTTCAGATCTTTCTCTATTTTTACAATGTAATAATACAGCTTTTTAATGTCGAAGGGTTTGGTCAGGAAATCCTCAATTCCGAGTTCCATGGCATTGATTGATTCAATTATATCGCTGATACCAGATATGAGTATTATCCTGATCGAGGGGTGAATTTCAAGAACCTGCTTCGTCAATTCTATGCCTGATATTTGAGGCATTGTCACATCGAAAACAGCCATGTCGAAAAAACTTTCCCTGGCCATCTGAAGGGCGGTCAGGCCGTCGTATGCAGTGCAAACCTCGTAACCGGAACGGGCGATAAAATCCTTTATGTCGTCGCAAAGATCATGGTCATCATCGGCAACAAGTATTCTCAGCATATTTTATTCCTTGATATTAAAGGTCATATTAAATGTCACCCCTTCCTTTTCATCCCCCGGCATATCTATTGAAGAGTGAAAATATGTCAGGATGTTCCTTACCAGATAAAGGCCAAGACCCATGCCGTCTCTTGACTGCCTGGTGGAAAAAAACGGTTCAAAAATTTTCCCCCTGTTTTCAATATTGATCTGAGGGCCGTTATTAAAAATCTTGATAAACACCTTTCCATCAGATTCCCCCGATGTTATTCTGATAATTTTGACTTTTTTTTCCACCGTATCCAGGGCGTTTACAGCGTTATTGATCAGATTAGCTATAATCTGCTGCAGCGATATCTCCGAAAAGACGATATCCCTTATATCGGTATTTAAATTTAGGACCAGTTTAATCGAGTGCGCTTTTAATTTTTGATCGAAGAGCCCCAGGGCTTCCCGGATCTGTCTGTTCACCTGCACCGGTTTTTCATCTATTTTTTCGGGGGACTGGGTCAGCATACGGAGATTTTGTATTATCTTTTCAATGCGGTCTATCCGGTTGGATATCTTCTGGAAGTTTTCAAGCAGTTCATCGTATGAAAGCTGTTTTTTCTCCTTCTTCCAGAAAAGAACGCTGTCCGCTAAAATTTTTATCGACTGGAGCGGCTGTCTTATTTCATGGGACACCGCCCCCGCAAGCTGTCCGAGTGATGCCAGCTGTTCGGCCCTGAGCAGCAGTTTCGACTGCAGGAGTTTTTCCTCTTCTATTTTTTGAATTTTTGTATAATCGTGCTGTTTTTTTACGATCAATGAGATAGTGTTGCTGATTGTTCTGAGAAAATCTCTTTTCCTGATGCCCAGGCTCTTTCCTGTATTATAGAAATAACTGATTATTCCGTAAAAATTGTTGTCTA
Organism: uncultured Brevinematales bacterium; assembly: GCA_964533855.1. Lineage (GTDB taxonomy): Bacteria > Spirochaetota > Brevinematia > Brevinematales > JAOACQ01 > CAVYGN01. Next base: position 120,440 of record CAZHNM010000001.1, read on the forward strand.
TTGTCAGAGGCATTGTGAAGAATGAGCGGATGCCCGATCCATTGAATAAAACCTGGAAACTCTGGGGAAGAACACTTATTTTTGGAAAGAACATAAATCTTTTGAGCATGGATATTACATCGATTCCGGGGAAATTCCGTATTTCCTGAATCTCCGGAACGGTTTTGCAGGAATAGGCATTTTTCAGAAAAGAATCATTTTCTTCCTCCCCTTTAAGGAGATAAACTCCTATTCCGATGCATTTAACCCGGTTGCAAATAATATTTAAAACATTGTCCATATTTTTATACGGGTCGAGAAAGAGGTTTATCTGCTCTAGAACCTCGCGGATTATCCTCTCGTTTTCCAATTCCTCCTGGTATTTTACGTTTAATTTTCTGAGCCTGCTTTCGATAGAACTCCTGAAAAGCGCGGTAAGTATGGTCGTTCTTATCGCCTTTGTGTCGAACGGTTTTTCGAGATAACCGAAAGAGCCGAACCTGTCTAAAGATTCCGAGAAATGTTCCATAGGATATGCGGTGATGTAAATAACCGGTATGTTTAGTTCGGTTTGAATGATTTTTCCGGCTTCAAGCCCGTCATAAGCTCCCGGCATTTTAATGTCAAGGAGCGCGATATCCGGTCTGAGCTTAAGCGCTTTTTCGACGGCTTCGGGCCCGCTGGCCACGGCTGCAACTATATTGTGCCCCATCTCTTTGACCGTCAGGCATATATAATCAAGCGTTATGGATTCGTCATCGGCAATAATGATATCAGCCATTTATACCCTGCCCTACCTTATGATTATTCGGCAAAGCATATCGAAAACCTAACTCCGCCAAGAGTTTCGTAGGAAACTTCTCCTTTCATCTGCATTTCGGCGAGCCCGAAGACCGTCTTGATGCCCATTCTGGCCCTTGCCTTCAGATCGACTCCTTCAGGAAGGCCGATCCCATTGTCGGATACTTCCAGCCTGTTTTTGCCGCCCGATTCTTTTTTAAGAAGAATGTTTATACGGCCCTTCCTTCCGTCCGGGAAGCCATGTTTCAAAGAATTCGTAACTAATTCATTCAATATAAGCCCGCAGGGGATAGCTATGTCCACAGGTATGTGAATAACATCCATTTCAAAATTGAAGGTTATCCTCTCCGGGGATATGTTATAGCTCAAGGATAAAAGGTTGACAAGGTCAATTATATAATCCTTAAGGCTGATGCTCGAGAGATTCTTCGACTGGTAGAGCTTCTGGTGGACTAATGCCATGGACTGAATTCTATTTACCATTTCCAGGAACGCGTTTATCAAATACTGGTCCTGGCTGCCCGACGAATACATGTTAAGCATTGCTGAAATGACCTGCATGTTATTTTTTGTCCTGTGATAGAGCTCCCTGAGCAGAACCTCTTTTTCGCTCAAGGACTGCCTTATTCTCTCTTCCGATATCTTTCGCTCGGAGATGTCGATGGCTGTTCCTAGAATGTAAGGTTCGCCTGAAACTTTTACAATCTCGGCATTTATTATTACATTAAGCGGTTTTCCTTCTTTAGTGAGGAAAAGTGTTTCAAAATTATCGACCCTTGATTTTTCTTCGAGGATTCCGATCATTTTTTCCCATGCTTTAATGTTTTCCCAGAGCCCCAGGTCAAAAATTGTCTTCCCTATCACCTCGTTCCGGTTATAACCGAATTGCCAGAGGAAAACTCCATTGACTTCCACGTATTTATTATCGGATATTCTTGTGAGGGTCGTCGCTATGGGGCTGTCCCGGAACATTGTCTCGAAACGTATTTCACTTTCCCACAGGGCGTCCTCGGCTTTCTTTCTTCTTGTAATATTTCTGTGTATGACAAGGGCGCTTTCTATAGATCCGTCCGGCCCGTATTCCGGCATTCCCTTGGACAGGTAATATTCATTACCCGTTTTTGAAGGTATATATGTTTCGAAATTAACTACTTCACCCTTTTCAAATATTGTCCTGAGGAAATCTTCGGCATTAACGGTATATTCCGGCGGCAATTTGCCGAAATTCTCGAAGCCTTTGCCTATAAGGGTTTGGGGATCGATTCCCGTGTCGGCCATTAAAGCCTTGTTTATAAAAATATGCTTTAAATTCCTGTCAAACCTGGCAATGATATCGGGGACATTTTCTACGAGGGTCTTTAATTCCAGCTCGCTCTTTCGGAGTTTCTCCTCGGCCAGTTTTCTGTCACTTATGTCATGGTTAATGCTTAGCAAATATTCCCTGTTTTCGAAATTTATCAGTCTGACGCTTACCTCGATAAAGATCGGCATTCCGTCTTTCCTGAGATTTACAGCTTCGAAACAGGCGGACCCGTTTGAAATTGTGTTTTTTATGTTTTCCATGATCCGTTTCGATGATTCCGGGTCATCTATATCCCTGATATTCATTTTCAATATTTCTTCTTTTGTATATCCCCGGGTTTCGTAAAAAATCTGGTTTGCGTAAGCTATGTTTCCTTCCAGATCGAGAAGCAGTATTGAATCCGTTGCGGAGTCGAGAAGCTGGGCCTGGAGCCATAACCGGCTCTCCTGGAATTTTCGATCAGTTACATCCCGGGCATAGCCCGATATCAGTCCGGCTGCCGCTTTCCGTTCAGTCTCGGCTTTTTTGGAAGCCGTTATATCGGTAAACAATACCGCTAAAATTCCCTTTCCCGGCCTGGAGGCTTTTATTTGAAAATGCTTGAGAAGCGTATCCGAAAAAATTTCGAAACTTTTGCTTTTATAGCCGGCCGCCGCTTTTTGAAACACGCGCATTAAGAATGGGCCTGCCGCGCTTCCCGATTTAAGGAGGCTTTTACCATCCAGGCTGCCTGTGTCAGGAGCGGCCATGGAAACAAAGGCCGGATTGAAATCTAAAAACATGAAATCAGCCGGCTTGTTATCATTATCCCTGATTATTTCACACAGGACATAGGGGCTGTTCATTTCATTTATTAATAACCGTGCTGGATCCTGACCTGGTTCGACATTTTTATAATCAACAATCTTCCGAAGCATTAAAACTCCCGTGTACCTTCCAAGATTGCATTAATAATTAGTACTGACTGACACTTTAGAATGATAAGCATTATTTGTCAATATCAAATTTGAAATATATACGCTAATTATCATCAGAAGCCGCTGCGTATATTGAAAAAGAATAAAAGCGTGTTATAATTATTTTGAAACGTTACGGAGGTCTTGCCATGAGTTTCAAACTAACAGCATTAATCACCCTGCTATTTGCCATGTTTGTCAGAGGATTTGCGACAGATTACAGGGTTGTCAGTGAAAAGAACGATTTCGGGGGGATAACTTCCGAGTTCAGCTATCATAACGGCGATGAATTTTATAATAAATTCGGCATCGAACGCTCTATTGCGTTTTACGATTACGCCAAGATCATCAAGAAAGCGGAATTTTATTTCCTCCCGGACGCGGCTAAGGAAAAAGGATATGCGAAGAGGATCGAATACTATAATGACAAGGGTAAAATCGTTTCTAATGAAGTGATTCAGACCGATGAATTTTCCAGGAAGGAGAATTATTTCCGGCACACGGAATATTTTGATGCTAAGGGAGAGAAGGAAAGGGTCGATTATTTCTACACGCAGGCATTTGCCGATAAAAACGGCTATGAAAGGGCCACTCTGATAGTTGCAGGCGGATTTACCAGGGAATGGGACTACTATTTTACTCCGGGCTATATCGGACAGAACGGCATATCGATACGCAAGGATTATTATATAACCGATCCCTACGGCAAGGAAAAGATCAAGGATACCGTTCTTTACGATAAGGATACAAACGAGATAAAGAGAACACGCTAAGGGTTAAGGCCTGCTGATTAATTTATCCTCGCGCGGGCATGCTAATTTATATACGCAGAATGTGCATTTCCCCGGGGATTCCACTTCGATGGATTCTTCGGGATCGTCATGAAAAGCCCTGTAAAATTCGAGTACAGTCTCTTCGTAATCCGATTCGAGGGTAACGGGGCTGAAATCACCTTTACCGATTAAAGCGAAAATAGTTTTTATCTCGTAGACTTTCTCATTCCATATCTCATGGAAATTCAAGACTGCGTGTTTTCCCCTGATGAATGGCAGGATATCGGTTTTTCTTTCCCGGCCTTTCTTCTCAATTGAAACGAAAGATATTTCGCTTACATGTTTTTTTACAGACCAGGCGTATATAAAACCCTGGAAAAGTTTCAACGGTATAAGGTAATCTTTTTTAAAATGACCTGTATTTCCGGTCTTGTAATCGATAATCCGGAGAGGGCCGTCCGCTCCTGCCGAATCAATCCTGTCTATGCTTCCTGTAAGGGGCATAAACAGGCCTTCACCTGTATCCAGGACATCATCAAGGGGCTCTTCGGTAAATGCGGGGGAATAATCCCTGAGGCACTGCGCATCGAATTCTATAAATTCCCTTAGAAAGGCGCGGTAAACCCCCTTTTCCATGGTGAAAAGACCCTTCTCGCCCTCCATGTTGACGAACTCCCTGAAATTACGTTCAATGCATGAGTCGAGTATCTCATAGTCGGGAACCTTTTCTCCCGCTTCGCTTATATAGTCTTTCAGGACCGCATGATAAAAGCTTCCCTTGAGCGTTGACTTGATCTTCTGGGACGGGTATTCCTCGCCGTGAATACCTATGATATAACGCAGAAGGAAATTAAATCGGCAGTTTCCGAAAGTTTCAAGGCGTGAACCGCTGAATACCATTTTTTCAGCTTTCTCTTTTATCCAGGCGCTTTTATCGCCGCAGATACCGAAATATTCAAGGCCGGTTTTGTCCGCGGGGCTTTTACCGGACCTGTAAGCCCTGTTGACGGCGCCGATAATGTCGAAATAATTTCTCATAAGCCTGGCGTTAGTTGCAATTAATGGATTTTCCCTTAATATTTCCCTTTGAACGCTTTCATCCATCAGGTTCAGGTCATGCGAAACGAGAATACCGAGGTCGAAGATTTCCATCCAGCTCGACGAGGGTACTATTTCAAATATTTCATCGCCGCCCGATAGAGTTTCTTCAGGGGCAACAGACTGAAGAAATATCGACGGCAGTATCTCCCGTCCGGATTCATCAAAAGGGGTTCTCGAAAGATAGAGGAATTCTCTGCAGCGGGAGACTGCGACCTCGAAATCCAATCTGTCGGTCATAGAACGCAGTTCTTCTTCCTGGAAAATAACTTTTGAAGCCAGGCTGTTTATTCTTCTTTTTTCACGCCCGTCGATGAGGGACAGGGAGGCTGCAGGGGGGAATTCCCCCTCGTTTAAACCGGCTATGAATACCGCTCTCATGGATGATTCCCTCATATCGAAAGGTTTTCCAACCTTGACTGCGTCATCCGGATAATACTGGTACCGGTAGCTTGTGTTCTGGATCAGGTTGTCTATAAGCGAAAAAAGTTCTATGCCTGAAAAGCTGCTGTTTCCCAGTAATTTCAGGGATTTCCTGATCGATGCAAGAGCCTCTTTTAATTTTCTGAATGCGGTGAAATCGCGGGCTGCCAGCGGGTCTCCTCCTATGGTTTCCTGCATCCCGAGAGCCGAAGTGAGCTCTGAAAGCCATAAAATAAATCCGTCAATGGTCATAACCGCTTCATGGGGTAAGATCAGTTTTAAAAGAGAGTCCAGGACAGGTCTCAAACGGGAAATCTCATCGATTTTCCGTTCAAGCTCCTCTTCAGCGAAAGGGCCGTAGGTATCTCCATTGAACCGTTTATCCCCGTAATACCGCTCTCTCGAATCGAGGGCATTAAGCCACCCGGTCCTGTCGGCCCTTATAAATGAAGGGAAAACACCGGTCAGGCTTTTGAGTGTCTTGAATTCCCGGTTCGAGGTATAATTCGAGCTGACAATAGAGAGTATCCCGATGCTGTCGATCATCCTGTCTTTGAATGCGCTTTCGCATATATAAAAAAGGAAAATTATAGCCGGATTATCCCTTAGAGGCTCATCCTCGGTATTGTAATATGGTATCCCGTAACGGGCAAAAACGCTTTTGACAATACTGCCGTATTTACTCATATTGGAGATTATGACTTCAATTTCACTGTAAGGGACCTGTTCTATCACCTTGAGGCGCTTGATTTCATTGGCTATTTTCTCGATTTCCCTGTATTTTCCAAAGGCTTTTATTACCGATATTTTACAGCTCTTTATGCCTTCCTGCATCGCCGTCCCGTCCAGGGCGCCGGAATCCCCGGGCCGGATAATATTCAGCTTGAACCCGGTGTTAAGATCGGCAAGCGTCTTTTTTACAACAGGGGAATCCGATGAAAGCATGGTCATGCAGGCCTGTTTTTTGTCTTTTTCAAAGGCGCTTACGAGGCATTTTATAAATGAAAACTGGGCGGCAGTAAAGTCGAAAAATCCGTCCACAGCGAGCATCGACCATGGAAGGCTGCCTGTTTCCTTAATATCCGAGGAGGCCAGTTTAAAAAGCCTGTAGCTGTCGAACAGGGAGCTTTTTATGAGAAGGTTTTCATATTCATCATAGACCAGTAAGATGTCCTGCCATTTATTTTCCGACGTATCCCCTCTGCCGGGAACGAATTGCCTGATATCTTCACATCCTGCCAGAGTCGAACCAGCCCGGAGTTCCATAATGATGGAATAGATCAGGCGTATAACGCCGCTATAGATGTCGATGTCCCTGAAGTAAATAAATTTATTTTTATTCCGTTCGATTATCATCCTGATAAGAACATATGATTCAAATTCGCTTATCTGCTTGAGATTGTTATTTGATGAAGTAACAGACTGTACAAATTCTCCAAGCGTATAGACTATCCTGCCGGCGTATCCTCCGGCGGCTCCGGCGATCCTGGAAGAAAACTCGTCCCTCAATATCCTGGTTGGGACCAGGACAAGGGGGTTGGATTTCGCGTTTATCTCTTTTTTGAGGATATCCAGAATATAACCGGTCTTCCCCGACCTGAAGGGGCCGAGAATAAGATCAAGCATCGCTTCAACCCTCCGAGCCTTTATTATGAACCAAACCGGCGATATAATCCACTACTTCCGGCTATCGGCCCTCAGGGCTGCCTTCCGATACGGTACGACCATTTCCTTCTTTATCATGGGGCGGAAAGCCTTCTTGAATCCGGGAATAAGTTTCAGCAGGGGCAGGAAAAGGTTTGCCAGCCGCTGGGGGGCATTATAGTGAGGGTAATCGTACCAGCCATGTTTTTTATAATAGCGGTGGTCTCCGCTGAAAATAAAACGCAGCTGGCCGAATATGGCGTCCCTGAAAATGAGCCTTCCGCCCAGGCCCATGAAGGTTTGAGGTTTTCTGTAGTTGTTTTCCGAGAAAATGGCGGCGGTCCTGGCAAAAGCCGTGAGATTCTTTGCAGTCTGTGCGGCGTCCCGGCATTCGTCCGTTACGAAACCTATCAGGTTGCCTTCGTTGTTTTCTATATATCCCTCGAGAATTTCCCTGAGGTTTTCAAGGCGTCCGAGCGGTCCGGAGATGATAAAACCGGCCTGCTGGCCTGAATGCACCGGCTGGTGTGTAAGGAAGAAAGTCCTGTCGAAAAACATTTTCCAGAGAGACGAGAGATAGCGGTCCCTGACAGTTCCGGCGAAGATCAGGATATCGGCTTTCATCACTTTATTCCTGAAAAAGTCTATATATCCGTCTTTTCCTTCATAGACGCAGACATTGTCAAAACCGCATTGAATGCAGCCCAGGCACCCGCCCTTTATATCTATATCCCTGAGATTGATCAGTTCAGGCTTTGTTTTATAGAGGCCCATGAAATAATCCGTCATTTCCCGGATATTTGAGTCTTCACAGGATGCGTCAGTAAGCACAAGCACTTTCTTGACCGTATCTTCGATAGATCCCTGGGGCTTTTCGAGTTTCAAAGCGTTCATTTTAACCGGGACTTTTTCATAATACCGGGGCATTTCAAGACCGGCCTTTACAGTTTCGAGGAGACCGTTGCCGAATTGAAGGAGCTGCCTGCGGTTTTCCTTTTTGAAAATATCGTTCATCTCTGCCGAAAAGGAACCGTAAAACTTCATTCCAAGATCTTCGCTGATCCCCCTGATATAATTATGGGCCGTATGATCGTAAAAATGTATCGATGTGGAGATAGCAGCGGCATATTTGCCCCGGAAGGCCTCTCCTGCCCCTTCGAAAAGAAGCTCGATAAAACGTTTATAGCTTGAATGAACAAGCAGGTAATAAAGGGGAAAAGCCCAGAGGACTATATCAGAGTCTCTCACCGCCGAGAGAATCTCGTCAAATAAAGAGGGATTCTGTTCGATTATTTTTATCTGCTGGGCAGTATTGAATTCCTGTAATTCAAAGTCCGGCATCTGCTTTTGCAGAAGCCTGACATACTGCAGCGTAACAGACAAATCTCCCTTGGGGCTGCCGTTAAATACAACTACTTTCATAATCTACTCCTTAGTGGCGCTTATAGTATATTAAGCGGTTTTTAAAAACTTTTTATACCATTCTGCTGTAAATTTGTAATAATCTTTTCCGAAAAGAAGAGTTGAAATGCTGAACCTGCCCGCCTTTTCAGCTATGCGTGCCTCAAGTTCATCCAATTCCTTTATCTTTTCCTCCGTGGAAGCGATAAAACCGCGGATAAGCTCCGATGCCTTCTGTTCGGGAAGGAAATCGTAAAAAAAGATCTTAATGAGGTGCTCCATCTTTCCCCTTCCTCCGGGAACAGGGGCCTCCAGCCATTTAAGAAATTCGGCCGAACCCTTTTCCCGGATAAAATAGGTTTTTTTTAACCTGCCTTCGGATATCCCCTCCCTGACGCCTATCAAGCCCAGGCCCAGCATCCGTTTAAGGGCAGGGTATATGCTGCCGAAGCTGGCATCGTAAAAATGGGAGGTTGAATTGGACATATAAAACTTGATGTCGTAGCCGCTCATTTCACCTTTTTTAAGGAATCCGAGAAGTATATACTCAATCATTTTTGTCTCCTGTATATCGTGTAAATATATATCAAGTTGATATAGTTTAAAATATGCGAATTGAATTGTCAATAGTAAAACCGGATAAATTTTATTAGAGCGATTATTTTCATCCGGGCCGTTATGTGATATAATTATTCCGGGGCAGCTGATGAATGAACGGATAAACGGCAGCAGCGTTTATGTCTGGCTGGCGGATATTGACAAAGAATGGCCTTTCCATGATCTTTTATCCCTCTGCCTGTCGGAAGAAGAGATAATGCGAGCCGGCAGGTTTGTCTTTGAAAAGGATAAAAAAAGGTTTATAGTAAGTCATGGTGTTCTAAGGCGCATTATAAGCGGTTTAACGGGTATAGTGCCGGAGGGTATCAGGTTTTCCGTCAAAGAGAAGGGAAAACCGGTCGTCGATAACGCCGGAGCCGGGGATCTGAGATTTAATATTTCCCATTCCGGAAGATATGTTATTTATGCCTTCACAATAGGACGGGAAGTAGGAGTCGATATCGAACGTATCCGGGATTTTCCGGACGCTGAAAGGATAGTAAGGAGATTTTTCTCGGAAAAAGAGATTGCGGAATACTCCAGGCTGCCGGAAGACATAAAGAAAAAAGCTTTTTTTACATGCTGGACACGAAAGGAAGCTTTCATCAAGGCTATCGGGATGGGCTTTTACATGCCCCTGAAGAGTTTTTCAGTTTCGCCAGATCCCTTTATCAAATCGGACGTTGAAATTCATGACGGCCCAGGCGGCCGGCAATGGTTTTTTGACGATATCGAATCAGAGGACAGGGATTACACGGCATGTGCGGTTACCGAGGCTTCCGGGGGATCTATTTCCTTGATTTTCCGGCTATATGACAGGCAGAAAGTTTTATAACGGTCGTTATTCTTTCATCCCTGTCGATATACTCTCTTCCTTCCCTTTCGAAGTCAGGGGAATATTTATGAACGAATAGCATCAGGGCCTCTTTTTTTTCTTCACCTTCTATGACCGAGACATTGCCTGAAGCTATAACGCTTTCATACCTTGTGCTGAATTTATCGGGAATGGTTTCGGCCATTCCAACGACACAGAAAGACGCCCCGGTGTTTTCTTTCAGGAGATCTAATTTCAATCCCTGCGCAGCGCAATGGAAATATATACAAGAGCCTTTCAGAACGTAATTCATCGGGACTCCGTACGGTTCGCCCGAAGATGAGCACAGGGACAGAACCCCGTAAAGCCCATTATTTAAAATTTCAAGGGCATGTTTGCCGCTCACCTGCCTGTCTATCCTTCTCATGGGGGTATTCATATCATCGCTCCTTTGCATAAATTGTAGCATGAAAATCCCGATCTGTGAAATCTGCCCCATACAAATACTTGACTAACGCTATACCGAACGGTATAATATATACAGGAGACAGGAATATGGATAACCGCGCAGTACTGATGCGTAAAAGCATCTCACTTTTTGCGGACAGGGGTTATGAAGCCGTGGGAGTCCAGGAGATCTGCGAAGAGTCCGGGGTTACCAAGCCGACACTATACCACTATTTCGGCAGCAAGCGGGGCCTTCTCGACGCGATAGTAAAAGAATACGGGGATATTATGATCAGGGATATTTCCGCCGCATCGGACTACGACAGGAACCTTCCGGCGACACTTGAAAAAATGGCATTTGCCTTCTACAGGTTTGCGGAGGGAAACCTCACTTTTTACAGGATGAAGCTCTCCATGTATTTCGCCCCGAAGGATAGCGAACCTAACATGGCGTTTAAGGAACTCGACTTGAGTATTTTTTCCATCCTCGAGGACGTTCTGAGGAAAGCTGTTCCGATATACGGCAACATCAGGGGCAGGGAGAAAATTACTGCCGCGCTGATTATCGGGGCTTTTAACACTTTCATCGGGCTCAGGCTAAACGGCTTCATCGAACTGACGGATGACATAATCAGGCAGAGCCTCAGGACGGTGCAGTTCGGGATTTATAACTGATCAAAAAATTTAATTTTATTATATACCTAACGGTAGGTATACACCTTATTGTTATTATAAGTATAATATTTAAAAGGAGATAGATCATGAATTCATGGATAAGGGACGCGGTCTTCTACCACATATACCCTCTGGGCCTCTGCGGAGCGCCGCGGAAAAATGACTTTACCGGTAAGCCGGAGGGCAGGCTGAACAGGATCCGGGACTGGATAGGTCCGATGAAGGAAATAGGAACGAACGCCCTTTACCTCGGCCCTGTATTTGAAAGCTCGTCCCATGGCTATGATACCGCTGATTACAGGCTTGTCGACAGGAGGCTTGGAACGAACGCCGATTTGAAAGAACTCTCTGTTATTCTGCATGAGAAAGGAATCAGGCTTGTTCTCGACGGGGTTTTCAATCATAGCGGAAGGGATTTCGTTCCGTTCAAAGACCTCCTAATAAACAAAGACAGGTCTGTTTACAGGGACTGGTTTTCCGGAATAAACTTTTCAGCCCGCAGCCCCTACGGCGATCCTTTCGGATACAACGGATGGAACGGCGACTTGAGTCTTGTGAAATTCAATCATGCGGATCCGGACTTGAGAAATTATCTTTTCGAGAGCATCCGCTTCTGGAAAGACGAATTCGGAATTGACGGACTCAGATTGGATGCGGCCGATTCTCTCGATTTCGATTTCATGAGGGCCCTTTCCGGTTTCTGCCGCGGTCTGGATCCGGATTTCTGGCTTATGGGGGAGGTGATCCATGGCGATTACAGGCGATGGGCCAATCATGAAACATTAGATTCGGTGACAAACTATGAATTGTACAAGGGCCTGTGGTCCAGCCATAACGATCATAATTATTTCGAGTTAGCGTATTCCCTTAACAGGCTTTTCGGTCAGGATGGAATTTACTCCGGCCTGGCGCTTTATAATTTTGCCGATAATCATGATGTTGACAGGATAGCCTCGAAATTGAAAAACCCTGCCCATCTTTATCCTGTCAACATCCTTTTATACACTATGCCGGGCATTCCGTCCGTCTACTACGGAAGCGAATGGGGGATCAGGGGGCTTCGTACCACAGGGGCCGATGCGGATCTGCCCCTGAGGCCGGCGCTTTTCATATCCGGAGCGCCTTTCAATTCTGACAATGCGGCCGTGAGGGAAACTGTGAAAAAGTTAGGAGGAATAAGACATGAAAATACGGCGCTTAAATACGGCAGTTACAGGCAGCTCCTGGTAAACATGAACCAGTTTGCATTTGCCAGGGAATCAGGCGGCCGGAAGGCCATAATATGCGTGAATTCATCCGATAAAACGGCAAATGTAACCTTTGGCCTGCCCGGGCAATGGCCTGCACGGTGGAAGGATCTGCTCGGACGCGGAGAGATTTTCGAGGCGGGGCATGGAAATCTGAATCTCAGGCTCGATCCCGGCTGGGGAAAGATCCTGGAGCCTTTGAACTGAGCTCACTTGCCCTTAGTCTTCAGGATTTCTTCTATCCGCGGCAATCTTCAAACCGCTAAAAGTCTCTGCGGGCAATCATTTCCGGACCTGAACCAGGAGCAGGGTTTGCAGCCCAGGCATATGTTTAACTCCATGTTCTTCTCCGCCTTGTCCGCCCAATCCGGATCGGCAAGCTGGCCTCCTGATTTTGATGCCGGAAAAGAGCCTGTTCATAGATATGCCCTCTTTTTTTTATCTTGACTTACGATATACAACCCTTTATAGTGTAAAGGATTGCGTTTGTTTTTGCCACTAATCCGGCATATCGGGGTGAGTATGAAAAAATTCCAGGAATTTTCCATCGAAAACCTGAAAGTGAAGTTTGAAAACTCCCTCTCCAGGCAGAAGCCCATTTATGAAAGGGAAAATGAACTGAGAAGCCAGTTCCAGAGGGATTATAACAGGATCCTGCATTCGAAATCATACAGGAGGCTCAAGCACAAGACGCAGGTCTTTTTTGCCACCAAGAACGATCATGTCTGCACCAGGATAGAGCATGTGAACCATGTCTCGGCTATAAGTTATACCCTTTCCTCGTATCTGGGCCTCAATACTGAATTGACAACGGCTATTGCGATCGGTCATGATATAGGGCATACCCCCTTCGGACATACAGGAGAGGAAATAATAAATACCCTGACCCAGAGAGAATTAGGCTTGCATTTCTGGCATGAAATGAACAGCCTGTATTTTGTAGATAACATTGAACTCCTGCAGAACCCGGAAGGGAAATTCAATAACCTCGATCTGACCTACGGGGTCAGGGACGGGATAATATGCCACTGCGGGGAAACCGACGATAAAACATTAATTCCGAGGGATGAGCTAATCGCCCTTGAATCAATAAATAAAAAAGAGCAGCCCCTTCCTTATACCTGGGAGGGATGCATTGTAAAAACTGCGGATAAAATCGCCTTTCTCGGCAGGGATATCGAGGATGCGGTATTACTGAAGATAATCACCGGAAATGAACTTAACAACCTTGCCAGGGAAATTGCCGGGGTGATAAAAGGCATAAATATGGAGGAGATAAATAACACCAATATTATTCATTATTTCATGGTAGATCTCTGCAATAGCAGCAGCCCGGAGGAAGGTCTGAAATTCAGCCCCCGTTTTGCGGAACTGCTTGCTTTTATAAAGGACTTCAGCATAAAAAATATTTACAGGAGCCCGAGGCTCGAATATTTTAAAAACTATGCCATTCTTGTCATAGATTCGATTTATAAACTTCTTACAGATATGGATTTCGATTACGATATCGATAAATTAAGGCAGTTTTTGAGCCATCGCGGCAGAAATTACGAGCAGCTGATCAAATACTTCAGGAAATGGCTTGTCAAATATTCCAATTTTTACAAGGACAGGGAAAGAAAGTATGAAGATGTCAAAAGGCTCTATGACCTTGAAAAGCTTTCAGACTATAAGAGGGCTGTAATAGATTTCATTGCCAGCATGACCGATACGTTTGCAATAAAATTATTCGATGAGATTATTAGTTTTTAGGCGTAATGATACCGCCCGTAGGGCTTGCCCCCGTAGGGGGACGTATTTTTAGACAGCCCTATAAAAATTGATTTTTATATTATGCGATAATATAATAAACGCTAAATCGGTTTATAAAAGGCAATATTAATAAAATAGGAGGGTTATATGGCCCGTATCAATTTCGGCGGAACACAGGAAGACGTCGTAACACGCGAAGAGTTTCCACTTTCCAAGGCCAGAGAGGTATTAAAGGATGAAGTAATAGCAATTTTAGGCTATGGGGTTCAGGGCCCGGCTCAGGCTCTCAACATGAAAGACAACGGCCTGAAAGTCATTATCGGCCAGTCAAAGCAGTTTGCAAGGGACTGGGACAGGGCGGTAAAAGACGGCTGGATACCCGGCAAAGACCTTTTCGAACTCGAGGAAGCTGCCGAAAAAGGGACAATTATCATGATGCTTGTAAGCGATGCCGCCCAGAGACAGATCTGGCCGATGGTCAAAAAGCATCTCAAGCCGGGGAAAGCCATTTATTTTTCACATGGATTTTCGATAGTATATAAAAAGCAGACGGATGTTATTCCGCCCGCCGATGTTGATGTTATTATGGTCGCTCCCAAGGGGTCAGGCACATCGGTTCGCAGGAATTTCCTGTCAGGGGCGGGCATCAATTCGAGCTATGCCGTTGCCCAGGATTATACGGGCAGGGGTAAAGACAGATGTCTTGCAGTCGGTATCGGAATCGGATCAGGATACCTTTTCCCCACAACCTTCGAGCAGGAGGTTTACAGCGACCTGACAGGTGAAAGAGGCGTTCTGATGGGCGCGCTTGCCGGCATGATGGAAGCTCAGTACCAGGTTTTAAGGGAGAACGGCCATTCACCAAGCGAGGCGTTTAATGAAACAGTCGAGGAATTGACTCAGAGTCTTATACGTCTTGTCGACGAGAACGGCATGGACTGGATGTATTCCAACTGTTCAGCCACAGCTCAAAGGGGAGCTCTTGACTGGAAACCCCGCTTCAAAGCGGCGGTCCTTCCGACATTCAAGAAACTCTACAAGAGCGTTAAAAGCGGCATAGAAACCGCAAGAGTGATCAAGGAATGCAGCAAACCCGATTACCAGGCAAGGCTCAACGAAGAACTTATGACCATCAAAAATTCAGAGTTATGGCTGGCCGGAGCCGCGGTAAGAGGCTTGAGGCCCAAGGAGCCCGTTAAAAAGGTAGATTCCAGCACAAAGGGAATTTCGGGCAGAGGCGAAGATTAATTTTTTATAATATAAAATGAATCGCCTTGCGAAAGCAGGGCGATTCTTATTATAAAGGAGAAGGCCTCATGGGCAGAGCCATAACACAGACAGGCATAAAAGAGCTGAAAAAACTTTTCAGCGGTAAAGTCCGCGACATATATGAGTTTACAGAAGGGCAGTGGCTGATCGTAACTACAGACAGGATATCCGCGTTTGATGTAGTTTTTAATGAAGGCGTCCCTGAAAAAGGCATGGTCCTCAATACCATATCCAATAAATGGTTTAACAGGATGAAATTCATCAAAAACCACATCATATCCGAAGAGCCGGCTGCGAGCCTCGAATTCCTTAACGGCTACGAGGGCATACCGGAGCGTTCGGTCCTTGTTAAAAAAGTTAACCGCCTTCCCATTGAATGCGTGGTGCGGGGCTTTCTCTTCGGGAGCGTTTACAACGAATATAAGACTACCGGCAGCGCGGGCGGTATAAAATTAAAATCCGGTCTGCAGCTCGCGGAAAAGCTTCCCGAACCGATCTTTACCCCTTCCACAAAAGAATCCGAAGGGCATGACAGGAACATTAATTACAGCGAAATGTGCGATATCGTAGATAAAAAAACGGCGGATAAAATCATAGAGTTCTCTGTCAGGATATATACGGAGGCCCTTTCCGTCATGGGAAAAGAGGGCATAATTCTGGCGGACACGAAATTTGAATTCGGGCTCGACCAGCATTCGGAGCTAATACTCGTTGATGAAGTGCTGACTCCGGATTCTTCGCGTTACTGGGACATGGCAGCCTATAAGACAGGGGAGAGCCCTCAAAGCTACGACAAACAATTTGTTAGAGATTATCTCGATTCGATAGGGTGGGACAGGACGCCCCCGGCTCCGGTCCTGCCGTCTGAAATTATTGAAAAAACACGCGGGAAATACTTAAACCTTCTCGACGTGATCAGGAAAATAGTGTGAAATTATGAAAACAGACGAAAACGAAGAAACAACCCCGGCAGCTGAAGCAACTCCGCCCATAGCCCTCAGGTTCGCCCATGCCTGGAAAAGGGCCGTGTCTTTTATTATCGATGAGATTATTGTTTACATAATACTTTTCTTCATATTTTACCTTATCTATCATAAGGAGCTGTACCTTATTTTCAATACGGCTGCTCACATCCTGATAAAGCAGCCGGACATCTCGCCCAATGATCCTGTCCTGATGCAGCCTTTTGTGAATTTTGTGGATTTACACGTTTTGCAGTTCAAAATCGCCCAGCTGATCGTTGAGGCATCGTATTTCGCTTTGAGCTGGAGCGCGAGCGGGCAGACTATCGGCGGCAGGATAATGAAGATTTTTGTGATGACCCTAGAGAGGAAAAGGGTTTCCATTCTCCAGGGAATAGTCCGGTATATTATTATCTATCTTACAGGTATGGCATTTTATATTCTTCAGATCGTGCTCTTCAACAGGGTCTACCAGCAGAGGATCCATGATTTCTTCACAGGAACTGTTGTTGTTGAAGTTCCCGCGGCAAAGACCCCCGGGGAAGGCAATCATGATAACGAGTTTCAAAGCCCCGAAAGCGAAGTTTGATCATTATGCGGGATTCAGCTTTACTCCGATGCAGGAAAGCATTATGCGGTTTTTCAGGTAGTTGACCCTGGAAAGGACAGATACCCTGTAATTCCTGTATTCAAAATCAGCGCTTTCTTCGAGAAGCTTGAGGGCGTCGGCAGACGTTTCGAAAACATCCACGATTTCAGGGTTTCCGGACAATATCATGCTTTTATTCGACTCGAATATTATCACTGAAAAAGGGTAGATGTCGAGCCTGTTTTTCTTCAATTCCGCGGCGGATACCGCCTTTGAAGCAATAGCGCTTTTCTCCTCGAGCTTGATCATCCTCGCTTTGGCGTCGGGAACGGCCTTATCGATTGCAAGCTCAACCCAGTCAAGCAGCATGTTCCTTATATCCGAGACTTCTGTCATGCTGGAAAACATATCTATCCCGGGACTTGTGCTTACAGCCTTGGCAAGCCCCGAAACTTCCTTGAGGTATTCGTTCTTTTCAGAATCAGGGATGTAGTACATTATCATGAGGTGAACTTTTTTACCGTCGGTCGAACCGTAATCTATGCCCTGGGGCGACCATCCCACGGCGCATAAAAGTTCGCCTTTCTGTGCGGTCCTCACATGAGGGCATGCGATGCCCATGCCGATGCCCGAATTGAACCCTGCTTCCCTTTTTCTGACATCGCCGACGAGATCCTGTCCGCTGCCTATATCCGGAATGGCTTCTATCAATATTGCCAGGTACTCGAGTGCCTTGTCTTTATCGTTTACAGGGAGTTCGACGAGCCTGCCTTCCTGTAAAGCGTTAAGCAAACTTTTCATATTTTAGCTCCGAATGTTTTATTGAACCAGGTTTTTACAAACTGCACGATTATAGAGTATAAAAGCATAAAGCCCGCAATCCATGGCCAGAACAGGGGAGGAAGCGGAACAAGCCCGAATAAACTTGCGAAAGGGGAAAACGGCAGGTAGATCCCCACGGCCACAACGGACAGTGTTGTAACTGTCAGGGCAAAGCTCGGCCGGCTCTGGAAGAAAGGTATTTTGTTCGTTCTCAGGAAATAAACAACAAGGGTCTGGGTGATGATCGATTCAACGAACCATCCGGTATGGAAAAGGCGCTGGTAATAATTATTCATGTCTATAATCGCGCCCGAATGGTAGAGCTGGCCATAAGGCAGAATCGTGAAAAATATGCAGTTGAAGGCGTAATTCATAAGGAAAAATGTGGCGTAATCGAAAATTGAACTTGTAGGCCCGATGAAAAGCATGAACCTGCTTATGAATGAAATTTCCCATTTCTGGGGTTTTTTTATGAATTCATCATCGACATTGTCGAGCGGTATTCCCGTCTGGGAAATGTCATACATGAAATTATTAATGAGGACCTGTATAGGTGCCATAGGCACAAAAGGGAGGTAGAGGTTCGAACCGACTACGCTGAACATATTGCCGAAATTCGAGCTTGCGCCCATTTTTATATACTTGATAATATTTGCGAAAACCTTGCGGCCCTCTTTAATTCCCTCCTCGAGCACCATGAGGCTCTTTTCGAGCAGGATGATATCGGCCGATTCCTTGGCTATATCGACAGCGGTATCAACAGAAATGCCGACATCGGCTGCCTTCATGGCCGGAGCGTCGTTTATCCCGTCGCCCATGAATCCTACGACATTGTTCATGCTTCTCAGGACTTTAATAATCTTCTCCTTCTGCGCCGGAGAAAGCCTGGCAAAAACATTCGCTTTTGTCAGGGTGTCTTTAAAAGCCGCGTCATCCATTGAGGAAAGTTCGTGTCCCGTGACGATCATTTTTATCTTGAGTCCAACATCGCTGCAGACTTTCTGCGTAACAAGCTCATTGTCGCCTGTAAGTATTTTTACTTCTACTCCCGACGCGTCGAGGGCTTCAAGCGCCTTAGCCGCGGAATCCTTCGGAGGGTCGAAAAACGCCACATATCCGAGCAGGATCATGTCTTTTTCGTCTTTAGCGGAGAAGACCTCGTGGCCTTTGGAAAATTCCTTGTAGGCTATCGCTAAAAGCCTGTAGCCGTCGAGGGAAAGCTGCCTGTATTCATCGAAAAGATCGTTCCTTATCATATCGATCAGGGGGTATATGTCATCGTCGACCTGGTAGCTCGAGCATACATTGTAGACGTCTTCGACCGCGCCCTTGCAGATAAGGACCGGAGCGTCCTCCCACTCTATTACCACCGACATCCTTTTCCTGACGAAATCGAACGGTATCTCGTCGAGCTTGCGCGCGCTCTTATCTATGGAGAGGTCCTCGTGGGAGAGTATGGCCCTGTCCATGAGGTTCCGGAGCCCCGTCTGGTAATAGCTGTTCAGGTAAGCGTAAAGCAGGACGTCGTCGCTCTTCCTGTTCGTGATATCGACGTATTTTTCAAGTATTATATTGTCCTGCGTCAGGGTCCCGGTTTTATCGGTGCATAGTATATTCATGGCCCCGAAATTCTGGATGGCCTTGAGCTTTTTGATTATGACTTTTTTATGGGACATGGCGATTGCGCCCTTCGAAAGGCAGACTGTTACTATCATCGGAAGCATTTCGGGCGTAAGGCCTACCGCGACTGTCAACGCGTAAATAAAGGCGAATTGCCAGTCCTGTTTCGATATTCCCACGATAAGGAATACAACGCTGACCATTACGATCATGAAACGTATCATCAGCCATACGAAGGAGCGCACTCCCTTGTCGAACCCTGTTATTCCCTTTTCCCCCGAGAGCGTCCCCGATACGGCGCCCAGCATTGTCCTTGCCCCGGTATTAATAACGACCGCCCTTGCCGAGCCGCTTACCACGTTGCTGCCCTGGAAGCAGGCGTTTGAAAGTTCGATCGCCTCTTTTACCACTGAAGCCTGGGGAGCAGAGAATTTTTCTACCGGCATAGATTCGCCGGTAAGCACCGACTGGCTCAGGAAAAAATCCTTCGCCGATATGACGCGTACATCGGCCGGAATAATCGATCCGGCGTTAAGGACGACTATATCGCCGGGCACTATATCGGCAATGGGGATATCTTCTTCTTTTCCGTTCCTTAAAACAAGAACATTGGTCTGGATAAGGTTTTTCAGGGCGGCGACAGCGCGGCCGGAACGGCTTTCCTGAATAAAGCCGATTAAAACGCTTATGAGCACCATTCCTGCGACAATATAGGCGCTTGGATCCCCGGGATCGCTGGTATAACCCAATGCGATGCAGATTACAAGAAGCTGTATGACAAGAGGGTCTTTGAATCTCAGAATGAAATCGATAAAAAGGTTCGTCCTCTTTTCATTCTGCAGGATGTTCCTTCCGGAGTCTTTAATGCGGTCCCCGGCTTCTTCGGCAGTAAGGCCCATGGCCCTGCTTGACATCTTTTCTAAGGCCTGGTCCTCGGAGAGAGAACACATCTCTAAGAGCTTTTTCGAATCGTCGATACTCTTACCGGGCCTGACCTTGCGGTTTTCTCCCATACCTGCCTCCGCTATAATGAAATGCCGTGTATAAAAATCTCCCGGCGGACCGATGAAACCTAAAATTATAATTTTTAAAATTTTTAATGTCAATAAGTCGCATGTTAAAGTTCCATAACTGAGAGCACTTCTTCCCTTCCGGGCATCGCCGGGATCGCCCCTTTTTTAGAAACGCATACCGCAGAAGCTGCCTGGGCAAAACTCAGGCAGAATTCCATCCCGGAATCGTTAAGGTGGCGCACATCCATGCATGCCTCATGCAGGATAGCATAGAGAAAGGCTCCAAGGAAAGCGTCGCCTGCGCCGGTCGTGTCGACGGCTTTTACGCCAGTAAATGCGGGGAGGTATAAAGATTTCCCGCAAAAATACGATTTTGCTCCCATGGATCCCCTTGTTATGAGAAGGACCGGTGTTTTGAATTTATTTATGATCAAGCCGGCGCATTTGTCAATGTCTTTTTCACCGGTTATAAAAGCTCCTTCTTCTTCGGAGATCTTTATAACGGAAGCGAAAGGCATGATGGAAAGTATAGATCTTTTTGCTTCTGCAGGGCTTTTCCATAACGGCATTCGAAGGTTAGGATCGTAAGAAATATTGACTCCGGCTCTGCATGCTGCATGGAGCGCGGCCATTGTCGCCTTCTTAGAGCTTTTATGAGTAAGCGAGAGAGAACCTAGATGAAAAAAGCGTGAATTTTTGATTTGATCGAACCGGACATCCCGGGGCGTGAGCATGGTGTCCGCGCTGTTATTCCTGTAAAAGCTGAAATCCCTGCCGCCGTTTTCCTTCAGATCGACAAAAGCGAGGGTAGTGGGAGATCCGGCGGTAAGTATAAGGCCGGCATTATTCACATGCTCCCTCTCAAGAGTTTCTTTAAGAAATCGCCCGAACATATCGTCGCCAACTTTACCGATAAAAGCCGAAGTTCCGCCGAGCCTGGCAACGGCGACAGCTAAATTGGCAGGCGCCCCGCCGGGGTTCCTCTCGAAGAGGATATTTCCATTTTCAGAAATGCCGTCCGGAGTGAAATCGATCAATATCTCCCCGAGGGCAGTCACATCGTACACAGCAGGCCTAAACTTTACGCGGCTGCGCCGCGATAATTTCAGGATCTGTATAGATGTCCGCATCATCCCTGCTCTTAGTTGAAAATTCGGATATCACAGCGCCCTCCCGGCCGGCCTGGAACCAGTGGAGGGTGTCGGGCGGGATTGTATACTGATTGCCGGGTTTCAGAATTATTTCATGCCTTGCAGTAAAATATTTTTCCCTGCCCGGGGGCAGGGCGGCCTTTATATTCCGGGCAGGTTCTCCATCGGTATACAGGTAAACCTCTCCCCGCCTGCAGCGGAAAGTTTCCTCTTTTCCGGGGCCGTTTTCAACAGGAGGGTGCCTGTGTTCAGGGCATGTCTGCCCCGGGAAAAGGATCAGCTCTTTAGCGCAGCACCGGTCGGTGTTGACATAGACAATAAGCTCGAGCCCGATAACCGAGGGTTCGTTCAGGTTGTATTCCGCCACCTCCAGGCCTTCGACCTCTTCAGGAGTCACGGCGATTGACGCTCTTTTCAGGAATTTCAGGGCTCTCGATTTGTACTTATGATAAATTTCTTTTGTCAGCATAAAACCCTCCTAATCTCTTTCTCCTTGGGTTACTTTACCTGCAAGAGAGGTGACTTTCTCTTTGATGACTTTCAGCAGATCCTCTTTTGTCTGTGCCTGGACAGATTCAGCGGAGATATATTTGCCTGTTTCGAGATCAAGGATTTTTATGTTAATGATATAATTATTTCCGAATTTCCCGATTGTGCCCAGGACGGTTTTCTTGAAGTTCAGGATCTTTCCGAACCTTATCGCGTTTGATTCCTCGGTCAATCCTGAAGACTGCAGCTTATACTCTTCGGCGGCCCTGCCTATTTCTTCACGGGATATGACCGTGAAATTGCCGTTATTTATGAAAGCCGATCTTATATAATCCGAGAGGGTCGTTATCTCGTCTTTTGAAAGTTCTTTCGATTTAGATTCGAAATCGAAGACCGCAATTCTTACTTTATACTGCTCCGACTGTAAGGAGACATTTTCTGAAAGGATCTTTACTATGTCGGGGAAATTTTTATCACGCGCTATTTCAATAGCCGTATGGCTGTGCTTATTCCTGGCAGCGGGGTTCGCCCCGTTTTCCAGGAGAAGTTTCACCGTTTCCGTCTGCCCGCTGACGGAGGCGAACATAATAGGCGAATCTCCTTCATCGTCCTTTCCATTTACATCCGCGCCGTATTTCAGGAGCAGCTTTATTATTTCATTCTGGCCGTTGATAGATGCGTACATTATAGCAGTGCTTCCATGCTTGTTGGCTGTTTTAACGTCGGCCCCGCTGGAGCATAGAAGTTCGGCGGAATTGGTGTAGCCTGTCATCGATGTGAGCATCAGCGCGGTCCTTCCGTCGATTTCCCGGGCATTCAAATCGGCTCCTTTAACTATAAGAAGCTTTAAAGTTTCAGCCTGTCCGTTCGTCGAGGCTAACATCAGAGCCGTGAATCCGTCGTTTTCATGGGCGTTGATATCCGCGCCCTTATCGAGGAGAAGGCCGGCTATTTCCGTATGGCCCCAGAGAGAGGCTATCATAAGGGATGTCCTTCCCCACTTTGTCTTCGCATTGGCATCTGCGCCCTTATCGAGGACGCTTTTAACTATGGAAGGGTTTGCTCCCCTGACCGCCCATATCAGGACAGTATCGTCGTTTGAATTCTTCGCGTTGATATTAGCGCCCCGCTCTATGAACAGGTTAAATATATCTGCATTGCCTCTTGCCGCCGCTATCATCAGGGGTGTGTCTCCCTTGCTTGTGGTTGCATTGACATCCCTCCACCCGCCCAGAAGCAGCTTTACATGGGCGATGTCGCCGTTCGTGATTGCGCTTATCATTTCCTGGTCGAGTTCGGCCGCTCCCAGAAGCGCAGCGGAGGAAAACAAAATTATCATACCCATTATTACCGGGCGCAAAATTGAGGCAGACATATGACCTCCCGGTCTATTTATTAGTATATTCTATAAACGCCGCCTGGAGTTCAAGCTCCGTGTTATCTCCGGCATTGAATCTCTTGACATACCAGTAATGGTAATCGTCGCTGTAAATAGTGTGCGTCTCTGTCCTGGGTTCCAGATTAGTCCGGTAGTTGGTGATCTGCATATCATTTTCGCTTATAGTTTTACCGTTTAAAACAGCCTTCCAGGCGTATGTAAAAATTATAAGATCATTGTTTTTCGGTACTACAAAGCCTTTTATTGAAAGGGCAATAGATGCCTTGTTGTCAATACGGTTATTTTTTCTGTCATATAAAACATAAGTATAGTCCTGCGATGCGTCAATTGATTTAGAGTCTTTTGAATAATCCAGATCCCTCGAAAGTCCGGGCAGGTAATCGGCTTCAAAACCGGGGTTGATATAATTTTTCCCCCCCTTGATCTGAACTTCCATATAATTTTTTACCAGATTGTTGATGTCTACCGAGAAAAGGTGTTTCCCGATTGAAAGATTGTTTACAACCTTTCCGCTTCCATCAAGGATCAATGTATCCTTCTGGTCGATAATCGTTTTATCAAAATCCCAGTTTGCCAGGTATACTTCGGTGCTCTTGAACTGAAGGATTCCGATAGTAAGGATAACCCCTAGCAGTACAAGCCCGGCCGCAAACCATACGGGCATTAAAGTACTGCTTTTTTTTGCGTTTACCGGCGCTCTGGGCGTCCCGTACCTGCTGTCGGCGACTTCGTAAATTTCTACGGCCTCGCTTATCCCTTTAAGGAAATATTTTCCATGCAATTTCCATACGAGATGAGAATCCTTGATCGCCAGGAGCCATCCCTTTGCGCTGTCGAAGACCGGGTAGGTCATGAATATCTGGCCGCCGTCTGCGAGACCTTCGACACGGGAGGCCCTGTTTACATGCCGGCCGAAGAGATCGAGCCTGGCTTCGTTCTCCACCGTCACCTGACCCATGTGGATGCCGATCCTGACCTGGATATTTTCGAATTCGGGATGAGCGTCGTTAAACTCCCGGATGCGTTCCTGAATTTTAAGGGCGGCGTCTACTGCGCTCGAGGGTTCCGAGAAGACTGCCATTACAGAATCCCCGATATGCTTCACAACAAGACCGATTTTATTTTCTTCAATTGCGCCGGTCAGGATTTCATCATGATACTTGCGTATCATCCCGGAATACTGTTCGCCCTTTTCTTCGGTAAGTTTTGTAAATCCCTTGATGTCTGTAAAAAGGATCACTAATACCGACGTTTCTTTCAGGCGGCGGTACTGCTCGACGCGTGTAAATTCCTGCTGGTTTAAATCGAAAGAGGAACTGCCGTTTAATGTCTCATTCATAAATCCTCCGGTTCAGGAATAAAATCGATTCATTATAAATATAATTTTTATTATACTCAAAATTATTATTGAAATTTGCTTGACAACATACTCAGTGCTGAGTATAATTAGTCAGTCCTGAGTACAGGAGGTTATATGAAAATACCGCTCTATCTTCTCGGGCTTCTTAAAAGGTACGGCCCTATGCATGGTTACCAGCTGAAAAAGGTTATCGAGGATAATATATCGGATTTCACCCTGATAAAGCTTCCTAATATTTATTATCATCTTGAAAAAATGGAGAAAGAGGGGCTTTTATCCTCCAGCGAGGAAAAGGGTTTTAATGCCGGGAGTGAAAAAACTGTTTATTCAGTCTCAGGAAAAGGGGAAAAAAGATTCGAAGAGCTGCTCAGGGATTTTCTTGATTTCGGATACAGGAGCTCCTTCGATTCGGACGCGGTATTTTTCTTTTCAGATTCCATTCCCCCGGAATCGATCTGCAGGAGCCTGGAAGATTACCGGTTTAAAATGCAAAAAGCTCTTTCAATAATTAAAAAACACAGGGATGAAAGCATGAAGTTCATACCCGAAGAAAACCGTGCGGCGGCTGTTATCATCTTCAGCCATCATGAAAAGCATTACAAGGCAGAGCTGGACTGGACGGAGGAAACCATTGAATTGTATAAAAGAGTGAAATAGGAGGAATATTATGAAAGAGAAAGCATCGTTATTTACATTCAAACCATCGAACGAGTTATGGATTATCATGCTTATTTATGCATCCGCCGTACTGACTAACTTTGCCGCCGATTCAAGCGGCCGGGGGACACTGCTGTTTTACCTTCTTTACCAGGGAATATTCGCTCTGGGAATCTGCATATTCGTCCCCGTTTTTTACACCCTTCATTACAGGAAGGAGCGGTTATCATCGATTGGCATTACATCTGAAAAGTGGTTAAAAGCGGTTCTTGTGGGGGTTTTAATAGCGGTCCTGACAGCCGGCGGAAGCATGATACACAAGACCCTCTTTATCCCGGCAGCCGGCAAACTCGCATATCTCATCGTATGCCTGATAATGTCCACACTTTTTGAGGAGGTGTTTTTCAGAGGTTTCCTGCAGACACGGTTCGAGAAGTATTTCGGCATGGTGCCGGCAATAGTAATTGCAGGGATCTGCTTTGCGCTTTATCACATAGGGTATTCCGACATGCGAAATATCAATGACATTGCGATTCTTGCCGCCGTAGGAATAGTATTTTCAATTTCTTTCAGGATAACAGGAAATATTATCACATCTTATATAGTAAACCTGCCCAATGCGGTAATAACCTTCATGGGCCGCGGTTCCTATTTTGATATTACCAGCGCAGCAGTATCGCTTGCAGCTACCATCGCCGGCCTGGGGGTAATTTATTTCCTTCAAAAGGCGTATATGGTTAAACGAGGGAAGAATGAGTCCGGAAGAGATAGAGCGTAAAAAACCCTATGCCGACTTCGCGATTGAAAAAGTCAGCGGACTTGTTTGAAAATTAAAATCAGCCGCTCCCGTGGGAGCGGCTTAATTTTATCTAAAGATTATTATTGTATTAATCTTTATGAGCGGGTGCTCTGATAACATTCTCTGCAATACACAGGCTTGTCACCTGTAGGCTGGAATGGAACCTGGCAGTTTCTTCCGCAAGATGAGCATACTGCTTCATACATTCTGCGTTCCTGGCCGCCGCCGCTCTGCATCTTCTTTGCTTTCCTGCAATCAGGGCAACGTACCGGGTCATTGGTGAAACCCTTTTCAGCATAAAACTCCTGTTCTGCAGTTGTGAAAACAAACGCCGTTCCGCAATCACGGCAAACCAAATTCTTGTCCTTAAACATTAAAAACTCTCCATAAATTTTCTTCTATAGCAATTCTATGATACAAACGGTTAATTGTCAAGATTGCTCATAGAGATATGTCGTTTATTTCTGACAATCAGTCTGCAATCCCTTATTGCTTGCCGGCCGGCCGTGAAAAATTTACTGTTAAACTTGAGGATTAAGCCGCAGCTTTTTATAATTCACAACGGAGGGTATGAATTTGAAAAATAATTTTATATTTTCTGTTTTGCCAAGCGTCAGGAGGGATAATCCTCCGATGTGCTTTAAACTTCCTTCAGGTTTGACCCTTACTCCGGCAGGGGCAATAAAAATATCCGGTCTTTTCAAAAGTGAATTTATTCCATCGGGATTCAAAATAGAATCGAATGGAAGGATGATTTATATTGATCCCTTCGTTATAAACGATCCCGTTCCAGCCGATTACATATTTATTACTCATGCCCATCCCGATCATCTCTCACTCGAGGATATTAAAAAAATCGCTAAAAAAGGCACTGTAATAATCTGCCCCCATTGCGCCGTAAAAAAGCTGTCTAAATTTTACATGGTAATTGAAATCAGGCCAGGCGAGGTTTTCGATCTCGGGGATATAAAATGCGAGGCTGTTCCGGCTTATAACATAAAACCGGGATTCCTGTGGTTTCACCTGCATCCAAAAGCGGATAAAAACACCGGGTACATTATAAAT
Organism: uncultured Brevinematales bacterium; assembly: GCA_964533855.1. Taxonomy (GTDB): domain Bacteria; phylum Spirochaetota; class Brevinematia; order Brevinematales; family JAOACQ01; genus CAVYGN01. The sequence continues at coordinate 147,545 of CAZHNM010000001.1, forward strand.
ATCGACGGTTCGAGGATATTTCATGCCGGCGATACCGATAATATTCCGGAAATAAGAAATCTGAAAGATATATCGGTTGCGCTTGTCCCCATAGGAGCCGGCAACACTGCAATGAACCCTGAACAGGCAGCGGCCCTGATAAACGAAATGAGGCCTTTGTCGGTTATTCCGATGCATTACGAAACCGGCAGGAATGCAGCAAGGGATTTTAAAAACCTTGTCGATAAAAGCGTAGAAGTCATGATTCTTCAGGGGGGCGAATGAGTTCCATTGTCCTGAGGATGGCCTATGCCGGAGAAAAGTTCGAAATCATGGATTTAAAGCTCAGTACTTATAATGACTCCTTCTTTCAGCTTGAACTCGACCTCGAATCGGATATATTATATGAAATGAGATCTGCCAACGGCTGGATTCCGCACAGGATAAACGAAGCGCCGGTGCGCGAACTGAAGATTATGAAGTCTTTTTTTAACCGCTACCGGGATTCTTTTTATTTTATGTTCGAAAAAGGCGAACTTATAGGCAGTACCATGCAGAAGGCTAACTACCTGCAGAGCGTCAGTATTGCCCGTAAATTCCAGGGAAAGGGCCTTGGCGAACTGCTGACAATGTTTGCTGTCAATAAAATCCTTGAGAAGGGCTTTAAAACCGTCGAATTGGATGTATTTTCGGATAACTTCAAGGCATTTAATCTTTATAATAAGCTCGGGTTTAAAGTCTTGAGAAGTATTAAATCTTCCTGAATACCCTGTATATCCAGATGATAAACCAGGCAATAAACGGAAGACCCGCCAGCAGGATGATCAGGCTTGTCAGCAGAGATTTATCGGACGAACTGCTGTTAAGAACAGTCATGCTGAAGTCCCTTGAAAGGCTGGAAAGCAGTAAGTTCGGGAACATCACTCCGGCGCAGGATGAAATAATCCCGGCTATAGTCAGCGAATAAAAAATAAACGACAGGCCGTAAGAAGATCTCCTGGCAGAAAGGTATGCTGTAATATAAAAAAGGGCAGAAATTATCAATACTGCGGGGATCACAGGTTTTGCTTTCATAATTGACGAGGCTCCCGGAATGAGAAACATCCCGCATAAAAAAGAGAGTAAAAGAAGGGTAAAACTGAATATCCAGCTCATATTAAACACTTTTTTCATGTAGCCCCACCCTGGAGTCTTAACAAGTAGATAAAGGGCGCCGTAGTCCGAGAAAAAAATTATTGAAGCAATACCGGCCGTAATGGAAAACGGATGGAACAGGGAGAGGAAACCCTTCTGCATAATTCCAAGGCTGTCTACCGGCAGCCCATACAGTACATTGCTCCCAACGAATCCGATAGCGAAAAGGATAAATGCGCTTCCGGCGGTGAACAAAGCGGCAAGGAATTTTCGGAGCCCGGGAGACTTTACCTTCGGAAAATATTCTATAGAAACGCCGCGGAGTATTATGCTGAAAAGTGTTAGATAAACAGGGACGTACATTGCCGAGAGAAGGGTCCCATAAACAGGGGGGAAAGCCGCTATTAAAACTCCTATGCTGCCGATAAGCCAGACCTCGTTGCCGTTCCACACTGGCCAGATGGAATAGAGTGCGGTTTTTTTATCCTCCGGATTCCTGATAAAACCGTATATCGTTGCGACCCCGAGATCGAAACCGTCGGTCGCGCAGTATAAAGTAAGTAAAACCGGGGCAAGGCAGAACCAGAATACGGATAATGCGCTCATAGGTATTCCCCGTGCCCTTCAACGCCTTCCGGGCCTTTTTTCAGAGTGTTTATCATAAGGGACAGCCATAGCACGATCAGGGCGAGTTCAGTGACGCCGATTAAAATGATCGAAAAAAGAATCTGCCCGGCGCTGACGAAAGAAACGGCATCCTCTGTCCTTAACAGCCCCTGGATGATCCAGGGCTGCCTTCCGATTTCCGTAGTCATCCAGCCTAATTCGATGATAATAACCGGCAGGGGGATTGCCCAGACAAGGATCCGGAGGAACCATTTGTTATCATAGAGCCTTTTCATCATTAAAAGCGCGAGGGCGCTTACAGACAGGAGGATGAGGAAACATCCCAGGTATACCATCAGGTGAAAGGTAACGAAGGGCATGACCATGGGGGGTTTTTCGTTACCTGGAATGCTGTCGAGGCCCGTAACCGTATGTTTCCCGGGCGACAGGAAAAGGTATTTCATCATATGCGGGATTTCCAGCCTGTGTTTTATGATCCCATCCGAGGGATCCGGTATTCCGAGCAAAAGTATGGGAGGATCGTCCGAAGTCGTATTCACGCCTTCAATGGTGGCGAATTTCGCTTTTTGTATCTGCGCAACACTGACGATCTGCATGTGCCCGAATGGGAAGAGTTCCATAAGGCTTGTAACCGCTGCAAATAATACGGCTCCGCCTATAAGCTTCTTTGCAAGAGCTACGCTTTTATTATTGAGGATCATATAAGCGCAGAGCCCTGTCAGGAAAAAAGCGCTTGCGATCATCGTTGAATTGACCGTATGAAAAAAACGCGGAAGCATGGATGGATTGAAAACCGCCTTCCCGAAATCTGAAAGGATAAATTTTCCGTCACCGGTAATTTGAAATCCCGAGGGGGAATGCATCCATGAATTCGCTGTCAAAATCCAGAAAGAAGAAATAAGCGTTCCGGCCGCAACCAGGACGATCGACAGCCAGTGCAGAAAAGGCTTTATCCTTCCCCTTCCGAAAATATACAGGCCGGCAAAGAAGGATTCCATAAAAAATGAAAGGACAACCTCGGCAACCAGGAAAATGCCGAATATATCGTTTACGATTGTTGTGAACCTGCTCCAGTTAGTTCCGAATTGAAGAGCCATCACTATTCCCGTCCCGACCCCGGCGGCGAAAGTTATTATAAAAAACCTGGAAACATAGAGGGAGATTTTTTTAAAATCCTCGTTCCTTCCGAAATACCCGATCCCTTCTAAAACTGCAAGGCTGCATGCGAGCCCTATGGTCAGCGACGGGAATATAAAATGAAAGCCGGCTGTCATGGCGAATTGAACCCTTGCAAGCATTAATGCATCCATAGCAAACTCCCTATAACATTCTACATCAAAGCCCGGTTTTGTCAAGGGTAAAGTATGTATCATATGATACACAAAGGGGGAAAATATATTTTTCATTTCAATTGACATGATTTAATCTTCCTGTTAACATTAAACCTAATAATTTTGGAGAATCGCCCATGAAACTCCCTTTCAATTCTTTTAACGGATGGTGGTGGCGCGTGAATGTGTCGATTTCAGGTGAAAGGTCTTGCCGGGGCGTATAGTGCTTTTGATATTATGAATGATATCATAAAAAACCCGCAGGTTTAACACCTGCGGGTTTTTTTTATGTTGCGCCCGCCGGGGCATACTCTCCTGGAGGCGAATTTCAATATAGGAGGTTTGAATGTCTGTTAAAATTAAAATCCATCCGGTTTACAGGGAGATAACGGCGGATATCGAGACCCCGGTGTCGGCCTTTCTTGCGCTTAAAAAGCCCGGAGTTAAGGGATTTCTTCTTGAAAGCGTTGAGATGGGTGAAAAGATCGGCCGCTATTCTTTCCTTGGGTTCGATCCGGAGATAGAGTTCACCGCAAAAAAAAGAAAAGTACGGACTGTATTCCGGGGTAAAGTTGAGGAATTTGAAAGTGAAAACCCGGCCCTCGAGCTTAAAAAGATGATCGACTTGTTCGAAGAAGAAAGGTTTGACGATCTGCCTCCGTTCAATGCAGGTCTTGTAGGGTATTTCGGATATGATTCTATCAGGTATTTCGAAAACATACCCGATACCAATCCCGACAGGCTAAATGTTCCCGATATCTATATGTTCATACCCAGGATACTGATAGCTTTCGATCATATAATGCAGAAAATGGTTCTTATGGCCCCATCTTTTTCCGACGAGAGCACAGACCGGGCCGCTGCCCTGATAAACGAGTATGAAAACATGCTCGGCAGGGCCAAACGGCCTGCAAGGATCAATTTTTCAGAACATGGGAAGATAAACCTTTCGAGCAATTTTAAAAAAGAGACTTTCATGAAGGCTGTGGAGAAGGCCAGGGATCATATTATCGCGGGGGATATATTCCAGGTAGTTCTTTCGCAGAGGCTTTCAATGAAAACGGAAACGCCCCCTTTCGATATTTACCGGAAGCTCAGGATGATCAATCCCTCCCCGTACATGTTCTATTTCGACATGGAACAATTCCAGATAGTAGGTTCCTCGCCCGAGGTTATGGTCAGGAGGATAAAAACCCAGGACAGGGATGAAGTCCTCGAACGGCCGATTGCCGGAACAAGACCAAGGGGCAAAAATGTCATGGAGGATAACGAAATCGAGAAAGAGCTTTTATCCGACCGGAAGGAATTAGCGGAGCATACAATGCTTTTAGACCTCGCAAGGAACGATGTCGGCAGGATTTCGGAATACGGCTCCGTTCAAGTATCTAATATGTTTCATATTGAAAGGTACTCCCATGTAATGCATATCGTATCGGACGTAACCGGCAAGCCCGCGAAGGATACGCATGTCCTGGATATTATTTCCGCAACTTTTCCTGCGGGGACAGTTTCCGGTTCCCCCAAGGTCAGGGCAATGGAGATAATCGAAGATCTCGAACCCGAAAGAAGGGGTGTTTATGCCGGAGCCGTGGGTTATATAGACTTCAGGGGCAATCTCGACACATGCATCGCGATCAGGACGATGATATGCAAGGACAATACCGTTTACCTCCAGGCCGGCGCGGGAATAGTTTACGATTCTATCCCGGAGAAGGAATACGAGGAGACGATAAATAAGGCAAAGGCCCTTATGAAGGCCCTGCTTTAAATTAAGAAATCGGGGGAGGCCGATGGCAATACATTATAATAATGTTGTTCCATGGGGCAGGTCGTATGATGAATACGTACGGATGTTCGCCCTTTCCGGCAAAGACCTCAGCGGCAGGATAATAGGCTGCGGAGACGGGCCGGCGAGCTTCAACAGTGTTTTAGCGGCAAAGGGAGTAAAAGTCATCTCAGCCGATCCTCTTTACAGGTTTTCGGCGGATGAAATCGAAGAGCTCATAAAGAGCTCTTTCGAGGAGGTCATCAGGCAGACTTACAGGAACAGGGGAAGGTTTATCTGGAGGGATATCCCCTCGATAAAGGAGCTGGGCGAACTGAGGTTAGCCGCGATGAGAAAATTTCTCGAAGATTTCGAAAAGGGCAAAAAAGAGAGACGGTATGTGGAAGCCGAACTGCCCGGACTGCCGTTCGAAAACGGCGAATTCGATCTCGCCCTTTGCTCCCATCTGCTTTTTCTGTATACGGATAACCTGACACTTGATTTTCACGTTTTATCAGTCCGTGAAATGTGCAGGGTGGCCGGGGAGGTCCGGATATTCCCTCTCCTCGATGTCAACGGAATTCAATCGCCCTATGTTGACAGGGTGATGGAAATCTTTAATAATGAAAGCACGGCGGCGTCCGTCGAACGTGTGGATTACGAGTTCCAGAAGCATGGAAACCGCATGCTTGTAATTAGGAGGAAAAAATGATTTTAGTTATCGATAATTACGATTCTTTTATCTACAACATAGTGCAGTGTGTCGGTGAATTTTACAGCGATATCAAGATATTCAGGAATGATAAAATAACTCTTGAGGAAGCCCTCGCACTCTCCCCTGACGGGGTGATAATTTCACCTGGACCGGGAAGGCCCGAAGATTCGAAAGTTTCCATGGATCTTATCAAAAACGCCAACGATATACCCGTGCTCGGGGTCTGTCTGGGGCACCAGGGGATCGCATCCGCCTACGGCGGAGAGGTCGTCGGGGCTAAAAATATTCTCCATGGAAAATCTTCCGTGATCCATCACAACGGCAAGGATATTTTCGACGGAGTTAGCTCCCCGCTTTCCGGTGTGAGGTATCATTCACTGGTTGCGAAAAAGGAAACGCTTCCGGAACTCCTTGAGATAACAGCCGAGAGCGATGACGGCGAAATAATGGGTCTCAAGGTGAAGGGCAGGGAGATCTACGGGATCCAGTTCCATCCCGAATCGATCCTGACAGAGCAGGGCAAAGCAATTATCAAGAATTTCGTCAACATGGTCGTTAAAAAGAAGGAAATAAGACAGAGCGACAGGATTTCCGGACGTATTAAGAACGCCATCAGAAAGGCCGGTGAAAATGAAGGCCTTTCGAAGGAAGAAGCTAAAGAGATGATGGATTATATCATGAAAGGGCATGCGACACATTCGCAGATAGGCTCATACCTTATGGGGCTTATGATGAAGGGAGAAACATCAGAGGAAATAGCCGGCAGTGCAGAATCGATGTTCGGCGTATGCGTAAAAGTAATTTCGGATAAAACCCCTATGGTTGATATTGTCGGCACCGGGGGCGATCAATCGGGGACATTCAATATTTCCACCGCAAGTTCCTTTGTCGCGGCCGGGGCTGGCGTATATGTCGCAAAGCATGGAAACCGTTCCGTTACGAGCAAAAGCGGCGCAGCTGACGTCCTGGAAAGGTTAGGCGTAAATATTCAACTTTCTAAAGAAGAGGCAGTGAAATGCATAGACAGGGCTCATATCGCTTTCCTCTTTGCGCCTCTTTACCACCCTGCCATGAAATATGTCGCTCCAGTCAGGCGTGAAATAGGGGTCAGGACCCTTTTCAATATCCTGGGTCCGATGGTCAATCCGGCGGCCGTCAGGCACCAGGTGATGGGAGTCTATTCCAGAGATCTTCTCGAACGCATTTCTCCTGTTTTTGCCGAACTCGGCCACAAGCATTCCCTTGTTGTTTTCGGCGAGATCGGAATAGATGAGGCAAGTATAGAGGGAAAGACATTTATTAAAGAAATAAGGGATGGAAGGATCACCGATAATATTCTTGACGCCGGCGATTATAACCTTGGCGGAAAATTGCGCAATATCAAGGTGGAAAGCCCCGAGAAAAGCAAGGAGATGATACTCTCAGTGCTCAGGGGAGAGGAAAAGGGCGACCCGAGAAAAGCCATTATCCTGAATTCCGGCCTTGCCATCCATATAACAAAGGAAGTTTCCCTTGAAAAGGCTTTCGAATTGGCCGCAGAGTCGATCGACAGCGGCAGGGCATATAAAGCCCTGAATGATCTTATATTATGCTCGAACGAAAAGTAGAGGAGATCCCGGATGTCAAAACTTGAAGAAATAATCAGCAATAAAAGGGGTGAGATTCCCGGGCTCAAAGAGGCTCTTTCAGGCGGACGGTATCCCTCGCTAAAAAAATACAGCGGCCCGTCTTTCCTGGAATCCCTGAAAAATACGCCTGACTTTGCCCTCATAGCTGAGGTCAAGAGGAAATCTCCCTCGCAGGGCTCAATGGCGGGAGGGGAGAATCCGGTTGAAATCGCACGGATTTTCGACGAAGCAGGCGTTAATGCAATCTCCGTTCTTACAGACAGGAAATATTTCGACGGAGATTTCAGTATTTTAAGGGACATTTCCTCTTCGGTAAAAGCGCCCCTGCTCTGCAAAGATTTTATCATTGACAGGGTCCAGGTCGACATGGCGCTTGCCAGCGGCGCTGCCGCGGTTCTCCTTATAACCGAGGCGCTCGATGACGCCTCGCTCGAGAGCCTTTACAATTATACGCTGAGCCTGGGTCTTGACGCTCTTGTAGAGGCTCATTTTTCCCGGAATGTAAAAAGGGCTGTGGACCTCGGCGCCCGGATAATAGGTATTAACAACAGGAACCTCGATACCCTCGAGGAAAAACCCGGCAATGCCGCGTCACTGTCGCCCCTCATACCGGAAGGAAGGCTGAAGCTGTCGCTATCCAGCTGCAGGAGCCGGATTGACGCAATAAAGCTCTCTGATGCGGGGCTGGACGGAGTGCTCATCGGCGCGGCTGTTATGGTCTCAGAGGACAGGAAAGCGGCAGTCCGGCAGTTTTTAAATATAAGAAAAGGAGGTCCGGTTTGAAAAACCTGATAAATATTCCGGTAATAATTATTGCCCTTTTTGCCATGGTTTCATGCGTAAAGCTTTCGGGCAGCGACATGATCAAGGTCAGGGTCCAGCTTATAAATGTTAAAGATTTTGAAACTTCCTATCTTTCCGGGCTCGGGAAAGTAAAAACCAGGAAAGACTTCACACTGGTGTTCATGAAGGCCAGGCAGGATATACTTGGACTTGTGAAAGCCAGGGATGAGCTCAGGCAGTCAAGCCCCGGTCTTAAAAGTTTCAGGGCAGGAATCCGCTCCCTTCCGGTTGAATTCAAGGATGAATATCTCGAAATATTCAAGGAAAGGCGCGATATCTCCGGGCTGGAGTTAAAACTCATGAAGAAGTTCAAGGCCAGGGATCTGGATACTCCTGAGGTTTATACCCTGGGGAAAAACATAAAAAAGTCCGCGTTTATTGACGATTGACGCTATGAAGGTTTATAATATTATATAGTTATAATACAGGGGCTTATTTTAATGTCGCAGGACATGCAGATAAAAATCTTCGAGAAGGGTGAGCTGCAGGTACGACCGAAACCGGAATTAACAGGTCCGAGGCTTTACAAGGTCATAATCCTTAACGATAATTACACCACTATGGATTTCGTAGTAACTGTGATAGTTACGATTTTTCACAAGTCCGCGGCTGAAGCTACTAAAATAATGCTGCAGGTTCACAATGACGGGGCGGGAATAGCCGGGATTTATACATATGATATAGCTCTGACCAAGATAGCCCAGGTGCACGCAATGGCCAAAGCCAAGGAATTCCCTCTGCGCTGCAGTTTTGAGGAAGCGTGAAACTAAAAGATGTTGTAAAAGGCCTCGGGCTTGTCCATGAGATGCCTGATTTCGAAGTGTCGGGCCTGGAAAATGATTCGAGGAAGGCCGGTCCGCATTCTCTTTTCATAGCATATTCCGGTTATGTGGAAGACGCGCATCAGTTTGTCGGGAATGCATTTGAAAACGGCTGCAGGCACTTTATCGTATCGGCGGCAAGGCTGAGAGAATTATCTCTGAAGTATCCTGTCGCTTTTTTTATGGGTTCAGATAATTTGCCCGCTGTCCTTTCTTTATCGGCCTCTAATTTTTATAATAACCCCTCATCGAGGCTCTGCCTCATAGGAATTACCGGCACCAGCGGTAAAACCACGACCGCTTTTGCCGTAAAATCGATTATCCAGGAGATGGGCTTTAAATGCGGGCTCATCGGAACCATTGAATACCATGTCGGCGGAGAGGTTATACAGGCCCAGAACACAACGCCGGACGTCCTTTTTTTAAACAGCCTGCTGGCCAGGATGGCTGACGAGGGGCTCTCTTACTGCGTGATGGAGGTCTCAAGCCATGCCCTTTCCCTTGGGAGAGTGGCGGGCCTTAATTTCGATGTCGCCGCTTTCACCAATCTTTCCCAGGACCATCTCGATTTTCATGGCACTATGCAGAGATACCTTGAAGCCAAGCTGAAAATCTTCGACCTGCTCAGCTCTTCAAACAAGGAGAAGCGCATTGCGGTGATCAATTCTGATATGAGCGTATATGATAGCGTAAAGGATTACCTTCTCCGTTTTGATAATATTACGGTCAAAAGGTTTTCCCTCGCAGGGGGAGACAGCGATTACCGCATCAGGATCGGAAGCATGTCGCCGTCGGGATCGAACTTCGAGATCGGAGGAGTGCAACTCGGCATATCAATGATCGGCATTACCAACCTGTACAATTTCAGCATGGCAAGCATCATATTGACTGAGCTGGGATTTCCCCTGGAAAAATTCTCGGGTCTGCTGTATAATATCAGGGTAAAGGGGCGAATGGAATGCATTCCATCCCGCCAGGGCGGCTTTACGGTTGTAATCGATTACGCCCACAAACCCGATGCGCTGGAAAAACTCCTGACTACCCTCAGGGGTACAATACAGGGAAACGGACGAATAATAACGGTATTCGGCGCGGGCGGGGACAGGGACAAGACCAAGAGGAGACTCATGGGCGGGATAGCCGGAAGATTTTCGGATGTTAATATCGTGACTTCCGATAATCCCAGGACTGAAGATCCAATGTCTATTATCCGGGAGCTAGAAAAAGGACTGAAAGAATCCGGGGCTTACAGCTACTCGGTCCAAGCCGACCGGGCAAAGGCCATAAGCATGGCTATGGAACAGGCTAAAAGGGGAGATATAGTTGTAATTGCTGGCAAGGGGCATGAAGACTACCAGATTATCGGCAGGACAAAGAGTCATTTCAGCGACAGGGAAGAAGTGGAAAAGCATATTAACTGTAAAGGGGAAGCGTCATGAAAAGGTCAATACCCGGCAGCGCAATGAAAAGCCTTGAACATTCAATAAAATACACTGTCGATTTTACCCGGATGCTCCTGAAAAAAGAAAAACCGGATTTTGTATGCGAGAATGTCATCCAGATCATAAGGGACATTTACCTTCTCAAAAACGGAAAGCCCCTCGAGGGCAGCGCCGCCGACGGGATCCAGAAGCTCCGCATCGATTTCAATGAAATAGAGCTTCATACGATAAACGTCATCGAGCAGTCGATGCGGAAGGAAGAATATTATGAACAGACCTGCAAATTCATCAATGACGAGCTTCTAAATTCGATCCTTCTGAAGCTCGAAAATTTTATAGGATGAGCGGGCTCATCGTTTCAAATGTTAAATTATCATCAAATATCATAACTTCAACGCAACAAATTCCTGTATTAATAACAAAATATTTATCCTTATAATCCGCCGCAACATTTTAACATAGCTCGTTATGCCCCTTTGCAATAACCTCTGCAATTGCGTTAAAATATTTTAAAATATCATTGACTTTTTTGAAATTATGCCGTATTATACTAATAGACCCATATCTATAGGAAAGTCTACCCGATTCAAACCTTTGAGTTTGCCACTGAACTTAAGAACGGAGTAAGGCGTCCCCAGAATGGGCAAATTCAGAGGGAGGTAAACCTCATGTTTCAGGACAAAACCCTTGCTTGCCGTGATTGCGGTAATTCTTTCACCTTCTCAGCAGCTGAGCAGGACTTCTATGCACAGAAAGGCTTCAAGAACGAGCCTGCTAGATGCCCCGACTGCAGAAAGGCAAAAAAAGAGGCTATCAGAGCTTCAGGCCGGAGAGACCGGCAGATGTATGAGACCACCTGTTCTTCTTGCGGGGAGCCCACACAGGTTCCTTTTAAGCCGAGCGGCGAAAGGCCTGTTTATTGCTGGGCTTGCTACAGCGCTAAAAAATAGTGTAAAAGCAGCTTAGACATTAATCACCCCGTCCATTTATGGGCGGGGTTTTTTTATGGTGCGCCATGCCGGGCGCGCCATAAAGCATGTGAAGGTTAAAAATTATTTCTTATATTCGATTCTCTTGTGATGATAGCCGGCTAAAAGCTTGAAGAACTCGTCCGCTGTTATTTTCAGTTCCCTCAGAGTGATATTACATTCATCAAACTGGCCCTGGGCTATTCTCTTCTGTATGACGTCCTCGATTATATCCTCTATTATCTTTGTTGTAAATCTCTCGTTGTTCTGGGCATAAGCCCTGACGGTCGTCTCGATCCCGTCGGCAAGCATGAGTATAGCCGTTTCCTTCGATTGAGGTTTGGGGCCGGGGTATTCATAATCGCTTATATTAACATTCTCGTCCCCCAAAAGCCCCAGGGCCTGGTGGTAAAAATATGAAATTGCTGTCGTTCCGTGGTGTTCCCTTATGCCGCTGATTATCTCCTCCGGAAGACGGTACTTTCTGGCAAGCTCTACGCCGAGCTTTGTATGAGATTTTATAACAGAAACCGAAATACTCGTCTTCAGCTCGTCATGCTTGTTTTTTCCATCCTGGTTTTCAATAAAATACTCTGAAATCTCCGCCTTGCCGATGTCATGGTAATAAGCGATGCCCTTTGCAAGAAGAGAGTCGATATTAAGTTTTTCAGCCGCGGCTTCGCACATGTCTCCAAGGAGAAGAGAATGGTTATAAGTTCCTGGCGCCTCGGTTCTCAGTTTGTTAAGCAGGGGTGAAAGAGTGGGGTTTGTGAGTTCGAGAAGCCTGAAGCGGGTAGGGATGTTGAATATATTTTCAAGCAGAGGCATAAGCCCCAGGGAGAATATGCTCGAAATAAAACCGTTGCCGAAAGCGAAGATCAGGATTATTCCCCATTCCCGGATGTCAAAGTTTCCATAGTATAAAGAATAAATAAATGAAAACAGGAGTTCTATAAGGCCTATGAAAATCCCCGCTATGAAAAAATCATTCCGGTTCTTCAGAAGCTGGGATGTATAAATTGTCGATAAAGAAATTATTATGAGGTTTGAAAATGTTATGATATCGAAAATCGGGTAAAATATGGAAAACAGCGAAAATGAGATCAGAAGGATAATGGCGACACGGTCGTTACGCAGCAGGAGCGGCAGCGATATGGATATGATAGCGAAAGGCATCAGCAGGAAAGGCGGGACAGACGGTATATCCGTATATAAATAAGCCGCGTAATATATGAAATTTACGGCAACGAAACTTATCAGAGTCAGATATACATTGTATCGCTTTTTGAAGGTTTCCTTTTCATATCTTGTAAACCTGTAAGCCAGGAAGAAAACAAGGAAGAAATATAATAAATTATGGGCCCAGAATTTCATTGTGAAGTCGTTTTTCTTATATTCGGAGTAGGCGATTATCTTTGCGAGCTGCTCCTCCGTAATAATATCTCCTTTTTTTATGATAAAGTCGCCCTTGTTGATCAGCTTCTGCTTCCTTTCCCGGTAGAGCTCCTTTTTAATTATCTGTTCCCTGGCTTCCGGGTTTAACAGGGCTGTAGGTTCGACAAGATTAATAAGGACCTCGGCCATAATGGATTTGAAGTCCTTACTCATTCCGGTATAGATCCCGCCGATGAAAGTTATCAGGAAATCTTTTTCTACCGGGCAGAGCAGGAGTTTTTCAGCCGCCGTCTTTTTATTGCCGAGTTTAGTTATAATATCCACGCCTGAAGCCGCTCCATCATCCCCTGACTTATTTATCAGGTAATATTTTGACGTCAGTGCCTCGTAAATATAGAGGAGCCTGTTGGTATAGAGGCTTAACATGCCGCGGCTTGAAAAAAGCCATTCTATGGTCTGGGCGGAAAAGTTGTATTTCCCGTATTTAAGGGTCTTGATAAAATCGCTGTCGGAGGTTTTATTTATGACTAAAATGAAATCTGAAAGTTTAGAGTTGAATGACGCCCTGTGGTTATCCTGATAGGAGTAATACAGCGGCTGATTTGATTCTATCGTCTTTTCCATGTTTTCAATTTCAAATTTGTCATCGTATATGAATGAGTATTCCGAGCGGAGGGTTTCCTTGGAACTTTGCCCGACGCTGTATAGAGAACTGTCGGGCGCTATATGTGATAAAAATATAAAAATAAGGCTCAAAAAATAAACGCCCGCGAAAAGCGCCGCCGGTTTATAATTTGCAGCAAGGACCTTTGCAAATCTCCGGAGCATTACCTGAAAGACAGTTCTTTCCATTAATCCTTCCCGCTTTTTTCGTATATTTCCAGTATTTTCTTGACCAGGCCATGCCTCAGAACGTCGGTCTTGTTAAAATAAATAAATTTTATTCCTTCCAGGTCCCCGAATAATTCGAGGGCCTGCTTTAACCCCGATTCCCTTTCTGATGGAAGGTCGATCTGGGTTATGTCGCCGGTTACAGCCATTTTGGAATTTTCACCGAGCCTGGTCAGGCACATTTTCATTTGCATGGCTGTTGTATTCTGGGCTTCGTCAAGGATGATAAAAGAATTTGAAAGAGTGCGCCCTCTCATATATGCGAGAGGCGCGAGTTCGATAACCTGGGTTTCCATGAAATACTTGAGTTCTTCGGGCCCGAGCATATCCTTGAGCGCGTCAAAAAGCGGCCTCAGATAGGGATCTATCTTTTCTTCTATTGTTCCAGGAAGAAAACCGAGGTTTTCACCGGCCTCGACGACAGGGCGAGTGAGAATGATCTTCTTGACCCTTCCTATATTGAGCAGATGAAGGGCCATTCCGACCGCGAAATAAGTTTTACCGGTGCCGGCGGGCCCTACTGCAAAAGTCAGGTCATTATCGAGAATATCACGGATGTATTCCTTCTGGTGCGTAGTCCTGGGTTTTAACCTGTATCCCTTTCTCGATACGGCAAGGCCGTCGGAAGAAAACTTTTCCGACCTGTAATTGCCCCCGCTCCGGCCCTCCTCAATGAGGAGCTTTATATCATTATGAGAAAGGGGCATCGCTCCGCGGGCCAGCACGAATATATTATTCAATATATTCGATGTCCTGGTGATATTATCCTCTTCGCCTTCGATGGAAATATCTTCCTCGAGCGGAATGATCTTGACGGCAAGCACCCTCTCGAGCAGCCTGAGGTTGGAATCATGAACTCCAAAAGCAAGAATTGGATCAATGCCTGCAGGAATGTGAAGTTTTATTTTCATTTTTTTGTAACCAAAACTTAAAATAACCCCGCTTTAAATATATAATATCACCGGCTGTATGTCAATTTGCCATTACATGGAAGAAACGCCGATTTCGGGCGGCATAAGCGGCACTAAGGAGCATGTATGAAAGTTCTCATAGCAGAACTTGCCTTATTTTTATTTATTGCAAAAAGGGCCATGTCCGTTTTGCTGGAAATTCTAAATGTTTCTCATCTACGTAAAATGTCAGCCTTTGTTCCGGTTTCCTTGTCGGGAATAATCGATAAAGAGACCTCGGAAAAGAGCCTGTCATACCTTGCTTTAAAGTCGCGTTTCGATATTTTCAGATCCCTGTTCTCGGATATCCTTATCCTCTTTTTTATTTTCTCACCGCTCTTTAACATGTACAATTCGGTAATAACAGGTATGAATATTAACTACATGCTGCAGGGTCTGGTCTTTTTTGCGGTATTATCAGCGGCTTCGCAGCTCCTCGATATACCATGGGCGCTTTACGATGCGTTCTTTATCGAAAATAAATTCGGCTTCAACCGGATGAGCATTTCCCTCTGGATCATGGACTTTATAAAGAGTTTTATAATAGAAACAGCAATTCTCTGCCTGGCAGTCATCGCAGGGCTCTGGATCATCGGCTTAAGCCCCGGCTACTGGTGGTTTATAATCTGGCTGTTTTTCTTCATCCTGAGCATAACTCTCATGTATATAAGCCCCTATATAATCGAACCGCTTTTTAATAAATTCGAACCCCTTGATAATCCGGAACTTGTAGAAAAAATCAAGGGTCTTTGCGAAAAAGCCGGTATTAAGGCCGGCCAGGTTCTGAAGATGGACGCCTCGAAAAGAAGCTCTCATTCCAACGCTTATTTTACAGGGATCGGAAATGTAAAACGAATAATAATCCTTGACACGCTTATAGGCAAATTAACCGACGGCGAGCTTTTATCTGTAATTGCCCATGAAGCAGGGCACTGGAAGAAAAAGCATGTGATAAAATCTATCATATCTTTCGAAATAATTGCCGAATTACTTCTATTTGTCTGCTACCTGTTTTTCCGTACAAATATCCTGCCTGATATTTTCGGCATTCAGCCAGGCGGGTTATTTGCTAAGATCATCATAGCAGGTTTTTTACTCTCGATAATTTCATATTATTTCGATCCTGTTTGTTCTTATTTTTCAAGGAAAAACGAGAGGGAAGCCGACAGGTTCGCGGTCGGAATAACGGGCGGATATACAGACCTTCAGAATTCTCTTGTCAAGCTCTATAAGGATAATTTATCCAATCTGTTTCCCCATCCTCTTTATGTCCTCTTCTATTATTCCCATCCGCCTCTTCTCGAAAGGCTCAAAGAATTATCGGCTTATGGGGAAGGAGACGGGGCTATAAAAAAATAATCATGTTTTTTACTAAACCTATTTCAACCTGTTCCGATATAATAATTGTCGGGATTAAAACAGCTTAGTTTTTAAAAATTAGCAGGGACCCCGAACAGTCTTTTTTACTCTTAGTTTATACTAATAGTTAGAGGATATTTGCCTATCCCTAACCAAGAAGCCTCAGCACTAGCTGAGGCTTTAAATTTGCCTGGGCCAGCATAGCAACGTTGGCCTGCGTCAGGATCTGGTTCTTAACGTAATCGCTCATTTCCTGCGCCATGTCCGTATCCCTTATTCTGGACTCGGATGCATTCGTGTTCTCGAATGCAACATAAAGCCCTTTATAAAGTTTTTCGAACCTGTTCTCGTAAGAACCAAGATCAGCCCTCTGTTTAAGGACTTTCTCAAGAGCCTTATCAAGAACTCCGATCGAACGGTTCGCGGTATCCATGTTGCTTGCGCTTACGACCTTATTTCCCTCAGCGGAAACCAGGCCCAAAGATTGAGCGTTCATATTACCAACAAACACCTGCACTCTCTGATCCATGTTCGGTCCGATATGGAACCAGAGACCGGCTGTCTGATTTGTAGCCGCGGAACCTGTAGTCTGTCCGCTCGGTTCCTCAAATCTACCTGTCAGGATATTCATTCCGTTGTACTGTGCGTGGTGAGCGATCCTGTCCACTTCATTTACCAGCTGGGACATTTCAACGTTGATAAGTGACCTGTCCATATCGCTGTAAATACCGTTTCCGGCCTGAACTGAAAGTTCTCTCATTCTCTGCAGGATAGTTGTGGTTTCATCAAGATAACCTTCTGTTGTCTGCAGGAAAGATGTGGCGTCTTCGGTATTTCTCATTGCCTGGTGGAGACCGGATATCTGACTTCTCATCTTTTCAGATACAGCCAGACCGGAAGCATCGTCTCCAGCCTTGTTAATCCTGAGGCCGGAAGATAGCTTCTCAATATTCTGGTTCAGGTTGTTGTCATTCTGCACCAGGAGTCTATTGGCAAAAATCGAAGATATATTGTGGTTTACTATCATATTAACCCTCCTTGAATTGCTTAACATCCGTGTGACTGAAGGGGTCCCTGCTGTCTGCGCCGACTTTATGCTGCAGGCGCAGCTTTAAGGAGGGTCTGAAGTAAATACCACCAGTGCCTATAACCGAAACTATAAATACGGTTTATCCCGGCTCTGCTGCCGGGATAAACTTATTTTATTAAGTAAATTGCCTATCCCAACTTATCTCATCTTAACAGACTAAGCATCAGTTGGGGTTTCTGGTTTGCCTGAGCTAACATCGCCGTTGCAGCCTGTGTCATTATCTGCGTTTTAACGAAATCGCTCATCTGTTCAGCCATATCCGTATCCCTGATCCTGGATTCGGCGGACTGAAGGTTTTCATAACCTACCATAAGCCCAGTCGATAACTTTTCCAGCCTGTTCTGGTACGCGCCAAGGTCCGCTCTCTGCTTGGAAACTTTTGTCAGAGCGTTGTCGATAGTACCGATTGCCATGTTTGATTTTTCAGGAGTGCTGATGCTGATATTTTCCTGCGAAGTGGGGTCCTTGAGGCCCAGAGCTGTTGCAGTCATAGTATTTACATAGCTCCTGATCCTCTGGTCCATATTTGGGCCTACATGAAACCAGATACTGGAAGTAGGGGCGTTGCCGCCAGTGGTGTTCGCAAAACGGCCGGTAAGCATATTGAGGCCGTTGAACTGTGCATGTGAAGCTATTCTGTCGACTTCGGAAACAAGCTGGGAAACTTCAACCTGGATCTGCATCCTGTCTTCTGTTGAATAGATTCCGTTGGATGCCTGTACTGCGAGCTCCCTGATCCTCTGAAGGATCGTGTGGGTTTCCGCCAGGTACCCTTCTGTTGTCTGGATAAACGATGTTGCGTCCTCTGCGTTCCTCTCGGCTCTGCGCAGACCGCCAATCTGGCTTCTCATCTTCTCGGAAACCGCGAGACCGGAAGCGTCGTCACCAGCCCTGTTAATCCTCAAACCTGACGAAAGCTTCTCGATGTTCTTGTCAGATTCACGGCTGTTCTCCCACAACTGACGATTTGCGAAAATCGCGCTGATGTTGTGATTGATGATCATAAGTATCCTCCTTGATATATTTTATCCCCGCGTCCTTGCGGGAATATTTTCTCTTTAAAGCCTAAAGGCTTTTCCGGAAAAACCGATAATCCTATTAGGCCGGATGCTGAAGAGCCCTCCTCTTTTTTAAAACGAGAATCTCTCTATTATTCTATCGGCGCTCTCCATTTTAAACTTTATGAAAATATATTTTTTATTTTTTATGATTCGCATGATCAAGGGTTTATTGGGGTTTGACGGATTGACAGGTTTTCGTAAAGCGGGCTGTCATATCAAATTTGCGAATCTCTTATTGATAAGTTTCAGAAAATAATATATTATTGGCATTGGAGGAGGGCTTTATGGGAGATTACCATGGGATTATCATCAATCGAAGCCAGAAGAATAGGTCTATATTCAAAGAAATGGATATCATCGGGAAGAAGAATATCCTGGGCGGCATAATAGTTTTATACAAGGTCAGCGTAAGCGAGAATAATTTACAGGATATTATTAAAAAGATCCGGAAAAACATGTCCTGCCGCCTGCTGTTTAAACGACAGGAATTCTATGCGCATTTTTACAGGGGCAATGAGCTTATAATAGTCTATAAAAATAAAGTTTTCAATGCAGCGGTTGATCAGCGTACCTGGAAAGAAGCTATAGAATACGGGAAATCGCTGGGAATAATCGAAAAGCAGCTGGATTTTAAGCCCAATAGAATAGAAGATGAGACATATTGACTGCCTGCCGGTCCGTCCGCATCCCGGCTCCAAGCTCAGCTTTCAGGTTTGAGGTTTTTTAAAATTTCTTCCATCTGGGTCAGGTACTTCAAAAAGGTTTCACGGCCCCTTTGAGTAACCCGGCAGGTCGTCCTGGGCCTCCGCCCCGCATAACCCTTAATTACTTCAATATAACCCGCGTCCTCGAGCACCCTTATATGCGCACCTAAATTGCCCCCTGTCAGGCCGGCCTGCTCTTTAATGTCAGTAAAATCCGTATCTCCGGAGGATATAAGAATAGTCATAATGCCTATTCTCGCCCTTGCCTGGAATATTTCATTCAAATCCGTGATCTTAAAGCTATTCATGGGTTTTTGCCTGTTTCATAAAAATAAAGCCTGTCATGATAAACGTTACTCCGCACAGAGAAAGCCAGTAATAAAAATAAGGCATCGGGATAATAAAAGCAAGCAAGGATTCCGCTATCAGCAATAATCCGAAAATTGCCAGCTGTTTTCCAATAAAAACGCTGTTGACAATATAAATAACACCTACCCAGAAAGGCCAGTAGAGAGATAAGATTCTTTCGCCAAGAGGTATTAAGAAAAATGTGAAAAACAGGATGGATGCGACGGCAAGGATCCAGTTTAATCTGCCTAACTGCTTCATGATAAGGGTGTTTTTTGACAAGTTCCGCCTCATATATCGTACAATATAGGTTATTGTAAGACCGGTGAGATTAAGCACCCCCCAGACAAGCCCGTATTTCCATCCTTTAACCCATGTTCCTGCTCCAAAACCGATTATCCAGATCACACCCCATATGAATAAGAAAGGGTAGCCGGTGGCGGCCCTGATCCTGGTCCCTTCGATAATCTTTTTTAAATAGGAAATCTGTTCGAGAGCCTCTTCCTGTCTGAGTTTAGTTTCTGAATTTGACATAAACGATCCTCCTTTATTCAATTTGTAATACATATCGTTCTATTATACAGACTAATCTGCGGAATGTCAATAGCTTTATGAATTATTTTTAATCCTAAAAGTTGTTTGCCCTGTATTTGAGGTTAATATGAATGAAACGATTAAGGAAGCAATCGGTTATATCGGCCAGGCGCCCTGAGGGGAAAGAATTCGGCAATGCGCTTGAAAAGTTACCGGAAAGGTAAGGCGGATAGATGTTTTTTCTTGTCCCGCCGCCTTTTTTATAATATAATAACTCATAAAATCCAGGGAGTTGAATCTATGCCGGTAATCAAGGTTGAAATGACCCGTCTTTAAAAAATAATCGAGAGGCTCATATGAAATACTGTCTTTTTGCGGTTTTAAGCATGTTTTTATTTTCTTCCCTTTACGGCTCAGATAAGGATCAGAGCCTGAAAATAGGCGGAAACTACGAGATCACCGGGAGCGTCGCTACTTTCGGAACCTCGTGCGCCAACGCCGCCAGGCTCTTTTTCGACAAGATCAACTCATCCGGAGGGCTTCTCGGGAAAAAAGTCGAACTTATAATAGCCGACAATAAATCGGATCCGTCTGAATCGGCGTCGGCGGTTAAAATGCTCATAGCCCAGGATAAAGTCGCGGCGCTCCTCGGACCGGTCATAAGCAGGAATTCGCTCACAGCGGCTCCGATCGCGCAGGACGCCGGATATATAATGATCACCCCGACTGCGACCAACCCTGACGTAACAAAAACGGGAAAATATATTTTCAGGGCCTGTTTTATTGACGATTTCCAGGGAACCGTAATGGCCAATTTCGCCCTCAAGAACCTCAGGGTAAAAACCGCGGCTGTATTCCTGGACAATGCAAACGATTACAGCAAGGGCCTGGCAAAGTTCTTCAAAGAGAGCTTCATTAAAGGCGGTGGAAAGATAGTTTCCGAGGAAGCGTTTATCGCCGGCGACAAGGATTTCAGGACCCAGCTTACAAAAATAAGGATGAAAAAGCCCGATATAATATACATTCCCGCTTATTACCAGGAAGACGGGCTTATCGCAAAGCAGGCTAGGGAGCTGAGCATAGCGACCCCGATCTTAGGGGGAGACGGCTGGGATTCCGACGAACTGATTAAAATCGCAGGAGCCGGCAGCCTTAACGGCATATATTTCAGCAACCATTATTCGACGGAAAGCGTCAACCCGGTAGCCGTAGATTTTATCAAAGCTTACAGGCAAAGGTACGGTTCCAGGCCCGATGCGCTCGCGGCGCTGTCCTATGACTCGGCGCTTATACTCTCAGAAGCTATAAAGGCCGCCGGAAGCACCGAAACTGAAAAGATCAGGGAAGCGCTTGTGAAGTTAAAGGTAAGCGGGGTGACGGGCAGGATATCCTTCGATGAAAACAGGAACCCTGTAAAATCAGCCGTTGTCATTGAACTTGTAAACGGTTCCCAGGTATATAAGACAACCATCGAGCCTTGACATGGAAGAATTCCTTGTAAACCTGCTTCAATACCTGATCCAGGGTATTTCCACCGGAAGCGTTTACGCTTTGCTCGCCCTGGGTTATACGATGGTTTACGGGATACTAAAACTCATAAATTTCGCCCACGGCGATGTATACATGGTCGGTTCGTACACCGGATATTTTGCCGCCTCATACTTTTTCGTGAGTACAATGCCCCGCTGGGCATTTATTCCCGTACTTCTGATTTCGATGGTTTTCTGCGCGCTGCTCGGGATTTTAATAGAAAAGGCGGCGTATAAGCCCCTGAGGCAGAAGCCGTCGGTAGTTTTCCTCTCGGCCGGCATAGGCGCCTGCCTTGGCTTCTTCGCCTCGGTGTTTTTTAAATGGAACGCGCTTCTCCCGGCCGCGGCCGGCTGCGCCTCATGCGGACTGATTGGCCTGCTGATTGAAAAAAATGTCAGGGTATACGCCGTTATTTTAATTTCATCCGGCATAGGCCTTGCGGCCGGTATTTTTCCTGCTTTAATATGGCCCGGAGGCCCTTTTTTCCCGGTTCTGCCTGTAATGCTCTTCTCTTTCCCGCTATTTTCCTGGGCAGTTTATTTGTATCATAAACGCCCCTTCAAGGCCGCTCCCCGCATAGCCTACCTTATAACCGCCATAGGAGTGTCGCTCTTTCTCGAATACGCGATGATGTACTGGCAGACGCCGGCCCAGAAATACTTTCCCCCGATATTGAAGGACATCCCTATCGAGATCAAGGTGAGCCCTGAGAACAGCATATTCATTTTCAGCCAGCATATTATTTTCTTTTCGTCGGCCGTTGTTTTATCCGTCCTTTTATGGATCCTTGTGAAGTTCACAAGGATAGGAAGGGGAATGAGGGCTGTTTCCTTCGATGCCGAGGCGGCAAAGCTCATGGGCGTGAACGTGAATAACACTATTTCATTTACTTTCGCGGTAGGCTCGGCGCTTGCGGGCGCAGCCGGCGTTCTCTTCGGGGCTTTCTATCCGTTCGACCCCCTTCTCGGGATCATGCCGGGCCTCAAGGCTTTTATAGCCGCCGTTCTCGGGGGAATAGGGAGCCTTCCCGGGGCGATGCTTGGCGGCATCCTCATGGGCATCGCAGAACAGCTGTCTGTAGGATTCGGGAATTCATCGCTGCGCGATGTAACGGCTTTTATTATATTGATTGTAATATTGATGATCAAACCCGGAGGGCTTCTCGGCAGGGGGACAAATGACAAAGTTTGACGCGCTCGCATGGGCATTAAACAGGGGGTGGGTGAAGGTCGTATTGATAACCGTCCTTCTCTACGTCATATGGTCCCTGATCTACGGTTCTGTCAACGATTTCTGGAAGTTCAACCTCCTTGTGCTTGGAATAAATATAATCCTTGCAGTCAGCCTCAACCTCATAAACGGCTTTGCAGGGCAATTCTCATTAGGCCATGCCGGATTCATGGCCGTCGGCGGATACTCATCGGCAATAATAACCCTGTATCATTCGGGAGAATTGTCGGCGCTCGGCATGCCGGAATTCATGATTTTTTCGATCGCGGTGCTCGCCGGTGGAATTACCTCGGCCGTATTCGGTTTTATAATAGGCCTGCCGGCGCTGCGTCTCAAGGGAGATTACCTCGCGATAGCCACGCTCGGGTTCGGCGAGATCATAAGGCTGTCCGTCCTGAACGTCGATTACCTTGGAGGCGCCGCCGGGCTCAAGGGTCTGCCAGCCTATACTAACGGGAACTGGATATTTTTCATGGCCGCCGCCGCGGTTATCGTCATATCGAACCTGATAAATTCCTCGCACGGAAGAGCCATTCTCGCGGTCAGGGAGGACGAGATCGCAGCCGAATCGATGGGGATCTCTTCGACACGGTACAAGGTGGCCGCTTTCGTTATCGGCGCCTTTTTCGCCGGGATCGCCGGGGCCCTTTTCGTCCACAACATAAGACTCGTCAATTCGGGCTCATTCACCTTCATGAAAACGGTCGAGATACTCGTAATGGTTGTGATAGGAGGCCTGGGCAGCACGACGGGGGTGATCATAGGAGCCGTGTTTTTTACCCTTACGAACTCGTTTTTAGCCGATTATCCATACGAAAGGATGATAATATTTTCTATTATAATGATTATCCTGATGCTGTTAAGGCCCGAGGGGCTTATGGGCTCCCGTGAATTCAGGAGGCGCAGATGCCGATCCTGAAGACTGAGAATTTAACAAGGTCTTTCGGCGGCCTGAGGGCAGTGGCGAACCTCGGCGTTGAAATCGGGAAGGGAGGGCTTGCCGGGCTCATCGGGCCCAACGGCGCCGGCAAGACCACTACATTCAACCTCCTTACGGGGATAATAAAGCCGGATTCGGGAAGGATAATATTTAACGGCAGGAATATAGCGGGTCTTCCGCCTTACAGTGTGACAAGGCTCGGGATCGCCCGGACCTTCCAGAACATAAGGCTTTTCAAGGATCTGTCTGTCCTTGATAACGTCAAAATAGCCTGCCATCACAGGGTAAAATACTCTCTATTGGAATCGATGGTTTTCCGTTTCGGGCGGTTTGGCGCTGAAGAAAGGAAAATAACTGAAATGTCAAGGGAGTTTCTCGGCATTTTCGGCCTCCTTAAATATTCATCCGACAGGGCGGGAAGCCTGCCCTACGGGCTTCAAAGGCGCCTGGAAATAGCAAGGGCCCTTGCCACGGTGCCGGAGCTCCTCCTTTTAGACGAACCCGCGGCAGGCATGCACCCCGGCGAGAAAAAAGACCTGATGGAGCTAATCGGGTTTATAAGAAAGAAGTTCGGCCTGACGATCCTTCTTATAGAGCATGACATGAATCTGGTCATGGGTATCTGCGAATCTATATTCGTATTGGATTACGGGGTCCTGATAGCCGAGGGGCCACCGGAAAAAATAAAGGCCGACAGGAAAGTCATAGAGGCATACCTTGGAGAAGAGGCGTCAGATGCTTGAAGTAAATAATATCAACGTGTATTACGGGGCGATACATGCGGTCCAGGGCGTATCATTTTCTGTCGACCAAGGCGATATCGTCACACTTATCGGGGGGAACGGGGCCGGGAAAAGCACCATCCTCAAGACGATTTCAGGGCTCATCAGGCCGGAAAGCGGAAGCATAACGTTCAACGGGATAAACCTGGCCAGGGAAGAGGCCCATAATATTGTAAGGCTGGGCATATCCCACGTCCCGGAGGGGCGGAGGATATTCAGAGACATGAGCGTCCTTGAAAACCTCGAAATGGGCGCGTACATCCGGCATGATCTTCCGCAGGTAAAGAAGGATATGCGCAGGGTTTTCGACCTGTTCCCGCGCCTGCGGGAAAGGCTGCACCAGCAGGCCGGGACCCTGTCGGGCGGCGAGCAGCAGATGCTATCGACTGCCAGAGGACTTCTGTCCAAGCCCAAACTGATGCTTCTCGACGAACCCTCGATGGGGCTCTCGCCGATGCTTGTCAGGGATATTTTCAGCCACATAAAAGAAATAAACCGTGGCGGAACAACTATACTCCTTGTCGAACAGAATGCCAGGATGGCCCTTTCAATCGCCCATAGAGGCTATGTCATGGAAACAGGCAGGATAGTCATGGAAGGACGGGCCGAGGATCTCGCGGGAGATGAAAAGGTAAGAAAGGCATATCTCGGGGGATGATAGTGAACAGTGATGGCATTCACCTGACAGTCGCTGAGCAATTGCATTTGACAACTTGTAATGACCTGATTAAAATATTGCCTGAAAGTTTTGTGGAGGCTTTATCAATATTAAAAAACTAGATTGTTTTAATCTATCTTAATGAATATCCGGAGATAAAATCACAGGCGATTTCATCGCTTACGGCCGGTAGTCCGTGAAGGGCGGGTTATTCAACACGCCTGAAAGTATCCTTCCCTTTTGGGATGTCCCTTCTCCTGCGAATAAAATTATTCGGGGAGAAACTATGCATAATGCAGATCGTATTCAATTAACCGTTTACTTTGAAGATCCTTACTGGATCGGATTATTTGAGAGAAGAAGGAATGGCGTTTATTCGGTGGCCAGGCACAATTTTGGGGGCGAACCTACGGACCTGGATGTCTATAACTTTGTCCTGAACAATTTTTACGATCTGAAATTCGGCGGCGATATTCCGGAGGAAAATAAGCCCGAAACCCGCCTTAATTATAAAAGGCTCCTCCGGGAATCCCGGAAGATCATGAAAAAGGAAGGAGCCGGGACCATGGCGCAGGAAGCTATGAAACGCCAGATGGAAACAAAAAAAGTGGAAATAAAAAAATTGTCGCGTGAGGAAAGGGAGGCTCAAAACCTTTTGAAATATCAAATGCGCCGGGAGAAAAAAAAGGAAAAACATAAAGGTCATTAAAAGCGTAACTTCATTGAAATTTTGATAAAAATGCCAATCAAGATTAAAATAATTTCAGAGCTGAAAAAGCCGCTAATATTTCTATTGAAGATCTAAGCGGCTACTGCTTAAGGAGAAGCAATGAACTACAGGCAGATTTTGTTCGACCTTGACGGTACAATTACCAATCCCAAATCCGGAATTTATAACCTGCTGGTTCTCTTAAAAGAGATAAATTCTTCGATATTGTTGGAAGCAATCTGGACGGTTCGATGCCTGAGAAGACTGAGCAGGAGCTTAAAGATATCGATCCGACATTTATTTTTAATTCTATCCGGGAGTTGCACGGCTACTTCGCCTGTCATGGGCGCACTACCCTGAAGCCGTAGGCGGTATGTGACGCACCAGGAGAATCGTAATTACGAAAGTAAATGTAAGCATCTGGAACTGGATAATCTGCATAAGCGCCGCCGCGAAAGACGCGGGAAGCGCCCGAAGCCGGACCGGCATACCCGGTTTGCGCTCCCGATGGAGTCCCCCACGGTGTACCACTGGTAGTAAACTCGGCAGTCCCTCCCAGCCAATCCCAGCACCACTGCCATACATTCCCGCTCATATCGTAAAGGCCGAGCTCATTGGGCTTTAATAAGCCTACTGCTTCAGTTTCCACGGTATTATTTATCAATGCATATTGGCTGACATTGTTCTGAGCTCCTCCCGATTCCGTACTGCCCGCGTAGCCCTTTGTGTAGCCGCCCGTATTCACGCCCCAGCCGGTAATATCGCCGCTTCGGGCATCGCTGGTCGCCCCCATAGCCGCCCACATCCATTCCATTTCAGTAGGCAGGCGGTAGCCGCTTGCTGACCAGTTTACCTGAACCGCATCCCAGGCTGGACTATCTGTACCTGCCGCAGGTATAGTCCCCCAGGCTGAAGGATCGGTGCTTCCTCCTATGGAGTATGCCGGGGTCAGGCCTTCAAGTATACTCAACTTGTTACAGAAATAAATTGCCTGGTACCAAGTCTCTGAATCAACAGGGTGATTGGGGACACTTGAAAAACTGCTCGGGTCTGAAATCCCGGTTACATTCTGGAATTCTGTACCGGTAATATCATATTCGCTCATATGAAAGGCTCTTTCTGTATCAAGGTCGCCGGCACCGCTATCGTACTGAAATGTCCCGGCGGGGACATAGACAAGAGTGCCTATATTGGCGGAAGAATAATTAGTCGTCGCTGATGCCGATGAGCCGGCAGGATTTAAAACCGTTTTGTTCATAAAATTCTGGTCGAAGAACAGCTGGCATGAAGAAAGAATGCCCGAAAGTGCTGTTATATAAAATAATTTAATTACATTTTTCATAAATCCCCCCCTTATATCTTGAAACCGATCGACGCGTCGGGGCATGCCTGCTTGGCTCCGAAATCGTAGTAACAGCCAATCCTGAGGTTTATACATTTCCATTCGAACTGGGCGAATATTCCCCCCGAGTAGTTATAAGGCGGGGTTATTGCGCTTAACGGAACGTACTGGTAATATGAGGCCGTAATGCCGCATCCCAGCCTGAAATCGGTTTTCATGTCGCCGATAAAGTAATATCCAATACCCAGATAGGGGGAAACATCATATATAGTCTTATACCATGAAACCCCGCCGCCCGCCTCGAGCCAGAAATACCGATAAGGGAAATATTCTGCTGCCAGGCCGGCGAAGCTGCAATTTCCCGAATATACCATTAAATGCAAAGGCCCGCCCCATTCCTCCGTTGGCGTTACATGTGTTATCACGCCATCCATGACATTGAAAGGGGCTTCATAAATGAGATTTGACCTCTGGTCTGTTACTTTTATATTATGGTTTGACGATGCGTTCATATTGGAGATAAACTCATTTTCATAAGCCGGATTGCCGTCGAGAGTATATGAATAAATCTCTTCCTTCCGTGAATACCGGACCGGGTCTAATACAACCGATCCGGTCGCAAAATATGTCACCGCTAAATTCTCTTTTGCACCCAGGGTTTTTGTGCATGCATTTACGGTCCTGCCGTCACGGAGCCTGGCTATGCTTATTGTGTAGGACTGCCCCCCCAGGACGCTCAGGCTTTTTTTATAGTCTTTCTTATCAACCGTATCGATGAGCTGGTTGTTGATATAGATCAGGTACTTCTCAGATCCTGCCCTGATATATAAGTCGATTCGCGCAAGCGAATAATTTACTTTAAGAACGTCCTCGATGATATTTTTAAGGATCAGGTCGATGCTGTCAAAGACATCCTCATCTGTAGCAGTTACGTATGATTTATTAAAAATGTTTTTATTTTCCGACTTCGACCAGACTCCTATCTTAATCGTCACCTTTTCAGGGCTTTTCTGCTTGATCTCGTAATCCCCGTAGAGGATGTAATCAGCGCCGTATACTTCCTTCGGAGCGTATTCGGCGTTAACCCTGCTCCATTCCGGAAGAACAGACGTCAGCCAGAAGAGGCCGTTCATGACTTTATCATCGGGAACGTCAATCGATGGTATTATTCTCATGAAATTGTAGATTGACCTGAAGACGACAAGCTGGAAGGCGTTTGAATTCTCGCCTGTGATATTCTGGATGGGGAGGATATAGAATTTCGAAGCCTGTTTGATTGAAGGTACCGAATTTGTTGACGTGTCGCACCATGCCAGGCTTGTTAAAAATACAGCTAAGGCTGATAATACAACAATAATTATGCGTTTATTCATGCAGAATAAGCCCCCCAATAGCGGTTTTTATTCCCGGTTAGAGAAATATTTTGTTATTGAAAATATTTTATTGAATTTTAATATAATATGCAAATATTCCGGGAAAAATGAAATCCCCCTGCCGAAGCTGCAAGCAAGGAATGATATTATTGCGGCAGTATGCTATACCCATACTCTCTCATTAATAAAGAGGTAAATAAGAATGGTCAGACTGCTGGAATGACCCCATGCAAATTTTGATAAAAATGCCAGTCATGATTAAAATAATTTCAGAGCTGAAAAAGCCGCTAATATTTCTATTGAAGATCTAAGCGGCTACTGCTTAAGGAGAAGCAATGAACTACAGGCAGATTTTGTTCGACCTTGACGGTACAATTACCAATCCCAAATCCGGAATTTATAACCTGCTGGTTCTCTTAAAAGAGATAAATTCTTCGATATTGTTGGAAGCAATCTGGACGGTTCGATGCCTGAGAAGACTGAGCAGGAGCTCAAAGATATCGATCCGACATTTATTTTTAATTCTATCCGGGAGTTGCACGACTTCTTCGCATAAAGAGGAGGGCCGCCAAATTGTAATTATTGAGGAGAAAAAATGAATTTCGCAGACAAGCTTCTTGAGGCGAGCAAAGAAAAAAACAGCGCACTGGTTGCAGGTCTTGACCCCGATTTAAATTGTTTCCCTGATTTCTTAAAGCAGGAAATACATAATGAATCCTATCAAGACATTGAAGAATCGATATTTTACTTCAATAAGATTGTCATTGACAGCATCAGCGACTTTGCCTTGGCAGTCAAACCGCAATTCGCTTTTTATGAGCTTTATGGGAGCTATGGGATCAGGGCCCTTGAAAAGACAATCCAATATGCAAAGTCAAAAGGTTTATTTGTTATCAATGATGCGAAAAGGGGTGATATCGATTCTACATCACTGGCTTACGCCAGGGCACATCTTGGAAATGGCCCGATTTCTTCAGATATGGTAACAGTAAACCCTTTTTTAGGGAAAGATGGTTATAATCCTTTTATAAAGATTGCGAAAGAGAACAATAGGGGATTATTCTTATTATTGAAAACATCGAGCCCGTCTGCCGGAGAAATCCAGGATTTAAAATTAATCGATGGAAGGATGGTTTATCAGAAAATGGCCTCGACATTTTCCGAACTGACAAAAACAACATTGGGAGACAATAATTATTCTTTCATAGGGTTTGTTGTAAGCGCGACTTATCCATCTGTCGGCAAAGAGATAAGGGAATTATTGCCGAATTCTATTTTCCTTGTTCCCGGCCTCGGATTTCAAGGAGGAAAAGCAGAAGATCTACAGGTATTTTTTGATAAAAACGGGAACGGCGCCGTAATTTCTTCCTCGAGGGGGATTACATATGCCTATATGAAAGAAAAGGAAAATTGGGAAAGCATTTCAGAAAATGAGATGAAAAGTTATATCAGGAACAGAGCTTTAAAAGATTATCTGGATATAAATAAAGTGAGAATAATGACAAGGGGGTGATTTTTTTATTATAAAAAGGATATTGTCGCCAGCCAAGATATTTTACCCGGAATTAGCCGCAGTAATTTTCCGAAATAATTGATCCGGTTATGGGTAAAAGTGGTGTTATTTGTGAAAATTGCACCGGACTGTTGACCAAAGTATTTGGAGATAATAATGAAAACATTGATAATGGTTTCATCGGCTAAAGTATTTTCTTTCTTTTTTATCATTAGCACATTATTGTTCTCCTGTGAACTGCCTCTTGAGTGGTATACTGAGCCGGATGAATCTCCGGTTACCGTGAATACGGATATCAATTACCCGGAACTGCCTTTTACCAATTCGAGAATACCGGGGAATTACCCGGCAGGTTCTCCGGTCGCGATACATGGAAATCTGAAAGTGATAGGTACTCAGCTTTGCGATGAAAGAGGCTTTCCAGTACAACTCCGTGGCCTTTACATGGATCATATAAAAGATTCAAGCCAATTTTTGAATAACGACTCGATAAAATATCTTTCTCGAAAATATAAAATGGATGTATTCCGAATTCCGCTGTGGACAATAGGCTGGAGCTTCGGAAAAAATTCTGAACCGGGGTATATACATCATCCGGAAGTGGAGAAATATATTCATGAAGCCGTCAGGTATACGGAAAACAGCGGCATATACTGCATTGTAAGCTGGCATATCATGTATGATGGCGATCCTAATACATATATAAAAGAAGCCTTCGATTTCTTTAAAAGGATGGCATTTCTCTACGGAGCCAAAAAACATGTCATATATGAAATATTCAACGAACCAAACCAAGTCAAATGGGGAAGCAAAATTAAACCATATGCGCAATATATCATACCTGCTATCCGTGCCGGCAGTTCAAATTCGGTAATCATTGTAGGCACCGAGTTCAATAGCTTCGACCTGCATCATGCCGCAGCCAGTCCTCTCAAATATGATAATATTCTTTATACCATTCATTATTATCCGGGTTTGTTTCCCCTGAGTGTGACCAACCGTGTAAAAGACGCGCTCTCACATATAGCAGTATTTTGCACCGAGTGGGGTGTAACAGATTTGATACTTTGCTCAATCCGGATTTAACAAAGCATGAATAATTTGGGCCGTGATTCCCCAGATCATGCCATGTTCTGTTCTGTAAACGAAAATTATTGACTTGAAACCACCCCAGGGTTTGTGGTAGTATTCAGGAAGACCGAGATCCTTCGAGGGAAGAAGGATAACCTCACTGCCGTCCTTGTCCGTAAAGGAAGGCTGAGCCTCCACCCGGACATGGAATATCTCAGGTCTGTTTCGAATAAAATAGGGAGCTGGAATCGTGAAGACCTTTTCCACCTCCTTTTTCTCAGTCGAAAGCTCGTTTAAACTATGAACATTCAGTTTTCCGGCGAAGACGTGAACAACAAGGCCCATTACAGCGACAAGAATACCGATATTTTCCCGGACTTCGATTTTGTCAGGCGTAATACCTAGTTCTTCGCATGTTTCCCGGACCGCGGTTTCTTCAAAGGTCCGGTCGAGGGCTTTATCAAGAATACCGCCGGGGAAGCAGATCTCACCGCCCTGCCGGACATTCATCGAACGCTTTTGAAAAAGAATTTGCCACTCGCTGTTCAACTCGATAAATGGGATGAATACTGAAGAATGCTTATAATACTCGGAGCCGATAAGACTTGTCTGATCCTTCGGCCGCTCTTTCCATTTCCGGAAAATGTCTTCCATAACCATCTTCCTCCTCATTTCACAAATCTTCCTTTTTCAATAATTTTAATGGAAATAATTAATAATTGACAGTTTGTTTTGTGAGTATTGACAGGGATCATAACCTTGAATTTAATTATGACCACTATTACAATTTTCCCGATACTCTGCGGCGGGTATAGCCGGAAGGCCGATTCTGCTATACTGGCTGAATTGAAAAAGAGATTATTTGAAGGGGCAGTCAAAATGAAATCCGCAATGGTCATTGTTGTATTTTTATTTCTTAATTTTTTTAGTATTTATAGTTTTTCAAAATCTGTAAATATGCCGGAACTAAAAGAATATTTTGATAAATATCATCTTTCCGGTTCAATTGTTATCTATAACATGAATGATGATCAGTATATCAGGTATAATCCTGAAAGATGCAGACAGGGTTTTTTGCCTGCCTCGACTTTTAAGATCTTCAATTCACTGGCGGGTCTTGAATCTGGAGTTATAAAAGATAAAAATTATACCATGGAGTGGGATGGGAAAGACCATGGAAGCCCTTTCTGGAATAAGGATCAGAGTTTGGAAACCGCTTTCAAGTATTCGGCCGTATGGTATTTCCAGGAACTTGCAAGGAGAGTCGGACCGGTAAAAATGAAATATTTCCTCGATGGAACCGGATATGGAAACGGGGATATTTCCGCGGGGATTGACATTTTCTGGCTTGAAGGGAATTTCAGAGTATCCCAGGATGAACAGATTGAATTCATGAAGAAATTCTATAATTGCAGGCTTCCGGTTTTTTCCAGGAAAAACATCGATATCGTCAAATCCCTTATGCTACAGGAATCATCGGACCGGTATAAATTGTATGCAAAGACTGGAACCGTTTCAAGAGTCGCTCCTTTCATGGGCTTATGGGTTGGTTTTATTGAGAATGCCGGTAATGTGTATTTCTTTGACATTAATGTTCAGGATGATAATTTTGATAAAAACAGGGATGGGAATTTCTATGATCATATTGCCGGACCCAGAATATTATTAACGAAAGAAATAATGAAATATCTCGGCATTTACCCCGGGAATATCACTTTCCAAAAAAATCGGTAAATCAGAATTTCGGATAAATTACACTATCGGCCTTGGTTCAAGACGGACATCCCAGCGGTCTGAGGAGGCAACCTCTTCGAGAGGTTTTCGCGTTCTG
The DNA here is from genome assembly GCA_964533855.1 of uncultured Brevinematales bacterium. Taxonomy (GTDB): domain Bacteria; phylum Spirochaetota; class Brevinematia; order Brevinematales; family JAOACQ01; genus CAVYGN01. Next base: position 180,109 of record CAZHNM010000001.1, read on the forward strand.
GGCGAGGTTTCGTTTGCCAGGTGCTTTTCGTTCAGATGGGATGAATCGCCGGGGTAACCCAAAATGACAAGGGTCACTAGCACTGCGGATTCCGGAATTCCCAGGACTTTTTTGGCAAGCGCGGCATCGAACCCCGCGATGGGATGAACGCAAAGACCCTCTTCTATAGCTTGGAGCTGGTAAGCCATCGATGCCTGCCCTAAGTCGAAAAACGCGTAATCGCGACCATGATCGAGCCGCGCGCCCCATTCATGACTGGTGACAAGTGCCGTAATTGCGGGGGCCTTCAGCGCCCAGTAATTTCCGGGGGTCAGGGCGGTTTTCAGCTGGGTCAGCTGCTGGGGTTCTGAAACGGTTACGAATCGCCAGGGCTGGGTGTTAGCGCACGAGGGGGCCAGAATGGAGGCCTGCAACAGGCGATCCAAAATTTCTTGGGGGATGGGCTTTTCGCTTAAAGCGCGTTTTGCCCTTCGGTTTTCAATTTGAGGAAGAATTGACACGGTTGTCTCCTTGGCTAAAAATAAACTTCGAGTGTGGATCCAGATTGTATTGAATCTGAAAATAATCCGCAAATATATTAAAAAATATGAAATTTTGCTTTCAGGGTCCTTATTTTTTGGTCTCTTTCTTTCATTAAAATATTTTGACATTAAATGGTTGGCAGAATAGAATTCCACAAGCAAAGCGGAAGATATTAAGGAGGAGCCGATGGATGTAAGGGCTATCCCTTTCAATTCTTTCATAGGTGTTAAAATTCGCTTTAGCCGAAGCTACAAGCGGCGAATATCTTCTGAGAACATTCAGTGAATTTAGAGACAATATAGTTCCTGTGGTCAGAAAAGTTGAACTTAAATATAAAAAACCGGCCGAAGGAAAAATAAAATCGAAGGCTTCCATGGATAAAGAAATGATTGAAAAAGTGAGGAAGGATATTATCAATAAAGGGCGAGCTTTACTAACTGTAAATGTGGAAATCTTTGACGTGAATAACAATCTTACGCTTCAGTCCGGGTACGAATGGTTTTTACAGAAATTGAAATAAAAGGGGCGCCTGAAGGAATGACCCCATGCGAATTTTGATGAAAATGCCAATTATAGATAGAATAATCCAATCATTACATAGGGAAAAAGATGAAAGATTTTCCTGATTTTATGAAAAACCCTGAAAATCGAATCAAGAAAAGCTCTCAGTTTACTAAGGACATTGAAGGCTTTGTTTATGACGGGAAAGACGGCTCTCAGATGGCCTTCTGGACTTCTTATGAAGACAGGAGGGCTGAAAGGGAGGAAATATTTATTAAGAATATCCGGAAGGTATTATGAATATCAGGTTATATGACAACGATTCAGACCGGAATGCTGTTATCGATTTATGGAAGTCGGTTTTTTCGTATAATACGCCGCACAATGATCCGCCGGCCTCGATCGACAGGAAGCTGGAACATAACGATAATTTGTTCTTTGTCGCGGAATCCGGCGGCAAAAAAATCATCGGTACGATAATGGCCGGTTATGACGGCCACAGGGGATGGATATATTCCCTGGCAGTAAGCCAGGGATACAGGAACCGGGGGACCGGCACTTTGTTGCTCAGGCATGCCGAAAACGAATTATTAAAATTGAACTGTCCTAAAATCAAGCTGCAAATATTAAATTCGAATGCAGATGTAATAGATTTTTACCGGAAAAACGGGTATAATGTGGAAGAAACTATTTGCATGGGCAAAACTTTATAATTAATCCCGGATACATTGAAATGATTAAAGAAGAGCTTAAAAAATAAAGTCTGGAGGTTAACCGATGAAATGGTATCATTACCTGGCCTGTTTCTTCGCGGGTCTGTTCCTTGTGAACACCGTACCTCATTTTATTCATGGCGTATCCGGGGAGATGTTTCCTACGCCATTCGCAAACCCTCCGGGGAAGGGGCTGTCGTCGCCGGTTATCAATGTCTTCTGGGCGCTCGGCAATCTTGCCGCCGGGTATATTCTTTTCAGGGCCGGAAGGGTTTCCAAAGCGGATAAATGGGGTCGCGGCCTGTTTTACATAGGCATTGCGGCTATGAGCATTATGCTGAGTTTCGGATTTTCGCAGATTAACAGATAGGCGGATAGGATTGACAAACTGCTGATCATTAGACGTTCAGCCTGTCATAAAAAAATCAAAATAATGTACCATAACCCAGCATTATCTGGTTTGCGCTTATATCATAATCAAGGGTTATATCTCTGAATACAAAGCCGACAAGTATATCATTGTTTCTAAGTGCGGTTTCAACTCCTATATCCCTGAACAGATAGTACCGTAAAGTCAGTAAATAATAGCTTTCAGTCCAGTAGTTAAAAGAATAATCCTGGCCATTAATCTGATCGGCGGCGCTATAATTGTTGAATTGATTAAAATAGGTATAATATACCGAAAGGCCGGCGTATAATGCCGGGATTATATAAAATCCGGCGCTGGCCTCAAGTCCGAAATTAAAAAAATTGTCATTAATCTCATATAAAGCGGCCTGATTATTGTTCGTCAATGCACCTTGATAATAATGATAATAATTAAATACCGGGGTAATTTCAAAACCGAAACGGTGATCATCTGATTTATATACCTGGATGGGAAATTTTATTTCCGCGGATATATAGTATTGAGAAAGATTTATTGAAGGGTTGAAATATATATCCGGCGTTAATGGGATAATAAAATATGGTTCTAAATTATAGGTAAGGCTATTATTGACAAATCCGACATTAAACCCGATGCCTTTTGAAATTGCACCCGAATCAGCAGTATAATTATCAAAACCGGGAGAATAATAATCGCCGTTATAGAACTTTGGAGTATCGTTACTTAATACATCCCGTGGAAAAATACTCTCTGTGTTGTTTGAATTATGGATCGAATTGTTGGAATATCCCAGTTCTTTATCGTAATAATTAGTGTTTTCTTTCGGGTTTTCTGAAAATATTGCCGAATATCTCTGAACCGATTGATTGATAAACATTTTATAGTTTGAAATTGAATCCGTATTATCATTCATTTTTTCATAGCAATACGCTTTTAAAAATAACACATCAGAATATTTTTGAATATTGGAATAGCTGGAAATCAAATCGTCGAAATCTTTTATAGCCATTGAATAATTTGATAATTCCATGTTTTTAATTCCTGAAAAATATAATGCTGTTAATTTGTAACCTTTTGCCCGGTCGCTTACTTCAAGCAATTCGCGATTGAAAACTCTTGACCAGTAATTATTATAAAACGAGTTTGTACGGTCTTTTTTATCAAGCGACCAATATTTGTTGTAATTACTTATAAAATTTTCCTTATCCTTTTCTGTCCTTATTAAATTGTTATTATCGTCGCGTAAATAAACTTTTCCCGGTTTATTTTCGATCGAGGCAAAATACAATTGTTTTGTTTTATCATACTCCGTCCGAGTGATCCTTGATGTTTGCGTACATGAAAAAATCCCCAAAAGACAAAATAAAATCAATAAATTCTTCATCTTATTCATACCTCTCAAATCTCAGACCGTTATTCCGTATTTCATCCCTGCTGAAAAACCATGTCGATCCTTCTCCAGCCTCAATAGCCTCTGTTTCATTAAGAGGTTCCAGTACAAGGGTTCTTTTGCCCATGGCTATCTCAAGAAAACCATTTTTAGCCGCTATGTCGAATGCAACATTCGTGGCAGTAATCTCTTTCATGTAGCACTTGCCTGCAGGATCTTTTATAATCCGCCATTTGCCTTCATATCTTTTCATATTTTCCCGTATCGTATAGGGGATAACTTTTTCCAGGGGCATTTCATAAATTCCTCCATGCCGATTAACCATTCGGACAATAATTTCCTCTCTTCCCGATGCGGTCCTGATGCAATATAAATAAGTTCCCAGTATAAACGGATTATTTTGTGTCTTTTGAACAAAAAAAGTATTATTACCGACTTGTTTTAATAAGGAAACTTTATCATTAGCTTCCCTGGCAAGCAATTCATTTCCCTTACTATAAATAGACCATACTATTCCGTTTCCTGCGTAGAGGCCTGTAAAATCGGTCAAATCTTCATTTACACTCCGGTCGTTATCCGGCATATAAGTTTTTTCCGATGTTTTATCAAGCGAGATAGATTCGCCTGTTCTCATTTCAATAAGACGCTTCATAGTCTCGTATCTTATATCCTCAAGGTTTATTAAAGGCTCATAAGCCATTGACGATTCCATTATTACCATGCCTAATTTTAATTCCGGTATAAAATATATTTCACTGTTAAACCCATTCACATCCCCGCCATGTTTTATTATCTTATAACGGCCGGTTCCCGGCCAGTTTTCAATCATCCACCCTAAACCATAGGGATACTCCCCTCCTTTTGCTTCAATAAAAAATTCTGTATTTGTGAATTGGGGGCTTGTCATTTCATTGAAAGAGTCTGCATCAATAATGCAATTGGATTTGTTTTCCTTGTCTGACAGGAGGAATTTAATATAATTTGCCATACCATGGGTTGTCACATAAAGATTTCCCGCCGGTTTATTTATTATGTCCGGCTGAGAATACGCCGTATTGCCGGAATAGGTCTGGACAAGTCTGCTGCTGATGGCAGGAGTTTTTGTAAATGAGGATTCGCTCATGCCCAGAGGGTCCAGTATATACCTCTTCATATAGTCTTCATATTTCATACCGGAAACTTCTTCAATAACCATGCCCAGAAGCTGGAACCCTAAATTTGAATATCTGAAGGTTTCGCCCGGCGGAGAAATCAGATATTCGCTTTTCAGAGCAGCCAGGAAACCAGGCCCGGCTTTGTATTCAAAGTCCCTGGGCAGCCCCGCCCTGTGTGAAAGAAGCTGCCGGATGGTGATCGGGCTTTTGTTCGTGAACCTGCTTTTCATGACAAAACCGGCCAGATAATTTGTCAGGGGCGCATCAATATCTATTTTACCTTCCTCCGAGAGTTTCATCACAGCGAGGGCCGTAAATGATTTTGTTATAGAACCGGGCTGGAAATATGCGTCAGGAGGTATGGGAGTATCCGATTCCCTGTTCATAACGCCGTAATTTGTCATAAATACCGTATTGTTATCGACTACAATTGCCAAACCGATAGCCGTGATATTGTATTCTTTCATGCTGTCCCGGATTTTAGTATCAAGGAATCTAATAACTCCGCTGCAATCATACTTTACTATTTTATGAGCCTTTATATCGTAATTCCCGCATGATGACGCAAAAAGGATTGAAAATATCAAAAGTACAAATCTAAGAATGACCGGCAATTTGAGGCTTCTATAAATCATTTTCAAATGTTTCCCCGAATTATCTTTAAATTACAATATCAAGTAATTGAGAATTAATCTTGTGATTAAATAAGTGCCGATGTAAATGCCCCCCAGTATCAATGCAAAATATCCTGAAGGAAATCCCCAGAATGCCTGATTGGTAAAGGATATAAAACTATAAATAACCAGAATAAAGACTATTAACCTCAAGGTGATCGATCTCGCTCTCTCTTTAACCTGGCGTTCACGTTCATCACTCTCACCGAACTTTCGCCATCCCATGCGCCGGAAAATGATTGTAAGAGCGGAAATTATTATCAGAATGACAGATACGCAAATTGTAAAAACTTCAATTCTTTGCCCGGGGACTTTTGTTATAATGAATATTACAAGCAGCAGGATGTAACTAAAAGTTAATCTGATCAATCTTCTAATATCAACAGGTAATTTTATTTTCTTTTCCATAATTATTCCTCCTCATCATTGAAAACAGATTCAACCGGCTTTCCAAACAATTTCGCTATTTTAAATGCGAGCCTTATCGAAGGATCATAATGTCCTTTTTCCAGTGAAATAATAGTCTGCCTGGAAACAAGAAGAAGCTTTGCAAGTTCCTCCTGTGTCAGTCCCATATTTTCACGCAGATTCCTGATTTCATTTTTCAAATAAAAATCCCTTATAATTATTTTATCCCTGACAGATGTAAAGTATACTATACATTTCGGCTTATGTCAAGCATGCTTTACATAATTTTTTATATAAAAATTGAGATGCCGATCAAAATATAACTGTTCATCGCTTTTCTTTACCCCCTCCCCCTTTTGTAATATAATACCCTGTTATCAAGCGAGGTTGAGGAAGAGATAAATAAATTTAACGGAGGAATATTTTGTCTGAAAGACTTACCCGTATTCAGGTTTATATAAAGGGCACTTATGAATTGAAGGGAAACCGGGGAGACTGCAATATAGTCGACATATCGGAAGGCGGGATCGGCTTATCCGTCAGGCAGACGCTGGTCCCTGGCGATCTTGTTCACGTTAATTTCAGGATCCCTCTCGGCAAGGAAGAGGACGTCGATTTTTGGGGAATAGTCAGAAACGTAAACAACAATATAATAGGGCTGAAATATGAAGAAATTACTCACGATAATATTGACAGGATAGATGGTTACGTGTCATTACTTCTTAATCAAAGCGGTAAAATGTCAAAAGAGGATTTTGACGCTGTCAAGGATAAATGATTCCCGGGCGATGAAGGGCGGCTACCCCGCGTACAAATAATCCGCCGGCAGGAAAGCAATTATCCCCTCCCTGAGCTGGCGGTTTGCCTCTTCAGTCAGCCCCGGGTCGGCGGCCAGGATATTCTTCGAGTCTTCACCGGCGAGGATCAGGAGCTTGCTGTTTTTTACAAAGTCGGCTATCCTCAGCTCCGGCAGGCCGGATTGCCTGACGCCCAGGATCTCGCCGGGCCCGCGCAGTTTCAGGTCCTCTTCGGCGATCCTGAAGCCGTCTGAATGGTTTACCATGGCGCTCATCCTCGCTTTTGTTTCCTCCGATTCATTGGAAGCCGTCACAAGGACGCAGTACGATTCGTATTTGTCCCTTCCTACGCGGCCCCTGAGCTGGTGAAGCTGGGACAGCCCGAACCTTTCGGCCCCTTCTATCGCCATTACGGTAGCGTTCTTGACGTCGATTCCCACCTCGATGACGGTGGTCGACACCAGGATCTGCAGTTTTCCCGCCCTGAACTTTTCCATTGTCTCGTATTTTTCCATCGGGCTCATCCTTCCATGCAGGAGCCCGACTTTATAATCTGAAAAATGGCCGGACAGGACCCTGTGCATCTTTATGGCGTTGTCGGTGTCGATTTTTTCGGACTCTTCGATCAGGGGGTAGATGAAATAAGCCTGCCGTCCCTTGCCGAGCTCGTCTTCGACGAGGTCGAGAAGCTGCTTGTATTCTTTTTTTGTCAGCCATTGCGTCCTGACTTTTTTCCGGCCCGCCGGCATTTCATCTATTACAGTCAGGTCGAGATCCCCATAGACAGTAAGGGCTAATGTTCTCGGTATAGGGGTGGCAGTCATCACCAGTATATCGGGATTTGTGGTTTTTTTGGAAAGGCTTATCCTCTGGAGGACGCCGAACCTGTGCTGTTCATCGAAAACAATGAAAGAGAGGTTCCGGTATTCGAGGTCTTCCTGGATAAGGGCCTGTGTCCCGATGATTATAGAGGCTTTTCCGCTTTTGATGTCTTCATAGGCGGCGAGCTTATCCCTGGCCGGGAGGCTTCCCGTCAGCAGGACCGGCTTGATGCCGAGGGTTTCAAGATAGCCTTTCGCGGTATTATAGTGCTGGATCGCCAGGACTTCCGTCGGAACCATCAGGGCCCCCTGCCTGCCGTTCTCAGCGGCATGTATAAGACCTGCGAGGGCTACAGTTGTTTTTCCGCAGCCTACATCCCCCTGGAGAAGCCGGTGCATCGGGGCAGCTCTTTCCATATCTTTTATTATTTCACGGAGGGCTTTGTCCTGGGCGTTTGTCAAGGAGTAAGGCAGGCTTTTTAAAAACATTCCCGTTTTAGATCTTTGCGGGTATGAAAAGGTTTTCGATATAAGCATGGAATTATTCCGCTTCATCATTACAGCTAATTCTATGGATAAAAATTCTTCATAAGCAAGCCTGAGCTTTGCCTTTTTCAGCTCTCCGGCGTCGGGCGGATAATGTATGTTTAGTAAAGCTTCCTTCTTTGACTTGAGGTTGTGGGCTTTGAGTATGTAATCCGGGATCTCGTCGTTGATCGAATCGATATACCTGGCAAGGGCTTTTTTGACTATCGTCCGCAGTTCCTTGAGGTAGAGTTCCTCCGTCAGTTTATAGACCGGAAGAATGAATCCGAAATTTTTCGGGCTTGCATCATCCCTGAATATCTCGAAATCGAAGGTAGAGCTCTGCACTTCGTTGTATTTATATCCGAAAGTGGCGTAAATCCAGTACTTCTGCCCGATTTTCAGCGACTGCTTCAAATATTCGCGGTTGAAACCGACAAGGCTCGCGCGCATCGTCTGGTCCTGGATTATTATCTTCGGATGGCGGCGCCCTTTGAAATAGATATATTCATGAGCGACGACTGTGGCGAGAATTACAGCAGGGGCGCCTTTAAGAAGCCCGGCCTGGATGCTTTCTATGGAACTCCTGTCGTCATAACGGTACGGATAGTTATTCAGGATGTCGTAGGCGTTGCTGATATCCATTTTTTTCAGCAGGGATACCTGCCTTTTTGTAAGGAAATCGAGGCCTTCGACCGGATGGTTTTTCAGCTCATTGATATACATCACATTGCCGCGGTACTATAGCTCTTTGGACATTCTGAAGCTGAGCTCCTTCTTGTAAAGGTCGTTATAATAGAATCCATGGCTTGAAAGCTCTTCCTTGAGCTTGTCGGGGAAAGGAATAAAGCGCCAGAAAATATAGCGGACATCCTGGTTGTCGAGCTTCTGTATGCCGGCGGCTTCCTTTATCATCCAGAGCATGTAATCATTTATAAAATGGGTCTTGATATCACCCTTGATCTTGTTTGAATCCAGGTAAGTGTAATACCTGGCAGTCAGACCTTCATCCATCCAGTGATATCCTGCCATTTCCTTGGCGACCTGCCATCTGAAATCGCCTAATGCGATAATCAGGGACATTTTGGGGTTCCTGGAGAATATCGGGACCGCTATTCTTCCCTTGCTCGAGGCTTTATTATATTTATCGTAGGGTTCCCAGCATATTCCGTAATTCCCGTATCCCGGGGTAAGTATTATATAAGGCGGTATCCTGTGAGTCTGCTGCCTGAATGTCCTTTCGAAAATCGTGTAATCCATCTGCTCTATCTCTTTGAGCTTCTCATAGGCGGGCGCTTTGAAATTGTAATCCCTTGATTCCTTTGGGATAAACGAGCTTAATAGTATGGGAAAATGGTTGCCCTGCCTGCCGATACACATCTTTACCATCTGCCTCAGGGCTCCGATCTCGGATTCGGCGGTATGGGAATCCACGGCGTAACCTGTGGTTTCCTGCGGCCCCTTGGTCTCCATCAGGCTCGATTCAAGTTCCTTCATTTCCTCGTAATTTTCATAAAAAGCCTTTTTCGTTACATTTAATTCCTTGTCTATCCTTTTGAGCTCCCTGACTATTTCAGTAATCTCATCCATTTTCTTGATCTGGTCTTCGTTGTAAACATCGGTGGCATTGAAAAGCGGATCCATCGGGTGAGAGCTGACCATGGCCATCAGGCTTGTCATCGCGTCTTCCTGGAGCTTTCTTCTTTCAACAATATTCAAATAATTTTTCTTGTTGGCTTCTATAAGGCCGGTAACCCTTTCGAATTTGGACTGCTGGGCGCTGTCCACCGATCCGGATTTTGATGATTTCCTGCCCGCCGCCTCGTCAGTTACGCTCGGTTTTAGCTGCCCCTTCAATATTCCGATGAGCCACTCATCCATGTAGAAAATGGTATCTTCGGCGTCTTTAGTTTCAAAGGGCTGTGAGAGAATGAGCTTTTGTTCGTCCTGGGTAAGGTATTTCATATCGAGAATGCCGAATCTTAAGAAAAGCCTTTTTTCCTTCGGGCTTTTTTCAGTGAGCCTCTGGCCGATTGCGGTATACAGGTTCCAGAAAGCGGATGTCAGCCGTTCCTTGAAAACGACTTTCCTGTCTTTGTCCTGCTCTTTTTCGAATTGTTCCTTAATTAAAAGAAGATTTTCGACGATCTCGGTATTTTCATCGGCTAAAACCTTCTTCATAAAGCTTTCGGGAAGAGCGTCAAAAAGTTTGCCCATACGTGTCTCCTGGTGTTACTGATTAGGAGAAAACTATAGAATAAATTAATAATAAATCAAACCATGAATTTTATCAATAATTAAATAAGTGGTTAATGCATATAAATTTCTTTAAGCAGTTCACGGGCCCTGCCTGCCCAGACCGTCGACGGGTATTTATCGAGGAGTTTCGAGAGATACTGCTTTGCCGTCGCGGTGTCTCCGTTCTTATAATAGCACATCGATATTCCATAAAGGCTCTGCGGGTATATTTCCGGGTATTTATACACATAAAATATGCTGCCGAAGAGCTTTATCGAGTTATCATAATCTGCCGTTTCGAGACTTTCCTCCGCGAGCTCATAAGTGGAAAGGGCCGCGTTTTCCCCGGTGGAGATTTTAATGATCTCTTTAAACATATTATCGGCGTCGGCGGTTTTGCCTTTTCCCTTATAAACCATTGCAAGCTTGTACATGGCCAGAGCCTTGCCCTCGGAAGTTTTGCTCGTATCTATCAAAATCCTGTAGAGTTTTTCCTCATCCCCGCCGCTCTGGACTTTCAGTTCGATCTCCGATTCCCTGACCTTTGCCTTTTCAGCCTCCGGGGTCCCCGGATAAGCTATCATAAGTTTTTTGTAATAAGTTCCTGCCTTTTCATAGTTATTAAGGTCGTAATAGATATTAGCGGCCCGAAGGAGAGAATCTATGGAGTAATCTCCCTTTGGATACTTTTCAACGTATTGTTCAAAATATTTAAGTGAATTTACCTGGTCCTTTAGATTGTAATAAGACCAGGCCATCCAGTATACGGAAGCAGAAGAAAAATCCCCCTCTCCCGAGATCTGGATTATCTTTTCATAGTTAAGGATTGCATTGTTGTAATCTGAATTATTGTAATAATTTTCGGCAAGTTTGAACAGCGCTTCGGCGGTGAAACTGCTTTGGGGGTAAACTGTCACGAGTTCCTGGAATATGCCGGCGGCTTTGCTGTCGTCTCCCGTCTTTACATAGCACCACGCCTCATCAGAAAGTGCGGCCGGGATTTCTTCCTTTATTCCGGACGAGGAGGCTTTTTCTATATAAGTGTTATAGCTGTCAATTGAGTCTTTATAGTCTTCAAGGTTATAATAAGATTTGGCGATGTAGAGCATATCCTCGAGGATTTTTGTATTATCGGCCGAGAATTCCATCGATTTTTTAAAATCCCCGATAGCGTCGTTGTAGTTTTTAAGGCGGTATTCGGCCCATCCGGTTAAATTATAGCTTTCAGATTTCTGCTCCGCTGTAAAATTACTCATATCCGAACTGCCGAGATAACGTACGATTCCGTCGAAATTTTCCTGCTTGTAATAAATCCAGCCGATTTTAAGCATTGCATCGGGAGCGCAGGACGAGGCCCTGAAGTCTGATGAAACTTTTTTAAACGTCCCCAGGGCATCTCCGTAATTTTTCAGATTATACTGGACTATGCCAATGCTGTAATATGCTAAGGGCACCATGGGGCTTTTAGGATAAGTATCGATGATTTTCCTGTAAAGGGCTAAGGCCCTTTCATACTCGTTCTTCTTAACGTATACCCATGCCTCTGCATTCAGCGCATCGTCCATGTGAGCCGAATTCTTTTTCAGTATCTTTTCGTAGGACACAAGGGCGGTGTCATAGTCTTCCATGCCCGCATAAGCGTTCCCGATAAACAGGTTTATTTCATCGTACTTATCGGAAAGGGGTTCGATGTTGATATAATCCTCGAATGAGGAAATGGCCTCTTTATACTTCCCTGATTCGAGGAAGCATCTTCCTGTCCAGAAAAGAGCTTCTTTGCCGTATTCAGTATCGGGATAGTCTTTTCTGATTTTTGTGAAATTATCAAGCGAGCCTGAATAGTCCTTGTTATTGAATTTGAGCTCGGCCATTTTCGATAGCGCCAGGGCTGCATTTTCCCCTCCGAAACCTGAAAGTTTTTCATAGGTTTTAATAGCGTCACCGTCATCGCCTGCGATTATATAGCAGGAAGCTAATTCAAGAAAGCCTTTTGACGTATACTCATTTGTTTTATCGCCGGAGATCAGATCGTTGAAATTACTTACAGCCCGGCCCGTATCGCCCTTCAATTTATAAAGGAGGCCGAGCTTGTATAATGCCTCGTTATGATAATCGCTTCCGGGGATCCGGGATAAAACCGACAGGTATCTGACTGATTCGTTAAAATTATCCTTCTTTATATTGATAAGCGACGAGTAATAGAGGCTGTCCTGCCAGTAGCTGAAATTCGTAAGTGAAGACAGGCGCGAGAATATGATGAAGGCGCCGTCAAGATCGTTTTTTTCGTAATAGCATCTCGCAAGGAAAAAATCGCCTTCGTCAGCCATTGGCGATGAAGGATATTTTGCCAGGAATGCCTTTAAAGCATCGCCTGCCTTGTTAATATCTTTGTCGTAGAAATACGACTCTCCGAGACGGAGCGAGCTTTCTCCCGTATAAACGCCCGCCGGATAATTAGTCAATATAAAACCGTATTCGTCGGAAGCTTCATCATATTTGCCGGATAGGAGAAGTGCGTTGCCGATCAGGTAATGCGCATCAAAAGCAAGCTTGCTTACCGGGTATGATTTTATAAAGAGACGGAGCCTCTGCACCGCCTTTTCATAATTTTTTGTTTTAAAATATGAATCGCCGATTATGAACACGGCCCTTTCCTTGAAAATAGAATCAGGATAATCGTTTGAAAATTTTACCAGGTCCTGGATGCACCTGTCGTAATCGCCTTCCTGGTAGTAGCATAAACCGATATAGAATGAGGCCTCGTCAGCATAAGAGCTGTCGGGATCCAGAAGGACTGCTTTCTGGAAATAAGTGGCGGCGAGGGAATAAGCGCCCGCATTGAAAGACGATTTTCCGGAATCGTAATACCGCTGAGAATCGGAATTTACCGGGTAAAGAACAGCGGCTGAAAAAATAAGCGGAGATAAAGCCAATAAAATCAATAATATTTTCATGCTTTTACCTGTTAAAAAGATACCGGCTGGCCTGTAGCTTCGATAACGGAATACCAGAGCTGTGAATGCAGGTCTATCCTCTTCCGTTTTAAAACAGCGAGTTCAAGCGGCAAATGGACGAACTGCCCGTTGGAGTAGCCTGTGACCAGACCCGTCCTGCCTGTCATTCCGGCATGAACCGCCATCTGGGCTAGCTGGGAGCAGAAGATCGAGTCATTGGGGGTCGGGGCACGGCTGCGTATGCTGTAGCTCGGATCAAGGTACTTGATCGAAGTCGAAATGTTCCTGCTGCCGAGGTAGTCCTTTAATTTTTCCTTGAGAAATATCCCGATATCTCCGAGTTTGGTGTTGCCCGAAGCATCGACTTTTTTCTTTTTCAAATCCGTTACATATTTCTGGCCGGCGCCTTCCGCCACAACTATTACCGCGTGATGACGCCTCAGCAGCCTTTTTTCGAGCGCCTGCAGAAAGCCGTTTTCTCCCTCCATATTGAAATCAAGCTCGGGAATCAGGCAGAAATTTACATCGTTTGTGGCAAGGGTGGCATGTGCGGCTATAAAACCGGATTCCCTGCCCATTACTTTTACGATGCCTATGCCGTTTATCGCGGCCCTCGATTCGGTATGCGCCGCGTAAATAGAATTGCAGGCTTCAGAGTATGCCGTTTCCATGCCGAAAGACCTGTCGATGTAATCGATGTCGTTATCGATGGTTTTGGGTATCCCGATCACCGATATTTTCAGCGATCTTTTCTCGATCTCCCGGACAATACCGATAGCTCCCCTCAAGGTCCCGTCTCCTCCTATCGTATAAAGGATCTTGACGTCAAGCTCTACCAGCCTGTCGACTATTTTCGAGGCTTTCTGAGGACCCCTCGATGTGCCGAGAATTGTGCCGCCCTGCGTATGGATGCCCTCCACAAGTTCGGGTGTAAGCAGGGGGACCTCGAATCCGTTTTCTTTTATAAAGCCTGCGTAGCCGTATTTAATGCCGTATGTAATCTGGTTGCCGTACCTGTAGTAATTCATCATTACTATGCCGCGGATAACCGAGTTGAGTCCGGGGCACAGACCGCCGCAGGTTACAATAGCTGAAATTGTCTTGCCGGGCTCGAAATAAAGTTTTTTCCGCGAACCTGCTTTTTCAAACGAGGGCATCGGTATATTGTTTTTAAGAAAATAAATGGCGGCGGAGTTATCCGTGATGGAAAGGACCCTTTCATCCTCCGGAGTGAAGCTGGAAGCCGCTTCCGCCGGGTTGTTGGTGTATACGAAATCGGATTCGTAATTGCATTTTCCGAGCCTTTTTATCGAAAGGTCGGAATCCGTCAATTCACGGTATAAATCAGAGTTCAATCTGGACCTCCTGCCGTTCAGGCCGGTTTAATTATAGGCATTTTTCCGGCTAATTATCAAGATTCTCCGGTTTTATTTGCCGAAAATCCTGAGCTGAAAATCCCTTTTCCCGGGATCGTAGATTATCTGGGAGGAATGCTGGAAAATCTTGATTTCCGAGGTGTGCCTGTCAATATCGAACCCTCTTGCCCAGAGGAGGACTGTAGATATAATCCTCTTATTTTCGGCAGGGAGCCTGAGCGAATTCATCCTGTTGCATTCCTGGATGATTTTTGCAACCCTGTCGACAATAACTTTTTTCTCTCCGGATTTGGAAATATCAATCATATATTTGACAACTTTTTCACCGAGCTTTTCCCTGAAATCGCCCCCGATTTTCCCCCCGGTCCTTGCGGCCCGGATTTTCGGCCTCGAAATATCGACATCCCTGTAACCGGGGATGTCGGGGTCCCTTTTTCTCCTTCTCTTAAGCACGATTCCGAATGAGAATAAAAAGACGACTCCAAGAAAGGCGAAAAGACCAAGGAACAGGTAGATTATGAAAGCTTCAGAAGGGGTAAGCAAAAGCTTCTCCTTATTATTAATTATAGATATTGAAGCGACTATAACTACATTTTATTGCACATTTTATAAATAATCAACTCTTTGATTCAACCCGGAGAGCAAACTTGTTGCACAAAGAGCCCTGTCGAATTAAAATATTCGAGTATCTAGAGGGGGGTCGGATTTATGAATAACGAACTTGACAGAGCGGCACTTGTTTACCACATGAATAACGGCATAGGGAATGGAAAAATTGAAGTTATCCCCAAGGTTGCCGCAGGGACCAGGCAGGAACTTTCATTGGCTTATACGCCGGGTGTAGCGGCCCCGTGCCTGGCAATAAGCAAGGATCCTGAAAAAATATATGATTATACGGTCAAAGGAAACACGGTTTTCGTTGTCAGCGACGGCAGCGCCGTTCTCGGGCTTGGAAATATAGGTGATAAGGCTTCTCTTCCCGTAATGGAGGGTAAAGCGCTCCTGTTCAGGATCTTCGGGGGGATAGACGCCTATCCCATCATAATTTCATCCCAGGACACCGGGGATATAATAAATACGGTCAAAATGATTTCGCATGGGGCAGGGGGTATAAACCTTGAAGATATTTCAGCGCCGCGCTGCTTCGAAGTGGAGAAAAGGCTTTCAGAGGAGCTTGATATTCCTGTCTTCCATGATGACCAGCATGGCACTGCCATAGTCGCGCTCGCGGGCCTCATCAACGCGCTTAAGATAAAAGGGAAAAATATCCGCGATATAAAAATAGTAATAAACGGAAGCGGCGCTGCCGGAGCGGCCATAGCCAAGCTTCTTCTCGTTTATGGAGCAGGCAATATCGTCATGTGCGACCGTGAAGGTGTTATCTTCAAGGGGAGGGAAAAGCATATGAATTCCTCCAAGGCCGAACTCTCTGTCTTAACCAACCCGGGCTGCGAATGCGGGAAGCTTGAAGACGCCCTCATGGGCGCCGATGTGTTTATAGGAGTTTCAGAGAAAGGAGCTCTTACTTCCGGAATGATAAAAAAGATGGCCCCTGAGCCTGTTATTTTTGCAATGGCAAATCCCGACCCTGAGATACTGCCCGATGAGGCAGAAGAAGCCGGGGCTTTCATTACGGCAACGGGAAGAAGCGATTTTCCGAATCAGGTCAATAATTGCCTGGGTTTCCCGGCCATATTCAGGGGGCTGCTCGATGTACGCGCAAGCATGGTTACGGATGGAATGAAATTAGCAGCTTCATCGGCCTTAGCCGGTTTTATTAAAGACGATGAACTTTCCGTTAACAGGATAATACCTTCGGTTTACGACCTTGAAGTATTTGCGCTTACAGCTGAAGCCGTAGGCATGCAGGCTGTCAGGGAGGGGGTCGCCCGCATAAATCTGCCTGCGGGTAAAATATACGGAAATATGATCAATATTCTCGAAGAAAGCCGCAGAAGATTTTTTAAATCAGCGACCTGATTAATCTTGACTTATTTGACTTCACATATCAAAATATCAATTCGGAGGCGAGAGGCAAATTATGGTGGATCTCGAGGCATTATTCAAAGTGACATATGCACTTTACCTGGTCACCTCATTCGAGGGAGTTAAATATAACGGGTTACTCGGTAACTCTTTCTGCCAGGTAAATTCGGAGCCTCCGACTTTCCTTGTCATTATCAACAAGGAGTCGTATACACACCATATGATCGAAGAGTCGGGTTTATTCGGGGTATCTGAACTTGCGCAGGATGCGCCTTTCGAATTTTTCGGTCCTTTCGGGTTTAAATCCGGGAAAAACACCGACAAATTTGCAAAGATTAATTATAAAATCGCCGAAAAGGGCGTTCCGGTCATACTTGATCATACCGTCGCTTATTTTGTCTGCGAGGTTTTTAAAAGCGTCGATATGGGCAGCCATACTGTTTTTATCGGAAACCTGCTCGAATCCGTTTCGCTCTCCGATAAAGAGCCTCTGACTTATGCTTATTACCGGGACGTGAAAAAGGGTAAAACTTCAAGATTCGCGCCGACTTATGTCAAGACTCATGCCAAGAAATAAATAGGAGGGATTTAGTAATGGACAAATATGTTTGTGAAGTTTGCGGGTATGTTTATGACCCCGCCGCCGGTGATCCGGACGCGGGAGTGAAACCGGGAACAAGTTTTGCCGATCTGCCTGAAAACTGGCTCTGCCCTGTTTGCGGCGCTCCGAAAGACGAGTTTAAAAAGGAATAGGAAAGAATGTCGGCAAGAAAGTTAACAGAAGGTATTTTCGAAGTAGGAGCAAGGGATTGGGAAAGGCGCCTTTTCGATGAGCTTATTCCCCTTCCTGATGGAACAAGCTACAACTCCTACCTGATCCTGGGTAGTGAAAAAACAGCCCTTATAGATACCGTCGATCCGAAAACCTTCGACCAGATCCTGGCAAACCTGAAAAAGCTGAAGATAAAGGCCATAGACTATATAATTGCCAATCATGCCGAGCAGGACCATTCCGGGAGCATTCCCGCCCTTCTCGAAATATTTACCGGAGCGAAAGTTGTAACAAACTCCAAATGCAAGGCAATGCTTATCGATCTTCTCCACATCGGCGGCGACAGGTTCATTGTCAAAGAGGATCATGAGACCCTTACGCTGGGCGGAAAAACCCTTGAATTTATAATATTTCCATGGGTTCACTGGCCTGAAACCATGCTTACTTATGCAAGGGAGGACAGGATACTCTTCAGCTGTGATCTTTTCGGGTCTCATACCGCGGACAGCCGCCTTTTTATTGAAAAAGACAGGGAAACCGGGATAAAAGAACCGGCATTCAGGTATTTTGCGGAGATCATGTATCCTTTCAGGTCGAATATAGCGGGAAATTTTGAAAAGATAACTTCCCTCGATATAAGCATGATCGCTCCCAGCCATGGAGCTGTTTATACAAATCCGGGTTTTATAATCGAGTGCTACAGGGAATGGATATCTGACAGGGTCGTCAATAAAGTCGTTATCCCGTTTGTTTCGATGCATGGGAGCGTAAGGGCAATGACGGATTACCTCATGGACGCCCTCATCGACAGGGGGATTGAGGTCAAGCC
This sequence comes from uncultured Brevinematales bacterium, assembly GCA_964533855.1. GTDB lineage: Bacteria > Spirochaetota > Brevinematia > Brevinematales > JAOACQ01 > CAVYGN01. The sequence goes on from CAZHNM010000001.1 coordinate 198,157, forward strand.
CTTCGATCTTACGGCAAGCGACGTGGGGAAGCTTGCAATGGCGCTGACAGACGCGGCCACTGTAGTCGTCGGAGTTCCCACGGTTCTCGGGGGTATGCATCCTTGGGCAGCTTACGCCGTTTACCTGTATAATCTCCTCAGGCCGAAGACAAAATTCGTGACCGTGATCGGTTCTTACGGATGGGGGGGTAAAGCGCTCGAACAGATAAAGTCCATGCTGTATAACGTAAAAGCGGAGATCCTTGCGCCCGTAATCATAAAGGGCCTGCCTGGAGAAAAGGAACTCTCGGCCCTCGATGCCCTTGCGGACTGCATTGCATCGAAGCATAAAGAGATAGGTATTATATAAAAGAAAGAGGAGAAAAATATGAGTTCATTTAAAGGATCGAAAACCGCTGAAAATCTGATGAAAGCTTTTGCAGGCGAATCGCAGGCAAGAAACAGGTATACATTTTATTCTTCACAGGCCAAAAAGGAAGGATTGGAGCAAATAGCCGGATTATTCCTCGAAACAGCCGAAAACGAAAAAGAGCATGCCAAACTGTTTTATAAGCATCTTTTTTCAAATTCCGGCGGAACAGTCATGCAGGAAATAACGGCGTCTTATCCCATAGCATTTACCGACAAAACTTTAAATAACCTTGAAAGCGCCGCCGACGGTGAAAATGAGGAATGGACAAAGCTTTATCCCGGGTTTGCTGAAATTGCAGAAAAGGAAGGCTTCAAGGAAGTGGCCAGGACTTTTAACGGGATATCAAAGGTCGAGAAAAAGCATGAGGAGCGTTACAGGAAGTTAGCCCAGAACATTAAAAGCGGGGAAATTTTTAAGAAGAAAGAAAAAGTTCTTTGGAAATGCAGGAACTGCGGGTTTATCATGGAAGCCGCCGAAGCGCCGGCAAAGTGCCCGGTCTGTGAGCATCCCATGGCTTATTTCGAGATGTTTTTGCCTAACTATTAGAAGAGAAATGGAAAAAATGGATAAAACCGTTAAATCCTCAGCTGATAAATCCGCGATCCTTGAAGAGATTTACAGGGTTATTATCGAAAGGAAAAAGCTTAAACCCGAGGATTCATATGTCGCTAAAAAGATGAGCGAGGGCATTGACAGGATCCTGAAGAAAGTCGGCGAGGAAGCAGGCGAAGTCATCATAGCCGCCAAGAACGGGAACCCGGAAGAGATCGGATGGGAAATGGCCGACCTTATATTCCATATGTGGCTTGTTCTTGGTTATTTCGACCTCTCCCCCGACATAATTTATGATAATCTGATTTCCAGGAGAAAATAGCCCATCCATGAGAAAATTTTTTATCCCGGCTGAAAATATTACCGCCGCAGGCAGCGCTTTTATTACAGGAAGCGATGTGCACCACCTTGCCCATGTCCTGAGAAAAGGCCCGGGAGATACGATAAAGGCGACGGACGGCATCGGCCATGAACTGACTGTCAGGTTAAAGGATATATTGCCGCTCAGGATAAATTTCGAAATTATTGAATCCCGCCCGTATACGGGCAGGAAAACTTTCGTACGCCTATACCAGGCCCTTCCCAGGGGTGGAAAATTCGACCAGATAGTTGAAAAGGCATGCGAGATGGGAGTTAATGAGCTCTTTCCCGTGATCACCGAGAGAACCGTCACTAAACTGTCGGATGAGAGGGGGCTGAAAAAAATAGCGAGGTGGGAAAGGATCTCCCTCGAAACGATGAAACAGACGGGCCGCAGCATGCCCATGTCCATACATTATTCAATTCCATTGGGAAAAATACCTGAAATGGCCATGAAAGACTCCCTGAAAATAATTTTCTGGGAACTCGAGGAAGAAAAGGGTTTAAAGGAAATTCTCTCCGGCAGCACGGCGGGAAAAGTGGAGCTTGTTATCGGACCCGAGGGTGGATTTTCCTGCGCCGAGGCTGAAAAATTGATAAAATCGGGATTCCAGAGCGCAAGTTTGGGCCCGCTTGTCCTGAAAACCGATACTGCAGCCTTATCGGCTCTGTCTAACATCTATTTTGCACTTGAATAATCCGCTTTGATGCCTGCGGCGCTGTTGACCATTGCGGCGGATTTTCTTACAACATCTAAAATATTACTGTTGACCCACCCGGCGTTCATCCACTCTGCCGGGCTTACAAATACACCCTGTATGATAACGCTGAAATGCAGGTGTTCTCCGAGGGCATATCCGGTATCACCGGTTACTCCGATTATTTCTCCTGAGATAATCTCCGCGTCTTTTTTTACATAAATTTCCGACATATGGCAATAAAGAGTATAAAGACCCAGGGAATGATCGATAAGGACCATATTTCCTTCCGCCCCGTTATAGCCTGTGAAAACGGCTTTACCGCCGTTGGAAGCGAAAATGCCGCCGTTTGTCGAAGAGACCATATCAATACCGTAATGGTATGATTCCCTGACTGTTTTTTTGTTCAGGATGAATGACCTGTGCTCGCCGAATGGCGATGTCATTCTCCAGTTATTGAGAGGGGAGAATACGTTGAGAAAAAAATCCGAAACCAGGGGGGCTGAGTTGGACGTTGCGGCTTCCTCGGTATTCAGGACCCGTTTTTTTTCAAAATAGGCTATAATCGAATCGTACTGCTCTATTGAACTCAATTTATGCGCCGGTTTTTCTATCCCGAGCTCGGTGAACTTTTTATCGAGGTCGAAATCTCCGTCCATATGGATCTTATTTTCCCTGTAGTAAGCTTTTTTTATAACGAATGGAATAGCATTCGTCTCCGTCAGTCCGGAATTATCATGTATGAGAATTTCCGCCTTGAAGCGCTTATCGGTGATCCTCCATGGGATCAGGGCAATGAAGAAGTCTTTTTTGATGAAAGTTGACGGGATTATTACCTTTTCATCGTTTACCAGGATATTAGGTCCGGCCATTGGCGCCGTATCAGGCTCCGGCGCCTCGAAAATTACAACAGCGCTTCCGCCGCGGGAAATCGATGGCGACAGCCCTATAATCCTGACTGACGCTCCTGCGGTGCAAAAGACCGCAATTATAAAGGCGGCGGCTACAGGAATTAACAGGCGTCTCGACAAAATCATCTGGCTCTCCGGAAATTTAAAAAGTATGCTTTGGCATGCAATTCGCATGCAATTATATAATGCCTTCTCCGCGGGCGCAAGTCAGCCGGTGTATTAATTTACAGAACTTAAAAAATATTGTAAAATAAACAGCGGTTTTATTATCAGGAGGAAACCATGGATTATAATGCTTATATCCGGGAAGTCCCTGATTTTCCCAAGCCTGGTATTTTATTCAAGGATCTTACTACATTGTGGAAAGATCCCATAGCTTTTAAAAGCAGCGTTGACGGCCTGTTCGCACATTGCAGGGATAAAAATATAAATAAAGTCGTCGGCCCTGAATCGAGAGGTTTCGTTTTCGGCGCCCCCTTAGCTTATCTCTTAGGGGCAGGTTTCGTCCCGGCGCGCAAACCCGGAAAACTCCCGGCGCAGACCGTTTCACGGAGCTACGCTCTTGAATACGGCGAAGCATCCCTCGAAATTCACAGGGATTCAATTTCGGAAGGCGACAGGGTTTTAATAGTAGATGACCTTTTAGCCACGGGAGGCACTGTCAGCGCGCTGATCGGTCTGGTTGAGATGTTAGGCGGAAAGGTTGAGGAATGTGTTTTCATGATCGAATTAGAGGGATTGAACGGAAGGAAAAACATCAAGTACCCCGTGTTTTCAATGATAAAGAGCTGAAAAATAAAATTGCCTGATCTTATAAGGGAGGATTTATGTTGTTCTCATTTTTAATGGTAATATTCATTTTAGATATTATTCTAATGGTGCCGGTCATTCTTCTGCAGTCGGGGAGCGGAGCCCAGTCCGGTGTTTTCGGCAGCGATCTGACTATGGGAGCTTTCGGAGCCAAAACCAGTGAAGTGCTCGTGAATTTTACGAAGTGGCTTATCGGTATATTTTTCGGCGCAGCGCTTTTGATGAGTTATATCAAAATCAATGAATACAAGAGTTATGTGCGTTCTCAGCAGCAGACGCAGAATTCGGGAACTCAGGTGCCTGAAATTATGACAAACAGTTTAACTAACGGCTCAACAAACAGCGCTGTTAACAGCCAGTCAAACGCGGGGCCCCGTACAAACCCGTAAAATATGAAAGTCGGCGGCATCATTCTTGCCGGGGGCAGCGGGTCGAGGTTCGGATCATTGATTCCCAAGCAGTTCCTTCAGCTTGGGGGAAAGAGCATCCTTGAATACAGCATTGAAAAATTTAAAGAAGAAATTGATTATATTGTTATAGTAGCTAATAAAGACTTTCTTGATGAAGCCGGCAAACTCGTATCGGGGCCCTCTATGGAAGTCACAGCCGGCGGACCTTCAAGGCAAATTTCGGTTTTAAACGGCCTCAAGCGCTTCCTCGATAAAAACATAGAAATAATAGCAATCCATGACGGCGTCAGGCCGCTCTTCTCTCTATCATTACTTAAGCGGAGCATCGCTCATGCGCACGATTTCGGTTCGGCTGTTCCGGCTGTCAGGGTGCATGGAACCCTTGTCATTTCGGAGGACGGCAAAAAAATTTCAGGGTATGTTGACAGGGTCCGGGCCAGAGAGGTCCAGACTCCGCAGGTATTTAAATTCGGGCCGATCTACCAGGCGCATTTGAAAGCGGCGGCTCTTGGAATAGACGATTGCACCGACGATTCCCGCCTGTTTGAGATGAACGGCAGTCAGGCCGATATTATTGAGGGGGAAGAACATAATATTAAAATTACTACGCCGTTCGACCTGGTTATGGCCGGGGAACTTTTAAAGTTAAGGGGTAAAGATGGAAAACACGATCAGAACAAGGGTGGTCGATGAATTCGTAAAGGTTGTAAAAATCGACAGTCTTTCTTTAAAAGAAGAGAAAATGTTCGCCTATTTAAGGCAAAGATTGACGGGTTTTCCGGTTGAAATAGAATTCCTGCCTTATTTTATCGAAGAACTCGGAGCCGGTTCAGGCAATATGATCGTAAAACTTCCCGCAAACGAAACGGGCAGAAAAAGCATATTTTTCGATTCGCATATCGATACGGTCGAGCCCGGCATCGGCATAAAACCGGTTGTTACGGGGGACAGGATCGCAAGCGACGGAACAACTATCCTCGGTTCCGACGATAAAGCCGGAACAGCTGCTATGCTGACGGCTCTCGATGAAATATTATCGTCGGATATAAAGCATGGGGATATATATTTCTTATTCACATCCGCCGAAGAGATAGGCCTGACAGGCGTTCATTATCTCGATTATTCGAAGATTAAAACGGATTTCGGCTTTATACTGGATTCTCATGGTAAAATCGGGGGCGTCGTAGTTGCCGCCCCTTATCACATAGGCTATGAAATAAACGTAAAGGGAAAGGCGAGCCATGCCGGCATCGCCCCTGAATTAGGCATCAATGCGATCAAGATTGCGGCAAGGATAATCGGCGACCTTCCCCAGGGAAAATTGAGCAAGGACACCGTCGCCAATGTCGGAGTGATCGACGGAGGACAGGCGATCAATATCATACCGGAGGATTGCCTTATAAAAGGGGAGTTAAGATCTCATAATACGGAAGATGTTCTGCGGCTTAAAGCTGAGATTAACCAGGCCGTCGAAAAACAGAGAAAAGACGCCCTCGATATAACCCTTGAATTCAATGAATTGTATAAGGGCTTCAGCTTTTCAAAGAATGATGAAATAATAAAATTTGCGAAGAAGGCCGTAGAATCCCTGGGACTCACCCCGCGTTTCGAAAGGACAGGGGGGGGGAGCAATACAAACCTTTATAATCAGTTCAGTCTGACCTCCGTAAACTTAGCTGTCGGCATGATGGATGTGCATTCGACCGGGGAATATATTGAGATAGACGATCTCGAAAATGCCGTAAAATTGATACTGGCGATCGTGAAAACGGCATGACGGACGGCAGGAATTATTACAGCCTCCATTCGTTTCTTAAAGATAAATTCGGCGAAGAGGTTTACAGGATTTCAATCGACGCAGGATTCACATGTCCTAACAGGGACGGCACAAAAGGCACAAACGGATGCATTTTCTGTTCGGAAGGATCCCGGCCCGACTATGTGAACCCTTCATTATCCATATCCGGACAGATAGAACGTGGGAAGCTTTTAATCGGGAAAAAGTACGGCGTCAGAAAATTTATCGCCTATTTCCAGGCTTACTCAAACACCTATGCCAAGCCTGACGAATTATACCCGGTCTTTAAAACGGCGTGCGCCGCTGAAGGAATCTGCGGCATAGCGATTGGCACCAGGCCCGACTGCGTCGACAGGGAAAAGATAGATATGCTCGGCAGGCTGTCAGAGAGCACTTTTGTTATTGCGGAATACGGGGCGCAGAGCATGAAAGACGCAACCCTTGAAAAGATCAAAAGGGGGCACTTGTCCTCCGACACGGCCAGGGCTGTTTTGATGACCGTTGAGAGCGGACGGATCCATACCGCGGCTCACCTGATATTCGGGCTTCCCGGTGAAACCCGGGAGGATATGCTTGAAAGCGTGTCCGTTTTGGCAGGCCTGGGAATAAACGGATTCAAATTCCACCATTTATATGTTGAAAAGGGCACAGCCATTGAAGAATATTATAAAAATGACGAGCTTAAACTCATGGAAAGGGATGAATATATTGAGCTCCTTCTCGGTCTTATGCCCGAAATCCCGCCCGGCATAGTCATTCACAGGCTTTTCGGAGAATGCAGGAGGGACAGGCTTGTGGCTCCGCTCTGGACCCTGGAAAAGCAGAAAAATTTAGCCCTCTTCGAGCGCCTCATGAAAGAACGGGGGATCAGGCAGGGGTCCCGCCTCTAAGGATAGAACGCATTTCTGACAGGGCCTTTTCAAGGCCGGTGAAGACAGCCCTAGAAATAATCGAATGCCCGATATTGAGGGTCTCGATTTCCTTTATAAGGGTGATATCATATACGTTGCTGTAATCCAGTCCATGCCCTGCGTTGACGCCTAATCCCATCGAAACCGCCAATCCGGCGCAATCTTTGAGGGCTGAGAGTTCCCTGTCCCTGATTTCACCCTCCGGGCTGGAGGCGTACCTTCCCGTATGAAGTTCAATATAATCTGCGCCGGCTTCTTTAGAAGATTCTATCTGTGACCTGTCCGGGTCTATAAACAGACTTACCTTAATGCCTTTTTCCCTTAAAAGGGGTATTACTCTCATCAGCTCCTGTTTGTTTCTGATCACGTCCAGTCCGCCTTCCGTTGTTATTTCCTCCCTCTTTTCGGGTACTATGCAGACGTCGTCAGGGACTATTTTGAGTGCGGTATCAATTATATCGGGATGGAGCGCCATCTCCAGGTTAAACCTTATTTTGACAATTTCCTTTAACAGGTAAACGTCCCTGTCCTGGATATGCCTTCTGTCTTCACGGAGGTGAACGGTTATTCCGTCAACCCCTGAAAGCTGGGCTATCACGGCGGCGGCAACCGGATCGGGATAAGAAGCCTTTCTTGCCTCTCTCAGGGTCGCCACATGGTCTATGTTGAGTCCGAGTTTTTTTATCATAATATTACTGCTCCTGGATTTCGCCGAGTTTTTCGAGCGCTTTCTGCTTGGTTTCGGCCCTTGTTTTATAATCGGAAGCCGTGTTATTGCCGGGGTCGACAAGCAGCACTATATTGAAATCTTCGACGGATTTGTCGAATTCGGAATTGTTATAATTGGATATGCCCTCGTCGAGGTAGTTCTTTTCATCGGTCTTAAAAATTTCAATTATTTTAGATTTTAACGAGGAGGCTTCCTGGTTTTCAGGGTCTCTCGATAATATGTAATTTACCATCTTCAGGGCCCCTAAATAATTTTGATTCCTGTACAGTTCATTTGCCTTCCTGCTTGATTGTTTTTCAGTGAGGTCTGTCAGGGCAAGGCTTAAAAGGTCCTTTGTCTTTTCAAGGTCGGGATCGTAGATCAGTGACGTTCTGGCCCGGGTAATGCAGTCTTCATACAATTCCCTGTCGTATAAAGACTGGGCTTTCTGATAATAGACTTCCGCGAATTTTTTTAATTCGGCGTTGATGCTTACCTGATAAGACTGCGCATCGCTATCCTGCGGGTCGACTAAAAGGAGTTTTGTCGTGATTTTTTTCGCCGTAAGATACTTTCTCGAAATGACAGCGTTTCTCATTTCTATCCTGCTGTTGATGATATATGCAATAACAGCCTGGTTGGCCATCAGGGTCTTAACCTTCTGCATGATATCGGGGCTTGAATCTATTTTCGCAGCCTTGTTATAGTAAATAATCGCCGTGACAGGGTCTTTTTTATCCTCCGCAGAGCGGGCATTGGTCAGGGCATGCGCCTTGTAATCCATGAGCTTGGAATCGACCTGGTTTTTCAGTGCAAGGGCCTTCCTGTTGTTCCGGTCCAGGGATACTGCGGCAGAGAGCTTCTGGTCCGATTCATGATATTTGTCGATAGAGTCGTTTCCCTCTTTTTCATCATCCGCCGCTTCGTTATACCTGATCAGGCCCTCGTTATAATCATCGGCCGACAGTTCCTTCCTGCTTTTTTCAAAATAAACATTAAAAGACATGAAAAAATCGTTGCTGCTGACGGAATATGAAATATCAAGCATTGCGTCGTCGCTATGAAGGCCGAAGCCAAGTTTCGTTTCTCCGGAAACTGCTTCGTAGGATGCTCTTAACACGAAAAGTTTTAGAATATCGGGAGAAGGATTTATTTCAGCGCCGAAATATAACGGCGCATTGGTGCTTAAAAACATTTTTTCAACAAAAATTTTTGTCCATACAGCGTCAAAATCATAGGCAAGGCCGGCCCTTAAATTCAAATTTTCCGGAGAAGCTGTAACGGGCTCTTTCCCGAGATTCTGGACAGCAAAGCTTATGAAAATTTTATTGTCTATAAAGCTGTTGTGCAGGAAATCCATATTGATGGAATCGTTGGGAGTGAATATAAGGCCGGCATCTAACAGGACGCCGTCATTCATATCGAACGGGTAGCTCGAAACCGTCTTAACGCCGGCGCCTAAGGACAGGCATCCTAAGAACTCTTTGCCCCATCCGAATGCGAGCCCTCTTTTTGCATTGGTATTGCCCGATAAGGTGTTGTAAATATCAAGGCCGGCTACGCCGGTGTTTTCAGGAAGCAGGGCAGCCATTCCTAAAAAATTGATGTGCTCTAAATTTGTCGTGGATAGTTCGGCTGTCATTCTTTCCACGTAGGAAAGCCCGGCCGGGTTTACAAGCAAAGATCCGCTGTCTCCACCCAAGCATGAAGAGTTTATTACGGAATACCTCGGCAGGAAATTTAAACTCCTTATCTCATTATCCCCGTAAGATACTCCGCAAGAAATAAGCAGCCCTAACATTACAGGGAGTATCAGCCTTTTCATAATAAAACGCCCCTTGAATTCAAGTAAAGGATGATTTCATTATAGCATACGATTAAAAAAAAAAGAAGAAGAATTTCACTCTCAAGGCTTTGCACCAAAAGATATTTCATGATATAATTGATCCCGAGTCCCTGTTTTGAAAAATTTTAGGCGGGGGGGCAAATGAATTTGTTTTTTTTGGTCATTATTTCCGCCGGATTATTCCTCATAGCCCTGGGCAGTTCCTTTTTATATCGAATGTACCAGGCAAGGCAGAGACTTAATGCAATAGAAGATGCCATTAGCGCAGGCCGCTTCCAGGAAGCTCTCGACCTGTCAACGAATTATCTTAAAGAAAAGCGCTCATTCATCGCCTATTACTACATCGCAAGGGCTTATGAAGGCTTGAAAGATACCGCAAAAGCCGTCAAATTCTACGAGGATTCGATCACTTATTTTTCAGCAGAGGTCAAGAAGAACATGAAGGTCGATGTCCTTGTCAGGATCGGGGACATTTATAATCAGAAAAAGGACTATGTAATGGCTTCCGGGAACTACATGTTAGCCCTGCAGGAAAATCCGACGGAAATAAGGGCACTATACCAGTTAGCTTATATTTATTATCAGTCGAAAAATTATCAGAAAGCCATTGGCAACCTCGAGAAAATTGTAGTATTCAAGCCTGATTTCTGGCAGGCGCTCAGCCTTCTCGGAAAGTCGTACAGCAAGATAGGCAAACACCGCAAGGCGGTTTATTACTTCGAAAGCGTCTTAAAATTAAATATCAACGACAACAGGGAAAAGCATAATATTTATTTCCGTTTAGCGGATGTATACACCAATGTAAAAAGCTATAAGGAATCGATAAATGTTTTAAAACCCCTTCTCAATGAAAGTGAATACCTGGAGGAAGCCCTCCTGAAAATACTTAAAAACCTTGTTCTCGACAGCCAGATGAAAGAGGCTATCAAAATGGCGATGGCTTATTCAGATAAGCTTTCGAACAAATACAAGGACCAGGCCCTGTATATACTGGGGAGGGCCTATTTCGACCAGGGGGAATACCTGAGGGCGATAGATTCCTGGGTTAAGGCGTATCAGCTCAATCCCGATTACCTCGACCTCAAGGAGCTTATGGCCAGGTACAAGGTGCTTATCGATAATCCTCTTCTTGAAGATTATTATTCGAAGGACGAATCGATATTCAATGATTTCATATATAATTACCTCAGGCTTCATTCGTCACAGATAATAGTTTCTGAAAAGAACTTCAAGATCTTCAGGGAGGGTACCTCGAGGTGCCACCTGTTTTTCAGGGGGCCTTACGCTATGAATCTCGGGGATCTTAAAAAGGCCGAAGAGGCGATGCTCAGGGAGTATTCCGGCAACATGACATGCCTCTTATATACGCTTTTCGGTACTACGCCGGAATGCAAGGATTACGGCTTTTATAAGCAGATCCAGGAATTGAGCGGCGACCAGTTCGTAATAATTTTCTTTAAAAATATAAATAAATGATGAAAGTTTCTTAAAGGTGTGCGGGTTGATTTATGAAAAATATAATTCTGATATTGGTATTAATGCTGTTCTATTTAGATTCTTATCCGTATATTTCAAAATTTCTAACGGTTGATACAAATTCTCTTGAATACCGGGTCATTACGAACCCTGAGGCTTTCTCCCTTGAAAACGCCGCAATGATCCTCTCGGGGATAAAGGATGATTCCAGGGCGGATCTCCTGTCGAGGATCTCCAATTTCGAGGCCGGGTTATCAGCTGATAACGGGCAGGCGGCAAAGGCGATTTTTATCCGGATGCATAAAACCCTATTAAAGACCTACGATTATAATTCCATGACCCTGGAAGAAGCGATTTCAGAAGGCCGTTTCAACTGCCTTTCCTCCGTTCTTCTATTTAACAGCATCATGGAGGATTTCGGGATCGAAGTTAAGGCTGTGGTTTATCCTACTCATGCACTGAGCATGCTCAACGCAGGGGGGAGGGAGATTTATATCGAAACGGCTACTCCTTACGGTTTCGATATCGGTTCCGACCCTGACGCTCAGGAAACCTTCGAAAAATTAACGGGATTTGCTTACCTCTCCAATACTTCCCTCGCTGAGATAACAGGCAAAAAGGGTCTCCTTGCTTATTTATGCGAAAACCTTTCATTTATTGATCACAAAAATGGAAATATATCGGGCTCTTTCCAGGATGCGCTCAAGGCCTGGGCAATATATCCTTCAGGTCTTTATATATATTCGAATATTTTTGCGGCTTATTCTTCTTATGCTCTTTACCTTTCGGATGTCAGGAAAGATTATCCGCTTTCGATCTCGGTGCTTGAAGAGGCCATCGGCATGCTTCCCCCTCATGGCGATTCGCTGCTAAATGATTATTTCTATGTCGAGGACAAGTACCTCGGCAGCCTCGTTGAATCGTCCCTCTATGACAGGGCGTTTGACGAGCTGGAAAAAACTTATCCTTACGCAGGGACGAACAGCAAACTCGCGTATAATTTATACCTGAATGCCGTTTACAGGCTTATCAATCATGACGGGGATTTTGAAAATGCGTATAAATTCGGAAAAATAGCGCTCAAGGTTTTTCCGGACAATGAGAACATCGTTTCGATTATGATCAACGGCATGAACCTCCTGGGCAGGAAATTAGAGAACGGCTGGCAGGATTACCCGAAGGGGGATGATTTTATTTTAGAATGGTACAGCCTGGAGACAAATTCCTACTTCGATTCCATTCTTGAAAATCATTACTTCACCATGGGCTCTAAATTTTACGATTACGGCGATCCTGAAAAATCAATAGAAGTGCTGAAGAAAGGCCTTCTTTATTTTCCGAAATCGGATTTAATTAAAAACAAGATCGGCCTGGTTGCCGGGAAAACAGCCGCCCTGTATTACAGTAAAGGAGATTATGAAAATTCCATAAAATTTCTTAAAACCGGACTTGAATCCGATCCGTATAATAAGGATATTAAATCTAACCTGATTGCGTCGTACAGGACCTGGGATTCAAAAGAGATCGAAGGGAAGAATTACGAAAAGGCCCTCGCTATTGCCGAGGAAGGACTTTCGATATTTCCGAAAGACTCTAAACTCAAGTATTACAGGGATTACCTGAAAAAAAAGCTGAAATAGCGGAGGAAAGGCTTGAAATATCTGTCACTTGTCGTATTATTGGCGGTTTCACAGAACATTGCATATCCGTATATATCGAAATTTCTAACGATCGATTTGAATTCAAAGGAATATCAATTGATAACGAATCCCGGCTCTTTTCCCCTGAAAGAGGGGGCTCTAATAGCGGACGGCGTTAAAAGCAATATCGCACAGAGCTGCCTTGACAGGATATCCAATTTTGAAGAGAGTTTAGGTGAAGGAGACGGGCTTCCCGATAATCCTATCGAATTGTCGAAGCTTGTTTTTAACAGGATGCACAGCCTGCTTATGATTAAATCGGCGGGGCAAACGGCGGCGGGAACAGCCGCCTCGCTCGAACTGCTTATCAAAAAGGGGCTTTACAGCCCGCTTTCAGCCGCCATTCTTTTTAACAGCCTGATGGAAGACCAGGGTTTTTCCTGCAAAACCATATTAACGGAGACTAACATTTATTCGATGGTTGCTATAGGGGGCGTGAATGTCCTGGCGGATGCCGCAGATCCTGCCGGCTTCGATATCGGGCCCGAGGGTATAGACAGGGGGCCGGGGCTTACCGAATATGCTTCTAAAACAGGGCTTATTGCCTTCATCTATGCAGACCTTTCAGAGAGAGCATATGCCCTTAAGCAGTATGAAAACGCATACCAGTTAGCCCTGAGATCGTTAGCCATTAACCAGGATTTAAAATCTGTAAACGAGCGTCTTACGGAAGAAATCAACGGCTATTCGCTCTACCTTTCAGATGTCAAAAGGGATTATCCTTTGTCCCTTTCCGTCCTCGAGGAGGGCGTTCTATACTTTCCGTTAAAGGACTCGTACCTTTCAAATTATTTTTATGTCCTTAATAAATACCTTAATGTCCTTACAGGATCGGGATCCTATGAAAGGGCAGTCGCAGAAATGGATAGATATATAACGATATCCGGGAAAAATGACGCCTATGAAAAGGAATTTTATAACAGGATATTGACAAAGGTCATAAATCAGGAAAATGATTTTAAAAAGGCCTATGAGATCGGGCGCAAGGCTCTTGCCGAAAAATCCAGGTATGACAACATCAGGGTATTAATGATAACCGGGTATAACCTTCTTAGCAGGAAGATGATAGATAACTGGAGAAAATACCCTGAAGGCGAAGAAGAGATGCTCCGGTGGTATAAATTGATGAAAAACGATTATTTCGATACTATCCTTGAAAATTACTATAGCCAGGTAGCCATGAAATACTGCAGCTATGGAAGCACGGAGAGGGGTCTGGAAATTATTTCAAACGGGATGGCCATGTTTCCCCAGTCGAAAGTTCTGTCCGGTGATCTGACCGCCATAGCGGACTCGGCTGCTGCGAACGCATACGCATGCTTCAGGAAGGGCTATTTTGAAAGCGGCATCGAGATTTCGAGGCAGGGCATGAAAGCCGATCCGACAAATGCCGCCATAATGTCGAACCTTCTCGCCGGTTACCAGAAATACGCAAGGCAGGTGTACCTTCAGAGAAGCTATTATAAAACCGTGGCTGTCTGCCAGGAGGGGCTTGAACTCTTCCCTGCGGACCAGATGCTTACCAGCTATCTCGAGGCTGCCAAAAAGAGGATAAAATAAAATATTCCCTGCAAGCGGGACTGTCAATAAAGCCTTATCAATATTGCCGAGCCGGAGGGCACTTTAATAGTAAAGCTTTTACCGCCGCCGGCAAGAGGGATGCTCATACCCGGTTCAGGGGTCCATGCCCCTCCGGCGTCTATCTCCGAACCGCCCAGTGTTGTGTCTGCAATAGCATCGATTGAGGGCGACGTCAGGATCATATAACCGGCATTCGTATAAACACCGGGTAAATTAACCGTCACTTCAGGAATGTTTGTCCGGCTGTTGTTCGCAAGGATCACGGCCGTCGATCCGTCATTTTCTGAAACAGCGTAGCTCAGCAGGGATGAAGGTCCGGATTCTTCCGTAGAGAGCAAGGCCCCGTTAGCGGCAAGCGAAAAAAGCAGGATGCCGTAAAACTCGGGCCGGACCTGCAGGACGGCTCCCTTGAGATTGTTTGCGATCGGGGTATACCCTGTCCCGCTTCCGCCTCCATGGAAATTCACTCCGGAAGAGCCGTTTTGGGCCAGAGTAAAGCAGAACTCGAGCGCCCACAGCGCGCTTCCGAAATTGTCGCTGACGCCCGGCGCGCCGCCGTTATAATAAGAATTTGCCTCGGCTATACGGTACCTTCCCCCGGTAAACCTGTCAGCCGCGTTTTTAACGGCTTTCAGCTGCTTTAACAAGGCGCCGTTATTCCCGTTTTCCATCGACTCTAACAGCCTGTCTATTGTCGGGGGCGGTATGGATTTTCCATTTCCCAGGTAGTAATGATGGGTGAGAAGATTTACATAACCGCCCAGCTGTTCGGCAAAAGGGACTGTATAATCTTTATAATTAAAGCCTGACGCCGGGCCTGAAAAAGCCGGCGGCTGCGACGGCCCGAGGGCCTTTATGATCGATGAATGGTAGGATAGCCAGGATTCCTTGAAATCAGGAAATCTGAACTGGGAAGATTTCAATCCATTGCTGTGGTAAATGTCAGGCTCGTTGCCGATTTCAAAACCGTACAGGTTTTTGCCCAAAGTGTTGCAAGCGTAAAGGGC
Organism: uncultured Brevinematales bacterium; assembly: GCA_964533855.1. GTDB lineage: Bacteria > Spirochaetota > Brevinematia > Brevinematales > JAOACQ01 > CAVYGN01. The sequence continues at coordinate 213,338 of CAZHNM010000001.1, forward strand.
TTCTTCCGCTGTCAGGGCTGTCGATGATGTTGTTCCGTTAAGCCCGTAAATGATTTTCCAGTTTACCGCTTCGAGAAACTTCGCTAGCCTGTCGACGCTGGCCGGGTGAATCCCCGAACTTCCTTCACCGGCCCAGACAGTTTCATTGACGGAATTCCCGCCGATACGCAGTATGCCGGGGCCGAGCAGCCTGAAAAGCTTTATCAGGGCTGTGTTTTCAGGGGTGAAAAACGGGATAGACAGAATAGATTTCTCGTAGCTGAAGCCTGTAAAGGTTGAATCAATGGTGTAATTTCCCTGTCTTTCAGAAGAAACAGTAACAATCGCCTCACCGGAATCCGCAAGCGTATCCGATGAAAACAGGGGTGTATTATAAGCGCAGGTGAATATGGACAGGGCGACCAATAACTTTTTTATAAGGCGCTCCCCCTGATTCACGTTTGCCGGCCTACTTCAGCTTTAGTATCTGGCCGAAGTTCTTGTTACGGTCCTTCAGCTGATCCTTTTCAAGCGCCTTGAGGTCGGCGATCCCGCTTTTATTGTAAACAACCTTTGTCTTCTTTTCCATTTCCTCTTTCCAGAGCTTGCTTTCATCCATAAGAAAAGCTCTTTTCAAAGCATCCCTTACAGCCGGTTTCGCCTCGTTGAAACTCATCTGGATCGTGTTTGTCCCTGCTTTTTTAGTAAACATCTGCTTATTGGTTTCATAATAATCTGAAACGGCTTTCGGTGTCAGCTCGGCATCTATTTTGAGATTGATATTTGAGGAAAGAGCCATCTTGTAATTCTGGAATGCCAGGCCTTTGATGATTTCCTTCTTCCTTGAATCCATCTGCTCTTTGAAATTTTTATCTTTTTCAATACCGTTTTTCTTCGCGAATTCTGTAAAGAAAAGAATCTTTTTCATTGTGCTCATTGTCATGATGAAATCGGAAGCCTTCATATTTCTGTTTATAAAAGGCTGGAATAAAAGATAGCTTTCAACGCAGTTAGTCCATGTTAAAGGCCTGCCGAATATATCGGAAATAACGGCGTCTCCCGGAATATTCGAAACTTCATATATCTTGCCGCTGATATTGATCGTATTTTTATTGGTATCGAGGGAATAATATTCTTTAATATTGCTAGTCATGGAATTTTCAAAGTAAATATTATAGAGGGTCTGTTCCAGATTCCTGAAATTGTCCTTTCCCGTTTCCTGCTCTATCCTGTTCATGGTGAGCTGTGCGGCAGGTGCTATAATATAAATAATATATATTCCATTGTCCGATGTAACCGGGGTATCGAGCAGGCCTTTGGCTTTGGCGGAGAATACCGCATCGTCATACTTGCCGGGCATAACACCCCTGGCGATGATCCCTTTATCTTCTCCCGATATATTGGATTCCAGGCTTTCGAACATTTTTAACTGGCTGCCGGAAGCTTTTATCTTATTTATGAGATCGGCGGCATATGCCTGCCTGTCCTTGATCTCCGCGGCATAATCTTTTTCCGAAAGATTGGTCTGGATCGTAATATGGTTTGTAACGGGCTTTTTAGAGCCGTTCGTAATTATATAGCTGACCTGGATTTTATCGAGGTTCGTAGTCCGGCTCAGGGCTATCATAAGATGGGCGGGGTGGGCTACTTCATAGGTCTGTTTTTCATCCTTTTTTGCCATGTTTGTAAATGTATCATAACCTTTCCTGGCTAATGCGCCGAATTCATCCTTGTTATATTCTTTCAGGAAAGAAGCCTGGAAATTCGTTGTATTGGTGTACCCGCCGTCGAGTTCTTCCTGGACAGCGATTTCAGGCGCGATAAAGGCCCTGAAAATAAATTCCTTCTGCCAGTCTTCATTGGTAATAAAGTCGTTGCCGTATCTCATCGAATATCTGAGCATCGTTGTTTTAATATCGCCGATTGTAATCTTCTTTGAATTCTGCCCCTCTCCGTAAAAAGCGACTACGCTTGCGTCTTTCGAGCATCCGGCCGCCAGGAGAACGGACGCCAGCAGAACGGCTGCATGTGCTAACTTATTAAAAATTCCAGATTTTTTCATGTCATTCCTCCGTATGAAATAATAGCAAATAATATATATTATAATCGGGATTTAAGCAAGTAATAAAACTTGTTTACCAGGTTTTAATGACCTCTTCAAGTTCCCTCATTGTGGTAATCATCGACAGGCCGTGGCGTACATCCTTAGAATTCTGATAATTTCTTACATATTGTATCAGGGTCGACCTGATGGGGACTATGTCGTCCTTTTTGATGAGACCGGTGAAGAGCCGCGCAAAGGCGAGCATAATTACCTTTATCTCCGGGAGGGAATAAGATGTGTAAGCCCCGGTGCTAAAATACTCGATAATCTGCTTGAAAATGTATGGAGAACCCACGGCCCTGCGCCCGATCATTACTGCGTCGGCCTTTGTCAGCGTGAGAACCTTTTCAGCATCCTCGGGCGTCATTATGTCTCCGCTGGCGGCAAGAATCCTGCCTGTCAGGAGCCTTGCTTTAAGGATCTTATCCCAGTCGGCGCTCCCGTTGTAAAACTGAATGGCTAACCTTGGGTGCACTATTATTATATCCGCGCCGGCTTTATCGAGAGCCGGAATGGTTTCTTCAAGATTATCCTTATCGAAGCCCGACCGTATTTTAACCGATACGGTTACACCGCTGTCTTTCAGGGCTTTTACTATGTCCGACATGTAGCCCGGGTGATTCAGGAGGAATGAACCCGATCCGGTCCTGATTACTTTACGGACAGGGCAGCCGAAATTTACATCTATGATTTTTATTCCAATACGCTGCTGCAGGAGTCTGGAAACCTCGTAAAATTTAGCGGGTTCGTTTTTTCCGAACAGCTGGACGGTCGTGCATGGCTCTCCTTCTAAATCGAGATAGTTCCATGTCCTTTTATTGCCCCTGTGCAGCCCCTCCAGGCTTACCATTTCCGTTACCGCATAACCGGCGCCATAACCGTAACTGAATAACCTCAAGGCCTTGTTGGAGTATCCCGCGAGAGGTGCAAGCCAGAGATTATTCGGTATAACGATATTTCCCGCTTTAACAGGATGAATGTAATGATTATTTTTCATAGGGGATTATTATAACATTTAGAGAAAATATTTGCCTTATATCAATGAATTATATATATTTTTGTATTAAATATTTGGAGGAGGAGTTATGAGACCTTTCCTGGGTAAATTAGAACCCTATATCTATTCAATATTGAGGATTGTAATCGGATTTTTATTCTTATGGCATGGCTCTCAGAAACTATTCGGGTTCCCTCCGATGCCCGCGGGAATGCCGGCTCCTATGCTTTACACTGCAGGAATAATAGAGTTTTTTGGCGGGGTGATGTTAGTTTTCGGTATTTTTGTGCCGCTGGTGGCGTTTATAACCTGCGGTGAAATGGCAGTTGCCTATTTCATGGTTCATGCTCCTCATGCCTTTCTCCCTATTATCAACCAGGGGGAATTAGCGGTCTTATTCTGCTTTACTTTCCTCTTTTTTGCGGCAAACGGGGCGGGAAAATGGAGCGTCGACTCGATGATTTTCAAGAAGAAAAAATAGCTACGGGATGCTGATTCAGGAATTTTATGATCTTTACTGGGGAAGGATTGAAAAAAAATGGCTTTCTGTTCTTAATGAAGAGAAAGCCCATCCTTCTGTCAGTGAAATAGTCCTATATCATTTAAAAAATCCGGGGAAGCGCCTCAGGCCTTACCTGTCTGTAGGATTATCCCTGTGCCTGAATCCCCTGATCAGCGACAGCGGGCTGGATTTTGCCGCCTCGGTCGAACTTCTTCACAATGCTTCCCTCGTCCATGACGATCTGGAAGACCAGGATTTTTACAGGCGCGGTGTTCTGAATGTATGGAAGAAGTATTCCCCGGTTCAGGCCATTAATATGGGAGACCTTCTTTTTACAAAATCACTCGAACTGCTGCTCATCGCGCCCGGTATCCCCGCCGATATTAAAATACAACTTATACGGAAAACGATTTCAGCGATTAACGAGCTGATTTACGGACAGATGCTTGAAATTTCTTTCAGCAACACTGTGAATATGACCTGGAATGACTGGGAAGAAATTGCCGCTCAAAAAACCGGCGCTCTGATCCGGCTTATATTCGAGGGTGTTTTAATGCTTGCCGGAATTGACACCTGTAAATATTCAGGAGTTCTGAACAGCATAGGAAGGCTGATCGGAATCATCTACCAGATGCGGGATGATATAATGGACGCGACCGGCCTGAAAGAAGGCCGGCAGCAGGGAAGCGACATACTGGAAGGTAAAATGACATGCCTGTCCATAAAGGCTATGGAAACGGGAGGCGGAAGATCCGGAATTATCGGTGAAATCCTGCTTAATCCCGGGCAGAAGGACGACCAATCCCGGATAAAAACCCTGCTAAGTTTTTATGAAGACCTTGGAATTACCTCCCGGTTAAAGAGCCAGTATGCATTGCTTCTCGGGCAGTGCAGGAACCATCCGGTAACGGAAAGTTTTCCCCGGATAAAGCCGGCTTTGGATAATTTTTTAGATATGCTGGTGATAGACTGATAAAGGAGATGGTATGGATCTTAAAACTCTTGCTTTGGCGGTGAGGCTTCCATTCGTAACCGCGAGCGCTTTGCCCGCAATATTAGCAATAACCTGGTGCGCAGCGGCAGGAGGAAAATTCAATCTGTTTTTTGCGGTTTTATGCCTTATAGGAGTTGTTCTTGTCCATATCGGGGCGAATACTATCAACGATTATTTCGACTGGAATGTTTCAGACGCTTCAAACCCCAATGCAGGACCTTTCAACGGAGGGAGCAGAAACGCGGTAGGTGACAGGGTGCCCAGGGGCCGTTTTCTTATGATCGCGCTGGCAAGCTTACTGCTGCTGATATTCATTGCCCTGATATTTATATTGGAAGGCCGTTTTTATGTTCTATACTTTTCGCTCTCCGGCCTGGCTATAGGCTATCTTTATTCCTCTCCGCCTTTCAGGCTGCATTCGAGGGGATTTGGCGAATTTCTGATATTCCTGGCATTCGGGCCGGTTTTAAGCGCGGCTGTATGCTATGTGATTGCAGGGACTGTAACGCCTGTGAATTTCCTGATCGGAATTCCGGCCGGATTATCGACAACTGCGGTTTTATGGATAAACCAGTTTCCGGATTATGCGGCGGACAAAACCTCCGGCAAGGCAAACCTGACTGTGAGATTAGGATTAAGGAATTCAATCCCTGTTTATGTGTTGTTGATCTTTTCGGTTTATCTATCCGTTGCCATATTGATTTTATATCATATATTTTCCCCATGGAGCGCTCTGATCGTTATATTGATCCCGGGGAGCATAAAATCGATTGAAGCTCTTTTTAAAAATTATGAGAATCCAAAAGCCCTTATGCCGGTTCAGGGCTTCACAATTTCTTTCCAGATGCTCTCGATACTGCTGACCGCCGCCGGTCTGGTTATCGGGCGTTTCACCGAACATTGGAGGTTTTAGGATGAAAATAATAATTGCGGGAGCCGGTTTTGCCGGAATAAAATGCGCGAAAAAACTCGGTTCGCTTAAAGGCCATGACATTATCCTGTTCAACAAAACAGACCATACAACTATGCTTGCTTCCCTTCCGGATGTAGCGGGGGGCAGGGTTAATGAAAAATACCTCGTGGATAAAGTCGTGAATTTAGTGCCCGGAAATATTAAATTTATATGTGAAGAGATAACATCGGTCGACCTCGATTCAAAAACTGTGAGCGCATCAAAAAAAACTTATCCATATGATATCCTGGTTATAGCCGGCGGCGCCGAAGTCAACTATTTCGGTTTTAATCAGAACCTCGATAAAGTATACACCCTCGAGACTGTCGAAGACGCCTTGAAAATCAACCGGGAAATCCTTAAAAGGGCCGCAGACGGCAGTTTAAAAAACGTACTTATTTCCGGCGCGGGATTTACCGGCCTCGAATTGGGAGCGAATTTACATTCGGCATTAAAAGGCTACCCCGGCATATCCATAAGTTTAATAGAAAAGACCGGTACGATTCTTTCCCCTCAGGAACCGGATTTTGCGGCTTTTGTAAAGAAAGAAATGGAAAAAATCGGACTGGCTTTTTATATGAAAGACAGTATAAAGATGTTCGACGGGAAAAAAGTAACATTAGAGAGCGGCGTTGAACTCGATAACGTGTTCCTGATATGGACCGGCGGCCTCAAGAGGGCCCTTAATATAAAAGGCAGGACCAGGGAGCTGCCGAACGGCAGGCTTATTGTCGATCCGGATTTGAGACTGCCCGGCTACAGCGATGTCTTCGCTGCCGGAGACTGTTCCGCATTCGAGGACAGGGGTAAATATCTCAGGATGGCCGTTACGTTCTCTGAAATGATGGGATCGCTCGCCGGAGAAAATATAATAAGGATAATAAATAAAAAGCCTTTAAAGGATTTCAAACCTCTCGATCTTGGATGGATCCTCCCGGTAAATCATACAAGCGTCGGGTATGTCACTACAATAAGGATCAGGGGAAGAATAGGCATCGGCCTTCACTTTCTGATAACGGGCATGAAAAATTATAACCTCAGAAATTTTATAGCATATATCGGCTATGCCTTCAAATTCTTTTTTTCTCGCATTTAAAAGGCGCAGCCCATATCTATCCCGAAAAAGAAAGACTCTCCGAATCCCTGGACAAAAGGAAAGTAGGACGGGTAATATGAGGAATAATAGCCCGTCCCGCCGGATGAGTAATTCCAGCTTCCCGTCGATATCTCGGCGCCGAAACGCGGTTCGATAAAAAAACCGCTTCCGTCAAAGAGTATCTTGTTTCCGAAACCTATCCTGACCATCGGCGCCGGAGGAAAATATCCGTTAAACTGGTATGAGCCGCTCGGGTCGCTATAAGAGTAATTAAGAGCCGCACCTTCCGCTCCCAGGCCGAATTCGAAGAATGGTCCGGCTAAATTTTCAGGCGGAGAGTAAAACCACATGATCCTGCGGCCGAAATAAAACCTCGCATACAAAGCGGCAGACCAGTATGATATACCGTCGTACCATAAATAATTAGGGCTGTAAGCCGCTTCGGCTTTTAAAGCGAACCAGTCAGTAAAGGCTCTTTCATAGGAAACCCTTAACGACCCGAAAGCTAAATCGAGCACATCTACAGACAGGGCGTTTTTAGGGCCGGCTGCCTCTGGAAACCTGGCCCTGTAAGAGACGGCTGGTTTTGGTGAAGGAGGCGGGGGGGGAGGCGGAGTTAAATCGACCTGGTCCCCTGTTGCCGAATCAAAAACCATTTTTATATCGGACTTGCCGATGCTTTTATTGCTGCCGTCAGCTTCTTCTAATACTATGGAGGCGGCCTTTATTTCCATGAGATTCCCTTTCAGGACTGTTCCATCGGTCAATATTACATTAACATCCTGGGAAAACAGGATATAGGGGGTTAGAAAAAGCGACAGCAAAATGAACAAATATACTTTCATATTTAACCTCATTTTAGAAACATTTTCAATAAATTAAGTTCAAAAAAACAAATTAAGATGCCTGATATTATTTAAATCTTGCCCTTTCATCGAGCGGTATTAGCAGAATAACAATTCTTCTGTTCTGGGCCCGGTCAGCTTCACTATCGTTGGGTACGACCGGATTATACTCGCCGTAGCCGGTGGCTTTCATCAGGCCCGGGTTTATACCCCTGGATTGCAGGTAACGCACGATTGTCGTAGCCCGCAGCGTTGAAAGTTCCCAGTTGGAGGGAAATTTCCACCTGTACTGGTCGGCTATAGGAACATTGTCTGTGTAGCCTTCGACCCGTATCTGTTTATTTGTCACGGTTTTGAGCACATCGACTAACTCATTGAGAGCTTTCTTGCCATTATTTTTTATATCAGAACTGCCGAGGTCAAAAAATATCTTATCCTTGAAATCAATATTGAGTTCATCGCCAAGCTGCTGGATCTTCAAATCTCCCGAATTGATCGCATCCTTCATCTGGTTTATCATATTGGATGATGTTAACGCCAAATTTGAGACTTCAAGGTCTTTCCGCGTTAAAATCTTGTCTCTCTCCGCGGAAATGTCCTTGATATTCTGCCGGAGCGACGCTATATCATTGTCCTTATTGCTGATTTCTGAATTCAGGGAACCTATGGCAAGGTCTTTCTTTTTAATATCGGAATTCAAAGAGTCGATCTGTATACCTAAATTGCCTTTTGTCGAATCAACCATGTTGCTCAGATTGGTAATTTCCTGGTTTAAAAAGTCGAGCTGTTTCTGGAGGTCGTCCCTCGAATCCTGAAGTGAAGATATCCGGCTTTTCTGCAGGGCTATTTCATTCTGCAGGTTAAGGTTTTCTAATGTAAGATTGCTGTTGGCCGATTGCTGAAGGTCTATCTGTTTGCCAAGGCTGCCTTTCGTAGAATCAATAAGGTTGCTCAGGCTTTTGGTTTCATTTTCAAGGGCCGCTGTCTGATCTTTTTGAGAGGCAAGATCATCTTTCAAAGACTGGTTTTCCGCCACATAATTACTGTTAGCCGTCTGAAGTTTAGAAAGGTCCTCGCTTTTAACTATAGTCATACCGCAGCCAAATAAAAGAGGCATTAAAAAAAGGGTAAGAAAAGGTTTTAATCGTTTATTCATAAAAACCTCCGTTATCGTTATACTTTATACAAATTTATAATACTAAATAATTATCTGGTTGGCAAAAAAGAGACTCTGAATAAATATTCCAACGGATTGTAACATTTCAAAAAAATCAAAAGTATATTATAATAACCCCTGTCAACTGTTTATAAGCTGCCGTAGAGGCGAGGGAAGGTTTATGGAAGAAAGGGAGATCATAAGGGAAGCAAAAAGGGGTAACAGCGAAGCCTTCGGGCAGCTCATTGATCTTTATAAGAAGCTTGTTTTTTCTTTCGCTTATTATCATTTGAGAAACAGGGCCGACGCGGAAGATATTACTCAGGAAGTATTCTGGAGAGTTTTTTCTTATATAAGCAAATTTGATGAAAAGAGAAAATTTTTCAGCTGGCTTTATGCGATTGAAATGAATATTCTAGCGACCTTTATTAAAAAGAAGATGAAGCATAAAAAAGCGTATGTCGATCAGGATTTCCTGGAAAATATAGTTTTTGATGAAAAGGACCATATGAGTCCGGAAGACAGGATAGTGCTTTTTGATGCCATCGGGAAGCTTTCCGCCGTTGAACAGTCGCTTATTTATATGAAATATAACGAGGATTGCAGCATCAAAGAAATAGCCGAAACTTTCAATCTGACAGAGGAGAATGTAAAAGTGAAGCTTTTCAGGACTAAAGGAAAGTTAGGCAGGATCCTTGGTAAGGAGACCATTATATGAAGAAAAATATTTATAATCTTATTGAAAAAGACAGGGAATGGTTCTCTGCTAAAGTTCCCGCTGATCTTAAGGATAAGATATTCTTGTATATTGAAGGAAAGGTTCAGAGAAGCTTTGTTTTCCTGAGGCTCATGAAGCTTGTAAGTTCGGTGTCATTATTCATAATAGCCGGAATGCTTTTATTGTTTATTTCCAACCAGTTCAAGCCGGCGAAGGTTGTTTTCGTTTACCCGAATTCGGGGACAGAAAAGTCTGTAAATCTTGTGGGTACAATAAATAAGCAAAAGAAAAAGATACCCCTTGTCCTTGACAAAAACAATGGATACTGGAAGGCTACCGTCAGGGCAGCCCAGAGCGATCTCCAGGATTATCAGTTTGTCGTAGAAGAATTTTCTGATGAAGATATCAATAACGATAACTAGGCAAAATTTTTGGAGGAAAATAGATGAAGAAAACCACTGTTGTTCTAACGTTGTCCATGTTGATCGCAGCCGCTGCTGTGGAAATCGGTTTCTGTGGCACGAATGCCATGCTTCTTTCCGCAAAGGGTAAAGTTACCGCTGTAGATACTACCCTGAATACCGTCAATATCCCGTTAAAGAAGATCGATACGGCATTCAGCGTTACTACAAACACAATTTTTTGGGGCGCTAAGGACCTTTCTGTTGTAAAAACAGGCGATCTTGTCAAGATTTCTTACAAGGTCGTTGATGGCAAAAATATCGCTGTTAAATTAGGCGATTATACATCTCACAAAGCGAAGAAATAAACTCCTTACGAAACGATTACCCCCCATCCAAGAAAACCCCGCCCCCTTAAAAGGGCGGGGTTTGTTTTTGATCCTTCTAAGAATAAAAACTGCCTCAGGGGAAATCAGGCCGCCAGTCCGCCGGATTTCGTATCCATCGGAACCCTCTACAGCAAAAGCAGGGACTACGGAAAAGACAATTATTATCTCAGGAATAAATCGGCGGGCTGTTTCATACATAATAAGACTTGATTTTTTCCTGTCCGGAAAATATACTGTGAAAAATCAAGGCCGCCGTCCAGCAGGCAGGCACGAGAGGGGCGATGAAAATAAAAAAACACACTTCTTTTATTATTCTTATTACAGCAATAATTATATCCTTATTTATACCGCAAATCATTGATTTTTTATATCCTTTACCTGGAATCTTTCTAACAGTAACAACATTTCATAAAGAAAATTTGCTTGATTATTATGGTAAATTATTAACTTTTACCGGTACAATTATTTTAGGTTATATAGCATGGCGGCAAAGCAAAGAATCAAGTCACATGAATAGAGAAATTATGATACAGGATTTAAAAGTAAAGTGTAACTCTCAAACATATATCGAAAAATTATTTTTTTTGGAAGGAAATATCCGAATGTGGTTTGCGAGAGAAGATGAATATATAAAAATGGTAAAATTTAAAAATTTTACAATATATACCAAATACAATGGAGCTATACTAAGTGCCGGTAGATATGAAATTCCCGAATTAAATAATTATTGTCAATGCGTTACACAAAAATATAATGATACTAAAAAGTGGCTTTTGGTAAATAGTATTTCAAATTTTAATGTTATAAAGAGTGCGGTAGAATCAAAAAGGAGAATAAGATTATTAATTGAAATGGAAGTATTAAATGCTTTTAATGTGGCATCTACCTTCAAGGGAGAAGTAATGTTAAATAGAGAAGAGATACAAGACCGAATCGGTGAAACAATTCAATCGACGTATATATTCAATACTAGTGATAATTTCACTTTTCTAGATTCGATTGAATATAAAATAATTCCTTCTGTATAGGAGATTTATTTTTAGAATAGAGTCCCCCCATGGTCCATCCCGGCGGCATGTACAAAGCCCTCGATGATTACAGCAAGGACAAGATCAAGTTTTCGAATATCCGGTGAGATAACAAATTGTCCCCCGCCCGGGTAGGTTCTTATTTGGACATAAAATTAATTATATTGCTGTACACCGTCCCGTAGGTCGAGTTATACACCGTGAGCAGGTGCCTGGAGTCATTCCAGTTGTCAAGCCTGAAAACGTATTTGCTCTTTTCCTTGGAAGAGACATGATCGTAAATATAATCCAGGTTCTCGAAGGGGACAACCCTGTCTCCCTGCGCCTGCATGAGCAAAATCGGTACAGCGACCTTCGAGAGGTTCAGCCTGGTCGTCCGGAGCCCCATGAGCATGCTGTATATCTGCTTGGGGAAAACCTCTTTGAAACCTATATCGATGCCGCCGTCCTTATCGAAACTATCGGAGTCTTTTCCATTTGAGGGCATTTCATCTTCAAACCAGGTTATAGACCTGACAAGATAAAGCCTGGGGTCGTATAAAAGCCCGATCCTTAGATTATTCAAAAAAACAGGCGCTGAAATTACCACGATCCTTTTCATAGCCATATTGCTCGAGTTTCCGAAATCCTCTGCGAGCCTGAGAGTCACAGACCCGCCGAAGGAAATTCCGCAAACTGTGACATCGCTGTAATCTTTCCTGTACCGGGTATAGATGTCTTTAATGCTGCTATACCATTGCGAGTAGTAAGTGTTTTTAAAAAAACCGGGCGTTGTTCCGAATCCGTACATGCGAGGAATGAGCACGTTGTAGCTGTTTGATAATTGGGCGCCTATTCTTTTCCAGGCAAACGGCGAGCTGGGAAAGCCATGGATTAAAATTATGAGTTTAGATGAATTTTTATTGGCATAAAACTCATCTTTTGCCCTCTCGTCAAAAAGGGGCGGCTCGGCTGCCCTGTTATAAGCGGATGGCTCGAAATAAAGAAGAGGCGTCACATTGATCAGATATAAAAGGCCCGCAAGCACTATTGCAATTGAAAATATATTATTAAAATATTTCATTCTGCCCCCTTATATGGCCGCATTGATTTTTTTTGTAATTTTCCATGTCGCATAAAGAAGAAGGATAACTAAAGGAATAAGGGCGAGGCAGACAGGATCGCCCGATGAAGCCTTCAGGATCCAGTACCTGAATATATTTCCTCCATCGAGGAAACTTGTGAAAGTCCCGTTGTAATCCGTAATCTGGAAATTGACCGATTTTGCCATGCCGGTCAAGAAAGGAGCAAGGTACGATGCAATGTAGAGGTTTGCTATGACGGCCGGGACGCCTATGATAAAGGCCCTGATTATATTCCCCCTTACGGCGACGCTTATCAAAGCCACCGGGACTAAAAGGTTTGTCAGGTCTCCAAGAGGGATAAAGCTTATGCCGGGAAGCGTGAAGGCTAAGATCAGGGTAGCCGGCGTCAGCAGAAGAGTCGTTGAAACCACGGAAGGAACCCCGAAAAGCACCGCGACATCGAGCCCGATATATGTTTTTCCCATAACGGGGAAATTTTTTGAAATAAAGAGCTTCATTCCGTCGGAAACCGGAATAAGGGCCGAGCCGAGAATTCCGCACATCCTGGGCAATATGAAAACTACAGCCGCGAACCCGAAAGCAAGTTCGCCGATCTGCTTGATATCATAACCTGCGCCGATGCCGAGAAGCACCCCCATGATAAACCCCAGGGATAAAGGTTCTCCAGCTAGGCCGAGCTTCTTCTCTATTGTTTCCGGATTGGCGTCAATATTTTTAAAACCGGGGATCCTGTCCATAAGAGAGTTTATAACAAGGGCAAACGGGAAATACGTCAGGCCTGAAAGATGGGGGATGCATATGCCGTTCATGCCGCTAAAACGGTTTACCATGGGAGCGCTCCATTCCGCCAATTTCAGGACGATAATAAAAGCTATTACCCCGGAAATGACGGATATAAGCAGGCTCTTTGTGGCGAAATACACCATTACTGATGCGAATATCACATGCCAGTAATTCCATATGTCGATATTGACTGTTTTTGTCAGCCTTAACGCGAGCATCAGGATATTAACGGCAATAAAAACAAGAACCAGTACCGGGGCCAGGCTCGAAGACCATGTTATCGCGGACAGGGGAGGCCAGCCCGTGTCAAGGACATTCATATGGAGTCCTGTCCTGAGAATAAGGGATTCAATAACCGGATGCATTATCTTTACAAAATAATCGAAAACTATGAAGATACCCGAGAAACCGATGCTTATCATCAGCGCGCTTCTAATTGCGGCCGATACCTTCAGCCTGAAAATCAGGGATAAAATAAATATTATTATTGGAAGAAGCACGAACGGCTTGAAACTGAGAACATACATAACGCCATCGGTAATCGGCTGCATTCAGGGACCTCCTCTGGACCGGCATTGAATCAGGAATTGTTTCAGGATAGAATTGTATAAATTAGATTTTGACTACCTTTACCATATTTGTGCTTCCCGCCATGCCTACCGGCACGCCTGCAGTTATGACCACGTAATCGCCGGCCTTAACGAGCTGTTTGAATTTAAGGACTTCAGCAGCTCCGTCAAGAAGTTCGTCGACGGAATCCACGTCGCCTAACTCGAGGGGCGTTACTCCCCAGGTCAGCATTAGCCTTCTAACCGTGGATGCTACCGGACTTATCGCGACTATGGGTATAATAGGCCTGTATTTGGCAATGTTCCTTGCCGTTCCGCCGCTGTGGGTGAAAGTCACTATATAATTTGCCCATATTTTTTCAGCAAGTTCGACTGTTGCAAAACATACCGCCTCTTCAGGATTTTCATATGTTTTTTTTATAAGATCATCGTAAATTATCTGCTTTTTGAAGACCGTGTTTTTAAATATCCAGCTGTCTTCCACCTGGAGGGCTATGCTTTTCATCATCCTGACAGCTTCGACAGGGTATTTTCCCGAAGCTGTTTCGGCGGAAAGCATCACGGCGTCGCTTCCGTCGAAAATGGCGTTAGCGACATCGTTAGCCTCGGCCCTGGTCGGGGTCGGGTTGTTTATCATCGACTCGAGCATCTGGGTGGCAGTTATTACCGGCTTGCCGCTGGCGTTCGATTTCCTGATGATCTCTTTCTGGATAACGGGCACTTCCTGCGGGGATGTTTCGACGCCGAGATCGCCCCTGGCGACCATTATCGCGTCCGCCTCGTCTATAATATTGTCGAGATCTGCTATTGCCTCGGGTTTTTCGATCTTGGCTATTATCGGGATCTTTTTCCCGTATTTTGTCTGCATCAATTCGGAGAGTTCCTTGATATCGCCGGAATTCCTAACGAATGACAGGGCCACGAAATCAAGTTCATGGATAAAAGCGAACTCGAGATCCCTCCTGTCCTTTTCCGTCAGGGCCGAGATCGAGAGCTTGACATGCGGAAGGTTTACTCCCTTGTGAGGCTTTAATATTCCGCCATGAATTACATTTGTGTATATTAAGCCTTTTTCAATCCTATCGATTTTTATCTCGAGCAGCCCGTCATCCATAAGTATCCTGTCGCCGGGCTTAGCCTCGTTGCACAGGCCCGGATAATCGATCGAGACTTTTTTGATGTTATCGAAAATCCCTCCCTCGACAGGTTCGCTCGAAAGAACCAGGGTTTCATTGTCGATAAGCGCGAGTGCGTTGTCCTTTATAGCGCCGACGCGTATTTTCGGGCCCTGCAAATCCTGGAATACGCAAACTGTTCTTTCAAGGGCGGAAGACACCTCTCTTATCGTCCTGAGGGTTGTAAGATGTTCATCGAAGGTTCCATGAGAGAAGTTCATCCTGAAAACGTCCGCGCCTTCGAGCAGCAGCGCCTTGATGATTTCAGGGGAGCTTGAAGCCGGTCCGATAGTCGCGACAATTTTTGTAAATTTATTCACGTTAGTTTGCCCTCATCTTTTTGTAATTGTTGATAAGACCGTTCGTTGACGGGTCGTGGCCTGTTATTTCGTTGGCGTTTTCAAGCTCCGGCAGGATAGTGCTGGCGAGCTGCTTGCCTAATTCCACACCCCACTGGTCGAAGCTGAATATATTCCAGATGACTCCCTGGGTGAAAATTTTGTGTTCGTACATCGCGATAAGGCTTCCAAGAGTTCTTGGAGTTATCATCCTTATCAATATAGAGTTTGTCGGCCTGTTGCCTTCGAATACCTTGAAAGGGGCTATGCTTTTTATTTCTTCCGGGCTTTTCCCGGCTTTTTTAAGCTCGGCTTCGGCTGTTATGAGGCTCTTGCCGTTCATCAGCGCCTCTGTCTGCGCGAAGAAATTGGATAAAAGCTTCATATGGTGGTCACCTATCGGGTTATGGGTTTTTGCCGGCGCGATGAAATCGCATGGGATTATCTTCGATCCCTGGTGTATGAGCTGGTAAAAAGCGTGCTGCCCGTTTGTGCCGGGCTCACCCCATATCACGGGGCCTGTCTGCCAGGATACGGGGTTTCCGTCCCTGTCGACGCTCTTGCCGTTCGATTCCATATCGCCCTGCTGGAAATAAGCCGCAAAGCGGTGCATATACTGGTCATAGGGAAGTATCGCATGCGTCTGCGAGCCGAAAAAGTTATTATACCAGATCCCGATAAGGGCTAACATCACGGGAATATTCTTCCCGAAAGGGGCTGTCCTGAAATGCCTGTCCATTGCATAGGCGCCTTCGAGAAGTTCGGAATAGTTCTTATAACCTACAGCGCATGCGATTGAAAGGCCTATTGCTGACCAGAGGGAATATCTGCCCCCAACCCAGTCCCAGAACACGAACATATTGGCCGGGTCGATGCCGAATTTTACGACTTCTTTTTCATTTGTAGATATGGCCACGAAGTGTTTTTTCACATGCTTTTCGTCAGCCGCATTTTCAAGGAACCACTTTCTTGCAGTATGAGCGTTAGTCATAGTTTCCTGGGTTGTGAATGTTTTTGAAGCGACCATGAAAAGGGTGGTCTCGGGATTGCATATCTTGAGGGTTTCAGCTATATGGGTTCCGTCGACGTTCGAAACGAAGTGGGTTTTTATCCCGGGTCTGGAGTAGGGCCGCAGTGCCTCTGTTACCATAACAGGGCCGAGATCCGAGCCGCCTATCCCGATATTAACTATATCGGTAACGGGTTTTCCCGTATAACCCTTCCATTTTCCCGAACCTATTTCATCGGAGAATTTCCTGATTTTTTCAAGAACTTCCCTGATATCCGGCATGACATCCCTGCCGTCGACCATGACAGCCTCTTTTGAAAAATTGCGTAAAGCAGTGTGAAGAACAGGCCGGTTTTCAGTCCTGTTTATTTTATCGCCTGTAAAATATTTTTCGATCGCATCGCCCAGGCAGGCTTCTTCCGCAAGCTCGAGGAGAAGTTTCTTTGTCTCTGCTGTTATGAGGTTTTTTGAAAAATCCACGATCATGTCCTCGAACTCCAGAGAAAAAGAGCTGAAGCGCGCCGGATCGCTTGAGAACAGGCTGGAAATCCGTTCCGGTTTAATCTTTTCATAATGGTCCTGGAGTTTTTTCCAGGATTTTGTTTTCAGGGGGCTGATATTCTTTAGCATAAAATCTCCTATGTGCCCGAAGGCCTATGTGCCCGCAGGCCTATGCCGTAGCGAAGCGAAGGTGCCCGTTAGGGTACTTGTGCCCGTTAGGGTATGCCCGCAGGCCTATTATTCTATAAAAACAGGGTAGTTTCTTCGCAAAGGCCCAAGTCGGCCGGCCCAGTGGAACTAAGATTAATCCTTCCAGTATTTATTATAAAACAAAGAGAGGTTTTTTTTAACTTTAGGAGGCATCATATCCATCGATGTCATTACAGCATATTTTGCGGCAGATCCGCATGAACAGCCGTCGGGGCCGTCTAAAGTCAGGGATTCGAGGATCTGAGGAAGAATTTCATTGATGGTCTTGTTATTTTCTTTCATATATTCGAGCACCATCGATATTCCAACGCCTTCTTCCCCCTCTTTCCAGCAGTCATAATCCGTTGCCAGGGCTATAGTCACGTAACACATTTCAGCTTCGCGGGCTAATTTGGCTTCAGGAATGGCAGTCATTCCTATGACTCCTGCGCCCCAGCTCCTGTGGAGATTGCTTTCAGCCCTTGTAGAGAACTGGGGGCCTTCCATGCATACATAGGTTTCTTCGGTAAACAATTTCTTGGATGATTTATTAGCCGAAAAATATTTTAGAATAATATCCCTGATCTGCGCCTTTAATCCAAGGCAGAACGGGTCTGCAAAAGAGATATGCCCCGCGATTCCGCCGCCGAAGTAAGACAGTTCGCGGTTCTTGGTCTTATCGATAATCTGGGAAGGAAGCACAATATCCGTTGGACGGATTTCTTCCTTCAGGCTTCCTACGGCGCTTACAGAAATCACTTTCTCCACGCCAAGAGTTTTAAGGGCGTAAATGTTAGCCTTGACGGGCACTTCGCCCGGAAGAATGCGATGACCCTTTCCATGCCTGGGTAAGAATGCCACTAAAGAGTCCCCGGCCCTGCCGATCGTGATTTTGTCCGATGGTTTTCCGAAAGGAGTGGATATGTTTTTTTCTTCAACTATTTTAACGTTACTCAGTTCATAAAGGCCGCTGCCGCCTATAACTGCAAGGTGTACCTTTTCCATTTGAATCCTCCTGTTTTTTCAGCTTATGCTTATTATCCTCTCGTTCTCAGCGCTGCCGCTTTTAAGGTTTATTCTGTAAACAGGGAAATCGAGCACCGGTTCTCCGATATCGGGCCATTCGATGAATGAATAATCACAGGCAGAAAGATAATCCTCTATGCCGAGTTCCAGGATCTCTTCGAGGCTGTTAAGACGGTAAAAATCGAAGTGGCAGATCCTTATTTTATCATTTTTATATTCGTTCATAAGCGTGAAGGTCGGGCTTGTGACCATGCTGTCTATGTCCCAGGCTGAAACGAAACCCCGCACGAATGTTGTTTTTCCGGCGCCCACATCGCCGGAAAGCAGGATCACGCTTCCCGGTTGAACATCTCTTGCGAGTTTTCCCGCAAACTCCATTGTAGCTTCCGCACTAACCGATATGAAATTTATATTTAATTCCATAGTTCTAAATCCTGTAAACCGGTCCGATCACCTGGCGGTGTCAGATCCTTTTGCCGGACGTTGATTCGTCGCAGGGTTCGTCATCGTTCCAAGGCCTCTCGTGCTCGGCTGAAGGAGCTGTTGTGCAGACATTCATAGGCCCCATCGCTTCGCCGCAGCAGACAGGGGGCTTGTTTTCATAGCCTTCGGCTGTGCTGCCGCAGGTTTTACATTTAAAGCTCTGAATTTTTTTGTCAGGCATAAATAAATCCTCCCTTATAATTAAATCAATACTATTATATTAAGAATAATCAGGGGTTTTGTAAAGTCAGGGGAGGTTAATCCGGGCATTCTTTGCAATTTGCCCCTTTATTATTTAAAATAATTCAAGCACTAAACGGAGGACCTACATGCCTGAGCCTAAAAAATCGCCATTCGGATACGAGAGAAAAAGCGTCTGGTCAAAAGCCGACGATTCCGGCAGGAACATTATTTTCGATTTCGCTTCCGATTACAGGAAATTCATGAGCGCATGCAAGACGGAAAGGGAATGCGTGAGATTTGTTGAAAGCGAAGCCCTGAAAAACGGCTTCAAGGAACTGAAATCAGCCCTGTATAAACCCGGCGAAAGGATAATTATAAAAAACGGCAGCCGGAATATAATTCTCGCAGTCCTGGGCCGTGATGATATAAAAAACGGAATGAACATGGTTGCTTCACACATCGACGCCCCCAGGCTTGACCTGAAACCTGTCCCGATAATAGAAGACTCGGAAATGTCTCTGTTAAAAACGCATTATTACGGCGGGATAAAAAAATACCAGTGGGTAAACATGCCCCTTGCCATCCATGGCACTATTATTAAAGCGGATGGAAAGTCCATCGATCTTTCAATCGGCGAGGATGATAACGACCCTGTATTTATGATAAATGATCTGCTCCCGCACCTTGCCGGCAAGGTCCAGGGAGAGAAAAAACTCCTCGAAGGCATAGAAGGAGAAAACCTGAAAGTGGTTATCGGCAATATTCCATCCAGGGATACGGATATCCAGGAAAAGGTCAAGGCGATGACCCTGCAGATACTCCACGATCAATACGGGCTTACAGAAGAGGATTTCATATCCGCCGAAATCGAGATCGTTCCTGCGTTCAAGGCCCGCGATGTGGGTTTCGACAGGAGCATGATCGGGGCATACGGGCATGACGACAGGTCCTGCAGTTATGCGGCTTTCAGGTCTCTGATAGATTACTCCGGCATACCAGAAAGAACGGTAATGGCCCTTCTTGTAGATAAGGAGGAAATCGGATCGTTCGGAGTTACGGGAATACGCTCCATGTTTTTATATAATTCCATCGGCAGGCTTTTCGCCCTTCAAAACCCTGAATACAGGGAAGCTGAATTAAGGGAGGCCCTTGAAAAATCCTTCTGCATTTCGGGCGATGTCGGCGCGGTAGTAAACCCGATGTTCAAGGACGTCTTCGATTCGACGAACGCTCCTAAAATGGGATACGGTGTGCTTCTTGAAAAATATACTGGCTCGAGAGGAAAATCCGGCGCGAGCGACGCATCGGCGGAACTTATGGCCAAGGTAAGAAAGATCTTTAACGATAGCGGTGTGGTCTGGCAGCCAAGCGTACTTGGAAAAGTGGATGAAGGAGGCGGCGGAACCGTAGCCCTGTACCTCGCTGACAGGGGCATTTCCGTTGTTGACTGCGGAGTAGGGGTTGACGGAATGCATTCCCCCTTCGAGGTCGTGAGCAAGGCAGACCTTTACGAGACCTACAGGGCCTACAGTGCTTTTTTGAAAGATGCATAAAAAAGGATCTAAATGTATATAGGAATTCTATCCGTTGAAATGTCGATACCGTATCTTGAATCCATAAAGGAGAGGCGGAACGTCCTCCGGAGCATAAAGGATATGGTGAAGAAAAAGTTTAACGTGAGCATTGCAGAAATCACTGAGACGGAGGATGTCACTCCGAGCGCCAAAATTGCCGTTGCAGCGGTTTCGGGGGACGCGTCCTACCTGCAAAGCATCCTTTCGAATGTTTTTAACATGATAGAGAATTTCCATCCTGAAAAGATAGTTTCATATAAAACTGATATTATCGATTATAAATAAGTAAGGGCAGGCCTTAGCCTGCCCATGTCCGAGAGTTATTTATCTCAACAGAATTATTTTTCGCTGAATTTCTCTTCCGTACCCGTGCCCCCTGTGCTGGCGCCGGGACCGCCATCTTTCATTTCCTGTTCATGCTTTTCAACATATTTCTTGAAAGCGTCGCGGCCTTCGGAATTCCAGTATTCTCCGTAGAATTTCCACTTGTTCATCCTGTCCCTGCCGTGCCAGAAGTTATCATCGCGGGCAAAGCGCTTGAAGTGCATTTTTGCAACCTGGTCGTCATGAACAAAAGGATGCGGAAGTATGGTCCCGAAAAGTATGCGGGTCAGTATTACGATCCCGAAACCCTCCCAGTAGCCTATCTGCTTGAGATTGAAGAGCCCGGGCATAAGCCAGTTCCATAAAAGCTGGACCGCATACCCGAATATTAACGCGAAAATTATCATACCGAAAATACGCCCGACCACTATTTGACCATAACCATGAGGGTGGTGGTGGTGACGGTGATGACCGTAAAAACCTTCCTGCATATCTTCTTTCAATTCAGGCATAAATGCCTCCTTAACCTGATATTTACAACCTAATTTAAATTTTCAAATCGCTCAGCTTTTTTCTGAGAGCCGCCGTAGCCCTGTGCTTCCTTGCAAGGAGCGTGCCTATCGGTTCCTCCCATAGGGTTGAAAGCTCTTCGAAGTGTCTGTCTTCCAATTCTATTGCCGCCCAGACGGCCTTTTGTTCCACCGGAAGCTCATTGAGGGCTTTATATATCCTTTCCATTATCTCCCTGCGTTCAATCTCGTTATGAGTATCGTATCTCAGGTCGGCAAGAATCTCCGAGAGGGCCGGTTTATCATCGGAAGCAGAAGGCGCGTCCAGAGACACTGTCTTTCCGGGCTTTCTGTATTGATCGATTATCCTGTTCCGGACCGACCTGTATACATAAGCGGCGAGATTTTCAATAGGGTCAGCGGGGTCCGAGGATTCAAGGATATATAGCATTACATCCTGCAGTATATCCTCAGCATCCCTTTCCGCGCTGTCCCTGAGGTTTTTTCTAATGTAATGAATGAGCTGCCCTTTCCGGGCCTGGAAAAAATCCACAATATTTTTAGTAAAGGACCCGGCTTTCATATCGTTAGGCACCCCCATATATCATGACGGCGGATATTGATTTTTATTTCATTTGTCCGAATTTTTCTTTCAAGGCTGGCGGGGGAAAGGTCAGTCAAGAAATTGATTGGCGATATCGTTGCACATGAAGAATTGAATGTTCGGATTCCCCTCGATCGCCCTGCTGGCTTCGGAGGACATACTTGAACTTGAAACTATAACGAGCCGTGAAGCCTCTAATTTTTTAAGGGACTGGACGACAGGCTGGATTGACAGATACCCTATGGGTTCTTTCCATCTGCGTACGCAGAACAGCACTCTCGAATCGCGCTGATATTTTTCCTCACAGAGTATGTCTATGGCCCTGCCTTCCGAATAGGCGAGGGGATCGATCTTGACAGCCTGATTGATAACCTTATATCCCATGTTTTCGACCAGCTTCATCGACATTTCAAGAAAATGGGGGAAATCGGCGGCAAGGAATTCCTCACAAAGATCTTCTTCATCCTTTTCTAATGGCTTTTCCTCATTGGAGCCCGGCAGGGGCTGGGGCGTTTTCTTCCTGAGGGACTGCATGCTTTCTTCGGCGTATTTATCGAGAATTACCGTCGGATCGAATTCCGTTTTCCTTGTCGGCGCAAAGAATTCCCAGATTTTTTCGGCGGGTATGAATTTTTCCTTCCATTCGGTAAACATGGCCGCCAGTTCCTTGGAGGACGTCTGGGCCTTTGTTTCAAGGATGCTGAAATCGAATTCCTGCTTGGCTTTCGGCCCGCTCAGCATCGATTTATCATGTTCTTTTTTGAACTTGTCGAGCGATGAGACAAGCTCATAAAGATAGCTGCTGTTTTCTTTGATTTTCTGCTTTTCATCATCGCTTAGATCTTCGATGTTGTCTTTGAATTTAATATTCTTGCTGATGCTCTCAAGAGCGAGATCGTAATACCCCTGCTGGACGCGGAAGAAAATATAAGCCATGTTGATCTCTTCCGACATGGAAAGGTTTTTCAGGTTTGTTGTCGTCAGTTTCTGCAGCTGGACGACGAGTTCTCTCGATATATCGAAGTTTTTATTCTCAAGGTATATCAAAAAGAGAATTTTGATAGCGTAATAAAGCTGTTCGCTGTTCAACGACAGCCTTTCTGCATTAACTATCTCTTCAAGCATCTCCCTGGACTTCTGCAGCGCTCCGATCCGGTAATACGCATAGGCAATTATGAACCTTGCCTGGTAGTCATGCGCATCGTAGCGTATCGATTCTTCAAGCGGCCCTATCGATTCGACAAAATGCTCGGCCATAACCTGGCAGAATCCGTATTTTTTAAGAAAATCGGGCTTTTTTTTAAGATACTGGTATCCTTTCTCGAAATAGGGAATGGCCCTGTGAAAGTATTTCTGAGTGAATATAATGGTAGCTATAGCTTCAAGCACATCTTTTGTCGATTGGACTATATTATACGCCTGCATCAGAAAATCGAGCGCATCCTGATCCCTGCCTATCGCGGAATATAATAAACCGACTCTCCTGTATAATTCGTATAAAGAAAAAAACTTGCTTTCCCTGCCGATTTCAAGAAGCTTGCTGTAATATCCGATTGCTTCGGGGTACTGGTTTTTTTCTTCGTTAATGTTGCCTAAATGCCAGAGCGCGTCGATGTCATTGGGGTTTTTCTTAAGGGAGTCCATGAAGATCGAAAGCGCTGTGTCTAGGTCGCCCGTCTGCACGGCCCGCTCGGCTTTTTTTATCTTCATGTCCTGCATGGTATGGAAGAGGTAATATCCCACTATTCCTAAAAGCCCTGCAATGACGATTAAAATTTCCACGACAGCCCCCGCGTCAAATCTATTTCTTCAGCAACCCTTGCAAATCCGGTTCAACAGAATCCGGAGGATAGCCTGCTGCCAGGGCTTTATTCAGGTAGTCTGCCGCGTTCGCTTTATCGTTATCTGAATTATATATAAGAGCAATCCTGTAGAGTACGTCTTTATCCTGCTTGATCTCTGAAGCCATCAGGAGATTGCATAAAATGTAATTGGTGAGGCCGGCTCTGGCGCTTTTCGACTGCGCCGTATCCGCGCTGTTCACATAAGCTTTGAACTGGCTTTCAGGGTCATATTGAACCGTTATGCTGTAATATTTAAGCAGCATGTCCCTGGCTTGCGCTGCATCGGAGCCCATAGGGTAAAGTTCGTTAGAAAATTTAAAGCAGTTTTTAGCCTTTGTGTCTTTATGACCGCCATAGTATGCTTTTCCGGCTTCCAGCCAGTCTGAAGAAAGGACTTTTCTCTGCGGGGGGGTCAGGTTGTCATAAGAAACGGCAAAAGATGCTGCATTAACAGCGAAAATTAATAATGAAATTATCCAGAATCTCATACAAACCTCCATTAATTTTTCATAAATCATCTTTAATTTAAGCTAATTATACGATAAGAGCAATTAAAAATGAAAAATTTATCAATTTCTAATAAGTATGTTTATTTTAACACCGCGGGAAAAATTAAGCAAGGATGGCTGCTGCTCTGACAGGCGAACCGTCCGCGCCGGTAAACTTTAAGGGAAGGCAGGATAATATAAAAACAACTCCGTTTTCTATCATTTCAAGATTATTCAAATTTTCAATAATGATCAGTTCTTTCCCGAATAAAACCCTGTGCACAGGCAGGCTGTCATCTTCAAGAGCATCTACTGAAAGGGCGTCTATGCCGATACCTTTGAGATTAAATTGCAGGAGCCATTCCGCAGCCGCAGTGCTTAACACGGGAAAGTCCCTGCAGTACCTTTCCTCTCCCCAATATCTGCTCCAGCCGGTTTTTAAAACAGCAAAATCTATAGATTTCAGGCCCGATTCATATCCTGATAAATCGTTTATACCGATCAAATCCGCGGTAATCCCCGTAAGATCGATAATAAGGGCTTTTCCGGTAAATTTATCGATATCGAACATGTCTATTGTCATTCCATCCTGCTTTACATGCGAAGAAACATCTATATGCGTGCCGGTATGAGTATAAAAAGTTATTTTTTTTTCATTGAAGCCCTGATCTTCAATAAAAGAGGCCTGTTCGAATTCCGGCTGGCCGTCTCCCGGAAATACGGGCATGCCGGGATGGATTGGATGAGACAGATCGATTATTTGCATAATTATCAGATTACTTCGCTGGTCTCGAAGAAGTACGAGCCGAGGACTATCAGCAGGACCGCCGCCACCCCCATTACTCCCATGCTGACCGGCAGGGGTATCAGTGAAGAGCCGAGAAGGGTGTTCCTCAAACCGTCCACTCCGTAAGTCAGCGGGTTACAGTATGAAATAATTTTCATCCACCCGGGAAAATTATTCAGGGGAACGAATGTTCCCGACAGGAAAAGAAGGGGAAAGACCAGGAAATTCATGATAAGGCCGAAACCCTGTTCATCTTTCATCCGCGATGCAAAGATCAGCCCGATGCTGGTAAATATAAAAGCCATGAGGATCATGTATACCAGGGCGAAGCAAAGCGAAAAGAAAGAAGGTAATTTAAATCCTATAAAAATGGAAACAAATATCAGGAGGTAAGTCTGGATGACCCCTGTCGAAGCCCCGCTTGCTATCCTTCCGATAACGATTGACACCCTTGAAACCGGGGCGACCATGATTTCCTTTAGAAAACCGTACTGCCTGTCCCAGAGCACCGACAGGCCGGAAAACATGCCTGTAAAAAGTATGGTCATTGCCGCCATTCCCGGGACTAAAAATCCCAGGTAGCCCACATCGGCGGAAAGGCCGGGCATAGCCATTTTCCCGAGTCCAAGCCCCAGAGATATGAGCAGAAGAAAAGGAATGACAAGGCTTCCGATTATTCTTGAAGGAGCCCGGACAAATATTTTCATATCGCGAAGCCACATAACATATATAGCCATAAAATTTCTTCTCATCGGTGTCCCCTTATTTAATTCGCCTGTTCACGGATGGTTTTTCCCGTAAAGTGAATAAAAACGTCGTCCAGGCTGGGTTTATGCAGATTTATCGAGGATATTTCAATATTCCTTCCGGCCGCGATCGACACCAGCTGGGGGATCCTTGTCTCGCCGCTGTTCATTGTCAGGGAGAGGCTGCATTCATGCTCTTTAACTGTCTTGATCCATTCGAGTTTTTCAAATTCCTGCGCGAGAGGCGCGCATGAGCCGTTCGCTCCCTTGATTTCGAGGTCGACCACATCCCCTCCTAATATATTTTTCAGATTCGATGGGGTATCGAGGGCGACAATTTTACCGTAATCTATTATCAGTATCCTGTCGCAGAGGTAATCCGCTTCCTCCATGTAATGGGTTGTAAGCATCATTGTTATGCCGGTCTCCCTGTTCAGCTTTTTGATATAGTCCCAGATATGCCTTCTCGTCTGCGAGTCGAGACCGATAGTAGGTTCGTCGAGGAAAAGAATTTCCGGCCTGTGCATAAGGCCCCTTGCGATTTCAAGCCTGCGTTTCATCCCCCCGGAGTATGTTTCAACCTTTTTGCCGGCTTTATTGGTAAGTTCTACAAGCTCGAGAACTTCTTTTATTCTTGCCATCCTGTCGGACTTTTTCATACTGTACATCATGGCGTGGAATTCCAGGTTTTCCCTGCCTGTCAGCCTGCTGTCAAGGGCGGGTTCCTGGAAGACTACGCCGATGCTTTTCCTGACTTGGTCCCTCTGTTTTCTGATATCGAAACCCATTACACGGGCATCGCCCGAGCCGGGTCTTATAAGGGTTGAAAGCATATTGATGGTTGTCGTTTTTCCCGCGCCGTTAGGGCCGAGAAAGCCGAAAAGCTCGCCCGCTTTCACATTAAATGAGATATTGTCCACGGCAAGGACGTCCTTGAATTTCCTGGAAAGATTTTCGACATTAACGGCGAACATACGGCATCCTTTTTTCTGATAAATTTAATATAAATGTATTCGACAAATATATTGGTTAAAATAGAGACTTTTGCCCTATTGAATTTTCTGATTATTTGTATATATAATATTCAAGTTTAAAAATGACAATGGAGTTATATGAAAATTCGAAACATCTTTCACAGAGGCGGAATTCAGGACTCGAAAAACAGGGAAATAATAACCGGCTTCCTGTTTATGGCCCCGTTTCTTATTCTTGCTGCGGTTTTTATATTCATGGTATTTATAAACGGGGTGCAGATTAGTTTGAGAAACGCCAGGGGGGTCAGCTTCGGCGATTACATCGGATTTGATAATTACATGAAGCTTTCATCGGGCTGGTTTTATTTTTCCGTTCTTAACACCCTGAGGATAGTATTCGTATGCCTGGTCACCCAGGTGCCGGCTGCGTTCCTGCTCGCATGCTGGATCAATTACATTCCCTATAAAAAGATCCAGGCCCTGGTGCAGGCCGCTTTTTTTGTCCCTTGCCTGATGGCCCCGCTGATTATCGGGTTCGTTTTCAGGATGCTTTTTACCAAAGACCCTTTCACCGGGGGCCCCGATTTCATGAACTGGCTTCTCGGGCTCATGCACCTTCCCCATAATTTCGAATGGATGCTCGATAAAAGGAACGAGTTTTTCATGGTCGTCTTCACGTCTTTCTGGCAGAGCATAGGGTTCGAATCGGTTTTCTTCGTCGCGTACCTGCAGTCAATCAGCAGCGAACTTTATGAGGCGGCAAGAATTGACGGGGCATCGGCGGTCCAGATATTTTTTAAGATAAAGATCCCCCTGACAAGGCCGGCGCTGACTTACGTGATAGTCACCTCCGTGATAGCCAGCTTCCTGATGAATGAAATGACGATTATGCTTTTTCCCAGAGGGCCGAAATGGGGCGGAGTAACAATGATGAACTATATATTTTACCAGATAATGTACAACCATAATCTTGACCTCGGACTGGGAGCAGCCGCGGGGATCATTGCCTTCCTGATCATACTTGGAGTAAGCCTGCTCCAGATACCGATTTTCGGGATAGGGAAGGCGCGCGGTGAATAATAAGAACGGATTGTCGGGGGCCGACGGGGTCAGGGCAATCGCCTGCCTCATGGTGATCTTTCACCATGTCGCTCAGCGGCTGTATATGTACCACCAGACTGGATGGGGCCTGGAACTCCTGAAGCTGTTTTTAATCGGCAACAGCGGGGTGAGCTTTTTCTTCGTTCTCAGCGGTTTTTTGCTCGCTTTCCCTTTCTGGAAAAGATACCTGGAGGGAGGCGAATTTCCGGGAGTCAAAGAGTATGCCGTCCGGAGGGCCGCCAGGATCATGCCTGGTTATTACACGGCTTTGATCATATCCTCAATACTGGGGGTTTTATATCTGCCCGATCTAAGGCACATATTTTTAAAGTTTCTCACAGGCATGACTTTTACATCGGGATTCCATTATTTTACCCTGTTTCCCGCTGAAATTGACAGCCCGCTATGGTCGATAAGTTTCGAGGTTTTCTGCTATGTGCTCCTCCCTGTATTTATGGGGATCATGTTTTTTTACACGGGGAAAAAACGCTCTTTCCAGAAGGCGTTATTATTCTGGATAGGATCGGAGATATTCGTACTCGCCGTCAACGGTCTTGTGCATGTTTTCTTTACTCCGGACAGCGTGCAGAGGGGCTGGGAATTCGGGAATATAGGGGGCTCGAAATGGTGGATGCCCAACTACAACCCGGTCGGGTTTTTCGCCCATTTCAGCCTGGGGATCCTTGCTTCCGGGTTCACTGTCAGGCTTTCAAAACAGTCAGCCCTTAAAGACAGGTTATATAATAAGGGGTTTTTCGACATAGCCTCAATGATTTTCCTTGTTTCTATTGTCCTGTTTTTATGGAATGTCAGGAGCGAGGAGGAGTTTTCAGTCGGATTCCAGGGCCAGCCTTTTTATTTTCCGTTTCTCACTATCCTTATCGCGGGGCTCCTCGTCACCCTTGCCCACTCGAGGTTCATGGGGGGATGGCTGGACAACCGCTTCTTCCGCTTTACGGCTAAAATATCGTTCGGCCTTTATATATGGCACTTCATAATCATATTTTTGATCAGGTTTTACTTTGTGAACACCTACTATGAAAACGGGATGAGGGAATGGGCGCCCTGGCTGGCGACGTCCCTTGTTATGATCGCCCTTTCATATCTAGTCGCGGCGGCTTCGTACTATTTTCTAGAAAAACCATTCATGGACAGGGCCCATAAAAGGCTTAAAGAACCGAAACCGGAATACAGGTTTCGGGCAAAGATAAGGCTGAGACCTGTCATTGCCACTGTCCTCATCTGCCTTCTGGCCCTTGTCTTTTTATACCCCTTAATATGGCTTTTCGATGCGTCATTCAGACCCCAGATGGAAATGCTCCGGAATCCGCCCGTCATGTTCCAGAAGCCGGTCTGGGAATCTGTTTTAAGCTACACCAGGGATTCGTACCTGGCCAGTTTCGTGATTTATAACGCCGGCGCGCATCTGATGAATTCCGTAATCATCACATCCTCCGTTATCGTTTTAACCCTGGTGATCAGCTCTTTCTTCGCTTATGCCCTGGTCTTTATCAAAGTCCCGTGGAATAATTTTTTCTTTATCCTGGCAGTCAGCACGATGATGGTGCCGGTCAATACCCTGATAGTTTCCGTTTTCAAGGTTTATTTAGATCTTCACCTTTACAATACATGGATAGGGCTGATCCTTCAGGCGTCCGTGTCCGGTTTCGGGGTTTTCCTGCTCAGGCAGTATTTCATCAAAATCCCGTACGCTTTTATCGAAAGCGCCCAGATGGACGGCGCAGGGCACCTGCAGATATGGTGGCATATTATCATGCCCATGGCGAGGCCCGCACTGGCGGCCCTGGCCATCATACAGTTCCGGATCGTCTGGAACGACTTTTTGCTGCCGGCTATCATTTTAAGGGACGGCAGTCTGGCCACTCTTCCGGTATTATTGTTAGGGATGAGCTCCGGGGGCGGCGGAAGCGGCCTTTCAGGCATTAACACGGCAGGCGCATGGCTTGCCACAGGATTTATATCCGTTATCATCCCCCTGATCTTATTCCTGAGGTTCCACAAGCAATTTATCGAGGGTTTCACCGGCAGCATGAAAGGCTGATTTTAAGGGAGTTATAAATGCAGAAGAGTATAACAATTATCATAGCTTTGCTGTGCATTGGGTATATAATCTTTTCGATGCTTACGTTCTCTGAACACAAGCCGGGGGATGCAGAATTTAAAGTCTATATGGATCCTGCATACTGGAAGAAACAGGCCCTTGACGGTATTATACCCTTCTGGGAGAAAACCGTAGACAGCAATAACGGTGGTTTTTATAACGACGTTATGTACGACGGGACGCCCGACACGACTAACGGGAAATATCCCATGAATATTTCGGAGCTGGTTTACGGGTTTTCCGCCGCCTATATGCTCAGCGGAGAGGATAAATACCTCGAATACGCCGGCCTGGCCCTGGGCTTCCTGACAAATTACTGCTGGGACAGAGTCAACGGCGGATGGAAAACCTTCCTTGATACGAACAAACAGCCGGATACGAACATATATTTCCCCAGCCTGTATGTCAAGCCGCTGGTTGCGCAGTCTCACTGCAATCTCGGCCCGGTCTTTTACTATATGGCAACGGGCGACAGGGGAGTGCTTGCCTATGTCAAGAGAACGCATGAGCTCATCCGGACTCATGCATGGGACCCGCTGTACAAGGGGTACTATTCGGAGATCAGCACAAACTGGCTTGTATCGACAGTGATGAAATCCGTCAATGCCCAGATAGATATAAGCTCCGCATATCTTATTTATTATTACCTTGCATCAAGGGACAGGAGGCTGCTGCCGGACCTGGAAAACATAGCGGATGTGGCCAGGGACCATATGACAGATCCGGATACAGGCTTTGTGGGCGAAAGATTTTATAATTACTGGAAATCGGTTGAGACGAACCTCTCAACCGGCGATAACCTTCAGGCAGCCTGGGTATTGATGCGTACATACAATCTGACAAAACTGAGAAAATACGCCTCTTCGGCTGAGAATATCGCGCAGGTTCAGATTTCCAATAACTGGGATCCCCGTTATTACGGGTGGTTTTCCAGATTTAACTTTACCAATTCCAGCCTGAACAATGAATCGAAGTCATGTTTTGTACAGGCTGAGGGCGACAGCCTTATGCTTGCCCTGTACCGGTATCATCATAAACAGGAATATTTAGATACGTTCGGTAAATGTGCATGGTTCTGGGATAAATATATAGTCGACCATAAATACGGGGAATGTTATATCGGGGCAAGCAGGGACGGCATGTACCATTCTAATGTCAAGGGGAATATTTTCAAATCAGCCTGCCATACAATGGAACATGCACTGTTTAATTATCTTTATCTCAGCTTTTATGTTTTAAAAAGGGACGCCTGTCTGTATTTCAGGATCGCCTCGTCAAAAACGGGCGAGAGGCATTACGTTATGCTGACGGAAGACCCGGATGTTTTTATTAAAAACGTAACGATCAACGGACAAGAATGGCCACGCTATAACGCAAAGGAAGGATATGTCATACTGCCTGAGGGGCGGGATTTAAAGATCAGGGTCACATACGCACCGGCAGCCTGGTAATTATTTTCGAAGAACCCTTGCCAGCCTGTCCGGGAAATCCGTTATTATGCCATCAATACCCGATTTGATAAAATGCCTCATCGTCCCAATGCTGTTTACGTTCCATACATAAAGCTCGCTGCAGTGGCGCCTGTAAATTTTCACACGCCAGGGAAAAAACAGGAGGTTCCGGGCATCCATGCTTGCGGCGCTGTAAAATTCGCTTTTAGCCGGCATGTTGAAGCGGTAATTCCTGACCAGCCGTATGGACGGTGCGAGTCTTTTAAATATTTCAAGCGATTCGGCGCTGAAAGACACGATCCTGACAAGGTCAGGGTTATAGTGACTGGTAACAAGCCTGCATACCTGTTCCTCGATGCCCGGATAGATTTCAGGATTTTTTAATTCTATTAATAAAATCAGCTCATGCCTGGACATAAGCTTGAGGGTTTCTTCAAGGAGCGGAACCCTTTCTCCTCCGCCGGCGTCTAGTTTCTGAAGATCTCTGAAGGTTATATCCTTCAAAAGCCCCTTGCATCCCGTTGTCCTCTCAAGATCGCTGTCATGAAAAACAACTGGTTTGCCGTCGGAAGTTCTCTGCACATCGAATTCGATCCCGTCCGCACCATAGCCTGCGGCCCTGGAAAAAGCCCGCAATGTATTTTCGGGCTCAAGGCCCCTGCCTCCGCGGTGTGCAATATTCAGTGTTACCATAAAACCTTTATTTTAATGATATTTTGAAAATCTTGGTCACCTTATCGATACGGTCGGCATCAATCGGCTCGACGCGAATCTTTCTCAATTCTTCATTGAAGATGCTGTCGATTGCCGGATCTCCCGACGAGGTAATAATTTCAACACCTGTGGCCAGGCCGTTCCTGTCGAATGACAGGTTTACCGTTACAGAGTAGCTCAGGCCCTTTTTTTTATATTTTTCGGGTATCCTCGATTGAATGTCCGGGAAAAATGTGGTTTTTCTCGGTTTCGAACCCCAGGACGCATCGGAAAGGGGATCTCCTCCCCCCGTGGAAAGGCCCGGATTTCCCCCGGAGGATGAAGTTTCCTGCCCCTGTTCGAGGGCTTTCTCAATATCTCCGAATAGCTTATGGATTTCCTGCTCTTTTTCTTCCTGACTGACCGAATTGCTCACGTTATCCTTGAATTTTTCAGAGTCTGTTTTGGCGTTGCGTTCGTCCCTGACAAGCTCATCCCCGGTAGCTCCCGGAACAGGCTTGATTTTTTCGTTTTCAGGCAAAGTTTTTTCAGGTATGTTCTTTTTCTCTTCGGCTTTTATTTTTCTTTCGGTCAGCTTCGGTAAAGCCTTTTTTGAAGGTTCGTACATATTGTCGGAAAGATTTTTAGATATGCTTTCACCGATGGGTTCAAGATTGACTGTAACCAGGTCTTTGTCCTCGTTTTGTGACTGCGCCGACATTACAAGGATCAGAAAGATGAGAAAGATTATATGCCCGGAAAGAGAGATTATGAAACTTTTTCTTAACCCGAGTTCCTTCATAAAATATCACTCATTATTAATATCCTCGTCCAGCCGCAATTTCTTGATGCCCGATAGCCTGATTATATTCATAGTATCTATCACCCTTCCGAAAGAAGCGGCTTTTCCGCTTTTAATCGTGAATGTAATATTCGTGTCGCTGTTATACATTTCCCTGACCCTGATCCCAAGGCTGTCCCAGGCGACCGGGCTTCCGTTTAACGTTACGCTTCCGTTTTTATGCAGAGTAATAAAGGCCTCATGGATGCCGAGGGACCGTCCGGCAGAGCTGACATCGAAAAACTGCTTTTCCTGCTTATGGGGATTTAAAACATAAAACATGAATATCAGGAAAAAAATATTTAAAAAAGCCACAGGGTCAATCCCCGCTGCAAGCTTATACTTCCTGGGTAATTTCATCTTTACACCTTGATCTATTTTTAGTAAATGTTAATTTCAAGCGTGGGCCTGCTTATAGATACGTTTGAAATATTCCCCAGGGAATCTGTCAAAATGTGGATCATTCCTATGGTGTCGAAAAACAGGTATAACTGCTTATATTCCCCGCTCTTGAAATTATAACCTTTATTATTTGTCCCTGCAAAAGCCGTATTAAAAGTGAGATACTGGGCAGTTTTAGAGTTTGTATTTGTAATGCAGAAATTGGATACTTCACCCGAGCTGTTCGTGAAAGACCCCTGCAGATACCAGTCTTCCCCTAAACCTATCTGGAATTCCGAATAATAAGAGGTTTTGACGGGTGACCTTGGCGCTATAGGGCTGATCCCGGTGATTTCAATCCGGCGGGCTGCCGGTTTATCGAGCAGCGTGGTCCACTCGCCGGCATCGTTTCTGATCCTTATCAACCTTATATCGATATAAAACCCGCTCGGACTGATAACGATATCCTTCATGCCGCGGATGTCCCGGTTATAAGCACCGGCAGTTGTTCTAAGGGGTATTCCGTTGAAATTGACCCAGTTGCCGACAGCCTGCGCTGAAATAACCGCTGTAGGCGATAAATCATGCGAGCATGAAAATAATAAAGAAAACAAAACGAATGCAGCAGACGATAGCAGGAGTTTCATTTATAATTTCCTTCAGCGGGGTTTTATGAACGGTTATTTGCCTACTTATCGTAGGCCTTTTTCCTGACCTGATCGATTGAATGGGATTTATTTATATCAGGGTCGGCGGAATTGGATTTCTCATATGCGGAAATAGCCTGTTTATAGCTCTTCGCGGTTTCCAGGGTCCTGCCCTGCTTGAAATACCATTCCGCAAAATCCTGTACAAGGTCTTTATTAGTATTCTTGGGAAGATTTACTCCCTGCGTGCCTGCCTCATGTATTTTAACAATTGAAGCAAAATCCTTTTTAGTTTCGGCAGTCGCTTCAGATTTAACTATGTTGGTATGAGGGATCGAATTTACACCCTCTATTTTCATAATATCCTCCCAGTGGAGCATAATATTGGAGGCGGTGGGAATCGAACCCACGTCCTGAAACCAGAACCTATAAACGTTATTCACAAGCTTAGTGCCATCTTATTGTTCAAAATAAAAGGGGATGGAACAAAAACCTTTTATTTTAAAGCCGGAGTTGTTTCGACCCCGCATCCCGGCTCTGCGAGGCTTATCCCTCTATTCTGACCTGCTAACAATCCCGAAGGAGAGAAAAGCTAACAGGGGGCAGCTTACGCTGCCATCGCAAACGAATAATCGTCTTTTGCGTTTAAGTTTTCTGAGCAGTTTTAAGGGTTACTCAAGCCCTGCCTGAAGTTTATAAATTCCGCTGTCTCAGTCGAAAGCCATACGCCCCCTGATAATAATTAATATAGCTTATTTTTCAATAAAAATCAAGGGGTCCGGGGGCAAAATAACAGGGCCGGAGAATCCCTACATCTATTATCGGTGCCAGGCATTAAAACTTTAATTATATTTTTTTATTTAATTCCTTTTCCTCCGGCTTCAACTCATCCGTGCAGAATGGATGCATCTAAAATTAACGGGTTATTTGAGATTTTTAACATGAAAGAACATAATAATATCAGGTTTAAAGATAATTCTGTGTTTAAAAAAATTCCCGGGGAATTTTTTATATGAAGAACCTTCATAAGGAACGGAATAAAATCTCCCATACCATAGGCCTGCTGATCGATTGGGTCGATGCACCCTGCCAGAATGAAATACTGTCCGGACTTAACAGTTTTTCAGAAGAGAATGGTTTGAATCTTATCTGCTTTTCATTGGGCCGTCTTGAATCTCCGCATGAATGGGAAAGGAACAGGAACATCATCCTGGACTTTGTTAGCCGTGAAAGGATCGACGGGCTTATAGTCGTTTCGGTTATCGCTAATTTGACCGGGATAACCAGGGCCGAGGAACTTCTTTCAGGGTATTCCGGGTATCCGATGGTATCGATCTGTGAAAAATTTTTCGACAAACCCGCCGTTCTGATAGATAACAATGAGGGAATGCGGAAAATAATGGATCATATCATAAATGTCCATGGTTATCGCAAAATAGCCTTTTTAAAGGGCCCCCAGGGGAATATGGAAGCTCAGAAAAGATTCCGGGTTTATCAGGATATGCTGCGCCTGCATAAAATTCCTTTCAGGGAAGAATTTGTAATCGAAGGGGATTTCGAAGTCGGCTCCGGATCGGAAGCCGCCAGGAAGCTGATGAAAAACGGACAGGATATCGATGTAATCGTATCGGCAAACGACTTGATGGCTATGGGCTTCCTTGAAGAGATACGCTTCAGGAATAACGGGGTTAAATTCAAGATCCCGATCACCGGATTCGACGATACTTTTGGCGGAATCGGGACTCATCTCACCAGCGTGCGGCAGCCTTTTTACGATATGGCGAGGAAGGCCGGTTCGCTATTAATCGACATACTTGAAGACAGGCCGGTCCCGCCGGAAACATTGATCGAACCGGAGTTGAAGGTGCGGCAGTCATGCGGCTGCGTATTATTTGAGAATTCTATAAAGGCCTTTTCACTGCCGCTTTCTCTGGCGGATACCCTGATGAAATTAATGCCGGACTGCGATAAAGCCGTTCTCGAATCCATTATGAGGCTTGACGATTCTTTCCGCAGTGAATTTCCCGCCAAAAATGAAAAGGATTTTCTGGCCTGCCTGAATGAGATCATTGATTCTTTCCTGGACTGCAAAAAAAACAGGTTTTCCGTTCTGAGCAGGGCATTTTCGATTTTCCGTGAGTTTATTGTCGGCAGTTTAATTGACAGGGAGGAGCTTTCGGCGGCCGAAGAACTGTTTTATAAAGCCCAGAATATTATTACAGACGCCCTCGATCATTTCGGCCTGATGTCGCGCATGGAAAAGGATCAATCTTTTCAGAAAATAAACGATATAGGGGCGGCGATATCTACAACGCTCGAAATCGATAAAAAAATGGATATCCTTTTTAAGGA
Source organism: uncultured Brevinematales bacterium (assembly GCA_964533855.1). Lineage (GTDB taxonomy): Bacteria > Spirochaetota > Brevinematia > Brevinematales > JAOACQ01 > CAVYGN01. Next base: position 249,278 of record CAZHNM010000001.1, read on the forward strand.
GCTTCCCCCGATAGGATTCAGCTTCTGCCGCATAGCGCTCTATGAAGACTCTGATTTTCCGTTAAAGACCTCAAGGCTTATTTTTGCTTACCAAGGAGATAAGCGATATGTCCTCGGTCGTTCGGGGGTCCAGTTTCCGACCAGGGAATTGATGCCCGGGATGTATTTCCCGGGAAACAGGAATTTCAATATTATAATTCACAGCCTCTACGAGGGCTCCAGGCAGATCGGGTTCTTCATTCACAACTATTTTTCAGGGCAGGGTGATATTTGCGAGATGATCCGGGAGAGGATCAGCAGTTCCCTGAACATAGCCCTTCTTTTTGAAAAGGTCCGGTACCAGGCTTTCAGCCTGGAGAAACAGGTGAAGGAAAGGACTAAGGATCTTTACCGGATAAACGACAGGCTGAAAATGGAGATCAAAGAGAGAAAGCAGGCCGAGGAACTTCTGCGGGAAAGCGAGAAGCATTTCCGTGACATGGCCTCATTCCTGCCTACGATAATTCTCGATACAGATATGGATCTGAGGTTCACATATGTAAATAAAACCGGCCTCGAGCTTTTTGAAATTGATGAAAACGATCACAATCCGGATCTTTCTTTAGAAATGTTTATAATGGAGGAAGAGCGTCCCCGTTTTCATGACTACTGCAGGCGGATTTTCCTGGGTGAAGCGAGGTCTTTTAACGAATTCAGGATAATTAAACCCGATGGAATTAAAATAACCTTTTTTATCAAGGCGGTCCCGATATTCAGCAATAACCTCATCACGGGGATCCGCTGGAATGCCATCGATATCAAACCGCTCATGGCTTCAGCCTTTATGCCCGATGAGTTTTTCTTCAAAGGATACAGGTTATCCGAAAGGGAAAAGGATGTCATTTTTTACCTCCTCAGGGGCCAGAGGAATAAGGAAATCGCGCAGGCCTTATTCATCACCGAAGGCACGGTCAAAGATCATATCGGCTCAATATTCGCCAAGATCGGGGTTGCGAACCGGGACGAGTTCTTCAGGAAAATGAAGGAAAACCAGATAAATCATTTCGGCTACCAGTCATATATATTTTCCGTATTCAGCCAGATCATGAAGGAGTGAGCCTCCCCGGGAAACGTGCGCCCTGCGGGGCGCGCCTCATAAAAAAGGGCGTGTTTGTCAACACGCCCTTCCGGGATCACTGGCATTCGAAATGAGACCATGGATACGGTCCGACGTAATGAATGTAATAATATCCGTTTATCTTTGCCGGCAGCTGTGAAGCGCTGGCATAGACATTAAGGAAACTCACTCCGTTTATTGTCAGAGTACTGTTGTTCCAGTTATTCTCAAAGTTCGGTATGCTGGTTGTCTGCCAGTAGAATTCTCCAGCCCCTGTATAGCTGAAAGGCGCGGTAATCGCCGTAGAAGAGCTTGATGACGAGCTCGACGAGCTTGATGCAATGCTGGAGGAAGAACTCGATATCGATGAGCTTGAAGTAATAGTGCTTGAAGAGCTTGAGCTAAGCGAGCTCGATGTAATTATGCTTGAGGAAGAGCTTGAGCTCGAAGGGCTCGAGCTGACAACGGAAGAAGAGCTTGAGCTCGATGAAGAACCGATTGTGGGTTCATTACCGTAAATTTTGACTCCCGACATATACACGGGCACATTCTGGTTGGGATTGTTGGTTGTCATTCCGCCAAGGTACGACCAGTCTTTGGAAGTGCTCCAGAAACTGGTGTTCTGGGGCCCGGCCATCCTGAATTGCACCTGCATCTGGTAAATACCCTGCCCGCCGGGATAAATATTGGTATTGCCGAAGCTGACATTTACATAGTATATATGATTGGCGGGATCCCACGGTATAAGATACGGCGTTACAGTGGCGTTCCCCTGGTTGTAATTTACGGTTATGGCGACATTCGTATCGCTGTAGCCGTTAGCAACAAGTTCCGAAGTATTGATAAAATATCTGAAAGAGAGATTGGTCCCGGGCCTTGCGGGCCAGCCGGACATATTGTTCAGCCAGGCCGCCACTTCGAAATAATTGGGGCCCGTGCTGTTAGGCTGGGTCTGGACAAAAAACTCGGTATTAGACGGGACTTCTATCGCTCCTGTGAAGTTCAAGATAGGCGATCCTCCGTAAACCTTGTACATCCTTGAAAGAGAGGCTATGAAACCGGCGTTATAGTCGCAGGCAGGCTCATTCTGGGTGTAATTCTGGTCCGAATCCGTGTAAGAATCGCTCGAATCCGGGCCGCCGACGAGCGCACCGTAAAGTGTATGCCTGGCATAAGGCGGTATTGTCATATCGTTAGCCCAGGAGCTTTCAGCCGTCCTGTGATGAGGATGCTGGGGCGGGTTGGTGCCGAACCCTACCAGGTAGCTTCTTCCGGTAGCCCCGAGGGCATAGTTGATCTGGGCTTCGGCAAAGTTCCTGTATGTCGTCAGGTTGCTGGTGGCCGCTCCGGTCCAGTCGCTGTAGACGAAAGCTAAGAAAGCCTCGCTTGAAGCATACCTTAGAGATCCCCACTGCGAAAGCCATGCGAGCCCCTCGGGGGTATAAGTTATCTTGGTGCCGCCGTACCCTGTAGTCCAGTACTGCAGGTTGGCTTCGACAGAACTTCTGTAAGCGTCAAGACCGGTTATCTTTGCGAGAAGAAGCTGGGCGCCGTAATGGACATCGTCCCAGCACTGGGTCCATGCGTAATCCCACTGTGTCGTTCCGGAATGGACAGGCCAGCTGTTGGTCCAGGATTGGGCGGCGCTCAGATAGCTGCTTCCTCCGCCCGCAAGGTAGATCCAGACTGCATCCCAGGAAAGGTCGTCCGCCCAGCTCGAGGAATTGTAATAACCGCTGGCCGCTCCGCTATTGTAAGTGGTGTCGCTTTTCATCCCGGCAGCCGAAGCATATAAGGTTTCGGCCCGGGCAAGAAGAGTCGAGGCATAGGAACTGTTTCCCCCATTCTGGAAAACCCATGCCGCGGCTGCCAATGCCGCCGCAGTTTCTCCGACTACAGCGGCTCCGCCGCCGGTCAGGGAATAGGAAGGCCTTACCGTGGGGTTAACCTCGCAGGGTCCCCACCAGGAATGATCGTTCCCGCCGCTTCCAACCTGGTAATAATAGGCTGATCCGGCGCTGCACTTGAGCAGATAGTCGGTCGCCCATTTTATGTTGTTAGTGAGGGCGTCGTACTGGCCGCTTGTCTTGATCGACGCGCCGTATTCATAGATGGCCCATGAAAGCATTGATACCGAATATGACATGGGGAGGTTGAACTTGACATGATCGCCTGCGTCATGCCAGCCTCCGGTCAGGTCTAAGCCGTTATCCGAGCCGTCAAGAAGGTCGCTGTCTCCCCGCCAGTTCATCCTGCCGTTGGTGAGGGAGGGCGTGATTTTTCCCGAGCGCTGGAATTCATAGAACATTACGGCCTTCTGGAGGGCCTCTCCATAATTATAACCTCCGCCCGATACGGTCATGGCCGATCCCGCAAACGGGAAAATCCCCCGGCCTGAACCTGAATTTCCATGCGGATTGAGTGAACAGGATACGGCAAAGGCGATGATTGCCGTAAATATTACGGCAAGGCATAAATAAAGAGTCCTGCCTGATCTGAACCCGACGAACATAATTTCCTCCTCCCGGCAAAGACCTGGATCAGCCGGGTTTGCCGTATTTTTTTAATAAATTTAATCAGTAAATTTTGCAGCTGCTTCCATTCAGGGTAAAAGAAGCGGGTTTGGCGTCTGTTCCGGTATAATTCAGGTTAAAACCGAAGTTTGCCGTACGTCCCGCGGGTATCGAGCCGTTATAGGAAGCATTGCTGACAGAAACGCTTGTTCCGCTCTGGCTGTAACTTCCATCGCTCCATATCGAGGAAATAACCTGGTTTCCCGGGAAATTAAAGGCAAGATTCCAGGCGCTGAGGGCTGAACCTGAAGCGTTCGAGATTGTAACGCTAACCTGGGCGCCGTTCCCCCAGTCTGAAATTATTGTGTAATTGATAAAATAGCCCGCAGTACTGATCGAAGAGGAGGAACTGCTGGAACTGCTCGAACTGACGGAGATGCTCGAACTCGATGAAGAAATGCTGGAACTGCTCGAACTGACAGGCAAGCTCGAACTCGAAGAAGAACTCGAAGAAGAGCTCGAAGAAGAGATAGTTCCGGCAAGATAGGGCTTTAGCAAATTATACTTGTTGGTGTTTACGGTCACCCAGTCATCGGCAAGGATGCCTCCCGTATCTCCCGAATCCGGATTCCATGACCAGAATGTCCAGGAGCAGGTGCTCCCCATCAGCTTCATGAATGTTGTAAACCATTTGTATTCTGTTGACGAGGGATTGGCTGCCGAACTTTCCTGGATGCCGAATTCTCCGAAGTAAAGCTGTCCGATTCCCTGAGTCTGTATATACCAGAAATACTTATTCCAGATTGCCTGCATGTTATTGGGGAAAGTCGGGTCGCTGAACCATGACTGATTAAACACTTCAGGGCCGTATTCATGGACTGAATAAACTAAATTTTTAGCCGGGATAACTGTAATGGGATTGGAAGCTACGCCGGTGAGGTTTCCTCCCCACCAGTAACAGTTGTTTGTAGGGCATTCCTCAACACCTTCGACAAAGATCTTAAGGTTGGGGTTTGCCGCCAATATTGCCGCCCCGCACCTTTCCGCGGCAGCTTTCCAATCGGTTGTTCCATATCCGGGGATATTATAGCCCCAGCTTGCGGGCGGTTTGTCGCCTGTTTCCAGGTTGCCATGGGGTTCGTTCTTTAGATCCGCGCCGATTACGCTTGTATTGGTGATATATCGGTTGACGATAGCCGCCCAATTATTAATCCATGTGGATTCGGGTATGCTCGCGGTATACCAGAGGGTTTCATTCATGTAATCGTCATGGATCAATGAATGATGGTCCAGTATGACTTTCAGGCCGATAGCGTCGCAGTACTGGATGATTTTATCCATGACCTGCATGGAATTGAGTCCCGAGAGATCCATGTTCATATTCGTCTGCCCGGTGTAAGCGTCAACTCCGTATGCGTTAATCTGGATGCTTGTAGGTGTTCCCGTAAGCGCATCATCGCACCATGGGAGCCGGATGCAGTTAAATCCGAGGGCTTTTATCTGCTGGAGCATAGATTTGTAATCTCTGGACCAGAGACCATGAGGGCAAAGGTTCCCGGTCTCAAATCCGAACCAGTTGACGCCTGTCAGCCTTCCGGTATAAACCGAAGTTAAAGCTGCCATTCCATTCCGGGCGTTATTAAATACCGGGCCATTTTTTCCCGGGGACATAGGCTGGCTTAGCGAGCAGGAAATTATTAATGCGATAAGAACAGCAGGCAGAAGAAAACATAATCCTGAAACTCTTTTCATAATCATCCTCCTATAATCAGATTAGATGATTATTATAGTTTTATTCAGGAAATGATAAACCCCCTTCGGGTAGGAATTCACTCCTACCTGAGGTAGGAATTTATTCTTTGCAGGCGGACAGGTAAACTGCGCCTTCATAGCCTTTAGCTTTTATCCGCGGTTACCTTATCAGCAGGCTCAAATCGAGAGGCCTTACCGTATGAGTCAGCGATCCCATCGAGACGAAGTCCACGCCGATCTCAGCCAGTTCGGCAAGCCTGTCCCTGCCGATATTGCCTGAAACCTCTATATACTTGTCGTTTTTGAGAAGTGCTGCGGCGGCTTTAACATCGCTGTTATCCATATTATCAAGCATTACTATATCAGCGCTTGTCCCCAGGGCTATCCGAGCTTCTTCAAGACTGCCGGCCTCGACCTCTATCACGATACCGGGGCCTCCTCTGCTGCGCGCTTTGCCGACGGCATTTTCGATCCCCCCGGCCGCGGCTATATGATTATCTTTGATCAGCACCATGTCAAAAAGCCCCATCCTGTGATTCCAGCCCCCGCCGACGGCTACGGCGTATTTCTGGAAAATCCTCAAGCCCGGAAGGGTTTTCCTCGTATCGAGAATTTTTAAACCGGTGCCCCGGACAAGGCTGGCGAGATTATTGACATTGGTGGAAATACCAGAAAGAAGCCCCAGGAAATTCAGGGCTGTCCTTTCGCCCGTAGTGATCGAGGATGAATTTCCTGTAATTTCCGCGATGATTCCGCCCCTGCTGACATTTTGCCCGTCTTCAATGAATATTTTGAAAGCAAGATCCGGATCTATTTCCCTGTAAACGGACATGAAAATACCGATCCCGCAGACGATGCCGTCCTCTTTTGCTATTACTTCCGCCCTGAGAACACTTCCGCCCTGGTTGCCGGGGCCGGTAAGAGTATAAAGGCTCGTTATATCTCCCGCGGCGCCAAGGTCCTCCTCAAGCGCGGCTGAAACGGCCTTTTTTATAATCTCGGAGGGTATGCTCCCCAACCTGCCCGGGAAAGGTATTATCTTTTTCGGCATCTATTGTTTTCCCGAGTCTTCATCCGGAGCACCCGTTTCAGGTTCTTTCGGCTCCTGAGGAGCAGCAGGCGTTTCCGGCGCAGAGGCTGTTTCAGAGGTAATAGTGGAGATCCTCTGGAAAATATAAGCGCTGATTATCTCGCTTACTGTTTCAGACATATTCACAAACCGGAAAGCGCAGAACATTCTCTGATATGCGACAACTATTCCGTCCACATAAACGTCCTTGCCATCGAGGATAAACTGCATGTTTTTTACAGCTAATCCGGCAGTGAGGGATTCCTTCGGAAAAGTTCCCACAAGTTCGACGGCAACTCCGCCGAAACTGATGTCCTTGATAAGCCCCATTATCAGCTGGGAATTTATAGGGGACCGGAATTTGATGCCTATTCTTTCGTTCGGATTTGAAGTGTCGAAGGAGACGCGGACAAACTTCCTTTCGGGAGGCGCGCCCTTATCCTTTTTATAGATTTCTATAACATAATTCCCGACAAAATCTTCTTCAGCGTTGCTCTTTATGAATCCCTTGACTCCTAACTGAATAGCGCTTGTCACATGTGGTTTGTCCACGGCGCCTATGATGAGGATAATCGAGGCGCCTTTGACGATTTCGGATTCATGCGACTTCATCTGGCGTATCAGTTCGAATATCGAATCGTAATCTTCCTGGATAACATCGAGTATGGCGATTTCCGATTTCGTCGAGAGTATTTTGTCGATGAGAGTCTCTCCATGCTCGACATGGTAAAGGGATATGCCCCTGGGTATCAGTGAATTGACATAATTATTCCTCACCCAGTTTGATTGTGTGTAGATACAGGCATTCATGGATTATCTCCATCATCAGCGATAAGCCTGATTTTTTCTAAAACGTACTGCGCGGCTGAAGAAGGTATTCCTTTTCTGATCAGGCTTTCAACATTCAGATCCTTCATTATATCATAGCTTAAAAAATTTTCCAGTATAATTTGTTTCCTTTTTTTGCCGATGCCCTTTATCCCGTCAAAAACGGATTCCAGGTCTTTCTTGTTTTTGATCCTGTTATAGTAAGAATTGGCAAACCTGTGAGTTTCATCCCTTACCTGCTGGAGTATATGCAGGGCGGGTGAATTGCGGCTTAAAACGATCGGTTTTTCCCTGTACGGGGTGTATATTTCCTCATTTTTCTTTGCAAGCGAAACTACATTGAGACTCACATTCAGACCGGCGATCGCTTCAAGCGCAGCATTGAGCTGGCCCCTTCCGCCGTCGATAAGGACAAGGTCGGGGAGGTCGCTGTCCTCGTCTATAAGCCTTTTGTATCTTCTTGAAACAGCTTCGTTTATCATTGCGAAATCGTCCGGAGTGGATTTCGATCTTATTTTAAATATCCTGTAATTTTTCTTGTCGGGTTTGCCGGCAAAAAATGAAACGAGGGATGCTACGGCATGGAGGCCGAGTATATCGGCGATATCGAATCCTTCAATTCTCATGGGAAGGGTGTCAAGTTCTAATGTCTCCTGGAGAAGCCTCAGACCCTCCGACGCGTCAACCTTGCTCAGGATCTGGTTCATATGAAGGGCCGCGTTTTCGAGGGCCATATGCAGGAGCGACCTCTGTTTATCATCACCGGGGCCGGAGACCCTGACCTTGCGTCCGCTCTGAGAAAAGTAGGAATTTGCCGGACCGATTACGCTGCTGTATTTCTCATCGATAATATAAAACTCCTGTCTGGCGTCGGAATCCCTGTCATATTCGGTTAAAAAATCGAACATGAGATCGGGCAATTCCTCCTCAAGCTGGAGGGAAGCGCTGTAGCTGCGTTTGCCTATCATTTTTCCGTTTCTTATCATTGTAACGACGAAAACAGCATGACCCATATGGCTGGTCATGGCCAGGAAATCTGCATTAATGCCGGATTCGAGGAAAACATTCTGGCTGTCTTCAAAGGTTCTGATCGTGTCTATCTTTTCCTTGACGGACTGGGCTTTTTCGAACTGGAGAAGCCTGGCCTCTTCTTTCATTTCCTTTTCAAGCCTTTTTAATAAAACATGGGAATTTCCCGATAGAAGTTCGGACGCTTCCCTGACATGATTGCCGTATTTTTCCTTTTCTATTTTATGTATGCAGGGGGCCGTGCACCTGTTTATATGGTAAAGGATGCACTCCTTTCTGGGCATCACGACGCAGGTTCTGATCTTGAAGAGGCGCTGGATCAGGTCGATGTATTCACGGACGGACCTCGCATTGGTATAAGGGCCGAAGTACCTGGATCCGAGGTCTTTTCTTCTTTCCCTGGTAAACAGGATCCTGGGAAAATCGTCCCTCATCGTAAGGGCTATGAAAGGATAGAATTTATTGTCTTTGAACGAGACATTATATCTTGGCATGTATTGCTTGATAAGGTTGGCTTCCAGGATCAGCGCCTCGGACTCGTTTTCAACGGCAATGGTATCTATTATCGCTATGTTTTCGACAAGGAACCTGGTCTTGACTCCGTATTCGGAATCGTTCTTTTTCTGAAAATAGGAGGAGACCCTTTTTTTAAGATTTTTTGCCTTGCCGACATAAATGACTTTACCTTTAGCGTCTTTCATAAGGTAAACGCCCGGGTTTTCAGGGATGCGGTTTACTTCGGAAGGCAGGTAAAATCCCTTGTTTTCGCTGATCACCGCGGCGCTTCAAGATATTTAATCATTCTAATGCCATGCTCATCGTCGGGATAATAACCCGGCAGGCTTTTTTTCTTTTTGAACCCAAGCCCCTCGTATAAACTGATGGCGTTGTTATTGGAAGCCCTGACCTCGAGCGTCATAGCGCTGTAATCTGAAAAGGTTTCGAACCGGGATTTCATATAATCCCTGGCGTAGCCATGCCCGCCGTATTCCGGGATGACGCAGATCGAATAAAGCCTTATCAGCTTCGAGTTCGATCTGGTGAAATATGAAGCCCAGCCGACCGGTACACCGTCGAGTGTAATGACATCCGTGATTATCGATCCGGCTGGATTTTTAACAAATCTCCTGATCTGGTGCGGCTTGAAAATATCGTAAATATTGAAGCACTTTTTTTCCATTTCGGAAAGCAGCTTGAAGTCGCGGAAATCTGCGGTTCTGAAAGAAATCATAATCCCTCGAAAGGCGCTCCGACAAGGTATTTAATGATCCATTCGTAGATCATGGGAGATTTCTGATCCTCCAGGCCCTGGTCTATGTTGGGATTATCGTTGACTTCGATAACGTAGAATTCGTTATCGACTTCCTTCAGGTCGACCCCGTACAGGCCGTCTCCTATCGCACTCCCGGCCTTGAGGGCGGTATCGATAAGCTTCGGGTTTACCTGGCCGATTTCCATCCCTTCCACCGTGCACTGGAGAAGTTTCCCGTCATGATCATGATCGACGATCTTCCATGCATTTGCGTTCATTATATACTTAACTATGGAAATTACCTTTCCGTCAAGAAGTACAACCCTCCAGTCGAAGCGGCTGGGAAGGTACTGCTGAACTATTATAATATCCGAACGGCGGAGGAATTTCTTTCCGATCTTGACAAACTCATCGGGGGATGATACTTTTTCCACATATGCTGAAAAGCTTGAATTCGGAGCCTTCAGCACGAGGGGAATTCCCATGGATTCAAAAAAATCCCTTGCGTTTTCAACGGTAACTTCATCGTTTTTCAGAAAGACCGTAGACGGGTGGGGAACATTTTCTTTCTGAAGATGAAGGTACATGTTGACCTTGTCCGAACATATCCGTATATCTGAAGATTTATCAAGGACCCTGATATTATTCAATTCGGCTATCCTTGAAACAACGTAGCTGTTGTTCAGGGGGTCGGTAAGAGCCCTGATGAATATCGCGTCGTAATTCTTGATATACTTAATATCGTCTTTAAATATCAGGTCAAGATCATGCCCCTGCTCGAGCGCCACTTCCCTGAAATTGAAAAGGGAGTTGAGCTCGGCCGCAGTTCTTAATGTGCTTCTTTCCGTAAAAATCGCTATTTTTGCCATTGGCCCATCCCCTCTAACATTTTCTTTTCATTGATAGTAAGGGTATCGTAATCCATGGGCTCGATAGCGCTCATCATGTAGTTTTCCAGCGTGACAATCACTTTTATTTTCATTATAGGGACTTTGAAAATTTTAAAAGTCGCCATGGCGAAATCCGAATACTCTTTTACAGTCGTTTTTCCCAGGATGCAGCGGATCGTATCCAGCCTGTAATCCTCGGGAGGTATTTTCTGAAGCAGTGCGAAATACTTTCCCGAAAGGGTAAGCGATTTAATCTTATGGTCGTAAAATTTCACATTGTCGATTATATAAGAATTGTTTGAAAAGGGGTTCATCGCGTAGCCGAGAACGGGAAAGATATCGATTTTAGTCTTGTCGGTAACGACTTTATATTCAGGCACGGGCAGCTTGTTGATCTGGGCCCTTTCCATAGCGAGTGCGGGAATATAAGCATCAAGGCATTCTTCGGCGGTAGGGTGAATATTGACGCCGCTTAACTGGCTTTGAAGGGTTTCGTAATACCCTTCTAAAAGGTAGGTATAATCTCCGTAGAGATTATAGAAGGATTCGCCTTCACCGAGCAAATCCTCATGGGTTTTAAATAGCCAAACCTCATTCATAGTTAATTTCTTCTATATCCTTTTAGATTCAGATATAGCAGTTTTTAGACCTCCTTGCTTGTTGAAATTTTAAAAAACATACAAAATTAGGAGAAAATTATAATCACTATCATAGAATTAATCAAGATGCTGCATGTTATTTTTTGAACGAAGCTTAAAAACCCCGCCTTTATTAAAAAGCGGGGCTGGAAAACTTTTTTTATCCGGATTAGAAATATACTCCAAGCCTGGCGCCGCCTTCGAAGCCTGCGATCGTTGTCCCATTTACCTTGGCAAATCCAATTCCGTATCCGACATAAGGCTCTATCATAAATCCGAATACAGGCAGGCCGATCGTGATTTTATCTCCTATAAGAATATCAACAGCCGGTACATTCGCGCTTCCCGATATCGATGTCCCTGAGATTGTCCCGCTAACGATATAATCCTCAAAACCCGCTCCGATATAAAAGCCGGAAATTGCCGCCGGTGAAATGTAAAACCTGGCTTCTATACCCGGGTCTATTTCTGTAACATCAAGAGTGATGCCATATGAGTTGTAATCGATGCCGATATATGAAAATTTCAGCATTGCGGAGAAATTGGCTCCGATAAGTCTTTCGTATGACACCCCGACACCAGTTCCGCCGAGAAGTGCGGCTTCCAGAGTCGGCCCGAGGTCCACGGACAGAGCGTTTTGCGGGCCGTCGCCGAAGGAAAAAACAGCCATTAATGCGACGATAGGCAGCGACAAAAGGAACTTTTTCATGAAACCCTCCTAAAAATATTGCTTAATTATTATATTTTATTTTTCATTTGTCAAGATGGGATAATAAAGTATCCGGAAAAATATTTCCTGTTGAATTATAAGTTTTATAGTGTTACAATATTTAAAAGGAGAAAGCTATGATAAAACGGGATTCTTTATTCTATATAGCCGCAATTTTTATACTGACCTCAGGAATGTCCTTTTCCGTGACGAACAGCACGAACAGAATAACCATCGCCATACCCGATTTTAAAAATATATCGGGGAACAGGGGCTACGATTTCCTCGAGAAAACAGTGGCAGAATCTCTTACGACCAGCCTCCAGAAAAGCGGGAAGTTCAATATTGTTGAAAGGCAGCGCCTTCTCGAGATCATGGAGGAAAAGAAGCTCGTGCTTTCAGGCCTGGCTGACCAGGATATAAGCGGGGAAGAGAAGATAGGGGCTCTCGCGAGTGCGGACCACCTTATATTAGGCAGCATTTCATCGGCGGGGAGCAGGGTGGAAATTAACGCCAGGCTTGTAAGGGTGGATACAGGCGAGGTGCTGCTCGCGGAAAAGATCACAGAGGACATGGGCGATAAGCTTTTTACAAGGATCAACGATCTCGCAGACGAGATTATACTGACCCTGTCCGGAGAGAAAACCGGCCTGCTCGACCTCGATTCCACTCCGAGGGGCGCCGAAGTCAAGATCGGCGATCAGAGCCTGGGTGAAACACCCATAACAGGAAAAAAGATGAGCCCCGGAAAATATTCGGCCACACTGCTCCATGACGATTACGAGATAGGAACCGTGAATTTCGAGATAGAGGCGGATCGGAAGACTTCCGTCAACGAGGCTCTTGACAAAAAGCCTGAAAGGGTCCTGTATAATTTCTTCGGCATAGGAGGCCATCCCGTCGATGCTATCGGTCCGGATTACCAGCTTGACTGGGACCTGTCCTATGAACGCAGGATTGGAAATTTAGGCCTGGGACTCGAGCTCGGGACCATAATGTTCTGGCATACCTACCAGGATACCAATGCGCCGGGTACGGTTTTCCAGGATACGATGTACCTCAATTATTACAGGGCCGACTTGTTTTTAAAATATTATCTTTTTCCTGATTCGACATTCGTAACTCCGTATGCCGGCGGAGGCATCGGATTCACAATCATAGATAATTCGATTTACAGCCTTAGCCAGACGGCTTTATATTACAAGGGGATCGTCGGCCTGTGTTTTTTACCCGCAAACAAGTTTTCTTTTTATATAGAGGGGATCTATTCCGGCCTGGGAACTGTCACCCTCAATGAGAAGAGGTTCAACCTATTCGGCAATTATACCCTGTCGCCCGACCAGGTTTCTCTCAATAATTTCCTGTTCGGGCTTGGCATAAGATTCGGTTTTTAAGGAGGTTGATTTATGAAATTAAGAATTTTTATACTATTTCTGTTAACGGCTGTAATGTCTTCATGCAGTACCGGTCTCGGCACGACGCAGAACCCTGTTTTTTCGGGAACCGTTCTGATAAATACTACCGCCCCGGAAGGCTCCGGCGTTGCCAACCCGCCTGTGTTTATCTGGCAATCCACCGGACTTAGCTATGAAGTCGTCGGCGTCTTTGTAAATCCGATCTCGGTTCAGGGGAAGCAGATACAGAACATTAACGACTGCATTGCTATCTGGGATACGGGAATGGCGGGAAGCGACGGGAATGTCAGTTTTACTTTGTTCAAGCAGGTCGTAAACGGCAATTTAACCTCGTCATCCGCATCTTTGTCTTCCGGGCACACATATTACTGGGCCGTCTGGGCTTACGACAGCCAGCTCGATCTCACCAATTCGAGCGCCCAGGTAACGTTCGTAGCGCCATGATTTGAATTATTTCAGCTGCCCATTACTTCGAGTATCTTTTTGCTGCTGTCGGAGAGGCTGTCCATATTTTTCGTGATAATCTCGAGGCTTTCGATGAGGGTTTCCACCCCGCTCCTCTGTTCTTCGAAGGAGACAAGGCTTTCCTTTCCGATCGAGACCGTATCCTGGACGTTTTTGACGACATCCTTGAGAGTTCTCGCGATCTCTTCGGAGTTTTTCTTGGTGGAATCCGACAATTTCTTGATTTCCCTCGCAATAATGGCGAATCCGGTCCCGAACTCGCCCGCATGGGTAGCCTCGATGGAGGCGTTAAGGGCAACGAGGTTCACCGTCGTCGATATCTCGTTTATTATGTTGATGATCTGCAGGATGTTATTGATATTCAAAGCGGCTTTTTCAATTATATTATTGGTCTCTTTGATCTTGAAGTAGCTATCGCCGGTTTTACCAGCGATCTGCCGGATGAATTCCATCTTTTCAGCTGAAATAGCCGAAACCTGTTTAATGGTATCGATCATGGGCATTACGACAGTCTCTATGTTGAGCGAACGTTTTTCGAGTGCAAGTTCGGCGTCTTTGCTTCTCATTACGAGAGTTCCGCCTTCGAGAGATCCGGATATCTGGGTCAAAGCGCTTTCATATACCATTCCCTCCATGGGGCCAGCTTCCATCAGGATAAGACCGAGGTGGTCGTTCCTGAAATAAAGGGATTCCGCGATCATGGTGTATCTTCTCTGGGAGGGAAGAATGCTCTTGGGGATCAGAATGTCGCTGGGATAAACTGCTTCATTCTCATTGGGGGTTATCCGTGCGCCGTCATTATACGCCGCGTAAATGCGGCATGAAGCGGTATCGGAACCTTCATAAAGAGATATATAAAAACTGGGGATATCGAGGCGGGGAAGCTCCCTGACCAGCGCTTCTTCAAGTTCCTTCCTGTCGAATGTGCTCGACATTGCCTGCGCGAAAAGGCTCAGTTCGTAGTTAAGCCTTTCGGTATTGAGCTTTCTGACTGATACTATCCTCAGGGCGAGTTCGCTTATATAAATATTCGATTTCTGAAAAATTCCGTAAGCCCTGGCATAATCTTCCTCTTCGCCTATGAGAGGCAGGGTTGAATTTCTGAGGACCGTGACTATATTCTGCCAGATCGAGATATCTTCACCCATCGAGATGACTTCCTGGAGAAGCGTATCCAAGGAGGAAAAGAAAAGACCTTCCCTCTTATCTAATATTTCGGAAAATAAGGCGTTAACGATATTATGCAGCTGGTCTGTCCTGGCAAGGTCGGCTTCCTGCCTTAAAACATCGGTCAGGCTGGTTAGTATCATCATCTTTTCGGCTGCAAAAGCCTGCCTGTAATCCTTTTGAGTTTTATTGCATATAAAAGATGTGAAATTCTGTATGGATGCCGGCTTGCACCCGCAAGACTGGCGGAATACTACCTCGGCGGGAATATAATCGTTTCCGGTCATTGAAGACTTTCCCTCGAGGAAATCTATCATCTTTTCCCCGGCCCGCCTTGACATTTCATAGATAGGCTGCCTGACGGTAGTAAGGGGAGGCGTGAAAGAGGCGGCATCCTCGGTATCGTCGAATCCGGTAACAGCTATTGTGTCCGGGACTTTAATACCCCTTTTGATCAGCTCTTTCATGGCCCCGATAGCCATGTTATCGTTGGAGGCTATTATCGCCTGGAAGTCGAGGTGTTTTTCATCAAGCCAGAACTTCACTGCTTCTATGCCTGCTGGTTCGAGGTAATTGCCGACAAAGACCATGTCGGGATTGAAAGGTATCCCGAGTTTTTCCAGGGTATCACTGTAAGCCGTGAATCTTTCAGCCGCATCGTCATTTCCCTCGGGTCCGCGGATAAATGCGAATTTCCTGCAGTTATGAACTTCGTAAAGGTGCATTATCAGTTTCTTCAGGCCGGCCTGGTTGTCCACCATGAGGCCTGCCATTCCTTCGACCGGAGCGCCGATGCTTAACATCGGAAGAGGCTGGTACCTGCTGCAAAAAGCCGCGTATTCCTCTTTTGAAATATAGTTGCATATATTTCCGCTTGCAAAAACGATTCCGTCGATAGATTTATCGTTTATCAGGCTGTAAAGCTTGTTCCTGGTTTTCTCGTATTTGTTGACCGAGGATTTTTCAATCGATCCTCCGGCGGCGACGATAAGATTGGCATTCCTGAGTTCGGCGGACTTGGAAAGGCCATGCCAGACATAAGTTTCATAACGAAGCATGCCCTCAAGCACGTCTATAAAAAGCCCTATAGTAAATCTTGAATTATGCATCTTTACCCTCGTCTAAGGTTAGTATAAGTACAAAAAAAGAAAAAATAAAATAAAAACGGTTAAGGCTTTCCGTCATCCATGATTATCGGCCCTTAAAAGGGCTCAAGTTAAGCCCTCTCGAGACGGGCTTTCAGCGAGGCAATAAAATCGGCTGTGGGACAGGCAAGTATCGATGGAATACCCATCGATACGGCCTTTTCAATATTATCTTTATTGTCATCGATGAAAAGGGCCTCTCCGGGGCCGGCTCCGTATTCTTTGAGGATGAATTCGAAAATTCCCTTATCGGGTTTTCTCATCTTGAGTTCATAGGAACAGTATATCCTGTCGAAGTATGAGAGCACATCTTTATACAGTTCCCTCCACACAGCATGGTGGAGCGAGTTAGTGTTGGTAAGAGCGGCAATCCGGTATGCCGGGGCCCCGGCGCATTTAAGGCTCGAAAGCAGGTCTTCAATGCCGGGGACCGTCCCCAGGTAGATGGAATTCCATCCGGTTAAAAAGTCCGCGTATGAAAGCCTTCCGTCAAGGCAAGAATTTACATGCCTGTAGTAATCGCCGCCGCCGATTTCCCCCCTTTCAAATCTCTCGTATTGCAGGTCGAAATGGAAGCGCCTCTTTATTTCCGCCATATCCATGTTGAGCTTTCCGGCCCAGAAAGAGTACATGGGCTCGAAGGATATGGATATGACCACATTGCCCAGATCGAAGATTATCAGCTTTATCTTAATAATATTCCCTCAAATGCCATTTTTTGTCGGACTCGAAGTCCAGCACTGCGTCGGTATCGACCGTCTTTTTATCGCCGGCTTTCCACAGGACGAAGTTAGGCATAAAATCCCTGCGGTTTTTCCTGATATAGACAAGGATTGCTTTCCGGGCAATAACGTCGATTTTAAGCCTGGCCTTGCACGTTTTCTGCTTCTGCTCGAAAAACGCCTGAACGATCCTGACGCCGGTTATTTTTATGCCCCCCTGGCAATCGGATTCCTCTTTAACTATGCGGTCTATCTCCGAGGGTGATGGTTTTTTCAACGAATCGGCCGGGGTGCAGGAAACTGACGTGAGCAGTAATGCTGCAAGCGCCAGCATAATGACTGATGAGCGCATATAAATTCCTCCGGCAAGTATTATAAACAGTAATCGGTAAACAGTAAAGAGTAACGATAGTCAGGAGTAACGGGTGCCGGGCCCGCAGTCCGGGGGCTGCGAGACCCGGGGCACTCGTTACATGATACCAGATACTCTACCGGGCGCCGGCTTTTTCCAGAATTTCTACAAGATCCATGCGTTTGTTCCACTGTGCGAAGCCTAAGGCCGACCAGCCGTCGTTATTGACGGCATTGACATCCGCCCCGGCCCTTATCAAAATCACAGCCGCACCCGGGCAGCCCATCGATGAGGCATGCATCAGGGGAGTCCAGCCGGAAGCATCCTTCGCGTTAATATCAGCGCCGGCGGCTATCAGCAATTTTATAATATTAGTGTAATCACCGTTCACAGCGCACATTAACGGGCTTGAATAATAGTTGTGCTCTTTAATATTCACATCAGCCCCTGCGGCTACGAGAAGTTTGACCGCATCTTCCCGTCCGGACTGAACCGCAAACATTAACGGCGTCCATTTTAAATAAGCTCCTGAAAAACTCTGGATATTGATATCGCCTCCCCTGGCAATATAGGAAGCAATAAAATTTGTGTCACCTTCTGCGGCCGCGTTAAAAAGCTTTTCCTGAGCGAAAGTTAATTTAGCACCGGCCTCCCTGAGCAGCTTGATGATGCTGTCGTTTTTTGCCAGCTGAATGGCCGTTTTAGTGCTGTTTCTGTTCACCAGGTTGACATCGGCCCCTGCCGTTATCAGTGCTTTAACCGCGTTAGTTTGTCCCTTAACCGATGCCAGCATTAAAGCCGTCCAGCCTTTTTCATTTGTCGCGTTAAAATCGCCTTTGTAAGATTCAATAAAGGCTGAGTTATCCCCGGCTGCCGCGTCGAACAAGGTTTCGCCTGAGAATATCAGTGATGGAAAAGCGATCAGGATGATGGTAAGAAACTGTTTCATAATTGGATTCCTCCTATAAAAAATTTAAAATCATCGTCTTGTGCTTATATTCTAACATTCAGGAGGCATTAATTTATAAACAATTTCATCAGGAATAATTTACATTTTCTTAATTTGTGGTAAAATTCTCATTGATGATTAAATTTAATAAATTGTTAATTCCATCGGCTTTAATCCCCGTCCTTATCGCGGCTCCTCTCGCTGTCTGCGTTTGTTTCATTTTATTATCTTATAAAGGCGATATCACCGTTCTTCCGAATATTAATCATTACAGCATTTACGAGCATAATTTCGACTATTTTTACGACAACTCGGAGATATTAGGGTTTGAAACGACCCCCGATTCCGTCAGCCTTGAATACAGGCTCAAAAAAGCCTACGACACATATCCTTATATTCCATATGTCCCTTATATCCCGTTTGTAGGGGTCTGGATCGACCTGGGCGAATTCAGATTTATGGATCTGGAGGGTTATGACTATATCAGGGTCAGGGTAAAAGACGCGGGAAGCCGGAGCCTGCAGTTCAACCTGTTCAATTTCGACAATAAGCTGACTGTCGAACATAATATGCTCAGCTATAACATAATGACTTACGAATGCGCGCTTGACAATACGGATGACAACTATATAATGCCCCTTGACAGGTTCCAGGTGCAGCAGTGGTGGTACACCTTTCATAAAATCCATGAAAATTTTTCGAAGTATTATGATTATTCCCAGATAATATGGCTTGAGATCCAGATGGGCTCCAACGCGCCGGTAGGCGAGAAGGCGGCCTTTACGGTATACGGCATAACGATCTGCCAGGATCATGTCCTGCTCTTTCTCCGTGCCGCGGGGTGCCTGGGTTTATTTTATATTCTCATTCTCCTTTCAATTGCCCTCATAAGGAGATTGAACATGAAACCTGTTATGGTTGCCTATGAAAAGAAAGATATCGGCAGCAGGGCCGAAGGTGAAAAGAATAAAATTTCCGGTTATATTGCATGCTCATACAGTGATCCGGAACTTTCTCAATTAAAAATGGCGCGTGAATTGGGCATTCATCCGGTCAAAATCGGGAGCTTCATGAAGGGACATTTCAATCTCGGTTTCAAGCAGTACCTGAACCTTGTCAGGATAACAGAAGCAAGGCGCATACTGACATCCTCGGACCTCGACATCGCGGAAATCGCCTATGCCGTTGGATTCAGCAATGTGACCCATTTCAACCGCACTTTCAAGGAAATGGTTCATACTACGCCGATGGAATACAGAAGGCATGGAAAACCGTGACCGCATGGAATGTACGGAAAAGTGATTATTAGCCGTTTTTCAATTATAATTATATTAGTGCGGTTGTTAGAAGGGCCCATAAGTAATTTTTGGAGTTGATATGCCGAACGGGTACAGGGACAAAATCAGGAATTTTTCCATTATAGCTCATATAGATCACGGCAAATCCACCCTCGCCGACAGGATACTCGAAGCGACAGGCGTTGTAGATAAACTCAGGACAGTTGACCAGGTCCTCGACTCGATGCAGGTCGAGAAGGACCACGGTATAACAGTAAAGGCCCACACGGTTTCCGTCCCCTACAGGGCCCGCGACGGCCAGGATTACACGCTTAACCTGATCGATACTCCGGGGCATGTCGATTTCACATACGAGGTGTCGAGGAGCCTGGGAGCCTGCGAAGGGGTCCTTCTTCTGATCGACGCCTCCCAGGGAATACAGGCCCAGACCCTTTCTAATTTTTTCCTTGCCTTCGAACAGAATCTCGAGATAGTGCCGGTCATCAACAAGATAGACCTCCCCAGCGCGCATGTCGAAATGGTCAAGGAGCAGATAGACCAGGACATGGGCCTTTCGCCGGAAGACGCTCTCCTGATAAGCGCTAAAAACAACATCGGCATTGAAGAGGTCCTCGAGGCGATCGTGAGGAAAATCCCGCCTCCGAAGGGCGATGAAAACGCGCCCCTGAAAGCCCTTGTCTTCGATTCATATTATGACATCTACAGAGGGGTTATAGTAAAAGTCAGGGTGTTCGAAGGTTCCGTCAATCCCGGAGACGAGATAACCTTCATGCTTTCTAAGAAGGATTACCACGTGGAGGAAACAGGCCTGATGAGGATGACCCTCCTCAAAAAGGACGGGCTCAAGGCCGGTGAAGTCGGTTATATAATAGCCGGAATAAAATCCGTATCGGAATTCGGGGTGGGCGATACCATTACAAATAAAGCCAGGCCCTGCGTCAAAGCCCTTGAGGGTTATAAGCCGCCCAAGCAGTATGTTTTCGCCGGGCTTTTCCCTATCGATGGGGAGCAGTTCAACGAGCTTAATGAAGCGCTTTTTAAACTCAAATTGAATGACGCCTCTCTGTCCTTTGCCAAATGGAATTCCGGGGCCCTGGGCATGGGATTTAAATGCGGGTTCCTTGGGCTTCTTCACCTCCAGATAATCCAGGAAAGGCTTGAGAACGAATTCAATCTGAATATCATATCCACCGTGCCTTCCGTGGAGTACCGAATCAAAAAGACGAACGGCGAAACAATTTATATTGAAAATGCGACGGAACTTCCGGATCCGTCCAACGTCTCCCTGATCGAAGAACCTTTCGTGAGCGCGAGAATAATCATGCCCAATGATTTTCTCGGAACGATACTCGACCTGATCCAGAAGAGGAGAGGAATACAGAAGAACATGCTCTACATAGATTCGACAAGGATCGAGGTGAAATGCGAACTTCCCTTAGCCGAGATCATTTATGATTTTTACGACAAGCTGAAATCTTTTTCAAAAGGCTATGCTTCTTTCGATTACGAGTTTCTCGAATTCAGGCCCGGCAAGGTTGTCCGGATGGAAATCCTGGTTAATGGAAAGCCTGTCGACGCCCTTGCACAGATGGTGCATGAGGAAAACGCATATGCCAGGGCAAGAGCCGTTTGTGTAAAGCTGAGCGAACTCATACCACAGCATCTTTTCACGATTCCTGTCCAGGCTTCCATCGGAAGTAAAATAATTGCGCGCGAAACCATAAAAGCTCTCAGGAAGGACGTCCTGGCCAAGTGCTACGGAGGGGATATAACGAGGAAACGCAAGCTTCTCGAAAAGCAGAAAGAGGGCAAAAAGCGGATGAAAACTGTCGGAAATGTAAATATTCCCCAGGAAGCTTTTATCGAAGTCCTCAAGCGCGGCGACGACGAGTAATTATGGACCGTATTATACTGGCAAGCGCATCGAGCGGCCGCAGGCAGCTTTTCGATAAATATTTTAAAGAATTTACGGTCAGCATATCGGATTTCGATGAAACGGCGGTTAATTCCGGCAGCCCGTCAGAGCTTACGAGACTTCTCGCGCTTGGTAAGGCGCAGGAGGTTTCGGGAAAATATCCTTCGGATTTCGTGACGGGATTCGACACCCTTGTCGTATGCGAGGGAAGGATCCTGGGCAAGCCTGCGGATAAAGGCGAGGCCAAAGAGATACTGCGCTTTTTAAGCGGAAGGCCGCAATCAGTCTTTTCGGGCTACGCGGTGATAAACAGGGGCAGGGGAATCTCTTTTTCAGGGGCCGCGGAGACCATTCTGGATTTTAAAAAAATTGACGGGAATTTTATCGAGGATTATGTTTCAAGCCATCCGGTGACAAGGTATGCCGGGGCTTACGCGGTCCAGGAAAAGGACGAACTTGTGAGCATTATCAGCGGAAGCTTCGATAACGTGATCGGCGCGCCGATGGAGGAACTTCTTGAATGCCTTTTAAAATCCGGGTTTCCACGGGATATTTTAAGGAAGCCTGTAATTTGAAATATTCGATTTTAAATTCTATGATATACGATATTTAACGTTCTTTGTCATTAGGAGGGTCTGATGCTCAAGCTCGATATAGAAACGGGTCCTATGCCCCATGGAGAAGAGAATTTAATTTACAATATAGCAATAATCGGCGCCGGTCCTGCCGGACTTACAGCCGCCATATACTCATCGAGGGCGCTTCTCAAGACAATAGTGGTTGAAAAAATGGGCTCGGGCGGCCAGGCAATGGTTTCCGACCTGATTGAGAATTATCCCGGCTTCAGCGACGGCATCAACGGATTCGAATTGTCAAAGAGGATGGAAGACCAGGCAAAGAAATTCGGCGCTATTTTCGAATTCGAAGAAGTCCACAAAATAGAGAAGACAGTCGAAGACGGCCATTTTCTTTTAAAGGGCGATTCGAGGGATATCAGGGCTAAATGTGTTATTATAACAACCGGTTCCATGGCGCGCCTCCTTGGAATAAAGGGGGAGGACAGGTTCATGGGCAGGGGCATATCCACCTGCGCCACCTGCGACGCCGCGCTTTACAGGAACAAAAAAGTCGCCGTCGTCGGCGGCGGAGACTCCGCGATCACCGAGGGCCTCTTCCTGACGCGATTTGCCGACAAGGTAACCCTGATCCACAGGCGCAACGAACTCCGCGCTGAAAAAATACTGCAGAAAAAGGCTCTCGAGAGCATGAAAATGGATTTTATCTGGGATAGCGTTGTCGAGGAAGTTGTAGGCGATGAAAAGATACGTTCGATTGCCATTAAAAACATCAAAACAGGCGCTAAAAGCAGCCTCGATATAGACGGCTTTTTTATCTATATAGGACATGTGCCCAATACCGCGTTTATCGATGTGAAAAAGGACCTCGACGGTTATATTATTACAGACGAACTTATGCAGACAAGCATAGAGGGGATATTTGCGGCCGGGGACTGCAGGAAAACACCCCTGCGCCAGATATCCACAGCGGTGGGGGACGGGGCTACGGCTGCCTACCGCGCCGAAGCTTACCTCGAAAACATGGAGTGCCAGTCAAAATAAAATTATTTCAAGATTCCGCGAAGGCCGTACATGGAGAGAGCCATGAGAGCGGCCGAGATAAAGGATACCGGCAGGCCTTTGAAGGCATCGGGAGTGCGTGCGCCGTTAGCCCCGGCTGCGTCTGTCCTTTCTTTTACGCTTGACATCATTATCATGGCTATTGTGAAACCGGCGCCCGAGGAAAAGCTGAAAACAATTGCCTGGGCGATATCGTAATTTCCGCGCACAACTATAAAAGCGGCGCCAAGGACTGCGCAGCTTGAAGCAAGCAGCGGGAAATACGAGAAGAGCTCTTTGGACATATCCGGCATTAAACGTTTCATGAGATACCCTGTTCCCTGCACGAGCAGGTAGGCTGATATCACGAATACCGCCGTCTGGAGATACCTGTCGAGATTGTACTGCACAAGAACATAACGGTTCAACGGGTAAAGGGCGGCGCAGGATACCACCATCATAACCGTGACGGCAACACCAATGATAAAAGCCGAGGACGGTTTTTTTGAAACTGTAAAAAACGGGCACAGGCCGAGAAACCTGTCCAGGACAAAATTATTAATAAATATTGCCGCAAAAGACGCAGCGATTATCTTCATCATATCCATACTTTTATGCTCTCTTCTTATAAATATGCTGGAAAAACGCCAGGGCGAGGCCGGCTACGAGGAATCCGCCGGCCGGCATAATGAAAACCGCGGCAGGGCTGATTGAAACACCCGGAGGCAGCAGCTTCATGAGATCGAGGGTGCCTGCGCCGCCGGCCGGAAGCGTCAGCGTAATGGCGCCTCTTCCGGCTATCTCGCGCACGAGCCCGGCGAAAATAGAGGCAAGAAAGATGAACAGGCCTGCCATCAGAACCGTCCTTGACGATTCCGGGGATCCTTGGGCTTCGCCTTCGCCGTAAATTAATGCGGTATAATAAATATAGCAATTGACGGCTATTAAAGGCAGGTAAATGCCGAACGAGGAGCTCATGTCGGGGAGCAGGTAAAATAATGCGGCCTGTACCAGGGTCACCACTCCGGCTATTATTATTACGGAGACAGCCCCGCGCATGATTTCAGGAAGATGCTTCCGGGCCAGGGATACCAGGCCCGCAGAGATTATGAGCGAGAAGGCCAGAACAATTCCCATGCCCAGGCCGGTGACTGCGACGGCCGATACGGCGAGGACGGGGGCAAGGCCCAGGATAAAACGTTTCATTTGGATCTCCCGTAACCGAAGATGCGCTTAGCGGTGTACCTGTCGATGAGCGGGACGAATATGTTCATCAAAGCGACTGCGTAGAACGCTCCCTCGGCAAAATCCCCCCACAGGCGGATCACCGAGGCGAGAACACCCAGGCAGAGAGCGTATATGATCTTTCCCTTCACGGTTAAAGGGGACGTTACATAATCTACGGCCATGAAGCCCGCGCAGAGGATGAGCCCTCCTGTGAGAAGATGGAACAGGGGGTTTCCTGTGAAACATGTATTGCCGAACGGCAGCCCCCCGAAGATCCATAAAAACAGGGCGCTGGTGCCCAGAAATACAAAAGGTATGACGGGTGAAACTATCCTCCTGACCATGAGATACACCAGCCCTATAAGAAGCGCGAGTTTTGAAATTTCCCCGATCGTCCCTGGTATATTTCCCGTGAAAAGGTTCAGATAATTATCGAAATGTGTGGACATTACGGAATTCCATCCTCCGGTTTTGAACACCGAAAGCGGGTCTGTATGCATCGTTACGATATCATGCCATGAAGCCGACACGAAAATATATCCTCCGATCGCCGGATTCATAAAATTGCTTCCCAGGCCCCCGAAAGCCCATTTTACTATCGTGATAGCGAATACGGCTCCGGATATGACGATATAAAGAGGACAGTCCGGGGCAAGCATGAAGGCGAATAAAATGGAGGTGATGACCGCGCTTCCATCGAGGATTGTCACCGGCCTCCTTGTAAAAAGACACATCACCAGTTCCGATGCAACGCAGGTGACAAGGCTTGTGAATATGATCACTAAAGAATTCAATCCGAAGAAATAAATCCCTGCGAGGACAGCCGGAACAAGGGCCAGCACGACGTTCCACATTATCTTTTCTATGCTGGAACGGCTGTGGATATGGGGTGAAAATATAACCATGCCGGACTTGCCTTCATAAGCTGCCATTGACGGACCTCCCGTAACGCAAAATGGCTGTGATCGGGATCTTCGACGGGCAGATATACGAGCAGGCGCCGCATTCGATGCACTGCCCTAAACCTGATTTCCAGGCCTCTTTGAAATCATCCTCGCGGCATAATGCGGCTAATCTGGCGGGGCGAAGCATCATAGGGCATGACTCCTGGCACCTTGAACAGCGTATACATGGCCTGTCGAGAGCCTTGTAATCCTGGCGTTTCGACAAAACGACGATCCCGGGAGTGTTTTTCATCACCGGGGTGTTCATATCGGTTATCTCCATGCCGGTCATAGGGGAACCGGCTATGACCGGGCCGGAGCCTTTCCCGGAAGGCATTCCGAATTCTTCTATAATGAGGCGGATAGGCGTTCCTATCCTGACTTTATAATTTCCGCGTTTTGCAACAAAATCGCCGGTATAAGTTATAAGGCGTTCGATCATCGGTTTTTTATAGACCAGGGCTTCATAAATAGCCATGATAGTGGAAACATTTTCAACGGCAATGCCGATTTCGCGCGGCTTTTTGCCGGCAGGGAGCTCTTTTTTCATTAGCGCGAGGATCAGCTTGCCTTCGCTGTCAAGGGGGTAATGTTCCCTTCTTCCTGTCAGAGACCTTGTTTTCAGAACTTCGACTCTGATATCAGGTTTGTCCCGGATCGCGGAAAGGAGTATTTCAGCCGCCGAAGGCTCGGCTGATTCTACCGGTTCTGCGGGCTTAGCCGGTTTCACAGACCTTTTCTTTTCCTCTTCGACAGCTATGACTGCATCCTTTGCGCCTGTAATTTTCATGACAAGGCGGATGCCGTCTATGAGATCGGCCGGTTTTTCCATTATTATGCAGCGGCCGGATGTCAGGTAGGGCAGGCTTTCAACGGCGTTAACTATGAGAGTATCGATTTTTTCCTTGGCGGTAATTCCGGCGAGTTTTTGCTGCGCCGGGGTGCAGTATAAGCCGCTATCCATGCTGACGACACCGGACTGCCTGATCTCACCCATCATCTGCTCGGGTGTCAGGCCGCCGGCATCGTATTTTTTGCCGTACCAGTTTTTTATAGTTCCGCCGGTAGAGATAGTTACAATGTCTGTCTCAATGTTTTTATAGCCGGGCCCCTTTTCGACGGATATGACTTTTCCTGAAACGCTTGCGTGGATATTTGCCGAATTGCTGTCGGGGGCTTCTCCGATCACCTGCCCTTCCTCGACGTGATCGCCGGCCGATACTATGGCCCTTGCAGGTTTTCCGCTATCCTGCAGCATCGGCAGCCTGACAAGAGCGGGAAGGTGTGTTTTGATTATCGGGTCTGAAGCCGTGAGCCTGCGAGCTTCGATAAAGATGCCGCCCGGGCCGGTTGATTTAGTTTTAAATTTCATTTAAGACCTTGCCGTTTTGAATGTTTTAATTCAATTATATTAGGATAAATGCATCTTTTAGTCAATAATCGGCATGTGTCGATTCTTCGGGCAAGTGATGTTTTTTAATGAATACAAATCATTGCCATTTTCCGGACTTATCATTAAAATTGCCTTTCCCGACTTCAAATTTTGCAAGGGGGTGTTATGCGCGGGCTTTTAAGCTTATTATGCATTGCCGTATTCATAGCTGTCCTGGTCTCATCCGCCCGGGCTGATGAGGCCAAATCTATAGCGGTCGTAGGGTTCATCAACCAGGGCGAAGAGATAGACGATTCCGTTAACAAGGTCATCTCGAAGTCCCTCATTACCTTCCTCGGCAAGATCAGGGACGTACGGGTTGTTTCATACGAAGCGGTGGAAAAAATCGCACAGGAAAACAACTTCTGGAAATCGAAAAAGCTCATCATGGACCAGGCCGTTGAGATGGGCCTCGATCTTGCCGTTAAGCAGGTTGTGACAGGGACATACAAGATAAACAAGAAGAACGGCAGCATACTTATAATCGTCCAGGTCATAGATCCGGCTACCTCGGAGCTCAAGCTGAAAAGGGAATATACAGGTGACGCCGGGCCGGGGATTTTCGATACTATCGACAGGCTTATCAGGAATATTTCAACGGAACTCGTCGGGCACCCTGTCTTGATGGGAAGCCTCGAGGTGGATATATCAGCCGATACTTCCTACAATCTTTTGATAAACAAGGTTTTCCAGAAAAAATTAACGAAGCAGTCTCATTTCACAGACATAGAGGAGTCCGGGGAGCCTCTGGAGGTTTCGCTTACAATTCCCGAAACCGGTTTCGAGGTCTATCATGAAACGATAACCCTCAAGGACGGCGAGAACAGGGTTATCACATATTCGCCATCGGGCACTATATTTGTAAAAGCGGGCATCAAGGGAGTTTCCATTATAGCCGACGGTTCTCAGGTCGGAGAGACCGATATCAAGGGCGAGCTTGTAATAAGAATGCTTAAGGCAGGAGTGAGCCACACAATCAGGGCTGAGAAAGACGGCAAGGTTATCGGCGTCAAAACAATAATGATGGAAGAAGGGAGGTTCTATATAGCGGATTTCTCGGTTAACGCCAGGAACCTTTACTATTCGGTGCATGCCCTCCAGGGTATGATAGGCGCTACTGCCGGCGTCGATTATTATTTCACGGAATACCTCAGGGCGAGCGTCCACGCCGGCGGCGGATTTCTCTACGGATACTGGGGCTATTTCGTGCCTGTCGCCGACCTTGACATCGGTCTGGAGATCTGGAAAATAAACGATCTGAAGATCTTCGCCGGGATCGGAGGCTTCAGCTATTTTGTCGCCCCGTATTCAGTATCCCCCGACGCCTGGCTCGAAATTTCCTAGAACGGTTTTTTTGTCGAGGGCGGAGCTCGCTACAGCTTCGACGACGGAAATATCTATCCGATGATCGGCATCGGCGTAAGATTTTAGTAAAGGGGGAAAGTAATATGAATAAAATATTTATAATTATACCGGCGATTATCATAACGGGAATTATGGCGTCCTGCGTGCTTTTCGACCCGAACGATATTTCAAATAAACTGGGTAAAAATTCGAACGGCTCCGGCGGGGGAGGCGGGGGAGGGTCGGGAAATAACTGGACAATATATACAATTACCAATGGGGAATTTTTTAACGGAATAACTTCAAGCGCCGACGGGAGCCAGCTTGCGGTTGGTGGTGATGCAGGAGATATATTCACTTCTTCAGATTATGGTGCAACATGGCAGTTAAAGAAAAATATTAATGCAGGAATTTTACAAGGAATAACTTCGAGCGCCGACGGCAGCCATCTGTTTGTAGTAGATCGTTATTATGGATATATTTCGACATCTGCCGATCACGGGAATTCTTGGACATATCCGAATACTATACTCCCAACAGATGGTAATTGGTATTGTATTACATCAAGCGCCGACGGCAGCCGGCTGGCTTCTGGTAGTGTTAACGGCGACATATATATTTCAACAGATTTTTGGGTAGACTTGTCAAAGGAAGAATTCTGTAGCGGAGGAAGCTATACAGGAATAGCATCGAGCGCCGACGGAAGCCGTCTTGCGGCTTGTGATCAGGGTGGAGATATATGGGCCTCTGTTAGCGGCGGCACTAATTGGAAAGATATGAAGACGGTGTCAGGCGCAACTTCCCCGTCAACTCCGTGTTATTCCATCGCTTCAAGCACTAATGGCGTTTACCTCGCGGCGGCGGCATATGGGGGTTATATATGGACATCGGTTAACGCCGGTACTAATTGGACTCAGCATAACTTTAGCGCAAACTGGAATTCCATAACATCGAGCGCCGACGGCAGCCATCTTGCCGCTGTAGTAAGTCCTCTTAGTGGAGGAGGAGATATCTGGATTTCTTCCGACTACGGTGCTACCTGGTCGGACCAGGCATCAGCCGGAAGCCGGATTTGGCTGTCGATTACCTCGAGCGCCGACGGCAGCCGCCTTGCGGCAGTCGATGAAACCGGGATCGTCGCTATATATAAAAAGTAATGCAGTAGGGCGAATTTAACTTCAATTGTTTTTGGGGCGGATGTCAAATTTGAACAAAATTGTACGTTATGATATTCAATGTCAGTATTGAGTCCATGACCATTATTTAATTATATCCATTTTCTTCGTCCGTAACATGTGGGGGATTTTCAATTTGCCAGATAAAGAAAGCCGCCCGGATATCTCCAGACAAGAGTTTATTACAATGCGAAGGGCCTGCCTTGGTTCGCACGTTCAGGGCGAATCAAGGGCGGACAACCCGGAAGCCGGTGCTGTTGCCGATGGCTCCGCCGAATCCGCCGCCGCCTCCGTCCCCGTCAGCACCATTAATATACGGGTTGCAATAGCTGCGGTTAGCAACCCAGGCGCTAGGAGGATTGCCGCTCCAACTGCTGCCGCATATTACGCGGCTATGGGCTGAACCCGTTCCCTGGTAGTTCGTTACCGCACCCGATGGAGTCCACCACACACCGTTCTGTACGTTTAACCCTGTGCTCCCGTCCGAACACCACTGAATTACATTCCAGCTCAAGTCGTAAAGTCCAAGCTCGTTGGGAAGGAGCTGTCCTACGGGTTTTGTTGTACTGAGCCCTGAGACATTGTGGGTCCATGCATAGCTATTAATATTGGCCTGGTCGCCTTCCGTTTCCGTACTGCCCGCTTAACCCTTGGTGTAGCCGCCCGTGTTCACGCCTCCGGCAATATAGCCGATCCGTGTATCGCTGGCCGCTCCCATAGCCGCCCACATATACTCCATTTCAGTAGGAAGGCGGTATCCGTTGGCTGACCAGTTTGCTGTAGCCGTATCCCAGGTTAAATTTTGTGATGCCGGTATTGTACCCCAAGTTGAAGGATAAATACTGCCGTTGAGACTGTAAACCGGAGTCAAGCCTTCCATAATACTCAGATCGTTGCAGAATACAATGGCCTGGTACCAGTTAGCATACATTACAGGATCCATGATTCCAGTAGAATAAGCTGTTTGACTACCTGTGTCAAGACCACCTGTGACAACGGGATCAAATCCCATCACGTTTGAAAACTGCTGCCTCGTTATATCACATTCGCTCAAGGTCGCCTGAAGTGGTGTCATACTGGAATGTACCGGCGGGGACATATATCAATGTGCCGATATAGGCGGAAGTATAATTTGTAGCCGCCGATAACGCGCTGGAGCTTGAAACGCTCCCGCCGCCACCTAAACCTGGTGATGAAGAACAAGACGAGATTAAAATACTTAAGGAAACAAGAATTACAGAATTTGTAATGTAATTTTGCTTAACACCCCCATCTTTCATTTTTAATAATTAAAAAGACTATATTGCATCTGAAGATAGTATGCAAATAATCATAGGAAAATGGACCAATTCAACTAAATAAAACAATTTGTATTAAGTCGAGATTTCCCAAATGGCACATTATTTTTGCTCAGTTGACTTTTCTGCAGAAATTTTGCCGGGCCTGCAATCCATTGCTCTTCCGGAAAATGGCGGAGATTTCCAGTAATAAGGTAATTTGCATGTGAAGTGATCGCTACACAATTGTCACCCGATTGTCAACGGGCGCCGACATTCTTATGTATTTCCTGTCCTTTATTTCAGGCAGATGTCTTCCACTTATTGACAAAAACAATCTGTTGTATTACCTTAATAGTAAGAATATTATTGAGGTAAAACCGATATGAAAGTAAAACTGATTAAATTATCCGGTAAAGGGCAGATAGCTATTCCTAAAGCATTCAGGGATAAACTTGATAGTCCATATCTGGAAATGAAAATGGAAAATAACCGGATTATATTAAGCCCGGTTCCCTCGATACTTTCTCTGGGAGGGATTTTGAATGATTATGTAAAAAACAGGGCTGAAAATGAATCGGAAGCCTGGGGGGATCATGTCAGAGAAAAATACAGCCGTCCTTGATACAAATATTATAATCCGGTTTCTGACAAAAGATAATGAGGAACTTTTTAAAAAATCTAAAGAAATATTAAGTTCAATAGAAGCGGGTAGCGTTAAGGCAAAATTGATAGAATCAGTTTTTGCTGAAATAGTTTTTGTTTTGGACAAAGTGTACAAAGTCGAGAGAGAAAAAATTGCTGCCCTGTTAGAAACTATTATCAGCATGAACGGTCTCGATCAGACAAACACATTATTATACAGGCAGGCCCTTGCTTATTATGCCGGATCAAAGATTGACATTGTTGATTCTTTGTTATTAGCGTATCAAAAAAATCATGACTATGATATTTTTTCATTTGATCGTGATGTTACCCGGAAGATAAAATAATTCTGCGTCCGCTAAGGCAATTTTTGACAAAATCGCATCTTATCTTTAAAATAACCGGATGTCGTTTCGTGAATGATGCTAACGGCTCGCCACTTTAGCTCAATTGGTAGAGCAGCTGACTTGTAATCAGCAGGTTAAGGGTTCAAGTCCCTTAGGTGGCTAATTTGACAATGGTTATAAAATAAGATAGAATACTCACACTTTAAAATCGCCGAGTTAGCTCAGTTGGTAGAGCAGAGGACTGAAAATCCTTGTGTCCATGGTTCAATTCCATGACTCGGCATTTTATTTAACCCACGAAGGAGCAAAACCCCTATGAAAAGAACATATCAGCCGAGCAAGATCAAGAGGGCCAGGACCCACGGGTTCAGGAGAAGGATGAAGTCGAAGGACGGCAGGATTATACTTAACCGCCGGCGCATGAAAGGAAGGAAGAAGCTTACCGTATCGGATGAATAGACCTTTCGCATTCAAGCGGGAGAACCGCCTTAAAAAAAAGGCGGATATCGAGGCCTGTTTCAAAAAGGGCAGGCAGCTCAGGGCCTCTTTTTTCCGCGCTTATTACATCCCTTCAGAGATCACCCGCCTTGGAGTATCAGTCTCGTCCAGGCATGGAAATGCCGTTTTCAGGAATTCAGTCAAGAGAGCCGTCCGTGAGATTTTCAGGCACTCTAAAAGCGTTTTTCCGGGGACTTTCGATATTGTAATAACCCTTTCAAAGCGGCCGCCCGACGGACTGCAGGCCTCATCCGATTTAAAAAGGATCTTCAAATGCCTCGAAAATATAAAACCGTCATCAGAAAAATAGCCGCATTCCCTTTCAAAGTTTACAAAAGATTCATCTCGCCCGTATTGCCGATGGCATGCCTCTACAGGCCGACATGCTCTGAGTATATGATCGAGTCGGTAATGCGTTTCGGGGCCTTGCGGGGTTTCCTTCTGGGGACGGCCAGGCTACTGCGCTGCAACGGCTGGCTCTTCACCGGCGGCGGCGACGCCGTGCCGGAGGTTTTCAGCATGAAGGCCGTATTCCTGCCCTACAGGGAATTCAGCAGGTTTAAACGCAGGCGGTAAGATCAGGTTTAAAAAATAACGAGGATTTGGTATGTTAAGTCTGTTCCCGGAGGCACCTGGTTAAATTCAAATTCAAGGGAAACATGCTTACTTTGACAGAGCAGTCGGTAACCGGTGAATACTGTGTCTTGACCTGAATAAAATAAACTGCAAATTTAAAATCTGCAATTGAACTACCCGAGGAAGAGCCCAAGGATAAAGGTGATGGGCATATCCAAATATTATTATTAAATATAAGATTCCATGCCGAAGAAAGTGAGCGCAGATGTGCATTAATGAAGAAGGCGTAGGTTTTTAAGCAATATATATATATATGCCAGCCCGGCCAGGGCAATTTCTATCGAACATTATGAGAAAACGTAGATCTGCAAGGTGAAAAAAAGCGGTAAGCAAGAGCATTGTTTGAGGCCGATTATTGTCTCTTATTCAAGAGACTAAATAAAAAGATGGAAGTTTTAAATTAGAATTTCAATAATCGGACGAGTTGCGCTTGCAGCTTTTTTGAGCCTTAGCAGATCAAGTATTTCGAATACCTGTGAGATAACAAATTGTCCATGGCCGGGTTGGTATTATATCCCGTACGCGAACGATATATAGAACCTCACGCCGACGCTGTAATTGGGGATGGTGTTCAGGATGCCGTAAATGGCCTGGATGCCCACCTTTGTGAACAGGTCGGAGGATATCTGGGCGGTCAGTTCCGGACCGCAGAAAACGGAGAAATAATTGTATTCATCGCCGATGGTTATGTACTGGTTGGCGGTGTTTTCGACCATATAACCGGAATTGAAATTATTATAAGTAATCCCGAGAGAGACGGAAACGCTCTGCACATAAAACTTTATCGCGCCGCTCAATTCGAAATACTGCAGCTTTCCCGTTCCGTAAAATGTCTGGGGGTTTACTGCTGTAACCTGGGTATAATTGGTTATCGGGATTGAAGAATTGGCGAGGTCGATTTCGAAGCCGAACCACTGATTGATAACGTTTTCAAAAAACACGGCGGATGTCCAGTCTGAGAGAAATGTGTTCAGGTAAAACTCGCCGCCTGTCTTGAAGCCTATGAGCTGGGTATAAGGGTTGGCCGGCAGTACGGATGAACCCGCTCCGGTGAGCGAACCCGATCCGGCTGAATATGCCGATAAAAATGTAATAAATATAAAAACAGCGGTAATTGATAGCCTTTTCATAAATCCTCCTAAGACACAGGAAAGAACGCTTATTTGATTTTCGGATTTAAAATTCTATAACTTAATGACTATTAATGTCATGTCGTCAAGATTCTCTGCAGAGTCTGCATAATTTTCGACCGCACCGATTATTTCATCGGTTATCTCGCGGCTGGTCTTTTTATCATTTGCCTTTATCAATTCGAGAAGCCTATCCTGGCTGAATTCCTCTTCTTTTGAATTTATAGCTTCCGTAATGCCGTCCGAATAGAGGACGAATATCTTGCCTGTTTCATAATGATAGGACCTTGAAAGGTATGTCTCCTCGGGGAATATACCTGCCGGTTTTCCGTTCGATTTGATAAATTCGAACTTCCGGGTTTCCATGTCATAGACTATAACAGGGTAATGACCGGCATTTGTGTAGAAAAGAGTCTTTAAATTGTTATCGAAAAACCCGCAAAAAACCGTGGCAAAGCTCATCGTCTTTGTAATGCGGCTGTAATTCTGGCTCGAGGTCATGACATCGTTGATCCTCGAAACAATGGAGTTAGTGCTCGTCGATGAAAACTCCTGGCTTTTTGTTATGGTGTGGATGATCATAGAGACAAGGGCGGCTGAAAAACCCTTGCCGGAAACATCGGCGATCAGTGCGCCGAGTGAATTGTTGGATGCCTTCTCGATGAGGAAATAATCTCCGCTTACGCCCCTTGCAGGTTTCTGGAAAGCGTAAACATCGATATTTGTAAAAACAGGGATGGTATTCTGAAATATAGATTCCTGTATATTGGATGCGAGGATAAGATCCCTCTTGGTTAATTTGGCTTCCTGCTCCTTGTCGATCAGGATTATATTGTGAAGGACTACCTGCGCCGTTTTTTTGAGTTTAGATATAAGCGACAGTTCCCGGCTTACATAAGAGGTATTGTCGATCTTACCGGCAATGGGAAGGAGGGCGATAAGATCGTTGTCGTAATAAAACGGGACAAGAAGGGAGGCTTCATATTTTTTGAAATACTTCTCGGCGCTTTCCTTTATGCCGGCGAACCTGGGGTCGAAGTTGATCTGTTCCCGGTCGTAGATGTCGGTTTTTTCATTGACATATCTGAAAAATGTGTCTATGGCGGATATGCTGTAATCATTCCCGCTCGAGGAAAAAAGCACCTTGAAGATTTCCTTGTCCCTGTCGAATATCAGGAAATCAGCGTTGCGGCAGTTTATATTCTCGGTGAGGGAATTTATTATATTTTTGGCAAGTTCTGTGATGGTCAATGATTTGACGATTTTATCGAGGAATACCTCCGTCATATCAGGATCGATGTAATTTATCTTGAGTATTTTACGGATAAGATTGCCGGTAAGCGCATAAAGCCAGAAGAAAAGGACAAGGGCCGGCACCATTACCATGAAAAAATTATAAATATCCGCGAGTTCGAACCATATCCTGTTTATATAGAGCAGGAATACTATCGGTATTGAAACAATGACGCCGATGAGAATATTCTGCAGGAGGATTATAAGCCTGTTCCTCAAATTAACAAAACGGTAAACTATAATAGAGTAAAGCAGCGTGCTTCCCGCGCTTACAAATGAAAAAGCGCTGAGCGAGCTTCCGATTATGAGGGGGATGCCGTTTCCTGTGAAATAGTAAGCAACCTGGACAAAGGAGAAAAACAGGAAACCCGAGAAAAAATAACGGACTTGCTTCCTCTGGTAAATCAGGGAGGATTTACGGTATTTAAAAGCTATCAGAGAGGATGAAAAAACATATAAAAATAAAGAATAATATAAAAGCAGGTAATGGAAACGGTTAAAAACTATATTCGATTCGAATGTTCTGCCCGAGAAGTCGCTGAGATTGTTCACCGGCAACAGGTGATCTATCGTCAGACCTGTCAGTCCGGCGGCGGCAAATAAAAGGGATATTACTAGAACTACCCATCCGGCCGTTTTAAGCTTTTCGGATTGGAGCCCCTTCGGGAAATTTATCGCAAATAATAGAAAAGCGTAACCTGCAAGGGGCATTGATGCGTAACGTATCTTTATAACGAGCAGGGCTAGCGCCTTGTAGTCGAGGAGGATAAAATAATCGGCCAGTCCGAGGCAGAGAGTTATTACAGAGGATAAAAAGAGAAGAAGGGATGCTGCAAAGTTGAGGGTATTCAAACTCCTGAGAAGACTTTCTATGGCCATCGCGGCCAGCAGGCAGGCCGCAGAGATCATTATTATATAAGCTACCGTCATTAGTTAAACCTGACAATCCCGGAGCCCTTCTCGATCTTTCCTATCTCGTAAGACTTGTAGCTGTTTTTATTGAAAAATCCAAGTATTTCGTCCTTTTTAGCTCTGTCTACGACGAGAGCCATCCCTATTCCCATGTTGAAGGTTTTGAATGCTTCGTTTTCTTCTATCTCTCCCTGGTTCAGGATAAACTGTATGACCTCGGGAATTTTCCAGCTTTTCTTATTCAGCACTGCATCAAGCCCCCCCGGCAGGACACGGTTCAGATTGCCCTCGATCCCGCCGCCTGTTATATGGGCGATGCCCTTCAGGGCCTTTTTATAAGCCGATCTCGCTTTTAATATTACAGGCGTATAAATTTCAGTCGGGGAGAGGAGAATATTCCCAAGGATGCCGAAGCCGTAATTATTGTTAAGATCGAGGTTTTTTATTTCTATCACTTTTCTTATCAGTGAAAAGCCGTTGGAGTGAAAGCCTGATGAAGCAAGACCGATAACGGCGTCTCCTTCTTTTATGCTTTCCGGTTTAATAATATCCTTTTTTTCCATAACGCCAACGCAGAAGCCTGCGAGGTCGAACTCATCGCCCGGATACATTCCCGGCAGTTCTGCCGTTTCGCCCCCGATCAGGGAACAGCCGCTGTAGCTGCAGGCTTTTGTTATGCTTTCGATCAGGGTAAGATAAATCGGTTTTTCAAGCCTGCCGACGGCTATATAGTCAAGAAAGAACAGGGGTTTTGCGCCGCAGCATATCACGTCGTCGACGCTCATTGCAACGAGATCGTAACCAAGGCCTGAGAATTTTTTCATGCTGTGAGCCAGGAGTATCTTAGTGCCGACTCCGTCTGTAGATGAAACAAGGACAGGGTTTTTATATTTTTTTATTTCGAAAAGGGCGCCGAATCCGCCGACTCCGCCTAAAACGCCGTTCTGGTAGGAAAGGGAAGCAAAGTGCCTCACATCGCTGATCAGGGAATCCGCCTTATTGATATCCACTCCCGATGATTTGTAATCCATATGTTACCTCGCTGACCTTTCTTTTCTTAAATCTTCTTCCAGATGACATACCTTGTATTTTTTGCCGCTGCCGCACCAGCAGGGGTCGTTTCTGCCGAGTTTTTCGTGCTTTATTATCGGCTGGAGCTTTTCCGTAGCCGGCGCACCTCCTCCTTTTACCGAGCCGAACTGGTCATATTCGCTGTGCACCGTCTGAACGGGAATCGCGGCTTCCTCTTCCCCGAGAGCATCGGCGCTTGTATGGATCTCCAGCCTCGACAGGATCGAGAATGCCTCGAGCATGAAACCGGCTCTCATAGCCCTGAACAGGTCGTAGGCTTCGAGTTTGTATTCGACAACGGGGTTTTTCTGGGCATAACCGCGCAGGCCGATGCCTTCCTGCAGGGAATCGATATTTCTAAGATGCTGTTTCCATTGAGTATCGAGCGAGTTGAGAACGACATATTTGAAACCTTCGGCCCTGATCTCCTCCGGCACGTTAGCAAGCCTGTCCCACACACGGCTCTTGATTGTTGAGCAGAGGCTGGCGATTGCCGTTCCATAATCCATTTTAGAAAGATCCAGGTTGATGCTTGTGAAGAAATGGTGCTTGAACCATTTATCGGTTTCTTCCCTGTTCCATGACTCGGGCCTCTGCGGCTTTTCGAAATTTATAACGTAATCCTCAACTATAGTGTGAATAAGCTCATCAATAACGGAATAGTCCCTTGCCACATCGAGGATCTTATCCCTTATCGAATATATATATGTCCTCTGTTCATTCATAACATTATCGTACTCGAGAAGGTTTTTCCTGATTTCAAAGTTCCTTCCCTCCACTCTTTTCTGCGCTCCCTCGATAGCCCTCGATATCATGCGGTTCTGGATTTCGTCATCCTCTCCGAATCCGAAGCTTTTCATAAGGCCCATCTGGTTATCCATGCCGAAGATCCTCATCAGATCGTCCTGGAGCGATACATAAAACTGCGATGAACCCGGATCTCCCTGCCGTCCTGTTCGTCCGCGCAGCTGGTTGTCGATTCTTCTCGCCTCATGGCGTTCGCTTCCGATGACATGCAGGCCGCCGGCTTCGACAACACCTTCACCGAGCTTTATGTCCGTACCGCGGCCGGCCATGTTGGTGGCTATGGTGACGGATCCTTTTAATCCGGCATTGGCGATGATCTCGGCCTCTTTTTCATGGAACTTGGCGTTGAGCACGTTGTGCCTGATCCTCTTGGCTTCGAGGAGCTTTGAAATTCTTTCGGATTTTTCCACGGAGATTGTTCCGAGCAGTATAGGCTGCCCCTTTTTATGCTTTTCCTCGACGTCACGAACTATTGCCCTGTATTTGGCGTTCTCGTTCAAATAGATCTTGTCCGCAAAATCATTCCTGACTACCGGCATATTGGTCGGGATAACGGCGACATCCAATTTGTAAATCGCGTAGAATTCCTGCGCTTCCGTTTCAGCTGTTCCTGTCATACCGGCTAATTTTTCATACATCCTGAAATAGTTCTGGAACGTTATGGTCGCCAACGTCTGGAATTCCTGCTTGATCTGCACCCTCTCCTTGGCTTCGATGGCCTGGTGGAGGCCGTCGGACCAGCGCCTGCCGGGCATCTTTCGGCCTGTAAACTCGTCGACGATAACGACCTCGTTATTTTCAACCACGTAAGCCACGTCTTTCTGGTAGAGCTTATGGGCCCTGATCCCCGCGATCACATGATGCACCATCATGCTGTTTTTAGGGGAATAAAGGTCTTTCATGCCGAGGAGTTTTTCTATCTTGTCGATACCCATATCCGTAAGCACGGCCGTTTTATCTTTTTCATCGACTGCATAATCCCCGGATCCCTCGACCGGTTCGTTTTTTTCATTTTTCTGGGCTTCGGTGAGCCTGGGAATGAACTTGTCGATCTTGTAATAGAGGTCTGTCGATTCATCCGTCGGGCCGGAAATGATCAGAGGGGTTCTCGCCTCGTCTATAAGGATCGAGTCGACTTCATCGACTATGGCGAAATAATGCTTTTTCTGCACCTTGTGCTGAAGGGAAAAAACCATGTTGTCGCGCAGGTAATCGAACCCGAATTCGTTGTTGGTACCGTAAGTAATATCGCAGTTATACGCATCCTGCCTTGAGCATTCGACTGCAATTACGGTGTAGGCCGAAATATCGGACCATTCGACTTTGTATGATTTGTCGTGATTTATTATCCCTACTGTCAGGCCGAGGAATTTATATACGGGCCCCATCCAGAGAGCGTCTCTTTTAGCCAGGTAATCGTTGACGGTGATCAGGTGGCATCCTTTGCCTGTAAGGCCGTTGAGATACAGGGGAAGAGTTGCGACAAGGGTTTTACCCTCGCCTGTTTTCATTTCCGAGATCATATTGGAGTTAAGGGAAATGCCGCCCATGAGCTGGACGTCGAAATGCCTCATCCCGATCGTCCTTTTAGAGGCTTCGCGGACTACTGCGTAGGCCTCGGGAAGGATGTCCGAGAGATTTTCCTTATTCTCTATCCTTTTTTTAAACACGGCTGTTTTGCCGATCAGGCTATCGTTCGACAGGGTTGAAAGCCCGTTTTCAAACCCGTTTATCTCCTGAACGACAGGAATCATTTTTTTTGCGTCCCTCTGCTGTTTTGTCCCGAAAATCAAATTTATCAGTTTTCTCAAGAGATTCATAAGCTAATGACTCCTTCCCCTTTTTTATCAGTTAAAATCCGTCCCGACAAGCTATTTAGAATATCATATTATCCGGTTTTTTGAAAGTTTTGGACCTGTCTGCGGGAATCCTAAGCTAATCGATTCTTTTTTGGATGATATGTTAAAAACCATGCTAAAAT
>CAZHNM010000002.1:0-104117 GCA_964533855.1 uncultured Brevinematales bacterium
CGTCCCCGGCATTTTTTATTTTTTTAAGGATCCTTTCCTGCTCGAGCTGAATGCGCTCGAAAAAGGAACCTCTATCCTCGAAAGCGTTATACCGTTTATTGTGCCTATCCTGAAAAGGCTGGCGTCAAGCCTGGCCTTCTTTAGAAGGATCAAAACAAGGGCAAGGCCCATCTTTTCATCGTAACCGTCGTATTCATCGGGATCTATAATATCGAACAGATCGATGAAAATCATCGATTTCTGAAGCTTCATCCTTATCTGCTTTTCTTCGATCCCGATAATGGGCGAATTATTCGTTATCTCGAACTTCAGACCGTTTTTATTATGCTTTATGTTGAACTGGACCCAGAGATCCCTTTCCTCGAGCTCGGAGTAGTATTTTCTGGCGCCGTTTTTATTCATCATTTCATTGAACTGAGTTATTCCCGCCACATAATCGGAAATGCTGTTGATATTGAGATTGTTCTTTGTAAAAAAGAGGGATTTGACATTTGTTATGATCGCGTTTGATATAAGTTCCTTGATGCAGAAATATACTATATCCGTCAGATCCTTGCGTTTATAAAGACTGAAAATATCCTCAATAGTTTTCTTGATAGCGGAATTCGATTTCTTATCGCTATTAAATAATTTGATCGAAATAGAACTGCTTTTTTCCTCTTTTTGATCTGCTTTGGAATTTTTCAGGCGCATAATAAACACCACCTATGCTCAAATTTACAGATCTTATTAATTGTCTTGAATTTATTAATTCTCCTTATTGTTTTCTTTGACAGTCAAAACAAGCCCTTTAACCCCGTTTATCGTAACAGGGCTGTCTTTTTTTATATCGTTTTCAGAAACCGCGTACCAGGTTTCCCCATGAAAAAACACCTTGCCCCTGCCGAGAATGAAGTCGGTAATCGCCACCGCATTTCGGCCGGACATTCCTTCTTTGCCGGATACCGCTTTCCTGTATAATACTCTCGAAATAAGGTAAACTAAACTTGTAAAAACAAGGAATGTTGTCAGAGCGACAACGGCAATTGAAGCGTACGACACCCTCAGGAAAGGAAAAGGGGAGTCGAAAAGCATCGCCGAACCGATTATGAGGCTTATCATAGCGCCTATAATAAGCAGGCCATGGGTTGCCGTAAAGACCTCTATCATTATAAGGATGAAAGCAAGGACAATGAGTATCAAACCGGCAAAATTAAATGGAAGGTACTGCATAGAGTAAAGAGCGGTTATCAGGAGCAATGCTCCCGTAGCGCCTGAAAAAATCGTACCGGGGTGGATTATTTCATACAGTATGCCGTAAAAACCCAGGATCATAAGGAAATATACAAGGTTAGGGTTCGATAGGATAGACAGGAGAGATTCCGCCCAGTTCTTTTTAAAAGGCATTATGAGAAAAGCCTTATCGCTGCCGTAGATCTGCCTTACAAGATCGGTATCGTCCGCGGCTATAAAATTAATAACCCCTTTTTTCAGGGCTTCGTCGCTTGTTATCGAAACGCTGTTTTTCACAGAGTCCTTTGCCCAGTCGATGTTCCTGTTCCTCGCTTTCGCGATGGACTCTATAAAGGCGATGGAATCGTTTTCAATTTTTATAGAGAGGTGTTTCGAGTTCTCGTCCTCTTTTTCATCCCGGCTTCCGATAGTTACCGGGTGTGCCGCTCCAATGTTGCAGGCAGGCGCCATGGCGGCATATCTGGCCGACATTGTAATAAAAACACCCGCCGAACCGGCCCTGGCGCCGGATGGAGAAACATAGGCAATCGTATCTATCTTTGAACTGAGCAAAGCCTGCACTATATTTCTCGTAGTATCAAGCAGTCCGCCCGGGGTGTCTATTTCAAATATAACGGCATCGAATTTTTTGGTTCCGGCATCTTCAAGGGCCCTTTTAATATATCTTTCCGTAACGGGGGTTATCGCCTCCCTGATCTCGCAGACAGCGATCCTTTTTTCAATGGCCTGCAGTGCCGATATTGAAAACACTAAAAACAATATGAAACAAAAAAATCTCATCCGCTCCCTCTAAAACAATCGATATATTAATAAAGATAATATGTACAGTCAAGAAAGGCGAGGGTTTACGAACCGTTAAAAACGAGGGATGTTTCCCGCTATGAAGCCGATTATCATCATCGATACTTTAGAAACCGCGAATGATATCCTGCTGTCCTGGATAGAGGGTATAAAACTGAAAAAGCGGGAGGAATTGCCGACGGAAATGACGACGCCTATTATTATCATGAATTGAACGAGCCCTATGATACCGCCTATCAGGCTGTCAAGCCATTCGAGTTCGAGAAATTCTATCATGTCGTTGAAAACGTATGTCAGCTTCTTGATAAGGACATAAATCAGGATAAAGATTATTATGAAAACTATTATATAACCGAGTTTCGAATACTGGGGCGGAAAAACGGGCACGACGAAAGGCGCCACCCTGTTTCCGATAAACAGGCCCCCGACTATCGCAAGAAGGCTGAAAATCATGTAGATAAAACCCTTGCTGAATCCCCAGGCAAAACCGGCGGCGAGTAAAACTATTATGGCTAAATCTATCGGATTCATCGTCACTCCTTTAAGATAATATCGGTATTATAACAATTCTTGTTATCAGTTACGATAAGTTTTATAATAAAATGGCATAAGGAATCAATGCAGAGACGCAAAGGCCGCAAAGATATCTTGAAATTCCCTCTCTTAGCGCTCTTCGCGCCTTTGCGATGAAAATTTACTTAATGGAGTTACGATGAAAGGCGTTATAGTCGCTGCAGGTTACGGGACAAGGTTTCTGCCAGTCACCAAGACTCTTCCAAAGGAAATGCTTCCCCTCTATGACAGGCCCCTAATAGATTTCATACTTGATGAATTCGAAGAGGCCGGCATAAAGGATGTTATTATCATTTCAAGCAGAAGGAAGAAGGTGCTTGAAGATTATCTCGACAGGGAAACCGAATTAGAACATGTTCTTGAAAAAGGAAATAAGAAAGACAGTCTCAGGAGCATAAGGCCGAGAAATATGAACTTCTGCTTTATCAGGCAGCAGGAAATGAAAGGGACGGGGCAGGCTCTCCTCCTTATTAAGCCTTATATCAAGGATGAGCCTTTTATAGTTGCGTATCCGGACGATATAGTGATAGGCAGCCCGGGTGTCTCAAGCATGATGATCGATATGCATAAAACGGGCGGGAAAAACATTTTAGCCGTCAGGAAGGAACTAATAAATCCTTCGCGCTACGGGGTTGTCAGGCTTAAAAAAACGGGCCGGCTCGACATAGAAGAGCTTGTTGAAAAACCGGCAAAAAAGGACGCCCCATCAGATTTAATCTCGATCGGGAGATACTTATTTACGCCGGAGATCCTCTCGATCCTTGAAAAGGGCTATGAAAAGCACCATGAGGGTCAAGGCGAATATTACCACATCGACGCTATCAATAAACTTGCTTCCGAAGACAAGGTGTCGGCTTTTGAAATAAGCGGATTGATGCTCGATACGGGAGAACCGGAAAGCTACCTGATGTCGCTTCTGATGTACATAGAGAGGCATCCCTCTGGGTCGCTTGTGCTCAAAGAATTTTTATCAAAATTTAAAGCATAGGTAAGCAGAGAAATCCGACGGGCCCATGCTGTTGAAGCCCATGTAGACTTCCTCGTTATAAAGGGCGTAGCACATCAGGCCGAGGGTAAGAACGCCCAGACCTATACCCCAATCTATTGATGCGTGATAATAATTGTTATATAAATTATAACTATTCTGTGCTGCATTATTTCCCGGATTTGCAATTATCTGGTCATCATAATACTGCTGCTCGTAATCGGAATAGACGTTCCATGCAACGCAGTAAAGAACCGATCCCCAGCCTGCATAAACTCCGTACCATATCCAGCGGCGCTCCAGGGCGGGAGTGCCCTGCACTTTCGAGAGGTAAGCGTCTATTTCGTATTGCCTGTTAGTGTTAAGAATAGTGACATTATTGTAATAGGGATAATAGTTCGAATCGGATGTTTCTATCGTGACCCTGTGGAGGGTTTCGATTGTCAGGTTTGTAAGGGTCAGGGGAGTCTGGCCGACATACGTCGAATCTATATAAACGAGGGCGTTTGTGGGTTCGCTTTTTATTTTTACGATACCCCCGGTTTCGAGCTGCTGGATAGGCTTGAAAATCATATTTGTCCTGTTCGTGAGGATAATCGCATTAACGACAACCTGTGAAAAACCGTCTTTTAAAAACGCGAAAATGTGCTTCCCGCCAGGTATAGAAGGGTAAT
Source organism: uncultured Brevinematales bacterium (assembly GCA_964533855.1). Classification (GTDB taxonomy): domain Bacteria; phylum Spirochaetota; class Brevinematia; order Brevinematales; family JAOACQ01; genus CAVYGN01. The sequence goes on from CAZHNM010000002.1 coordinate 4,267, forward strand.
ACATCGGTGTTTTGCCTATGAATGTCCCGTCATAATAGATGCTTGCTTCCTCCGGCTGAGAGTCTATTATCAAATCGCCGGTTTCCTGGTTCAGGCAGATTCTTCTTACGGGCTTTACGAAATCGAATATCCTGTCTGAAAGCCTGTCCTCCCTTCCCGTCAATTCCCTGGTGATAGTGTTGGTTTCTTTATTGATGAAAGTTGCGGTCATATCTACTTTTAACTGGTTAGGCCCCTGGCGCTTTTCCACGAGGGAATAGCTGCCATGGATCTCGCAGTAGTTATTATTGATGATATTGCTCGATATATTGCTTGAAATGCTGCCCGTTGCATTGCTTGTGATGCTGTTCGATAAATTTGTTGCCACGCTTACCAGAGTATTTGTTATAATATTGGTGGAAAGTGAAATGCCGCTCTTTTTAACATCAATGGGTATGAAACAGAACTGGTTGGTCAATTCTGTGAATTCAGTCATTATCAGGGACATGTAATTTTCTTTTGTGAGTTTATAAAGGTTGGTGCTGATGACATTTGTAGCCATGCCGTTAGTAATAAAATTAGTCGCCATATTGGTGGAAATAAACGGCTGGGTGGTCCCGTTGTAGATATTGGTGATCATCATGTTTGTGTTGGTTTTAACAACGGTCAGGATGCTTCCCGCGGCGGTAATAGCCGAATACTGGGTCACTATGGAAGGGACAGGGATCAGGTAATTTGTAAATATCGAATTAGAGGCTTCAATTAAATTTAAAACATTCGAATTCATTGTGAAATCTGCATTTTCAAAGGGGATAAAAGAAGTTTCATATTCGATCGGCTTCAAATGGGTTTCAAGCATGTCAGGCAGGGCGTTTGAAAGGTAGTCGAGGTCTTTCTCGCCTGTCAGATTTCTGAACGGGTATACGATTATCGTATAACGGCTTTTAACCGAGTCGATTATTGCTTTGGAAAGCTTGTTTTTCTGATCTTCCTGCTCCTGCTTGACGAGTATCGTGGAGCAGGAACTGATAATGAACAGCAAAAGCCCGATTATTAAGTTAAGTTTTTTCAATCCCATTTATTAAGATCCATAAGTTCGTAAATCTTTATCGGCATCGAATCACCTTTTACATAAATACTGTCGAGTTCCCTGACTACCGCCCATTCTTTGACTTTTTCATAGGTGAACTGGCTGATGATAATATTTGTCATATAGAATTTGTTCTCATCCTGCAGGTCTTCCGCCATATCCATATTATCGCCTATAGCGGTATAATTTCTCTTTTTTTCGGAACCTAAATTGCCTACGGTAATATTGCCCGTGTTTAAACCTATGCCGATATTTATTGCCTTGTTTCCTAATTTAACCTGTTCTTCGTTAAATGCATGCATCGAATCCATCATTTTCAGGGCCGCCTGGCATGCCTTCAGGGCATGGTCGGGAAGTTCTATGGGGGTTCCCCAGAATGCGACAACAGCATCGCCTATGTACTTGTCAAGCGTCCCCTTGGTCTCCATGACTATGTTTGTCATCCTTGTCAGGTATAAATTCAGGAACCCGATGAGATCCTTGGGCTGCATACCTTCGGAAAGGGTTGTAAACCCCCTGATATCTGAAAACAGGACTGTCGCTTCAGTATCCTGCCCGCCGAGTTCTATTTTTTCGGGGTTGGCCACAAGGATATTTACAAGATCGGGGCTGACATATTTCGAAAAGGTGCTCTTTATAAAGCGCTTTTCACTCTGTTCCGTCAGGATGATGAATATTTCCCCCCCGATCAGGGCAATAAGCCCTGTAATTACGGGAATGAGCGTGATAATGACTATATTAAAATGAAAAAGAACAAAACCGGCAAGGGGAGGAAATAATATAGCCAGCAGGAGAGCCGCGATGGCGTTAGATGTTCCCCTTGTCATCAGGAATCCTATCGTTAAAGTGAAAATTATCAAATACAGAAGCTCCAGCAACCATGGTGTTTCCAATAAGAAGTCTTTGTTCATGATTGTTCCGATCGAATAACCGATATGCTCGACGCTGAACATATCTCCCATGGGGGACAGCCATTTGTTATCAAGCATCCCTGATACTGATACGCCAAGAAGGAAAATGGAATTCTTCTGGAACTGTGCGTTTTCCGCATATTTGAGGGTCAGAAGGTTAATGAATCCAACTGAGGCTGCGGCTTTGTAATTGACGAAGAGCCTGAAGGAGCTATCGACAGGGATGGTAAAATCGCCGTTTATTCCGTTCCAGCGCGAGTTTTTAATTACCACCTTTCCTTCTTCAAGCGAAATGTCCTTCAAACCGGCTCCCGCAAGCCTGGCTGCCGCTGAAAGTGCTATCGACGGATAATAAACATTGGTGATCTTCATTACGCCGTCTTCCATATAATAATACCCGGCAGAAATCACAAGAGGGCATTTACAGAATGTATCCTCGCCGGGTGCGATCGGTTCCATGTTTGCAAAACCGGCAAAACTAAGGTTATCGGAAATATCTTTTATAATGGATTTTAACTTGAAAAAAGTCGTTGTCCTGCCGGGTTTTATGCTGGAATCGAGTTCGAATTTCCTTAAAGAGGAGACTTCGGGAGAATCGATTGAAAGACAATTTTTCAGGATTTCAGCCTTTTCATTATCATCGGTAACCGTACTGCCGGAAATCAGGTCCGAATGAAGCGAGGGGTAGAGCATGAAATCGCTTCCTGCCGGCTGCCTGAAACCGGAAAGGGATTTTTCAAGGGCTTTATCGCTTTCTTTTCTGGAATGCTTGTCGAAGAATATATCGAATAAAACAAGGTCGGGGGGAAAGGAGGACTTTCCGTAATGGTCGAGCAGTTTCGCCCAGACCTTCCTGTCGACAGGATAACCGTTAAAGTAGCTTATGGATTCGTCATCAAGGGCGAAAATTGCCATTTTTGAATAAATACCGGGCACCTTGTTCCTGTGGATCGCGCCCTTAGCCTGGACAAATGTTCCGGATTGAAAGGCTTTTGAAATAAAACGCCAGCTTATGGATTTGTCTTCGACATTATGAAGGATCCTTCCGATGGAAAGAACGTCATACATGCGGGGCATATAGTAAAATCCGCCGGTTACTAACAGTACGGCAAAAGAAATGATAGTGATCACAGTGAATTTATTCAGCTTCCTGAATTTATTTTTCCCCGCCATATAAACCCCTCTCTATCTATTCTGTAAAATCAAGCAGTTCATAAATCCTTACCGGTTTTAATTTACCCTTTACCCGTGTCAGGTCGAGCTCCCTGGCCACAACCCTGTCCTTGATCTTATCGTAAGTGAACTCGCTTATTACAGCCTGAGTATGGTAAAATTTGTTCAGCCCCTTCAGCCGGGAGGCGAGGTTAACGGAATCGCCTATTGCCGTGTAATTTTTCTGGCTCTCTGAACCTACATTTCCGACAATAATGATTCCAGTGTTGATCCCTATATACAGAATAATAGGATCCAGCCCTTTTTCCTGTCTTCCCTTATTGAAAATATGAACTTTTTCAAGCATTTTCAATCCGGCATTGCAAGCGTTGAATGCATGGCCGGGATTATCCACGGGCGCTCCCCAGAAAGCCATGACGGAATCCCCGATATATTTATCGAGTGTCCCGCTGGTCTCCATAACGATGTCGGTCATCATTGAAAAATATTCGTTTAAAAATCCGATGAGGTCTTTTGCCCCCATGCCGCCTGTCAGATCATGAAGGTTTTTAATAGCCGAAAAAAGCACTGTGACTTCTTTATCTTCTCCTCCGAGCTGTATCCTTTCAGGGTTTTGAATAAGGATATCGACCAGTTTCGGATTGAGGTAGCTTGAGAAAGTAGTTTTAATAAAGGATTTTTCCTTCTCTTCAGTAAAAAGCATGTAGATCTGGACGGAAAGTATGGCAAGGATACCGCTCATAATGGGGATCAAAGTCGCGATTATTATATTGAACTGAAAAAGCACAGATCCCGCGGCCACCGGCAGCAGGATTGCAAGAGGGGCGCCGGCGCCGATTGTTATCCTGAGGCCTCTGGCCGTTAAAAGCCCGACGGACAGGGTTAATAATAAAATAAATGCCAGGTTAACCCAGTCCGGAACTTCGTAAAGAAAATCCCTGCTCAGGATCGTCCCAATCGCATAACAGAGGTGCTCTACTCCATACATTTCCCCAAACGGCGACTGATATAAATCCCTGCTGCCCTTTCTCGAGTACATCCCGACAAACAGGATGCAATCGGGCGGCAGAGTTGTTGTTGCAATCTTCTCGAAAGGGATTATTTTAATATACGACGTTCCGGGGCCTGATTTGTAATTAATATTCATGTTATAGTTTTCATCTACCGGGATTTTGAAATCTATCCTCCGGCCGTTATATAATGCGTTTTTGATTATCAATTCATGGTTACCGGCAAGAACATCGGAAATATCCGCATGAAGTTCTTTGATAACTATGGCCAGGACTATAGAAGGATAATAAATATTGGTGACTGAGTAGTTTCCGTTATTGTCCTTTACCTTGAAAATCGCAGGCAGTATGAAAGGAATGGAGGGATCTGCCCGGGAAGATTTTTCCCTGGATTCAATATTTGCCGCCCCGATAAATCCGAGATACCCCGGAAGTTCTTCAAGAAGAGGTGAAACGATCGGATAGGGCGTTATTGCGATCTGATTTGTATAATTAATCTCAAATCTTCTCAGTGCCCTGATCCTGGGCGAATTGTAGTCAAGGCAATGAGAAATAATGAAATTAGTCATTGTCTCGAGGGATTCTTCAGATCCTTTATTCAATTCGGTTACATTTATTCCGGGTATTATATCGAGTATTATATCCTCGCCGAGCGTGCCCTTGAAATTTTTAAAAGCTTCCTTCATGGCTTTATCGCTTTCAGGGTTCCGGCTGGGATCCGTAAATACTATATCAAAAAATGTCAGGTCGGGCACATTGGGAGAATCGCTGAGGGTGTTGAGTGTATCGGCCCAGACTTTCCTGTCGAATGGCCATCCGCCATTATCCAGAATACTATTGTCATCGATGGCGGCGATTGCAATCCTGTTGTATATGCTGTTTTTCCTGATTTTAAGCAGGTCTTTTTCGAAGAAGGTTTTTAACTTATAGCGGAAATCAAGAGAAGCTGTCTCGAAAGCCCTGAATTGCGGAAAACCGTTATAAAGCGCGGCGATAATCAGGAAAACAATAAAAGAAAGGGACAGGACCATGAAATATTTATTGAGCCTTATTTTTGTCTTTTCGGTTTTCATGAATTATCCTCCGTTTCTTCCGGGTTTAATTTTAACAGGATGCCTCCGAGAGGAGGAATTGTCAAATCGAGGCAGAAGGGCTTTCCGTTCCATGGCTGATCAAGCGAATTGACGCCTATGCCGTTGCCGTTATCGCTTCCGCCGAATTTAGAGGAATCGGAATTGAAAATTTCCCTGTAAAAACCCTTTGAAATGGTCCCGATTTTGTAATTGCAGCGCACCACAGGCGTAAAATTCAATGCAACCACGACAAAGCTTCCGTTTTTGGCCTTCCTGATAAAGCTGATGACAGAGTTGTCTGAGTCGTAAAAATCTATCCATTCAAAACCGGCCTGCTCGAAATCGATTTCATAAAGGGCTGGTTCGCTGCGGTAAAGTGAATTAAGATGGGAAACCATGTTCTGCAGTTTACGATGGGGCTCGAACTCCGTCAGGTGCCAGTCTATGCTTTTGTCCTCCCGCCATTCGTTCCATTGCCCGAACTCCTGGCCCATGAAAAGGAGTTTTTTGCCGGGATGCGCCATCATATAAGTGTAAAGGAGACGGAGGTTGGCAAACTTCTGCCAGACGTCCCCGGGCATTTTTGAAAGCATAGATGATTTTCCATGCACTACTTCATCATGTGAAAGGACAAGGATGAAATTTTCAGTGTAGGCATAAATCATGGAGAATGTAAGCGTGCCCTGGTGGTATTTTCTGAAAACCGGCTCCTTGCTGAAATAGACAAGGGTATCATGCATCCAGCCCATGTTCCATTTGAACTCGAATCCGAGACCTCCGACATAAGTAGGTCTCGATACTCCTCCGAAAGCAGTGGATTCTTCGGCTATTGTCATTATGCCCGGAAACCTGCTGTATACTATCTCGTTCATCTTTTTAATAAAATCTATGGCTTCGAGGTTTTCCCTTCCGCCGAACTGGTTGGGTATCCATTCGCCTTCCTTTCTGCTGTAGTCGAGGTAAAGCATTGAGGCTACGGCGTCCACCCTCAGGCCGTCGATATGGTATTTTCCAAACCAGAAAATAGCATTGGAGATCAGGAAATTCCGGACTTCATTCCTGCCGTAATTGAATATCTTCGTTCCCCAGTCCCTTTGCTCTCCCTTCCTGTCGTCATAGTGCTCGTAAAGCGCTGTTCCGTCGAACCAGCACAGCCCATGAGCGTCCTTTGGGAAATGGCCCGGCACCCAGTCTATGATCACTCCGATATCATTTTGATGAAGGTAATCTACGAAAAACATGAAATCTTCTGGATTGCCGAAACGGCTTGTCGGCGCAAAATATCCCGTTACCTGGTATCCCCAGGATCCATCGAAAGGATGCTCGGCTACCGGCATGAGTTCTATATGCGTATAATTCATCTTTTTAAGGTATTCAGTAAGTCTTACGGCCGCTTCCCTGTAGGTGAGGCTGCGGTCGTCTTCCTCTGGAACATGCATCCAGGATGCAAGATGAACCTCGTAAACTGTCATGGGCTTTTCAAGGTTACGGCCTTTTCCGCGCCTTGCAGTCCACTCGCCGTCATTCCATTGATAAGTATTTATATCCCAGACAATTGATCCTGTTTTCGGCCTTTTTTCCGAATAATAAGAATACGGATCGGCTTTTAATAAAACAGCCCCTTCCTTTGTTTTAATAGCGAACTTGTAGATATCGCCCTTTGAAATTCCGGGTATGAATATTTCCCAGACTCCGGAATTGCCCAGCACGCGCATTTGATGCCGTCTTATATCCCATCCGTTAAAATCGCCGGTTACGCTAACTGCCCTGGCATTCGGGGCCCATACGGCGAAATGCACTCCGGAGATCCCGTCCACGGTCATGATATGCGCGCCGAGTTTTTCGTAGATATCCTGGTGGCTTCCCTCGTTGAACAGGTGCATATCGTAATCGGAAATTACGGGGAGAAAAGAATAGGGGTCTCGAGTAACTTGAGTTTCGTTATTGCCGTATGATATTTTGAATTCGTATGGAAAATATCCCGTATCCGGCTCCGCCTGAGACTTTGTCTCAGACTTTCCGGGATATATAAAAAAACCGGCGGGATGGATCAGTTCCATAGTCTCTTCCAGGCCTGTCCCTGTTTTGAGAAGTGAAACGCTCTTCGCCGAAGGTATGAACGCTCTTACCGACCCCTCATGAAAGCCTAAAACGGAAAAGGGGTCGTAATGATCGAAATTAATTATTTTCGATATTGATTCATCGTCAATAAATTTCATTGAATTCATCCAAAAATGTATTTTTTTGAAAGCACCGATATGAAATCCGGCAAGATTTAATATCATAGCAGAAACAGAAAAATTTGCAAGCGAAATTTTATTTTTGCCCGCCCTTATTTAACAGGAAAAAATTTGCGTGATTTTAAATTAGATAGTATCATAAGGGCGGTTCCAAAAGCTGATTTTATTATTTATAAATGATGTTCTAAATGTAATGAAACCGCCCGATGCCCTGGTGCCTGGCCTGGCGCTTGTGCCAGTCCCCAGGACTGGTGGGCACTGCATTACTGCCGTGAAAAGGACGCTTGTCTTGAGCCCTTGTCCTGAGCCGAAGACTCAGGGGGGGGGTAGAAGTGCCCATAAACGGCAAGTCAAATATGAGGATTTTCGATGCCGCTTAAAATAAAATACATCGGTGACGACCTTTATTCAGCAGATTTTGAGAATGTTATTTCCTTCTGGAATATATTAAAATATCTTGTCGAAACCCCATACCTCAAGCATTACATCGTCGAGAATTATGAGGGCGGGAACACGCTGGTAAGCAAAGACGCCTGGGAAGAAGACAGCGTTATGTTCAAAGAAATTTCACCGGGCACATATTTTTTCCCTTACGAGTCGGTAGGCTTCATACTTGACGACAGCGTTCATAATATGATCCTGACAATCGTCGATCATTATACTCAGGGATTCGATTATAAAAAGGATAACGACCTTGTCATTAAAATTCGGAACACGGACGGCGCGTCAGTAGAAACTTCGAGGTCCAGGCTTACTGATCTTATCTCCTTATACCTGCTTTCGGTCATGAAAACAGGATTCGACAGAAATTTTATCAAGAGCCTTAAAGGAGTGCTCGATAGTGTTCTCAGCGATAAGACAAAACAGGTGGAATACATTAAATCCAGTTTTCTGATCACGCTCAAGGGCATAGATTTTATTGTCAGGATTATGACTGAAGACAGGATAAGCCAGTTCTATAAGATCAATTATTTCAAGGGAAGATGCAGAAAAGAGTCCATCAGGGAAAATAAGATCAAATCGATAGCATACCTGAAAAAAAAAATCTTAAAACAGAATAAATATTATCCTGCTTTATTTTACCTTCTATGCGGCGCTGCCGTGATACTGCTTTTCATATTCACCAGGAAGCTGTTTATTTTCATTGCCGTGATCTGTTGTATTTTTTACATAGCAGTCTCGATGATCAAGAAAAATGCTTACCGATTCTTCTCATAGTCCAGGGTCCGGCTATTTTATATTCAATATTTTATGCATCTGGGGGATTAGCCTGACATCGATTTCCCCCTCCTCCGACAGGCTCTTGATGATCCCGATATTCCCGCCGGATTTTATTTTGCCTTTTTTTGTTAAAGGCTGAAATATCAGGGACGTATTCGGATTATTCTTATGCACTTCGACAGATAGCCTGTAAGCCGATAAAAGTTCAGATTTTGATGATTTCGGTGAAAAAACGCATTTTATCAATATGTTCTTTCCGCCGGCTATTTTACTGAAAAATTGCCGGTGCTTCCTGATCGCGGAAAGAGCCGCAACGCTGAAGAGTTTGATATCGGCCGACCAGTAATCTACGCCTTTTAATAGTTTATCGGTAACTTTTTCGTATAGTGTCCCGTTCGTCTCTATGAGAATCTGTTTTCCTGCAAAAAGGGGAAGAGATTCCTCGATAAATTCGGCATAGAGCATCGGTTCGCCGCCTGTAAACGAAACATTCGAAAATTTTCCGAAGAGCTTGACGATATCGGAAAACTGTTCAATTGTTAAAGGATTTTTGAATTTTGTCTTTTTTCCGGTTTTGAGGTCGACAATACATTTTTTTCTTGTCCTTGCAGACCATTTTGTATCGCAATATTCGCAGTCGAGATTACATCCCCCGAACCTGACAAACAGAAAAGGCTTTCCTGCAAGAATGCCCTCTCCCTGGAAGGAATGGAAAATTTCCGTGATATTAGCGCTTGTAGTCATAAATCCTGATCGAAAAATATATTTTTAAGCCACGCGAATGTCTCTCTAAAAACGGCAAGGAATCCCTCTAAAATATTAATTCTGTTAGGTTCCGCGGCTATGAATTCCGAGTTTTCAATTTTAAGTTTGCGTACAATAAACATTATCCTGGGCAGGTGATATCTCTGGCTTATAAAAGCAGCCCCGTCGGTTATATTGTAATTTTGAATATAATTTCTTACATTCTCGACTGTTATAAATGTGGTTTCGCCCTTTTCATCCGGCAGGATGCAGGTAGCCGGAATCCCTTTCTTAAGGAGATAATTTTTCATAACTGCCGCTTCAGCCGAAAGACCGCTGACGAATATCATCCTGATCTTCTTATCCCTGTACAGATCGATGGACTTGTCAAGCCTGAATTTCAGGGCGATGCTCGGTTCGCCGGATTTTGTTATTCCGGCTCCGAAAACAACGCCGATGGTATGAGATGAAATCGAATCATGGGATACGGGAAGCAGAGCGATAAATATGCTGTATGCCGTCACTGTTAAAACCACGAGAACCGACAACAGTATGGCGGAAACTTTGATAAATTTCATCGGCAGCTATCCATTATAAAATATATTTTGTAAGGTCAAGGCTCTTTACTATTGAATTGAGCCGGGTGCTGACATATTCTTCTGTTATAACAGCCTTTTTTTCCTTCATGGACGGAGCCTCGAATGAAATATCCTCGAGCAGGTATTCGAGCACCGTATGAAGCCTTCTTGCCCCGATATCTTCCACGGATTTATTGATATCGTATGCTATCTCAACGATTTTATCATAAGCTCCGCCTGCAAATTCAAGGCTGACCCCTTCGGTTAAAAGAAGCGCCTTGTACTGCTTGACAAGTGAATTTTTAGGCTCAATAAGAATTCTCAAGAGGTCTTCTTTTAACAAACTCTTCAGTTCAACCCTGATCGGGAATCGCCCCTGCAGTTCAGGGATCATATCGGAGGGCTTCGAAACATGAAAAGCTCCGGCGGCTATGAAAAGCATGTGGTCGGTTTTGACTGTCCCGTACCTTGTGCTGACTGAAGTTCCTTCCACTATAGGAAGGATGTCGCGCTGCACTCCCTCCCTGGATACATCAGGGCCCTGGCCCTTTGTTTTATCTGCAATTTTATCGATTTCATCGATAAAAACAATCCCCATTTCCTGGGCCCACTTGATGCCGAGTTCTATAGCCTTCTCCTTATCTATCCTGTCTTCCATATACTGCTGCGTCAGGGCTTCTTTTGCTTCTTTTACCGTGATCCTCCTGACTTCATCAGTCTCCATTCCCCCGAGCCCCATATCGTTGAAAATTGATTGAAATGAACCTTCGCCCTCATCCATTCCGGGAAACATTTCGATCATGGGAAAGACTGGCATGGATTTTTTTTTCAGCTTGATGCTTATATTCATATCGTCCAAGTCGATGCCGCGGATTTTCTTTTTAATATCATTCCTGGTTTTAGCCCTCTCCGTCTGTTCAATATCTTCACTGTATATTTCTCCCGACCTGGCAAGCTCATCATAAACATTTTTTTGTATTACTTTGAGCACCTCGGCCTGGACGTCTTCTTTAGCGGCTTCCTTCATTCTCGATTTGATTATATTGACTGAATAATTTACGAGAGCCCTTATCATGTACTCAACATCCCTTCCGACGTATCCCCTTTCGGTGAACTTTGTCGCTTCAACCTTAATAAACGGGGCGTCAAGTATCTGGGCCATCCTGCGCGCTATTTCCGTTTTTCCTACCCCTGTGGGGCCGATCATAAGTATATTCTTCGGCGCAATTTCATCTCTTAATTCTTCAGGAACGAATTTTCTTCTTATCCTGTTCCTCAGGGCTATCGCCACGAGTCTTTTGGCCCTGTCCTGGCCTATTATATAGTTATCGAGAGATTTCACAATATCCGATGGCTTGAAATCGTTTAAAGATTCGCTGATTTCCATAAAAGGTTTCATAATATTCCTGATTACATGACTTCGACAGTTATGCTGTCATTGGTATAGATGCAGATCTTAGAGGCTATTTTAAGAGACTGGAATGCTACTTCCTTTATATCCATTTCAGGCCTTGCGGATAAAAAAGCCATGGCAGCCGCCCTTGCGTAAGGGGCTCCGGAACCTATTGCCGCAATATTGTCCTCGGGTTCTATGATGTTGCCGTTCCCGGAGATCAGCAGCGTATTTTTTTTGTCGGCGACCACCAGCATTGCTTCAAGCTGGCGGAGATATTTATCTAATCTCCAGTCCTTTGCCAGGCTGACGCTCGATTTCATGATATCCCCTGAATATTCTTCAAGCTTTATTTCAAACTTTTCAAGAAGAGCGAAGGCGTCTGCAACCGAGCCCGCGAATCCTGCAAGCACGGAATCTTTGAACAGTTTCCTTATTTTGACAGCATTGCCCTTTATAACAGTTTCTCCGAGAGTTACCTGGCCGTCCCCTGCCATTGCTATGCTCTGGCCCTTTCTGACGCAGATGACTGTCGTTGAATGCCAAATGTTTTCAGGCATGTACCCCTCCGTTTTTGCTGAAAAACAGCTAAGTATATCATTCCGGGATTAATTATTCAAATCAGGGCGGGATAAATATTGAAATATCGAGGCGGGCTCTTTATATTAATACCGCTTCGGGGGATCAGGACTGTTTTCCGGAATGCCGTATATGTATTAAAGGGGCAAATTTGGAAAAACAGGAGCAAAACGGATGGGAGGAGAAAGGCGATTTCAGAATCAGAGGGATGTCAGTGTAAGCGAATTGAAGCCGGGCAATGTTTTAGGAGAGAGCATCAGCACTTGCGGCCTGTCGAAAGGCCATGTCCTGTCGCTGATGGATATTAACAAAATCATACGCCATAATGTCGGGAAGGCGTCGATATTTCTTCATGCGGACGGCGCCGATCAGCCGGGCACAGATTTTTACAGGAAGGGCCTGAAGGACGAAATATCGAAAAAGGATTTGACGCCTACGGAAAAGGAATCCTCAATTACGGACAATGTATTAGGCGCAAGGCTCAGCGAAGTTGTTGTAATGAAAAAGGACTGGATAAGGGGAGAAAATTACAGCGGGAAAGTCGGCGAAAAACAGCGGAAACAAAGGGACAAATTCAATAAAACCCTGAAAAGCGGGAGCATTCAATTCATAGATGAAGCCATGAAGGTTATAAACGATTATTCCATATCCTGCCTCGACATGGAAGGGATTGAAAGCCTGAAATCAATTGACCCTTTTGATCTTTCCAGGAAAATGGAAACTTATGAGAAAAATGCTGAAACATTTTTAAACGCTGTTATCAATAACCAGGTTGTCTATAGCTCCTTTGTCGAAGATATCGTCACCGATCTGCTAAGCGATATCGGCTACAAATTATCTGTCGGGCTGCTCGCGATGGTTTTTGAGGAGGACTGCGGCAAAAAGGATTATTTATCGAGTCATTCCCTGCGAGTGGCTATTATAGCGCTCATTACGGCAATTGAAATGACTAAAATGGTGCATGGAAAAACAGAGGTATTGAAGGATACCGATCTCGATACTTTTCTGAAGCTGAGCAAAAAATTCTTTTCTCTCGAGGATCTGATAAATATTGGAATATCGGCTTTTCTTCATGATATAGGCCTTAAAAAAAATATACCCGATATGACTTCTGAATTTAAATTCAATATCTCCAACCAGGCTTTGAACGATCTCCATACCAGCGAAGGATTTCATTTATCCAAGCGTCTAAATGTGGATTTCGAGGTTCAGAATGCCGTTTATCAGCATAACGAGCGTTTTGACGGTTCGGGCAACCCGAACGGCACGCTTCCGCGCCTGTTTTCGAAGTATTCGGCCGTTCTGATGTTTGCCGAATACTTTATCGAATCAACTACAATGAATCCATTTGTTGAAAAACCTCAAACCCCGAGGGTTTTCCTTCTGAACCTTTTGAATAAAGAGAGAAGCAAATTTGACGGGGATGTGATATATTCTTTTATCAGGGCCGCTTCGATGTACCCGGTAGGAAGCTGGGTTTTCCTAAAGGATGAAAAAATCGCGCTTGTTTCAGAGGTTAATAAAGCTTCCCTTGAAAAACCGGTGGTTATGGTATTTCTCGATAATAAATTGGAAAGGATTGCGCCATATAAGCTGAATTTGAATGAAGATTCCAACGCTATAATAAGCCCGGTAAATTTTTCATCGATAAGGAGCAGTTTCAATGATCCCGTAAAAGAAATATGGCCTTATTTATCTGAAAATCACGGGGTAAATGGTTGAAAAAAAGCTATCCGACTCTTATAATCTTGTCATGAATTTTAATAATTTGATTTCTGACAGGAAAAGGCTTTTCTGGCTGTGCGTTATGCTTTTCCCTATACTCGTGTTTTTTACCAATCTGGTAATTTTTTCCGTTAATATTCCGTACAATGACGATTATCCCACAATATACATTTTTATGGCACGTTTTCTCGACAGCAAATCATGGATTGATCATTTCAATCTTATTACGGGATTTTGGAACGATCACCGCGAGGCTTTCAACAAACTCATTACACTTCTTCAATATTATTTATTCGGAAATGTAAATGTAAGGCTGATGCAGTTCATCGGCAATGCCGGTCTTTTAATAATTACATGGGTCCTTTTCAGGATGTTCAATCCAAAAACGGATAAAATAATGCTGTTCTCTCCTGCGGTTTTTCTTTTCTTCCAGACGGGATATGCTGAAAACAGCTTTTTCGGAATGGCGAGCCTTACTAACTTTTATGTAATGGTTTTCGGCTATCTTTCCATATTTATCCTGTCCTGGAAATCACGAAGCACAGGCTGGATGCTTCTTGCCTTTTTCCTGAGCGTCCTGTCCTATTTTTCACAGGCAAACGGTGTTTTATTCCTGGGGATAGGATTTTTGTTCCTGCTATACAGGAAAGAATGGAAAAATTCAGTTTTATGGATAATCCTTTCATTGCCGGTCTTGATCTTTTATCAATATTATACCGGTGATTTTACTCGCTGGAATTTCAACGCCGGTCCTTCAGTTCCGCATAATATTAACCTGTTATACTTTTTTTATTTTATCGGCAACTGTTTCGGCGCGAGTTTCGGCAATTTCCTTTCAAGGATGGGGGGCGGATTTATAGATACAGTCAGCAGGATATTGCCTGTTATTGCCGGAATAATAATAAGCGCTTATTTTATTTTACTTGGAATAATCAGATATGACAGGAAAAATCCGGCCCTTTTCGCGGTTTTTATTTTTCTCATCCTTACCGCCTTCGGAGCGATGGTTCAAAGGGGAGGGGATTTAGGGGTGGATCAGGCAATTACTTCCCGGTACCGCGTTCTTACAATCCAATATATAATTATCATCTATCTCAGTCTTGCTGAATTGCTCGAGGGAAAAGCATGGTTAAAATCCTTCTTCAAAGTTTCTCTCGTATGTTCGATAGTATATTGTTCATTGATATACGTAATTAAATATGAACCTGTTGTCAAACACAGGGATAATTTGATAATAAGCCTTAAAAAATGGGAAGAAACCGGCCATGGTTTGTATCCTCTCGCCGATGAGTTTTCAAGTCAGTCCGATGAGACTCTTTCTGAAGCCGTAAAACGCGGGATTTACCTTATTCCCGGAATTAAAACCCGTTAACAGGAGCGCTCAATGATCCTCACATTAATAATCTGGGTATGGATAGCTGTAGTTTGTTATATTTACGGTTATATGTCGATAAGGCTTTTCAGTAAGATTTTCAACCTGGAAAACCGGGATGTGCATGCCCCTGTTGTAATAATACTCGGTCTCTGCCTGATTGGAACGGCAGTTTCATATTTTTCAATTTTTATCAAAACAGGGCTTGCCGTTAATATCATACTTGTCCTGCCGGCTGCGATATATTCGGCTTTAGACTTTAAAAATATAAAAATAAGTTTAAAAGCCTTTTTTAACGAATTAATGGATAAAAACATATATTTCTCGTTTTTTTTTCTGGTATTGTTTTTTATAATTCTCTTCGAGACTTCGATTTACATTCCAAAATTTTATGACTCGGCATTGTATCATGCCCAGAGTATTCACTGGATAGAGAAATATAAAGCTGTTCCGGGCCTGGGGAATTTCGAGAAAAATCTCTCATATAACAACAGCTGGTTCCTGCCGTCTGCGTTTTTCAGCTTATCCTTCCTTGGCTTCAGATCTTTTCATGTCCTCAACGGCATATTCTTTTTGACAGGCGCTTTTTATTTCCTTGGAGCTGTGGACGATTTTTTCAGGAAAAAGAAAAGAATATTCAGCGGATTGATATGCATGTTTGTAATACCGGCGGCATTTTATCTATATGCAAATTTTTCATCTTCACCGGGGACAGATATGCCGACATCGATATTAATATGGACTATCTTCATATTGTATATAGATAAGTTAGAGCTTAAAGGAACCTATGACTTTGATATCGCCAGCGTAGTCATTGTTGCTTTAGCGTCCTATCTTATTACAGTTAAACTTTCGGGGATTCCCGTGTTCTTAATCGCAGCATATATTATATTCCGGGAATTTGCATCGAGGAAAATCATGGCCCTGAAGCTTGTTTTATTAAGCTGTCTGATTTTCATACCATGGATTATCAGAAGCTTTATTATTTCAGGTTACGGTGTATACCCGGTTATTCAAACAGGAATTTTCAATTTCGACTGGAAAGTCCCTGAAAAGAATCTTCTTGCCGATATCCAGGGTATAAGGAATTGGGCGTTTCCTGCAGGAAACCGGCCGTTCTTAAATTACCTGTTTTTATGGCTCAAAGGTCTTAATATACAATATAAATTTGTGATCTGGCCCCTGTTTTCATTTGCGGCTTTATCTCTCTTATACTATTTAGCCGGATTATTTTTTGAATTCAGAAAAATACCCCTTTTCTTAAAAAAGTATAAAGATTACATGATCTGCTATTTGACAGTGTTTTGCGGAGCCGCTTTCCTGTTTTACAGCGCCCCGGATGTCCGCTTCGGCGCCGCTATTTTTACTCTGCAATGCCTCCTGATTTTCATTCCCGCATTGATGCCTCTTTTAAAAAGAAGTCAGCAACCTCTCATGATTTCTAAATATTATCTGACAGTACTGCCTGTGTTAATGATCATTTTCGAAATTTTTCTTTTCAACAGGTATTTTTATTCCGGCAGGCAGATGCTTTTTGCCAGGGACAGCATATCCGATATTGCCGGACGTATTTTAATCCCCGCTGATTATGGAAAAAGCCCCGAAGGAGTTTCAGAATATACCGCCGGTGATAAATTTCATTATTATATCCCCAATAAATTTACATCCGCCTGCTGGTACGATCCGTTCCCCTGCACTTCTGAACTTTTCGGAATTCTCGAAACGAGGGGAGAAAGCGCCCAGGACGGATTCAGGATAAGGATCGAAAATTGAAAAAAAACGCCCTTCTTCATATAATCTTTTCATGAATTTTAATAAGGTCGTAATAAGAAAGGGAAATGACAGCGCCGGATTGATGAAAGATCTTTTAAAGGAGTTTCCGGCAAACAGCCTGGGAATAGGGGGCCGGCGCGTCCTTATTAAGCCCAATGCAGGCAGAATGGCGGGACCGGGGCTCGGAATAAACACAAGCCCGGATGTGATCGGATCAATACTGGATTATTTTCTGGAAAGCGGAATAAAAAACATTGCCGTCGGAGAAAGCCCGATAGTGGGCGTGAAGGCTCTCGAATCGCTGGAAATGAGCGGAATAGCCCGGGAAGCAGGGATCAGAGGGGTCGAACTTATCGATTTCGACGCTTCAGGGTATCAAACTATCGATATTCCTGAGGGCAGAGTAATAAAAAAATTAAGAGTCTGCAAAGAAGTCCTTAAAAACAATTTTATAGTTTCCGTTCCGGTAATGAAAACCCATATGCATACCCAGGTTTCCCTGGGCCTTAAAAATATGAAGGGCTGTCTGCATGGAAGGGAAAAGGTAAAGCTGCACCAGCTTCCTCCGTTTGGTCTGGTCGAGGAACCAGGCAAACCTCTCGATTATGCAATAGCGGACATGGCAGGGATCCTCATGCCGGATTTCACGATTATAGACGGGACAATAGCCCAGGAAGGGATGGGGCCAAGCGGCGGAAGCGCCAAAAATGCGGGCCTGGTCATTGCTTCCTTGAACTGCCTTGCGGCCGATACTGCCGCTGTCATGCTCATGGGCTTTAAACCGGAGGAGGTGTTCCACCTCCGTGAGGCATGGAAGATCCTCGGTTCCAAAGACAGCAGGTATTTGCACAAAGGCATGATAGAAGCCGAGCCTGCAGATTTTATGAAATGGGTATCCCCTTTCGAAGCTCCACCGAAAAAAATATCGCTTGAATATTCCAATGTAATAGTTGAAGATAAAGATTCATGCAGCGCATGCCTCTCGACTGTACTGATGTTTCTGAAGAGATATTACTCCGACTTTGCAGACTATCTTGGGCCCGGAAAGCCGCTGCGGATAGCCCTTGGGAAATCCACAGGCAAACAGCCCCCGGGGACTCTGCTAATAGGAAACTGTGCGATCAGGGCCGGGGATAAAGAAGGCGGCGTTTTAATCAAGGGCTGTCCCCCCGTTTCTTCCCAGATCATCGAAGAAGTGGAAAAGCTATTTCCAGAGCTGAAGAAGAAGGGATTGAAGATTAACGGTTCTTTGTAGAAAAAGGGGAATATCCACAGATTACGCAGATGATATAATATAACAATGGTTATGATTTCATATAATATTAAGATTCTTGTTTTTTAATTAAGCTATTTTATAAGTGTGTAATCCGTTATCCCCAGGCGGTTGCCGAATGGGTCATCGAATTCGGCTGCCAGTCCTGTCTTTATGGGGAATGGTTCGGATATGAATTTAACACCCATGCCTGAGAGTTTTTTATACTCGGAAGCGACATCATCGACTACAAACCATATGGCCGGTTTAGCGCCGGGAAATTTAGCGGTATCTTTTAATATTATTGCAGGCTCCTGCTCCCCGACATTGAATGCCACCATTCCCAGGGGTGAAAAATCGAATTTTATTTTCATTCCCAGGACATCCCTGTAATAATTCGCTGCAGCGGTCATATTATCCACCGGAAGGAAAAAATTGTCATAATTATTCATGATTACCTCCCGATCCATGCCGGCAATCTGCTCATCACAGTTTTTGCCGTTTCCCGTGCCGCCTTGAGATCGAACCCCTGTGTTTTGATTATGAATCCTGTCATGCTTTCAAGTTTTTCGTCGTAGCTCTGCATTGAACCGTCCGGCCTGGCACAGTGCGCGCAGTAGTCTTTCGAAATGTCGGCCATGGCGAAATCCTGCGGGGTGTTCATAGGCATTGCGCATGCTATGCATTTTTTCATAGTGACTCCTCCTTTACCTGCTTATTAATCCCATAAAAAAGTCTAAAAGTTCATCCCTGTACCTTTCCAGGACAGGGCCTCCTCCGGAGAACATGTCCCTGTTTACAAGGTAGTAATGTATAAGGCCTATCCATGTATTGAAAACAAGGTGAATGGGGACTCTTTTCAGCCGGCCGGCGGCTATATCTCTTTGGACCGCTCCGTTCAGGTGGTAGGAGACGGCGGACTGGATCATTAAGAGCTCCTGCCTTGCTTGAGCGGGAAGAAGAGGACCTTCGGTCACGAGCCTTGTATAAAAAGATTCAAAAAGTGAAAGCCCGCTGATATGGGCCTCGAGTATTTCGCGGGTGTTTCCGGCCATGGCTTCCAGCTCATGAATACGTTCGGTGATTTTTCGGCCGAAATCCTTTACAGCTTCTACAAGGAGGATTTCCCTTGTTGGAAAATGCACAAAAATAGTTCCATGCGCCAGGCCGGCCGCCGAAGCTATGTCCGATGTTTTAGCTTTAATAATTCCGTCTTTGACAAACTGGGCCTGGGCGGTCTTAATAATCCTGAGCCGTGTAGCGTCTTTACGGCCGCTTCTTGTTAATGCCGGCATAATGACTCCATACTCAATGAGTATATACTCATTATAATATTATACGGAGATAATGTCAATAGATAATTTAATTAAGCATTGATTTAATTTAAAATATTGTTAAACTTAATCAGCAGGCAAAGCGTTTAATCAAGAAAATTGGGAATTTTCAATGAAATAATGTAAAATAAATAGCCGTTATATGAGGAGAAAGCCTTCGTGAAATGGAAGGAGTTTTATGATAAATCCATTGAAACCATATCGTTTACGGACGGTTCAATGGGAGTTCTGCTTCAGAAGTACGGGCTCACGGGCGGAGAATGCCCCGAATCCTGGAATATCACCCACAGCGATATAATTGAAAAGGTGCATGCCAGCTATATCGATGCCGGAAGCGACCTGATCATCACGAACACCCTTGGCGGAAACTCTGTCAAGCTCGGTGAATATAAACTTGAAAATAAGCTCAGGGAACTTAACCAGGCAGCGGTCGTTATCGCAAAAAAGGCCGCAAAAGGCCGCGCGATTGTGGCCGGAGACGTGGGGCCTACAGGAAAATTCGTAAAGCCCCTGGGAAATATTTCATTTGACGAAATGAAGGATATTTACAGGGAACAGATAGAAGTCCTCGCCAATGCCGGAGCGGACTGCATATTTTTTGAAACCCATATAGATATACTGGAGCTGAAGGCGGCGATACTCGCCTGCAGAGAGGTATGCGATCTTCCTATTATCGCAAGCGTTACATTCGAAGAAGACGGAAGGACTGTAACAGGAAGCCCGGCAGGTGCTGCAATAGTAATGCTCGAAGCCTTAGGTGTAGACATTGCCGGCACAAACTGCGGAACCGGACCGGATGATATGCTCAGAATTATCCATGAAATAGCACCCCTCGTCTCGATCCCCATAATAGCCCAGGCAAATGCAGGCAAACCCTCGCTTGAAAACGGAAAAACCGTTTTCAGATCGGCTCCTGAAAGCTATACCGGCACCGCTTTGAGGATGATAGAATGCGGAGTAAACTCTGTGGGGGGATGCTGCGGGACAACGCCCGAATATATAAAGCTGCTTCATGACCGTGTCATGGAATTAAAGCCGTTCCTGAAGAGAAAAGCTTCGAATGTCGATTTTATGAAGCTCTCCAGCCGTTACGCTGTCAGGAAGATAGGGTTCAACCAGGCTTTTACTATAATCGGAGAACGGCTCAACCCTACGGCCCGTAAAAAGCTATCGGACGATATAAGGGAAGGACGTTTCGAATTGTTCAGGGAAGAAGCAATTGCCCAGGAAAACTCGGGGGCGGATATTCTCGATTTGAATATGGGAATAGAAGGTATTTCCGAGAGCTCCTGTTTTGAGAAAGGAATAGAGATTCTCGGCAATCTCGTGAAAACCCCGGTTTCAATCGATACCGCAAATCCTGAAGCAGCCGCTCTTGCCATGAAGTTATATCCGGGTAAACCTATCCTCAATTCCATATCAGCCGAGGGAAAACGCCTGGATCTTCTCAAAGATGTAAAAAAATACGGGGCGTCCTTTATAGCTCTTCCTATAGATGGACATGGAATTCCGAAAACCGCGTCCGAAAGGCTTGCTGTTATGAGAAAAATAGTTGCTATGGCGGAGAAAGCCGGCATCGATAAAAGGAACATTCTCGCAGACCCGCTTGTCCTTACTGTTAGCGCCGAACAGAAAGGGGCGTCCGAAACCTTGAAGACTATAAGATTATTCAGGGAAGAGCTGGGTCTTTTTACAACATTGGGACTTTCCAACATATCGTTCGGGCTGCCCGCGCGTCCTTACATAAACCGGAATTTCCTGTCTATGGCCATATCGGCCGGTCTTACAAGCGCTATAGCAAACCCATTCGACGCCGAGATGATGGGGCTGGTCCGGGCTTCGGATGTTTTATTGTCAAAGGATATGAATGCAGCAGCATATATAGCCGCTTATGCTTCGGATAGTAAATCCGGAAAGACTGCCCGCGCGGGTACGGCCGGAACAGCGGTTTCGGAAGATAATTTATCGCCGGGCGAAAAGCTCTACAGGGCGGTTTTGAAGGGAAACAAGGATAATATAGAGGCTCTGATCGGGGAAGCTCTCAAAGCCGGCGATGAACCCGGCGCCATCCTTGACAGGCATCTCCTTCCCGCGGTGAACGAAGTAGGCAATCTTTATGAAAAAAAAATATATTTTCTCCCCCAATTGATGCTCTCCGCTGAAACCATGAAAGCTGCTTTTTCGGTGATAGAGCCTTTGCTCAAGAAAGATGATACGAATGTCAGAGGCAGGATTGTTTTCGCCACAGTACAGGGGGATGTGCATGATATCGGCAAGAACATAGTCATCCTGCTCATGAAGAACTACGGTTTTGAAGTCCTTGACTTAGGCAAGGATGTTCCCAATGAGGTTATTCTTCAAAAAGCGGATGAAAATAATGCGGATATTATTGCCTTATCCGCTCTTATGACAACAACAATGCCGAAAATGAAGGAATTTATGGAACTTATGAAGGCATCCGGCCGAAAATACAATGTACTTATCGGCGGAGCAGCCGTTACTCGCGAATTTGCCGCCGGCATAGGGGCCAAGTATTCTGTTAATGCTGTCGAAGCAGTAAAGACAGCTCTTGAAATGGCCGGGGAATTAAGCAGGAGGAAATGATGAGAGTTAAAAAATCAAAAAACGGAGAAAGGGCCTTATCTGAATTTCAGATCAGGAATATACAGCTTCTTACGCATCTTCTGAATTATGATGCGGTTACCGACGATATTGTTGAAGTAATCAGGCTTTCCGAGCTCGATTATTTTTCTTTGATCGACAAATATAATCTTCTTGAAAAGAAAATAAATATAGATGAAAAGACAAATCTACTCAAATACAGGGACGATTACCTTGTAACGATTATTAAAACCGCTTCCAGGATATTTTTCGGCATGAAAGGGATTATTTATCCCATATCCTTCGTCCGGTTCGATATCGATGATTTTTCACGCTTTAACAATAAATACGGCCATGATGTCGGCGATAAAGTCCTTATTGAAATAACATCCATCATCAGGGAAAATTCAAGGCCGACAGATTATGCTATCCGCTTCGGAGGCGAAGAGTTCGACGTAATATTGCCTTCGACCGACATAAAGGGTGCTTCCCTGTATTGTAAAAAGATCCTGGAAAGAGTCAGGAAGATAATTATTGAAGCAAGCGGAGATAAAATAAAGGTCGGAATTAGCGGCGGCATATCGTTTGTCGAATACCATTTTTCAGAGAAAAAAATTCTTGAAACGGAAGGCATCGACAAAATCTTTCAGCAGCTTCAGATCGAGGCTGATAATGCCTTATACGACGCCAAGTACCGGGGCAAAAACCAGATCTGCATTTATTCACCGGAAAAGAAAGACGAATATTTAAAGATCAGAAAATACTATATGAAAAAATAACGGGGGCGGTGGCTGATAAATGATTAAAGAAGAATGCGGGGTATTCGGGATATTCGGATTAAGTGAATCATCAAGGTACGTTTATCTCGGTTTGACTGTACTTCAGCACAGGGGGCAGGAATCCTGCGGCATTGTAAGTTCTGACGGTTCATTTTTATATAAACAGGTAGGCCTCGGCCGGGTAAGCGACTTTTTTGACGAGACAAAACTTTCCTATCTCCAGGGATACAGTTCAATAGGGCATGTAAGGTATTCAACTACCGGATCTCCGACCCTTGTAAACGCCCAGCCGATCACTGCATCGGTGTCAAAGGGGGCTATTGCGATAGCTCACAACGGCAATATTACAAACGCCAACACCATCAGGAATGAGCTGATGGAAAAGGGCATGAGTTTTCAATCATCCAGCGACAGCGAGGTAATAATACAGCTCATTGCAGGGGCTCCATGCGATAACCTTGTTGAATCTGTAAAATGGGCTCTTGAAAAACTCGAGGGATCATTCTCGATACTCGTTCTGTCGAAAGATATGCTCATAGCGGCAAGGGATCCTATGGGATTCAGGCCTCTTTCAATGGGGAAAATCGGTACGAATATTCCAGAAATGGGCGACACGATAGTATTTGCATCCGAGGACAGCGCATTCGCAATAGCTGAAGCCGTGAAAATAAGGGATGTAAATCCCAATGAGATAGTAGTTATAACCGAAAGAGGGACTCAAAGCCTGAAAATCACTGAAAAAACTGTAAAACAGAATCACTGCGTATTCGAACTGATATATTTTTCAAAACCCTCTTCAAAAGTTTTCGATAAGAGCGTATATAATTACAGGTTTGATATAGGAAGAAAACTTGCCAGGGAACACCCGGTCCAGGCCGATTATATTATACCTGTGCCGGATTCCGGAATGGTATCAGCCTTAGGTTATTCCCATGAATCGAAGATCCCCCTTGCCTTAGGTTTGATAAGAAGCCATTACATAGGCAGGACATTTATCGAGCCATCTCAAAAAATCAGGGATTTCGGCGTCAAGATGAAATTCATCCCCGTAAGGGAAATTATCGAGGGAAAGAGGGTCGTCCTGATCGACGATTCCATAGTCCGGGGAACTACTTCGCGTAAAATAGTCAGTCTTGTGAGAAGCTGTTCGCCTAAAGAGGTTCATTTCCGCGTCGCTTCGCCGCCAGTGCGTTATCCCTGCTATTACGGCATCGATTTTTCAACCTACGAGGAACTGTTAGCCAATAAAACCGGTTCGACCGAAGAAATCGCGAAGTTTATAGGCGCCGAATCTGTCGGCTATATAAGCTCCGAAGGTCTTTTTGACGATGATGCTTTGAGCATTAATTACTGCAAGGCCTGTTTCGACGGCGATTTTCCTACACCTATAAGCGCAATTACAAAAGGCGGTTTTGAAAATGAGATCAGACAAAACGCATTTTAATGATCTGAAAGAGCAGATGCTCGACAGCAGGATCGTATTCGAGGGCAGGTCGTTCAATTTTAAGTCCGATCTTGTCAGGCTTCCTGACGGCCGTGAGGCGCGGAAAAATTACGTGGCATATCCCCAGGCTGTCGGAATAGTCCCTTTTATAAACGATAGCGATATCCTTCTTGAACGCCAGTTCAGGTATCCAGCCGGCCATGTATTATACGAAATACCCGCCGGCAAACTCGACGATCCTTCTGAGGATTTAAAGTCGGCTGCGGCAAGGGAACTCCTCGAGGAAACAGGCTACAGGGCAGGCAGGCTCGAGCTATTCTGCTCGTATTTCCCGGCTCCCGCCTACAGCACCGAAAAGCTTCATATTTTCACCGGATCGGATCTCCAGGCCGGTTCGACGGACTTTGATGAAGACGAATTCATAGAAACAGAAATAGTGCCCTTCGAACGCGCTTTTGAAATGATAGCTGAAGGGAAGATCGAGGATTCCAAGACAATAATAGCACTGCAGTATCTGAAAATACATGGGGTGAAGTTTTAAAATTTACCGCAGAGCCGCAAAGAACTCGAAGCAGAAATTGAACTTTTCGGTGATGTTAATCCCTCCGCGTTATTTGAAATAACCCCTGTTTAATATTATAATCTATCCGGGAGATAAAACATGCAGAAAGCTGTGCTTCTTCTGAAAAACGGCGAGGTATTCCGGGGCAGAAACTTCGGATTCGCCGGTGAAACCATGGGAGAAGTTGTATTCAACACTTCCATGACAGGGTACCAGGAAATACTTACAGATCCTTCCTATAAAGGCCAGATAGTTACCATGACTTACCCGCTGATAGGCAATTACGGAGTAAACCCCGATAATATGGAATCCGAAAAAATCCAGGCGGCGGGATTTATTGTCAGGGAGGCTTCGAAAATAGCCTCGAACTGGACCAGCAGGGGAACGATCGGCTATATTCTTGAAGAGAACGGGATCGTCGGGATAGAGGGGATCGATACCAGGAAATTGACCAGGATACTGCGAATTACCGGCGCTATGAACGGGATACTTTCTGCTGTCGATTTCGACACTGACAGCCTGAAAAAGAAGCTTTCCTCGCTTCCCGATATGTCCGGGCTAGATCTTGTCCCTTCAGTCACGATTGATAAACCTGCAAGGTGGAAGGAATTCGTAACCGGCAGGCCCCATATTGTAGCTGTTCAGACAGGCGTCAAGCATAACATAATGAGGATCTTCGATTCGTTGGGAGCAAATATTACTCTTATTCCCGCCATATATTCGGACTCCCAGATCCTGAATCTCAAGCCTGACGGCGTATTCCTGGCAAACGGACCGGGAGACCCGAGGGAAGTAAAATACGCTATAAACGCCATAAAAGGCATCCTGGGTAAAATACCGATTTTCGGGATTTGCCTGGGGCATCAGCTTTTAGGCCTGGCATCAGGGGCAAAGATCTACAAACTCAAGTTCGGCCACAGGGGCGCCAACCAGCCTGTAATGAATATGCTGACGGGGAATGTGGAAATAACTTCGCAGAACCACGGGTTTTCCATCGTGGAAGATTCTATACCGCCTGATATCGAAATCACACATGTAAATCTTAATGACAGGACAGTCGAGGGACTCAGACATAAAAAATTCAATGCCTTTTCAGTGCAGTACCATCCTGAAGCCTCGCCCGGGCCTCATGATTCGCGGTATCTTTTCAACGATTTCATGAGGATTGTGAAAAGTTATTAGGCCGACTGGCACACAGGAGCTGATAAATGGGGCTTTTCCTGAATACTAATCTGCCGCTTTCCAAAAGGCTAATGCCCAAAACACTCGAAAGTTTCATAGGGCAGGAACACCTTACAGGAGAAGGCAAGCCCATTCGCGCCATGATCGATAACAAAACCATCTATTCAATGATATTTTACGGCCCTCCTGCGACAGGCAAGACCAGCCTTGCCGAGATCATCGCAGGCGAGCTTAAATGTTCCTTTATAAGGACAAACGCCCTGCAGCTGGATAACGACGGCATCAGGAAGATACTTGCTTCCGCTGAAGAAAGATCACTGGCCGGTGTGAGAACTATCGTATTTATCGATGAAATTCACAGGCTGATCAAACCAAAACAGGATGCATTTCTTTCATCCCTTGAAAACGGCGAAATCGCAGTTATAGGCGCTACTACTGAAAATCCCTATTTTGTGATGCAGCCGGCGCTGAGGTCACGCCTTTTTATTTATGAATTTAAACCGCATACGAGGGAAGATCTGGAAAAAATCCTCGATAACGCTATTTCTGATGATACCGTACTATCAAAGTTTAAAATTGAATTCGGCAGCGGCGCCAGGGATCTCCTTATCGGCCTTTCAGGAGACGCCAGGAGACTTTTAAATATACTCGAGATGGCTGTTTTTTCAAGCGGAAACTCCGGCAGGGTTGCAATTACCAGGGATAAGATCTTTGAAATAACTCAATCCGCTGAGACTAAATATTCGGATAAAGAGGGGCATTACGACGCGATCTCCGCATTTATTAAATCAGTCAGGGGGAGCGATCCGGATGCCTCTCTTTATTATCTGGCCATTATGCTCGAAGGCGGGGAAGACCCGCTATTTATTGCCAGAAGGCTTATAATTCTCTCTTCCGAGGATATCGGCCTGGCTTACCCCGAGGGGCTTACTGCCGCAGTCAGCTGTTACGAGGGAATAGAGAGGATCGGAATGCCCGAAGGCAGGATACTGCTCGCTTTTACAACAGTTCTCCTTGCCGGAGTGCCGAAGAGCAACACTGCTTATATGGCTCTTAATAAGGCCCAGGAAGATATAAAAAAGGGAAACATCATGAATGTTCCGGATTATCTGAGGAGTTCGAGCTTTTCCGGTGCGGAGGATCTGGGCAGAGGCATAGGATATAAATACCCCCATGATTTTGAAAATCATTATATTGATCAGAAATATACAGAAAATCCGGTATCGTATTATGAGGCGGGTTCTCTCGGCTTCGAGAAAAAGATCATGGAATGGCTCCGCAGGATAAAACCGTAATGAATAATCTGATATTTCTTGGCACCGGAACCTCGAGCGGTGTTCCCGTTCCCGGCTGCAAGTGCGAGGTATGCACCTCTGCCGATCCTAAGGATAAAAGGTTCAGGTCAAGCGCATTCATAGAAAGCGGAGCCGGTACAAAAGTGCTTATAGATATTGGACCGGATTTCAGGTCCCAGGCTCTCCTCTATGATATTGATTGGATCGACGGAATACTTATTACTCATTCACACCAGGACCATATAGGCGGCCTGGATGAAGTGCGGCAGTACAACTTCATTATGAAAAGAAATGTGGATATTTTCGGCAACGACACTGCGTTTGGCGAGATAAGGAAACGTTTCGGCTATATCTTCGAAAAGACCCAGGAAGGGGGAGGAAAACCGAAAATAAATCTCAAAAAAATTGATATAAATCCCTTCAAAATCAAGGAACTCGCCATAATTCCCATTCCTGTTATCCATGGCAAAATTCCCATTTTAGGGTACAGGATAGGAAGCCTTGCCTATATTACCGATGCCAGTTTTATTTCAGAACAAAGCATTGAACTAATCCGGGGGGTTAAGCATCTTGTGATCAATGCGCTCAGGCGAGAGCCCCATCCGACGCACTATAGCCTGGATGACGCATTAAGGCTGTCGGAAACAGTTAAACCTGAAAGCACATACCTCATTCATCTTACGCATAATTTTCTTCATGCCAGGGACAGCAAGACTCTGCCGGCCGGGACAATATTTGCCTATGACGGGCTCAGAATAGACTTCGATCAGTAAACGTTTCTTTTATCTATTACGCGTTTTGCCTTTCCGGTGCTTCTTTCGATAGTCCTGGGCTCTACGAGCTTAAGCTTGACCTTGATCCCGATTATTGCGTAAAGCCTGTCGATGATCTGGGTTTCAATTTCCACG
Source organism: uncultured Brevinematales bacterium (assembly GCA_964533855.1). Classification (GTDB taxonomy): domain Bacteria; phylum Spirochaetota; class Brevinematia; order Brevinematales; family JAOACQ01; genus CAVYGN01. Next base: position 32,485 of record CAZHNM010000002.1, read on the forward strand.
ATCCTTTTCATTTCATCGAAAAACAGCCTGTCGGTGACTTCGACATGGACTTCAAGAATGTCTATGTTTTTCTGCCTGTCAACGATTATCTGGTAATGAGGCGCTATGCCATCGACTTCGAGCAGGGCTTCCTCGATCTGTGACGGAAAGACGTTTACGCCCCGGATGATAAGCATATCATCAGTACGTCCCATTATCTTCATGATACGGGCAGTTGTCCTGCCGCAGCGGCACTGTCCGGTAGAAAATATCGAGAGATCCTTCGTACGGTAGCGGAGCAGGGGTAAAGCCTCTTTGTCGAGAGGAGTTATCACTAATTCCCCCTTTTCCCCTTCTATAAGGCACTCTCCCGATTTAGGGTCGATTATTTCCACGAGGAAAGAATCCTCGTTAATATGCATTCCATTTTTTTCAAGGCATTCGCCCGCCACGCCGGGGCCGATCAATTCTGAAAGTCCGTAATTATCAGTGGCTGTCAGGCACATTTTTTTTTCGATTTCCCTCCGTATGGATTCGCTCCATGGTTCGGCTCCGAAAAGGCCGTATTTGAGTTTCAGATCTCTTTTCGGATCGATTCCCATCTCTGCCATTACGTCGGCTATATGGAGGGCATATGAAGGGGTGCAGATAAGTACGGTAGTGCCGAAATCTTTCATGATCTGGACCTGCCGCTCGGTGTTCCCGCTTGAAGCGGGAATAACCGCGGCACCGATTTTTTCAAGGCCGTAATGATGCCCGAAGCCTCCCGTGAAAAGGCCGTAACCGAAAGAAATCTGGGCTATATCGTCATTTGTAACTCCGCCGGCGGAATGAATACGGGCCATCATTTCGCTCCAGAGTTCAAGGTCCTTTCGGGTGTATCCCACAACCGTTGCTTTGCCGGTAGTTCCGCTCGATGCATGTATCCTTACTACATTACGCATGGGAGTTGCGAAGAGATCAAAGGGGTAATTATCCCTGAGGTCGTCTTTCGTGGTAAAAGGCAGAAGCCTGATATCCTCGAGTTTTCTTATAGAATCCGGTGAGAGGCCCATAGAATCTAATTTATTTCTGTAAAAAGGGACATTATCGTAAGTATACGAGACAAGCTTCCGAAGCTTGGCCAATTGCAGTTCCTTTAATTCCCTTCTCGGCATTGTTTCGATTTGATTATTCCAGATAGGCATGCCGCACTCCTTAAAAGTTCAATAATCATACCATAAGGGAGCTTTTTTTTCAAATTATGCTGTAAGGCTGGTGCGGTAGATAGTTTTCTCGGGATCACCTGATTTTTGTCAGTGTGTCCCTTTCTTTTTTAAGCAGCTTGGCCAATTTTTCAATTGTAGCCGAATTTCCCTTGGAACTCATAAGGAAAAGCAGCTCCTTCATATAATAATCATTCATATCTAAATCGGGGGTTTTGCTGCTTTCCTTTTTCGGTTTCTCAACCTGGGCAGCTTTTTCAAGCTTCTGCCTTTCTTCGCGAATTTCCTGCTCGAGCTCTTCTTTCTGGAGAAGATCGCGATCGGGTATTGCCGCTTTCGGCTCAACAATAGCCAGTCCCGGGCTTAATCCATTAACAATCATAAATTCCCTCCTTGGAATTTATCAGGAAACCTTTACTGATTTCCCTAATTATATATATAATATCGTTATTAAGGCCCGGATACTTTATTTTTTTAACAGATTTTTATAATCTGAAATTGCCTTGATTCCTAATTTTCTTATCACAGGAGGGAGGGAAAGTTTATTCTGAAAAGAGTAAATAAGGAATTTTTCCAGAAAATCCGACAGGCTTTCACTGTTTTTATTTTTGATAAAGACATACAGGGCTTCCGATAATTCCTGTCCTTTCACATCAGGTATGGAAAGATCGGCCCTCCTCGCTTTTTCAAGAACCTTATCGAAACGCTGAATTTCCGGCAGCCTTTTCGGAATGCCGTCAAACGGTGTTTTTCGATGGGCATTTTTCTTTTCAGCCGATTTGATTGTCTCCCACTTTATTAGAATCTCTTTGATGTTTTTCACCTTCTTATCGCCGAATACATGGGGATGCCGTCTTACAAGTTTTTCAGATACTTCATCTATCACACCGGCTGTTGTAAAATCACCGTTTTCCTCGTACATCCTGCTGATGAACAGCACGAGGAACATGAGATCTCCGAGTTCCTCTTTTGCATCGGGAATTTTGTTATCCTCAATGGCCTCTATCGTTTCATAAACTTCTTCCACAAGATCCGAAGTGACGGTCCGCGGCGTCTGTTCCCTGTCCCATGGACAGCCTCCTTCCCCTCTCAGGGTCAAGACAATATCATAAAGCCTGTCGAATTCTTTCATACTTTCTCCTTACTGGCGCTTAGCGAAGCCTTGCGAGCATAGCGGCAGTTGAGCTGCAATCATTCAAGAAGCCGCACATTCTTTAGTGATATAATAACGGTTTTTACCATTTTCCTTGGATTTGTAAAGGGCCATATCCGCGCTTTTCATTAATTCTTCGGGGTTTTTTCCGTTTTCCGGATAAACAGCAACCCCTATGCTGAATTTAGGCTGTATGGAAACATTTTGAATAATAAGAGGGATTCTCGCAAATTTTAAAAGGCGTTCGGCAAGATTTTCGATCTGTTTTCTTCTTTCAATGTCGATCGCTAAAATTACGAATTCATCCCCGCCCATCCTCGAAACAGTGTCGTACTCCCTGATGGCTGATTTTAGCCTGCTTGCTATTTCTATCAATACCTTATCGCCTGCAAGATGTCCGTATGTATCGTTGATTATTTTAAAATTATCCATATCTATTATAAATACAGCGAGGATCTGGTGTTTCCTTTCAGCGACGGAAATTCCATTCTGGACCCTGTCATAAAGGAAGAGCCTGTTCGGCAGGCCGGTTAAAAAATCATGCATCGCCATTTCTTCTGCTTTCTCTTTTGCCTGCTTGAGCTCCATCTCCGCTTTTTTCAAGTAGGTTATGTCGGAATAGTGGACTATTATCCCCTGGATTTCTCCATCCCTGATATCGGGTATATAGGTTACGATAAACTGTTTAAATTTTCCATTCGGGAGTGAAATTTCACTTTCGAATGCCTCAGTCTTACCTTTGTATGCCTTTTCGAGATAAGGAAGGTTTTTTTTATAATTAGGACCTAATAATTCCTTGATCGTTAATTTGTCGATGCAGTCATCGGTTTTCAAGCCGAAACAATTCAAATAGGCATTATTGGCGAATCTGCAGATCTGGTCTTTATCCCAGTAAGCAAGCATTGCCGATATCGAATCGGCAATTATATTGGTGTAATAATCCTTATTTACCATTGCCCCTTCCCTAAAAAATGATAATCTAAAAGCTGAAATAATACAAATTATTGCACAAGATGTCATAAAGTAATGATTGTAGACACGGCTAGATTTTGCAAAAAATTTACTCTGATGATAGTATTTAGGTTATTTTTAACTGAAGGCGGGAAGAGAATGGATAATCAAATAATCATCAAAAAAGACAGCAAATTAAAATTATATGTTTTATTTTCTTTAATGATAATTTCAATTTCTTTATTTTTATTCATAATAATCAGATATACAGTCAATCTCCCTTTTAAGGACGACTGGACTGCGACATTGGCCTTTTTAAACAAGTATACCGGAACAACAAGTATTCCGGCAAAATTTAATCTTATTATTGATTATGAATTCGGGCACAGGATCGCTTTAATAAGAATTGTGTCGCTGATAGTTTATAAAATACTGGGAATAGTCGATTTCAAGGTAATTAACTTCATTGGAACAGCTGCTATATTTTTAATATTATCTTGTTTCTGGGCAAGTAATTTAAAAATTGAAAATTCAAAGGCGTTATACGGCAAGCTGTTGTGGTTTGCTCCAATAGTTTTGTTACTGCTTCAGCCGATGTACAGTGAAAGCCTGATTCAGGCGATGGTGTCAGTGTCGACATTTTATACGATTGGATTCGGAATATTGTCTCTTTTGATTCTTGATAAAAAATCCGACGAAAACTGGCTATGGCTGTTGTTTTCTTTCGCAATAAGTTTATTAAGCTATTTTTCACACAGAGAAGGCCTGAGCTTTTTGATCTCCGGTATTATTTTGTTATCTGTTAAAAGGCAATGGCTTAAAGTATCGATATGGGTTATATTGACCGCAACGGCCTTTATTTTTTATCAAAATTATATGACAAACACTAATTATGAATATGCCTATAACAGCAATTTATATAACTATAATCTTAATTTTAAAACGTTATCGGCTTCTTTAAAATATTTTCTTATATTTGTCGGGAACAATTTCGGAATAGTGCCGCAATCGGCTTATTTTAAAAATCTTCCGGCTGTATTAAAGGCCTTCTTCGATATATTACCCCTTTTATGCGGAATATTAATTTGCGGATATTTTATATTACTTATTATTAAAAGATATGATCAGAAAAATGCATTTATTTTTTCTCTTATGGCTGCAATATTTATAATTTCAATTGGTGCAGGACTTTACAGATACACTATCGATTCCCCGATAGTTTCATACTACCGCTTTCCAACAATATTTTTAATTATAACTATTTATATTTCTCTGATTGAACTTGTAAATAATCCTCAAAAAAGGAAATATATCCAGTTTGGGTTCCTGTTATTCGGGATAATATTTTCAATATTCGCCTATTCATTTAAAATTAATACAATAGCCGAACACAAAAGAAGCATTGTTGACAGTTTTAAAACATATCAGACAACTGGTAAAGGTTTAATACACATCGGATGGGCATTTTCTGATCCCGAACCGATTTTAAAAGAATCTATCGCAAAAGGTATATGGAAAATACCCGACAAATATTAGAAATATTCAGCTTGACCCGATAATCGGGAGGTATTACAGGAGGAAGCCATTTGTTTGAAAAAAATCTTTCAAAACTCATGGGTTTAGCTATTAACGATTATGATATGATAAAGAACGGAGACAGGATAGCCGTCGGGCTGTCAGGAGGAATGGATAGTCTGGCCCTTCTTCTGCTTCTGCATGAAAGACTTGACAGGATACCTGCCGGATACGAACTATTTCCGGTTTTCGTTGATAACTTCAACGGCGAAAACATGGAACATAATGCAAGGATAGAAAGTCTTAAAAACTGCGTATTAAAAAAGACAGGGCTTGAAATGGAAGTAATTAAAATTACAGCAGTTAAAACCCTGACTGCTGAAAACTCAAAACGCGGAGATACCTGCTTCCTTTGCTCCCGCAAGAGACGGACGGAACTGATAAAATTCGCTTCGAATCATGGCTGCGTTTCCCTCGCGCTTGGTCATCATATGGACGATATTGTCGAGACAAGCCTCATGAATATGTTTTACGGAAGGGAGCTTTCATCAATGCTTCCAAGGCTCGATCTTTTCGGCGGAAAAATGTCCCTGATTAGGCCGCTGAGCTACATCAGCAAGGCGAGGATCGAGAGCTACATATTTGCCAGAGAGGAAACGCTTCCGGTTTTCGGCGAGGTCTGCCCCTCGAAAATGATAAGGAGAGACCTGAGAAGAGAGAAGGTCAGGGATCTGATCAAGACCCTGACCCCGAAGATCCCCGGCTTTACGAAAAACATTTTCGCTGCGTTCAGGAACCCGAAAGCCGATTACCTGCTCAACAGCAATTTTTCACCTAAAACCTCCGGGCTTTTCAAGAGGCCTTGAATTACCCTCTTTTTAAGATATCAGCTTCGTGCCCTTCGACAGGGGCAGGAAAATTGTAAAATCAGACCCTTCTCCTTTTTTGCTTTCGACCTTGATATTCCCCCCATGCTCCTGGATGATCTTGTAGACTATGGTCAGGCCCAGACCGGTCCCGTAGTCCTTGGTGGAATAATATGGCTCGAAAATTTTTTTAATCTTCTCGCTTTCGATGCCCACGCCGTTGTCGGTTATAGAAATCCCGACAGAGTCTATCGAATTGTCATAAAATGTCCTTATTGTAAGTAGCCTTTTTTTCGCTGTTTCTCCTGATCCCGGGATCTGGGCTTTCATCGATTCAATGGCATTTTTCAGAAGGTTGATTATAGCCTGTTTCAGATAATCCCTGTCGATAAAAATTTTCGGCACATCCTCATATTCTTCGGACAGAGTGATTTCATTCTTCTCGATTTCCGGTTTGATCAGGAACAATATATCCTTGAGATACTGGTTGATATTTTCAAATGTCATCTTCAGGTCGCGTTTTCTGGCGGCAGTCAGGAAATCGTTAACAATAAGCCCCAGCCTTCTCTGTTCCTCGTCTATTATATTAACATACTGAACCACTTCAGGCGGAACTTCAATAATTTTTTTATTTATTCCCTTTTTAAGGATTTGAGTATGAAGATCGATGGCCGTAAGCGGGTTCTTGATCTCATGGGCGATCCCTGCCGCAAGGGTGTTGAGTGCGGAAACAGATTCGAGATTCTTGAGCTGAAATTCCATCTGCTTATTCTCTGTTATATCCTTGATCTTGATTATGAAAATACTTTCCGATACAGTTATCCTTTCCACAAAATAGTACCTTGTTTCCCTCGTACTGTCCGTAAATTCCTTTTTAAAATCCTCCATGCCGACAGCCTCAAGAATGAAAGCGAAAAGGCCCTGGTTGCCAACCTGTTTTTTTAAATCATTGGGGTTAGCCGGAAGTTTGATGACATTCGGGGTGACAAGAAGTCTCTTGGCTTTCTGGTTGATAAAGAATATCCTGTTTTCATTGATGATTATAAGCGCTTCGTCCGAATATTCCATCGCATCCCTGTAGATGCGTTTTTCGCTTTCAAGGCTTTCCATGAGAGATTTTATCTTGGCATCGTCAAGCCTCGACAGGTTTTCAAGAATCTTGTCGAAAAACTTATTTTCACTCATACGGGAAAACCCCTGTTCATATTTAACATCAAATGACCGATTATTATAAGGGCGGTTCCAATAACCAGCAATGTTGCTAACTAGGTGTTTTGTAATTATAATTAAATCGCCCGAGGGTCGCAACAATAATAATAAAAATAAATTTAAAAGTCAGGGGTTATTAAAGAATGGCGTTAAAGCAGATTCCAAAGGAAAAAAAAGAAGCCTATAACTTAACCGTCAAGGACTTGAAGGAAAAAGTCGACGTTATCCTGAAAAAAGCCCAGAAGTTCGAGCGAGAAGGCATGAGGGATAAGGAGACGAAATCTTTTTACAAGAGAATAGCGGCCAGCATAAATTACCTCGAAACCGTCCAGATTTTCAACAAGATGAATGAATACAGCATTCAGATCATGGATATGAAAAACGATCTCTATTTGACAAACGCAAGGAAAAACATTTACCAGGCAATAAAAATGCTGGAAACCATCGTGGGGAATGTTATCGATTCCTCGCTTACCGATAATGCCGAAATTATAGAGAAACTGTCCCTGTTAAATCCGAAAAGGGTTGTAAACCTGCTCAAGAAAATAGATTACTGCATTGCCAGCGTTCAGTTAGGCGAGGGGGAAACCTCGAAATGGAAATGGACTTTTGTCGAAATGTACGGCAAGCTCGCGGCGCTGACAAAAAATCTGATAAATTTCAAAGTGTATGCACAGCTTATTTATGATCCCGGCACTCCTTTCTACCAGGAGATTAACGAATTGTTTCAGCTTGCAAAAAGGCTGATTGAAAATGCGGCTCAGAAATACAGGGGGAAATACGAACTTTCCACCATGGATGTCGCCGACATGAACAAGGGTGTCGAGTTTCTAAACCTTCTTCTCCGCATATATATTATTTTAAATGAACAGGCTCAGGCTCAGGAAACGAAAAAAACGATCGAAAAATGGAAGGACAAGCTCGAACAGGATATCAGGAAAAAAGATGCAGAGGTCAAAAAACAGCAGAAGGAAGCCATTTCAAGGAAGAAGTGATTCCATGCAAACGATCTGAACGCAGATGCATAGAAGATTTACGGCCTTTGCGAGTTCCTCTAACGGAGGGTAGGTAGGGGCGATCCTTATATTCCTGTCCCTCGGATCAAGTCCGTAGGGGAATGTAGCACCCGCTTTCGTGAATGTAACTCCGGCTTCCTGCGCCATTCCGACAATCTTTCCGGCGCAATTGTCCGGCACATCGAGGCTGATAAAATAGCCTCCCCCGGGCTTATTCCAGGAAGCAATTCCCTTGCCCCCCAATTCTTTTTCGAGGATAGAAATCACAAGGTCGAATTTAGGCTTCAATATCGCGGCATGTTTTTTCATGTGTTCATAAACGCCTGAAGCATTTTTGAAAAAAACCGCATGCCTGAGTTCGTTGAGCTTATCGGGACCGATGGTCTGAACAGAGGAGAGCTTTTTCAGGTATTTGATGTTTGCTGCGCTTGACGCGACCATGGCGATTCCGGCCCCTGCAAAAGTCATTTTCGAAGTGGATCCGAATATATACGCCCGGTCAGGGTTTCCTGATATTTTGCAGAGATCGAGAATGTTTTTTAGCTCCGCTGGCTTTCCGGCAGGGTTAAGGTGGTGGAAAGCATAGGCGTTGTCCCAGAATATCCTGAAATCGCCGGCGGCGGTTTTCATTCCGGCGAGCCGGGTCACAGTTTTATCAGAATATACGACGCCCTCAGGGTTGCTGTAGATCGGGACGCACCATATCCCCTTGATTTTTTCATCGGAAGCTGCAAGCCTTTCAACAGCATCCATATCGGGGCCATCATCTTTCATATCTACCGGGATCATTTCAATGCCGTATAGTTCGCAAATTGCAAAATGCCTGTCATAACCGGGGCTCGGGCAGAGAAACTTGACCGCCCCCGAGGCGCTCCATGGCCGGCTGCCGCCGTCAACTCCGAGAAGGAGCGCCCTTGCTATAATATCATGCATGATATTGAGGCTCGAGTTTCCGCATAGTATTATTTCATCTTCTTTAACGCCTAGTAATTCTGCAAAAATCCTTTTTGCCTGAGGAAGGCCGTCGGGCATGCCGTAATTTCTGCAATCGGTCCCGTCTTCAGAAATATAATCCGTGATTTTCAGCATACCGGTTGACAGATCGAGCTGCTCCATGCAAGGTTTTCCGCGGGACATGTCCAGTTTAAGTCCACGGGATTTAAACTCAGTATACCTTTTCTTCAAAACATCGAGATTCTGAGGGCTTTGACTGCCTGGAACTTTATTAAATCCTGCCATTGATCTTCTCCTGTCCTTATCAGATTAAAATCGGCATCTCATCGGAAATATTTTCCGACGGAAGCTTTTCCTTTAATGATTTCTCCCTGTTCTTTAAAAATTCCCCGCCGATTTCGTATAATTTATCTTTTTTGTTAAACTCCGGATTATCAAGGACCTTCTGCAGCATATATTCGAGAATTTCTCCTATAACTTTCGAGGGTCCGATATTAAACTTTTTCATGATTTCATTGCCGTTTATATCGAGATCGGTCACCTTCAGCGCGTTGTCCTCGTTTATGATGTTCCGGATCCTTGCCTTGAATTTTTCAATTATTTCGGCGTCTCCGGTTCTCATCCCGCTGCCGATCCTGTCGGCCTTGCGCAATTCGAAAAGTTCGTCTAATTCTATCGAATCATCCCTCAATTTTTTTAAAAAACGCCTCACAGCTCCGTCACTCCATTCTTCCGTGTAATAAAACATATGCAGTTTAACGAGTTTTTTTATTTTTTTCATGTCATTATTGCTGAATTTGAGGCGTTTCAGTATTTTTTCCGTCATTTTTTCGCCTATAACCTCGTGATTATAGAAGACATTTCCGTTCCCGTTTGTCGAAGCGTAATACTGAGCCCTCGGTTTCCCGATATCATGGAAAAGGCCGGCTAATCTTATCTGGGGCTTTTCAGGGTTGACGGCGTCGCATGTATAGAGGTTATGATAATAAACATCGTATTTATGGAATTCATTCTGGCTATGCCGGTATCCTTCAAGCAGTTCCGGAATGAATATTTCAAGGAGGCCTGTTTTCCTCAGGTATTCAATTCCGTCAGAGGGCTTATCCGAGCGCATAAGCTTTATCAGTTCATCATGTATCCTTTCCATGGATACCATCTTTACGGTTTCCAGCACTGCCGGAATGGCTTCCATTGTCGCCTCGTCAATATGGAAATTCAGCTGGGCAGCGAAACGGCAGGCCCTTACCGGGCGCAATCCGTCTTCCATAAAGCGGGTGAGGGGATTCCCGACTGTTTTGATCAAGCCCCTTTTCAGGTCGCCGAGGCCCTGGAAGGGGTCGATGATGATTTTTTCCTGGATATCGTATGCGAGCGCGTTTATAGTAAAGTCTCTCCTGGCAAGGTCTTCCGTCAAAGAAGACGAAAAGCGGACCGATGAAGGATGCCGGCCGTCCTTGTAAACGCTGTCTATCCTGTATGTTGTAATTTCATAGCTTGAAGCTACATTATCCTTGGAGATTATTATCGATACGGTGCCATGTAAAAGGCCTGTCGGGACTGTAAAAACCCTTGTCCTCCCGTTTTTCCTGAAAAGAGAAATCACCTGTTCGGGCGTGGCGTTTGTCGTCAGGTCGAATTCCATACCGCCGTATGAATTTTCTGAGGCCGCGGCAGTTCCGCCGTAGAGGATAAGGTCCCTGACAGCTCCTCCTACAAGGTAAGCCTCAAAACCTTCGGATTTCAGCTTTTCGGTGATAAAAACGAGATCTGCAGGTATCTCATAAGGGAAAAGATTGAAGGAAAATGAATCGGAATACGCCATTTTTTCTCCCAGTGCTATCTGTGCAATGCTTTCTTGATTATATCACGGGAATTCTGGAGAATTCCAGGCAGGAATTCAATGCCGACGCCGGTTCCCATCAGTATCTTTCCTGCAGTCTGGTCTGTTATAAAATCGTTATGCGAATGGGAATCGGTATCGATAACAAGGGGGCTTTTATATAAACATGCAAGGCGGGCTACATGGCCGTTTGTCAGGCTGTGGCCTCTTCTTGCGGTGATCTCGAGGTAAACTCCTTTAGCGCCTGCCAGCCTGACTTCATCTTCAGAGATAAGGCCGGGATGTGCTAATATATCCACGCATGCGTTTATAGCTGCCAGGTTGGTTCCGGAACGGACAGGTTCGGCTATCGTTTCCCCATGAACAACGACAATCGAAACTCCTTTGCTCCTCGCCAGGTTCGTCAATTCAGCTATTTCCTCCGGCAGTATATGCGTCAGTTCAAGGCCTGAAAGGACTTTGATTTCATCCTGAAGCCTGTTCATTGTAGAGGCGAATTGGACCCCTTCCCTGCAGAGTTCCTCGATATTGGAACTGTCGGCATGATCTGTCAGAGCGATAGCCTCGTATCCGGCGTTTATCGCTCTTCTTACGTGTTCTGCGGGTATAAGTTCGCCGTCGCTCCAGAGTGTATGAGTATGCAGGTCAATCATTTTCGAATCCTTAATTTGTTATCTTTTGCCGGATTTATCGCCGGACCGGTAATAATTTTAACCCTTAATGCTAAAAATGTAAACAGAACATTGCGACAATTTCACACCATGGATATAATTTTAGAGGGCGAATTGGTAATTTCATCTGGATAACCGGGGGGAAAAAATTGGATCCATCAAAGACGATCCTTTTAGTAGAAGACGAACCTCTCATCGCAATGTCCGAATCGATGGTGATAAAAGATTTCGGATATAATGTAATAATATCTTCTACAGGCGAGGACGCAGTCCGGCAGACCATTGACAATGAAAATATCAACCTCATTCTTATGGATATTGACCTCGGGAATGGTATCGACGGGACCGCCGCGGCCAAGCTTATTCTCGAAAAGAGGAATATTCCCATTGTTTTCCTAACGTCGCATTTTGAAAAGGAGATGGTGGATAAGGTAAAGGGAATAACACGATACGGCTATGTCATTAAAAATTCGGGCGAGTTTGTAATCCGCACGTCTATTGAAATGGCTTTTGAGATGTTCGAAGCGTACAGGAAAATCACAGAAAGCGAGATTTTCAACAGGCGCATTGTTGAAACGGCAAACGAAGGAATAATTTCGCTCGATGAAAACAATGTGATAGTATCTGGAAACCGGAAATTAGCCGAAATGCTTGGATACACCCTCGATGAATTGATAGGAATGAGCGCTCTTAAATTATCGTCGCCCGAAGAAGCGTTAAAGCACCGGCAGGTTATGTCGGACCGCAGAATGGATAAAAAAGGTTTCTATGAAAGGCGGCTTTTAAGAAAAGACGGTTCTGAAATTGTGGTTGTAATTTCATCTGCCCCCATCTTCAAACCCGGAGGCTCATTCGGCGGATCCTTCGGAATGATAACGGATATTACTCAGCGTTACAGGTCGGATCTATTATTGAAAGAGAGCGAAGAGAAGTACCGCGCGGCCTTCATTACAAGCCCCGATGCAATTAATATCAATTCGATGGACGGGACCTATATCGATATAAACGAGGGCTTCACCAAATTAACGGGTTATTTGCGGCAGGATGTAATAGGGCTTAAATCGACCGAGCTTCTTATCTGGGCTGAACCTGAAGACCGGCTTAAACTTATTGCAGGGCTGCGAGAAAAAGGTCTTGTCGACAATCTGGAGGCAGTTTTCAGGTCTAAAGACGGCACATTGAAAACCGCCTTGATGTCGGCAAGGATAATTATGATAAATAATGTTCCTCATATTTTATCCATTACAAGAGATATCACGGAACGCAAGAATTCCGAAGAAAAGATAAAGGCCCTTCTCAAGGAAAAGGAGCTGCTGATCAAGGAAATGAACCACCGTATAAAAAACAATTTGAACACGATCCTCGCACTTCTCTCGCTCCAGTCCAGCAAGCTAAAAAACACAGAAGCTGTTAACGCCCTTATGGAAACAAAAACAAGGGTTCACAGCATGATGATACTTTATGATAAGATCTATATTTCCAAGAATTATTCCAGAATTTCGATCAGGGACTATGCATCGCAGTTAGTTGATGAAATAACCTGTTTATTTCCGGGAGCGGGCAAGGTAAAGATAGAAAAATATATAGAGGATTTCGACATCGATACAAAAACCCTGTTCAATGTCGGGATCATCATTAATGAAATTATTACCAACTCCATGAAATACGCCTTTACAGGCAGGGAAGACGGCCGGTTATATATATCGATTTCTCAGAAAGACGGTAAAGTCATTATTGAAATAGGGGATAACGGGCCTGGTATTCCGGAATCGATAGATATCGATTCGTCCGGCTTCGGTCTCCAGCTTGTCAAGCTTCTCACCGGTCAGATCGGGGGAATATTAAAAATCGAAAGGCGGCAGGGCTGTAAATTTACAGTTGAATTCAAACTCGAATAATAAAATTCCTGCGTGGTTTTCAGGATGATCAATATAAATATTCCTTTGCAATAAAAATAAAATGGTTTTATAATTAGCGGTAAATTACTTTGCGGAGGAAAATATGTTGTTTGTCGGTATATTGGTATTAGCTCTATTGACGGGCGGCACAGCCCTGATCTATTTCAGGTACAAAAAAGAAAATATAAGCGGCAAAATCAAAGGCGCATTTGTGAAGACGATCGGGATTACCGGCCTGTTTTCAATCCTGATACTCAGCGTCGGGCTTCTCTCCATGACTGTGACGAAAGTGCATGCGCAGGCTGCTCAGACCTCAGGCCAGAGCGCTCCTGCCGCTGAAGTAAAATCTCCGGCCCAGAGCCAGCTTGGCCTCGGTCTCGTCGCTGCGGCGCTTGCATTCGGCCTGGGCGCTCTTGGGGCAGGTATCGCGGTAGGCATGTCAGGAGCTGCTGCAATCGGCGCAATATCGGAGAATCCTAAAATGTTCGGAAGCGCTATAGTCTTTGTAGGTCTTGCCGAAGGAATCGCCATTTACGGCATCGTTATGGCTATTCTCATTCTCGGGAGAGTATAAACCTATTACCGGTATTTTGAGTAAGTATTTTCAACAGGAATAACAGATGAAATTGATCGTTCTTGGCGATAAGGAAACATCTCTTTTGTTCGGCCTTGCAGGTGTAGAAACCAGGATAATTGAGGATCAGGAATCCGCTATTAATGAAATCAAGAAAATCAGGAAATTAAAAAACTACGGGTTAATAGTTGTGACTGAAAGAGTGGCGCGGTGGTCCATGGATATCCTGAACACAATGCGCTTCTCTAAGGAACTTCCCCTGATCATCGATATTCCGGATTCGAAAGGCCATATCGAGGGCGCCAAGAACCTCGCGGAATTCATAAGGGAAGCTGTCGGAATAAGGATATAGAAGGTGTCCTATGGGTCTTAAGGAAATATTAGACGATATCAGCCGGGAATCGGAAGAGCTGAATAGTTTTACGTTCAGTTCCGCTAAAATAGAATCTGAAAATAAAATGCTCCAGGCTGCCGAGGAAATCGAGAGGAAAAGAGAAGAAAAAAAAGATGAACTGGCCGCAGATATCAAGCGCAGGCGAATCAAACTGACTGCAAAAGCCGAACTCGACGCATACAGGGAGAGGCAGAAGCTCGAGGTGAATCTCATTGACAATGTTCTTGATGAATCGTTCAAGGAATTGATTAAAGAGATAAATAAAAACAGGGAAAACTACCTTTCTTTTCTGAAAAAGTTAGTCAGTGCATCTGTAGCTTTGATAGGCACTTTGCCCGTGGAAGTTTCGCTATCGAAGGATGACGCGGCGCTTTTCAATGAAATAGCTAAAGATTTTAAGCAGGGCGATCTCATCCTTGCCGGCAGCGCGAAGATGTCCGGGGGAGTAATTTGCTCTTCCGGCGGAAGTTATGTCGATAATTCGATAGAAAATATTTTCGAGAAACAGAGGCCTGCATTCCTGAAAATGATTTCCGAAGAATTGGCCTGATTAAGGACGTTTGAATGAAAGTTAAAAACCCTGAAATAGACGTCGGGGGTAAAAAGTTTCTGAGGATACCTGTTAAAACCCATGTGATTACAAGGGATGACAGGATTGTAGACGTTGTAAAAAAATATGCGCTTCCTGAACTTAAAGAAAATGACATTGTTTTTATTAGTGAAAAAGCCGTGGCAATAACCCAGGGAAGGGCTTTTCCCGTGAAAGACATTAAACCGGGCTGGCTTGCCGTGTTTTTATCAGGGCATGTTACGAAAACGCCCAATGGAATAGGGCTTGGAATACCGGAAACGATGGAAATGGCTTTAAAAGAATGCGGTGTAATAAGGATTCTAATAGCTGCCGCTATCGGTTTTGCAGGCAAGCTTCTCGGAAGAAAGGGTGATTTCTACAGGGTAGCCGGTTATAAAGCGTCTTCGATTGACGGTCCGACGCCCAATACGCTTCCGCCCTATAATACATATGTAGTGCTTGGCCCTGCCAGGCCGGATTCTGTTGCAAGCGAAATTGCAGGTGCGATAAAAGAACGTACTGTTATAGCCGATCTTAACGACCTCGGCGGTAAAATCCTCGGAAGATCCGACAGGTCGCTCGACAAATACTGGCTTTTATCGGTCCTGAGGGATAACCCGCTTGGGCAGAGTTCCGAGCAGACCCCTATAGGAATTATCAGAGAAATTTAGTCCCGAAGAATTGTTTAGAGGAATATTATGGATAGTAAAAAAGCGGGTGTAATTTTAAAAATCAACGGTCCCATTATTCATGCAAAGCTAACCGATATGCTGCAGATGATGGAGCTTGTCGAAGTATCGGATTATCATCTTATAGCGGAAGTGCTCAGCATACGCGGTGATATAGCGATTATCCAGGTTTATGAGGATACCAGCGATATCAAGCCGGGAGATCCGGTATACAGCACAGGTCTTCCTCTGTCAGTAGACCTAGGGCCGGGGATTATCGGAAATATTTTCGACGGCATACAGAGACCGCTTGAGGAAATTGAAAAAAGATCCGGGATTTATATCGGCAGGGGTATAAATGTCCCTTCCCTCGACAGGGAGAAAAAGTGGCATTTCCAGCCCAGGGTTGCAGAAGGCGCAAGGCTGGCCGGGGGAGCAATAATCGGAACCGTCCAGGAAACGAGCGTTATCGAACACAGGATACTTATCAGGCCTGACGTTAAACCGGGTGTTCTTGTCAAAATGGTTCCCGAGGGGGAATATTCTCTTAACGATGTGATAGCCGTTTTAAAGACTGATGAAGATGAAGAAGTTGAAATAAAGCTTTACCACAGGTGGCCGGTAAAAGTTCCGAGGCCCGTAGTAGACAGGTCGAAACCCGTTATACCTCTCATAACGGGGCAGAGGATCGTCGACATGTTTTTCCCTATAACAAAGGGGGGTACGGCAGGAATACCGGGAGGTTTCGGTACCGGGAAGACCATAACCCAGCACCAGCTTGCTAAATGGGCCGACGCCCAGGTTATTGTCTATATCGGATGCGGTGAAAGGGGAAACGAGATGACGGAAGTGCTCGAAGACTTCCCGAAGCTTATAGACCCGAGAACCGGCAAACCCTTGATGGAAAGGACTATTCTTATTGCTAATACATCCAATATGCCTGTAACAGCCAGGGAAGCATCCATTTATACAGGTATTACACTGGGCGAGTATTACAGGGATATGGGTTACGATGTCGCTATCATGGCTGATTCGACTTCCCGCTGGGCGGAAGCCCTCAGGGAACTTTCCGGAAGACTCGAAGAAATGCCGGCCGAAGAAGGATTTCCCGCATACCTCGGCTCGAGGCTTGCCGCGTTTTACGAGAGGGCGGGATATGTCAAAACCAAATCCGGATCTTTCGGCTCAATCAGCGTTATAGGCGCGGTTTCTCCTCCGGGAGGTGATTTCTCGGAGCCTGTGACGCAGAATACAAAGAGATTTGTGAGATGTTTCTGGGAGCTCGATAAAAACCTCGCGAGCAGCCGCCACTATCCGGCTATAAACTGGATGAGAAGCTACAGCCAGTATGTCGATGACGTCCGCCCATGGTGGGATGAGCATGTCGCCACAGATTACCGTGAAGTCAGGATTAAAACTTTCGAAATCCTTCAAAAAGAGGACCAGCTGCAGAGGATAGTTAAATTGATAGGCCCGGATGCGCTGCCCGACAGCGAAAGGCTTTACCTTGAGGTCGCAAGGCTTATCAAACTCGGCTTCCTCCAGCAGGGAGCTTTCGATGAAATAGATACTTATTCAACACCCGAAAAACAGTTGAAAATATTGAGGATCTTTCTTAAATTCCTTGAAAGGGCTGAGGAGATCATCAAGCTCGGGGCGCCGATCCTGACTATAAGGGAAATGAAGTGCATACCGGATATGATCCGTATCAAGCTCACTGTTCCTAACAACAAGCTAAGCGATATCGACGATATAGAAAAGATAATGCATAAGGAATTCGATGTATTGAAGGAAGAGTATAAAGACTAATAGCCTCATTAAGTTCATTGGAGTTTAAAATGGCCGTGGAAATGAGAAAAGAATATGTTGGAATTGCCGGCTTAAAAGGGCCTCTGGCAATAGTTGAAGGCATCAAGGGCATCGGTTATGACGAAATGGTCGAAATGAAGCTTCCGGACGGCTCCGTGAGAAACGGCAAAGTCCTGGAGTCATCGGACGATGCCGTTTTAATACAGATATTCGAGGGTTCCAGCGGTATAAATCCTCGGAATGTAAGGGTGTCCTTCAAGGGCAAGCCTTTTGAAATAGGTCTGTCGGATAAAATACTCGGAAGGGTATTTAACGGCATGGGCAAGCAGATAGACGGGCTTGCAGAAATTATTCCCGATGTGATTAAAAATGCGAACGGGGAACCTCTCAACCCTGTTGTCAGAGCATACCCCCGCGAATATATAGAATCAGGTATAACGACAATAGATCTTATGAATACCCTCGTCCGGGGTCAAAAACTGCCTATATTTTCTGCGGCAGGTCTTCCCCATAATGAGTTAGCCGCCCAGATAGCCGCTCAGGCAAAACTTCCCGGTGAACAGTCCGGAAATTTTGCGGTTATTTTCGCCGCAATGGGTATCAAACATGATGACGCTTTTTTCTTCAGAAGCAATTTTGAAGAAACGGGAGCCTTGAAAAACGTTGCAATGTTTTTAAATTTAGCAGACGATCCGCCTATAGAAAGGATCATTACCCCCAGAGTTGCCCTGACGGCAGCCGAATACCTGGCTTACGAAAAGGACATGCACGTTCTCGTCATCCTGACAGATATGACCAGTTATTGCGAAGCTCTCAGGGAGATCGCGAATGCAAGGGGTGAAGTTCCAGCCAGGAAAGGTTTTCCTGGATATATGTACAGCGACCTGTCAACTATTTATGAAAGGGCCGGAAGGGTCCAGAATAAAAAGGGCAGTATTACGCAGGTGCCGATCCTCACGATGCCTAACGACGATATAACGCACCCGGTGCCCGATCTGACCGGCTATATTACAGAGGGGCAGATAGTTTTAGGAAGAGATCTTAACGGAAAGGGAATATATCCTCCCGTCGATATTCTTCCTTCTCTTTCAAGGCTTATGAAGGATAGTATCGGCAAAGGTTATACCAGGGATGATCATCCCCACCTTTTCATGCAGCTTTACGCAAGCTACGCCAGGGTTAAAGAGGTAAGGTCCATAGCGTCGATCGTAGGTGAAGAGGAACTCGGCGCAATTGAGCAGAGCTACCTCAAATTCGGAAACAGGTTCGAGCATGAATTTATAGGGCAGGGATTCAACGAAGACAGATCTCTTGAACAAAGCCTGGCCCTCGGCTGGAAAATGCTGTCTCTTCTGCCTAAGACAGAACTGACAGGCCTGCGCGAGGAAGAAATCAAGATGTATTATACAGAGGAAGAAAAGTAGGATAATTATATGAATATTTCCGAAGTAGCACCTACTAAAACAAACCTCCTGGATTTTAAATCGCAGCTGGGGTTTTCGATAGACGGCCATGCACTGCTTGAAGAAAAGCGGGAAATTCTTGTCATGCAGCTTGTCGATATTGTCTCGAAAATCAAGGAAGTGAGGGAAAGCATCAATAATCTTCTTGCCCGAAGTTATGAACTGCTTCAGATTGTTTCCCTTGAAATCGGAGAACTCGAATTAAGAAACATTTCCGATACGCAGAAAGAATTGCCGGAAATTGAAATACATGAAAAAAGAGTAATGGGTGTAAGCATACCCTCGATAAAATATAAAGAAGAGATAAAAACTTCAGCAAGACCCGATATTTCCTTCTCTTCTTCCACGATAAATTTCGATATGCTGTCGAAGCAGGTCAAGGAAATTGTCAAGCTTATCATTGTTGTAGCGCAGGTTGAAGATTCGGCATGGAAACTTGCATACGAGATAAAAAAAACTCAGAGGCGCGTCAACGCCCTCGAGAATATCTTTATACCTGAATTCAGGGAAATTATTAAATTTATCCAGGATACGCTCGAGGAAAGGGAAAGAGAAACATTTTTCCAGCTCAAGAGGATAAAAAACAATCAGGACGCTTCCGTTTAACTGGCGGGGAGGTTTACTATGAGCAGAATTTATTTTCCTTTAACTGGCTCAGCAGAGAACAGGAAGGCTATCGCGAAAGTCATATCTTTTGCAGGGTCCTTTAATATGAAATTAACCGCAATTTCTGTCGTCAACAATGAATTACTCTTTAAAATGGAAAGATATAAGATTTTCATTAAGGAAGAAACCACGATTATCAAAAATGGAATGACTAAAGACGCCGAGAATTATCTCAACCATGTAAAAAAGCTCGGCAGCGAGGGAGGAGTCGAAGTAACTCCTGTTCTTCTCGAAGGCGACCCCTATTCCTGTATTATGGATTACATAAAGCACGATAAGGAAGATAATAAGATCGTCTGCGTGGCAAAAAAATGCGGGGGAGAATTTTTAAAAGACATTTTTTCGGCAGTTGAAAGAAAAATACTGCTGAATACGACTTTCGACACTTTTGTTATCGGGGAGAATGTATGAAGGAACTAATATCCGCCGTGCTCGACGCCGAGGAAAATCTGCAGAAGAAGGCAAAATCGGTTGATGAAAAAATTCAGGACTTGAATATTCAGGCGGAAGGAAAAATAAGCCGGATGAACAATGAACTTGAAGATGAGATTATAAAGGAAAAGAATGAAAAAACCAATAGCCTCGATATTGAAATAAGGGTTTACAGCGATAAACTGCATAATGAAATAGAGCGCGATATGAAAGCAAAAACAGAAAAGCTGAATGCCAAGAAGCCTGCAATTTTCTCCAGGATTATTAATTCGATAATCGGTTAAGACAAAAGAGGATAATTATGTTTGGTGAAGAATACGCCTCGGTTTATCCGAAGGTTAAAAGCTGGGCCGGAACATTAGTGCTGACTAAGGATAAATGCTCCGAGATGCTTTCGATGAATTTAGCCGATTATAAGCAGTATCTAAAATCGCTGTCGAAAAAGATAAGTTTGAATACCGAAGATAATGTTCAGCTCGAAGGCCAGCTCAAGCAGGAAGGCTATTATTTTATCGAGAGTATAAGCCGTTATCTCATGGGTTACACCAAAGATTTTGTAAACTACCTGGGTAAAATGCTCGAGATTGAGAACCTGAAATTAGTAACAAGGGCTCTGCTGAATAAGAGGCCCGTTAATTTCCTGTATAAACTAAAAAAAATGAGCCGTATCCAGATGGAATTTGTAAAGGATATCAAAACCCTCGAAGAATTCCATGAACTGCTCAGCGGCACTGAATATTACAGACTGGCAACGGACGCAATACCGAGGATAGAGAGCGAAAACACAACATTTTATTTTGAAATGAACCTCGATAATTACTATGCAAATAACATCAAAAAGAAGGTTTCAAAATTAGGGCCTGATGAGAAGCAGCAGGTTAAAAATATATTTTATTATTACATGAATGTAAACCGGCTGTTATGGATTTACAGAGCCAAATTCAATTATTCGATGTCTAATGAGGAAATAATAGCAATAGTCCCGAATATACAGGTGATCTTCAACAAGGCGCAGTACCAGGCCCTTCTAGACTCGGAAACCAAAGAGGATTATATCGAGAATTTAAAAAAATCCGGTTTCCTCGAGATTAGAAACCCGGATCATTTCGATCTTGAAAGGGAGATGCATTATCAGCTTCTGATCAAGGGGAAGTCCTGTCTTTCGGGATACCCGTTCAGCCTCGGTGTTTTTCTCGGATTTTTCGTTTTGAATATAATACATGTGAAAAATCTTATTACTGTTTTAGAAGCAAAAAAACTTGATATTGATCCCGCTAGGGTTATGGATCTGCTGATTTATTATTAAGGATTAACCGATGTTTATAGCGCAGAGAATGAAGAAAATCGACATGCTGATCGTGAAGAAGCTGGCCGATGAAGTATCCAGGGAAATTGTCAAATTCGGAGATTTCCAGTCTATTGAAATAAACGGTGAAAAAGCGAAAAGCCTGATGCTTTCAAAGAATGCCACCGATGCAGGCGTTGCGCGTTTTACAGATCTCGATAAAAGAATCAATTATCTCATGACAACCTTCGAAAGCATAATGGAAAACATCGGATTGTGGAAAAACGAGGAGATCACGGAATCCGGGATGACTGATGTCGAAACCCTTGAAATAAATGTAAAGTCTATAGAAACAGAATTGAATTTTCATAACAGCGACCTTGAAAGGCTCCGGAACGACCAGAAAGACGCTAAAATCAGGATCAAGAAAATCAATTACTTTTCAGAGCAGGATATAGACTGGGCAAGGGCCGAAAATCTAAGGTTTTTCGATATCGGATTCGGAAGCATCCCCATGACCGGCTACGAAGGATTTGAAAGCGCAATGCAGACTCTTCCTTCAATTGTAGAAAAAATCGACACGGTAGGCGACGTAGTTATCGTGTTTTATATGGCTCCCGCTTCGATAAAAGACAAGGTCTTACAGATCCTGAAAAGCGTTTACTTCAAGGACTACGGGATTCCCAGGTCGACTGTCGAAGCCGGCAAGTCGGCACTTGTGCATTACGCGTTCGAATTATCGGCGGCTTATGATGAGGAATTATGGCAGGAAAAACAGTTTAAAAAAAGTGTTCTTGACTACAGGACCCTGCTGAAGACTCTTAAAAACAGCGCCCAGTATTATATTGCGATGGAGCGCCTGAAGGGTGAAATGGTTTATTCAGATAAAGTCTGCGTTTTTTCAGGATGGGTGCCTTCGAAGATTGTTCATAAATTAGAAAAGAAAATGGAGCAGGTTTCCGGGAATAGATGCGTATTTTTAGAGCAGAGCGCATCTAAAGTCATGGATGAAGAGGGCATGATGCCTCCTACAAAGTTCAATAATCCGTTCTTTATAAAACCTTTTGAAATGCTGACATCGACTTTCGGTACTCCGAATTACAGGGAAATCGATCCCACCCCCATAATGGCGGTGACTTTTATCCTCATGTATGGCGCCATGTTCGGGGACGCCGGCCAGGGCCTGGTCATCGTGCTTCTCGGCATTCTCGTGTTTTTGGTAAAGAAGCTCAAATCGTTCAGGGCGTTCGGGGCGATATTGATCTATGCCGGGCTTTCCGCGTCGTTTTTCGGCGTTATGTACGGGGCTATATTCGGTTTTGAAAATGTTTTGAAACCTGTCTGGATAAATCCCATGGAACATATAAACGATATTCTAATGATTTCAGTGGGTTACGGCTCTTTGGTGATTTTATGCGCCATGCTGCTTAACATTATAAACAGCATAATGGAAAGAAATTACGGCCGGCTTCTCTTTTCGACAAACGGTGCCGCAGGACTAGGATTTTACGGTTCTCTGATATTTGTGGCTTTGTGCGCTATTAGAGGAATTCATTACCCGAATTATGTGTTTATAATAACAGGCGCCTGCGCCATTCTCATCGCACTGGAAAAGAACCTTGAAAGATGGTTTTTCGGCCATCATGGCAAGGGGGCGGATGATGAAAAACCTAGCATCGGATTGGGTTTAATTGAAATGTATGAATCCATGATGGGTTTCCTCAGCAACACCATTTCTTATATCAGGGTAGGCGCCTTTGCGCTGAACCATATCGCCCTGATGAGCGTGGGTTTTATTTTTGCTTATTCCTCAAAAGAACCGGCCGTTCAATGGATCGTGCTTCTCCTATGGAATCTCTTTATTATTGGTTTCGAAGGATTCATAGTCTTCATACAGGTTATAAGGCTCGAATACTACGAATTCTTCACGCGCTTCTTCCGCGCGGACGGCAAGGCCTTCGAAGGAATAGGGATCTACAAACCGTAGGTAACGAGGAACGAATTTAATGTACTCTCCTCTTCTCTGTGTTTCCCTGTGAAAATATCCCTGCTCTTTTTCTTTACATTGATGCTTCTCAATCGAGTATTAGGCGGGAGACGAACTTCCGCCTGCCGACTATTATGATAAAAGGACTCTGAGATGCCGTATTTTGATAAATATTACCAGAGAATGCCCGATGGAACAATAAAGCAGATAAATCCGTATAACGGTACGGAAGTATGGTGCGTTGAAGAAAGGAAAAGAGGGCCGATCCTGAATGCCGTTCCCAGGAACCCTGTCCCTCTGAGGGTTTCAATACCTGAAAATTACTGTGATTTCTGCTGTTCAAAGTACGAGTTATGCACGCCTGAAAAGGCAAGGGTCGTCAGGGAAGCTGATGGAAAATGGAGAAAATACTACCGGGTAGAGTCTGAAAAACCTGGAGGATGTTCTGCGGATTTCAGGCTTGTCGGCAATCTCTTTGAAATTGTGACATATGATTACTGGGCCAAGAATTATCATTATAAAATGAATAAAACGAACAGGGACTGGAAAGAAAAATATCTGAGCAGCCCTAAGGGCTATAATCATGCGATGAAGATGCTCGAAATAAAATTAAACAGGATGGGAGCCGATTTTTCTTCGATGCCTGAGGATGAAAAGATTGAAAAATTGAATCCGTTCTTCGGCGGCTCTCATGACCTTATAATCGGGAAGCGCCATTACCGTGAAGGAGCGAAATTTACCCATGAGCTGTGCTCATCGGGAGAGATGACAGTCGAAGAACATTTCCAGTATATTCTTTTTACGGCTGAAAGCGTAAAAGATCTTTTCGATCAAAATCATTTTATCAGGTATATAATCGTGTTCCAGAACTGGCTCAGACCCGCCGGGGCTTCATTCGACCATCTTCACAAGCAGCTCGTAGGACTCGACGAATGGGGTGTCCAGATGGAAAGAGAAATGGCCGAGCTGAACAGGAATCAGAACCTCTATAATGAATTTTCAATTAATTTCGGGATTTATCACTCAATGATACTTGCAGAAAATGATTATGCTATTGCCGTAACGGAGATAGGCCACCGTTTTCCGACAGTGGTGGTTTATTCAAAAAGCGAAACCAGCAGGCCTTTCGAGCAGACAAGGGAAGAGATAAAGGGAATGAGCGATCTTGTGCATGCGGTCCATTGCGTTACGACAAGCCAGACAACATGCAATGAGGAGTGGTATTATTCTCCCTTCGACTCTGTTTACAGCATGCCATGGCGCATATGTATCAAACTGCGAATACATACTCCGGCAGGATTCGAAGGAAACACCGAGATTTATATAAATCCTGTGCATCCCAGGAAGCTTGCCTCCGAACTGGCAAAACTTCTCGAAATAAAAAGGGATGAAGGTCTTATCTGCCCGGATATAAGAATCGGCGGAGAAGTGAAAAGGGAGCCGAATGTTTTGAAATACTACAAAAATAAATTGAAGAGACTGTAGCGGATGTTTGAGGTTTTTTATCAGGTTCTTCTGCCTGTTGTCCTGATTTTTGCCGCCGGTTTTCTCATAGGCAGGCTCTTTCCGATAAACAGGAAATCTTTTTCAATAATATCCCTGTACCTCCTGACGCCGGCTCTGGTATTTTCCTCGATTTACGGATACAGGGATTTTTTTTCAGGGACTACCCTTAATATTTTCATTGTCATTTCATTAATTATCTTGTTAACAATTGCGGCAGTCGAGATATTGGATCTGATCTTTCGTTTTGAAAAGAGTTTTAAGACGGTGCTCCTGCTATCGCTGATCCTGACAAATTCAGGGAATTTCGGACTTCCCGTCACACAATACGCCTTCGGAATACAGGGCCTTCTAACAGGAACCCTCGCTATGGTTTTTTATATATTTTATACTCACACAGCAGGAGTTATTATAGCCGCTTCCGATAAAAGCTCCGTTAAAGAATCTTTCTTCAAGATGCTTCAAATACCTGTTTTTTATGCCTTTGCAGCCGCTATGGCCCTGAATTATTTTAAAGTACCTATACCAGCCCAGATTTCGGGCAGCATTCGGGACTTAGGCTACAGCGGAATAACCCTGAATCTTCTTTTCGTTGGCATTACGCTCTCGGATATAAAAATAAACAGGAATATACTTGGCGTTTCACTGATAAGCATAGTGAAATTGGTTGTAATACCTCTCGCGGCTTTTCCTATTCTCGTATTATCAGGCTTAAAAGGACTTGATTTGAAAGTAACATTGACCCAGATTGCCATGCCCTCGGCGATTTACTGCACGATTCTGGCAAGCCATTTCGAAAGCGATGTCAAATTAGCAAGCGAAATCGTCCTGGCGTCTCTTCTTCTAAGTATTGTAAGCCTTTCGGGTCTTATATATTTGCTTAACTTATTTATAAAATAAATACTACCGGGCACTTCTAATAACTGCCCCTCTGGGGCAGCAAGGTAGTGCCCATTGGGCGGAATTATTAGATTTATTACTAAGTTTGTTTTCAAAAATCCAGTTTTTGGAACCGCCCTACCGATAATCAGATATTAGTACTTGTGCTAAGCCTCTGTTCTATGATAAAATACTGTATTGAGAAGGGAGTTTCTTAATGGCTTCAATTGAATTCCAGATTCCTACGAATATTATCTGCGGCGCGGACAGTCTGCAGAAATTATCAGAAATAGCATGCCCCAATAATGAAAAAGTTGTTATGGTCTGTGAAAAAAAATATTCCGAAACCGGGGTAACCCAGAGGATAAAGAGGCTTATAGAAGGTTATGCCTACGATATAATAATTTATGAAATTCCATCATTTGCGAATACAAAAGACTTATTTGAAGGCGTCAATATAGCTAAATCCAGCCGTACCGATGTCGTTATCGGAGTAGGCGGAGAAAACGTGCTTTCCGTAGCCAAATGCATAGCCCAGTTCAGCACTCAGGAAGTATCGAAAACGGATCAGAAGGGTTCAAGGGTGAATGTTAAAAAGGTCCGTTATATAGAAGTGCCTGCCATCCAGGTTGTTACCTGGGGCATTATCCCTATAACCTATGTGATCGATGAAACCGACAGCGTACGCAAGCCGTATTCGGATAAAGCTTCTTATGCCGAAGCACTGATTATTGATCCTCTTATAACCGAGGATGTCCCGCTCAACGATTTAATATACTCGAGCCTTGAGGGCATATCATATTCTTTCGATGCATATATTTCAAAAAAGTCGAATCCTATTTCCGATTCCCTGAGCCTTAAGGCAATAGAATATCTCAGCGTTAATCTAAAGAGGCTTGCGCTGGAGCCGGCAAATACAAAGATCAAGGGAAACCTTTCCATAGGTACACTGTTAGCGTCGATGGCAGTTTACGGGTCATCTCCCGGCCTGTCGGCGGCTTGCGCAATGGGCCTTTCAGCTTCATCAAGCACTTCTCAGCAGATAGGATCGGGTGTGATCCTTCCCCATGTTATGGAATTCAATCTTACAGCTGCCGCTAACAAGTTTATACAGATAGCGATGGCCCTGGGAGAAAAGGTGGCCGATATCACGGTTATCGAAGCCGCTATTATGGCGATAGAATCTATCAGGAGACTGATGATGGATCTTCATATACCCCAGCGTCTTATGGAATATAAAATCGATCAGGAAATGATAAACAAAGCGTCCCAGACCGCCTCGGAATATGACTTTTTATCTTATTCTCCCAGGCCCGCCGGACGAAGCGAAATACATGAAATATTTTCAGCGGCGCTTTAAACGGAGAGGAGAGAAATATGGCTTTGAAAATAGACGACTTGCAGGCAGTCCTTGATATTAATAGAAAGATAAATTCCATAGAAGATGTTAGAAGCATTCTTAACGATATTTCACATTATGCCGGAGAGCTTCTGAAAGCCGAGGGGGCTTCCATCCTTCTTGTCGATCCTGAAACAGGCAACCTGTTTTTTGAAGTCGCTTTCGGTGAAAATGCCGACGCCCTGAGCAATGTTATTGTTCCAAAGGGCAAGGGTATTGCCGGATATGCCGCCCAGAAAAAAGAACATGTTATTGTATACGATGCTGAAAATGACGACAGGTTTTATAAAGAGGTGGACCAGAAGACCAATCTCAAAACGAAAAGCCTCCTTGCAATGCCGCTCATCCATAATGATAATGCGATAGGGGTGATAGAAGTCATAAATCCGGCCCGAAAGGTTTTCACGGATGACGATGTGATACTTTTGAAGCAGTTTGCCGAACAGGCGGCAACCGCGATCGCCAATGCCCTTCTTTATAAAGCCGCACAGATGAGGTCCAAGGAGCTGGAATATCTATACCAGATTTCAAATCTCACCAATCTTACATATGACAGGAAAGTCCTTTTTGCAAAGATAGTTGAACTTCTTTCGAAAATCTTTAATTCACACCGCGTTTCGATAATGTTCATCAATGAAAAAACAGGAAACCTTTATATAGAGAGCGCAATTGGAATGCCTCAGGACGTAGTTGATAAGATGGAACACAGCCTTGATATAGATAAAATTTCAAGCAGGGCAATCAAGCAGGGTAAAACATTTTATTCAAACGATATTGAAAAGACAGGGCTCGGCAGAAATAAAAGGTTCAGATATAAAAACACAAGCTTTATAAGCTGCCCCATCAAAATAAAGAATATATGCGTCGGCGTGATTAACATTTCCGAACCGAAGAAATGGGCCCGGTATACGCCAGAAATGATTAAAACCTTAAGAACAATAGCAAACCAGGTCGGGTATACCTATGAAAGCATGCTCAGTTACATCAAGCAGCTCGAACATGAAAAAATAAAGAAAGAAATCGAAATCATGAAGACCCTCCAGAATGCACTTTTGATAAGCGATTTCAATTCGTTTAAAACCGTATCGGTTTTTGCAAAGATGCTGACTGCAGAGATCGTCGGCGGTGATTTTTACGATATTTACAATCTGACTCCCAACAGGATCGGCTTCGTAATCGGAGACGTTTCAGGCAAGGGGCTTCCCGCCTCCCTTTACATGGCGGTATCGAGGAGCGTGGTGAAAGCATATGCCTTTCATACAAAGGAGCCGCACAGGCTGCTTGAGTATTCGAACGATATTCTCGTTGAAGATTCGAGAGTAGGTATGTTTGTTACCATGTTTTACGGGTGCATAGACCTCAACAGGATGGCTCTTGAATATTCCAATGCGGGCCATAATCTTCAATACCTTTACAAACCTGATGAGGGGCTATTCATATCCCTGTCGAGCAAAGGGATACCTTTAGGCATATCAAAATCTGAAAATTATGTCTCGACGACAACCCAGCTTGAACATGGGGATATAATTTTCTGTTTTACCGACGGGATTATCGACGCCGTTAATGATAAAGGAACGGATTTCGGCCTGGACAGGCTTAAGAGGATTTTCAGGGAATATTCTTCACTGAACGCTTCTGCAATCGTAAACATCATTTTCAGGGAACTCGATCTGTGGTCGAACGGCGCGCCGCAGTGGGACGACATGACATTGCTTGTATTCAAGATACCTTAATGTCCGGCATATTGACCTATCCTGACTTTTTTACCGGAAATATCATATCGGGAACCACCCTGAGGGGAACGGATTTCTCGCTAATCCCCGGGGAGGGTTTTGCCGGGCCCGTCGTGCTTAACCAGGTCCATTCAGACAGGATCCATTATATCGATCCCTTCAATATAAAGAAATACTTAGAAGAGCCCTTTATTGAAGGAGACGGACTTTTTACTGCCTACTCGGGACTGCTTCTCGCTGTCCGGACCGCCGATTGCGTCCCCCTGTTTTACACGGACAGTCAGGCCGGAATAGCGGGCATTGTGCATGCAGGGTGGAGGGGAATAAAAAAAGGCATCCATTTAAAAATGATCGATGAGATAAAAAATAAACTCTTTATAGTGGCAGGAGACATTTTTGTGATGTTAGGGCCGCATATCCGCAAATGCTGCTATGAAGTAGGGAAAGATATGATTAAAGAGTTTGGAAATGATAATTTTGAAAACAGGGACGGCAGGCTTTATTTCGGTCTCGAGGCCCGGATTACTGCCGACCTGATTAAAAAAGGGGTTCCTGCCGGGAACATATCCTCGGCCGGAAAATGCACAATGTGCTCCGCCGATTTGCGCTTTTATTCATACCGCAGCGGGGACAGGGAAGAGAGGATGCTTTCGTTTATAGGGATGAATTCTTAGTTTTCAAGCCTACATTTTAATATTATACTCTTCCATCTTGCTGCGGAGAGTATTCCTGTTTATGCCCAGGAATTCCGAGGTTTTAACCTTGTTGCGGTTGTTGAACATCAGGGATCTTGTTATCAATTCCTTTTCAATATGCCCGATGATCCTCTCATAAAGTTTCCCGTCGCCGGAAGAATTTTTAACAAAACCTTCTATCCATTTGCTGATATGTATATCCGGAACCTCTTCGATATCCATCAGGAAAGAAGGAAGATTAGCTACTTCTATTGTCTGGGTCTGGCAGAGAAGGACTGCGCGTTCTATTACGTTCTCGAGCTCCCTGATATTGCCGGGCCAGTTGTAGGACTGCAGAAGCCTCAGGGATTCCTGTGAAATCCCATGAACGTTCTTGCTGTCGCGCGACGAATATTTTTTAATAAAATGATTCACAAGCAGGGGAATGTCGTCTTTCCTGTTGCGGAGAGGGGGGACCTTGACCTCGATGACATCGAGGCGGTAATAAAGGTCTTCCCTGAATTTCCCGTCTTTTATCAGTTTATCGAGCTCTTTATTCGTTGCGGAAATTATCCTGATGTCGATCTTGATTTTAATCTCGCTTCCAAGAGGTTCAATTTCCCTTTCCTGGATCGCCCTTAAAAGCTTTGCCTGGAGATAAAGAGGCATATCTCCGATTTCATCGAGAAATATTGTCCCGCCGTTAGCGAGCTGGAATTTTCCCTTCTTATCGGCGGAGGCTCCTGTAAAAGCGCCTTTTTTATATCCGAAGAGCTCGCTTTCGAGAAGATTTTCAGGGATTGATGCGCAATTTATGCTGATAAACGGGGCGTCCCTTCTGCTGCTTCCCACATGGAGAGCCTGGGCGACAAGTTCCTTGCCTGTTCCGCTTTCACCAAGGATCATTATCGATGAACTGCTGTCGGATACTGTCCTGATAAGTTCAAAAACCGCGATCATCAGCTTGTTTTTACCTATGATATTGTCGACAGCGAAATTTTTGAAAAGCTCTTTTTTCAGACTGAGGTTTTCAGCGATAAGGTTCTCTTTATCTTTGTATATCCTCTCCCAGGATTTAACCTTGTTAGCTATAATATTGGCAACGAGAGTCATCAGGTCTTCTTCATCAAGGAGCATCGAGTCACTTTCATAATATTTTTCAACAGCTAACACACCGACAACTATACCCTCGATCTTTATCGGTACCGCGATAAAAGATATAGGGATGTTTTTGTCTCTCTTGATCTGAAGCCTGTTCAGATAGGAATCATCCTTGTTGATGTCCTTCACCGTGACTGCCTTTCCCGTTTCAACAACCCTTCCTACCACTCCTTCGCCTACCTTGTAAATGCCTCTTGACATTTCTTCATCAGTAATATTATAAGCATTATAAATAGACAATTTATTAGGTTCGTCTTTTTCGAAAAGAACTAGCATGCCCCTGTAGATTCCGAAACTGTCAGCTAATTTTTTCATCACGATCTCAAATGAATCGGACAGTTCGAATATTTTTTCTATGCTCTGCGAAATATCCAGAAGGATGTCTTTTAATTTTATCTTGCTTTCTAATTGGTGGTTAAGATTTGTCCTGACAAGTATCTGTGCCGCCTGATTTGAAATAGTCTGGAGAAATTCCATATCGTCTTCTGTGAAAGCGCCGGTTTTAGCGCTGTCGACATTGACCACGCCGATGATTTTACCCTGGACCGACAGGGGCACAGCAAGTTCGGCTTTTATATCCTTACGAACGGGTAAATAAAACGGATCGATGCTTACATCATTGACAAGCCTGGGTATGCCGTCCTGGAATACGGTTCCTGTAAGCCCTTCGCCGACCTCAATAGGAGTATTGAAAACCATGTCCTCATCCAGCCCCTTGAAAGCCTCGTACCTGAGATGTCTTGAACCGGGGTCTTTTATCATGATCGAACCGCTGTCCGCTCCAGTGATAGAAATACATTTATCGAGCATAATCTTCAGGAGTTCCTGGGAATCGGATGTCTCATTCATGGCTATTGTGAGGTATTGGATAAGCTTCAGCCTTTTGATTTTTTCTTCAAGTTCTTTGGTATAATTACCTTCCATTCCAGACCTCAATATGTCTATTATTTAACCACTATTATAATAGGTGAGTAATTTATAAGCAAATAATTTTTTAAGATCAGAATAATAATTAATAAAAGTTGTAATTTAATTTTAATTAATTATAATTAAACATTGAAGAAAACAGAGAGATAAAGACAGGGTTGTTTCGGAATTTCGTTATGGAACAATAATTGCCGTAAACGATTAGCATAATTAAAATAAATTTGGAGGTATATATGGACGCTAAGGGTGTATTAGACCTGATAAAGAAAGAAGGCATAGTTCAGGTCGATTTACGTTTTATGGATTTTCCGGGAATGTGGCAGCACTGTACTTATCCTGTTTCAGAATTTAAGGATGACAGCCCTTTTACAGAAGGTTTGGGATTCGACGGTTCTTCAATCCGCGGCTGGCAGGGCATTAACGAATCAGATATGCTCCTGATGCCTGATCCGAGCACAGCAGTTATCGATCCTTTTACCCAGTATCCCACTCTTATCATGATTGCGGATATCAAGGATCCTATCACACACCAGGAATACTCAAGAGACCCCAGGCATATCGCTAAAAAATCAGTTGATTATTTAAAAAGCACAGGCATCGGCGATATGATCTACTTCGGGCCTGAACTCGAGTTCTTCATATTCGATGATATAAGATACGGCCAGAACACCAAAGAAGGATTTTATCACATAGATTCAGACGAAGGCGTCTGGAATACCGGAAGGGAAGAAGAATGCGGCAACAAGGGTTATAAGATCAGGCATAAAGAGGGATATTTCCCGGTACCCCCTTCAGATTCTCTTATGGACCTCCGCAGTGAAATGGTCCAGATGCTTGAAAAAGTCGGCATCAGGGTCGAAGCTCACCATCATGAAGTTGCAACCGCGGGCCAGACTGAAATCGACATGCGTTTCGACGAACTTGTCAGGATGGCCGACAAGGTCCTGATGTATAAATATGTAACAAAGCAAGTCGCTGTCAATAATTGCAAGACAGTTACCTTCATGCCCAAACCACTCTTCGGCGATAACGGAAGCGGCATGCATTGCCACCAGAGTATCTGGAAGAACGGCAAGAACCTCTTCGCCGGCAACAAATATGCAGGCTTCTCCCAGGAAGGCCTCTGGTATATCGGCGGTATTTTAAAGCATGCAAATGCTCTCGTCGCTATTACATGCCCGACTATGAATTCCTACAAGCGGCTTGTGCCGGGCTTCGAAGCCCCTATTAAGCTTGCTTATTCGGCAAGGAACAGAAGCGCTGCTGTAAGAATACCTATGTATTCATCAAAAGAGAGCGCAAAGCGTCTTGAATTCAGGACACCCGATCCGAGCTGCAATCCTTACTTAGCTTTTGCCGCAATGACAATGGCAGGACTGGACGGCATCCAGAATAAAATTGACCCGGGCGAACCTATGGATAAAAATATTTACGACCTCCCGCCCGAAGAACAGGCTAAAGTCGGAAATATCCCTGGTTCTCTTGAAGAAGCACTGAACAACCTCAAGAACGACCATGAATTCCTCCTCAAGGGAGACGTCTTCACAAAAGATGTTATCGAAACATGGATCGACTACAAGATGGTGAATGAAGTAAGGGCTATCCAGCAGAGGCCGCATCCTTATGAATTCTTCCTGTACTATGACATTTAAACAACAACCATATTAAAACAAGGCCCGTTCCGAAAGGAGCGGGCTTTTTTTTAGATTGAAATGTTGTTTCGGCAAAAAAAGCATGGTATGCTACGAAAAAAGGAAATTCAAAATGAAAATAATATTCATATCGATTATCATGTTTTTTGCGGCAGCCGGTTTATCTTTTTCCGCGAACCTGACGGTGAAAGTTACCGACGGCAGGATAGGCCTGGAAGATGCGGAACTGACTTTTCCGGAAATCAAGGCCGACTTCCTCTCTGACGATAAAGGGATTTGTGTGTTTAAGAACATTAAGCCCGGAAAATACACAATTTATGCAATGCTGCCGGGGTATGAAAAATATTCAAATTCGATTGAAATTAAAAATGAAAATCAGGAAATGGTAATCCTCTTAAAACAGGCGGTTTATTCCCTTGGAGAGATCAGTGTCGAATCAAAGCGCAACAAGGGAAAAGTGGACAGCAGGACTACTGTAAACCAGGGGGATCTCAGCGCCAACTCCCAGGGATTAATAAATGATTCATTTAAAACCCTCCAGCTTATGCCAGGTGTTTCATCGGGCGGGAGCGCGCTTGACAGCACCATGTACATCCAGGGAGGAAACGCTAACGAATGGATCGCTTCTATGGACGGTATAATGATAGCAAATCCCACGAGATGGGATGTTTTAGGAGTATCAATATCCATGTTCAATCCGTCTTTTGTCGAAAGCATAGATCTTTATACGGCAGCTTACCCTGCAATGTACGGGCAGGGCCTTTCCGGAATAGTGGTTGTCGATACGATAAACGGAAGCTCGGCCAGGTGGAAAGGATTCATAGACTTATCCCTGATAAATGCGGAAATACTTGTAGATGGCCCGTTAACTTCTAACCTGACTGTCGCACTGGATCTGAGAGCGACTTCTTATGCTATAATCGGTCCGATTATAATCCAGCTTGTCGAACCGGGTTTAGCGGGAGATTTAGTACAATGGCCTTACCTCTACGACGGTATCATGAAAGTAAGCTGGGACATCACACCTGACGATAAGCTCGTCTTCGATGCTTACAGTTCCATAGAGGGTGTTCAGCTCAATCTCGGCGCTTCTACCAACACCATGCAGAACAGCTATAGCCCCGGGGCTGACTATCAATACCATATACTCAATGTCATAGGCAGTGCGAGATATACCCGAGAGGTTAATTCCCAGGATTCTTTCGATATCTCTGCGGGAGTTACGCCTACTATAATTAATGAACTGTTCAGCCAGGGTTCAATCTTACAGGCAAATATATCCAACGGCCAGTACATATACCAGATTATTCCGAATTATTATTTGAATTCCATCCCGGGCCATAAAATCCAGGCCGGGGGTATGGTTCTCTACTGCAACCCCCTGTACGGAAACATGGATATCAGCGAATATGCGCTGAACCCCCAGGGAGTATGGACAAATATTGTAAGCATAAATTACAATCCAAACCCGATTCAGGCCACATATTGTGCAGCCTACCTGATGGATAACTGGGAATTCATACAGTCCCTTATACTTGAATTAGGGGGAAGGGAGGAATACTGGTCTCTCAATAACGAATACAATTTCAATCCCCAGGCCGGGATCAAATGGGAAGCGGCAAGGGATCTCGACTTCTACATAAGGGGCGGGCGTTATTCATTATTTCCCTTTAACTATTTCGATTTGAACAGCGTAAACGGAAACCCTGACCTTCAAAGCGAGAAGGTCTACCACGCGATAACAGGAGCGGAATATTCCGACCCCGATTATATGTTCAAGATCGAGGGATTTTACAAATATTATTACGATCTTGACGAAAGCGATTCCGTTATCAATATAAATAATAACGGGATCAGGAACATTTTCGGAGGGGATATCTACCTGCAGAAAAAGCAGAAGAAAGGTGACTGGCTGTCGGGATGGGTCTCATATACATATGTAAACGGCCTCGAGGAAATAACGGACCGCTCGCCAGATAACCCTGCCAATCCGTATTCCCAGCCCCTGGACCAGTACTTTGTACCCGGTTATCTAAGGACCCACACCATATCCGCGGTTGCGGAACTCACATATTATAAAAACCCCGACAAACCGTTGTTTCTGGATTTTATTCATCAATGGAAGTTTTCGATGACACTGACGGCAATGAGCGGCCTGCCGTATACCCCTGTCACGAATTATGTAGCCGCCACTGTAAACGGGTGGAGCCAGTATTATTATTTAAACGGCGATTACGACAGCATGTACACGCCATGGTATGTCAGGCTTGATTTGAAATTAACTATTCCTTTCGGCGATTGGGCATGGCTTAAATGGATGTTCGGCCCTGACGCAGGAGGCTATTTCTATGTAGAAGTCCTGAATGCCTTAGATAATGCCAATATCCTCGGATACTCATATTCGGTAAATAACGGACAGCTGACGCAAACCCCGGAGAATGATATTCCCATCCTGCCGGTGCTTGGTTTAAGGATCGAATTTTAACCGGAAATTCTTTCAATCCTGATAAATTAATTGACACTTTATACAAAGCATATCAAAATTATATCAGGCCGGGGGTGATCTATTAAAGCATCAATAATTCTATTATTTCTCGGAATCATGATCCTTGTTTTCGGCTGCGCAGTTCCGGATACCGTCAGGCCTGAAGATATGTCCGTCAGGTATATTCTTGACGTCACGATGAATGAAAAAGCCCTCTATAACAATATCCTCGCATGGCTTGCCGAAAACGGAAACTCTTC
This sequence comes from uncultured Brevinematales bacterium, assembly GCA_964533855.1. Taxonomy (GTDB): domain Bacteria; phylum Spirochaetota; class Brevinematia; order Brevinematales; family JAOACQ01; genus CAVYGN01. The sequence continues at coordinate 68,264 of CAZHNM010000002.1, forward strand.
CAGGAGTGTCCTGAAAGAGCGGCTGGAAAAGCCAACTGCCCCTTTGGGGGCCGGAAAAATTACAGGCAGAGGATACCTTGACATAACTCTGGATGGAACTGAGGTAAAAACCGTTAATTACACTATAAAATTTTTGACTGAAGAAAACAGGTGCACGATGATCTTTGATAATTTCAAATACAACGGAAGCGGCGCCCCCGTATCGTCAAAAGAGCATTTCACGGTGATTAAATACGAAACCCGGAAAATAGCCGACAGCCTTCTCGAATTCCTGCAGAAGCGTTAAAGCTCTTATAGCTGCAGCTTCCTGATCTCATTCTCAAAAACAGAAGAGACATCCTGCCTGTGTTTGTCAATTGTGTTTTTTAGAAGGACAGGTGATTTTTCATCGATAATGCCGACAAAATAGCTCCTTTTAACGAGGTAGTCGTATTCGGCCGAATCCTGAGGATAGACGCTCAGATCTTTCGCGTTTCCCTTGACCATCCTGAGGATATTGATGAGATTCCTGAAAAATAGATAGCCGTTATTTAAAATTCCCCATGAATTTTCATCAATTACGCCGGTTTTGAAAAGGGCTTCTATGGAGTCGAGCGTGGATTCGCACCTGACGGCCGGGATATCTTTACCGCAGGCTATCTGGAGGGTCTGTACGAGGTATTCGATATCCACAAGGCATCCTTTCGAGTATTTAATATTGGTCAGGCCCGGCTTTTTTATATACGAGCCGATCTGTTTTTCCCTGAGTTTATACAGCGCGTTGATATCGGGTTTTATACCGCTGTAGACAAAAAGGTCGCGACCTGAAATGATATCTTTTATCAGGCTTTCGGGCGCGTTACCCCCGCATATAGGGCGGAGCTTGACCATGGCCTGCTTTTCGAAATAATAAGCCTTGCCTTCACGGAAATATTCAAGAAAGACTGATTTCGAAACCGGAATTCGGGATGATTTGCCGTAAGGCCTGAGGTTTAAATCAATCTCGAAAATCCCCTCTCTTTTTGAACGAATGATCTTAAGAAGGTCCTGCATATATTTTTCGTAATAGGTAACCATGTCATTATTGCCGCGGGTACTTTCCTCCGGATCATCATCATAGATGAACATTATTTCTATATCCGAGGCGTAGCCGAGTTCCCTGCCCCCGAGTTTTCCGAGTCCGAAAACCGCCCAGGCCGGTACTTTTTTCATACCGCCTGTCTTCTGCATCTCTTTATCAATTTTCTTCATTGCAATATCTATGACCGATTCGGCAAGATCGGTCAGTTCCAGGGAGAATTCTGCCATACCGGTCATCTTCAGTATCTGCCTGATATCTATCCTGAACATTTCCCTGTCCTTCCAGTCATTCAGAAGGATGCTGAAATTTCCCTCCCGAACCTTCCCTGTTTGTCCGGATAATTCACTTAAAAATAATTCGGTAAGCTGTTCCCTGGTGAAATGCTGCTTAAGGACAGGATCGCTCAACACCGGCAGCATATCAGTATACTGCAGCCTTATCAGGTCCTCCCAGAAATAATCGCCGATCCCGAATACGGCCGCCAATTTTTCCTGGACATCCTTCTGCCCTAAAATCGGAAGCTCTTTTTTATCTCCGCTTTCCAGAACCCTCATGAGAAGTTCGTCAAAATACAGGAGCGCTTTATCGGGGTTGACGGCATTCTGGAGTAAAGTCGAATACTGCTTTATCAGGGCTGCGGCTATTTTAAGATTTTCAATTTCCCTTGTTTCCAGTATCTTTTTTCCGTCCCTTGTGAGAATAAACAGCCTGTCGAAGACCCTCTCACCGGAGGTATCTATCTCGATTTTAAATATATAATAATTATAAAGGGCAAGAACGTTCGTAAATGTGTACAGGAAAGCGAAACTGTCCCCGGAACTTATGTTCAAAATCGTATACCGGCTGCTTGAAACATTGTCGACGCCTATTTCAACCGGAGCTATAGACGGAGTTTCGCCGGATTGAATCAATGAAATAAGACCGAGGATCTTGTTATTGAGGAATTCCTCGGCTTCCCTTGCCCTGTTGTTTTCAAGAAGACTCAGGATAAAGGACAGCTCTTTCCTGAAATTATCCCAGTCCGGTTCATGATGATTTTCAAACTCTTCGACGGTTAGAAAACATACAATCTTTCTCCTGTAGATCAGCCCCCCGGTTTCCGCGGGAGGGGAATATGGGTATATCCTCTTTTCCTGTCTCCTGTAAAATGCGCCGGAATCTCCGCCGTATGTGAATGATTCGCCGCTGATGATTTTCAGGTAATAGGCTGAAACCAGTCCTGCGATTTTCGAAAATTCATAATAATAATCAAAAGCTACGATTGTAAGCTCCCACCTTCCGGGCCCTGTTTTTTCAGCTTTAATGAGGGCGGGGTTCCGGATATCGAGTTTTGAAATCATCATTAAATGAGAATAGATATTATCTTCGCTGAAGGACAGGAAATACTCGCTGTCCATCCTCAGAAAATGATCCGAAAGGAGTTCCCTGTCGATATCGGGGTGACCGGCGAGAAGATTATCCTTCAATTCCAGGTAATGGATGGTTTCATCGAAAAGGTATGTGAATATTTCCCTGACTTCTTTCATGATATTTTGAAGCCTTGCCTTAAACTCCATGCTGTAATTATCTGTGCCGGAATCGAATCCGTCTATCCTCCAGGGGCGGAACAGCGTTTCGATATCCTTGTCATCAGCAGGCAGGGAATGTTCGGGAGTATTGTTTTTCAGCTGTATGATGTTTTCTATTTTACGCAAGGTTATATAGCTCGAATGCAGAATCGAGAATTCTCCGGGGGTTATAATATGGAATGTACTGAGAAGCGAAAGAGCCGTGAGCGAATTGGGATTTTTAAATTCAGGATACCTTATTCCATGGATAAGCTGGAGAAACTGGATAATAAATTCTATATCCCTTATTCCGCCAGGGGACTGCTTTATTTCGAATAAAAGGTTTCTGCTGCGAATATTGGTTTCGATAAGATCCTTGGTCCTTTTAATGTCGTATAAAATGGCATGCGGCTGGTGATGGCTGTATATAATATCGTCAAGCCGGGTGGAAAATTCATCGAAAAGAACTGCGCTTCCCCAGACAAGCCTTTTTTTTATCATTGCCTGGAGCTCCCATTTTCTTGCCCTGTCTCTGTAATAGTCAAGAGCATCGGCGGCTCTCATAAAGAGCGGACCGTTGCCGCCTTCCGGACGCAGCCTCATATCCACCCTGTATAAAAAGCCTTCGCTTGTCGTGGAGCTTATAAAATCAAGAAGGCCTGTCAGTAATGCCCCTGTATAATCGTCGGAATCCCCTACAAGAAAAACCAGGTCGATATCTGAACTGATATTAAGCTCGTTCCCGCCTAATTTCCCCATTCCGATAATAATAAGGTTTTCCACGAGGGATTTATAACGCAGCAGATCATTACCGCTTCCGGCTAAAAGGCTTTTGACCGAGTAATCTATGCAGAAATCAGCGAGCCTTGAAAGACTTTCGATGGTATCCTTGACGGTGTAAATTTTAAGAAAATCCTTGAGGGCGATAAGAGCAAGCTCCCTGTTTTTTATTTCCCTTGACCGGAGCTTGAGGCTTTCCGGCGCGGCATCCTCAGGCGGGAAAGGGTATTTCAAAGAATACGGATCCTCTATTACTCCTTCCAGGGTCCCATTGTTAAAACCCTCGATAATATTATACATTTCCAGTCTCAGCGCTTCATTCCTGGAAAGGAGCATTGATATGTAGGGACTGGAAAGCTCAAGGCTTCTTATGGATTCTTCAGGATTGATCATGAAATAGTATAGTCAGCCCCGTGAAAATTTTCAAACCTGGAAGGAGGAGTCGATATCAAATTCTTGAGTTTTTAATCCCGAATAAATATAATATTACCCTGTAATGGGCACTTCTAATAACTGCCCCCCCCTTACGGGGACCTTCGCTTCGCTTCGGCCTTTGGGGACCTGCTTGGTAGTGCTTGTCCTGGGGCCAGTTAGGCACCAGGGCCCACCTGTCCTGGGGACTGGCGCCAGGCCAGGCACCAGGGCATTGGGCGGAATTATTAGATCCATTAATATTGATTGTTTTTCAAGAACAAGTTTTTGGAACCGCCCTAAAAGTTATCGAGAGGTATAAAAATGACTCGTAATTACGCTCTTACCAGCCCATACGGCGAAAAGGATATCTCGGGATGCGGCCTTATCGGATTTATTAACAGGGACGGGATAAAATCAACAGGAACCGATGCTATAAAAGGCATTGAACATATGAAAGACAGGGGAAACGGCCTGGGCGGAGGTTTCGCCGTTTACGGCCTTTACGATACATACAAGGATTATTATGCTCTGCATGTGATGTATGACGATAACGCTTCGATGGAAGCCGGAAAGGATTATATAAAAAAATATTTCGATATCGTATATGAAGACCAGATCCCGACAAGGAAGAACAAAACGATCAGCAAACCCCCCATTTTTTACAGGTATTTCTGCCGTGTAACGGACGCCCAGCTTGGAAATGAAAAAGAGGACGATTACGTCGTTTCGCAAGTGCTGTTTATAAACAAGAATATCGACGGAGTTTTTGTAGTTTCGAGCGGCAAGAATATGGGAGCGTTCAAAGGAGTAGGCGAAGCTCATGAGATCGGAGATTTTTTCAGGCTTGACGAATACCGGGCCCATACATGGATCGCTCACAGCAGGTTTCCGACCAACACTCCAGGCTGGTGGGGAGGCGCTCACCCGTTCACTATTCTTAATTATTCCGTTGTCCACAACGGCGAAATTTCATCTTACGGAATTAACAGAAGATACCTTGAGAGTTTCGGTTACGAATGCACAATGAGGACCGATACCGAAGTCGTCGCTTATGCCGTCGATCTCCTGAAAAGGAAGCATAACCTTTCCTGGGATCAGATAGCCAAAGTTTTTGCGGCGCCGTTCTGGAAAGATATTGACGCAATGGATGAGAAATCGAAGGCTCTTTACAAGGAGATAAGGATTGTATACGGGAGCCTGCTTCTCAACGGGCCCTTTGCTTTCATAATCGGCTTCGACGGCGGGTTTATGGCACTCTCCGACAGGGTGAAGCTACGGCCCCTCGTAGCTGCCGAGAGCGGCAAAACCCTCTATGTATCGAGCGAGGAGGGGGCGATAAGGCGCATTAACGGCAAACTTGACCGGGTATGGCACCCTGAAGCCGGCGAGCCCGTTTTCGGCTACCTGGAGAATTGACTCTTGAAGGGCCCTGGTTTTCTCTCTCTCTTTTTGTTTATAGCAACCCCTCTTTTTTCTACTGAGATTTTTACAAAAGGGATCAATCTGACTGAATGGTTCCAGGAACCTGCGGTCAGATCAATACAGGCAAACAAATACACGAAAAAGGATTTTGAGGATATCAAAAGTCTCGGATGCGATGTCATCCGCCTTCCGATCAACCTTCATGCAATGACAGGCGGAGCTCCCGATTATATAATAGATCCCATGTTATTTAAATTCCTCGACAGGGCTGTGGATATATGCGAAGAGCTCAATATTTCGCTTATCCTTGACAATCATTCAGATTCCGATAAAATGACCGATCCTTCTGTCGGAGATATTTTATCAAAGATATGGACACAGATAGCCGGCCATTATAAAAGCCGGGGCAGTTTACTCTATTACGAAATACTCAACGAGCCGCATGGGATCAGTCCGGCAGCCTGGGGCATGATCGAGAAAAATGTTATAAATAAAATAAGGCAGATCGATAAAAAACATACTATAATAGCAGGCGGAGCGGGCTGGAACGATATTGATTCGCTCTCGAAACTTCCCGATTTCGATGACGATAATATCATCTACACATTTCACTTCTACGACCCTATGCTTTTTACACACCAGGGAGCCGCATGGTTAAAACCGCCTCAGACATCCCTTAAAGGCATCCCTTATCCCTACGACAAAAAGAGGATGCCTCCCTGTCCTTCCGATTTGTTGAATACATGGGTGCAGAAAAAATTAAGCATGGAATATCCCTCTGAAGCCAATAACGGAGCGCTTGAAAAGACAATCCTTAAGGCAGTAGATTTCAGGGCTAAAACAGGCAAAATAGTTTATTGCGGTGAATTCGGCGTTTTAAATAAAAATGCGCAGGATGGAGACAGGTTTTACTGGTATGATTCTGTAAGAAAGATCCTAGAGAAGTATTCGATCCCCAGGACTTCCTGGGATTACAGAAGCTCTTTCGGGTTATTCAAAAAGGATTCGGATGAAGTATTCGATTACGACCTGGATATTCCCATAGTCATGGCTCTCGGCCTTAACCCGCCCTCCTTTAACGAGCTCAAAATAAAACCTGAAACTAACGGTTTTTATATATTCGACAATTACCCGGCCCCGGGATTAGCAGTAGCATCCTATACTATCAACGGCTCTATCGGCCTGTATGACACAGAATCCCCTGAAAACGGTAAATATTCAATAGATATGGATAACCTTGACCGTTACGACCGGCTTAATTTTTCCTTCAAACCGGCGAAGGATCTATCGGAACTGCTTGAAAGAAAATGCAGCGTTGTGATAAAATTGAAATTGAAGCCGGGGTTTAAAAATGTTGATATCAGGTTTCTCTCCGTCAGGAAAGACGATCCCGTTTCAAGGCCCTGGAGAATCAGATACACACTTGATGATAAGACCCTTAAAAAAAGCGGAGACTGGCAGACTGTTTATGTCGGCCTCGATAAATTCACCGAACAGGGCGCATGGAAAGACAAATGGTATAATCCGGAGGGGCTTTTCGACTGGCGCAGCATAACAGGTTTCGAAGTTGTTTCTGAGAATGAAAAATGGCAGAACACGGGTCTTCTCATAGCACAGATCAGCCTTTCACTGATAGAATAGAGCATTACGCCCGGCCTATAAAAAAATGATTTATTTTCTTACTATTGACAACCAGTCAAATTTTTAATATAATTATACCGACGGTTAAAACAACGAGTTCATACTTACTGTAAAACAGTAAATTTAACTGTAAGTTTGGGCTTGCAAAAAAAGGGGCGGTATATGAATAATAAGCGGGATTCCGGGGATACCAAGGAAGCCATACTCGGGGCTGCAAAGGAGATCATGATAAAAAAGGGCTATGACGAGGCTAAGATGGAAGAGATCGCCCGCAAGGCCGGGGTCAGCAAGGTCATGCTGTATTACCATTTTCAGAGCAAGGAAAACATCCTTAAAGAGCTGATAGGCAGGATTATAGGTTCGGCAAAGCTGCACCTCTCGGAAATTATTTCCGGTCTTAAAAAACTCGAGGAATTGAAAGTTGAATTGATACTTTCGAAATTGAGGCCTGTCTTCGGGAGAGAAGCCGCTTTTCTCCGCATAATTATTTCCGAAGTTCTGAGGGGTAAATTAGATTATGAGATCGTTTTATCCCTTCTGAAAGATTTTTATTTCGAGATTTATGATATGACTAATAAAGACGGGAACCAGGGGGACAGGGATTCCTATATAACAAAGATGCTTTTTTTTCAGGGATTGCCGCTTATTATGTATTACTGTATTTCGGAAGATGTCAGCAGGGTTTACGGGATAGGGATCGATAAAATTGAGAAGGCGTTTTCTGATAAATTTACGGACAGCCTGATGAGGACATTAAAACTCAATTAAAGCGTATCAAGAGGAGGATCTGATGAAAACAAAGGCCATCATACCTATAGCGGGAGTTATTATAGTTCTTCTAGCAGCCACTCTGTATTTTGAAGTATTCAGGAATATAAGCAATAACGTAAGGACCTTCGAAGGGTCCGGAACGATAGAGGCCACGGAGATAGAGATAAGCTCCACCATTTCAGGCAGGATAGCCGAACTTCCCGTCGATGAAGGGGTGGAAGTCAAAAGAAACCAGCTCCTGGTGAAGCTCGTCCATGACGAGCTTGCGGCGGAAAGGAATTCGGCAGCCGCGAGTTTTGAAAACGCCGATATTAACCTGAAAAGGGTCTCAAGCCTTTACAGCTCCGGCTCGGCGTCAAAAAAGGAGTTTGATGACGCCCAGGCCTTCTACAGGGTGAGCAAGGCGGCTCTGGAGCAGATCACCGCAAATATAGAGAACGCGGTCATCTTAGCTCCGATCGACGGCACCGTGCTGGTAAAGAACCTCGAGATCGGTGAAACCGCTTTTCCGGGTTCCGCCATTTTGACCATGGCTGACCTCAGGCATTTATATATCAAGATATATGTTGATGAAAAGAAGCTCGGCCTTGTTAAGCTCGGGATGAAGGCTGCCGTCCATGTAGACAGTTATCCCGGCAGGGATTTCAGGGGAGTCGTATCCACGATTTCCGAGGAAGCCGAATTTACGCCAAAAACGATAGAAACCAGGGATGAAAGGGTGAAGCTTATGTTTGCAGTCAAGATCAACCTTGATAATCCTGATGAGGCCCTTAAGCCGGGAATGCCTGCCGATGCGGTCATCTACCTGGACGGTGCGCATTGATAGAAATAAAAGGTATAAGCAAATCTTACAGGACCCTTCAGGCTCCCGCTTTAAGCGATGTCTCCTTCGAGGTCGGAAAAGGTGAGATTTTCGGCATCGTAGGCCCTGACGGTGCCGGAAAGAGCACGCTGCTCAGGATCCTCGCAGGAATACTGCATCCCGGGGCAGGCTCTGTTATTATGAATGGAAAAGACCTTTTCAAAAATATTTATGATGTAAAAGACAATCTTGCTTATATGCCCCAGAAATTCGGCCTTTACGAAGACCTCACAGTAGAAGAAAACATCTTCTTCTTCGGCAATCTCTTCGGAATGTCGAACCGGGAAATAAGAGCTAATTTAGGCGTTCTGTATTCCTTCAGCCGGCTTGAACCGTTTAAAAACAGGCTATCGGGAAAATTATCGGGAGGCATGAAACAGAAATTAGGGCTGGCCTGCTGCCTTGTCCATAATCCGGATATAATACTTCTTGATGAGCCGACAAACGGGGTCGATCCTGTTTCAAGAAGGGAGTTCTGGAAGATACTATACGACCTGCTTTCCGAAGGCAAAACCATAGTAATAAGCACGGCCTATCTTGACGAGGCCGAACGCGCCAACAGGATGGCCCTGATGCACAGGGGAAAGATTATCGCCCTGGGCACACCCGGAGAGATCAAAAAACTCATACCCCTGAAATTTTTAGAAGTCATTGTATCGGACCCCCGGAAAGCTGAAAGGGTGCTGAAAGCCTATAATGAATTCAAATCCGTAATCCTTACCGGCTCTACTTTGAAAATCTTCCTGCCAGGCGATGCCGTATCGGAAGAAAAGCTTAAAGCTGTCCTCGGCAAAGATGGCATTAAAATAGTCTCCATCCGGGCAAACATACCGGGGCTTGAAGATTGTTTCGTAGAGATACTTGCGATGAGGCAAGCATCATGAAAAATTTAATAAAATCTCTGCGCAGGATCAGGGCGATCGCGGGTAAGGAATGGATCCAGATCAGGAGGGACCTCAGGAGCATGGCCCTTTCACTGGCGCTTCCCATTATTCTGATCCTTCTTTTCGGTTACGCCCTTTCGATGGATGTAAAGCATGTGAATTTTGCGATACTCGACCAGGATAAAACACCTTTATCAAGAAATTTTCTCGATAATTTCTTCCATTCGGAGTACTTTTCCACTTACAAATATTTATCGGACAGCAGGGAGATAGACCCGCTTATAAGAACCGGCGCGATTGTCATGGCAATTGTTATTCCCGAGAACTTCGAAAAGAAATATAAAACGGGTAAAAGCCCGGACTTCCAGGTGATTATTGACGGTTCGGATTCAACCTCGGCGACTGTCGCCCTCGGGTATGTAAACACAATTCTCTACAATTTCAACAATAAAAACAAGGTTGCCGAGATGAACGGTTACGGGCTTTCTTCCTTAACGCTTCCGATCGATATCAGGACAAGGATCTGGTATAACGCCGAGCTGAAAAGCCAGAATTACATAGTGCCGGGGATCATTGTCATCATAATGGCCATAATATCGGCCCTAATAACCAGCCTTACGATTTCAAGGGAGTGGGAAAGGGGAACAATGGAAAGCCTGATAACAACCCCGCTGCGGAGGCATGAAATTTTCTTTGGAAAACTCTTCCCTTATGTATTCATCGCGTTTTTCGACCTTATCATAGCTGTCTGCATCGGTTATTTCGTGTTCCAGGCGCCCATAAGGGGAAGTTTTATCGAGCTTTACCTTGTCGCTCTCCTTTTCCTGATAGGGGCGTCGAGCATGGGGATTTTCATTTCATCCGCAACGAAATCGCAGGTTCTCTCGGTCCAGATGTCTGTGATTTTGACATATCTTCCGTCATTCATACTCTCCGGGTACATATTTCCGGTTAAAAACATGCCTTTTATAGTCCAGATTATTACATATTTAATCCCGGCCAAGTACCTGATAGTTTACATGAAGGGCATAGCCCTTAAAGGCATAGGTTATATGCTTATGTGGGAGCAGATATTATTCCTTTTCCTGTTTGCCGTCGTAATGAGTTTTATCTGCCTTAGAAACATTGTAATGAAATTACCGGAGGGGTGATCATAATGGCTCCTTTTGCGGCACTTCGTCCTTTCCTGATAAAGGAATTCAAACAGATGTTCCGGGACCCCAGGATGAGGCTCGTGATATTCGCGGCTCCCATAATGAGCCTCCTGATACTTGGATACGCTGTTAACACCGATGTTAAAAATGTGAGGGTTGTGGTATTCGACGAGGACAGGACAAGCATGAGCAGGGAGCTTATCGAAAAATTCACAGGTTCGGGTTATTTCGAGGTTTACAGGGACCTCGATTCTTCGTCGGAACTTGACGGCATCCTCGATAAAGGCGATTCCGAGGTTTATATCCACATAGAAAAGGATTTTTCGAAAAAGATAAGGGGGGGGAAAATCACAAAGGTCCAGATTATCGTTGACGGTACGGATTCAAGCAGGGCTGCTGTTATTGTCTCCTATGTAAATCAGATAACCGCAGGTTATTCTTTTGATTATTTCAACAAGAGGATAAAGCTTTTTATTCTAAACAAGGGCATCAGGGGCGTGAAGTTCCGGCAGAACATAGTGATGAAACAGAGAGTGCTCTTCAACCCCGACCTGTCGAGCAGGAATTTTTTCCTGCCTGTGGTACTCGGGCTTGTGGTTTCTTTGATAACTATTGTACTGACGGCGATGTCGATCGTCAAGGAGAGGGAAACAGGGACTATCGACCAGCTTATTGTTTCGCCGATCCATCCGTACGAGCTGATAGCCGGCAAGACCATCCCGTTTATACTGGTTAGTTTTTTAGACGTTATTATTGTGACTACTATTACCATTTTCTGGTTTGGAGTGCCTTTCAACGGCAATATCTTCTTCCTCCTTTTCGCATGTCTGCTTTTCATAATTTCAACGGTCTCCATAGGCCTGTATATTTCGACAATCTCAAAAAGCCAGCAGGAGGCCCTGCTTTCGACATTTCTATACTTTATACCTTCGATGCTGCTTTCCGGATTTATTTTCCCGGTATATTCCATGCCGGCCCCTGTCCGTCCGGTTACCCTGATAAATCCCATGCTGTATTTTGTAAATATTATCAGGGGCGTATTTCTGAGAGGGACCTCTTTGCCTGAATTATGGAAAGATCTGCTTGCTCTCTTCCTGATAGGAAGCATATTGTTTTACCTTAGCGCCAGAAGGTTCAGAAGGAGGCTTGAATAATGGATTCCGGGAAAAATTCGGCCGTCGATGTTCTTGAACTTACAAAAAAATTCGATAAATTTACAGCCGTTGATAAAATCAGCTTCCGCGTTAAAAAGGGGGAAATCTTCGGATTTCTCGGCCCTAACGGGGCAGGTAAAAGCACCACTATAAAAATGCTCTGCGGAATCATCACTCCGAGTTCGGGGGCAGGGCATGTAAACGGCTTCGATATTGTCAATGAACAGTTCAATATAAAGAAAAGCATAGGCTATATGTCGCAGAAGTTTTCCATGTACGACGATCTGACTGTCGTTGAAAACCTCGAGTTTTTCGGCTCCATTTACGGACTTTCCGGGGACAAGCTCTCCATGAGGATAGAAGAGATAACAGGACAGATGGAAATGGGGGACATGAAAAAGAAGCTGATGAGGGACCTTCCTCTTGGAGTAAAGCAGAGGCTGGCTCTTGGAGGGGCAATCATACATAACCCGGGAATACTCTTTCTTGACGAGCCTACGTCGGGAGTCGACCCCATCATGAGGAGGAATTTCTGGGACCTCATTTACGGGTTTTCAGAAGAAGGAAAAACCATATTTGTTACAACCCATTATATGGATGAGGCCGAGCACTGCGACAGGATCGCGCTTATCATCGGAGGAAAGATAATTGCCCTCGATTCCCCCGGGGGGTTGAAAGAATCTCTGGGCTTTGACGTTTATAAAATCACGACGGATAACCTTATCGAGGCTTTTAACGCCCTTTCCGGGCAGGATTTTGTCAGGGAAGCCGCCATATTCGGGGCTGATATCCATATTCTCTGCGAGAAAGGAATAAATGCAGTACCGGGAATAAAAGCTGTATTTAAAAATATGAAATCCGGAAACTTATGCATTGATAAAATATATCCATCCCTCGAGGATGTTTTCGTTACGAGTGTCAGAAGCGCCGGCCTTTGACAATTACATCAGCATAAGCGCTTTTTTTATATCGTTTTCCAGGTCGGGCGTAAGGTTGGGGTTGCGGAGAACCGCTGCCGGATGATATGCCGGGATCACGCTGTAGCCGGCCGGAGAAGTCATAATGCTGCCCCGGAGTTTAGTTATGCCTTCATCTGTGGAAAGTATGAATTTTGTGGAGAAATTTCCGAGGGTGACGATAATTTTGGGTTTGATAATCGATAATTGCTCCACCAGATAAGGGGAGCATGCCTCAATTTCATCCGGAAGAGGGTTACGGTTTTCTGGCGGCCTGTGTTTCAGAATATTGCATATGTAAACGTCACTCCTCGAAAAATGAGATTTTTCTATTGTTCTGGTCAGAAGTTTTCCGGCCCTTCCGACAAAGGGTTTGCCCTGTTCATCCTCGTCCGCTCCGGGTGCTTCGCCAATAAAAACTATTGAAGAATCGGGATTCCCGTCGTAAAAGACAAGATTTTTTGCCGTTTTATATAATCCGCATTTTGTGCATCCTGCGCAAACTTTTTCAAGAGCCTCTAATTTCGACAATTTTTCTCCGGAGGAAACGGACCCGGCTTTTAACGGGATATGGGTCCATTCTTCTTTCACTATGGCTCCGATTTGAAAGAGCATTTCGTCTTTTTTCATATTAAACCGTTCTTCCTTAATATTTTTTTTATCCCGTCAAGGGCCTTTTTCCTGTGAGATAATGTGTTTTTCAGGTTATCGGGTATTTCAGCCATTGTTTTCCTGTAAAAGAGCCTTTTTACAAGAAATATCGGATCGTACCCGAATCCGTTGGAGCCTCGAATTGTAAAACCTATCCTTCCCTCGCAGCGGCCTTCGCTTTTATTGATTTCACCGCCAGGAGAAAGCAATACCATCACGCAGGAAAACCTTGCATTCCTCTTTACTGCAGGGATTCCCGACATTTCAGAAATGATTCCAGGATTGCCGGCCGCATACCTTGCCGAGAAGATCCCGGGCCTTCCGCCAAGGGCGTCGATTTCAAGGCCGGAATCGTCAGCAAGGATATAAGCCTGCGGGTAGTCTTTTTTAAACTTATCACTGATCCCCGTGGCCTTCAGGAGAGCGTTTTCATAAAAAGAAGAACCTGTCTCAGGGATTTCTTCGTTGAAACCAAGGTCTGAAAGTGAAATAATTTCGAGAGGTTTTAAAATCTGCCTGATTTCCCTGATTTTACCCGGATTTCTTGTGGCCGCAATGATGCATGTCATGAAAAAAATACCTTCCGTTTCTAAGCTGGCCCATCGGGCGCTTATTAATATAAAAACCGGTTTTTATAACCGCCTTTTAAAATATTATGTCATGAAATATGGAATTCCGCAAAGTTAAAAAAGACACACTGTCAGAGTTTATCATTATTATATAAAAAACCGATAAGAAATTAGGGGAAAAACACCCATCTTCATGGCCCTGTTAATACGAAATACGAGGGGTTTATATGGCTGTAATTGTGCCATTTTCAGGAATATACTATAACCCGGAAAAATCGAATAAAATCAGCGAGCTTGTCTGTCCGTCCACAGATTTTCTTGACGAAGAAAGGGTTCTCAAATTAAGTGAAAACGGAAATAATTTTTGTAACGCCATATACAGCCAGGGAGATGGAGCCGGAAAATACAAGAATTCGATCCATAAGCTTTACGGCTGGCTTCTCCGTGATATTTTAGTAGTTGATAAAACACCCTCACTTTATATCGATGAACAGAACGTTACTCTTAATGGAGTTGAATACAAGAGATACGGTCTAATAAGCCTTTTGAAGATCGAAGATTATGACGGGAATATTAAAAAACAGGAAAGGACGATAGAAAAGTTCAGGGACGACAAATATAACCTTATTAAGGAAACGCAGTTTAATCTTGAGCCTGTAGCCTGTCTTATCAAGGACAGTTCGAATTCAATGGGGTCCCTTCTTTCTTCCAACAGGGATGGAAAAGTGACTTTGCTGACAAGATTCTCTGACATCGATGGAAATTTGAATACAATATACAGGATCGATGAACCCGGATACAGGGATGAAATTATTAAGTATTTTTCTGAGAAAACCCTCTATATCATCGACGATTACAGGTATGAGGCCGCCTTGAAGTATAAAAAAGAGGCGGCTATTGCTTTCAAGGATAAATACACGGGGAAAGAACCCTGCAATTTCGTCCTTGTTAATTTATTCAACGCGTACGACAAGGCGATGCGCTTTTACCCCGTCAACAGATTGGTAAAAAGTTTCAAGATTAAGCCGGCTGAATTTCTTAAAAATCTGTCGCAGAAATACAAACTTTCTGCGATTCCATTCACTGATCCAAACACGGAAAAGCAGGCCGAAAAAAAACTGAGAATGATTTTGAGCGATAGTTTTGTAAGAGGAAATATATCCTACGGAATATTCCTGAAGGCGTTGCCGGACAAGCACCTCATCCTGAATATGAATATGCCTTTTAAGGAAGATGTCGCCGACAGCGAAATACTCGAATCGGTTATTTTAGCTCCCCTGCTGGGAATAAATGACGCGAACAACGACTCTGAAGTCGGGTATGCTTATACCGACCCGGAAGCCTTCAAGGCCGTTAAAAGCGGACAATATGAAGCGGCTTTCCTGACCAATGGAATAGACGCCTTAAAGCTGCTTGAACTTGCCGACAAAGGGAAATGGATGCCCTATAACTCCATAAGCCTTTATCCTAAGATCATGAGCGGCGGAGTGACATTTTCATACAGATATTCCAAAATCGGTTTATAAGGTATGCGGAGGAATTAATGAAAAAGTTAATAATAATTTTCATTAGCGTTCTTGTTATTGTTTGCGTTTCAGACTGCCAGAGGATTCATCTCCCATGGGGGAAAAAAGCCTCTCCTGAGACTAACGATTTATTCAGTGAAAATATAAGGGAGGATTTTTCATCCACGAATACCAATAACACTGCTATAAATACAAATACAGATATGACAGAACCGGTAAAACCCGGTCTTATGCCTTCCCCTGCTACAAACACATCCCCGGCTACAAATATGCTTCCCTCTCTTCATGAAAAATCGCAGCCGCTCGCCGTTGAACCGGAAATCGGCCAGAAATCGAATGCCGGTGAAAAAGTTCAGAAATCGGAAAACTATTCATCTCCTCCCCATATCGCCGTGAAATCTTCTGCGGAAACACCTTCCAGGAAAATGAAAAGTAAAACCAGGGCTGTCAGGAAAGAAAAAACCTCCAGGGAGCAGACTGTTCTGGAGCAGGCCCCGGAAAACGAACAGGGTAAAAGCGGCCTTATCATTATAATCGGAAACGGAGCAACAAATCAGACTGCCGCTCCGAGAAAATCAATTAAGATGACATTCGTGGCCTTCTCAAAGATAAAGGATTACAGGTACTGCGATTTTATAGTTTATGCGATGCCCGCAGGCAGGGGGAAAACGCTTGACAGCAGCTATATGATCGGTGCGGCTGAAAATATTGACCTGATAAACGGACAGGCGGAGTACACTAAATTCTGGAATGGAAGGAATGTTGACGAAGATTTCCTTGTACAGGACAACTACAATATTTACGTTTATTACAAATTAAAAAACGCCAAATATGAAGTTTTAAAAAAGGAAGGCCGATATTGGGGAATAGCAGATAAAAATTACATAGGACTTAAGTAAAACGCTTATGAAAAATAACATAATTACCCTTTACATAAAAATTTTTGTATATTAAAATAAATAATCAAAGAGGGGCTTAATTATTGATGCTGCTGACAGTTTTGAGAGCCAAGATACACAGGGCTGTTGTAACGGAAACGAATCTTGAATATATAGGGAGTATTACCATAGACGAAAGTCTTATGCTTTCTGCAGGAATATACCCTTACGAACAGGTTCATGTCTGGAATTTAACAAACGGGGCCAGGCTTGTAACATATGCGATTCCCGGTGAAAGCGGAAGCGGGATAATCTGCCTTAACGGGGCAGGAGCCCATCTCAACAGGGTGGGAGACAGAGTAATAATCGCGGCTTTCGGACAGGTCGATGAAAAGGAAGCAGGCGTTTATAACGTAAAGATAATAAGCGTTGACGATAATAATAAATTGAAGCAAGTTTTATAAAGCAAAAATATGATCCAAGGAGAGGTCTATGGGTAGCAAAGGACATGTAGGTCTAATATGGTTATCACTTGCCCTGTCGTTTGTCATAATTGGAAAAGATAACTCGTTTTCTTTCAGTTTTGGCGGCGGACAGCAGGCGGTAAATCTTCAGACAGTCGTAGTGTCTGATTTCGGGAATGAAAATGACCAATCTAATAATATTAAATGGAATGCGAGATTTTCCAAGTTTGCCATTCCGACCGATCTGAATGCGGAAAGCAGCCCGCCCAGTCCTAAATTCTGCGGGGTAACTTATTTAGAAGCAAAACCTCTCGGCCTTCCAGCTCTTGTAGACGCGAGGCAGAAATGGTCCCTCGGTGTTAAAGCCGCGTATACAAGGAAGGGTTATAACTGGATAGAAGTCTTCCCTGTAAAGGGAGGCGGAGCTACCGAAGCACCCAAGGCTGCCGTTGCCGCTCCTACAAACCAGACCAATGCCGGTGCTGCATCGACTGTAGTATCCCAGCCTGAAGGCACCACTCAGACAGTGATTTCTCCATTAGATCTTCCCGGGCAGGTAAGAAGCATGGACATGTGGGTCTGGGGTGGAAATTACCATTACTGGATGGAATTCTACATACTTGATTATAAAGGTTATCTGAACAGAATTTCAGCCGGAGATATCGATTTTGTCGGATGGAAAAATCTGATGGTTAAGATACCGGATTATATCCCCCAGGCTGAAAGGCATGTCCCGTTCCTTAAATCTCTCAGCCTTCAGATGATAAAACTCTGGTCTTATCCCACTGAGAGAGTGGATCAATTTTACTGTTATTTTAACTATCTCCAGGTCCAGACAGACGTCTATGTAGAGCGTTTCAACGGCGACGATCTGGCAAATAAAAGATGGTAATATAGGTGGAGGAAAAGAATATGAAATTGAAATTATTGTTGATATCATTATTTCTGGTAATATACAGTGTTTCTTTCTCTCAGCAGACCACTGCAACAAATGCGGCCAGTACAAATGCTGCGGCAGGCAACGGGACAGGCGGCAACCCTCAGAACAACAACCTTAACAGGACGACCGAGATGCCCATTATTAACACAAACGCCGGAACCGAAGCGAATAAAACAACAGCTACAGAGCTCGTCCAGACGCTTCTGATTGAAGATTTTGAAGAAGCGGGAGAATGGTCCGCTTTCATGCCCAGAGATTTCGGCATTGCCACAGCAATGAGAAGGGAAGGCGGCCCGAAAGACCTTGTAAGCGATAAAAACAAGTATGTGCTCGGTATTAAAGTGGAATTCATGAAAAGGGACTGGAGCTGGGTAAGCATCATTCCCGCAAGACCTATTAAGATCAAGGGTATAACAAAGACCGTTTCAATCTGGGTAGTGGGTAGAAATTTCAAACATACCCTTTTCCTGGTTTTAAAAGACTACCTGGAAAACACTAAATTTTTAAGGGCTGATAAAATGATCTGGGTCGGATGGAAACAGGTGAATATAAATATTCCCGATACTATCGACCAGGAAAATTACAAAGTTTCAGAAGAAAGGGGCATCACATTCATCGGTTTCAGAATTGAATTTGATCCTGATGATCAGCTTGGCAGACCTTTTTATACATATTTTGATTATATGACAGCTGACACTGATCTCTTCAGTGAAAAGAACCAGAACCCTGACGATATGATTGACAACTGGTAGGAATGCTTTTAAAAAGGAAGGTTGTTATTCGCTGCGATTAAAATAATTAAAAAGGCTGTGGATTAATTCCATAGCCTTTTTCCTTAAAGGTAGTAAGTATGAAAGGGATTTTTAAAGTTTTAGCGCCGGTAATTATTATCTGCATTGTTTCATCCTGCGGAGTCAGCGAAGCTAAACCGGCTAAAAATTTAAATAATATCAACAATCCGTCAAAAACAGTCAGATCGGGTAATTTCAGCCTGGAACTTGTAAATACTTTGAACGATCATAATATGTATGTTTTTTACGTCGATTATTCACCCGATGGAAAGATGATCGCATCCGGAAGCGCCGATAAAAATGTTATTATCAATGACTGTTCGGCATGGAAGATATTAAAGACATTCAATGAAAGTTATTACGATACATGGGGTATCCCTGTAAAATTTTCACCCGATAATAATTATATCGTATACGGATCTTACGAGACACTGAAAATAGCCCACACAGGGAATGGTTTTGAAGGGATCACCAATGCTTATGCCCATAAGAAGGGGATACAATCGCTTGATATTTCCCCTGACAGCCGCTATATTATCACGGCAGGGGTCGACGGCCAGCTCAGGGTATGGAACATTCCCGATCTTAAACCGATCGCAAACATCAAAGGGCATGAAAACGAGGTCTGGAGTACCTGCATATCGCCGGATGGAAAGTTCGCTATAAGCGGAGGTGAAGACGGTTTTTTGAAAGTATGGAAATTTCCATCCCTCGAATTATCAAGCGCTGTTAAATTCCATCTGAGATCGATAGAATATGTCAGCATATCTCCCTCGCAAAAATACATACTATGCGCCAGCGCGGATTCGACGATCAGCATCTGGAAATGGGGCGAATATGAAAAACCTTACCGTGTTTTAACCGGACATACCGGCACTGTCCCCGTGGCGATATTTTCAAAAGACGACAGCCTCGTGTTTTCGGGGGGGCAGGATGATTATATAAGCGTTTTCGATATTGAAAAAGGCACTATGATATATAACTATAAAGGGCATTCGGGGGATATTATGACGCTTTGCCAGAGTCCTGACGGAAAGCACCTTGCTTCGGGGTCAAGGGACAGAACGGTTAAAATCTGGCAGATAAATCAATAACTTGAGGGGGGCCAGTGGAAAAGGAAATAACTCAGCGAAACGAGATAGTTTCTGTATTAAATAATATAAGGCTGAAGCATCTTTCTGTTGCAGTTAAAGAAGAGGACAGCGAGTTTTCAGTAACAGGATTCATTACAAAGGCAGATACTAATTCCATATCGCTATTTTTCGAAAAAATTCCGGATTATATACCCCTTAAAAACCTTAAAATTTCTTTCGATTACAACAGGAATTTCTATACTTCGGAAAATACCGGCGTTAAGCAGTTGAATCTCCCGGTAAAAAATATTGAAATTTACCTTCCCGATAAATTTCTCTACCATCCGATAAGGAAATTCACGAGGGTGGATATTTCAAATTCCCTGATGCTCAACATTAAAAAAGTCGTTAAAAATCCAGGAGACGGTTCATCCGGATTAAATATCGACGAGCTTCCGGCAACTCTCAGAAATATTTATCTCGAACTCCAGGCGGATGCCCCCGATATGAAGAAGATAGTCGGAATGGTAGGCGATGAGCTAACCAGGTATTCCAACAGATTCAGGATAAATCTTTTCAAGGATATTAATACGGTTTCCCCGATAGAAAAGGTCGTGAATATTTATAAAAAGACATTCTGGATAGGGGATACTGATAATTTAAATAATTATCTTCATCTGGGCGATAAGTACAGCGTTATAGGTTATGAAAAATACTTCGATATGGTTAAAAAAACCGCAGCGCCGGATGTTTTAGAGCAGATCAGGCAGAATTACCTCTCGAAAGGAATAAGTTCTTACGCGATGGTTCCCATTATAGTCGGGGAAAGGGTTGTAGGAGTGATAGAGGTTTCAGTACCGAATGAACCGGCTTATAAAAAGCTTACAATTTATGAAATATTCTATATCAAGGGACTGGCTGATATTCTTGGAGAAATAATCGTAAAAAGCCATGGAGAAACTGTTAAAGAGGATTCTGATTTCACTATAAAGGATTTATCGATAGGCGGGATTCTTGCCAATACAAAAAACGTATATCTCACTCATTCTATCAAGGAGAATAATATAGTGATGGTCAACCTGAAGGCGGATAACAAGGAAATCGATATTCCGTCGAGGGTTGTCAGATATCATTATATGCCCGGAGATAATGCCGGCTTGAATGTCGCTTTCGAATTCATATATGACCAGGATTCCAAGAAAACCGACCTTACCGCGTTTATTAAGAAATATGTCAGATACATCACCACTTCCGAACAAAAGGGAGAAATGAAAACGAGTAAATAATGTCTACGAGATTTCGTCGCTGATGATGGCGTTTATGAGGTTCACATTATCCTGGTTGATTTTTCTGAATTTTAAAGCGAGGGATTTGGCAATTTCCTTGATTATATAATAACCGATTTCAGGGTTTTCACGGCATAAAATTTCGAAATCATCCTTTTTAATGACATAGCATTCCGTATCCGTTACAGCGGCTACAGTTGCAGACCGTAAGTCATTATCCATCAGGGCTATTTCCCCGAAAAACACATTCATATTTTCATAAAGTATATCTACGACAAAACTATCGTTGTAAAGGGTTTTCTTCTCGATCTTCACGCTTCCCTTGTTCAAAATATACATTTTGTCGCCGACCTCTCCCTCGATGATAATGCATTCTCCTGATTTATAGTTTTCTGTTTTAATAATGCGGCTTATTTTTTCAAGGATCTTTTCATTATCCCTGATATCCGCAAAAATTGAAATTCCTTTCAGCCTTTCTATAATATTC
This sequence comes from uncultured Brevinematales bacterium, assembly GCA_964533855.1. GTDB lineage: Bacteria > Spirochaetota > Brevinematia > Brevinematales > JAOACQ01 > CAVYGN01. The sequence goes on from CAZHNM010000002.1 coordinate 89,574, forward strand.
ATGACTTTTTCTCCCTCTCTATTAAAACAGCCATCGAATTGTAAGGGATCTTGTAATCGTCATCCGGATTTATATTGGGCATGTAATTTTCCATTTTTTTTGCGGAGTTCAAATTGCTGATAAGTTTTGTAATATCGGCTGTTTTCTGGGCTTCTCTGATAGCCTCTTTTTTTCTCTGGATATAGTTTCCGACGTTCTCGAGAAGTCCGATCAGAAGCGCCTTGGATTTGCCCTTGTAATGTTCCCTGAGATCCGAAAAACTCCTGCCGATATAGGAAGAGGGAATTTTCGAGGTCGTTATAAATCCCGGCACCTGAGCATTCAGAAGATTATTTATAATCTTCGTTATTCCAACCTGAGTCAGTGAATTGGCAATCAGTACTTTGTTATATTCGTTTGTATATATAATTTCTTCGACATGCGCCGAGAGGAGATATTTCTCGAACTTTTTATCCATAATTTCAGCGCTGACCTTTATATTGTTGGATATTGAATTTATTGCCATTGCAGCCATGACTGTTTTTGAGTCGGCTTCGCTCGGGGTAGAGGATGTGCTTTCGTCGGAAAGGATGATCACCCTGTTCGCTTTCTGCACATTCGCTTTTTTCAGCAAGGCCTCATTGTAATGTTCTCCCCTTATAATAGTTATCTGCTGATAATCCGGATACTGCTGGTAGAATAATTCAATATCTTCGGGTTCAATGTTTGCTATAATAATTATTTTTTTCAGGTTGAGCATGGGATTCTGATAGACAATCTCGGAAAGGATCTGGTTCATTGCGTTCTTCCATCCGCATATGACATAATGATCGCTTAATTCCTTCATGTTCATAATCCCTCTCCTCTCCATGAGTTTTTTTGTCGTTAAAGCGCTGGCCAGATTTGCAGTAAAAAGAGATACGGTGGCTATGCTCAGATATAATACAATTATTACGAGTATTTTACCTGCCGGAGTGATCGGAACAATATCTCCGTAACCGGCAGTGGAAATTGTCACGATCGCCCAGTAAAGGGCTGTTATGATCTGATTATTGAACGGTGAATTTTCACTTCCGCCGGCCGCAACGAGCCTGTCATATTCGAAAACCATGAAAAGTCCGGCCGATACGATCATCAGGCAGAAGATGACCAGCAAATACGTGAAAACGCTTTCCTTTTTAAATAGATAATAGAAAACCTTTAATTGGCTGAGGATAACGGAAAAAAAGGAAGTAAGTTTATCTATTATCTTTTTCATTTTAAATCAGCTGCAGCGGGAAAACCCGCATGAAAGGCAGTTGCTGCAGTCCTCCGTTTTAATATAGGATTTTTCACCGCAGTGCGGACAATTTATTGCCCCTTTGATTTCCTTCGGTTTGTCCCTGTCGTCTTTTTCTTTAGCTGTCTTTTTTTCGAACAATCCCTGTTCAAGAGCCGACTTGCTGTGTTTTTCTGCAAAGTCCTTTAATATCCTGCCGACGGCATCGGGTATACTTTTAATAAGTTTGCCTGAATCCCAGGCCGAAGAATCGCCTGTTATGCCGATGATTGTATCCGCAATGCTTTCAACCGGTATGCCATGCTGAAGGGCGATCGAAATTACCCTGCCCAGGGCTTCGGAAAATGCGGAAACATCGGATCCATGCTTTGAAATATTGATGAATATCTCGACAGGAAAACCGTTTTCATCGAGGCCAACGGAGGTATAGAGCGTGCCGCTTCCCGTTTTCGTTTTGAAAATGTCGCCGTTGAGAACCCTGGGTCTTTCCCATTTTCTGCTTTCGGGAAGTTTTTCGTTTACAGGTTCCTTCTTCGCCTTTGCCGATGTCATAGGCTGGAAGAATTTAGCCCCGTCCCTGTAAATTGTCACTCCCTTCAATCCGGCATCCCAGGCTTTAAGATAGATGTTTTCGATTTCATCGACCGAGATATTATTCGGAAGGTTTATTGTCGAAGAAATGCTGTTTGAAATGTATTTCTGAACAGCGGCCTGCATATCGATCCTGTCCTGGAAAGAAATGTCATGACTTACCACAAAAACGTTCCTGATATTTTCAGGTATATCCATAATGCCGTTACAGCTTCCGCCGTTTTCAATAACCTTTTTGATGATAGCATGATTTGAGCCGATTGCTTTTTCGAACTCCGGATCCGCATATTCCAGAGAACCGCCGTCAATCAGATTTTTATAATATGCAAGAGCGAACTGGGGTTCAAGCGAATAAGTCGATGCGTCGAGTATAAGGCTTATTGTCCCTGTAGGGGCAAGCGTTGTCCAGTTGCTGTTGCGGATGCCGTTATTGTCTATTGACTTTCTTATGGCTGATTTTTCCCCATCGGAATCATAATATTTTTCAGCAACTTTAATCAGGGCCTGCTTGTTCTCATTGAAAATCCCGAATGAACCCTTTTCTTTTGCAAGTTCGATGGACGTTTCGATCGCCGTCTGGGTCATTACCCTTGAAATATCGGAAGCAAGGGCATAACCTTTATCAGAATTATATGGAATCCTGAGTTTAAAAAGAACTTCTGCAAGACCTGTGTAACCAAGGCCTATCGGCCTGATTTTCCTTGTTTCAACCTTGAATTTTTCTGTCGGGAACTCGGAAACTTCAATTACGTTATCGAGGCCCCTGACAGCAATTGAAACCGTTTCGCTGAAAGAACGGAAATTAAAACCCTTTTCAGAAACGAACTTGTTCAGGTTGATCGAACCGAGATTGCAGCTTGTAAAGCTGTGAAGACTCTGTTCCCCGCATGGATTGGTTGATAGTATTCTGCCCAACGATGGGACAGTGTCGTAATCGTTTGCCCTGTCAATAAACCATACACCCGGATCAGCTGTTCTCCATGCCGATAATGCGATCTTTCTGAAGAGCTCTTTCGCCACTATTTTTTTACTTGTGTTTTTGAAATTAAGTGAAAATTCCATATCATTCTTGACTGAATTCATGAATTCATCTGTTATGGCTACGCTGATATTCATATTGCTTAAAGGTTCGAACAATTTTTTCCTGATTTCGTTAATAACAGCCTTTACGGCGCCATCGTCCTTGATATCGCCGGAAATCGTTTCAGATATGCTTTGAAGGAGGTGTTCAGTGAAATTATCAGTCTTTATCATATCGGGAAATTGGCGTCCGATGCTCTCGGTATAGTCTTTACTCGTTATAAATTCCTCGATGTCGGGATGACCGACATCCATCATTGCCATAAAAGCGGCTCTTCGGACTCCGCCGCTCTTTACAGCCTCGCCGACTTCATCGAAAAGCCTCATGAAACTTACAGGACCGCTTGAAGTGCCGCCTCTCCCCACAGGAGCGTTCTTCGGCCTTAAAACTCCGAAATTCAGGCCCATACCGGCCCCGGATTTAAAAGTTACCGCAGTATCCGATGCGGCTTTCATGATAGCGCCCATATCATCCTCAAGCCCGCCGACAAAACAGCTTGATGATAGAGGAAATTCGGAACCGGCGTTAAAAAGAGTCGGGGAGGAGAACATGAACTTCTGCTCGGCCATAAGGTCGAAAAACTGCCTGGAGACCCTCTGTCTGACTTCAATGTTTTTTTCTGCGGAAGATACAAAATCAGAGACCCTTGTAAATGTTTCTTCGAAACTTTTTTCTATAAGATTTCCATTTTTATCTTTTTTCAAATAAAATTTTTCCATAATGTAGAGTGCGTTTTTTGAGAAAGCCACAAAATCCTCCTGTAGATTCAGGGTTTTATTTAACTTGTTTTTTTGAAACCGGGAGATATATTGTAAATGTTGTTCCTTTCTTTACAATTGAATCCACTGTTATAAAGCCTCCATGGTTCTTAAGGATGGTATAAGCTGTAGGAAGCCCCAGCCCTGTACCGTTGGGCTTTGTCGTGAAATACGGATCGAATATCCTCTTGATATCGTCATCGTTAATTCCAGGCCCAGTGTCATGTATCAATATCTTAACATAATCTCCCGGGTTCAGAGGTATGCCCGCACCGTTGAAATTATAATTCTCTGCGGAAATAGTAAGGGTGCTCCCGTCTGACATTGCCTCCCTGGCATTGAGTATGACATTCTGAAGAACCTGTTCAATCTGCGTTTCATCGATGGAAACATTATCCAGCTTTTCAGGAAATTCATATACGAGGTTGATTCCGGAACCATGCATTATAAATGATGCAATCGATTTTATTATCTTTCTGATATCGTGAGTATTCAATGAAAGCGTCCCTCCCTTTGAAAAAGCCATGAGCTGGCGTGTCAGTTCCTTGGCCCTGAGAATGGCGTTGGACGATTCGTCGAGGTAATTATCTATTTCATCGGGAGTAAGGTCTTTCTGCCTGCATTGAGCCAGATTTCCGATAATGACTGTAAGCATGTTGTTGAAATCATGGGCTATTCCGCCGGCAAGAAGGCTCAAAGATTCGATCTTTTCAAACCTCAGATTTTCGGTTTCCATCTTCTTCTGGATATTGATATCTCTCATCATCAGGATGATTCCGCTGAAGGAACCCGTATTGCTCCAGAGAGGCATCGCGCTTCCATCGACAGGAATTTTATTTTCCCGTTCGCATATAAGGTAATATCTTGATAAGAATTCGAATTTTTCGTTTTTATCCCTTATATCCCCTAAAATTTCCTCGAAGACTATATTTTTATCATTTTCCATAAGCATGAAAAGATCTTTGACATTTTTATTGATTATTTCTTCCTGGGATTTATTCAGAAGAGTAAGAGCCGCCGGGTTGGCAAAACTGACTTTCAGATCGCTTTGAATAACAAGAACGGCATAATCGATATTCTTCAATATAAAGGACAGCCATTCCTCATTTTCACGGACTTTGCTTTCAAGTTTATGCTTCTGTATAGCGACTTCAATAGTGGTCTTCAGCACGCCGTCTGTTATAGGTTTAAGAAGAAATCCATACGGTTCGGCTATCTTCGCCCTGTTGAGAGTGATATCGTCTCCGAATGCCGTTAAAAATACAACCGGTATATTAAGCCTGTTATAAACATACTCGGCTGCGTCAACTCCGTCCATTTTACCCTTGAGCATTATATCCATCAGCATCAATGCCGGTTTCAATTCTCTTGCTTTTTCAATGGCGTCTTTACCGTTATCGCAGATATAAACAACATCGAAACCGTAGTCTTTAAGTATATTTTCAATGTTCTTGGCAATAAGTATCTCATCTTCGACTATTATGAGCTTATCATTCTGCATTTTTTCCCCGTTTCAGATGATTTTAAGCTTATCGACTACCTTTTCTATATCTTCATGAAGGACAACTTTAGCTTTAGAATCAAAGGGAGTGTCCATTTCATTAACTATCACTAATTTTGAACTATCCGGCAAATAAGATGGAAGGGTTGAAGCCGGATAGACCGTCAGGGATGTACCCATTGTGATCATAAGGTCCGCTTTTTGTATTTCGGTAAGCGCTTTTTCCAGGTCCCTTACATATTCCCCAAAAAACACGACGTCAGGTTTCATAATCCCGCCGCATTTCGAGCATTTCGGGACCCGACGGTTTTTCATTTCTTTAACAATTTCATTAAAACGGGGATCCTCCGGAAGAATTTCATCGTTGCATTCCATGCAGTGATATTTTTCAAAATTCCCATGAAGCTCTATTATATTGGTATTTCCGGCTTTTTTATGAAGGCTGTCAATGTTCTGTGTTATTACAGTTTTTAATTTGCCAAGCACTTCTAATTTTTTTAAAAATTTATGTCCCTTGGTAGGCAAAGCCTTTTCGAATATGTCAGCCAGTTCGCTGAAATGATTATAAAAAAGCGAGGGATTGCTCTTGAAATATTCTATATCGAAGAGCTTGTCTGCAGGCATATCCGTCCTGGAATAGAGGCCGTTCGGGCCCCTGAAATCGGGAATTCCGGCCTTTGTAGAAATACCGGCTCCGGTCAGCGCCACAATGTAGCTGCTTTTCATGATCAGATCCATGAACAGGTCTATCCCCTGAAGTATCATTCTTCCCCCTGTTTCAGATGACCTTGAGAAATTTTCTTTTGCCTACTTTGATGATTTTCGTCTCTCCGGGGCTCAGTATAATGTTTTCATCGTTCTGCTTGAGACCTTCAATCGATACCGCGTTTTGCGCAAGCAGTCTCCTGACTTCGCTTTTCGATGCGAGAGTTTCCGATTTGATAAGGACATCCATCAGCGTCATCTTTACATCAAGCGGAAATTCCCTGATCTCGTCGGGGATTCCTTTATCCTTGAATATTCTTTCAAATTCCGCAAAAGACCTGTCGGCGTCTTCTTTAGAATAATATTCGCCGACTATGGCGAGAGCTAGTGTGACTTTAATATCCCTTGGGTTGCGGCCGCCTTTCATTTCGGCGTCAAACCTGTTTATATCTTCCATCGGTATGTCTGTAAGGAGCTCGAAATATTTGATAATCATATTATCCGGTATGGACATCAGCTTGCCGAATATCTGGGAAGGTTCTTCGCTTATCCCGATATAATTTCCAAGAGATTTGCTCATTTTATTGACGCCGTCGGTGCCTTCAAGAAGGGGCAATGTCAATACTATCTGTTCTTCCTGGCCGTATTCACCCTGGAGATCCCTTCCGACAAGAAGGTTGAATTTCTGGTCCGTTCCTCCGATCTCGACATCGGCTTCGAGCACAACAGAGTCATAACCCTGGATCAGGGGATACATGAACTCTATCATGGATATGGGTTTGCCATCCCTGTACCTGTTGCTGAAATCTTCCCTTTCAAGGAGTCTTGCAACGGTATAACGGGCGGTAAGGTCGAGCACGTCCCCGAAATTCATTTTTGAACACCATGTACTGTTGAATACTACTTTTGTTTTTTCAGGATCGAGGATTTTAAAAATCTGGGTTTTATATGATTCCGCATTTGCAAGAACCTCTTCCCTTGTAAGACGTTTTCTTGTCTGTGATTTGCCAGTTGGATCGCCTATCATTCCTGTAAAATCGCCTATAAGGAAGTATATTTCATGGCCTAACTCCTGGAATTGCCTTAATTTTCTCAGTGGAACGGTATGGCCTAAATGAATATCCGGGGCAGAAGGGTCCGCTCCGAATTTTATTTTTAAGGGTTTGTTAAGCGCTATTGATTTTTTGAGTTTTTCGATTAATTTTTCTTCAGGAATTATCTCGACTGCTCCCCGGGATATGATCTTTATTTGTTCTTCAAGGGAATGGCTGGAAGGTAAATTCATCAGTGCCTCTTAAGCTCGTAATATTTATTAATAACATTGTTAGATATTGGAAGAGCCTTTAAATTAGTTTAATGAAGATTTGATGAATTGTCAAAGATAAAGTAGCATGAAGGAAGTTAGAAAAGTTCCTCCCGAACATAAGCATAAACGGAGTTTTATGATGATCAGAATCCTGTCCTGGAATGTCAATGGCCTGAGGGCCGCTTTAAAAAACGGTCTCGAAGAATCATTAAAGCAGATCGATCCGGATATAATCGGTTTCCAGGAGATAAAGGCGACACAGGAACAGGTTGAAAGCGATTATCCGGGGGCTTTCGCCGGATACCAGTCTGTGTGGAACCCTGCCGGCAGGAAGGGATACAGCGGTACTCTGCTCCTGACAAAGCTTAATCCTTCTTCCGTTAAGAAAGGACTGGGAATAAGCGAATTTGACAGCGAGGGAAGGGTGATAATCTCAAAATTTGAGAATGTGCCGGGCGGAAGACCATTCACCCTTTTTAATATTTATTATCCCAACGGACAGGCAGACTCAGACAGGCTCGATTATAAACTCAGGTTTTACGACTCTTTCCTTGAATATGCTGATAAATTGAAAAATTCAGGCGAAAACCTTGTTATAATGGGCGATTTCAATACGGCGCACAGGGATATCGATTTAAAAAATCCAAGAGAAAACGAGGACCGTTCCGGCTTTTTGCCTATTGAAAAGGAATGGATCGATAAATTCATAGGACATGGATATATCGACACATTCCGTGCAAAGAACCCGGATATGGAAAAGTACAGCTGGTGGACATACCGTTTCGGTGCGCGGAGGAGGAATATAGGATGGCGGATAGATTATGTCTTTGTAAACGAATCTTTCTTTAACAGCGTTCTTGATAGTTTTATTTTGAACGATGTTGAAGGATCCGACCATTGTCCCGTGGGAATAACTTTGAGGTAGCATTTTATGGCTGTCAATAGCACTTCATACGACTATTTTTTTAATCCGAGGGTTGTTTTCGGCCCGGGCTCAACAGCAAAACTCCCGGAAATAATTGCAGGAATGGGCGACAATATTCTCATTCTGACAGGAGTTTCTTCCTTTAAAAAGTCTGTTCTGAGGGATAATCTCTATAAAGATCTGGAAAAGAGGAGTGTTAAATATTTCGAAATAGAAGTAGGTGGAGAACCTACTACTTCCATTGTTGATGAATCAGCCGATTATTACAGGAAAAGAATAGTAAATACGGTTGTTTCGATAGGGGGAGGAAGCGTTCTCGATGCCGGAAAGGCAGTTTCCGGAATGATCCCCCAGCAGGGAAGCGTCGTCGATTACATCGAGGGAGCGAAGAGGCATAACGGCGTTAAAGTGCCTTTCATAGCCGTTCCTACAACAAGCGGAACGGGGAGCGAAGCCACTAAAAACGCTGTGTTGACAAGGCCGGCCGCTAATGGGCTCGAAGGCTTCAAAAAATCGCTCCGGCATGACAACCTTGTTCCGGATGTTGCATTGATAGATCCCCTTCTTACAATAGAATGCCCTCCGGAAATTACTGCCGCTTGCGGAATGGACGCGCTGACACAGCTCATTGAAAGTTTCGTATCGGCAGAATCATCTTTTTTATCGGATGCGTTTGCTTTAAAAGGACTGGAATTGCACGCGGGAAAAGCTCTCTTTCAAGCCTGCACAGACAGGCCGGACGATATAAATATCAGGTCCGGGCTTGCTTATGCGGCATATCTGTCGGGATCATCACTTGCCAATGCAGGCCTCGGAGCTGTTCATGGACTGGCCGGAATTATCGGAGGAGCCTTTGAAATCCCCCATGGAACGATCTGCGCATCTCTTTTATCTAAAGTTACCGAATACAATATCGGAAAACTATTTTCCGGCAGTGATCATGCTTCCTCCAGAGGGCTTGAAAAATACTCGGCGGCAGGATTCACACTTTCAGGCAGGACCCCTTCAGATATAAAAACAGGATGCCTGCTCCTTATAAATTATCTCAATGAGTTGACCTCAAGTCTGAATATACCGGAAATTTCCGATTTCAGGCTGAAGAAGAACGACATAGAGTTTATTGCCGGAAAAGCTGAAAATAAGAACAATCCTGTAAGGCTCGGCAGGGATGATTTTCTAAAAATTCTATCGGCTTAATTGACGGAGATACCGGCAGATTATGGGACTCTTCTTTCCGGCCGCATGAAATATTGACACAATTGCTTATAGATAATAGAATTATACTATTAAATAATAAGGCGGTTTCGATATGGGAGCTTTGTCGGATAAATGCAAAGAATTATTGAACGAGATACAGGAAGACTGGAGGCATCTTTGAGATCGAGGATAAATTAGAACAGTTAAAGCGATTAAAAGAAGAGCTTAATGATGAAAAGTCCTGGACCGACCATAAGCTGTCGTCCGAACTTTCAAGCAGGTCATCGGCCATCGAAAGGGATTTATCGGGATGGCTCAATTTGAAGCCGAAAATTGCCGACCTGATCGAAATGGCTGAACTTGCTGAAGGAGACAATGACGGCGCAATGATGAAGAGCGTCAGCAGTGAATATGACAGGCTTTTCAAAGAGCTTTCAGACCTTGAAACAGTTATGATGTTCAGGGAGGATTTCGATGTCAATAACGCCTTTTTGAATATCCACCCGGGCGCCGGAGGAACCGAGTCGCAGGACTGGGCTGAAATGCTCCTGCGGATGTACCAGAGATGGTCGGAAAGAAAGGGTTTTTCAATGGAAATGGTCAGCTACGAGCCGGGAGACGTAGCTGGCCTTAAGGACGCCACGCTTTTCATAAAGGGCAGGTATGCTTACGGGCTCCTCAGGGCCGAAGACGGGATACACCGCCTTGTAAGGCTTTCACCTTTTAACGCTAATAACAAAAGGCAGACTTCCTTCTGCTCTATATCCGTGTCGCCAGAGGTCGATGAATCGATTAGCATCAATATCGATCCTAAAGACCTCAGGGTCGATACATACAGAGCCGGCGGGGCCGGGGGCCAGTATGTCAATAAAACCGAATCCGCTGTAAGGATCACGCATATGCCGACGGGAATCGTCGTGGCATGCCAGATTGAAAGATCACAGCTTCAGAACCGCGAAATGGCCATGAAGATGCTGATGTCTAAATTATATGAAAACGAGCTCAGGAAGCAGGAAGAGGAGAGGCAGAAACACACCCCTGAAAAGAAAAAAATAGAGTGGGGCAGCCAGATCCGCAGTTACACTTTCCAGCCCTACACCCTTGTTAAAGACCATAGAACCGGGATTGAGAATAAAAATGTCCAGATCGTCATGGACGGGGATATTGATGATTTCATTATAGGTTATCTGAAGAGCAGGTAGTGAAAAAACCGGAACCGCGATTTCGCAGATTAAACTCTTTTGTCAGGATTAAATCAAATGAATAACGAAAAAAAATTAGCCGGGGAAAAAGCAGTTGAATTAATAGAAAACGGAATGACAGTGGGCCTTGGAACCGGTTCCACAGTCTTCTTTGCGATAAAAAAGATCGGAGAAATGATTAAAGCCGGCATGGAAATAAAAGGCGTTTCCACCTCGTTAGGAACGACGGAAATAGCACGTTCCCTCGATATAGACCTTTATCCGTTTAATGAAATAAATAAAATAGATATTACAATCGACGGTATAGATGAAGTCGATAACTCCTTTAATGCCATTAAAGGAGGAGGCGGCGCGATGCTTTATGAAAAGATCGTTGCTTCGGCTTCAGAAAAGGTGGTCTGGATAGGGGATTCATCCAAATTAGTAGGCGGCATCGGACGTTTTCCACTTCCGGTCGAGGTGAATCAATTCAGCTATGCTTATATATTCAATATGTTTAAAAACAGGGGAATGAACCCGGTTATTAGAAAATCAAACGGCGAATTGTTTATAACCGACAGCGGAAATTATATCATAGATTTGCATTTAGGGCGTATCGATAACCCTGAAAAAATAGCCTCCTGGCTTGATAGCGTCCCGGGTATTATAGAGCATGGCCTCTTTATCAATATGGCCGATATCGTCATAATCGGCTGCGATAATTCAACGCAAACAATTGCAAACAATCGAATTCACTTGAAATAAACTATCGTCTTACCCTGGCCGCCGTCATCAGGCCTGGCGTAATCGAAGCTTTTTATGCTGTCCTGTTCTTTCAGGAATTTCCAGATCTCTTTCCTGAGAATGCCTTCGCCTTTGCCGTGTATTACCGACAGGCAGGAAACGCCGTTCACAAAGGCCTGGTCTATGCTCTTTTCAACGGTTTTCAGAGCTTCTTCAGCCGTTTTTCCCCTGACGTCAATTGAAATAAAAACCCCGGGGGGAATTTCGGGTTTGCTGTACAGTGCCCCGACTGTTTTTTCCCTTCCCGTCTTGCTATTCGCTTCGTAAATATCATTAAAATCCGCGGTAACGCTGAGTATGCCAAGCCTGACCTTAATTTTTTCGCCGAGAATCTCTTCGACAAGCCCCTCTTTATTCAAGCCTCCGACGAATACACGCATTCCCGCTGAAATTGCAGCGGGACGGCTCCTTTCTTCCCTGACGATGCGTTTTTCGGATTCATCAAGGGACTCCTGGGCCTCGCGCGCACCCTGCCTTAATGATTTTAACTTGGAATCACCAGCATTTTTGCCGGCGCCTTTGATCTCTTCTTTCAGACCCGATATCTTCTGAAGAATGTCGTCAAGGTCTTTCCTGGCTTTTACGATCCCCTTTTTATGCATTTCACGCTTTTCGGATTCTAACTCTGCGAGAAGCTGCTGGTAGAGCTCTTTTATCTCACGGCTTTCCTCGATATGCCTGGCGGCGATTTCCTGTTTTTTTACGAGTTCGTTACGCTCGTTCTCAAGTTTTTTCATGAGGGCCTCGGGTGAAGAATTCCTCTGCTCGAGGTAATTCTCGGCTTCGCTGATGATTTTATCATCGAGCCCGTATTTCTTCGCTATTTTGATTGCATAACTCGACCCTGTCGTCCCGGTCCTGAGCGTATAAAGGGGGGTAAGATTTTTCTCGTCTATATCGACAGCCGCGTTTCTGACCGAATCTGCGGAGTATGCGATTTCTTTAAGAGCCTGAAAATGCGTTGTAATTATGAACTTTGCGCCTTTTTCGAGCAGGTAAAGGATAATCGAACGGCCGAGGGCCTCTCCCTCCCTGGGTTCGGTAGATGAGGCTATTTCATCTATAAGAATAAGCGCGCCGGGCCCGCAGTCAGCCAATATCTTTGCTAATTTTAATATGTGCCCCGAAAAGCTGGATAGATTTAATGATATGCTCTGTTCATCGCCGATTTCAGCCATGATCTGTGTAAAATAACCCACCTGGGAAGAATTGGATGCCGGTATCGGTATCCCGCAAAGGGCCATCAATGTCAGGAGTCCGGCGCATTTCAGGGCCACAGTTTTACCTCCGGCATTCGGGCCTGAAATTATAAGCCCGCGGTTATCGAATCCGACTTCAATGTCGATCGGAATCGAATCCGGTCCGAGAAGGGGATGCCGGGCTTTTTTCAAGCGAAGGCAGGGTCTTCCGGTCAGTATTTCAGGAATTGAACATTTATAATCAAGCGCAAACCTGGCTTTGGCATATATCAGTTCTAATTTTCCGATAAGATTGAAAATCACCCTCAGGGAATCGCCGGAGTCCCTGATCATCAGTGTCAGATTAAGTAGGATTCTGTCGATTTCAGCGGCTTCGAGCCCGTCGATCTCGACTATTTCGTTGTTCAGATCAATAATCCCGCCGGGTTCGATATAGGCTGTCTCTCCTGATTTTGAAAAAGAATTGATTATGTAATTAAATTCGGATTTAAGCTTGTTTTTATGCTGAGCCTTTATAGGTACAACAAACCTGTCTCCCCTTATAGTTATAAAGTTTTCCTGAATGATATCCCTGACGGATTTTTTTTCGAGAAGTCTCGATATATAAGAATTTATGTCTTTTCTGGCCGAAGATTTTCTTTTTCTAATTCTCGAGAGTTCATCGGAAGCGCTGTCGAGGACTTTTCCGCTTTCATCAATGATCCTGCTTATAGCGTGCGCAAGGCCGGAACAGTCGGGTACGCTTTCGAAAAGAGTGTTAAGCAAAGGATATTTTTCTGCAAATGGCTTGAGGGCAATCTCGATATCACGCTGCAGAACAATGCTTTTTTTAATTTCCAGGAATTCGGCGGTGCCCAGGACAAAGCCGCTGATAGAAGAGTTATCGAGCATTTCCATTATCCCTGATAATTCCTCAAAGGAGATGGAAGAATCGAACTGAAGGAATCTCGCCATCTCGCCGGTAAGTTCAAGTTCTCTCGATGCGTTTCCTGATTTTATGACATCTGTTATTGCTGAAAGTTCCTGTTTTCCCGGGTATGTCCTGAGATATTTTCCGATCAGCGGGATAAGTTTGTCAAATTCAAGAGTCTCAAAATAGTAATCCATGTTTATCCCTGATAATCCTGTAAAAGTTCTCCGCCATGCTGTCCCAGCTGTATCCCTTTGCCCAGGAATTAGCCTGGAGGGACAATTTCGAGGCAAGTCCGCTGTCGCTGAGAACCTGTAATATTTTAGCGGCAAAAAGGCCGATATCGCTGTTTTTCACCAGGAAACCAGAATAGCCGTCCTTTATGGAGTCCCTTAAACCCTCGACATCGTAACCGATAGCGGGAAGGCCGGCGGCGTTTGCTTCAAGGACCGAAATTCCCCAGCCTTCTTTTTCTGAAGCTATGACAAATATTTTCGACCGGGAGAAAACCGGATTCTTATCCTTATCGTCTATAAAACCGAGAAAATTAACTGATTGGTCCAATCCGAGCCCCGCGGTTATGCTTCGGAGCCTTTCTTCATCATCGCCCTTGCCCGCGATCAATAATTTTGCGTTCTTTATCTTGTTTTTAACGATGGCAAAAGCATGGATGATATGGTCGATGCGTTTGTATTTTTTCAGCCTTCCAAGATATAAAAGTACAGGCGGTTTTTGGGAATCTTTTATAAAACAACTGCTCAGGCAGTCATAATCGATTCCATTGTTTGAAACTGTAATATTTTTGTACGGATAAAGGCATAAAAGTTCATTTTTTGTACTTTCCGAAACGGCGATAATGGGCTCGTTTATATAGTATCGGAGAAGAAACTTCTCCATCCTCGATACATATAAAGCAAGAGGATAGGGCAGCTCCTTGAAGAGGCTGTTTCCATGAATATGATGAATAACGGATATTACAGGTATGTCTTTCACATAAGAAGGTATGGCCAGGGGAATTTTTGATATGTCATCGATTATCAGGTCATACTTTTTAAGCAAGAGGTACTTTTTGTAATAAAATCTGAATTTATAGTTAAAGAAGGCGTTGTCATGTATCCTGTGTATTTT
>CAZHNM010000002.1:104127-163764 GCA_964533855.1 uncultured Brevinematales bacterium
ATTTTGTAGAACGGGGTCTGGTCATATGGAGTCGCGTTTTTAAAAAGAGCGGATATAAAATCTACATTCCAGCTCGAAGGCTTTCTTTTTAGTATTTCATCGATATGTATCTCCGCGCCGCCCGCTTCAGGATTATAAATATCTCTCCAGTTGACAACCAGAACCTTCATTTTTATCTACCTTTAAAACTCAAAATGAAAAACCGGAATGGAAACATAAAACAGGTCGTTGGGGCAGTAAATCCCGATGGTTTTCGCCTTTAATGCGTACTGGTCCTGGAGATAAATATAATCAAAATAAGCCGCGGTCAGAGGAATAAAAAAAGTATTGAAATAAACATAATTCAAATCCGTATTATCGACAGAATACAGGCGGGTTATGCCCTCGTTTTTTGTGTACATGAGGGTCATAGTCAGGTAATAAATAGCCGGCATAGCTATCCAGTAAATCAGGTCGAATCTCCTTGCCGCTAATTCAGGTTTTTCGACTTCGATTTTTCCAGTATTCAGGTAGCTGTTCGGAAAAGGAGGTTCTGTAATTGTGTTAATATTTAAATTTGTTATACCCGAGCTTTCTATGAAATTGCTGCTGTTTGTCAGCGATGAAAGAGTGTTGGTATCGAGCGTAACATAGGAAAATAACGGCTGTTTTGCCAGGCTGATTGTTATTGAAATCAAGGCGATGAGAACCGAAGCCCTTGTCTTCATGGCCATAATCAATTTCCTATAAGATATATTATGTTAAGTACGAATGCTGTCATTAAAATTATTAACTTCATCTTACTTGGAGGAATCGTTTAAAAGCCGGTATACTTCTTCTTTTACGATTTCCTGATTTTTGCCTACCGACAGAGCTATCTCGCTTACAAGCATATTAAGGGCGGTATTATAGAGCTTTTTTTCCGTAGTGGATAATTCCTTGACCTGGTTCCTGTTGAAGAGGTTTTTAATGACCATTGAAACCTCTACGATCGTGCCGGATTTAAGCATGTCCTGGTGCTTTTTGTACCTGATTTTCCAGTCCTCATCGATCTCGCTGATGTGGCCTGAAATAACTTCGAGGCATCTTTTAATATCCTTGGGTTTTGCTATATCCCTGAGTCCGAGTTCCTTCGTATTATCGGAGGGCACCATTATAGTTGTTTCTGTAAGAGGAAATCTGATGATATAATAGACTCTCTTTTCACCGAGGATCTCTTTTTCTTCGACACCCTGGATTTCTCCGGCGCCATGGTAGGGATAAAAAACCCTTTCACCAGTTTTAAACATTTTTCAAATCCATATAAATAAACAAATTAAGAATCTATTTATTATAGCTTTATATTTCAAATTAGTCAATTAACCTTTCTCTGCCTCTCATGGCTTCCGAAAGACTTTTATTTCCGGCGTATTGAATACTCATACCGACGGGTATACCCCTTGCAAGGTGTGAAAAAACCACATTTGAATCCTTAAGCATATCCTTGATATACATAATCGTGGCGTCTCCCTCAGTCGTTGCGCTTGTCGCGAATATTATTTCGTCGAATGATGATGTTTTAAGCCTCTCTGCAAGGCTCTTTAAATTGAGGTCTTCGGGTGTTATCCCGTTAAGAGGTGAAAGAACGCCACCCAGGGAGTGATAAACGCCCCTGTAACAGCTTGTCGATTCTATATGGTATATATCGGCGGGGCTTTCCACAATACAGAGTATGTTCCTTTCCCTTTGCGGGTCCGTACAGATAAGGCAGGGGTCGTAATCCGACAGATTGCCGCAAATACTGCATTTCAGCGTGTTTTTCTTTAAATTATCTATTGCCCCGGACAGACGTTCAGACAAATCGCCTCCGCGGATTAAAAGATGGTAGGCTATGCGTTCGCTTGATCTGCGGCCTACCCCCGGAAGCTCTGAAAAAACTGAAACAAAATCCTGAAGAGCTTCCGAAAACATTTATGAATTTCCCATGAGGAAGTTGGAAAGACCCGAATTTTTCATCTGTTTTTTAACTATTTTATCGATTTCCTTGGCTGCGGCTTTGTGGGCTTCTTTAGCGCATTTTGAAAGCTCTTCCGGGTTTGTTTTCATCGCTTCTTCTGAAAATTCGATGTTTTTCAGCCCTTTTTCGCCGTCAAGGCTTATTTTAACATAGCCCTTCTTGGAAACACCGGTTGCACGGATATCTTCCATTAACTTTTTTGTATCGTCGGCCATCTTCTTGAATTTTGTCATGTCTTTGAGATTATTTATACCTGGCATAAAATTCCTCCCGGATTTTTATTTAGAGACTTTTCCATCAAACAGATTTACTATATCGTTAACTATCTGGGTGTTATCATGGCCCTGTTCGCCGGCTTTGGGTTTTTTAACCTTTACTTCTTCATCGGCTCCGGACGCGACGGCACCGCGTTCTCCGGATGAATTTATTTTAAATACAAGGAGGATTTCCCTTCCGGTGCTTTTAAACAGCTCCTGCTCGATTTCCTTCCTGTTCCTTTCGAGGTATTCGAAACAGTGCATATCATTTACAAAGGCCGTAATATTACCCTGCGCGGAATCTATCCGGCTTATGGAGCTTATCATCGATTTTAATACAGGGCTTGCGGATAAAATGTTTATTAGAGCCTTTTTCTCATCGGTTTCCCCGGATTTCGCCGGCTCCTGGCCCTGTATCGTACGCGGGGTTCCCGTATTCAGAAGTGCGATCAGTTCGCTTCTCAGTTCGCCGGCAGGGATGATATTTTTATAATCCATCATCTTGAAGAGCGCGGATTCCAGTAAAAAACGCTCGCTTGAATCACCTTTCAAAGATGAGAAGAGATCAATGAATATTCCTATCATGAGAATAAGTTCTGCCTGGGTAAAACTTTCGAAATGAACGACAAGTTCCCTGTATTTCTTTTCAGGAATATTCAGAAGTTCATCGTCGTATGGAAGTTTTTTTACCAGGACGCCCTGTTTTAAAAAGGAAAGCATGTTCATTGTAAATATTTTTATATCGCCGACATTAGATGTATATTCCCGGATTGTTTTAAGCATCCTGATGATGTCGGATGTTTTTGCCGACTCGAGAAGTTCGGTGAAATAATGATTATCCGGGATCCCGAGCAGCTCCGCGGCGCTTTTCTCGTTAATATCGCCGCCGGAGTACAGGGATATCTGGTCAAAGACGCTCTGGGCGTCTCTCATTGACCCGTCGGCAGAATCCGCAATAATGAAAAGGCCTTCTTCAGTGTACTTTATTTTCTCATCATCCGCTATTTTTTTAAGCTGTTCGACAATACTCCTTGAAGAGATCTTTTTGAAAACGAAATGCTGGCATCTTGATTTGATCGTCGGGATAACCTTGTGAGCTTCGGTTGTGGCAAGTATAAAAACGGCATGGGGAGGCGGTTCTTCCAGCGTTTTGAGAAGGGCATTGGATGCCTCGTTCGTAAGCATATGAACTTCATCGATAATATAAACCTTGTACTTGCCGGATAGAGGCATGTAGGCGACAGTGTCCTTCAGCTCCCTGATATTATCGATCCCCCTGTTTGACGCCCCGTCGATTTCCATGACGTCGAGAGAATACCCCCCTGTAATTTCAAGGCATGAGGAGCAAATGTTACAGGGTTCGTTATCCTTCAAAGGATTCTTGCAGTTAAGCGATTTGGCGATTATTCTGGCGGTAGTAGTTTTTCCTACTCCCCTGACCCCCGAGAATAAAAAGGCATGGGGAATGCGGCCGGTCGAGAGCGAACTCTGGATCGTTTTAACGAGGTTTTCCTGTCCTACGATGTCGCTGAAGGACTGGGGCCTCCATTTCCTTGCCGTTACCTTATAATCCATTCCTGAAATCTCCGCATATAACCGTATTTAATTTTAAGGCTTTACCGCGAAAAAATCAATTTATAATTCGGCACGTCTTGACACGGGCATTAAATCGAATTATTATATAATAAGTCCAAGCAGGAGGCTTACCATGAATATCAGGACGATAATTTTAGGCGCGCTTATTTTTATGTTCGTCCAGTCTATCGGTTTCGGTTTTTCTTATAAGGAACCGATTTTCCCGTATAAGGCGTTCGTATGGCAGGGTGCTAGGATACCGGCGTCTGATCTTCAGAATGTTACAATAACGAAGGAAACGCCGTATGTAATCGAGTTCACATATCAGGGCAAGAAGTACAAGGCTACTCTTTTCGTTTACGGCGCCATCTATCTTGAAAGGCCCGATTCGCTGCCTCTACTGATATCCTTCGATATTAAAGAATACAAACTTGACGCCAAGTTTATGTTCATTCACGAGTACGATTAAGCCTCTAATCGGCGCGTGAATCGAAATTGCCGTCATTTACAACAGTATTGATCCGGTCGCCGCTGGAAACGGAATTTTTAGAGCTTATAAGAGACTTGATCCCGTTTTCATCGAAACGGTAAGTTATTGAGTACCCTCTTTTAAGAGTGTTATACGGATGTAGCGCTGAAAGCTTCCCTCTGTAATAATGGAGAGAGTTTTTAGCCTGTTTAAGGTAGTTATTGAAGTTGTTCAGGAACCGTATGTTGAGGTTTTCAAGGGTCATGTCAATTTCCGACATCTGATCCAGGATAAGTCTTTTAATGATTTTTTTACCCCTGGCCTCGAGGAAATTTTTTATATATTCGAAGCGCGTCTGGAAAAGCTTTTCGATACGGTCCTTTATAGAAATCAGGCGCATTAAAATATCCTTTTTATCCCTGACGACAAGCTCTGCGGCAGCGGAAGGAGTCGGCGCCCTGAGGTCCGCAACAAAATCAGCTATCGTGTAATCGATCTCGTGGCCAACCGCCGAAATAACGGGAATTGCCGATTCGTAAATTGCCCGCGCAACAACTTCTTCGTTGAAACACCAGAGGTCTTCGAGTGATCCGCCGCCCCTTCCGACAATGAGTACATCGAGCAAATGTCCGGCAAAATCATTTGCCGCCTTTATCGCCATTACTATTTCATCCTTGGCGGCATCACCCTGGACGGCGGCCGGGAAAAGAAGGATGTTCACGCCGCTGAACCTGCGGTTGATAACATTTAGAATATCCTGTATTGCGGCCCCGCTTCTCGATGTAACAACTCCCACATATTGAGGGTATTCAGGAATTTTCCTCTTGCGGTCCCTGTCGAAAAGCCCCTCTTTTTCAAGGCGCGCCTTCAATTCGTCGAATTTGATCTTAAGCAGGCCTTCGCCTATAAACTCGGCTTCATCGACGAAAAGGGTTATATATCCCTCTTTTTTGTAGTATGATAATCTTCCATGGACCAGGATTTCCAGGCCGTTTTTTAACTCAGGAACGCTCGAGCTCGCGCCGGATCTTGCCATTATCATGGCATTTAGCTTCGACTCGCTGTCCCGGATATTAAAATAAACATTGCCGTTCTGCTGAACCTTGAGGTTGGAAATCTCCCCTCTTATCCAGATGGGAGAAATGTTTTGCGAAATGATCGAATAAATGAATTTAGCCACTGCGCTTACGGAAAGGGCTTCGCCTATATGGCCGTTCATTTCAGGTTTATTTAATGTTATATCTCTTTTTGAACCTGTCTACCATACCGCCCCTTTCAGCTATTCTCTTCTGGCCTGTATAAAAAGGATGGCACTTCGAACAAATTTCAACATTGATTTCAGGAACGACTGTCTGTATAACAAACTCGTTTCCGCATGTGCATTTAACCTTTGTATCGAAAAGTTTGGGATGAATTCCCTCTTTCATCTGTCATCTCCTGAAATGTAATATAATAGTATAATATAATTTGAGCTCTTAGTCAAAAAATTTCTCATCAATCCTTGGAGAAATACTGGACGTTGTTCAGAAATTCTTCGTTTTTGAGCGTCTTTTTCATAGCGGTCGTCAGTTTTGGTATTATTTCCTCATTGGGCATCGATGAGAATACCTTTCTGAGCATTCTTATCCTTTCGAGAGAATCGTTGGACAGGAGCAGGTCTTCCCTGCGTGTGCCCGAGAGTTTGATGTCTATTGCCGGGAAAATCCTTATATTCGAAAGATTCCTGTCGAGATGGATTTCCATATTGCCTGTTCCCTTGAATTCTTCATAAATCACTTCATCCATCTTGCTTCCTGTATCAACAAGAGCGGTTGCTATTATTGTAAGACTGCCGCCTTCTTCTATATTTCTAGCAGCGCCGAAGAACTTTTTGGGTTTATGCAGCGCATTAGAATCAATACCTCCGGATAGCACTTTTCCGCTTGCGGGTTCGACCTGGTTATAAGCCCTTGCGAGCCTTGTTATCGAATCGAGAAGTATTACAACATCGTAACCGCTTTCAACAAGGCGTTTCGCCTTTTCAAGTACCATCTGGGCGACAAGCACATGCTTTGACGCAGGTTCATCGAATGTTGAGCTCAGGACCTCTGCCTGCACGGATCTCTGCATATCCGTGACTTCTTCAGGTCTTTCATCGACCAGGAAAATAATAAGCCTGACCTCGGGATGGTTGGTGGTTATGCTGTTGGCGATTTTTTTAAGTAAGACTGTTTTTCCGGCTTTAGGCGGAGAAACTATCAGGCCTCTCTGGCCTTTTCCAATAGGTGTAAAAATATCCATAATCCTCATGGCAATCTCTTCAGGCCCGATCTCGAGTTTAAATTTCTGTTCCGGGAATAACGGAGTTAGATTGTCGAATAATGTTCTTCTCCTGGCTTCCTCGGGGGATTTGTCATTGATTTTTTCGATGCGGAGAAGCGCGAAAAACTTTTCCTCTTCGGTTCTTTTAGGAGGGCGTATATGACCCTCGACAGTATCGCCGGTTCTCAGCTTGAAAAGAGAGATCTGGGAAGGTGAAACATATATATCATCAGAACTGGGTAAAAAATTGTATCTCTGGGAACGGAGGAAACCGAAACCGCCTTCGATAACCTGAAGGATTCCGCCGCCGTAAATGATTCCTTCGTTGTCGGCATGCTTGCGGAGTATCTGGTATACCATTTCCTGGGTATGCATAGATTCGTAATTATCTATTTTGAGCTGCTCGGCAATTATGGTAAGCTCGGTTATTGAAAGCTGTTTTAATTTATTAATATAAATGCGTTTATCGTCTGTAAAGATCTGTTTCATAACCTCTTCAGGGTCGTTGGTATGGATATAAGAGCTGAACACGTTGTTTTTGTTATCCTCTATATCCTGAACGGTTTTTTCAGAGGACTCGGATACTTTTACTTCTTCTTCCGCTTCCGGCCCCTCATTTCCATTCTTAAGCCTTATCCTTCTTGCCATGATATACTCCTTAAACGGGTGATTTCATCGTTTTTATAAAAATAGTTGTTATTTAATTTTCCTGTATCCGTAATGTTTCCCGAATTGAATTTAATGATTTTTAAAATTTAGAAAATGTCTTAAAAATTCCCTGCCCGGCACTTTCTGATTTTTGAACAAGATTTCTATTATTTTTTTTTATGTAATCATAAATAAAATAGGGAGGATATCCGTCGATTCTGGCACACAAGCCAAGCCACTGAACCTTACCTATCTTTGAATTCATTTTAATATCTAATATTATATTAGTTTTTCCCGAAATGTCAATCTTTTGATAATTATTATCCCCTATATTTTCAATGGTCAGAGTCTTGCCGGCAAGCGCCTGGACAGACCCCGGATTGACATGGATCTCCACAGGAACTTCAATTTCGCCGTCAATTTCCGGCGACTGCTCGTTTGTAATTATTTCAACATGAAAAGGAATTTCCTTATTCAGCCAGCGGTTATAGCTTGCGCTTGAAAAGCCCGATACGAGCCACTCCATGCCCGAATAATCCCCTATTCTTCCCCAGAATGCCCTGGAGATATCATGTATGAAAACACCTTTCGAATAGGACGGGGAGTAATGTGAAGCCCACTCCAATCTGTACGAATATTCCTCTACAGGATTATTGCCATGGCATGATTTAAGCAGGACAGAATCGATCTGGTTTCCCGGTATGTAATTCAGTTTTTCATCAGACAGGTATCCGGCCCAGCTCTTTTTCATAGACTCGAACATGTCCGGAGAAGCCTCGTAAAGCATGACAAAATCGGCGAAAACACCCGCGTCCTGGAAAAAGAAAGGATCCTGGCCATGCTCCCTTCCATGATCCCATCCGAGTGTAAAAACCCACATCGGCTTTGTTATGCCTGATGCCTTACGCACCCTGTATATAAAATCGGCTGTTTTATGGGCTATCCAGAGCTTCCACTGCTCCTTCACGGCTTCGTTTCCAGGCCCCTGAAGCTTGCTGCCCAGCCATAATATTTTATTGTCAAGAGAATATTCATCCCAGCCGGAAGGTGTTTCTATATTCATATCATGCGTAAATTCATCGGCATTCTCATACCCTGTAAGCTCGCCGAAACGTATGAAATCGAAGCCGATAAAATCTACATAATCAAGGCCGTTCAGATATCTGGCAAGGGTGACAATATCGTCAAATCTTTTCCTGTCGCTGAAAGATATAAACTTTCCTCCCGTAAGCCCTGTTCCGAGGGCGGGATTATAACCGGCTTTTACCCACCCGGCTTTAGGCGTAAAGAAACACATTATGTAAGCGCCGACAAGTTTATTGCTCGCACTCAGCTCCCTTCCTATTGTTTCAAGGTTTTTCAGGGGATAATACTCCCAGGGTTTATCCTTGTTTATATTGCCCCAGCCTGTTGTTTCTCCGGCGAGGGTGAAAAACGCGTCAATATTTCCATAGTTCATCCAGTCGGCAAGGCCGCTCAAGAAATCAGTTTTCTGGAGCCTGCTGTTGTAAATTGTTCTTTTATTGATAGGCTGGTTATATTCAAGGTTTAAGAGGCTTATTGTCTTTTTAAATACCGGCGGTGTCCTTGAAATAATTTCGAACGGACTTGCGGTGACAGGGTACCCCTTGTAATACAATACAGCTATGTAGGAGCCTGTTTCAGGCCTCCATCCGCTCATCCAGCTTGCCTGGTATAAAGGGCCCGCGGTTCCGCCCTGCATGACTGAAAAAGGAAGTTTCTGCAGCCCGGAAAAACAGCTTACCGGGGTTTTATTTTTATATACGATTACAAAGAATTTTGAAGGATCTACGCTTCCTTTAAGGATAAACCGGGCAACATCGAAACGGTAGTATGATTTTTTATACGAGTAAAATGCTATAGCGGCCGATGCGTTTGAAGAGATCATAACATAGCGGGCATTGGTTTCATCATTAAGCTCATCCCTGTCATTATAAAACCCCTGATCCCAGTCGATATACTTTTCACACCTGAAGACCGGCTTTGCTGATAGTGTAATTTCAGCGGCGACCCCTATTGCCGTTTTTTTCGAAAGAATAGTATCTTTTATGGCACGGTTGATATTGACATCTATAAATATGAAAACCATGAAAACAGCGGCAAGTATGCCGAAATTTATTAGTAATGCCGGAATGTATTTTCTCATCATGAATTACCCTTAAAGCTGACGATTTTACCCTCTGATAAATAATAGGTCTCCTTGCAGTACTTCCCGAATCTTTCATCATGAGTCGCTATAACGATAGTCAGTCCGAGTTTATTGAGATTGCTGAAAATATTGAAGACCTCGCGGGCAGACGCTTCGTCAAGATTGGCCGTAGGTTCATCGGCTACAAGGATCTCCGGACTGTTTATAAGAGACCGTGCTATGGACACCTTTTTCTTCTCTCCGCCGGAAAGTTCAAAGGGGTGTCTTTTCTTGAGCGATGTAATATTGAGGCTTTCCATAAGCGTGTTGTAGTACTTGTGTTTCTGGCCGACAGGATAACTGCTTATTGCTAAGGGGAGCAGAATATTATCTTCGACAGAAAGCTCGTTTAAAAACTGATTGTCCTGGAAAATTATTCCGAATTTAGTCCTGCGCATGTAGGCAATTTCCTTTTGCGAGGTATTCGAAAGCCTGTATTTTCCCCAGAAAACATCTCCCGAATTCGGCGTCATATTGCTTGTGAGTATCTTGAGCAGAGTGCTTTTACCGCTCCCAGAAGGCCCTACAAAAGAAAGGTAGTTGCCGTAATTGATATCTAGATTGATAGTATCAAGGCTTTTAATAAAAATATTATCCACGGATTTGAATTTTTTCGTTATGTTCATTAATTTAATATCCATATTACCTCATGAAGATCATTCTTCCCTTATCTGTTTTCCAAGTCTTATAAGAACAATCAGGGAAGCTGCCGGAATGAATAAAACAACAACGAGAGCCTGGTATAGAATGAACATGAAGGAAATGTCATTCGGCCTTACAAGTGGAAACATAAGAAGATAGAATGCGGCGCAGGAAGAGTAAATAAGGAGTATTTCGATTATATTATCAAAAATTATAAAAACGAACGATGCTCCTAACTGCCTGAGCAGTACATAAGAACTGACCCGCGAATTGATTCTCGAATAAATAAAGAGCATGTTGGAAAGGCTTACTATAATAAAAATATAATAAAGAAGATTCATCGGCATAATCATGGCTGTCGAAAGGAAAAGCATCAGGTTGATTATAAAGAAAGTCACCCTCCAGAAACTTAAAAATCTGAAGCGCCTGATATTGAACCAGAGGATGTTTTCAAGGAAAGCCGATGACTCTTTAAAGTAATTTATCTTTCTTCCCATAACCTGCTTCCATATACATTTTTAATCTGTGCAAGAATTTCCATTTTAGCCGAAGGCTCGGGGTTTTTAATGACCATGAATTTCGCATAACGGTCATATGATTTAACCTGCGATAGCGCTTCTTTATAGGAATCATTTAAATCTTCCCCTACTATGATCAGGGAAGCATTGGTTGCCATATAACATTTCAGCAGCTCGGCTTTAGAGTTAACCGTATAGACATCGGTTTCCGGTGTAAAGTCGGGGCTGAACAGGACTCCTAATCTTTTGCTGTCGCAAATCAGCGACACGAGTTCTGTAAATTTCATAAAGTTTTGAGAATAATTGGGATCTGCGGCATTAAGAATAAAAAAGACTATGATCCCGCATTCGTCAAACCTGTAATCAATCGGAGAATTCCTGTTTAGATTCATCTTGATTTCGTTCCATCTTCTGAAGTTTATTTTTTCTCCTAAACTGATTATAACCTCATAAGGCATACCGAGAGATTTCTTGTAATATTCGCAAAGCGAAATAATATTTCTCTTTCTTTTGGTAGAAGTGTTTGCGCTTTCAAGGCTGTCCATAAACCTGTCGAATTCTATAACTGTTTTTCTGCTCACAGGCGGCCGGTACATGGCAGGGTAATTCGAAACTAATTTTGCATATAATTTATCATTATACTGAACATCTATGCATTTGATGCCCGCCCTTTCGAGATATTCGTACTGCGATTGATCGAAGGGAGTATCCTTGGGAATTGTTACGGATTCAGTATTATTCTTTATATGGATATCTGCAAGATAAAGAATTGTAACCCCGGAATCGTATTTATCCGCTATCATCAGGGCTTCTTTTACATTGATCCTCATCGGCTCCTCTTCTGATATTTCCAATCAGTAATTATATCTTAGTTTTTCCCTTTGTCAATTTAGAAAGCCCCGCGCTTTATTATCGGCCTCTTTCATTTAAAATAGTAATCTTAAATTTCTCGCTCTTAAGATGTGCATAATGTGTCGGCAGCGGAAGTTTATAGCTTGTAACCAGGCTTTTTACTATCTCGAGGGCTGTCAATGGTGAAACGGCAAAACCCGTAGATACGAATATCGGTTTGACATTTTCCTTGGATCTCAGGACATAACCTACGACAGTTTCATGAACTTTGAGCTCGGATCTGGAAAATTTTTTGTCGCCTGGAATTTTATATTCTCCGAAAAGATGAGATTTCGCGCATCCTATGCTAGGCTTATTTAGCAGTATCCCCGACATTGTGGCGATCCCCATCATTCTCTGGTGTGAAAGACCATGTCCGTCAAATATCAAAAGTTCGGGCCTGATTTTCAGTTTTTTATAGCAGTCGAAAAACACGGGAAATTCCCTGTAAAAAAGCAGCCCCGGTATATATGGAAATGATATTATTTTTACCGAAAAAGCCTCCTCGACAATGTTTTTTTCCTTCGAATGAGCATCTATGAGTACAATCGAACAGAACGCTTCCTGGCTTGTGTATGAAATGTCAACGCCGGCAATATACCTTGCGTCTTTTAAAGGGCCTTCTTTTTTAATGAAACGGGAAAGATTCTTTTGAAGCAGGTATGCCTTTCCTATATCAGCTTTGTCCGCGATATCGAGGGCTTTTAATATAAGTTTGTTTTTCATAAATTTCAGATCTCTTTGCAATAAATCGATATATCTAATATAATAAAATAAGAGTAGAAAAATTACTACTAAAATTCAATCATTCATTTCAGGAAAACAGAAGGATCGGACGATGAAGAAATTGATTTATTTATTTCTGATTTTTTTTCTTTACTCATGCGCTGTAATTTTCAAAAATCCTACCAATAAAAACACCGATTTTCCGGATCTTGTGCTCGGTGATTTTAAATATGAATCGGCTGATGAATCTGGAACCAAGGAATGGGAGCTGCGCGCAAGCGAAGCGAAAATGTACAATACGAAAAACGAGATTTATCTTTATAATATGGCCATGACGTTTTTCAATCCGGACGGAACAACAAAATCGTTCCTATCCGCCAACGGCGGTTATATGAACAAACTGACTTCCGATATTTATGCGGAGGGAAAGGTAAAGATACTTTCAGACAATCAGTCAACTCTTGAAGCCAATAAAGTTTACTGGGACAACAAAAAAAAGATCTTCTATTCAAATCCTGACGAGCTTGTTGTCCTGAGAAGAGGTAATTCGGTAATAAGGGGATACAATCTTCTTGCTGATGCCGGCCTTAAGCAGGTTACTCTTGACAACAGCAAAGGAAAAGTCAGTAAATGAGATTAAATCTTTCTGGATTGATTTCATATTCTATCTTGATTTTATTATTGCCGTTTTTTTCTTTTACGATGACGACCAACAATGAGCCAGTGGATGTAACAGCCGGCAAAATGACTTACAAATGGGAAGTTGAAAAGGTTTTTCTTGAAAGATCCAACAATATAAATCCTGTTCTCACTCAGGGAAAATCTACCCTGAAAGCAAATATGATAATGTACGACAATAAATCGGAAACCGGTTACGCCTTCGGAAATGTTTATTACCGCAACGATGAAGACCAGATTATTCTTACGTCAGGCGAAGGAACTTATAAAACCAGGCTGAAAGAAATTGTTGTAAAGGATAATCCCAAAATCCTGATGCTTAAAGACAATACGGTTGCCAGAAGCGACCTGATGAAAATTTACCCCGAAAAGGACATCGTATTGATGCTTGGCAATGTAAATATTACCAACACAAATTTCATAATAGGGGGCGATGAGGCCACTTTATACCAGAAAACCGGAAAAATGATAGTCATAGGCAACGCGAGCGCCTGCCAGCAGAATACAGTTATTACAGCAGATAAATTCGATGTTCAGACAAGGAAGGGCGCGCTGGATACTTATACGGCGATCGGGAAAGTTAAAATAGACGATTTGAAGCAGGGATATACTATAAATTCCGGCAGGCTGGATTATTACAAGGAAATAGGCTATTCGAGGATAACAGACCATCCCGTTATTACATTTACGAATAAAAACACAAAAGCCTACTCGATATACATGGAGAAATTCGATAAAGAAGAAACAGCAAATCTAATGGGCAATGTGGTAATTGTAAACGATACAAAAAAAGCATATTCGAAATGGGGGTATTATTATATGCATATTAAAAAGATGCTGCTGACCGGAAGCCCCTATGTAATAGATAATCAATCAAAATTTCAATCCGACAGGATAATATACGATATCAATTCCGAAACTCTGAATATGATCGGCAAAGGCGCAGGATATTACCAGTATTAATGAGACAAGGAGGTTGCATTGGGTATCGGCGAACAACCTGATATTATTGACAGCTTTGAAAAATTAGGCCTTTCTCCCAACGAAGCAAAGGTTTACCTCGCCCTTCTGGAAAATCATCCTATAACAGGGTACCAGCTTTCAAAAACAAGCGGAATACTGCGCCCTGTAGTATATGAAATGCTCAACCGCCTCGTTGAAAAAGGCGGTGCAAGGATTATAAAGAGCAATCCAGACACTTATATTCCTGTAGAGATCGACGAATTTCTGAAAAATATAGAAAGCGATTTTACAGAAGCTAAAAGGAATATCACCAAGACCCTCAGGGATTTTCTTATCCAGGACAATACCGATTACTTCTGGAACATTATCGGCAGGAAAAATATTATAAATTCCGCGATCAAGATGATATCGAATGCCAAAAAAGACATTTATATGAGCGTTCAGACACAGGAAAATCTTGATTATTTCATTGAAGCGCTCGAGGAAAGGTTCGAAAAGGGGATCCATATAGACATGTTTTCATACTACCGCCTTGAAACAAGGGGGGTGACCCTTTATTCCTTCAAGCTCGACCCCACAGTCAATATGGAAGAAGTTCCTAAAGACCATGTGACTCTATGCATCGACGGCCTTGAAAGCACACTTATGAATATGAACGACGAGAAAAATGCCAAATCCGTATACAGCAAGAACGAATCTCTTGTTTCACAGGTCCGCAATGGCGTCATTCACAGCATCTACCAGTACAGGTTATGGACATACCTTGGCACCGACAAGCTGAAGGCCCTGATTTTCGATGAGGACCGGAAATTACTCGAAAGGATTGATAAATACCTGGCAATATCGAACTGAGAGAAGGAATGATCCGCAGTTATCGATTTCACAGATTAGAAAATAATTTTGATATTATTATTATGTATATTTATAATTTATAAATAATCGGAGGATTTATGAGTTCTCTAATAAAAGAAAAATCTGATTTAATGGAAATAATAAAAGATTTTCCTGAAAGCAAGATTATCGAATTACTGGATTTTGCCCAATTTTTGAAACTAAAAAAAAATGTTGCTGAAGACCCTATTGCACTTGAATCATATAAAGATAAAATATTACATGAAGATAAGAATCTATTATCCAGATTGTCTAAATGATAAGGATTGAAGAAGTTATAATTATTCATGAAAAGCTGATTGACACATTTGGGGGTATCAAAGGAATCCGGGATTTAGGGTTGCTTGATTCTGCCATAAATCGTCCTTTTATGACCTTTGAGCAAAAAGATCTTTATAAAACCATCTTTGAAAAAGCAAGTGCTTTAATTCATGGCCTAATCCAAAATCACCCGTTTATCGATGGGAATAAAAGGATTGGATATTTTATATTTAGGGCCTTTTTGCTGCATGAGGGGTTTGATATTAATGCTGATGAAGATGAAAAATACAATTTTGTGATTTCAATAGCAAATGACAGCTGCTCATATTCTGATATTTTAAAATGGTTAAAAAAACATGCTATTGAAAGTTAAATAAAATTTCCTATCTTGCAATCTACGTCGCTTTGTGATTCTGCAGCCATCCGCACTTCCTCTTACTCCGCAGCTTTCGCTATCCTTCCCAGTTCCGCTGGATCGAATCCGCATGCGGCGGCCTTTCCGCATCTTACAACAGGCATTTTCATAAGGAGCGGGTGCTCGAGGAGCTTTTCTGCAATAT
This sequence comes from uncultured Brevinematales bacterium, assembly GCA_964533855.1. GTDB lineage: Bacteria > Spirochaetota > Brevinematia > Brevinematales > JAOACQ01 > CAVYGN01. The sequence goes on from CAZHNM010000002.1 coordinate 119,692, forward strand.
CGAATTCCATAAAAGCCAGGTTCTGCCTTTTAAATTCCCCGGATCCCCTGTCGAGGAGCTTTTCGAGCGGAATAACCGATTTTACCGAATCGAGTTCGCCCTTCGACATCCCCTTTTCCGCAAGATCGATAAACTGGTACTTAATTCCCCGTTCTTTAAAAAATCTTTCCGCTTTCTGCGTATCCCGGCTTTTTCGGGAGCCGAAGATCTGAATTGAGGTCATTTAATTTTATTTCCTCACTATCCTCGTGCTGCCGAAGACCGTATTGGCGTCGATGAAAAGGCAGTATCCGCCCTTGTTTGTCCCGCCGTTATTGTAGGAATCATGGCCGAATGAGACAAAGGTATTGTCGGGGAAACGCACATCGCCGAATACGGCGCTGGCCGAAATCTTTACAGGCATGCCTTCAGGAACCTCAACGACACCGCTGCCGAGAACTGTGTTGACCTTTATATAAACATTTTCCTTTTCAATATTGATACCGGACAGATTTACAACGCCGTTTCCCATTACGATGCTGTATTCGTTGCTTGTCCCCTTTGACGATACGGTATCGGAGCCCATTATAAGAGTATTCTGATCCGCAAACCTGCGGCCATGAATCCTATATCCTCCCGTGAGGATCATTACGCCGGCTGCTATAAGGATAACAGCCCCCAGGATCCGCATTGTCGGGATCTGTATATGGAACAAACCGTTGATAACTATCAGGATCCCCCCGATTATCAGGATCACGCCCCAGAAAGCGCCGGTGAATAAAAAATTTTCCATTTTCACAAATTCCTCCCTTTTTTATTTCAGCAGTTCTAGAAACTCATTTTCATCCAATATTTTTACTCCGAGAGCCCGGGCCCTGTCAAGCTTGGAACCGGGATTTTCACCCGCAACTAAGTAATCCGCGCTTCGCGAAACCGAATCCGAGGGTATTCCTCCATTCTGCCTTACAAGGGCGCTAAACTCTTCCCTTGTAAAACTTTCAGCCCTGCCGGTAAACACTACCTTTTTACCCGTTATAGCTGATTCCCTGATCCTCTCCCGGTCCTGGTCAGGATAAATTATAACCACTCCCGATTCTATGATTTCATGTATAATAACCCTGTTCCCGTGGTTTTTAAAGTAGTCCGAAAGGCTTTTCGCAATAATTCCGCCGACTCCCTGGACTTTCATGAGATCTTCTTCCCCGGCTTCCATTAATACTTCAAGGGGATAGAAATGGGCAGCCAGCAGTCTTGAACTTTCCTCCCCGACATAATCAATGCCAAGGGCGTTGATAAAGCGCCAGTATTCGACATTTTTGGAAAGTTCTATTGATCTGAGCAGTTTCAATACGCTTTTTTCACCGAAGCGTTCGAGTTCCAGAATAGCCTGCCGTCTCCCGGCGAGCCTGAAAATATCGGCATAGGTTTTCAAAAATCCTAATTCAAAAAACCTGCCGATTATTTCTTCTCCGAGCCCTTCTATATTATAACAATTCCGTGAAACAAAATGCCTGAGTTTTCCTGTTATCTGGGCAGGGCACTCAGGATTCGCGCATCTGAACGCAACTTCCGCGCCGTATCTAACAACCCTGGAAGAACAGGCCGGACAGGTTTGCGGCGGCTCTATTTTCTTCCCGGTGATACGTTTACTTAAATCAACCGATATCACTTTAGGGATAACTTCCCCAGACCTTTCAACAATGATCGTATCCCCGATCATGATGCCGAGACGGTCGATCTCATCGAAATTATGCAATGTCGCCCTGCTTATCTTCGCGCCGGCAAGGGTAACAGTATCAAAGACCGCGGTAGGGGTTATCGTTCCCTGCCTGCCGACGCTGAATTCGACATTTCTCAACACCGTGCTTGCCATGGCAGGCTTGAACTTCCAGGCTATCGCCCATTTTGGGCTTCTTGCATCGAACCCTAATCTGTTCTGGAAATCTATGGAGTCTATTTTAATTACGACTCCGTCGATATCATAAGGGACCGAAGCCCTCGTTTCTTCCCATTTCCGGTGATATTCTATGACATCGGCAAGCCTTCCCGTCCTCTTCATGTTTTCATTGACCGGAAAACCCGCATCCCTGAGATAACACAGCCTCTCATAATGGGAATCGATCGGGTCAAGTATCCTGTCCGAGGGATATGACCTTACCCCGTATGCGTAAAACCTGAGGTTTCTCCGCGAGCTTATGGCAGGATCAAGCTGCCTGAGGCTTCCGGCAGCTGCGTTTCTCGGGTTTGCAAAAACAGCCTCACCGTTTTCCTCCCTTTCCAGGTTGAGCCTCTCAAAATCGCTCTTAAACATCAGCACTTCGCCGTACACAGCGAGAAATCTCGGATATTGTCCTTTCAGGCGGAGCGGTATGCTCCTTATCGTTTTAGCATTCGGGGTGATAAGCTCCCCTATTTCACCGTTTCCCCTTGTTGAAGCCGATCCGAGAATTCCATCCTCATAGATAAGTTCAATCGCCAGGCCGTCAAACTTATGCTCGCAGGTAAAAACCGGAGCATTGAAAAGATCTCTGTCCATTTCTTTGACTATGCGGTTGTAAAATTCATTAAATTCATCCTCTTTCATTGCATTTGAAAGGCTGAGCATTTTGAAAGGATGCTTGAAATTCTCGAACTTTTCGAGAGCCCTGCCGCCGACCCTTCCCGTGGGGGAATCTTTTCTTTTTAATTCAGGATGTTCTTCTTCAAGTTTTTCAAGCTCCTTGAGCAGAAGGTCATAATCGTAGTCTTCGATTATCGGATTGTCGAGAACATAATAATTATAATCATGCTCTGAAATGATTTTGATAAGACTGTCTATCCTGGATTTGATTTCAGATTTTTCAATCGAGGGCATAAAAAATCCCCTTGCTATAAACAGAAGACTGCTGATTATCTTATAACAAGGGGAAAATTTTTTCAAATAGCGGGCCGAAGACCGATCTATTCGTATACAGCCATAGAGCAGCCGTAGGAATCGTTTATTCCGGAATTATATGTCTGAACCACAGTGTTGCCGGAAGTACTGATTTTATAGAGGGTGCTGTTTGCCTCTGCATATATATATCCATTATAATATACAATAGCATTGATATTTATTCCGGAAAGGATATTGGTTATCAGCGTTCCTGACGGCGAATACACGTCTATTCCTTTACCATATTCCAGCGCGTAAATATTTCCTGCCGCGAATTTTATTGCTCCTATGGATTTGTTCTGGACAATATTTACAACGTTTGAACCGGAAATTTTTGTAATCCCGCCGACTGGGTTCCAGGAATATGTCGCGGTGTTTTCAGTACCCTCGGATGATACATAAAAAGTTCCGGCACCGTCCGAATCGATCGCCCATGGATCGGGCATAACGTTAGAACACACCGGGCTTGATTGAAGATTGTTCACAGGCAAAGCAGCCATGCAGGAATGAGTGTAACTCGGGCTTCCGTCCGAAAGGCATAAGTAAAGGTAACCATTGGTGTAAAATATTCCCTCTCCGGCCTGCAATGGCGCTTTTATTGATGCTGAAGTCGTAAAATCCGCAAGGGATATAACCTCCATCGCCGGCGAGCCTTCAAAAGTCATATAAAGGTTATTGCCGTCGCTTGCGGAGAACTGAACATAACTCAAGCTCCCGTAAGATATTGTCCCGTCCATCTGGCCCGCGTTTAAATCAAACTTTTTAACAAGCGAAGTCGAGTCGCTGACCAGGAAATATGCAAATCCTCCGATGACGGCTACATTTATCGAAGAGTAAGTGCTGAACCCCATTGATGAACCGATCAGCGTCGACTCCTGCCCGTTTGATAGAACTATATAATTAGCCGTTAAAGCAAATTCATCAACTAGGATTATGCTCCCATGCGGAACAAATTGGTTTCCCGGCACACAAGGATTTTGAGAGCATCCCGCATACAGCGCGGCAAGAAGCGCGATCGATATTCCTGTTTTAAGTAATTTCATAAAATCTCCCATTATTATTGCGTTAAAAATTTATCTTTATACCGCCGCGGATATACCTTCCCATCATGGGATATCCGGATACTTCCTCGTAGCTCTCGTCGAAAATATTGTCGACTTCTATAAATGCGATAAATATCCTCAAATATGCCCCCATGATAAAATACGGGGGCAGCCAGGCAGTGTCGGCGGGGGTTGTGAACCGCTCGCTTACGCTCCGGCTCGTGACATCGAATTCGAAATCCTTTTTATATGCGACAGACGCAAAAAACGAATTCTTATAAAGGGGTATATATATGATCTGATACTGGTAATACATGGACGACGGATCGTCGTTTATGGAATAATTCAGGCTGAAGGAATATGAAGCCGCGATGCGGAAGTCGCCGTAAATCTCGTTGAAATCTATCCCGGCTGCCGCCACCCTTGAAAACATGCTGCTGATGTTCTGCGGCGTCCACACTCCTGCCTCCGAGGGCTCCCATAAAATAAGGTTGCTGTAATAATTCTCAGAATAAGTCAGGGTAAGCATGAAAGGGAAAAGCGAATAAAGGACTCCTCCCTGCCATTTCCATCCGGTTTCAGGAAGGAGATAGGGGTTTCCTGCGGCTCCTGCCTCCTGTGGCCAGTAAAGGTCGTTGAATGTCGGGAGATTGAGAAGGGTGGATATGCTGCCCTGGGCAAGGAGGCCGTCTATTATTTTAATCGATAAAGAAGCGCAGGGGGTGAAGAAAAAACCCAGATCGGAACGGTATGTAGTATCCGCATCGAGTCCGGCTTCGAACCTGCCTAATGTAAGTTTGTTCACAACAGACAGATCGGCCTGGTCCGCATTTTTATATCCGATTTCGCTGGAATTGAGGATAAAATCCTTATCAATAATGCTTATAATAGAACTGAGAGGGCCGAATTCCAGTTTTTTAACGGCGGACGCCCCCAGGGTATTGTTGATATTTGTGTCGGACCCTGTTTCCGGGCTCTCATATTCATTTACCCAGTTAATATAATTGATGCTGATGTCAAGACCCGCTAACGATGAAGTGAGATTGGCTGTGCTCAGGTAATCATCTTCCCTTCCCCACTCGCCGTAAGAACCGCCCGTCCCCGCGTCTTTTCCGGTATGTGTAAGGACCAGATTGTAAAGGGGCGTTTCAACCCTGCCTATCAAAGTCAGCTTCTGGTAATCAAGGTTGGAGGCTATATAAGTATTCGAATACTGGTCTTCGTATGAGAAATTATTGCTGGCTGTTTCATAAGCTGCTCCGATTATATACCTGCAGTTATTCGTGTCGAGATCGAGGTAAAATTTCCCGCCGTAGCTGTAATAAGAACCTGCGAATATAGAAACATAGGACACGTTTTCCGGAGGAAAAAGATTGAAATCTATAAGGCCGGCCGATGCATCGACCCCGAAGGGTTTCATATTGTTTTTATATATGTCGGCGCTGTCGGCGAATTCGAGGGGCAATAAGGACAGGTCCATCACATTATTCTGGCCGTTTCCGATTACCAGGCCGTTAATTGCGGTTTTGGTATGTTCTGAGCTTCCTCCGTCAAGGGATATTGTGTTGAGCTGGCCCGGAGTGCCGTAGGAATTTACCTGTACCGAAGACGACGGTATTTTTGATTCGAGTGAATCGGAATCGAGGGTCTTGCGATTGTCATAGAACATCCCCGGTTCGGAGGGAAAACTGAAATTCTGATTTTTATTTGTGAGCGAAAAATCGTAATTACCGTCATCGCCGAAGGCGCAGACCGATAAGGACGATAAAATAAAACAAATGGCCGCTGACGCGCGAAAAATCATTATCTTTTCCTTGTTCCCGAGGAAAATTTTATTTTATCAAGCGGCAGGTCTCCTGACTCGGGACGACTATGCTCCCCGCCTTCCCGTTGAAAGCAACAGTGGCTTCGGAGTTAACTATGTCCCTTACAGTGCCGGGCAGCGTTCCGGTTTTAACCGGATTCCCTATTATGCCTTACGAGGCACCGACTGATAATGAATAATTTTATTTCCAGTTATATAAAAAGTCAATTATTATAGTTCTTCAACCATTACATCGGACAGCCACACATCCTTGGAACTGAAATTGAAAACAAACCTTGATTTCGGGTCTGTATAGCCCAGCATCTTGAAAATGTACATATATGTTTTTATATCCTTACTGATGGATATCCTTTTTGAAGAAATGCCGTATTGACTTCCCCCCCAATAAGGGATGCCATATTCGGAACAGATTTTAACATAAATATCATCTTCCTGCGAAGCCCTCGCATTGAAAGACACCCTGTAGCTTTTCCCGGCTTCTATAGTGAATGGCGAAGCATTAATACTATGATCGCCCGAAGCCCGGATTTTTATGTGGCACTCCTTCCCTTCGATCTTAATTTTGATATCAGGGCTGTTATGCCAGGTAGGACTGCTGAAATACTTTTCAAATTCGCCGTTTTTAATAAGATTAATACGGCTGTTTGTCGCGCTGAAGGATAAAGATTCTCCGGGTTTTAAATTCACTGTTCCTGTTTTTATCAGCTTTCCATAAAAATTTCTCCGGATATTTATCCTGTAATTTTTTCCTGATAATATTTTCATATTGAGGGTATAATTATTGGAAAACGGCTGTGCCACAAGCCGGTGATTAATAAAGATTGCAAGCTTTTCATCCCCGGTATCTAAGTTGTTGAAAGTCAGGTAGGAGATCTTCTTTTCCTCCTCGAGGATCGAACCGGTAGACATGGAGTAAAGCGAATCGATTGTATCGAATATTTCTATATCCGTGGGCGATTTCATCGTATTTGTCATTATCGAGGAATTGAACCTGTTCCATATCATCAGGTTTAAGAATACATCGGGATGATATTGCGGCCCTTTCAGGCTGTAATCTCCAAATATGATAAAATCGCATTTGAAAATTTTTCCAAGATTGGAAATTTCCTCATCGGAAAAAGAATCAGAAGGTTTTAAATTTGCAAGAAGGGTTTTATCCGTTTCTTCGATCATCGGGTTGCTCGAAAAAAGGTTATAAAAAGAGGAAAAAAATATTGTTTTGTATATTCCCGGATTCGAATAATTGACCGCAGGATCCTGGTTCGTCTGCAGTTGAAACGGAATAAGTATTATCTTATGCCTGGCTAAAACTTCCGTCTCGCTGTTTTCAAAGTAAAGCTTTGAATTGTTAGTTTCCGATCCCATTTCCAGGTTTTCCCTGACTATTGCATCCTGTTCCGAGCATGACATTAAAACGGTATTAAGACAAAACAGTAAAACGATTAAAGTATTCATATGTTTCATAAAAGCCGCCTTTAAAAAATAAAAAACCTGATATATTTTAACTTAAAACCATATTATATCAAGAGTCGCCAGTGAAGATATTTTACCCGGGCGGGGGCCCCTACGGTGAGGCGCTCTCAATCTTTGTAACACAATAATTGGATCAAGCATTGTGAGTTTTGACTTTTATTTATTATTTTTATATAATAAACGCGTCATACGGTACGCAGGCCGGGTTAAAATCCGGCTGGCGTTTAATAGGGAATCTGGTGAGATGCCAGAATGCTACCCGGCACTGTAAGGGATTTCATTAATTCTCCGAAGCCACTATTGATTTTAATGGGAAGGCGGGGAGAGATTTTATCCCGAAGTCAGGAGACCTGCCGTAAGATGTCTTATTTTCCTCGGGCTAAGGAAAAGTGAAGATAAAGAGCTTATCTACGCACATCCTCCTTTGAAAATAAGAAATAAAATTTTATCGGGAATTTATGCCAAGATTTTACCTGCTTTTTCTCTTTCTTATTTTCTTTACGCAATCATTTTATCCTTCCTCGCTGCCGTCATTTCAAAGGATCATCTCCCTGAGCCCCCTGCTTACGGAGGAGATTTTTATCCTGGGAAGCGATCGGGACCTGATAGCCGATACTATTTACTGCGTTAATCCGGAAGGAGCAAAATACAAGCCGAAAATCGGCAATATGACCGATATCGATGTGGAAAAAATATTCTCCCTGAGACCGGATCTTATTCTTGCGTCCGGTCTGACGGAACCGGAGCAGCTTGATAAATTAAAAAGTTTGAAAATCAGGGTGGAAATATTCAATCAGCCCGGAAATTTCAATGAAATTTGCGCTCAGCTTTTCAGGCTTGCAAAACTACTCGGAAGGGAAGAAAAGGCAAACCTGATAACCGATGAGGCCCGGAAGAGTGTTTCTGCATTAAGCTCGGCTGCCTCCCGGTATTCCAAAAAAAGGGTTTTTGTCGAGATCGGTTCCAATCCCCTTTTTACAGTCGGCAGCGGCTCATTTATAAATGATTTTATTGTTATGGCCGGAGGAATAAATGTCGCAGTAAATTCGGGAACAGGACTCTACAGCCTGGAAACGGTGATCAGGGATGATCCCGAAGTAATAATCATATCCGATATGGGTATGAATGTCCCTGATGAAAAAAATTACTGGCTGAAGTTTAAAACTATATCGGCTGTCAGGAACAACGCTATATACAGCATAGATTCCTACAGCCTGTGCAGCCCGACTCCTGCGGATTTTCCGCTGACTCTTGAAAAGCTGATCCGTTTGATCCATCCGGAATCCGGTGAAAAAGGCAGTCTCAGATGAAATTAATTCCATTCAGGAACATAATAATTATTGCCGTTCTTCTCGCCATAGTGGCCGCTGCCGCTTTATTATCCCTTTGTCTGGGCTCTTCAGGCTTAAAATTATCGCTCGCCGATGCCATCGATAAAAGTATTGTTCTCGACATACGGCTTCCGAGAATACTGCTCGGTTTTGCAGTAGGCGGCGCTTTAAGCGTTGCCGGGGTTATTCTGCAGGGACTTTTCAGAAATCCATTGGTAGAACCTTATACAACGGGAATATCGGGCGGCGCTGTTCTCGGCGTAGCCATCTGCATAACTTTCGGCTTGCCTTTGCTGCAGCTGCCCGGGGGATTTCTGATCCTGCCCCTGACAGGTTTCGCAGGGTCATTTCTTGTGATCCTGCTGCTATACATTACGGCTGTCAGGTCAAGTTCCCTGAATATACAGAACGTCCTTCTTACAGGCGTGATGTTCAGCTTTATATCCTCTTCTCTCATGCTCCTGATCATGGCCCTCTCTAAGGCCGAGAGCCTTGAAAGAATAATCTTATGGATGATGGGTTCCCTGGATCAGAATAACTGGGGCCTTATCGAGACGGCTTTAATTTTATCAGGGCTCTCCCTGGCCGCAAGCTGCTTTTTTGCAATAGATCTTAACGCTCTGTCTCTCGGTGAAGAGCAGGCGGCGCACCTGGGCATCGATATCGAGAGAAGCAAACGCTTCCTCTTTATCATCGCTTCCCTGATCACGGGTTTTTGCGTTTCCGTCGCGGGAGTAATAGGTTTTGTCGGGTTATTGATTCCTCATTTTATGCGGATCATTGCAGGACGCGATCACAGGATCCTTCTTATTTCCTCTTTCCTCGGGGGAAGCGCTTTTTTGATACTCTCCGATACTATTGCAAGGACAATAATCGCTCCCCAGGAACTCCCGGTCGGCGTGATTACAGGATTAACAGGCGGAATATTGTTTATATACTCCCTTTCAGCCAGAAAGGCCAGCGTATGAATGCGCTGATTGAATTAAAAGATGTCACAGCCGGCTATGGAAAAGATTTCCATTTACGCGGCATAAATATTAAGGTCCGGGAACATGGGATCACAGGCCTCATCGGCCCGAACGGGTCGGGTAAAACCACGATGCTGAAAACCATCGGAAGGATTTTAAAGCCTGAAAGCGGAAACGTTTATCTCGAGGGAAGCGATATCTGGAAAATGGGTATAAGGGAATTTTCTAAAAAGGCGGCCGTCATAAGCCAGTACATTGAAGCTGTTTCCATCCCTGTTTTCGATTATGTGATGATGGGCAGGATCCCGTACCGCAGGGAATTCCAGCTTTTCGACAGCGCTGAAGACATGAAAAAAACGGAACATTATATCGGACAGACAGGCATAGACCCTATCAAAAATAAACGCCTCGATTCAATCAGCGGGGGTGAAGCCCAGATGGCCCAGTTTGCCAGGGCCCTTAACCAGGAGCCTGTTCTTCTGCTCATGGACGAGCCGACGTCTCATCTTGATATAAAACACCAGTCGGGCATACTTGACCTGACAAAAAAATATAACAGGGAAACCGGACTGACAATAATAATGGCGATCCATGACCTCAACCTTGCCGCCGAATACTGCGATGAACTGATCCTGATGAAAAACGGAACAGTCCGTTACTCAGGAATTCCGTCTGAAATTTTAAATTACAGGACAATAGAAGAAATATACGAAACAGTGGTAATTGTGGAAAAGAATCCGGTTTCTCACAAACCGCATGTGTTTTTAGTTCCGGGTGATCTTTTATGAACAGGATTGTTTTTGTGCTCGGGGGGGCAAGATCGGGAAAAAGCAGTTTTGCGGAATCCATGGCTCTGAGAATAAGCCGCGGCGGAAATCCCGGCATAGCGCTCATTGCTACAGGAGAGCCATTAGACAGCGAATTCACCGAACGCATCCGCATTCACCGGGAAAGAAGGACTAGCGACTTCATTGCATATGAGGAAAGCGTTCAAATTTCCGAAAAGATCGGTGAAATTTTTGAAAACCACAATGTTTTCATAATCGAATGCCTTACGACCTGGCTTGGCAACATTTTCGCTAAAAAAGATCCTCAGGATGAAAACCTGCAGGATATAGAAAAACATGTGATGGAAGTTCTCGATGAAATAGGCTATATGTTTGATAACAGGGGAATAAGCAGGTTAAGGCCCGTCAATACCTTTATGCGGATTAAAAAAACTCCCGGCTCATTATATAATCCCCGGAAAAAAGACAAAACCCTGATCATCGTCTCCAATGAATTAGGATTGGGAATTGTTCCCAACGATCCAGTCAGCAGGTTTTACCGTGATGTGCATGGCCGCATGAATCAGAAAACGGCTTCCTTTTCCGATTACGCGTATTTTTTAATTTCAGGAATTCCGGTAAGGATTTTATGAAAAACTGGCTCTCAGCCCTTTTTATTTCCATAACAGTCCTTACAAGGATACCGCTGCCGTTCAGGGAAAAAATTATTTATTCCAATGCAAACTTCGCCCGCTCTGTTTCATTCTTTCCTCTCGCGGGCCTGATTTTCGGTCTCGTTTCGGCTGCGATTTATTGCCTTCTGAATATTATTATCCATGATACTGATATAATGGCGTTTATTCTCCTGGTAATTCCCTTCTTCCTCAATAAATTTTTTCATCTAGACGGACTTGCCGATACATTTGACGCTTTCCTGGCCGACAGGACAAAAGAGGAGCGCCTTGTCATCTTGAAGGACAGCAGGACAGGAAGCTTTGCTCTTGGAGGTGTGGTTTTATTCCTGCTGCTGAAATTCATTCTGCTGAAAAAACTGCTTGTTATTCCGGATTTCCTGCCGCTTCTCATAATAATTCCCGTTCTTTCAAGATACGGGATCGCCATGCTTTCGTCCATTTCTAAGTATCCGAGAGAAGAGGGCACAGGTAAAAACTTTATAGGGACTGCCGGTCCGTTGCCGGTTTTAATAGCATCCTTTTTTACTTTCCTCATCATTGCCGCTCTTCTCATGCTTTCAGGCTGGCAGAGGAAGCTCCCGGATTTTTTCCTCTATACCTGGGCAGGAATAATACCGGCAGTATTTTTGATCAGGTCTTATTCGAATAAAAAGATCGGAGGCGTTACAGGAGACGTGCTTGGTGCTTCCGCTGAAACCCTTGAAGTCTTGACTTTAGTCTTAATCCTTGCTGTCAACAGCCTGAGGGGCTTACATTGAAGGATTACAGAAACAGATATCCCTTCAGGATCGGCACGACATCTTATATACTTCATCAGGCTCCTGATGAAGAAGAGGATAGTTTAACTGCTAATGTTAAATATTTAAAGGACAGCTTCGATAAAATCCAGCTCCTTTTATTCGGAAAGGATTATCTCGATGATGTCGCTCCGCCGGCTGTAATTGAAAATTTGTTTTTTATCAAAGAGCTTATCCCCTTGATATATACAGTCCATCTTCCCATAGATTTATTTCTTCTTGACGGGGGCATGTCAGGGCTTGAAAACAGCATCGGCCTGATCGGTAAAATCATGGAAATGACCGAGACTTTGAACATCGAGGAATACATTCTTCATATCGACCATGGACCCGCCGGCAATTCGGCAAACGGGCCATGCGACTGCGAGAGGTACGGGATAATTCTTGAAAAATTATCGGAAAGGCTGGGAGACAAGGCGGCTCAAATTTATATAGAAAATACGCGCTGTGATCTTTCGAAATATAAGGATATTATATTGAAAAGTTCTCATCCTGTCTGCATGGATCTCGGCCATCTGTATATAAACGGATTCGATACAGGTTCATTCATATTAAATTTCAGGGACAGGATCCGGGAAGTGCACATGCATGGCTGTTCGAAAGGGAAAGACCATATTTCACTTTTGCAATCTGACCGGGAATATCTTGACAGTCCCATAATCATGGAATTTTTAAGATCGTTTAAGCATTCTGTTATCATGGAAGTATTTAATGAAAAAGACCTGGCGGAATCGATGGAATATCTCGATAAAATCATTTGAATTTTAAGGAGGAATAATATGTTTGACATGACAGCCGCAATCCATGGTATTTCATTGCCGGATAATAGACTGGAGGAGGATATCCGCCATAAAATCGATTTCAAGACAAAACCCCTGGGATCCCTGGGAATGATGGAGGAATTGGCCATAAAAATGGCTTTGATACAGGGCAAATTATGCCCTGAAATCAACAGGAAATCGATGTTAGTATTTGCCGGCGACCATGGAATAGCTTCTGAAGGCGTTTCTGCTTTTCCTTCGGAAGTTACACCGCAGATGGTGCTGAATTTTCTTCATGGAGGAGCCGCTATAAATGTCCTCTGCAGGCACTATCAGATAGACATGAGTGTAGTTGATATGGGCGTTAATTATGATTTCGAAGATCATGAAGGCCTTATTAACGGGAAGATCCGCAAAGGGACTAGGAATTTTTTAAAAGAAAATGCAATGACCCCGGAGGAAGCGCGCAGCGCTGTAGAAAAAGGCATGGAAATCTTTAACGGGCAGAAAGCAATGCCTGATATAACAGGAGTCGGTGAAATGGGAATCGGCAACAGCACCTCCGCTGCCGCGATTATTTCCGCTGCAACAGGACTGCCCCCTGAAGAAATCACGGGCCGGGGAACAGGTCTTGACGACAGGCAGCTGAAGAATAAGATCGAAATAATAAAGCAGGCTCTAATGCTTCGAAAGCCCGGTAAAAACGACGGCATGGATATATTGCAGAAAGTCGGAGGATTTGAAATAGCAGGCATTGCCGGGGCTGTTCTCGCGGCGTCTGCCGCGAAAGTTCCTGTCGTACTCGACGGGCTTATTTCAACTGCGGGAGGTCTGATTGCGTTCCTTATAAAGCCCGAAGTCAGGGGTTATATTTTTTCAGGGCATAAATCTGTCGAGCCCGGCCAGAAAGCAGCTCTGGAAATGATGAACCTCAGGCCTGTTGTTGACCTGAATTTACGGCTTGGCGAAGGCACGGGAGCGGCTGTAACGATAAGCATAATACAGGCAAGCTGCAAAATCCTTTGCGAGATGTCTTCTTTTGATGATGCCGGGGTCACAAATAAGGATTAAATGCCATGAACGAGATTATGGATCCATTTTTTCGATTTGAAGCGCCATGTAAGGAATAACGCCTTAAATACTTCCTGGGTTGATATAAAGGCGAACACCCACATAAGCGGAAACTTCCAGACAAAAGCGGTGAGGAGCGCAAGGGGCAGCCCTATGAACCATACGGCTATCGTATCCATTATAGCACAGAAGAAATTATCTCCCCCGGGCCTCATCACACCCATTACAGCAACCATATTGTAAACGTAGAAAACCAGCGCGATTCCGAAGACAAGCATCACTCCCGAAGCTCCGGAAAAAACATTTACAGAAACTTTATAGGGCATTAGAAACAGGTATCTTGTTAAAATAAGGATTATTCCGAATATAACTCCCAGGAAAAGAGTAATTTTAAGGAATTTCGCCGCATAAGCATATGCCCCCTGCCTGTCTCCTGCGCCAATGCTGTTACCGACAAGTATAGAGCTGGCATTGGCAATCCCTGCGAAGAGAACCACGGAAAGGTTTCTTACAACGCTTGTAATATTAACGGCTGCCGCGGCATCCGTGCTGATCCTTGCATATATGGCCATATAAACCGATATTCCGATGACCCAGATAAGATCCTTTCCTATCATAGTACCTGTCTGGATAACAAAACGTTTTATCAGGTCCTTCGAAACCGAGAAAACTCTTTTTCCGGTATGGAACAATCTGCCGGCAGGCTTATGAAATAAAACGGGCATTTTAAAGTAAGCCCTCAGGCATATATACAGAAGGGCAACACTTTGAGCAATGACCGTTGCAATTGCGGCTCCGGCCACTCCCATCGCAGGGAAACCTGATTTTCCGAAGATCAGGATGTAATTGAGGCATGTGTTTATTAAAATACCGAGAATATTGGCCTGCAGGGGTATGTGCACTTCACGCATGCTGCGCAGGGCAGCGGCGACGCAAAAATTCAGGCACATCGGCATATAGCTGATGGCCACGATCGAGAGGAATACTCCGCCGAGTTTTATTACATCCCTGTCGGCGGAAAAAATACCCATAATGAATCGAGGGGCGATAACCGCAGCCAAAAAAAACAGAAAAGAGAATATTATGGAAAGGGCGAGCCCGAGCGCGATCACCTTCCTAATCTGGACAAGGTTTTTTTTACCCCAGAACTGGGAAACAAAAAGGGCCGTGCCGCCGCCGACTCCCTGCATTACGAGGAATAGTATAAAATAATACTGGTTGGCAAGTCCGACAGAGGCAATCGGCACATCGCCGAGCTGCCCGACCATGATATTGTCGATGAGTCCCAGGGATGCGGCAAGGAAATTCTGGAGCGCTACCGGTACGCCGAGCTTTATAAAGGTACGGTAAAAATCCTTTTCTCTTTCAAAATAAGCAAAGATTGAATGCATTAACGATTATAACATAATAAAGATCATCCATCAAACTGTTATTGATACTTATTGACTGTATGCTGATTTAGCCTTAAACTTAAAGAAGTTAAAGGGGTCAGTGTGCGCATCAAAACGATTTTATCCGTTTTAATTTTATTTTTTATTTGTGCTTCAGAAAATTTATGCCCGGCCGGCATCGTCTTGCAAATCAGCAATTATAACAGAGCGGTCCGGTTCAACGATATTAAGGCTGTCCTGATTCAAAAAGGCGACAGCAGCAGCTACAAGGACCCGGGATATAACGATCAGGACTGGAGACTTATATCAATTCCTTCGAAATGGAATGAAATATCCTTTCCAGGCTGGAACGGAATCTGCTGGTACAGGCTTCATATAAATTTCCCGGCAGAACTGCCCCAGGACACGCTGGGGATCAATCTCGGACAGATCCCGGAAAAGACAATGTAATAGCAGTCAGGGTTAAAAACTATTTTCCTTCAAAAAGCGGGCTTGTGACAGGCGATTATTCTATCGATAAATATGAAAATCTTTTAAAAGGATACTACGCAGGCGAATTTATAAAGGTCTATTTTGTCATATTCTACTTTACGGTCAGCTGTTATTTTTTATTGTTTTATTTCCGCAGGAAAAAGTCTCCCGATAACCTGATATTCGGATTATTCTGCATGCTTCTGGGATCATACTTTTTTTTAAGGACAGGGATAAAGTATTTTCTTACCGGTAATTACATGATCCTTCAGAAAGCCGAATACGCAATATTATTTACTTTATTTCCTCTGTTCACTCAATTCATCATAATGCATTTCAGGAGAAAAATTTACTGGTTTCAGTATATTTTCTATGCTGTTTCCATATCAGGTTTTGTGTTTATTTTATTAACGAACGAGCCTTTATTATGGGATTTTATAAATACGAATATTATCCAGCCATCCTGGCTTATAGGTACCGGAACTATAGCAGTAATACTTGTCCGGGAGTTCAGAAAACAGCTCCAGGCAAAAATAATGCTGTTTTCATTTGTCATACTTATCATAGCCATAATTAATGATTTATTTATTTCCCGCTATTTGATCACAACCCCGCTGATCAATAAAATAGGATTTTTTCACCTTACGGTTTCCTTATTTTCATAGGCAGCATAGCTTTTATTTTATCAAGCGATCTTGTGCGGCTGTACAAAGAGAATGAGATAAAGACTATAAACCTTGAAATAACATTAAAGGAAAGGGACGAGGCTTACAGGCAGATCGATGAAGCCTATGCTGAAGCCCTCAACAGGCTTGCCCACATGGCTGAACTGAGGGACGAGGAGACGGGAGCCCATATCAAGAGAGTCGGATATATATTAAGGTGCTTGCTGAAAAGGCGGGCCTGGACAATAAATTCACGGAATTTGTTTCCTATGCAGCTCCGATGCATGACGCCGGTAAAGTCGGAATCCCAGACCATATTCTTTTTAAAAGGGGCCCCCTGGATGCGGAAGAATGGGAAATAATGAAAACACATACGCTGATAGGCGGAAAAATATTCGAAGGCGCAAAATCATCCGTACTTAAATTAGCGCGGGAAATTGCGCTGACTCATCATGAAAAATGGGACGGAAGCGGATACCCGGAAGGTCTCAGGGGCAATATTATCCCGCTTTCCGGAAGACTTATGGCAGTGGTTGATGTTTATGACGCTCTCAGGAGCTTCCGCCCGTATAAACCTGAAATGCCTCATGATAAAGTGATTGAACTGATTAAAAACGGCGATTCGAGGATAAAACCAGGCGATTTTGAACCGTCGATTCTCGATACTTTCATAAGCAATGCGGATCTATTCAACGAAATCTATCTTGCAAACAAGGATCTTGTACGGGACCTTGAACTGAAAAAGCAGCTTAAAACGAAACTTGAACCCTAAAAATGAAAGCCCGCGGCGACAGAATAACTGATGCTTTGAGGGCTGTTCCCGAGAGGCAGGTTGATATATATCTCCGGCCGGAGAGTGAATATATCGTAATCCAGGCTGACAAACCATCCGAAATCTATCTGAAAAGGGTTCTGACTTGAAACAGGCGGACTGCCTGTAAGAGCAAAATCAAACCTTGCGATAAATCCTGTTCCCAGCCTGAAATCCTTTCGCATATCGCCCAATATCAGGTATCCGGCCTCGATTACCGGTGAAGCGAAAGCATAGGTGGAATTGTTCGTAAAATACATTGAATATGCGACCCCTATTCCCCCCCAGATATCATGGTCATAAGGATAAAACTCGATTAAAGCCGTGGCATAGTCATAATCAAGTGTTAAAAACAGGTAATGATAGGCGGTATAAACATAGGGTTTCGGAGGAGCGCGTTTTATTATATTTGTGGCAGGGGCCGGCGCAAGGGCATTTGTATTGGTGAGAATTTTCGTGCTCGAGATGACGTCGCTGATCATCAGGTCGATATCTTTGAAAACTGTAGGGCCTGTTTTTGTATGATATGTTTTATTAAAAATGTCCCTTCCGGCATCAGCATCGTAAACATATAATTCAACGACGATTTTAGGGTTTGAATTTTCTCCCTGGAAGCTGTATTTGCCGTAAACGGAGTATCTTGCATTTTCGCTATCGCTTACAGACCTTATATTTGATGATGAAACACCGGTTGCGCCCGCGAAATAGTAAACGAGGGAGTTTCCGTTGGAATATATTCTTATAAAGGTATAAAGTGACCTGGAAAATATGTCTTTGAAAATATCAGAGTCCGGGTATACCGCCGGATCCGAATTATTGCTGAAAGGAAGAAATATTAGCTTGTTCCTGGCAGGTTCTGCTGAAAACACTATTGAACCTGAAATGAACGAAAACAGGATTATACAGGCAAACCTTTTAATTAAATCGCGAAACAAAGGCATGATTCCCTCCCTCCGCCTTTCTGCATCCTCAATGCTTTCAATGAAGAATAAATGAATAAGTATTGCCTGATGTCGTCCCGAAATATATTGTCCCTCCGCTTTCATATGGAGCTATTATCTTTTCATTTATAAGACTCGATTTCGCTTCAATATGCCCGTTTTGAGAATCTACGACAATAACTACCGATGTACCGTCATTATTAGCCAACAGGATTTTACCGTTAATAAAACGCGGATTTATAACAGTGTCTTTAATTTCAGGAAAATCTGCCTTCCAGACAAGGGTTCCGTCCGCGGTATTTAAAGCCCTCATTGTGCCGGTAGAACTGAATAATATTGTTGTTTTATCGTCCCCGACAATAGGTTGCAGTATCCTCTCGGTATAATTTTCACTGTAATTCTTTTTCCATATTTCAACATTTTTATTTATATCATATGCGATTATATCCCCGTTTTCGGTAGCGTAAATCAATTTTCTGCCTAAGTCGGTTATCAGGGGCGCCGAGTAAACCGGTACGGAAGAATCCACTTTTGCAAGGAGTTTGCCGTTCTTGCTGTAAATATAAATGCCTTCATCAATGGAAGGAACAGCGACGATACCGTAAGCGCCAGACGGGGATGCGCCGAAAGTTTCCGTCCCGGCCCTCGCTTTCCATAAAACCCTGCCCGTTTCGTCACAGGCTGTTATCCCCCCGCCGTCAGAACCGGTATATATAATTCCGTCGCTAATTGAAGGCCTTGTAAGATTATTATTAACCCCCGCTATGGGAACTGTTTTAAGAGCTTTCCCGTCTTTTGAGAATATTATAAGCTGGTTTTTTATGGTCGCGAACATCTTTCCCTTATCGATAACCGGATCATTATATACCGTATCCGTTTTATAAGCGAAAAATCCCTCGCTGCCTGTTTTAACAGAATTCCCGGCCGCATTGAGCAGCCCGGCGAGCCTCTCGTTTTCAAGAACCAGGGCATTAATTTTTTTATCCCTCTCGGCTCTGGCGTCCCTGAGCATAGCCTCGTACCTGTTTGTCATGTTTTCGTAATCATTCGAACTTGTTTCTATCGATTGAAGCCTTGATGTCAATTCAAAGTTTTTCCGGATCAGATCAGCCATCTCGGCTTTGGTGTTCTGGAGGGTGTTTTCCATTTCTATTTTCTGCCTTTCATTATTGCTTAATTCGCTGTTGAAGTCTTTCTTTTGAGCCTCGATTTTTTTTAATTGCGCCTCTATCTGCATTCTCTCCTTATAGCTTTTTGACAGCTCGATCTGGCTGAGCAGTTTTAGTCTTTCAACATCAAGGTTTTTTCCCTTTTCCTTCAATATATCATCGTATTCTTCAGCTAAGGATGTGATAATATATTTCCCTTCGGTAATGTTCGAGACAGGTTTTTTATCCTCTAAGAGAAATACCGAGGCATAGTATACGCAGTAATACAGGGCTGTAAAGATTGCCCCCATAACGGCAATATTCACAATCCAGGAAAAGATCCTAAAAGGAGATTTATTCATCGTTTCACTCATATCTATTTTTCCAATTCGGGAGTCCCGGTAATTATCCAGTCGCTGGAGGGCTCTTTTACAAGGTAAGAACTCTTCTTCAGCCATTCTTTAGGGACTTTCTGGAATTCATCGAATTCTTCGAATTTCAGTATCATCTTGATCAGATGTTCCGCAAGGGGCAGTTTCGAACTCAGATAGAATTCGGCAAGGTTCCTGACCAGTACGGACCATCTCATCTCCGCTTTATTCTTGAGTTCAACCGAACGTTCGCTCAATTGAAATTCATTTTCATCCTTCTTTTTCATATAGTAGTTGCGCCACTCCTGTATGCTGCTTAAAAAATCGCTCAGAAGCTGCCGGTAAGTTGTATAATTGCCTGCATCATAATATGTTTCAATGCCTAACAGGGCATAATCATTGCCTTTCCTTTTAATTACGGTATATAATTCCTTCGGTTCTTTTTTGCCTTTGGGCCTTACCTTGTCAACTGCAAATATTCTGATATAAAAATCCCCCTGTGAATTGAGCTCCTTCCTTATGTTTATGTCGCCTCCGGACTGCAATCTCAGGTTACGGTATACATCTTCGGTCATGAGCAGGTTAGTATGGTACTGCTTGCAGATGCTTTCAAGCCTTGATGCCGTATTTACATTGTCACCGATAACGCCCAATTCATAATTTTTATCCGAACCTGTTTTTCCGTAAGTGACATTCCCATAATCAAGACCTATCCTGAAATTGAAACTGATATCGAGATCC
This sequence comes from uncultured Brevinematales bacterium, assembly GCA_964533855.1. GTDB lineage: Bacteria > Spirochaetota > Brevinematia > Brevinematales > JAOACQ01 > CAVYGN01. The sequence continues at coordinate 139,855 of CAZHNM010000002.1, forward strand.
CTGCTTATCAGGGGAACCCTGCTCAGAAGCTCGATTGCGGAATAGAAAGCGTTGAGAGCCGAATTTGTCCTTCCATCCCTGTGATTATCAAGGAATATCAATAAAGCGGCATCCCCGATTAATTTATTTATTTTACCCTTGTTTTTGCTGATTATATGCTCAACTTCAGTCCAGATATGATTCACGATACCCATTATATTATCTTTATGCCTTTCGGTAATTCCTGTGAAGTCCTGGATATCGAGGTACATTATTGTCATCATTTCGTTGTGAGGTTTAAGCAGGCTGTCGTCTTTTTTTAAAGTCGCTATAAAAAGCTCTCTGTCCGCTATGCCGGAAATAATGTCTCCAAGGTCTGCAAGAGCGCCTTTTAATTCCGAAAACGAATCGTCGAGGTTCGTAGTTTCAATAAATTTCTTCTTTAAAGCCTTTTGATCCCCGCTTATTAATCCTTTCTCGCGGATATCTTTCCCCGCTCTTGTCATCCTGTCCCTTATATCATAGATTTCCCTTGTTATATTGATAGTACTGTATATTTTAAAGATAGCTCCTATACCGAACACCAGGGAAAACAGGGCGAAGAAAATATCCCTTACCCTGTTCAGACGGAAGAAAAAATCATTTTTATCATCCGCAATAACTATTATAGGATACATAAGATCATCATTGGTTCTTTCGAATGATTTCCTTATGCCGGTTTCGGAATATGCCGCGATGCCTATGTAATTTAAGCCGTTGAAGCCGAATTCAATATATTTTTTAGCCGAGCTGTCATTTGTAGCCTGAGCAGTATTTTTATCGATCATTTTCTTGAGAGTATCGTAAAGAGTGAAATTTCCCGCCCCGGATAAATCCGGCTGTTTTCTAATGCCGATCACAGCATAATTTTCACTGTCGGGAAATACTGCTTCGAAGACGCTGTTATCGTACTGGGCCCTTTTCAGCACCGATATTTTAAGGTAGTCGAATATCTCCATTGCCGATTTTTTATAGTCAAGCTCCTTTTTTTCATCGAGGAACGCTAAAGAATTGTTCAAATCGACCTGGGCGCTTCTCATGGAGTCATAAAATTTATCCACGCTGTAATCCACAAGGATTTTATTAATTACAAATTCGAATAAGAGGTATACGCATGCAAAAATCGTAACTAAAACTAAAAAATCCATGAGAAATAAAGATGATTTGAGATTCTTTTTAAACAAGAGCAGCTCCCTGAATTAATCCGCTACATACGGCGTTTTACGTATTACTCATCGGAAAGCGCGGGTGCTATATTAAATCAAATCTCTGAAACATCTCGACAGATGCCTGTTCCCATCAACTTAAAAACAAATGCCAGCTTTCGGTACATTTTCTTGATATTAAGGGCAGAGGCAGATAGAATAACCGGATCTTCATATTAATATTACGGTTTTCCACAAAAATGAATAAAACAGATAAAAATCCTCTAAAGACCATGTACGCAGAAGTCGCCGTTAACGCGCCGGTCGACGATCTTTATTATTACTCCATACCGGAAGGCATGGATGTTAAACCCCTCCAGAGGGTTATAATCGACCTCAGGGGCCGTAAAGAAACAGGCTTTGTCATAAAAATAACTCCGCATGAAAAACTTCCGGATAAGCTAAAAGAGCTAAAAATAAAATCCCTTATCAAAACTGCCGAAGATTTCCTCATTATCAATGAAAACGTCATTGAAACCGCACGGTGGATGAGCGGCTTTTATTTATCCCCCTTCGGTGAAACCATTTTCACGGTCGCGCCCTCTGCCCCAAGGCCTAAAAAATACATTCATCCCTTCAAGCACTCGGGCGAATTAGCCAGCCTCAATCCCGAACAGAAGCATGCCCTTGCCGGGATAGAATCCGGGATCGGAAAAAGCAGCACTTACCTTCTCCATGGGGTCACAGGGTCCGGTAAAACAGAGATTTATAAGCATTTAGTTAAAAAGATGCTTTCAATGGGCAAATCATCGATCATACTAATTCCCGAAATATCGCTTACTCCGCAGACACTCGAAAGATTTTACAGCACTTTCGGCGAAGAGGTTTCGATCTATCACAGCAGGATGACCCCCGGGGAGCGGTTAGGAGAATGGATGAGAGCTCTGAAAGGCGAATCGAGGGTAGTCATAGGGCCGAGATCGGCGGTATTTATGCCCGTTAAGGATCTCGGGCTCATTATCATGGATGAAGAACATGAGAATTCATATAAGTCGGGCAATTCTCCGCGATACCATGCCAGACAGGTCGCATTTCACCGTTCAAAACGGGAAAACGCGCTTCTTGTCCTCGGTTCAGCTACGCCGCAGCTTGAAAGCTACTATTACGCGAAGAAAAATGTATTTAATCTTATAGAACTGAAAAAAAGATTCGGAGATAATCTCCTTCCGGAGGTCGTTATTTCAGACCTCAGGGCAGAAAAAAATAAAAACATCATAACCGGCAGCCTTCTCGGAAAAATAATAGAAACAATAGACAAAAAAAAACAGGTGCTCCTTTTTTTAAACAGGCGGGGGTTTTCCTCTGCCATGATCTGCAGGGATTGCGGCCATACCTTTCCCTGCCCGAACTGCAATCTTTCCCTTACCTACCACAAGGCTAAAGCCAGGCTGGTATGCCATCATTGCGGGTACGCCCAAAAGCTGCCTGAAAGCTGCCCTGCCTGCGGCAATATAGATATAAAGGAGCTTGGAAGCGGCACGGAAAGGCTGGAAAGCATACTGAAAAACCATTTCCCGTTTTACAGGATAGAGAGAATGGATCTGGATTCGACCAGAAGTAAAAACAGCTACATCGAAATTCTTCAAAGAATGAAAAATCATGAAGTCGATATTCTGATAGGAACCCAGATGGTTGCCAAAGGGCATGATATCGCAGGAATTCAATTCGTCGGGGTGATACTGCCGGATATAATAATGAATATCCCCGATTTCAGGTCTGTCGAAAGGACCTTTGTTCTTCTAACCCAGGTGATAGGGAGAGCCGGCAGGAGGGAGGAACGAGGAGAAGCCGAAATAGACACCTATTTGCCCGATCATTACGCGATAACCCTCTCGGCCGCCCAGGACTATGAGTCATTTTATAATATGGAAATAGAAAAAAGGGAAGCATTCGCCTATCCCCCGTTCGTACGTCTCGGAAGAGTGGTCTTCCGCTGCCCCGACATCGCAGTTCTCACTGAATTTACAGAACAGGTAAGGAAATGGATATCTGAGGAAGCGGGGGAATTCGATGGGCGGGCTAAAATATTGGGTCCTGTTTCATGCCCTCTGGAAAAGTTGAAAAATAACTACAGGCACCATATAATTATAAAAAGTAAAGATGCTAATGTAATCAATAAATTAATATCTTTATTAAAGAACAGCGTAAAAAAGTTCAAGAATTCACGCTTGGTTTATATGGAAATAGATATTGACCCTCTCTCTCTCGTTTAAGGACCCTTAAGAAGGTATCATTCGAATGCAGGAACTTGCTTACAAGACAAAAATACGGCTTTTTTCAATTTTTGTAATAATATATTGCCTGTCCGGCATATTATTTATAAGGCTCTTTTATCTCCAGATAATCAGGGGGCGGGAATATTACAGGCAGGCCATGGAAAACAGGACCCAGGTCATCAAGCTTCCCGCTTTCAGAAGCGTTATATTCGACAGGACCAGCCAGAACAGGCTTGCATTCAACAGGAGATCCCTTTCCGTTATCGCGACACCAGCTTACCTGCCCGACAGCTCGGTTCAGAGAATGAAGGTCCTTTCTAATATTTCCAGGCTGATCAATATGCCTATCGACGACATAGAAACGACACTGAACGAACAGGCGCTCGACAAATACACCCCGGTTATTCTCAAGTACGATATCGACTCCAGGGCCCTGATACAGTTCAAAGAGCATTATGAAGAATATCCCGGTCTTGAGTGTGAAAACAGGCCGAGGAGAATTTATCCTGAAAGGGAAAAAACAGCCCAGCTTATCGGTTATACCGGCATCATAAGCAAAGATGAGCTTAAGCAGCTTAAGGTCAACAAGGAATTCCATTTCGGCAGCATAATAGGAAAAATGGGCATTGAAAAGAGATACGATGATATTATCAGGGGAAGGGAGGGCATTCTCGACAGGGTCGTCGATGTAAACGGCAATGTCCTAGACCAGAATATTGAAAGAGAAGCCGTTCCCGGCGACGCAGTAGTGCTGACAATCGACCAGGACCTCCAGGAACAGGCCTATAACCTCATCGGAGAGCGCACGGGCGCTGTAATAGTATCGAAGCCGGCGACAGGCGAAATCCTCGCCCTTGTATCGAAACCTTCATTCGATCCCAATATTTTCACAGACAGATTCACTGAAGAAGAGTTCTTCGTGCTTAAAAATAACATCGATAAGCCTTTTCTCAACAGGGCCATACAGGGCCAGTATCCGCCCAGTTCGATTTTCAAACTTGTAACAGCCTCAGCCGCACTTAAGAGCGGCGTTTCGATAAACAAGGAAATCAACTGCCCGGGGTTCATGTGGATCGGGAACAGGATTTTCAAATGCTGGAATGTTCACCATGTCCAGAATTTCATCGGCGGCATAGCCAATTCCTGCGACGTTTATTTCTATACTACCGGCATTGCCGTCGGAAGGGAAGAAATCATGTATTTCGCCCAGAACTACGGGGTCAATAAAAAGACGGATATCGATCTCCCGGGAGAAAATACAGGACTCCTTCCCGACATGGACTGGTTCAAAAAGAAATACAACCGCCCATGGCAGAACGGCGACACGGCCAACATCTCGATAGGCCAGGGAGATCTCCTGATCACGCCTGTAGAAGTGAATGCCCTGACAATGGCTATCGCCAACGATGGAGTGATGATGAAGCCGCACCTTCTCCAGAAGATCGTATCGATATCCGATAACAAAGATATTACCAATATTCCCAACGAGGTGCTCAGAACCATAAACCTTTCTCAGGATCAGATCGAAGTCCTCAAGAAGGGCATGTACGGTGTGACGACATATGGGACGGCTTCATGGATGAAAGACGCCTCCCCTATTCCGATAGCCGGCAAGTCGGGTACCGGTGAAGCCGGCAAGGAGCAGCAGACCCATGCCTGGTTCACGGCTTTTGCCCCATACGGATCCACTAACAAGAACGATATGATAGCGGTGACTGTCGTTATCGAGCACGGCGGAGGAGGCTCTGCAGAGGCCGCTCCTATCGCGCTCGAACTGATAAATTACTACTTCAAGAACAAGGTCGTATACCAGGGCGGAAAGCCGGCGCAATGACATAAACCACCGATTACGCCGATTTCAAAAAAAAATCTATTGAAGAATTTCATAAATATCTAAATAATATACAACATTTAAATTTGTTTTACCGTTATAGAAACAGTCTAATTCATGAAACGGAAACACTAAGTTATGAAATCATTAAAGATATAGAAAGCCCTAACTACCCCTTATGAAAACAATAATTTTGGGGATTATTGGATAGAAGAATCCAATTAATTCGATCAATAAATATCTGTGCAATCAGCGTCATCTGCGGTTATGCCTCGTTCCCCGTCAGAAGCTCTCGCCCATCAGCTTGCCGTACTCTTTAAGAATCTCTTTCTCTTTCTGCTTGAGGGTCTTGGGGACGTCGATCGTGACCTCGTAGTAGATATCTCCCCTGACCTTGCTCCTGATCTCTGGGATGCCCTCGTTTTTGAGCCTGATCTGGTGCCCGGACTGAACTCCTGAAGGGATGCTCACCCTCTTGCTGCCGTCAAGCGATTCAACTTCGATCTGCCCGCCGAAAACGGCCCTGGGGAAGCTTATCTTGAGCTTGCCGTAAAGGTCTGTCCCCCTGCGTTCGAAGCTTGTGTTGTTTCTGATATGAATAAGAACATAGAGATCGCCCCTGGGACCGCCGTTCCTTCCGGAATCGCCCTCGTCGGAAACCCTGAGTCTGACGCCGTCATCGACGCCCGCCGGGATCTTTACATTTATAAAGGAATCTTTTTCATTAATGCCGGAGCCGCGGCAATTCGAACATGGGTCGGAGATTACTGTCCCAGCTCCATGGCATGTAGGACATGTCGTCGAGATGCTGAAAAAGCCCTGGGTAGTCCTTACAGAACCCCGGCCCCCGCATGTAGAGCATGTGCTCGATCTTGAACCGCTCCTGCTGCCTGTGCCATGACAGACTTCGCAGGAATCGTTCCTCCTGACCTTGATTTTAAGGTTTTTATCAGTCAACACGTCCGAGAGGTCAAGATTAATATCCGCCCTTATATCGGAGCCCCTTGCCGTTGTCCTGGTACGGGTTCTTCTTGAAGTGCCTCCGCCGAAAAATGTATTGAAAATATCCTCGAAACCCGTGCCGCCGAATATATCATCGAAGTCGAACGATCCGCCGCCTTGCGGGCCCTGAGGGCCGCCTGCTCCCTGCGAGAAAGCCGAATGTCCGAACTGATCATACATCTTTCTTTTTTCAGGGTTTGACAGTATCTCATAAGCCTCGCTTAATTCCTTGAATTTTTCTTCCGCGATCTTGTCACCCTGGTTCCTGTCCGGATGATATTTCATGGCAAGCTGCCTGAAGGCTTTTTTTATCTCTTCTTCGGAAGCTCCGCGCTGTATGCCTAGAATTTCATAATAGTCCTTGCTCGTTGCCATTATAACCTCAAATTAAGAAAAAAGGCCGTCCCCCAAAATAAAATCCGGACAGCCTTTTTTATGTTATTCCTTCTTATTTCTAATTCTTCTTGTCCTGGTCGTTGTCGTCAACAACTTCAGCATCAACGATCTTTTCATCGCCCTTGCCTTTCTGATCCTGTCCCTGCCCTTCCGGGCCCTGCGGGCCGCCGCCTTCTCCCTGCGGGCCCTGCCCGCCCTGCTGCTGATAAGCGGTATTTTTGTAAAGCTGTTCGGATATCTTGTGAGATATTTTATTCAGCTCCTCTATCTGGGACTTTATCTTGGTTTCATCATCGGTCTTTAAGGATTCCTTCAATGCCTTGGCTTTTTCCTCGACTTCTACCTTGTCTTTTGGATCTATCTTGTCGCCGTATTCTTTAACGGTCTTTTCTATGGAGTAAACAAGATTATCTCCCTGGTTTTTCAATTCTATAAGCTCTTTAACCTTCTTGTCGGCTTCAGCATTCTTCTCTGCATCCTGCTGCATCTTTTTGATTTCAGCTTCGTTCAAACCGCTGGAGGATTCAATCCTTATCTTCTGTTCTTTCCCGGTTCCCATATCCTTTGCCGAAACATGGAGTATTCCGTTTGCATCAATATCAAATGTAACCTCGACCTGAGGTATGCCGCGGGGAGCAGGCGGAATGCCTTCAAGCATGAACATACCGAGGGTCCTGTTATCCCTTGCCATAGGGCGCTCGCCCTGGATGACATGGATCTGGACTGCCGTCTGGTTTTCTTCAGCTGTCGAGAATATCTGGGATTTCTTCGTAGGTATCGTTGTATTCCTGGGAATCAATACCGTCGAAACGCCGCCGAGAGTCTCAATTCCGAGCGAAAGGGGAGTAACATCGAGAAGAAGAAGGTCTTTCATGTCGCCTGTCAGAACCGCGCCCTGGATGGCCGCGCCGACTGCGACAACTTCGTCGGGGTTTACGCCCTTCGAGGGCTCCTTATCGAATATATTCTTGACAGTCTGCACTATAAGAGGCATTCTTGTCATACCGCCTACAAGAATCACCTCGTCGATCTTTTCTTTTGAGAGGTTAGCGTCCCTCAAAACATTAAGACATGGCTGGATCGACCTCTCGACAAATGACCTTGCTATATTTTCAAGCTGGCTCCTTGTCATATTCATCTGGAGATGCTTGGGGCCGCTCGCGTCTGCCGTAATATACGGCAGGTTAATCTGTGTTTCCATCTTTGATGAAAGCTCTATCTTCGCTTTTTCAGCGGAATCTTTTAGCCTCTGTATCGCCATAGGATCCTTGGAAAGGTCCACTCCCGTTTCCTTCTTGAATTCCTGGATCATATATTCCATTATGGCATGATCGACATCATCGCCGCCGAGGTGCGTATCGCCGTTAGTCGCCTTTACTTCAAAAACGCCGTCACCGATCTCGAGTATTGAAATATCGAAAGTACCGCCGCCGAAATCATAAACCGCCACAATCCCGTCTTTTTTCTTATCGAGACCGTATGCGAGGGCTGCAGCAGTCGGTTCGTTAATAATACGTTCGACTTTAAGACCGGCTATTGTTCCGGCATCCTTGGTTGCCTGCCTCTGGGAATCATTAAAGTAAGCCGGAACCGTTATAACAGCCCTTTCAACTTTTTCACCCAAATAATCCTCTGCAGCCTGTTTTAACTTCATAAGAACGCGGGCTGATATTTCCTGGGGGCTGAAATCACCGGCCCTCGTATTGAACCTGACATCATTATGAGGTCCTGATTTGACTTTGAAACCGGCCATCTTGATCTCTTTCTCGGTTTCTTCTATACGCCTTCCAATGAAGCGCTTGGCTGAATAAATCGTATTTTCATGATTTGTTATCATCTGGTTTTTAGCTGGCTGGCCCACTACGACCTCGCCCTTGTCTGTAAAAGCCACGATGGACGGAGTTGTTCTCTGTCCTTCCTGGTTTGGAATCACGACAGGCTGTCCGTTTTCAACGATTGAAACAACAGAGTTTGTCGTACCCAGATCGATTCCTATGATTTTTCCCGGCATATCTATCTCCTTCTGTTAACTTTGTTTTTTTTTAGCCACTTTTACCTTGCTGTGCCTGATTACACTATCGCCTAACAGGTATCCCTTTTCCAGCTCTTCAACAACTGTTTTATCGAAAGGAATATCTTCCTTCTCTTCCATTAGAACGGCTTCATGAAAATTCGGATCGAATTCCTTGCCCAGCGAATCCATTGGCTTGACTCCGATATGGTCGAAGAAATGAAGGATGCCCTTGTTTGTGACGCATAATCCATTGTATAACTGGTCGAAATCCCTGCTTTTTTCAGTGCTTTTCAAAGCCCTGCCGAAATTATCTATAATCGGAAGCAGCTCTATTAAAAATTTCCTTGTCGATTCAGCAGCCGTATCTTCCATCTGCTTTATCATTCTCTTTCTGTAATTATCGAAATCCGCCACTTTCCTGCGGTATGAATCGTCGAGACCTGCATTTTCCTGCTTGAGGCGTTCCACTTCGTCCTTCAGGGCCTTGATCTCCGCATGTTCGTGCTCCGCGCGGTGTTCATGGTGAGCCTTAACGGGCTGTTCGGCTCCTTTTTCCTCAGGTTTTTCATTTACCTCTTCATTCAATTCTTCATTATTCTGCCCGGCCTGTTCACTCATCGTGCAATCTCCTGTTATAATTAAAGTAATTTGTGTAATATAAATTTAAGCAAATAATCGAAAAAAGTCAAGTTAGCCTTTTTAAAAATGCTTGAGCTACGGGCACTACTAATAACTGCCCCTTTGGGGCAGCAAGGTAGTGCCCGTTGGGCGGAATTATTAGATTCATTATTACTTTTGTTTTCTAAAAAAACTATTTTTTAGCCCTTAAGTCCTTAGGAACCTTCAGGGCCCTAAGGGAACCGCCCCTAAAACACAATGGAGCCGGTCAATACGGCTGACAACCCGTTTTCAGATACGGTATACTCCGTATTTACATCACCGATGTATCCGAAGAACGAAAGATTGATCGTGAAATCATAGACAGGGTTCCAGCTTAGAGTCGACCCGACTTCATATGAATAATCGACAAAATTTCCTACAGCTGTAACTGAAAGCGTTAAATTCTGATCGATAAACTCGTTCAAGGAGCCCGTAAAGAGCCAGTTATAGGCATAAAAATCGCTCATCGTGTAGGCGGTCTGTCCGGTTGTAAACATTGATTCCTGAATAGAGTTAAGGAAAGTGCTGTTTGTAAGGTAATTCTGCGTATATCCGTCGGATTTATAGTAGAATTCGACGGTAACAGATATCCTGTCCGACAATTCCCAGTCGAATGTCTTGGTAAATCCTATGGCTACCTTTGATACTAACTGGTTTGAAATGTAATATGGATTATATGTCGCAGGTCCGTATCCTGCAGCTGTATTAGAAGCGGTTGAATAATAGGGCGTAGTATCGCTGTCGGCGAAACTGGCTTCACCCTTGAAATCCACCCAGTTAAAGAGCCTGGTTGTAAGATCAAGGGCATATACGGGGTGATAATTCTCTTTTGCCCAGATAGCCGCGGAGATCTCCACGGGATTGATCAGGAATTCCGCCTTTCCGGAGAAAGCTAAATTCTGGGGTTCGCTGACGCCGTTCATATTTACGAAACCGTAAAGGTTTGCTGATGTTCCGAATGGAATGTGGGCCTTCAGGCCGTAAACGCCCTCTATATACTGGCTGTAAGATCCGGAGAGGGCCTGGAAGGACTCTTTCTGTATATTTATCAGGTCGCTAGGACTCCAGTAATTACCTACGCCCCACTGGAGTACCTGCTTGCCTGCCCTGAAATAGACAGCATTATTTATATTGGCATCGAGAAAGAGTTCCTGGAGGTTGAGAGTGGTGACATTCGACGTGCTCGTGTTCGTCGGGCTGGCAGCCTGGCCCGTCAGGGCCTGTGCGGCAGATGAATTTACAGGGATATAAGTCGCCTGGACATTCGCGAATGCCTTGATGCCCTGTGTAAGCCTGACATCGAGGAGAAGATTAGCCTCCGTTACGGGGAACCATGTATTTTGATCGTAATTAGTGGTGCCCTTTAAAAACCCTGCTGTCATATTATAACCGGTTATGCTCTGGATGCTTCCTGAAAACGAGACGCCGCTCTTGTTGGCATTCGATACAATGGCGTTCGAGATAACTTTATTGGTATCCACCATCGTATCTCCCTGGAAAAGGCTGTTCTCGTCGGGAACAGCGATATCGGCCGATGCGATACCGGCCGTTAATATCAAAAATCCGGTTGAAATTAAAAATTTTCCAAACATTTTACCCTCTCTATAAAAAATATTTGCCGCCGGTTTTTAAGCCGGCGGCATGGTTATTTGAAAAGCCTTACTTGCTTAAATTCTCGAGATAAGCCTTGGTGAAGATCGAATCCTCGAGGGGCGCCAGCGATATAGCCGAAAGTTCCACAATGGATTTATTGCCCTTGTCGAATTCATCGATAAAGATCATCTGCACTGCTAAAAATTTACCCTCGATCTGTGTCCATTTGGGGTAATAAGCTGTCTGCATAAGAGTGCCTGAAAGAGAATAACTCTGGACCTTGTACTGGAAAAAATTATCTTTATCGAGCCAGTAAACCTGTTTGGGATATGTCACATCGTTGACTATCCCTACGAGAGTCACCATGTAGGCGCTGACCTTGCCCAGCTTCACTTCTTCGATGAGTTCTTTTCCCTGAGCGTTCGTTTCGACCCTGTAAAGTTCGGAATATTTTCTCTTTTCGAAATCGCCCGCCCTGGCATCGGAGCCGCCGATAGATTCATCGCGGTTGATTGTCTGGAATGTCCTTGTATTGGGCAGGTACAGGAAAAAGTTATTCTCGACCCTGAGATAGCCCCTTCCCTTTTCTGATTCGGGAGCCGTTTCGACTATCAGGATGGAATCGGTCTTGTCCTTTCTGTAAAATATCCACTGAAGATCCTTGATCCCCTGGCCAACCCTCTGCTGTGTAATATCCGCCTTGCATGTAATATCGGAGCGCTGGTCCTGGAAATCGTCCATCCTTTTGAGGATATCAGCGCCGGTGGGAACGGCCCACATATTGACGGCAATAAACAGCGAACCGGCCGCTAATATTCCGATGATTTTTCTTAACATATTATATTCTCCTATGTGCCAGTTGGCCTAATCTTTTAATCATTGATTTATTATTCATATTGCCGGAGTGCTGCCGCGGCAGAAAGAGCCGCCGCCCGCCGTGCGGGGAAATAAGCGATTGCCATCAGCATGTTCAAAATGAGTATGAGGAATGTCAGGATCCCGTTCCCTCCGATTCCGCTGAGAAGGAAGCCGATAAGAACGAAAATGACAAGCAGCAGTGTCACAAGCCAGTGCTTGATGTATTCGTCGTACTTTATAATAAGGTATTCGGCAATGAAAACGAACACAAGAAATAATATAATAAAGGGCTTGCCGGGCGTAAATACGAAATTGACATGCTTGTTCACTAAAAGCATCCCGAACATGCTGTCTGTTTCGATGGTAAAGAGCGATAAGAGCGAAATAAGTCCGATCGAAAGAATTATTCCTGCGATGCAGCCTGCCAATGTCAGGAAAAATGTTTCCATTATAAATGAAATTTTCACATCGTCCTTCTGCATGCCGATCGCCCTTATTGTACCGATCTCCCTTGTTCTTTCCCTTATCGTCATCCTCAGTGTGTTCAAAACTCCTATCAGGATAACAAAAAACAGGATCATAACAGCTATCAGTGAGATCATATCGAGCCCGCGCTGCAGATCTATTAAAAAGCTTGCAGCTTCATACATGGTGCTCACGTCATAATAAGAGCCCTCGAAGCCTTCCTTCATAGCTTTCCTTAGCTTCTTCTGAAGTTCATCCGACGTATACGTTCTTGGCAGGAGTTTCCATTCCGTTCCTATTGCCTGCGCAAGAATGCTCTTCGATGAACCTGTAAATGCGTTGCTGACTTCTAAGGAATCCGCCGGCAGGTTTCGCAGGTAATTATAATAGAAATTATTTTCACCGGCCATGACAAGATCTTTGGCCATATCCTTGCCCGGTTTGAAAATGGCGCCAATCTTGTATATATTGGTCGTACTTCCGCCGAATTTATCAGGATAAATTCCAGTGATTGAAGAACCTATGCCGAGGTGAAGTTTTTCCGCCGCAGAAACGCTGATAGCGGCGCTGTTGGTGTTAGTTGCCAGTGTCCAGCTGCCCTGGACGGCAGGAAGGTTGCTGCTTATAATATTCATTGAATTCGAGTTTGTATAGAAAGTCAGCGCGGCAGCTTTAATGGCATATCCGCCGGAATTGATATCTCCGTAATAACCGGCAAGGCCCGGTTTGAGCAGTTCATGTATTTTATTCGCAGCTACAAGCGCTGCCTGAGGATCGTCCATATGGTTGAGCACGACCTGGAGAGGTCCGCTTTCATAAGGCTTCAACCCCCTGATATCTTTCAGTTTGTCGATCGGAATATAAAAGGCTATAGCCGAACCGCCTGTCAGCTCCTTGGAAGTCGCCACAAGGCTAAGATCTGCAGACTGGACCTGGCCGTTGACAGTTGTAAGCCGGACTCTAAGAGTGTCTCCAACTTTTACATTCAGATCCTTGGCCTTATCTTTTCCCATTATTACAGGATTTTCTATAGAACGGTTTGTAAAATCGTGAGCGTTGCCCCTGTCTTCCGTATTCCCGAGGTAATCGATCGCGTCTTTGTCGGGCATACCGACTAACGCCATCATAGTAGATTTTCCGTTTCCAACCACTCTGGTGAAAATCCCCAGGTAGTTGTTGACTTCTTTTACACCCTTGACGCTTTTGATGAGCTTGATAATCCTTTCACGGTCCCTTACGATCGTATTCTGCCTGTTGCCGCTTTCATACCCGGTGATGCTGACATGCCCGTATGAATAGACAAGCCATTTGTTCAGGATAACATCTGTAAGACCTTTTGTAAAGGAGCTTGTCGCCACCAGGATCATCATGCCAACCGCTATGGCCAGGCCGAGGAAAAAATTCCTCCTTTTCTGCCTCAGCAGGTTCCTTAAACTTATCTTTAAAAGCAAACCCATAAAATTCTCCTTGTTTAATCTCTCGCGATAGCTTCGAGCGGTGTTATATTTCTGGCGACGATATTCGGATAGAGATAAGCAATGATTGTTACAAGCAAAAGCAGTATTATGCATCCTATAATATCGTAGCCGTTGAGAATAGGATTCAAAACATCTCCGCCGAAAAGAACCTCGAGGGCGTTATTCGTCCCTCCGCTTATCTTAATCCCCGTAAAGATCCATGCGATGATCCCTCCGGATATGATGCCGAAGCCGCCGAAAATCCCTGAAAGTATCACTGTTTCCGCAAGGAACATACCGGATACGAAATTCTTGTCGGCGCCGACTGCGCGCATCATCCCGATCTCCGTGGTCCTTTCAAGCGCCGCCATGGAAAGAGTATTTGTAATAATGATAACCGCGACAAAAAACAGGATTCCCACGAACACATAAAGCACTATTTTCATTATAGACGCAAGATCGCCGATCGTCCCGGCGGCTTTTTTCCATGTTACGGCTTTTACTCCAAGGCCTGAATTGGAAAGAACCGTATTTAGCCTGACCAGGCCGGCATCGGAGCTGGATCCGGGTTTGATTTTAACAAATATCAGGTTATAAACCCCTGCATCGAGATTAGCGTTTGAGACAGTTTTAACTTCGGTTCTCTTCAGGCTGCCGATCTTATAAACGGTATTCCCTGTTTCAACTTCCTTGACCACGCTTCCGCCCCCGAAGAGGCTGTCAAGATTATCGTCCGAGCCGAATATTTTCTTTTTTTCTCCGGTCAGATTTGTAACTGTATTCTCGGCGTTATTATAGGCGAAGCATTCCCTGAAGGATTCAAGGTCCAGTATGCTGTATCCTCCGCCGTTTCCGCCGCCGCCGCCGCCCCAGAAGTTATCTAACTTTTTATACTTTATAATACCTATTACAGGCGTCCTTATATCCATCTGGTCGCCGGACGAATTCATTCCCATGAATACTACGTTGGATTGTATGTTCAGTGATGCGCGGTTGGATTTCGCGTCGGGGATCAGGTTGCTTTCAATGAAAGGAGCCCCTTCAGGAGTAAGCCAGACATCCATCTGGTTGTACATTGTCGACTGACCGCCCTTTGTTACAAGACAGCCCTTCATGCCGTCGGAGAGGAGTTTTCCCTCGACTGCTACAATGTTGTTATGGAACATCTTTTCATACCTGTCTATATCCACTCCGAGAAGGGCCGTATATCCCATATCGCCCTTATCGTTAAGCACCATTGTAACTCCCCTGCAGACAGGGATATAGCTGTCTATATAGGTTTGAGTTTTCAAAACTTTATCTATATTTGTATATTCAGGAAGCGACTCGGTCGGATCTATGCCCCCGCCGGCGACAACAGCCTCGCTTTTCTGGTTTGTGGACATAATGACATAGTCCCCTGTAAAACGTTCAACTATATTGTCATGCAGACCCTTCTCCATTCCGGTTACTACCGCGCTTCCAAGCGTCATAAGGAGGGAGCCGAGGAAGATTATTATCCCAATTATGAGGCTCTTGCCCTTGTGCCGGAGAATATTCCGCGCGGATATTTTAAATATAAGGCTCATTTATCCCCCCCTTTAATGATTAAGATTTTCCCTTGAGATTATCTGACCGTCTTTGATCTTCACGACATCCTTCGCGTATTTCAGCACATCGGGGTCATGAGTAGAAAATATGAAAGTCGTTTTTTCGATCCTGTTCAGCTCCTGCATGAGCTCGAGAATTGTCGCACCTGTTTCGGAATCGAGGTTAGCCGTCGGCTCATCAGCCAGGACAATATCAGGATTTGTAACAAGGGCCCTGGCAATAGCAACTCTCTGCCTCTGCCCGCCGGAAAGTTCAGCCGGTCTGTGTTTGACATATTCGCGCAGTCCCACTTCGTTGATAAATTTCTCGGTCTTTTTTGCTATCTCGCCCTTTGAAAATTTCTTCATAAGAAGCAGAGGAAACTCGACATTTTCCTGTACATCGAGGACAGGGATCAGGTTAAATGTCTGGAATATAAAACCGATCTTGTAGAGCCTGATATCCGTTAGCTGTTTATCGGCCATGTTGGTTATTTCTTCTCCATGGATCTTTATGCTTCCCTCAGTTGCATTGTCGATGCACCCGATGATATTCAAAAGCGTGGTTTTACCGCTTCCCGAGGGCCCGACTATTGAAAAGAAATCCCCTTCTTTCACGCAGAGATCTACTCCCCTTACGGCATGTACGGTCGTATTGCCGAGCGGATAGTCTTTCTTAACACCGTTTAACTCGATTATATTCATTGTGCCTCCCTTATTGTCACCATTATTTTTTTACAAATATAATACACCTGTATTTGAAATAAAACAAATAAATTTTTTGATGAATAACAAAATTTTCATATGCAATAATAATGACGCTGTGTAACATGTTTTATTGCATAAATTTTATTTATTTTTTTAAACTCATTCATAAAGCCTCAGCGCGGAAGCGGCCGGCAGCTCCGCTGCTTTCCGTGCCGGAAAATAAGCCACGGCAACGAGAATATTGAGAATAAGCAGCAGGAATGTAAAGATCCCGTTCCCGGATCCGCTTAAGGAAAAACTTACTATTACAATAATAATTAAAATAATACTGACAATCCAGTTTTTTATATGCCTGTCAAAACGTATGACGGATAGCTGCAGTAAAAAAAGTAAAAACTGAATAAAGATCATTTCCGGTTTTCCCGGAGAAATTATATAGTGCAGCCTCCTGTCGATAAGGAACATTCCGAACATGCTGTCGGTTTCAATCGGAAAGAGCGATATAAGGAATAAAATTATCGACGAGAGGATTATCCCGGCGGCGCAGCTGAAAAATGCCAGCAAGAGAGTTTCGAGGATAAAGGAGATCTTGACATCCTCTTTCTGCATGCCTATGGCCCGGATCGTGCCTATTTCCCTCGTCCTTTCCCTGATCGTCATCCTCAGGGTGTTCAGGACCCCTATGAGGATGACGAAAAACAGTATCATAACAGCTGCAAGCGAGACGGAATCGAGGCCGCTCTGCATATCGAGTACGAAGCTTGCCGATTCGTACATGGTGCTTACATTATAATACGGCACACAAAGGCCTGCCTTCAGGTTTTTCCTCAGCTTTTTATCGAGTGCATCGGCGGTAAATGTCCCTGGAAGGAGTTTCCATTCTTTTCCGATAGCGGCGGAAAGGCCGTTAGTTGATGAATTTGTATAAACGTTGTTTGCATCTGTTAAATCCCGGGGCAGGTTTCTCAGATAGGAAAAGTAAAAATTATTTTCACCGGCGAGGATAAGTTCATTTGCCATGTAAGGGTCCGGTTGAAAGACAGCTCCGATCTTATAAATGTTAGTCGTGCTGCCGCCGAATTTATTCCTGTATACCACCTTAATTTCATCCCCGGCCCCCCGCAGACGGAGTTTCCCGGCAGCCCCGGCGCTGATAGCCGCATAGCTGGTATTTGTCGCTATGTCCCATGAGCCTTTATAAAGAGGTAAATTGCTTTCGATAAGGGCCATGGAATCTGAATTGGTATAAAAAGCCAGAACAGCCCCGGAAGTTTTATAAGGGCCCGAATTTATTTCACAGTAATAACCGGCTAACCCGGGCGAGAGCAGCTCCCGGATCTTATCTGCCGCCGAAATTGCGGTCTTCGGATCGTCCATGTGATCGAGCACTATCTGCAGGGGCCCGCTTTCATAAGGCCTGAGACCCATGAGTTTCTTCAAATTATCGCTCCGGACGACCCCGATATAGCCGGCAGTACCGGAATTTAAAAATTTCTGTGTTGCCACAAGTGTCATCCTTGCCGATTGCATCTGTCCGTTTACATTGATAAATCGAACTCCGAGTTTATCTAAGACTTTGACATTAAGGTCGCTTGCCTTGCTTTCGGACAATACAATGGGATTTTCAACGGAGAGGTTAGTAAAATCGGAAAAATTACCGCTTCGGCCCATATTTTTTAACTCATCAAGCTCATCCTTCCCCGGCGTGCTCGCGAGATGGATGGTTCCCGATCTCCCGTTGCCGACGATCGTAGAGAAAACTGTCAGGTAATTATTGACCGATTTTATCCCTTTTACATTCTTCAATATATCGATTATCCTGTCCATGTCCCTTATTATCGATTTGTTGCGGTTCCCTTCCTCATATCCGTTTATTGCCACATGCCCGTAAGCATAAATAAGCCACCTGTTTAAAATAGTGTCAGTAAGACCCTTTGTAAAAGAGCTTGTGGCGACAAGGATCATCATGCCCAGCGCGATGGCCAGGCCCAGGAAGAAATTCCTCCTTTTCTGCCTGAAAAGATTTCTCCAGCTTATTTTAAAAATCAAACCCATATGTTTTCTCCTCATTAAAGGCACTTAGTGTTTTATCCCTTTATTATACCCCGGGCAACGCTGTCGATAAGCAGCTTCATCGATTTGTCATAATTGGCTTCGCCTATCCCGCCCTTGTGGTATGCCGAGAAGAATATAGCGCGGATTGTCCCTGCGATAACCTCCGGTTTTTCGGGTATAAGTATTCCCATATCATTCCAGATTTTTACGACCCGTATTAAAAAATCCTTCATTTCATTTGTCCTGGATGCGAATTTCTGAAAAACATGCGTCTGGGCCTCCCAGACAAAAGTCCTGAACAGCTGGTTGTTTTCTATCATCGAAATGCCGTTCCTGATAAATGTCCCGACCAGTTCGGCAGGATTTACATCCCTTTTTTCCATCATCTTCCCGTATTCTTCGTTGAACTTCCTGATTTCCCCTGTAAAAATCTCATAGTACAGATCTTCTTTCGAATCGAAAAACATGTAGAAGCTTCCGCTGGAAATTCCCGCCGCTTTTGATAGTTCCCTGATAGTAGTTTTTGCTACTCCGTAGCGGGCAAAAATATCCTTTCCCTTCGTCAGCAGCTCATTTTTGAAGAAGTCGATTTCTTCCTTACTCAATGCTTTCATAGCTTTTCCTCTAAATTATTCTTTTATACATATATACAAATCGTATATATGTATATATAATTATAAAAGTTTTCATCCGAGCAGTCAAGGTTTATTCCGATGATAATTCTATCAGCCTGTTGACAACCTTCCATGACCTTGAAGTTCCTGTAACGCCGAGAATTTTCTCGAGGTTTATGTTTCTTCTCGCTCCTGCCGTCTCGAGGGGATAAGCATAATAGAGCAAGCTCCCGTCAATGACAAAACTGTAATCGCTTCCCTGCTTGAGCAAAAGCGCTTCTACTCGCGCAGGATCGGGTACATCCGACAGGAACATTATCTGGCAGTATTGAATTTTATCAAGTGTTTCAGGATCGAAAGGGTTTCCCGCCGCCGCTTTTTTCAACGATCCGGGAGTAAGTATGAACACGGATATCTTATAACCGAGGACTTTTTCAAGCTTTTCTTCGATAAGATTTCTAACAGCCCGGGCGTCGGGCTCTTCCGCTAAAAAGATGACATTTCCGCTTTGTATGTAGGTAGAAACATCTTTAAAGCCCAAGGATTCGAAGAGCATCTGCAGGTAGCTCATTTTAATTATCGAGTTTCCGCCGACATTAATCCCGCGCAGGAGTGCGATATACCGGTATTCATTCATTTAACAAGCCTGGCGAATTCTGCTCCGAATTCTTCACCCCGTTTTAACATCTCCTTGTCCGGACCGCCCTGGAATTCATAGGTCATCTCCATTTCCCATTTCAGCGGCTCGATTATTTTCCTGATTTCAGCTAAAGCTCCTTTGCTCCATCCGTAGCTGCCGAACATGGCGGTTTTTTTATTCATGACTCTTTTTAAAGCCGCTATTTCAAGAACCTGGGCTATAGGGGGGAAAAGGCTCGCCTCATAGGTAGGAGCGCCGATCAATACGCCTTTCTGAGTCCATAGTGAAGGCAGGATATAGCTCGGGTGAGTACGGGCCGCATCAAAAATGCTGACAGGAACACCTTCCCTTGCTATTCCCTGAGCAACCGCGTTCATCATTACTTCAGTATTGCCGTACATCGAGCCGTAAATCAGGGTTATTCCCGCTTCTGAAGGATTGAAAGCATATTCAGACCATTTTTTATAGAGTTCGACAATAAGCCCGGGATTTTTCCTCCACACCAATCCATGCGAAGGGGCGATAATGTCGACAGGCAGATCCTTAACTTTTTCTATCGCATTCAATACCGGACGCGTGAATTTCGAAACAATATTTACAAAATACCTGAGTGATTCTTTCTGGTAAAAATCAATATCGATATTTTCATCATCGAAGATAGGGCCGTTTAAAGCACCGAAACCTCCGAAAGCATCGCAGGTAAAAAGAACCTTTTCAGATTTTTCATAAGTAAACATGGTCTCGGGCCAATGAACAAACGGCGCATAAATAAACTTGAGAGTTTTTTCCCCTATGTTGAGCTCTTCACCATCCTCAACTTCATGAATATTCATGCTCAGCTGATAGAAATCCCCCAACATCTTCTTTGCCTTCGGGGTGCACAGGATTGTTATATCCGGGGCAAGTTTCCTGAGAAGATGAATAACTCCCGTATGATCGGGCTCCATATGATTGATGACCACATAATCGAGCTGGGATAAATCCAGGATCTGGTCGATCTGGTCAAAATAACTGTCGGATTTTAGCGATTTTGCCAGGTCGATAATAACCTTTTTTTCATCATTAATAAGGTATGAATTGTAGGATACTCCTTCCTTTGATATAGGCCAGATTCCTTCAAATAGATCCGTAGTCCTGTCGTTAACGCCTATCCAGTATATATCATGTTTTAATTCGACGGCGGCCATAAGACTCTCCTTTTCCCTGGTTTTTATTAATCAAGCGCTGTTTAAAACATCTGATGCCTGACAGAAGAAATCGGATTTTTCTCTCCGGTAATATAACCCGAAGAGCTGTTTCCGTCAATTAAGAGGGTAAAGTATGAATTTGTTTGAAGACCCGAGAGATGAATTACCCCCTGGGAGAATCGAACTCCCGCTGCAGGGATGAAAACCCTGTGTCCTAACCACTAGACGAAGGGGGCATAGGCGCATGCTGTTACGCATGTGACTGTAAAGGGAAAATATTATACTATGAACACCCTGTTCTGTCAAAAAACACATCATAGTTTTATTCAAGTTCAAAACTTACAGACACCCTGGCAGTGACGCTTATCTGCCCCGGAGATATAGTGCTTCCCTCCGGACCGGCGGCGCCGTCATTACCGGCATACGAGGAGGCGTTCTGCATCTGGCCCGCAAATCTTTGATTATTATTGCCGTAATACCAGTATCCGCCGTCTTCACTGATGGAAAATGCCCTTCCGATTTTTATCCCAAGCTTTCCCGCCAGGGCCTCTGCTTTTTCCTTCGCCGCCCCTATGGCGTTCTCCCTGGCCTGGTCCCTGTACTTTCTAAGATCGGTTGTCATGAATTGAATCCCCTCGACATAATTCGCGCCGGCCTCGAGGACGCCGCTGAGCACATCCTCGTATTTTGACATGTCCTTCAGAGTTATTACGATATTTTTCCTGATAAAATATCCGGTAAAGATATGTTTGTAAACACCCGATTCAGGCCTGTCTTCATACCTGGGTTCTATAGTGAAATAATCCGTCTGCACATTTTTCCTGTCGATCCCGTACCTGTCGGTAACAGCCATCACAGCCCTGACAGCCTGGTCGTTCCTGTATTTTGCATCTTTTAAAATGAGGTTTGATGTCTCGACGCCGAGGACAAGAACGACTTCGTCAGGCACAACCTTTATTTCGGCGTCTCCCGTAACGCTGATAAGGCGCAGCTGATTCTGATCCGGCCATGACAGTGTCATCAATCCAAAAAGCAGTAAAGCGCTTGTTAATAAAATTTTCATAATCACCTCCCGGAAGATAAAAATTATAACCTGTAAAAGATGATAATACCAAAAATTATTCCCTTGGCTTAAAATATAAATTTAAGCCGATGTTCCCGCACCCGTTGACTTTTTAAATGCCATCATGTAGAATTAACTTTAATGGAGGTGATTCATGAACGAATTCATCAACCCGCCCTCTGCCCCGGCGCCCGCCGGCCCTTATTCAACAGCGGTCAGAACAGGCAACGGTTTCCTTTTCCTTTCAGGCCAGATAAGCCCCGGTCCGGGCATGGTTTCCGGCCAGACTGAAAAAATACTGTCGAACATCGATAAAATTATCAAGGAATGTTCGTTTTCAGTAAAAGATATAATCAAAATCACAGTTTTCCTGACAGATATGGGGAAATTCGCTGAAATGAACGAGGCCTATTCTAAATTTTTCGACGGACATAAGCCTGCAAGAACGGCGGTCGAAGTAAAAAGCCTCCCGAAAGGGGCTCTTGTAGAAATCGAGGCAGTATGCTGCCGGTAGACAGAATACTCGGAAAGTTTATCCGGAGGGCTTTCTGGATGAACGACCCCATGTCGACAGAGTTCCGCATGTTCTTCATGGAAATGATAACGGAGATAAGGAATCTTTCCGGCAGGAGTTTTAACGCCGATATAACCCTCAGCGACCTCAAGAGAACTATCACCAGCATCACGGAGAAATACCCGCCCCTGAAAAGGATATCTCTGAACACCGTCTTCAAGACGATGAATACGATGGATTCCCTTTCCAAAGCCGGAGACCTCTTTTCGATAGCCTCTGCAGTATCCGCTTCCTGGCTTTCAATAGGCACACTTTTCATCGGCCCCCTTCCCTACATGCTGCTCAAGGTGTTTGCGCCGGGAAGGCTGAAGTGCGGTGTGATAATGGGCGTTGGCGGAATGATAGGCCTCGAATTATACGACCTGAAGCAAGTGACATTAAGAGCTGGAAATATGATGAACTCCTGGCCCCTTCCTGAAAAAAAAAGAATTTCCCCTTCGGCTTTGGTTTCAGGAATAAGCGCGATAGCTATTTTTCTTGTTTCTGTTTTCACCCCGGCAGGAATGATTTTTTTAAAAATAACCGAACTGCTTGCATCCATCCTGCTCTTTGCGGTATTTTTAACGAACATAGGACTCGGACTGCTGAGATCCGGGAAGGCTGCCATTCACGAAATGCCTACAGGCAAAGATCCTTTCAAATTCAGGACTGAGGATGACAATTCGTTGATCTCGAATTTCAGGCTTGACGGCGAAGAGGCAAGATTCCTGTTCAGTCTCTATTACACCCTCGCGGATGAAAGCATTGAAAACACACCGGACCATAAAATAAAAGCTGACAAGAGGATCTGGATAGACAAGTGGAAAAGCGGCGTGGAAGAAGAGATCGGAGGAGGACTCGTTACAGACCCGGATATAATGAAAAATGTAATATCGGGACCCATGCAGGGCCTTTCAAAAGTCAAAACATCCCTGATATTGATGGAATGCTCCCTTTTCAAGCCGTTTTTTTCCCTTAACGAACTTTCGGATATAAACATTCCGTCAAGGGACGGCGTCATCCCGTTAAAAATTATCGATGAACTGGCAAAGGATTTTTACGGACTTTACGTAAAACCAGCGGCTTTCAGGACAGCTTACCAGGAAGCGCTGCGCGGCCTTAATTCGCTTAATATCATTAAACAGGCTCTGCAGAGTTTTGCATTGCCTTCCATAGCTCCATTTACAGTCATACAGAACGATACAGGTCTTATAAAAAAACCTCCTGTCATCGGACGGGACGGCATGGCCGGTCCTGTGTCGCATTTTATCGGCGGCGGAGTGATGCTTGAAAGGGATATGCATCCCCTTCTCTGCACTATCGCCCTCACAAGCTCCTCATCCATACTCTACCAGTCAGCCCGTCTTGAAAGCGCCTACAGGACTATTTTGAGAGAAAACAGCAGCTGGAACAGCCTTATGGAATTTATTACCGGAGTGGAAACGGAGCTGCGGGGCCTGCTCGTCAGGAAGTTCAACGAGGAGAACGGCGACAGGGAGGAACTCAAGAATTCCATCCATTTCCTCGAAGTGAGCATCAAAAGGGCAAAGGACGCGCGCAAGCAAAACAATAAATGAAAACCTATCACGCCGCCTGACTGACAAAGCGGATGCAAATCGCATTTCGTTACTTGCGGAAATCATGATTTTATATTATTCTTAAAAAAAGCTAAGCTTGCGCTGCCCGCTTAGCATAACTGGCGCTATGCTCGCTAGGCTTCGCTAAGCGCTGCTAAGGCCGCTTTTGCGGCACTAACTGGCGCTATGCTCGCTAGGCTTCGCTAAGCGCTGCTAAGGCCGCTTTTGCG
>CAZHNM010000002.1:163864-176275 GCA_964533855.1 uncultured Brevinematales bacterium
GCACTAACTGGCGCTATGCTCGCTAGGCTTCGCTAAGCGCCAGTAAGGAGTTATAATGCAAAGATTTAAAATTCACGCAGATTATAAGCCTTCGGGAGACCAGCCCCTGGCGATCGAGAGCCTCAGTGAAAATTTCATAAAAGGCGTCGATAAACAGACACTTCTCGGCGTAACAGGCAGCGGGAAGACTTTCACCATGGCCCATGTAATTGAAAACCTGCAGAAACCGGCTCTGATAATGAGCCATAATAAAACGCTGGCGGCCCAGCTTTTCAGGGAATTCAGGGATTATTTCCCCGATAACGCCGTCGAATATTTCGTTTCATACTATGATTATTACCAGCCCGAGGCATATGTGCCGGCACGGGATCTCTACATCGAAAAAGACTCCAAGATAAATGATGAAATTGACAGGATGAGAGTATCGGCCGTAGCCTCTCTGATGGATAGAAAAGATGTGATTATAGTTGCCTCGGTATCCTGCATTTACGGCCTGGGCGCCCCGGCGGATTACAGGGAACTGATGCTTCTCGTGTCTAAGGGCCTCAAGACCGGCCGGGACGAGATAATCAGGCACCTTATCAGGATACAGTATGAAAGGAGCGATTTCGACCTGAACCGCGCGGCTTTCAGGGTCAAAGGAGACACGATAGACATCCATACGGCTTATTCGAGGGAAGTCATAAGGATAGGCTTTTTCGGAGACGAGATAGAATCGATAAAAAGACTCAATTTAATATCGGGCAAATTGATAGAGGAACTCGACCGGGCGGTTATCTACCCTGCGAAACTGTTCCTCACGACCGACAGTAAACTCAAAGCGGCCGTTTTATCGATAGAAGACGAATTGGAATCGAGGTTGAAAGAACTTAAAAAGCAGGGAAAGGATATCGAAGCTTACAGGCTCGAATCCAGGACCAGGTACGATATTGAAATGATGCAGGAAATGGGATACTGCAGCGGTATAGAAAATTATTCCAGGCATCTTTCTTTCAGGAAACCGGGGGAGAGGCCGTTTGTACTGCTCGATTATTTCCCCGAGGATTTCCTGACTATAATAGACGAGTCGCATCAATCGATCCCCCAGATCGGAGGGATGTTCAACGGGGACCGCTCGAGAAAGCAGACATTGGTGGATTTCGGATTCAGGCTGCCGTCGGCTCTCGACAACCGCCCGCTTCACTTCGAGGAATTTGAAAGCCTTGCAAGGAGGGTCATGTACGTTTCGGCGACCCCAGCCGATTACGAACTCAAGAAGAGCTCCGCTGTCGTCGAGCAGATCATCCGGCCCACCGGCCTTGTCGATCCAGCCGTCGAAATCAGGAAGATCGAAGGCCAGATAGATAACATTATGCTCGAGGTCAGGGAGAGGATAAAAAAACATGAAAGGACCCTTATCACGACTCTCACAAAAAAATCGGCCGAGGACCTTTCCGAATATCTTTCAGAAAACGGCCTTAAAGTCGCCTACCTTCATTCCGAGATCGAGACAATCGAAAGAGTTGAAATTCTGAAAAAGCTCCGCATGGGAATTTATGATATATTAGTAGGCATTAACCTTCTCAGGGAGGGAATAGACCTTCCCGAAGTTTCCCTTGTGATAATACTCGACGCTGATAAAATGGGTTTCCTCCGTTCGGCGAGGTCTCTTATACAGATAATAGGGAGAAGCGCCCGTCATATCAACGGAAGAGTAATAATGTACGCCGATGTTATCACGGATTCCATCAGCCAGGCTATCAGGGAAACGGACAGGAGAAGAAAAATCCAGGAAGAATACAACAGGAAGAACAACATAACACCCAGGACGATAGAAAAAGTTATAACGAACATCCTAGAAAGGAAGCTTGAAGAGGAGATCGAGAAGGTTGACAAAATAGCCGAATACAGGAAGAAATATGTTGAGAAAAGCGTACTCCTGAGAGAATTCGAGAAACTTATGTACCAGTATTCGGAAAATTTAGAGTTCGAGAAAGCGGCGGAGATCCGCGACGAGATAGCTAAACTTGAGGGCAGAAAGAAGCACACTGCCGTCGAGGTAAATAATGATCCCGTCGATTGAAGATTTTCAGATCTATTTGACATATGAAAAACGGCTTTCCAGGAATACCATAGAGGCATATGTCCAGGATGTCGAGGAATTTTCATACTTCGATATCCAGGGGGATTTACAGCCGGGAGGGGCCTGGCCCCAGGGAGAAACAGAAAAAGAAAAAATTATAGATTACATAATAAGCCTCAATGAAAAAGGAATTTCCAACCGCAGCATTGCCAGGAAGATTTCCAGCCTCAAATCTTTCTTCATATTCCTTCTGAAATCCGAAAAGATCGATCTAAATCCTCTTGAAAATATAGAATCCCCCCAGTATCTAAAAAAACTCCCCCATTATCTTTCCCTCGATGAGGTCGAATGCATGATCGCCCCCGGGTCGAAAGACGCCGGCGCTCTGACCGGACCCAGGTTTGCCAGGGATTCATGCATAGTAGAGCTGCTTTATTCAAGCGGGATAAGGGTCAGCGAATTGTGTTCCCTCAGGATACGGGATATATCCCTTGAAAAATGCATCATAAGGGTAATGGGAAAAGGCGGAAAGGAAAGGCTTATTCCGATCGGAAAAGCGGCCGCCGTTTCGATAAGCAGATACATGCTTTACAGGCAGGATTTATCCCCTAAAACATCGCTTCCCGAAGAGCTGTTTATTTCAAGGCTCGGTAAAAAACTGACTCGCTTCTCCGTCTGGTCGATCATAAAACAGA
Organism: uncultured Brevinematales bacterium; assembly: GCA_964533855.1. GTDB lineage: Bacteria > Spirochaetota > Brevinematia > Brevinematales > JAOACQ01 > CAVYGN01. The sequence goes on from CAZHNM010000002.1 coordinate 166,622, forward strand.
GGGCTGAAAAAGCGGGCATTATCAGGGAAATAACCCCGCATACCCTCAGGCACAGTTTCGCCACGCATATGCTGACCAACGGCGCTGATTTAAGAAGCGTGCAGGAATTGCTAGGCCACAGCGATATTACGACGACGCAGATCTACACTCATGTTTCAACCGATCTGCTTAAAGATACTCATAAAAAGTATCATCCGCTGGAAAAAGAGGAAAATGGAGTTTAAGATTCCTTGTCCTGGAGCCTTCTCTTGTTCTTGACAAGGCGGTAGATATCGGCCAGGTTTTTAATGATTATCTTGCTTACATATCTCTCGATCCTTCCCATATTGGAATAGCGGATGAGATATTTTTCACATTCAAGCTGGTCGAGGCCGCACCAGTGGGCAATATCCTCAGCCCTGACATTGTCGAGCTCAATGGGCTTGTTATCCTGGTATGTAGCCGGGATAATCCCCTTCATCTCGACAAGCATAAGCAGCGTATCGAGCACCTTGCTTTCGTTCTCCTGGAGTGAAAGGATCTCGAGCCTTCTCTGGCTGTCAAAAATGCGTTTTGAGAGGATCTTAATAAGCGAAAGGGACCAGATTGGATTGGATATCAGGAGTTCGTTGAAATTATGCCTTTTCAGGACGACAAGCTTCACATGGGTTTCCGCTATGGCGGTCGCGTTCCTGGGAGCGTCCTCGATTATTGCCATCTCGCCGAATATGGCGGGTGTTTCCATTATATCGAGGGTCTTTTCCTTGTTATCCTGTATTTTAGTAATACGGATCTTGCCTTCTTTTATAATATAAAATTCATCACCCTTTTCATACTCGCAGAATATTATATCGCCGGGCTCAAATGATTTTTCATATTTATCAAGTACTTCTTCACCCATTACCCTATCCTATTGCAAGGCGTCGACTCTTGCCTTTGCCTTTTTTGATAATTCGTCAATCGGACTCATCATTACTATCTTTTGCAGTATCGATTTCTCGCCGTCCTTATTGTCAAGGTGCTTGTATATGTCGGCTAAAATAAACAGCGTTTTCTTGATCATATTCGGGTCCTTCACCGTCTTGAGATATTCTGTAATCTCCTGGCTGCATTCGTTTATTTTATTCATCTTGAAAAGAGCTGTAAAAAACATTATCTTCGCATTGTTTATCATTTCGGGATTGGATATCTGCGAATCGAGAGAGAAAAGCTCCCTTAGAAGTTTCTCGCTGTTTGCGTAATCCTCTCCGTTAAAGTAGGCCTGGGCCTTGTAGTATTTATCCATAACTTCCCGGATCCCGAGCCTGGAATGGGCGTTTTCCATGCTGCCGCTGGTGTCTCCCACCCCGGTAATTATATTGCCTGAGATATCGTTGTCTATGATCTGTTCGATAGGCTTGAATTCCTTCATAAACCCGGTTTTAACAGCCTCTTCGCAGAGGTCTATCCTGTATTTCGCTTCCGTGACAATGTTGGTGCCGGGATACTGCTCGATATATCTCTGGTAAACCTGAATAGCCTGCTTGTAGAGCTTATTGTTGATATAATATTCGCCTATCTTGAAGAGGCCGATATTGGGAGGGTAAAGGACATTGTTTCCAAGGTAATTGTTAACCTTTATGCCAAGGTTCCTAAGCTGGTTAGAAAGAACCCGAAGAAGGCGTTTCATAAGCTCGACATTCTTGGAAACGTAAGATTCGAAATCGGGGATTTTGAACTCGATCGTAAGGGCGTCGGTAACAGCTTCGGCAATCTCGTCACGCGTATGATTGATAATCGCCGATTTCAAACCGAAAAATTCGCCCTGGCTCAGGGTCTTGACAATCTTTTCACCGCTTTCCGGCTGGATAAAGCTCAGATCAACCCTTCCGCTCTTGAGAATATATATGCTGTCTCCCCTTTCATGGTCGAAGTATATAATAGAACCCTGTGTGTATTTTCTCTCAACAGGCATAAAAACCCTTCATTTCCTTTGTTAATCATTCGACAGAAAGCAGTCATGCAAACAGAAACCCTTAAATAATTCGGAATCTTAAAATTAGAACTGAAATTTTATCAGCTGTCATGCCTCTCCGGGGCTTTTCCTTTTAATATCGTCTTAATTTCCTCTATTGTCAAGAGCGAACCTATTCCATCTTCGAGAGTAGAACCGATGGCGGCTTTTCCATCCAGGAAATCAACACAATTTGCAGCCATCCCGGAAAAATATCCCGTTTTCCTGAAAGGGCCGTATCCGCTGACTTTTACAAGGGAACAAAAACCCTCATAATAAGGGCTTTCCTTAGATGCCGAAACCTCGAACAGGCCGTTTCCGATCCTTGCCCTGCCGTTTTTAAATATAATGTCTATTTCAAAAGTAAAATGACCGGTCCTGTAGCCTATATTAAAAAATGCGTTTACTCCTCCGGTTCTGCCCATGCATGACAAACCGGCCCCGTACGCCTCGGCATGCCGGATTACCGGCCTCGTCCCTATCAGATAAGCTGCAGCATCGAAGAGATGCGTCCCGTCCCTGACAAGGGCTTTAATGGCCCGGGAGGGGGTATAAAGGCTGCAATCTATATTAACAGGCTCTCCCAGCTTATTTTCAAAAATGAGCTTCTTCAGGAGTATGTAATCCCTTGAAAATCTTCTCTCATGGTTGACGAGCACCGGAACACCGTATTTGCGCGCTGTCCTTTTTATTTTGTAAGCATCCTTTATTTCCGGCGCGACCGGTTTTTCGAGCACTATCAATCCCGGTTTAAAAGGCGCCGCTTTTTCAAAAACACTCAAATGATTCTCTTCAGGGACGGCTATAACAAGGATGTCCCATGACCCGTCGGAAAGCATTTCTGCCAGAGAACTGTAAACTGAAGCCTTCCTGTAATATTTTCCCCATGCCGATCTTTTCAGGGGATCCGTGTCGAACCCTCCTTCGAGGCTGATCCTCCGGTTCGAGCCGAACGCGCCGGAATGCGAAGAGGGCTTCTCCCTCTTCTTGTCGAACCCGAGAGTGAATCCTATCCTTCCCAGGCCTATGATCCCGGCCCGGTATTTCTTCAAAGCCACCCTAAATCTTGAATCCGACGCCGCAAAGAACCGAAAAGCCGCTTGTGGCGATCTGTTCAAGACCCGCAGTTTCCTGCGATTCGACTGTTGAAATTGTATAACCCGCCATCAGATAGAGATAAGTCCTGTCCCCAAGAGCGACCTGTCCTCCGATCTCGATCCTGAAGGCGAGAAAATCTTCCGCGAAAAGATATCCCTGATCTCCTGAACTCTGCTGATAGGTGTTATACATAAAATCATAACCTAATCCGATCTGAGCATACGGCTGTACTACTCCTCCAATAAGATAGGGAACTTCGATCCTCACATTTGCAAAAAGCATGTAAAGGTTGGCCGTTGTCTGGCTTCCTATCTGGCTTGACGGGATTGCTCCGTATGTATTCGTGGAAGTAGTTACAAAACTTGTCCTGTAATAATCCAGGTCGGCGTTAAGGGAAACTATCTGATCGATCTTAACCCCGCCGAGAAGCCCGCCGTAAAAACCAATACCGGTGCTCCATGGCGCCTCGAACCCGATCCTAGGTTCGATATAGCCCTTCGTATCGGCCGGCGCACCCGCGTCATCGGCAAAAGAGATTGCTGTTAACGCAAAAATAAAAACCGAAACCATCAGAATATTTCTCATCATACCCCTCCTGTTAAATTGCAGTGACTATTGGATGGCATCTCTCGCAGAGTTCAGGGTGGTCTGAAAACGATCCTACTTCCGTAGAATAATTCCAGCACCTGGCGCATTTTTCCCCCGGCGCCTTATATGCATAAACGCTTACATCATCGGAGTTAACCATACTCTTATCGATAGCATCCGATATTTCCACCTCGGATACTATGAACAGGTAGCGGAGGCTGTCTTTGTATTCCCCGAGAAGTTCTTTATAATGCTTGTTAAGGGGTTTTATTTTAACCCCGGCCGCCAGGCTCGATCCTATATTATCGGAGCCGGAACCGCTGCGAAGCATTTCGACAGCCTTGAGCACAATTTCCCTGATTTTAAGAAGCTCATCGAATTTGCTTTCGATCGAGGTATTATTCCAAGCAGGGTCTGTTTCTTTCCAGTCCTGGAGATGAATGCTGTCCTCCTCTCCCGGGTTGAAATATATTTTGTAGACCTCTTCCATAGTGAATGGAAGGAATACTGAAAGCATTGTCATAAGGCTTTTCAGGACATGGTGCATGGCGGTCTGCGCCGAAAGCCGTTCCGGGGAGTCCTTGGGATAAATATAGAGCCTGTCTTTTAATACATCGAGATAAAAAGAACTCATATCGACAGCGCAGAAATTATAGATTTCCCTGAAAGAACGGTAAAACTCGTATCCGTCGTTGAAAGCCAGCACCGACCTGTCAAGTTTGTAAAGCCTGCTCAGGGCATATTTATCGGTATCCATCAGCTTTTCATATTTTAATATTTTGCTCTCATCGAAATCGGAGAGGTTGCCGAGCAGGTATTTGAAGGTATTCCTGATCTTCCTGTAGCTGTCAGCGCATTTCTGTATGAAGTTATCCCCTATTCTCAGGTCGTCCCTGTAATCCTCGGAGACAACCCACAGCCTCAAAACATCCGCACCGAATTTATCATAAACTTCCTTCGGGGACACCGTGTTTCCCAGGCTTTTATGCATGGGCTTGCCCTGCTCGTCGAGGGTCCAGCCATGTGTTATAATCGTTTTAAACGGAGGGACTCCCTTCACGGCTATGGAAGGCCATAAAGAGGCCTGGAACCATCCGCGGTACTGGTCGTTGCCTTCGAGGTAAACGTCGGCGGGTCTCTGAAGACCGTCCCTCTTGTCGAGAACAGCGAAACTGCTCACCCCCGAGTCGAACCAGACATCGAGAATGTCGGTTTCCTTTTTAAAATCCTCTGAACCGCATTTCGGGCATTTTGTCCCGGGTGGAAGAAGTTCCTGCGGGGTCTTTTTATACCAGACGTCAATCCCCTCTTTTTTTACTATTCCTATTATATTTTGTATGGTTTTCCTGTTAAGAAGAGGTTCGGAGCATTTTTCACAGTAAAATGCTGGTATCGGCACTCCCCAGTTCCTCTGCCTGGACAGGCACCAGTCCGGCCTCCCCGTAAGCATATTCCTTATCCTTGTCTCGCCCCATTCAGGGATCCATTTTACGGAACTCAGGGATGAAAGGGCCTTTTCCTGGAGGGCCGCCTGTGAAACCCTGAAAAACCACTGGGGTTTGGACCTGAAAATGATAGGCTTTTTGCATCTCCAGCAGTGAGGGTAGCTGTGAACTATATCGACCCTGAAATACAGAACGTTCAGGGACTGCAGAAATTCTATGATCTTTTCGTTGGCGTCAAAGACATTCATGCCCTTGAATTCGGGTACTTCATCGGTGAAATTTCCCCTGTCGTCGACGGGAGAGAGCATCGGAAGAGAGTTTTCCTGGCCAATTATATAGTCTTCCATTCCATGTCCCGGAGCCGTATGCACGATTCCAGTTCCTGTATCCATTGTGACATGCATTCCGAAAACCGGCCTAGAATCCCTGTTTATCCAGCAGTGATTGATTTTCATACTCCCTATTTCATTCCTGGTGAGGGGTATTTTATCTCCCGCATTTAATTTTTTTAATCCCAGGACTTCATCAATGAGCTTATCGGCAATTATCAGATATTCGCCTTCCACTTCCACAGCCGAATATTTTTCTTCGGGATGGAATGAAAGTCCGGTATTTGCAGGCAGTGTCCAGGGTGTTGTCGTCCAGATGAGGACAGAAAGGTTTTTCCCCTTGAGGTCTTTTATATCATGCTGTTTTACAGGAAATTTTACATATATGGAAGGGGATTTATGATCATGATATTCTATTTCCGCTTCGGCAAGGGAAGTGCTGTCATTGATGCACCAGTGAATCGGGCGAAGTCCCCTGTAGACGTACCCCTTCTCGACAAGGCTTCCGAAAACTTCGATTATAGCGGCTTCATATTCTTCGGACATGGTCAGGTAGGGATTTTCCCAGTCGCCGAAGATGCCCAGCCTTATAAAGCTTTCCATCTGAAGTTTAACAAATTTAGCCGCATATTTACGGCATTCAGAACGCATAATCATCGGGGAAAGAAGCGCCGCCTTTTCTCCGAGTTTTTCAACGACCTTCTGCTCAATCGGAAGGCCATGGCAGTCCCAGCCCGGCACATACTGCGTTCTGAAACCCCTGAGAAATTTGTATTTATTAATCATATCCTTAAGGATCTTGTTAAGGGCGGTTCCTACATGAATCTCGCCGTTAGCATAAGGAGGCCCGTCATGAAGGATGAAAACCGGACGTTCCTTCCTCTTTTCAAGCTGTTTGTTATAAAGGCCGATCTTCTGCCACTGTTTTATTATCTGAGGCTCCTTCTGTGCTAGCCCCGCTTTCATTGAAAAGTCCGTCACCGGCAGATTTACGGTCTGGCTGTAATCCATAAAAATCATTCCTCCGCACAAATTAAAGAATTATTATAATCAGGGATTGCTGTTAAATCAAAAAATAGAATGAGTTTCAAAGCACAAGCGGAAATGAATTTTATCTGCTATAATTTATCATCGATAGAAATGGAGAATTTTTATGATAACAGTTGTGCTTGTCGAAACCGAGGGTGAAGAAAACATAGGAGCCGTAGCGAGGGCGATGATGAATATGGATGTCGACTGCCTTGCCCTTGTAAACCCGCGCTGCGACCACCTCTCGAAAAACGCTCTCAACTATGCCGTGCATGCCTCTGAAATCCTTGAACAGGCTAAAGTGTTCACAAGCCTCAGGGAAGCTCTTGAAGACGCGGATCTTTCGGCCGCAATAACAAGGCGTACAGGCCAATGGAGAAAAAGGGACTTCATCATCGAAGATTTCTCGAATTTCCTGGCAGGATACAAAGACAGGAATGTCAGCCTTGTTTTCGGCAGGGAAAAATACGGCCTTACAAATGAAGAGATAAGGAGCGCCGACCTTATCTGCTCGATTCCATCGTCGGATAAATTCCCTTCAATAAATCTTTCACAGGCCGTGATGATCACTCTTTATGATATTTACAGGACAAACCTTCATAAACCTTCGCATACCGGGAAACTGACGGCATCCCGCGAGCAATACGCCATTATGCTCGAAAGCATTATGTCGGCATTCGATGAAATGGATTTTTTCAGGACTGTCCCTTCATGGCGGCTGAAAAATTATATAAACAAGATCCTTATCAGGGCCGGCCTTGACGGTAACGACTGCCTGATAATAAAAAATCTCTTTACCCGTGTCAGGGGAAAATTTCAAAGCCTCTTACGCCAAGGCCGCTAAGTGGTTCTAACTCATGCTTCGCTTACGAAATAAGACATGACAGGGGGAATTCCGGCAGGCTTTTCCTGTAACAATTAATTTTATTTTGCACCGGCCTTTTTCAGGAGCTTAATGATAACTTTGTCCGAAGCAAAATCAATGGCTTTCATGCCCTTATTATTAACGGCGTTCACATCCGCTCCGGCTTTAATCAGCTTTATAAAATCAGCTTTATCCAGCCTTTTAGCCGCCTTGATCAGGACTGTATCCCCGTTTCTGTCGGCGGCGTTGACGTCAGCGCCCGCATCAAGTAATAATTTAATCATCGGCCATCTGTCCTTGACAGCGATCGACAATGCGGTTTCGCCGTCATTATCAGCAGCATTGACATCGGCGCCGGAGACTATCAATAAAGGACAGGTTTCATAACATCGGGAATTATTCAAAGCAAGCATTAAAGCCGTTTTACATGTTTTATTCGACGCATTCACATCTGCCCCGGCTGAAATCAGTAAATTTAATACTTCAGGGCTGCCCTTGTCTGCCGCTATCATCAGGGCTGAATTACCATGTTCATTTTTATGGTTTACATCGGCCCCCGCTCCGATAAATATTTTAACCGCCCTTGGATCCAATGCAGCCCTTATTAATACTGTATCTCCGAATTTAGTTTCGGCGTTTACGTCAGCCCCGGAATCAATCAAAAATTGCATCGTTTCCCAGAAATACTTGAGATCGGCAGCGACCATAAGGGGAGTATAGCCGTTTTTATTTGCAATGTTCACATCTGCCCCGGCTCCGAGCAAAAGCCTTTTCATATCATCCTGGCTGACGGATATGAGGAAGGCCGTTTCACCCTCATTATTTACAGCATTAACATCGGCGCCGGATTCTATGAGTACTTTTGCAATGTCCAGAAAATGCGGATCATTTTTTGACATCATTGCCGCTTTATGGCGGTCTGCGGCTATAATCAGGGCTGTGTTACCCAATTTATTTGCAATATTCACATCGGCCCCCGCACCGGTCAACAGCCTGACTTTTTCCAAATCGCCGATCGATTTTATCAAAGGTGTATCCCCGAATTTGTTTGCTTTGTTCGCATCGGCCCCCGCACTGATAAGAGCCTGGAACACTGCGGTACCGGGCTGAACCGAGGCCAGTAAAAGCGCTGTCTGGCCGTATTTATCAAGGCTTTGATTAATATCGCCATTATAATTTTTAATAACCTTCGGATCGCCGTCCTGAACAGCTTTTCTCAGGGATTGTATATCCTGGCTGGAATACAGCTTTTCTTCGGCCAGCCTGGTCTCGTTTAAAAGCTTGATGATCATGGGGTCTTTAGAGAGATTTATCGCTGTCCTGCCATCTTTATTAACAAAATCGATATCAGCTCCGGCCTTGATGAGCGCATTGACCATGCCTGCGTTACCCTCGCAAACGGAGGCGTACATCAGGGCTGTCCACTTGCGGTCATCTGCCCTGTCAACATCGGCTCCGGCTTTAAACAATAAATTGAATATTTCAGTATTTCCAAGCCCCGCACTATGCATCAGGGCAGTTTTGCCTTCATTATCAGAGGCATTTACATCGGCGCCCGCTTCCAGCAATGCTTTAACGATATAGGGGTGCCCGTTATACGCTCCATGTATTAAAGCAGTCCATCCGTCGTTTTTTCTATCGTTGATTTTTGCACCTGCTTTTATAAGCAGAGAAGCCTTTTCAATATCCCCGTTAAAAGACGCCGACATCAGGGAGGAAATTCCGTTGTTTCCTCTGGCGTTAATGTCCGCCCCGGCATTTATCAATGCCCTGACTATTTCCGTATTGGTTGCCGCAATCAGTGCGGTTAATCCTGCCTCGCCTTTTGAGTTTATATTTATACCGGATTTTATCAATTTATTTACCATTGCGATATCACCCATTGCAGCTGCTGTCGTAATATCCATTATTACCTCCTGTAAAAAACTTGCATGATTATATTCCCGGCACTATTTTTCAATCAATATTTATACCGAATCGTAATTTCCCATTTGGCATATAGAAACTCAAAAAATCCGGGTCCAAGTGCATTTTACCAATATTTTATCAACCTTATCAGGACAAGTCAACATAAATTCCGTCTCTTTCCAGTAAATAAGAGCGTGCGCCCTGCCTGGCGAGCATAAGACACACTAAGTGCCCTTCGGCGCTAAGTGTGTCAACACCGTAGACTTTGTCCACGGTGTAAGTGCCTCTAAGCGTCTTACACCGCTAAGTGGCACTAAAATTTGACAGAAAAAGGGGTTTGAAATATAATTATTTCCCATATGGGGTAACGTCGCGGGATAGAGCAGTCTGGTAGCTCGTCGGGCTCATAACCCGAAGGTC
>CAZHNM010000002.1:176375-186413 GCA_964533855.1 uncultured Brevinematales bacterium
TAACGTCGCGGGATAGAGCAGTCTGGTAGCTCGTCGGGCTCATAACCCGAAGGTCGAAGGTTCAAATCCTTCTCCCGCAAATTTTAGTGCGGCGGGATAGCTCAGTTGGTTAGAGCAGCGGAATCATAATCCGCGTGTCGAGGGTTCAATTCCCCCTCCCGCTAAAGTAATCCGAATAAGGGGTTGTAGCTCAGTTGGTTAGAGTACTGGCCTGTCACGTCAGGTGCCGCGGGTTCAAGTCCCGTCAACCCCGAGAAAAATCGTCCCGTCCCGCCACAGGCGGGGCGGGATTTTCCTTGCAGGGAGGATAATTTTTGGGAAATGTTATTGCCTTATGAAAAAAATTATCGATTTCAGGAAACTGGCGTTTAGTTTCAGCTTTGCTTTCAAAGGCCTTTTGCATACCGCAAGGCTCGAACAGAATTTCCGTTTTCATCTCATAGCCGTAATTCCAGCGTTCATCGTTTCTTTTTATCTTTCCATCGGCCCCGTCGAGTGGGGTTTGATAATCATATCGATATTTTTTGTCCTTGTTTCCGAAATGTTCAATACAGCTCTTGAAAAGCTCTGCGACGAAGAGAGCGGCGGGAAAAAAAGCGGAAATATCGGCGTCATAAAGGACATTTCAGCCGGGGCAGTGCTGCTCTCGGCTCTTAACGCCCTAATAATCGGCATAATATTCCTGGCAGTTCCTTTATTGAATAAAATTTTAAAACAACTTCAATAACTGTCATCCGATCAGAAGCCTCGCCGCCGAGACAGCAGTCAGGGCTATAACTATATACCTGAAAGGTTTTTCAGGTATTATCCTGATTATTCTTATGCCTATGAATGCGCCTGATATAACTGCGGGGGCCATTAAAAGGTCATAGAGAAGCGTTTCTCCCGTTATACCCTTCCAGAATATTACCTGGAACGGGACTTTGGTAAGGTTGATTATCATAAAGAACCATGCCCCCGTGCCAATAAATGCATATTTGGGAAGCTGCATGGCAAGCAGATAAATGCCCATTACGGGCCCTGCGGCGTTTCCGATCATTGTTGAAAATCCGCCGGCCAGTCCCAGAACGGCTGAAAACCACCATTGCCTTGGCACCGGCGCGCCGTTTCCCAGCCGTTCCTGCCATATCATTATTCCCAGGCCGGTAAGAACAATAATAGCAATGATCATTTTGAACTGTGAATCGTTTACGGAATTTCCCACTATAACACCGATGATTATTCCGCCAGAGGCCCATGGAAGCAAACGCAGGATATACGGCCACTCGGCATGCCGGCTGTAATTATTGACAGCTATCAAATCCCCGAATATAAGCAGGGGCAGAAGAATTCCGGAAGAAGCCTTGCCGCCGAATAATTCAGCCATGACAGGTATGACAGGAGTGCTTACTCCGTTAAAAGACGTTTTTGACAGGCCGATTAGAAATGCGCATATTCCGGAAACGAACCATTGTAAAAGATCTAAATGGAGAGGATTATTCAAATCAAGACTCCCTGATATCGTCGAGGAAGCTTATCAGCCTCTTGACCTTGATCATGATGCTCGACTGGAAGCTCTTGTAAAATATTTTGTTTCTCTGCACAGGTTTCACGCTGATCTCGTGCCTGCCTGCCTGCTTAAGGACCATAACTTTCACAGGATCGATCTTTGAATAACGTGAAAGTACGAATTCTATATTATCCGTCTTTTCTATTATAGATTCTATCCCGAGAGCCGAAGCCCTGATTTTCAGGCGTGAGATCTCGAAAAGCGCATTCACCTCCGCAGGTATAGCGCCGAACCTGTCGGCTAATTCTATGAACAAAGACTTTATCTCATCCTCGCTCCTTACGGAAAGGACCTTTTTATAGATTTCCATTTTAGAGGCGCTGTCGGATATATACGACTCCGGAATGAACGCGTCGTAATTCAGGTCTATAAGCGTGTCTGTCTGTTCGACAAGCGTCCCCTGGAGCTTTTCTATTTCTTCACGGAGAAGCCTTGTGTAAACATCGAATCCGACCGAAATTATATTTCCATGCTGTTCATGACCCAGGATGTTCCCTGCCCCCCTGATCTCGAGGTCTTTGAGGGCAATGTTGAAGCCTGCTCCGAGGTTTGTGTACTCGTTTATGACAAACAGCCTTTTCTGGGCAGTTTCTGTAAGGTTTTTTGTTTCGGGATAGAGGAAGTATGCAAATCCCTGCCTCTTGGACCTTCCGACCCGCCCCTTGAGCTGATAGAGCTGGGATAGGCCGAACCTGTGCGCGTCGCTGATAATTATCGTATTGGCATTGGATATATCGAGCCCCGAATCGATGATAGTAGTCGAAACAAGAACGTTAAAATCCCCTCTCACAAAACCGATGAAAGCCTTTTCAAGCTCTTCCTCGTCCATCTGCCCATGGCCGATGGCTATCCTGGCTTCGGGCACTGCTTTCTGGATCAGATACGCGTATTCGGGCAGCCTCTTTATGGTATTATGAACGAAAAACACCTGTCCGTTCCTAGCCAGTTCTGTCTGTATGGCCAATTTTACGATATCCTCATTAAAATCGGAAACATATGTTTCGACCGCGATCCTCATATCGGGGGGCGTTTCAAGAAGGCTTATATCCCTGAGCGTGGACATTGCCATGTTAAGGGTCCTTGGTATGGGAGTGGCGGAGAGGGATAAAAAATCCACGAGCGGATATCTTTCCTTCAATATTTCCTTGTGGCTGACGCCGAACTTGTGCTCCTCATCTATTATTACCAGCCCGAGGGAATGAAAAATCAGGTCCTTCGAGAAAAGCTTATGGGTCCCGATCAGGATATCTACCTGGTGGTCCCTGACAGCTATCAGGATCTTTTTCAATTTCGCAGGTTCAGTAAAACGCGAGATGAATTCTATCCTCACCGGGAACCCCTTGAACCTTTCCATAAAAGTGTAATAATGCTGTTCGACAAGAACTGTCGTCGGGGCTATCATCGCCACCTGCCTGCCGTCCATTACAGCCTTGAAAGCGCAGCGCATCGCAACCTCGGTTTTCCCGAAGCCTACGTCTCCGCATAAAAGCCTGTCCATGGGCCTCGGGCTTTCCATGTCGCGCTTTATTTCCTCGATCACCTTGACCTGGTCAGGGGTTTCTATATATTCGAACCTGTCCTCGAAGTCCTTCTGCCATGCGGTATCCGGCGAAAACACATGCCCGGGCACGGCGCCCCTTTTCGCATAAATCGAGACAAGCCTCCTGGCGTATTCCTCGATGCTTGCTTTGACCTTATCCTTTTTCCTGGCCCAGCTGCGGCCTCCGAGAGAATCCAGGACAGGTTTTTTTGTAAGTCCTCCGACATATTTTCCGATGAGGTTTGACTGTTCAAGGGGAACATACAGCTTTTCCCCCTGGGCGTATTCAAGAAGGATGTAATCCTTTTCCTTTCCGAGTACATTGATCCTCTCTATATTCCTGAATATGCCTATTCCGTAATTAAGATGAACGATATGTTCGCCTTTCTGGATGTCTTCGATATCCTCGAAGAGGGTGTCGATCTGCCTTATCCTCTTGCGGAAGAGCCGTTTTTTCCCGCTGATATCGCTTTCCGAAAGGACCAGTATCTTTCCCCCCGGGCCTGAAAGCTCGAAGCCGTGCTCAAAATTGATGACAATAATAACAAGCTGATTATCTCCGGTGTCTTCATCGCTTAAAACGATTTTAGGATTGTAGTTTTTAAGGATCCCCGCCAGCCTCTTGGCCAGGTCATCATATTCCACGAGCAGGAAGATCCTGTAACCGTTTTTAAGGTAAGCCTTTTCGATATCGGCCATAAAGCGGGAAAAACCTTCCCCGAATTCCGGCGCTGGAGAAAACCTCGCCGGCAGTATATCCTGGGCATGCGAAACCAGGTTAAGCCTGCGGCAATCCTTTTCAAACTTCCCTATTTCATCCAGGCTCCAGATCAGGCTCTGCCTGCCGGGGAGAGACCCTGACTGTGAATATTTTGAGATTATCAAATCAAGGCCTTTCCATGCGGTTTCACCGGAAACTATAACCCTGGGACCGGAGGCATATTCTAGAATATGCGAAAGTTTGCTGTAAAAGACCGGAAAAGTGGAATGGATCGAGTTTTCATTTAAAAGATCCCTGTTCTCATCGCTTACAATTTCCTTGACCGCGGCAAATTCGTTTGCAGGGATCAATTCGAATTCCTCGATGGAACCGAATGATTTCTGCGAGGCGGCGCTGAATGTTTTAATCGATTCAATCTCATCGCCCAGGAAATTAAGCCTGAGTCCATGGGGATAATTAGGAGGAAATATATCTACTATATCGCCCCTGACGGAAAAATATCCCTGTTCAGAGGTTTTAAAATCACGGAGATACTGGTAGGATACAAGAGTATTTATCAATGTGTCCCTGTCGATATTCCCGCCGGTCCTGAGCCTGACAATGCTTTTCTTAAAGAATTCTACGGGCGGGATCTTCCTTACGTAGGATTCAAGGGTCAGAATTATTACCCTGCCCCTTCCGCCGGAGAGCTCATTAAGGGCCATGGCCCTGTCGGATAATTTATCGGGAGAAGGAAAAACGTTGGAGAAGGGAATGACATCCACTTCCGGAAAGAAAAGGCTCTCTGATTTGATAGCCTGAAGGCTTTCATAGACGTCCTCGGCCTCCATTTCATTCATGGCAATGTAGAAGCAGGTATAATTTTTGCTCAGCCTGTCGAGAAGGAACGGCATTGCTCCCAGGGGAATATTGAGATCAGCTTTACCGTCTTCAGCGAAAAGACCGGATAGTTTGTCAAGCTGAAAAGAAGACCGGATAGTTTCCAAGAAGGATGACATTTAACACCTTTTGAATCAAGTTTGAAACTTTATTTTAAATGTTTTAGCAAAAACAATCCACTTTTTTCACGCCTCCCTTCGGCGACCGTCCGATTATTGACATAGTGAAAATTCAATAATATATTAATCATGGTCATTTCTAATAACTGCCCCCTCACGGGGACAAACCCTTTTGGGCAGCAAGGAAGCGATGAGCTTGCAGGAGGTGATTATGCAGAGGATTAAGTTTATGATTTTTACACCATTGATGTTCTTTTTGATATATGCCTGTACGCCATGGGTGTCCGTCGCCGTAGAACCAGAAAACTTTCCGGAGGTAAAAGCTCAATTTGACACGTTCATTTTCGGCTCATACAATATCGACGCCGACCAGGGAATATACCTCGATATGAAAGGGGCTGAACCCGACCTTCTTTTGAACCGGGTTTACACGCATGCCTTCTCGCCGGGGCTGACCGATTATTTTCTGATCCCGGTACCGGCGGGTAATCATTTTGTAAAATCCATCTATTTTACATCCGGGCCCGAATATACTGTCGAAGATCCCGAACCTTATTATCCGGCGTGGGGATGGGGGTGGGGCTTCAGGCATTTCAGGTGGTATTACTACGAGCCGTATCCGTATGTATACAGCTATAACCCGGTGAAGATTTACCATTATCCGTTCGCGATGACTCTTAATAAGAACACGATATATTACTTCGGAAGGATAGTGCTGACAAACGGCAGATTCCTGGTGGAAAACAAATTCGATGAAGATAAAGCCGCCCTTATTGAAAGTTTCCAGGGCAGCACAAAAAGCTACCAGTTATTATCGGGATCGGAATTCAGGAATCTTTTGAAATAAAGTCTTAAAGGCATAAGCAGAGCTAAGCTCTGCTAAGGAGCACGTATATGAAAAAAAGGGAATTAGGGAAAAGCGGACTTTCAGTTTCCGCTATAGGCCTCGGATGCATGGGAATGTCCGAATTTTACGGCAAATCTGACGACCGGGAATCTGTCAGGATCATCCACAAGGCAATAGACCTCGGGATAAATTTTCTGGATACAGCGGATATGTACGGCGTGGGACACAATGAGATCCTGTTGAATCAGGCTCTGAGGGACGGCAAGAGAAACAAGGTGATAATCGCCACAAAATTCGGGAATATGCGCAGGGTTGACGGCGCTTTTATCGGTGTGAACGGCAGCAGGAATTATGTAAAGGCCGCCTGTGAAATGAGCCTGAAAAGGCTCGGAATCGATGTAATCGATCTTTATTACCAGCACCGTGTGGATAAAAATACGCCGATCGAAGAAACGGTAGACGCCATGAGTTCTCTTGTCAAAGAGGGCAAGGTGAGATTTATCGGCCTTTCGGAAGCGGCTCCCCAGACGATAAGGCGGGCTAATGCTGTTCATCCGGTTACGGCTCTTCAAACCGAGTATTCGCTCTGGAGCAGGGATCCCGAAGGGGAGATATTCAAGACCGTCCGGGAATTAGGAATTGCCTTTGTTGCTTACAGTCCTATTGGCAGGGGGTTTTTATCCGGCAGGTTCAAGTCCGGAACAGTTTTCGAAAAGACAGATTTCAGGAAAAGTTATCCCCGTTTCCAGGAGGAGAATTTCAGGAGGAATATTAAACTTCTTGAAAAACTCGAGGAGATTTCCCGAAGGAAAAAAATCACGGCTGCCCAGTTAGCGCTTGCCTGGGTCCTCTCGCAGGGAAACGACATAATCCCTATTCCCGGCACACGCCATGAAGAATATCTCAGGCAGAATATAAAAGCTGCGGACATAGCCCTGTCGGGCGCCGAGGCAGCAGAGATCAGCAGCATTTTTCCGCCCGAAGCCATCGCGGGAACCAGGTATGACGAATCGAGAATGGCGACGCTGAACCTGTGAAAAGGACAGGCACGGCCGACCTTCCCCTTCATTACGGAAGCGTTCCAAAATGGCTCTACGACAGGATGGCGAAGCTCGGGACGCTTTTAACCCGTTCCATAGTGGAATTGTACGGCAGCAGGGAATTTATAAGGCGTTTGAGCGATCCTTTATGGTTTCAATCCTTGGGCTGCGTACTCGGTATGGACTGGCATTCTTCAGGCATTACGGCTTCAGTCATGGGCTCCCTGAAAAAGGGGCTCGAACCGTTTTCCCGGGAGCTTGGAATTTTCATCTGCGGCGGCAAGGGCAGGTTTTCCCGCAAGACTCCCGAAGAACTTATCGAGATATCGGGGCTTCTCGGGCTTGATGGAAGCAGCCTTGTCAGGGCGAGCAGGCTCAGCGCCAAGATAGATAATACTGCTATCCAGGACGGTTTCCAGCTTTACCTTCATAATTTTATATTGACCGACACCGGAGACTGGGCTGTAGTCCAGCAGGGAATGAACACGTCCTCAAGGATGGCCAGGCGCTATCACTGGCTTTCTTCCAATATAAAAGTTTTCGACGAAGAACCCCATACGGGAATAGTAGGTGAAAATATCGGCCCTATTCTCAACCTGACCGACAGGGATGCAAGGCCGACGAAGCAGAGCATTATAACTCTCTCTCATGACAATCCGGACAAAACCATAGCCGAAATAAAATTAGTCATGCCCTCACGGCATGAAGTCAAACCGGAGGATATCAATTTAAAGAGGCTCGGCGCTGTCCTTGCGGCATCATACGAGCAGCAGCCTTCGGATTTCTGCAATTTTCTACTCATAAACGGAGTAGGCCCCCGCACACTCCAGTCACTTGTGCTTGTAAGCGAAGTAATATTCGGTACTCCTTCGAGGTTTTCCGACCCCGCCCGTTTCTCTTTCGCCCATGGCGGCAAGGACGGGCACCCGTTCCCCGTCCCGCTTAAGACATACGACGAGTCTATTGCCGTTCTCGAAGGCGCTATACGAAAGTCGCGCATCGATCAATCCGATAAGCTTGAATGCCTCAAGAGGCTCTACGGCGTGGCGAGAAAGATAGAGGAAGAGCTGGATCCTTCCGCGGATTTCGATGCGGTGATAGCCAGGGAAAAGAGCGAGTCGAAAATGTACGGCGGGAGAACGGTCTTCGAATAGCGAAACCCTGCCAGGCTGCTTATCCTCGGGGCTTTGATATTTCGCCGGTTTTGAGATAGAATAAAGCCATGGAAAAATTTCTTTATAATTATAAAAAAAGCAAGATCCTTTTCAACGCCGTGGTCTGCTACCCCAATTCCTACTCCATAGGCATGTCGAGCCTTGCTTTCCAGGACATATACCACATCCTGCAGGAGTATCCCTTCATGCATTGCGAAAGAGCTTTTTTTAACGGGGGTACCCGATCAAAGAACGGCATCTGCGCCATCGAGTCAGGAAGGAGCATTTCACAGTTCGACATTATATTCATTTCAATCTCTTTCGAACCCGACCTGCTCAATATTATTGAGATGATCAGGAGTTCCGGCATCGATATCGATCCTTATAAAAGGGCTCTGGCGGGCGGGCCTCTTATCGTTGCGGGGGGAATAGCCGCAACTTTTCTATACTATTATTTAAAAGATACGGCAGATATAACGGTTTGCGCGGCGGCGGAGTATGCGCTGCCGCTTATCGTGGAAGAATTGTCATGCTATAAAGACAGGAAATCGTTTATACGAGGGTTGGGAAACAACAAGGGGTTTTATTACCGTGAAAAAAACGCCGACGGGAACATTCCCTATTACGAGTGCGGAAAGAAATTGGCGCATAGCGTCATCCTTTCGGATAAAGCCGAATTTTCAGGGATGGGGCTTATCGAAATATCGAGGGGCTGCCTTTTCATGTGTAATTTCTGCCTTGTTTCGAAGGTTTACGGCAGCTATTTCCCCTATCCAGAGAGCGAGATCATTGAAACAGCGGAAAAATACACCGGCCTCACGGACAGGATAGGCCTGATAGCCGCGACTCTGACCAACCACCCCGGGTTCAGGAATATAATCAAAGAACTTAACAGGCTTCAGTTCAGGCTCTCATTTTCGGCGTTCAGGCTCGAGGGTCTCGACGATGAACTCCTCGAATTGATAATAAATAACGAGAACAGGACATTGACCATCGCGCCCGAAACAGCGTCTTTAAAGCTTAAGAAAACGATAAACAAGGTAATTTCCAACGATATGATAATGGAGAAAGCCCTCAAGGCCTTTGCACTCGGAATTAAAAGGCTGAAATTATATTTTCTGATCGGACTGCCGGGAGAAACCCTTGAAGATATACTCGAAATAATATCCCTTGTCAAGAATTTAAGGGAATTGTCATATGTTCACTCTAAAAAACATGGCTACGTCCCGGAGTTTATAATAACTGTCAATCCCCTGGTTCCGAAGCCCTTTACAGAGTTCCAAGACTGTCCGATGGAAGAGCTGCAGTCGATCAAAAAGAAGATCATTACGCTTAAGAACGGACTGAGAGGCCTGGGGAGGACCTATGTATACGGTGAAAGCCCAAAATCGGCATTGCTGCAGTACAGGCTCTCTCATCACATTGTAAGCCTGGAAGAGCTGATCTCTAATCCTTCTTCTTATAATAATTAACGTAAACATCATCTATCTGTTTTTCGAATTTTTTTACGGTGATGATGTTCGAAACACGCTTTTCATCTTCCGCGAGGTCCTTGAGCCTTGAGAGGATTATTTTCCGGTCTTCATCGTTCAGGGATTTGTCCTGCAATCCGATGGTATAGTTCGATTTAAAGGAATCTATTGTCTGTTTCAAACTTTCTAAATCTGCCTGGTAATTGGTAAAATTCCTTGTGATGGATGTATATTCAAGCACTACGTTTTTATAAACCGTAATCATTTCCCCGGTACTTGAAAAATTATATAAGGATGTAATTTTTCTGACCGAGGGGTCCGAAGCTATTGCTTCGAAAAATTTCAGATCGGCATTCGTGGCGTCTTTTTCAGAGGGTGAAAGCTTCGAATTATAATCATCCGAGAATTTAAGAAGAGCAGGAAGGATATTTATAAAATTGGACACCTGTTTATCCGACAGTATTATTATGTCGTTCCTGCCTATTCCATCCGGAGAATTTTCTTTTGGGGCGCAGGAAGTTAAAATCAGCATCGCGAGAAGGGCGGCCGACATAAATTTCATCATAATCACTCCTTACTGGCGCTTAGCGGCACTAACGCCGCCAATGACATAAGTGCCGCTTAGCTCGCTTCGCTCGCAGCGGCACTAACGCCGCCAATGGCATAAGTGCCGCTTAGCTCGCTTCGCTCGCAGCGGCACTAACGCCGCCAATGGCA
>CAZHNM010000002.1:186513-232013 GCA_964533855.1 uncultured Brevinematales bacterium
TAAGTGCCGCTTAGCTCGCTTCGCTCGCAGCGGCACTAAAAATTCTAACCTCTTTTCACTGAAAGATCAATAAAAAGAATTTACATAATTTTCAGTCGAATATATACTTTACGGCAATAAAACCATGCATACAACGGGTCACTGAGGGAGTAAAATGAATACTGAGATATATTACTTTACAGGCACTGGAAATTCGCTGTTCGCCGCAAAAACGATAGCGGATAATTTAAACGCTAAATTGATATCTATAGCATCACTGAGGAAAAGCAAAAAAATAAAATCAGAAGCCGATGTTATAGGTCTTGTTTTCCCGGTTTATTATTCGGTAAACCTCGGAGGGGTGCCGCTTATAGTCGAAGATTTTTTAAAGAGGCTGGAATATTCAAATTATGCATATGTTTTTGCCGTCTGCACATGCGGAACAAGCGCCCTTTCGACGGTTTTGAATTTGAAAAAAATCATCAGCTCCGGCGGGGGAATTCTTTCGTCCGGATTCATCCTGAAACTTCCGAGTAATTTTATACCGGTATCCCCGGCAAAGCAGAAAAAGATATTATTGAAATCCGTTAAAAAATTAGAAGCTATATCCCTGGCAGTATCGAGGGAAAAGAGGGGCAGGTTCGAGGTAAAAGGCAGTAAACTTATCCGGGCGCTTCTAAAACCTGTGATGAATGCCCTGCGGAAATCAGTGATTAAAAATTTAAACCAGTTCATAGGCACCGAAGGCCTTTCTATCAGGGAGATCATACCCTTCCTTGACAGAAGCTTCCGCACAGACTGGAACTGCAACGGCTGCGGCATCTGCACAAAGGTCTGCCCGGTCAGGAATGTTGAAATCATTTCCGGCAAACCCTCCTGGATGCATCATTGCGAGAATTGCATGGCCTGCCTGCACTGGTGCCCACGGCAGGCGATACATGGGGGAACCCAGTCGGATTTTTACGGCTACAGGTACCACAATCCTGAAGTCGGTATCGAGGATATCATTAAATCCGGCGAAGATATCAGGAAAAGCAGATTTATAGTCCTGAATATTCCCGCCAGGCTTCCGGACGGCAGGAAGGAAAGGATCAATCCTGTCCTGCTTATTGACAATGAAAAGGCTTTTCTGATCGACACCGGCTTTCCGGGCCAGGCCGGGCTTTTTGTTGAAGCATTCATGAAGGCGGGAGTGTCATTAGGCATGCTCACCAATATCATCATCACGCACCATGACGCGGATCATATAGGCAGCCTGTCAGATATAAAGATGATGTCTCCCCTGAAAACCGGCGTTCTTGCTCATGAAAAAGAGATACCTTATATACAGGGAGATATAAAACCTTACAAGGTCTCCCGGCTCGAGACATATATGGATACCCTTCCGGAGGAGAAAAAACCTCTCATCAGGGAAATGATTAAGGGAATCGAGAAATTTTCCGCGGGGCTCGATTCTCATGTACACACCGCCCTGAAAAGCGGAGACGAGCTTCCATATTTCGGCGGAATTACGGTGATACCGACCCCAGGGCATACTCCGGGCCATATCAGCCTTTACCTCAGGCGCTATAAAACTCTGATATCGGGCGATGCTCTTTCCACGGACGGATTAAAACTCTTCAAGATGCCCATGCCCGACTTTCTGCATGACAGCCAGGCTGCCGCAGAGTCATTGAAAAACCTCATGGCTTACGATATAGAAACTGTAATATGCTACCATGGAGGCATATGCAGAAACGAAGTAAACCGTCAGATCAGGGATTTATCATGCGGGTCCTGATTTACGGAGGAGGAGCTGTCGGCCTTGGAATCGCGAGCTGCCTGATTAAATCCGGGATAATGACATCAGTGCTTGTTCATGACCAATCACGGCTTATCCTCTGCAGAGAAGGACTGTTCAGGCATGGCATCTTCGGCGAATGCTTCTTTGAAGGAGAAAAATTCCAGTCTATTTCGGGATTGAAAGACGCCGCCAATAACCTGACCGGCATATTCGATTTTATCATCGTCGCGGTCAAATCATTCGACTCGGCAGCCGCTGCCCTCGATATTAAAGAGCATCCGGGCATTTTATCCGGAAACGGCAGGATAATCCTTTTCCAGAACGGATGGGGAAACGCCGAGGAATTCCTGAAATACTTCGAAAAGAATTTGATATACAACGCCAGGGTTATCACCGGTTTCTCGCGGCCGTCAAAAAATCATGTCAACATAACCGTTCATGCAGAACCCGTTCATATAGGTTGTCTTTACGATGATACGGATTTCGAATTATTGTCGCCCCTATGCAAAGCGATAGCCGGAGGCGGCATTCCCTGCGAGGCTGTCAGCGATATAGGCAGCGACATCTGGGCGAAAATGCTGTATAACTGCGCCCTCAATCCCCTCGGGGCTGTTTTCAAGGTGAATTACGGCAGGCTTGCGGAAAGCCCCTATTCCATGCAGATCATGAAAAGCCTGATCAAAGAGATCTACATGGTTATGAAAGCCGCGGGGTTCAGAACCCACTGGAATACTCCGGAGGAATATCTTGACGTGTTCTATTCAAAACTGATCCCGCCGACAGCCGGCCATCAGTCGTCCATGCTCCAGTCGATACTTGCCGGGCAGAAGACGGAAATAGACGCGATGAACGGCGCAATCGTCAGACTGGCCAGGGATCATAACATCGATACGCCGGCAAACGATCTGATTTATAAGATCATAAAGTTCGAGGAGGGCATCTGAATGCCCCCTATCTGTTAACATTCTGCGTCATGAAGCCGGGCCGGTTTAATTGAGTTTTTAAGCCTTATGCCTTAAAATCTTGCCTGAATTAGATTATAAACAGGAGCGTATTAATGGACACCGGCAGGACTTTTGCGATGATCAAACCGGACGGATACGGTTCGGCAAACATGGGCAATATCATTTCGATGATAGAATCGGCGGGTTTTAAAATAGTGCAGGCACGGCTTTTGAAATTCGATGAAAAAAGCGCGGGAGAATTCTATTCAATTCACAAGGGCGCCGAGTATTACGACCGTCTGATAAAGTTCACTACATCAGACAGGGTTTTCGCCATGGAGCTTGAAAAGGAAAACGCGGTGGAAGCTTTCAGGGTGCTTATCGGCTCTACCGATCCCAAAAAGGCGGCCCCCGGCACTATCAGGGCAAAGTACGGCACCGGCCTGCCGCAGAACGCTATTCATGCTTCGGACTCGCCAGAGAATGCTTTGAAGGAAATAGCGCTGATTTTCGGCTAAGTTAATCAGTTTTAAATCCTCCTGTTATGCCTCCACATCCTCCGTTCATAGCGCCACTGGTTTTTCATCGAATGCCAGTCGTTGTATGAATTTTTGTCGTTGGTGAAGCGCAGGCCTCCGAACGAGGCGTCGACCTTGATGTATAGATGGTTCGCGTCATGGCTGAACCCGGGGCTTTCATAGGCTCCCTTGCCAAAACCTATAACAGAACCGTCAGGAAAAGTAACGCCGCCGAAAGAAATATCGGCGTCGATCCTGGCCGGAACCGAAGGGTTAAGGAGAACGGCCCCTCCCCCGAAAGAACCCGTTATATCTATTCTTACGTTACCCTTGTCGAGAGTGACGCCGTCCAGGTCGATCGTAAAGCCCTTGAAGTGCAGGTCGTATTTTTTGTCGCCGCTTCCGGGCTCGTATTTTATAACCTGGTAGCCCAAGCCGTTCCAGTCATGGCTATGCCAGTCATGCATGTGGCCATGGCAACCCCCGAAAACGATCTGGATGCCCGCCGCTATCAATGCTATGGCTATGACAGTGTTGACAACAGGGATATGCAAGCCGAAATAATGGTTGGCGACGACAGCTATTCCTATTAAAATAAACACTATCCCCCAGAAAATGTTCCTGGCCATAAACCCTCCTTCATCCGCTGATATTGTACCCCCGGACTGAGAAATTCTCAATATTATTTTGGATTTTACAAGAAATTTATATTATAATAAATAAAATTCACCGCAAAGACGCAAAGGCCGCATAGATATTATTATTAATGATATTTTGCGACTCTGCGGTGATACGCGTTTTTTGAGGATGTAAATATATTGAACTATCTTGTCGTATTCATAGGCGGAGGGATCGGATCTGTGACCCGCTATTTTTTATCTAAAACGATATACCAGGTATTCGGATCCGTCTTCCCTCTCGGGACTCTCGTTATAAACCTCAGCGGCTGCCTTGCCATCGGATTGCTCTACGGTCTTTTCGACATCACGGTAGTACCGCCGAATTTCAGGCTTTTCTGCCTTGTCGGTTTTCTCGGCGGTTTTACGACATTCTCCTCGTTCGGGCTTGAAAGCGTCAGCCTGATCATCGACAGGGAATTTTCTCTCGCCCTTTTAAACGTAATTCTAAGCACAATAGCCGGGCTTATGCTTGTTTACGGCGGCATTGTATTGTCAAGGCTGCTTTTCCTTCATAAAAGTTGAAAAGGAGTTCGATATGAGATTTACGGAAGAGGATATTCTGCTCCGGATATTTTTGAGCGAAACGGCAAGGTTTAAAGGCATGTCCCTGTATGAGCACATCGTTATAAAAGCGAAGGAATTGAAAATAGCCGGCGCAACCGTTTTGCGCGGCATCATGGGGTTCGGGGCCGATTCGCACCTTCACAGTTCGAAGCTTATCGACCTCGGGATAAGCCTTCCTGTTGTGATAGAAATGGTGGATAAGGAAGAAAATATCAATAAAATACTGCCGTACCTCGACGAGGTTGTCACCGACGGATTCATGACCTTAGAAAAGGTAAGCGTTATAAGATACAGGAATAAGTTTTAGCTATCTGCCGAGTATCTCCCCTAATTCGTTTTTCACGTCTCCTGAAAGCTTTTCATTATCATATATATAATTGCAGTAATCTTTCACAAGCCTGTGCTGCGAACAGTTGCTCCCAAGCGACCACCTTGCGGACTGGTATATTGCATCAGACATAGCGTTTTTATAATCCTCAGCCGTCTTATCCGATGTTTTATATCTCTCGATATATCCCTTGTATTTGCAGAGCTCCAGTGAATTTACTATCGCCAGGACGGGTTTATAGCTCCCGCTCGCCAGGAAAGTTCCCCAGAGCATATCGAGCTGGGAGGGGCTGGTAATCTTTCCATATATGTCCGGAATATTAACCGCCTCAACGGCTTTTCCGATTTTTCCGGCTTCATCTTTACTCATTTTTCCTGTCAGGCCTTTTAAATCATAACCGCAGATTTTATAGAGGAAAATTATATTCATTTTAGTTTTATTGTCCCGGGATTCAAATAATTCTTCCAGAAAAGGAAATAAATATGTGTTATTGGAGAAGATCTCCTGAAAGAATGCAATGCAGGGCCAGAAAGAATTTTTGTTATCGCTTATTTTACTTGCGTTAAAATAAAGAAATGCATCAATCGCTTTCCCCGGGTCGGGATTAAAATAGTAACCGTTCATCCATTTGTTCAGGGAATCGTCGTCATCGAAGAATTTCTTATATTCGAATTTGACCAGCTTGAGCGAGGATTTGAAGTCTTTCGAATCTTTCGATATATTATCCCTCAGGTTTATTTCAATCGAATAATCGCCGAATTGATCCTCAGGTTCAAAGCAGACCTTCAAGACAGTGCCTGCCATCAGGAAAATCTGAGGGTTCGATATTTTTGTGTTTATTGCGTTGATGTTGGAGTTTTCAATGTAAATTTTCCCATCGGGTTTTATGATTTTTATGTCATAAACAGAATCCGCCATGCCGCTGCCGTCCGGTTTGCAGCCGTTGATCAGCAGGTTTACCGTAAAATATTCTTTTTTATAAACAGTGCCGGCTGTCGCTAAAACCGGTATGGCTTCAAAGGGTATTTTATTGAATTTATCCGATATCGAATAATCGCCGGATATTATAACCTTGCAGTCGATGCCGAAAAGCCCTGTTAACGAAAAAATCAGAAGGCTAAAAATCATAAATGCCGATGGAATTCTTTTCATGCATAAACTCCTTTCATCCGAGATAATCCAGGCCCGCTTCAATTTCCTTCAGGCTGACGGCTGAAGAATATGCCCCGCCGTCCCGGAAAACCTCTCCGGTCTTCCTGAGGAGAACGGCCCGGATTACTCCCCCGACATTCTTCTTGTCAGTAATCGATGCGGCGGCGATCTTCGCCGGCGAGATGCGTTTTACAAGATGCACGTACCTGTCGAGGCCGTATAAAGAGACGATCTTTGTAATCCCTTCCAGGTCATCGCGCGAAAGAAGCCCTCGTGAAAAGGAAATATGGGATTCGACTATCATGCCCATTGCTACCGCATAGCCATGCGGGACCCTGAATCGGCTCGCTTTTTCTATCGCATGGCCGGCCGTATGCCCGAAGTTCAGTATCTGGCGCAGGCCCGCCTCTTTTTCGTCCTTCTCGACGACCTCCGCCTTTATCCGGCAGCTTGCCTCGACAATTTCAGAGAGGAAGCTCCGATCCAGCGCAAGAACCTTTCCAGGATTGTCCCTGACAGACCTGTAATAATCAGGGTCTTTTATAAGGGCATGTTTAATAATTTCAGCCATGCCGTTTACCAGTTCAGGCCGCGGCAGCGTGGACAGGAATTCAATATCGATTATTACAGCTTCAGGCTGGCAGAATCTGCCGAGGAGATTCTTGCCCTCCGCGGTGTCGACCCCTGTCTTGCCTCCGATGGAGCTGTCGACCATCGCCAGGAGGCTCGTCGGAACCTGGACGAACGGAATTCCGCGGAGGTAGATCGAGGCCAGGAATCCGGCAACGTCGCCTGTAACGCCCCCGCCAAAAGCTATTATAAGGGATTTCCTGTCCAATTTGCTTTTCACAAGCCCGCTGAAAAGGCCGGTCACAGTGCCGATATTTTTCTGTTTTTCACCGGCTTTAAATGTTAAATAACTGACCGGGCAATCGATATGGAGGGCGCGCAGCGAATCGAAATATATAGCGCCGACCCTCGAGTCCGATATAAAAGCTACGCTGCTCGGGGCGGCTTCACCGATTATTTTTTCAATGGAATTCCTGTAAATGCCCGTACCCAGGTATATTGGATACGATTCGTCGACGGTTTTAACAAGTTTTAATCCGATAGTTTTCATCATTATCTGAAAACCGAATTAATCCTGATCTGGTGCCAGTCCCATGCCGTCCTTACTATCTGGTCAAGGCTGAATTCGACCTTCCATCCGAGCTTGCTCCGTGCCTTGTCGCTTTTGGCTATAAGATAAGCGGGATCCCCGGGGCGCCTTTCCATTTCAATCACCTTGAAATCCTTTCCGGTCACCCTCTTTACAGCTTCGATGACTTCCCTGACGGAATAGCCGTCGCCCGAACCAAGGTTGAAATAATCCGTTTTCCCTCCGTCAAGAAGATACTGGACTCCCTTGATATGGGCGTCGGCGAGGTCGTTGACATGAACGTAATCCCTTATGCATGTTCCGTCCCTGGTTTCATAGTCGGTGCCGAATATCTTGATGCCGTCGCGTTTTCCGGCCGCGGCGTCGAGGATAAGCGGAACAAGATGCGATTCCGGTATGTGGGCCTCGCCGATCTCCTTTTCAGGGTCGGCACCCGCGGCGTTAAAATACCTGAACCTGATGCTCTGAAGACCGTAGGCTAAAGCGTAATCCTCCAGGATCTGCTCTATCATCCACTTTGTCCTGCCGTAGGGATTGATCGCTACTTTCCTGTCGTCTTCCTCTATCGGGATCCTCTCCGGCATGCCGTAAACGGCGGCAGTGGAAGAGAATATAATCTTGCCGACCTTGTGCCTGTTCATGGCTTCCAGAAGGGTAATTGTATTTTTAAGGTTATTCGAATAATATTTTTCAGGATCGGTCACAGATTCCCCGACTTCTATGAAAGCGCAGAAATGCATTACCGCGTCTATCCTGTAATGAGTGAAAACGCTGTCAAGCTGGACCGGATCGCTCGTGTTTCCGAGTATGAATTCCCCCCACTTCGCGAACTGCCTGTATCCATGTACAAGGCTGTCATAAACTATAACGTCATAGCCTCTTTTAGTAAGCTGTTTGCAGACATGGCTGCCGATGTAGCCTGCTCCGCCCGCAACAAGAATCGCCATAAAGCCTCCTTATCTGATTCAAGATTATAATATTTAAAGATTATTATTTCAATCAATATTTTGAACAGGGCTGCCGGGTATAAGGTCGCCGCTGTAAAAAACCCTGTCGGCGCCGTCAATTTCAATGACGACGGCTCCGTTTTCATGGATATCCCTCAACCTTCCGGAAACTGTCCGTAAACCGTCATTGAAACTTACATCCTTTCCTATCCAGCCCAGGCTCTTTTTCCATTCGATGAAAATAGAACTGAAACCGCCGCTTTGATAACGGGTGAATAATCCTTCGAAATACCTGATTATTGACGACAGGAGCTTATTCCTGTCAGTGTCCGCGCCGGTAATATTTTTGACCGATACGGCGTTTTCAGGGAGGTTTTCAGAATTCACGTTAATCCCTATTCCTATTATGATGCTTACTATCCTCATTTCCTCGGCGATCATTTCGGATAGAATTCCGCATAATTTTTTATTGCCTGCATATATATCGTTAGGCCATTTGATGCATGGCGGCTCAGCAATGACATCCCTCAGGGCATTATATACGGCAAGTCCCGCAAGCATCGTGAATTTATAGAATTCCGAGGCCGGCAGGTCGATTGACAGGGACAATGAGAAGGTAAGGTCTTTGCAGGGGACGCTGGCCCATTTCCTGTCGAACCTTCCGCGACCTCCGGTCTGCTCTTCGGAAACTACGAGAAAATTATTTTTTTTGCCGCCCAGGATCATTTCCTTTGCATAATTGTTCGTGGATACCGTTTTGTCGAGGCGGATAATTTCGAACGGAGGCATTCCTCCGTAATACAGGGCTATGAGTTCGGGAACGATGATTTCCCCGGGGAATTTTTCGATCCTGTATCCTCTTTTCGGGGAAGAAATTATTTCAAATCCGGAAGCCCTTGCGTTAGAGATATGTTTCCAGATGGCGGCCCTTGAAATTTGAAGCTCTTCCGCCATTTCCCTGCCGGGCACGAAATCTTTTTTATCGAGTAAATATGAAATGACTTTATCCATGCAAAATCAATACCACTGCCCGGGCAGCCTTGACAGGCCCGATATCCTCAGCGGGTTTGTCGGCCTTCCGAATTTCCTGACTTCGAAATGAAGGTGGGGCCCGGTCGAACGCCCGGTAGTTCCTACCCTGGCTATGATCTGGCCCTCTTTGACCCACGTGTTGTTCTCGACGATGATCTGGGATAGGTGGCCGTATAAAGTTTCATATCCGAACTGGTGCTTTATGATTATGCATTTTCCATATCCGCCCTGCCATCCGGTAAATGTAACAAGGCCGTCTTTTGCAGACTTCACCACAGAACCATAAGGGGCCGATATGTCGATCCCGGGGTGGAAACCGGCCTCGCCTGTGAACGGGTCTTTCCTGATTCCGAAAGGAGACGTAAAAAGGCCGCGGATAGGCTTGATAAACCAGTAGCCCAGGGCCTTGGCGCGTTCGGCATCGGTCAGGGTCGCGCCGGGCAGGAAAAGAACCGTCCCTTCATAGAGGACACCCTCGGTTATCTGGTCGACTTCTATATCGTTTGCGTCTTTTATATCCTCGGTGGAGATCTTGTATTTCGAGGCGATGCTTTCAAGGGTGTCGCCCTTTTTAACGCAGTAAATTATACCCTGGAGATTCGGAATTATTATCCTTTTGCCGTTTCCGAGGCTCTGGGCGTTTTCAATGCTGTTGAGGCTTATAAGGGTATCCATGGATACGCCTAACTTTTTCGAGATTGTATAGAGGGATTCGCCCTGCTTGATCTTATAGAAGAAGAATTTGAGCTCGTTATTGTTGGTGTCGTTTATTTTGATCTCGTTTCCGCCGGAAGCGTTGATGTTTACCATAGAGTCGAGCTCTTCCTGTATCTTTGTCATGCCCAGGTAGGAACTGTCGTATGAATGGCGGTTTCCGTTTATGAATGCCGAAAAGGAAAAAACAAGGATGCAGATAATGAGGGATGCGCAGCAAACCACAAGACTGACAGGATTAAAAAATAATTTCGAGAAGGAATAAAAAAGGCCCCGTTTTTCTTTTTTGATTTCGATCCGGCTGATCGTACGGAAGCTTTTATTTATTTCCTTCTCGAGCTTTTTGAACTTGTCTCTGAAAAGGTTTTTATAATCTTTCATTTTCTACATTAAAACCTCTTCCTATAATTTTCGTCAGCAATTCATTTTACTTGAAAGAATTCAGCACATTAAGCATTTCCCTGTGTTCTTTCACGTCATGAACCCTTAATATATCCGCCCCCATTATATAAGAATAGGCCCCTATCCCCAGGGTACCGTAAAGCCTTTCATCTGCCGGCGCCGGTATTGCATTCCTGCCCTGCATATACCCGATAAATGACTTTCTCGAAGCCCCAAGAAGTATCGGCATGCCGTATTTCCTGAATGTCGAAATATTTTTTATCAAAGCGGCGTTGTCCTCGAGGCGCTTTCCGAACCCTATTCCGGGATCGATGATAAGGCGTTCGGAAAATATTCCGGCGTCAAGCGCCAGGGAGACCTTTTCATCGAAATACATTACGACATCTCTTATTATATCGTCATAATGCACGTCTTTCTGCATATCCGCGGGTTTTCCCCTTATATGCATCAGAACGGCTATGGCGTCGTTGCGTTTGACGACATCGGCCATTGCAGGGTCGAAAGTCATCGCGCTGATATCGTTAATTATGTCGGCGCCGCCGGATAGGGCCTCTTCTGCAACTTCCGCCTTGTTCGTATCTACAGATATTACAATATCACCCCTGCGGGCAAGCTCCCTTACAACAGGGATTATCTTTTCTATTTCATATTCCTTTGAGACCGGGAGGGAGCCGGGTTTTGTCGATTCCGCTCCTATGTCGATAATATCCGCGCCCTCGAGTATCATTTCATCGCATCTCTCAAGCGCTTTATCGAGATCCGTATATTTCCCGCCGTCATAAAAGGAATCGCCGGTGAGGTTTAGTATCCCCATTATTACAGGCTTTGAATATATGATGCTCCTGTTATTCCTTGTTTTTTGCACCGGGATGCGGCTTCGGTAATTTTCGAGCAATTTCCTCAGCTGCTTGGAAAGTTCATAAAGAGCCGGAGAGTTCTGGTATTCCATTTTCCTGAAAAAATTCAAGTAAACCGATTCAGTCCCCAGGAGAAGCACATCAGTTTTTTCTATCGTGCAGGAAACTGTTTTTTCATTGACTACGGCGTCTCCCTTGCATGATATCATCTCCTGCTTGACGATATTTGCAAGGCTTGTCTTCATGCCGATTATTTTAACCGGGAATATGTCGAATTTTTTGTTGAGGATCGAGATCGCCTTTTCATCGCACCCTATTTTACGCAGCTCGCCTTGCAGGTCGTTGCTGTTTCCGAACAGGGGATAAAAAGTCATATGAATCCTCTTTTACTTTACCTTCAGCGCAGAATAATCGTATATCAGCCATTGACTCAAATGGTTCTTATAAAGGCTGAAAGTGTATCTGAGGGTATAGCTGAACAGTTTCACTTTAAAATCGACTTCGGCGACTACAGTTGCATCGTTTTCCTTTATATGGCTTTCAAGTATCTTATAGCTCAAGATCCTGTCCTGCCAGTAGGTCGTCAGGTATTTCTTGAAGTCCTCGATTACCTGCAGCTGGTATGTGCCGCTTCTCGCGTTCTGGTAAGCATTGTAATAATCGGAAAAAGATTTTATAAGCCGTTCCGAATCTATATGCAGGAGAAAGCGCTCCCAGTCCTTTTTCATCTTCGCGTCCAGGAAATCGTCGATTACATCGTAAGGAGGAAGTTTCATTACTTTTTCAAAATCGGCCTGGCGTTCAAGCTCCTCGGCGGATATCTGTTTTTCTACTACGACAGGCGGTTTTATGAATATTTTGTAATTGAAAGATTCCACGGACTCATCTTTTTTATCCGGATTCGGGTAAAACATTCCCTTGATATAATAATAACCGGATTCCCTGATATCGAACCATTGCGTCAAATCGATCAGCCTCGAAAATTCTTCGCCGGGCATAAGGGTCATTTCACGGAAATCGCCGCTCGAAGAAGCGTTGTTCTTCATCTCGACCTGGAAGGTGTCAAGAAGGTCCACATCCTCGTTTTTCGGCGTTTTCATGGAGAAGAACAAAGATTCGTATATCAATGGAGAAATATAAAATTTCACGGGCCCGGACGAGTTGTTCACAACATTTATCTGCACGGGAACAGGCTCGTTAAGCCTGTATGTCTCCCTGTAAAACTGAAGCCCGACCTGCAGCTCGCCGTAGAGGGGAAGCATGATAAAAACGGCAAAAAACAGGATTATCCCTGGGAGTTTAAGAATTTTCATACCGGCTCCGTGAACAATATATATAAATATCGGAATAAAATGTTTATTCTAAAACGATTCTTACCGAGAAACGGCTATAAATCGATAAGCTCCGGGGGATTTCCCTGGCCTGCTATATGGAAAGAGGCGGACGGGAACCTTACGGAAAGCCTGTCTTTAATCAGCGCCTCCACGATCCCCGGCGAATTATTGTTCTGCGAGAGATGCAGGAAGAAAACATGCCTCGTACTGTCAGTCGCAGCCTGTTCGATAAATCGAGCGGCGGAATCGTTTGAAAGGTGCCCGAAACGGCCGCCTATCCTTTTTTTAAGATAGGCAGGGTATTCCGAAACCCTGAGCATACCGGCGTCATGATTGGATTCTATCGCTATGGCCTGAGAGCCCCTGGCTTTATCCAGGATCGCGCTGTCGAAACATCCCGTGTCGCTTGCCAGAAATAAAGATGAAACACTGTCCGTAATTTTAAATCCGAAGGTGTTGGCGGCATCATGCGAAAGCGCCAGCGGAAGAACTGCCAGGCCCCCTCCCACATTCACAATTTTCCCATGGGAAAGTTCTTCATGGCCGGTAAGCTCTATATCGAGAAAAAGCCTGCTCTTTGAATTGATAAAGACGGGTATGCCTGGATGGCCGCAGCCCTTGATAAAAGAAGCAAGGCCTTTTGTATGGTCGGAATGTTCATGCGTGATAAATAGCGCCCTGATCCCGGAAAAATCCCTTCCGACCTGGGCAAGGCTTTTCACAAGGGACCTGTACGACATGCCTATGTCGATAAGGATCGCCGTATTATCGGACTCGATATAAAAACAGTTGCTCTTGCTTCCGCTGGAAAGTATGCAGAATTTCATAGTGAGAAATCTTATTGCGGATCGGGAAATAAATCAAATATGGGAACCGGGTGAGTGTTATGTAAAAACCACCAGCTCCTTGATCTGCTGCTTGATCTCGCTGGGCGGGCATTTGGGGGAATACCAGGACGGTATCTTGTTTAGATAGAAATACGCGTCTCTCAAGTCCTTGTTCTCTATCAGGCATATAGAAAGATTATAGAGTGCGTCGGGCTTTTTGGAAATCCTCACCGCTTCCTCGAAATTCTTTATTGCGCTTTTCATGTCCCTCAGCTGAAAATATACGCAGCCTAAGTTGTAATAGGACCTCTCGAAAAGCGGCGCTAATGATACCGATTCCTCGAAAGAATCCGCCGCTTTGAGCAGCTTCCCCCTGGAGAAATAAATATTTCCGAGATTATAATGGAAAATCGGATTATGTTTGAAAATTTCTATGAGCCTTTCAAGTATTTCCTTCGATTCGTCGAGCTTTCCTGTTTTGTATAATTCCCTGCTGTGGATATACATAAGCCGGTAGTCGGTTTCGGAAAGTTTTAAAAAGCTCTCATGGGAAATGATATCCCCGATACAGGAAGAGTTCCCGGACTTCGTGCAGAATTCGATAAAATCGATATACACTTCGCTTACTTTCGGATATTCTTTGAGCAGCGACAGGCCTGTTTCCATGGCAAGATGGTAATCCTTGTTGAGGAAATCGAGGTAAAGAGAAGCCCTCTGCTCTTCCATCGGAAACTCGTAAGACAATTCATAAAATTTGATCTTCTTTTTGATTAAATCGATGGGGTCTCCCAGCTTTTTCTGAGAGAAAAGCTCTTTTATCGCAAAGACCCTTATGAAATAATTGCTGTCCGAAAGCATCCGGTAGAGTATTTCCTGCAGTTCATCAAGCTCCCCTGTCATGAATTTATACCAGTAGAGCGAATAGAGTGAAAAACCCGTAAAGGGCTCTGCGCCCGGATTTCCATTATTTCTGAAGATATGAGCGAGCTCTTTATAATTCGATTTTATAAGAAAAATATAAATTACATATTCGAGGCTTTTATCTAATTTTTCTTCCTTGAAAGATCTGAGAAATATTTCCTGGGCCTTATCAAAATCCATTTTACTGAAAGCTTCCTTGGCGCTGTAAAAAAGATCTTTTTTCTGATAATTGTACATATTCTATAAATAACCCTGTATCATAATATCTTCACCTATATTTTCGGCCGAAAAATCTTTGAGATTAATAGCTCCTGATATAGGAGTATCGGTTATTCCGTTAATAAATGGAATCCCCCGGCCTCCAAGAATTTTAGGAGCCACGAATATGATAACCTTGTCTACTATTTTATCCCTGAAAGAATCGTAATATAATTTCCCGCCGCCCTCTATGAGTATCGACTCAATACCCCTTTCCCGTCCGAGGTATTCCACGAGACTTTTTAAATCAAACCTTTCCCCGTATTCAAATTCAAGATAGTCTTTTCCATTAAGGACGCAAAGTTCAATGAAATTCTTATCGATGTCCTTTCTCACGACAAAAAGCGATTTTCCGGGTCCGCTCATCACTTTTGCTCCCGCCGGGGTCTTCCCGAACGGGTCCAGTATTATCCTCAACGGGTCCTTCAGCCTGCCGACCATCCTCACTGTCAGTTCGGGATCGTCTCTCTTCACTGTATTTACTCCGATAATAACCGCATCGACCCTGTTTCTAATGCCATGACCATACCTCCGGCTTTCTTCGGAACTGATCCATTTCGAACCGCCCCGGCTGTCGGCAATATTGCCGTCGAGAGTCATCGCACATTTTAAATAAACATAGGGCATGCCTGTCTTTATGAATTTAAAATAGTCTTCGTTCAAAACCCGGAGTCTCTTTTCAAAACCTTTGACCATAATCACTTCAATCCCGGCTTTTTCGAGCATGCGCAATCCCCGTCCGTTTACTTCAGGGTTCGGATCGGCAGTACCAGCGTAAACTTTTTTTATTCCCGCTTCTATAATCAGGGAGCTGCAGGAAGGCGTCTTTTTGCCGTGAAATTCGACGCATGGTTCGAGGGTCACAAAAAGGGCCGCGCCCCTTGAAAATTTATGAGATTTTTGCAGAGCGTCCCTCTCGGCATGACTTTCGCCGGGTTTGCCGGTCGCTCCTTCCGCTAATACCTTGCCGTTACGCACAATAACACATCCGACAGCAGGATTGGGCGACGTCAGTCCCTTCGCGGATTCCGCTTTTTCCAGCGCCCTGAAAAAATATTTTTCAATTTCCATGGCATACTCCGATATTTTTCCGATAATTAAAGCACAGGCTGTGCACTAATGTGCTTAACTCGGCTTATTTTTCATATTATTTTTTAATGTGTTAGTTATAAACTACTTATGCACTTTTTAAGACAATTATCGATTTTCATTTTTGGGCTATTAATTCTTTATGTTGTTCTTTAATAAGGATATAGACAGTTATCAAAAAACCCTTATAAATATGAGCAATCCGGCCCAGATTTCAAACGGGGTTTGTGCGAAAAGCGGAGGGTATTAACTGTCAATTGTATATACATTTAAATTTATAGTTGAATTCTATTGACAGTTTAATATATAATAATCCGTAATATTTTTCAATATAGTGGATTTAAAAAAACGGGGGGGAGAGGTAAAATGGAAATCTGGGAAAAGATTTATCAGGAATTGACCAAGAATTTCGATTCGTCTCTGAACACGGCTATATTAGATAAGATCAAGTTCAAGGAAATTCAAAATAACGACACGATCGTCCTTATTGCTCCCGATCCTCTTACCTCGGGATGGTTC
The DNA here is from genome assembly GCA_964533855.1 of uncultured Brevinematales bacterium. Taxonomy (GTDB): domain Bacteria; phylum Spirochaetota; class Brevinematia; order Brevinematales; family JAOACQ01; genus CAVYGN01. The sequence goes on from CAZHNM010000002.1 coordinate 202,521, forward strand.
AGCGATAATTACCTTGATATTGCAAAACGCCTTACAAAATCAATATTCAATAAAGATTACCGTTTTATTATTGAAGTAGCCTATTCCGACCATCTTTACCAGAATATAACTGTAAAAACAGGAAAAAAACTTTCAGACAAGGTAAACACGTCTTTTCTGAACCCAAAGTATACTTTCGAAAGATTTATTGTGGGGCCTAACAACGATTTCGCCCATGCCGCAGCCGAACAGGTCGCGAACCACCCGGCAAAATCTTACAATCCGCTTTTTATTTACGGACATTCCGCATTAGGAAAGACCCACCTTCTCCAGGCGACAGCTCATAAAGTCATCCATGATAAGCCGGATCTGAATGTATTTTATACGACAAGCGAAAATTTTACAAATGAATTCGTGGAATCAATAAAGAACGGCGAGACAAACAAATTCAGGAGAAAGTACAGGAATTTCGACCTTCTTATAGTCGACGATATTCAGTTCCTCCAGCAGAAAGAAAGCACCCTCGAGGAATTATTCCATACTTTCAACGAGCTTTTTCATGAAAGAAAGCAGCTTATTTTCGCATGCGACAGGCCAGCCAAAAGCCTTTCGGCCATTGAGGACCGTCTCAAAACCCGCTTCGATTCAGGCCTGAGCGTCAAGATAGAGCCGCCCAGTTATGAAACGAGAAAAGCCATACTGCTTTTGAAATCAGCCGAGGAAAAAGTCTACATTCCGGGAGAAGTAATAGATTATATAGCGCAGAACATCGAGACTGATATAAGGCTGCTTGAAGGTTCACTGACAAAGATCATAGCTTTTTCGAGCCTGAAGAAAAAGGAGATATCCCTGGACCTTGCAAGGGAAATTTTAAGGGACAAGATAAAATCCGAAGTTCCGAAAAATATAACGATACCGGATATCCAGAGGGTCGTTTCCAAATACTTCAATATTACCGTAAACGATATGAAATCGGAAAGGCGCCTTGAAAACATCAGCTATGCCAGGCAGATAGCCATGTATTTATCCAAGGAACATACCAACCATTCGCTTACGGAGATCGGCAACCTTTTCGGGAACAAGGCTCATACGACTGTAATGCGCTCGGCCGACAAGGTGTCCAACCTTATCAAGAACAGGAAAAAGACCAAGAAAGAGATAGAAGACATTATAACGGAATTTTACAACACGAAGTAACTCCGGAAAACGGGATAAAATGAAAAATAATGGAAAACTGCCCGCGGTTTTCATCGGACACGGTTCGCCGATGAATATTGTTTTAGATAATGAATTCACAAGATCCCTTGCCAGGCTTGGCAAAGACCTCCCGAGACCCGAAACTATCCTTGTCGTATCCGCGCACTGGCTGACGGAGGGAACTTTCGCCACATGCTCCGATACACCCGAGCAGATCTATGATTTTTACGGCTTTCCTGAAGAATTATACGAATACCGGTACCAAGCTAAGGGGTCAGCCATAAAATCCGCCGAAGCGGCAGGCTGCCTCCGGGAATTCAATGCGGGCTGCGTGGACCGGGGCCTGGATCATGCATCCTGGGCGGTTCTCAGGCATATTTACCCTTCAGCCGATATCCCCGTCATCGAGCTTTCCCTCTGCGTCGGAGCCGAGGCCTCCCGTCATTTCGAGATCGGAAAGGCTCTCCGGCCGCTCAGGGAAAAGGGTTTCCTGATAATCGGAAGCGGCAACATAGTCCATAATCTCAGGGTCATGAAATACGATACGGACGCCGTTCCCTTTGACTGGGCTGTCGATTTCGACCGGACAGTAAAAGATATCATCCTGTCGGGTGATTTTGAAAAATTAGTCGATTATGACAGCCTCGGGGAAAACGCCAGGCTGTCCATCCCGACCAGCGATCATTACCTGCCCCTGCTTTATACATTAGCGCTAAAAGAAGATGATGAAAATGTTGTTTTTACTCATGAAAGCATCCAGAACGGATCAGTCTCCATGAGATCGTTTATAATTACAGAATAGCCCAGGCTAATTCCAGGGTCCTCTTGGCGCTGGCGATGATAAGTTCGCTGTTTTCGCCCGGAAGCGGCTTAACCTCGAAACTCATTATCGGTCTATTTCCCTTTTTAAAAAGACCGCACCTGAAAGCGGCCTTGAAAAAGCCCCTAACTTCGCCGACATCGTTCTCGCCGCCATCTATCCCGAAACGCGGATGAAGATCGCCATACGCGTTGTGATTACGGTCTTTCATCACGCAGTTGCCGATATGAAGATGGGTAATATAAGGAGAACATGTTTTAAACGCTTTCATGCTCGACTCGTACTGCAGGGGCAGGTGTGAAAGGTCTATTAACAGCCCGAAATTAGAATTCGTTTTGCGGATAACGGAGGCGACTTTTGCCGAGATGTCCGAACTCCCGATAAGGCATTTCTTGTCGATATCGAAGTCGAATGTCTCCAATTCGAACATAAGATTAAACTTCCTGCTGTATGAACAAAGCTCGTCAAGCGATTCTATGAGCGCCGCGATCCCGTCCTTCTCCTTTTCCGGACCCGGATGAGGGCCGGACAGCACCGCCACACCTCTGCACCCGAGAAAAGCCGCTTCTTCTATGCATTTTTTCACACGTTCGACAGCCACCCGCCTTTCCGCCCCGTCAAGCGCATTTAAGTTGAGCTTATTCTGCATGAGAACAGGCTGGGCCCCGTAAGCGCTTACGGCATGGCTCTGTTCCAGCATTTTTTTTACCTGCCCGCGGATTTCGTCGTCATTAATATGGGTCAGTTCGACTGCGGTGAAGAAATCGTCTTTAAGGATCTTTTCAAGCGTCTCCATGACCGGGCCTTCCCCTTTCGAAACCTCCGGAAACGCCATGAAATGGATAATGCCGACATCCATGAATTTGTACATCGATTCGACCATATTATTCTCCCTACCCTTTGATCCCGCCTGATAAACCTTCGATGAAATATCTCTGAAAGATCAGGAAAATCAGGATAGGAATGAGCGAAAACAGGAAGCCCGTCGCCATTATAAGATCCGGGACCCTGTCGATGCTGTTTGCGTTCAGGGCAGCTACAGCTATAGGTATCGTGTAAAGGTTATTATTGTCCAGCATAATGATAGGTATGATGAAATCGTTCCAGACTCCCCTGAACTGGAAAATCGAAAGGGCGGCGAGAGCAGGCGTCGATAGCGGGAGAATAATATTCCACCATATTTTGAGATTGCCCGCCCCGTCGATCTTCGCCGATTCCACGAGGGAATACGGAAGCTTGATATAGAACTGCCTCATAAGGAAAACCCCTACGGCTGATACCCCGCCCGGCAGTATCAGACCTAAGAGATTGTTCCTCAGGTGCAGGGTTATCATCAGCTTGTAATAGGGTGAAAGCATTGTAACAGTCGGGAGCATAAAACTAAGCAGTATGAAGTAAAATAAAAAGTCTTTATACGGGAACTTCAGGAAGGCAAAAGCATAAGCGCAAAGCGAACACAGCAGCAGGCTCAGGACGGTAGTGCCCACCGTCACGATGATGGAATTCATGAAAGATATACCGAGGTTTATCCCATGCGGCGCCGTAAAAACATTTATGAAATTCTGCAGCGTATAGCTTCCGAAATGAGGCCAGCCCCTGGTGAATTCCATAAAACGGGGAGGGATGTTGAACATCTCTATCTTGGGGCGAAGAGAGCAGTCTGCCAGCCAGATTATCGGGTATAGAAAAACAAGGCAGAAGAGAATAAGGAAAATAAGCCCGATTATATTGCCCGGGCTCATCCTGATATGCTTCTTTTTGGACATCGCTATCGCCCTTTCAATTGAATATTCACCGGAATATTCCGGAGCGGCCGGAGCGCCATTTATCGTATTTTTATTATTATCAGCCATATTATTCCTCCTCGCGGCTTGAGCCGAGGCCGAGCACCTTAACCTGGATCAAATTAATCACCACTATAATGGCAAAAACGAACCAGCCTGCCGCTGAAGCCAGGCCGATCCTTGCCGGAGTGGTATCGAAAGCGTTAAAGTAGATATAGGGCATCAGAGCCTTTGCCGAATCGCCCGGACCGAATATTCCCGTCGCGGCCGGGAAGATGATGTAAATGATATCGAACACCAGGAGGCCTCCCACCATAGACGTGATCATCACGAATGCTAACGCCGGCCTCATGAGAGGAAGGGTTATTTTTGTAATGATCTGCAGGGACGAAGCCCCGTCTATCTTCGCAGCCTCGTATAGATTCGGATCTATTGTCTGGAGCTGCGAGAGGAAATATACCATGTGATAGCCGGTCCATTGCCAGAAAGTCACTATTATAAGGATGGGAATTACAAGGTTCTTGTCATGCGCCCACAATATGGGAATCAGGAGGTGCGTATTGGGGTCGACCTTCAGAAGCCCGAGAACGCCGAGAAAATAGTTGATAAAACCCTGATCGGGATTGAAGATCTGCGTGAAAAGCCAGCCGGTGATAATTGAGTTTATAAGACAGGGAATAAAAAACGCCGTCCTTAACGAGGTCTGCAGCCTTTTATAAGGCAGGCTGTTGAGCACGAAAGCCAGCACGAACGCTACCGGAATCTGGGTGACAAGGCAGCCGAGTTCGAACTGGAAAGTGATAATGGCGGCTTTAAAGAAATCCCCCCCGGTAACAATTTCTTTCCATAACTGGATATAATTTCCGAATCCGATGAAGTTCGGAACGGAGACCCCTCCCGAAGCATCGGTCAGAGAAAGGTAAAACCCCGAAATGAACACGTAGAGCTGAAAAATTATAACACCGATCATGAAAGGAGAGATGAACAGAAAGGCGTCTACACTCTCCCGAAAGCCCTTTTTAAAAAAGATGCTCTCTTTTTTCCCGTCTGCGGCAGCATTAGCCATAAGAGACTCCTGTAATAATGTAGACCCCGGAAGTATTGTAAATATCTCAATGACTTTTGTCAAAGTATTAAATGCTTGATTGAAAAGTTCCTTGCTGATTTTTCATCGGAATCGCGCTTTGATTAAAATTTTATCCCGGTTTATACTTATAGCAGACGGGGGGAAGACATGAAAAAGCCATTTTCTACGGGAAGGATCATGCCCGGGGATATTTCTGAAATATATATAGCCTCTTCTGAAAAGAGGATAAAACTGCCCCTTTACCAGGACAGGCTGCAGGCCGGTTTTCCAAGCCCGGCGGAAGACTACATAGAAACAAGGCTCGATCTCAACGAATACCTCATCAAGCACCCTGCCGCGACGTTTTACTGCCGCGCGGGAGGCAATTCCATGGTTTTAGCAGGGATAAACATGGGCGATCTATTGATTTTCGACAGGGCCATCGACGCCGGGAATGAAAGCATAGTACTTGCCGTGCTTAACGGCGAGTTCACCGTGAAGCGCCTGAAGATAGAAAAGGGCCTGTATTACCTCGTGCCGGAATCGGACTCCCCCGACTATAAGACGATCGGAATAAGCGGGGAAATGCAGTTCGACGTCTGGGGCGTGCTTACTTATATTATAAAAGAGGCCGTTTAATATGTGCGGGAGATTCGCCCAGTTCAGCCCGGGCAAGATCAGGGAGATATTCGACATCAGGGACGCCAACGACAGGGCGGCGGACCTTCCCTTCAATTACAACGCGGCGCCTACGGATACGGTCCGGGTTGTTGTAAAGGAGGATGAGAGGGTGATCCTCCCCGTCAGGTGGGAGATGCTGACGGCATGGTCCCGCGGAAAAAGCTACAAGCTTATAAACATACGGGACGACACACTGAGGAAGGCGGGGGGAACTTTCGAAGAAAACTTCCGCCGCATGCGCTGCATAATTCCCGCGGACGGGTTTTTCGAGTGGCAGAAAACCGAAGTGAGAAAGCCTTTCTACATACGCCTGAAGAGCGGCCTGCCCATGGCTATGGCGGGGCTTTTCAACATTCTCGACGAAGCCGTCTCATGCGCGGTAATAACGGCGAGAGCCAATTCGCTCCTCGAGATCATTCATGATAAAAAACGCATGCCGGTAATCCTGCCGGAATCCCGCTGGGACGAATGGCTCGACAACAGCCGTTTCGACAGGGAGAGCCTTCTTGCGAGCCTCGCTCCCTATCCCGCGGAAGAGATGGAGGCATACGCCGTCACGGACAGGGTCAATTCTCCTCTCGGCAGCGATCCTGAATACGTGACAAGGAAAGGAGATATCCTGAATGGATAGTTCGAATAAAAAAATATTCGCCCTGGTGGACTGCAATAATTTTTACGCTTCCTGCGAGCGCGTTTTTTCTCCCTCCCTCCTGAACAAGCCCGTAGTAATACTCTCCAATAACGACGGATGCGTTGTCGCGCTGTCCGGAGAGGCCAAGGCGCTTGGGATGCATGTCGGGACGCCTATTTTCCAGGTAAAGCAGCTCGTGGAAGAGCATGGCGTGGAGGTGCTTTCCTCCAATTATACCCTTTACGGGGATATGTCGCGCAGAGTCATGGAAGTAATAGGCCGGTTTTCACCGGAGGTGGAATACTATTCGATCGACGAAGCCTTCCTGCGGCTCGACGGGCTCAATATTGAGCGCACAGGTTACGGGCGAGAGATCAGGCGCACGGTTAAAAAGTGGACCGGCATACCAGTGTCCGTAGGCATAGCCCGGACAATGACGCTGGCCAAGATAGCCAACCGTCTTGCAAAAAAAACAGCCCGGTATGAAGGCGTCCTGGATTTAACCGACAGCCCCGATGTGGATTCCTTTCTCGAAAATGTCCCCGCCGGGGATGTATGGGGCATAGGCCTGCGGAATTCCGAAAAATTAGAACTGGCGGGTATAAGTACGGCCCTGCAGCTCAAGCGCGCAAACGACGAATGGGTAAGGAAAAACCTTGGCGGCGTAGCCGGGTTGAGAACAGTCTGGGAACTCAGGGGAAGCTCATGCATTTCCCTCGAAACGGCAAGGCCGGATAAAAAACAGATAATCACATCGAGAAGCTTCGGCACGCCTGTCGGCGATTTCGGCGCTCTTGCAGAAGCCCTTTCTGACTACACGGGAAGATGCGCCGAGAAATTACGCAGGCAGAAGTCCCTGGCCTCTTCAATACAGGTTTTCATAAACACAAACCATTTCAAGGAGAACGAACCACAGTACAGCAATTCCGTTACGATAGCGCTTCCGGAGCCGACAGCCTATACTCCGCTTCTCAGGGATTACGCCATAGCCGGCCTTAAAAAAATTTTCAAAGAGGGGTACAGGTATAAAAAGACAGGGTTAATGCTCTGCCAGATCGTGCCGGAGAGCTCCCTGGACGGGCTCCTTTTCGCCGACAGGGCCAGGCTTGAAAAGGAGAAGAGCCTGATGAGCGCCATGGACAGCCTGAACATGAAATACGGAAAAAACACGGTGCGGGGAGGAATGGGACGCTGCAGCAGGTGGGCGATGCGGAGGAATTTTCTTTCCCGCCGGTTCACAACCGACTGGAACGAGCTGCTGTGGGTTTGAGTGTAAAATTATTGACCGTTATAAAGGGCGCTGATTAGCGTCGGGATCAATGGGTCACCGAAAATATTTGTTAATTAATTGTTATAATATTTTATCTTTAATGCCACATCTTTATAATCACATCTGACAATTTCCATGTATTAAGGCTATTATGAAACTCACGAGGTTTTATGGTAAGCAGGATATTTTCCATCTCGTTTTACGGGCTTAAGACGACCCCGGTGGAGATTGAAGTCGATATCCGCACCAAGGTTCCCGAATTTGAAATAGTCGGCATGATCGAATCGGCTGTGAAGGGATCGACCAGGAGGATCGAGGCAGCTATCCAGAATTCGGGATTCCATTTTCCCGGCAAAAGGATAATAGTCAACATTGCTCCGTCAGGGATGAAAAAAAACGGTACGATTTTCGACCTGGCGATCGCCCTGGGAATTTTAAACGAGCAATACGATCTTAAAGGGCTGGAGGACTTTGTCGTCTCCGGAGAACTGTCTCTCGACGGGCGTCTCAGGCCGATAACGGGAGCTCTTCCCATAGCCCTTAAAGCCGGCCAGCTCGGGTTCAGAAAGATCATGTGCCCTTCCGGCAACGCTGCCGAGATGTCCATCATAGACTGCGTCGAGGTAATACCCGTGGATACATTGAAAGAGGCCGTAAGCTGCCTTGAAGGCTCCATGCGTATAATGCCTTTTCAAAAACCCGGAGGGGAATTTTCCTCTTTAGATAATACGCCGGACACCGGCATCAAACCGGATATGTCAGATATTGTCGGGCAGGAATCAGCCAAAAGAGCTATAGAGATATGTTCGGCCGGAGCGCATAATGCGCTTCTTATCGGCCCGCCGGGAACGGGAAAAACAATGATGGCTAAGCGCATTCCGACAATTTTACCCAAAATGACGCTCGATGAGGCTCTCGAGACCACCATGATTTACAGCGTAGCGGGGATGACAAGCCAGAGCCGGCCTCTGATAACCGACAGGCCTTTCAGGACTCCTCACCACACGTCATCTGACGCATCGATCATCGGGGGAGGGAAATTTTTCAAACCCGGCGAGATAAGTTTAGCGCATAACGGCGTGCTCTTCCTTGACGAATTCCAGCTTTTCAAGACCAATGTCCTCCAGAGCCTCAGGCAGCCTCTCGAGGACAGGAAAATAACAATTTCGAGAGCGGATGCATCCGTCGAGTACCCTGGAAATTTCATGCTTATCGCGGCACTTAATCCTTCAAACAGTAACAACGATATCGATCACTGGGATTCGAGGGATATTTTTTCCATATACAGGAAAATTTCAGGGCCTATTTTTGACCGCATCGATATACAGATACAGTGCCCGAGGATAAAATTCGACCAGATAAAACCGGCTATAAAACCGGAAAACTCCGCCGACATCAGGCGGAGAGTGACGGCAGCGCGCTCAATCCAGCGGGAAAGGCTTAAAAAATACTGCCTTTACACAAATTCACAGATGCCTCATAAGCTTATTTCGAAATTCTGCGAACCATCGGTTTCCGGCGAGAAAATGCTGAGGCTTGCAATGGAAAAATTCATGCTTTCCATCCGGATTTACGATAAAATATTGAAAATCTCGAGAACTATAGCCGACCTGGAATGCCGTGAAAGGATCGAGGATTATCACCTCAGCGAGGCGCTCCAATACAGGATTCTTGACAGAATTTTAAATTTTGCCGATATAATTTGACTAAAAAATCAATAGTGCTTAAAATATTTGAGTTATTTTTAGGGCCCATAGCTCAGTCGGTTAGAGCAACTGACTCATAATCAGTGGGTCCCTGGTTCGAGCCCAGGTGGGCCCATATCGTAACGTCTCGATCTTATCAAGGAGTTTTAATGGAGAACATCACCAGGATAAAAAACCTCGTTCAGCTTCAAGTTTTGTTCAACAGGGAAAATGAAATCAAGAACCTTTATTCGGAAGAAGAAAAGAAGATGGAAAAGGTTAAGATTGAAAATGAGGCCCTTCTCGTTACTGATAATGAGATTCAGACGAACATCAATGAAATGAACAAAAAGATCAACGAGGAACTCGGGAAAAGGGACGAGATCAACAAACGCATCAAGAGCCTTGATGATGGAAAAGACAAGATCAAAATCGCCCGCCAGATCAAATCCTGGGAAAAAGAGATGGAAAAACAGCAGCAGGAATTATCTCTGATCCAGGCCCAGATCGATTACGATACAGCCAAGCAGGTTGAGATGAGGACCGAGCTTGATAAAATAACGGAAAAGGCCGCCGAAAACAACGCCAAGATAACCGAACTTGACGAGCATATCAGCGCGATAAAAAAAGAATACAAGAAAGAGCTTGATAAAACCCAGAAAGACCAGAATAAATTAAGAGCTGAATTCGATCTGCAGTTCATTGAATATTACGAATCTCTTATCAAAAAGACGGCAGGCACTGCCATTGTCGAGGTTGAACAGGACGCTTGCGCAGGCTGTTACACGGTGCTTCCCACAAATCTACAGGGCGAGCTCGGCGAGGATCTGAAACCCGAAAACATCGATATTCACCAATGTCCTCATTGCTTCCGTTACCTGTATTATAAATCATGGCTTGAAAAATAGCTCTCAGTCGGCATCATCTTCCGAATATTTGATTATATTTTGCTAATCTCGCTTTTAATTCACCGGTAAGCATATCTTTTCTGAACCTCCAGCGCCAGTTTCCCGCCGAAGTCCCGGGAGTGTTCATTCTGGCTTCGCTGCCGAGCCCCAGCACATCCTGCAGGGGAGTAATAGCATAAGCGGCCGTTGAAGACCATGCCAACCTGATAAGTTCCCAGTTTATTTCCCCGCCGTTAAAACCAGTGTAATCATTTACAAATAATTTTATTTCCTTGCTCAAATTATCATACCATCCCCTGATAGTGTTGTTATCATGGTTTCCCGTATATACTACTGAGTTTTTAATGAAATTGTGAGGCAGGTACGGATTATCGGGGCCCGAATCGAAAGCGAATTGAAATATTTTCATCCCGGGTATTCCGAAATCGTCTCTGAGGCTGATAACATCCGGAGTTATAAAACCCAGGTCTTCTGCTATGATAGGCAGGTTTCCTATGGATTTCTTCATCGCCTCGAAAAATTCATGGCCAGGGCCTTTTTCCCATTTCCCCTTCTCGGCTGTCTTATCGCCGTATGGAACCGCCCAGTATTCGGCAAAACCCCTGAAATGATCCAGTCTGACCTGGTCATACATTTCGAATGTCACCTTGAGGCGCTTTGCCCACCAGTCATACTTCAGGGTCCTGAGCTTTTCCCAGTCATAAAGAGGATTGCCCCAGAGCTGGCCCGTTTTACTGAAATAATCGGGCGGAACTCCGGCGACTTTTACAGGTTCAAGTTCCGGATTAAAATAAAAATACTCGGGATGGGCCCAGGCGTCCGCGCTGTCAAAGGCTACAAAAATCGGAATATCGCCTATTATCGAAATATTTTTACTGTTTGCATACTTTTTCAAAGAATTCCATTGCCTTCTGAATGTGAACTGAAGAAATTTCTGGAAAAGTATCTCCTCCCTGCTGCTTTCCCTGAAACTCCTGATATCTCCTTCTTTCCTCGTTTTGAACTCTTCCTGCCAGTCCTGCCAGCCGGAACCCCCATGGTATTCCTTCAGGGCCATGAAAAGCGAGAAATCTTCAAGCCAGTATGATTCCTTAGAGCAGAACTCCCCGTAAGCGGTATTACCGCTGCCGCGGAAAAAATTCTCCGCAGCTTTTTTTAAAAGCGGATATTTATAGCTTATAACCTTCCCGAAATCGATATTATCCTCGTCAAAGAGAACATCTGCATCGATATCTTTATCCGGGAGAAGGCCTGCCTGGACAAGTTCATCGGTATCTATGAGCAGGGAATTTCCGGCGAAGGCTGAAAAGCACTGATAGGGCGAATCTCCATAACCGGTGGGTCCGAGAGGACAGATCTGCCAGAGTTTTATTCCGCACTCCGAAAGCATATCGACAAACCCGAACGCTTCTCTGCCTAATGAACCGATACCGTGTTTTCCCGGAAGCGATGTGGGATGAAGCAGTATTCCGCTTTTTCTTTCAAGGTTCATACTGCTGCTCTATCGGTAAGATCCTTTTCTGACGCTTTTGCGGTTTTGAAAGATCACAAAACCAACAACGAGCAGGACGGCAAATACAACTACAAACGCGGCAAAATTATCGCTTATTGCCTCGTTGATATTAAATCTGAAAGATCCAAAAAACTTTTTGAAATTAAGCCCGAAAAGCGGTCCTAATTTTCTGTAAGACCTGGACTGGTAACCCTGGGATACGGGCATTCTATTATAACTGCTCTCGTACCTTGTACCCTGGCCCCTGGCCTGCCCAATCTGGCCCTGTGCGGCGCCGCCCCTTGCGCTTGAACCGGGTCTCACGGCCTTTCCCGAACAGGCGCAAAACGCTATTACAAGCAGACCCGATAATGCGACCATTAAAATCTTTTTCACATAAACCTTCTTAAAACAAAAATAGAGCCTTTCATTATATCGGCAGCAGCATCTTATAATATTTAATCAATGCTATTTTAAAATATTAAAAAATAACTTATAATATGATATTAATTATGAGTTATAATTATGTCAATCGGGAGGATTATCCGTGGCGACAAAATTAATAGTGGCACTTGATGCAGATAATTTCATAGAAGCAAAGCATATAATCGATGAACTCTCCCCGCTTGTCGATACTTTCAAAGTTGGAAGCATCCTCTTTACCGCTGAAGGAGTAAAGGCAATCGATTACATTAACTCTCTCGGAAAATCAGTATTTCTCGATCTCAAGTTTTTCGATATTCCCAACACTGTTAAAATTGTAAGCTTTGTAACAGGGCGCATGAAAGTTAAAATGTTTACATTCCATCTATTAGGCGGTAAGGAGATGATACGGGCCCTTCTCGGCGGCATCAACGACTGCATGGCCAGGCTGCCGGTAAAGGAAGCCCCGATACCCCTCGGCGTTACAATTCTTACAAGCGTAAACGAGCGCATTATGCATGGAGAGATGAAAATCGGGGTGAGATTGAACGATATGATAAAACACCTTGCCAGGATGGGTTATGACGAAGGAATAAGAGGCTTTGTATGCTCCCCGATGGAGGTCCAGCTCCTCAGGAAGGAACTCGGCCCGGAACCTGTCCTTGTCACTCCCGGCATCAGGCTTTCAGATGATGTGACAGGCGATCAAAAACGTGTTTTAACCCCTGCCGAAGCCAAAAATTGCGGTTCGAATTATATCGTGATGGGACGCTCCATTACAGACAAGAAGGATATGACTGCTACAGTCAAAAGTATACTTGCAGAAATCTCCGAATAAGCATTTTATTTCAATAAAATGAGAAGACTGCTGCCAAGAAGCCTTCCGATAAAAGAGTTCATGCTTTCCTGAAGAGCCGCCTTTTTTTCAGCCGTCTTGACCCCTTTTGTAAATGTGATCTTGAAGAGAAGCCCGGAAGTGATTTCACCGGACTGGCTGTTTGTTTCGATTGTATATGTGAAATAAGCAGATGACCTGTCGATTATATAAGAATATTCCTTCTTTCTGACATTTACGGAGTATTTTTCATAATCTCCCCTGTCGCTTAAATATTCATACCCCTTTATGAGGTTGTCATATCTTTCAACATCGAAAGGCGATGAGCTTAAAGTCATGGTTACAATTTCATCTTTTCCTGTAAATGTTTTCTCTGCAGTAATGGAGTAATCCGACAAACCGTCTCCGATTGTAAAGTTATAAGAACCGTTCGTGTTAGATACGGTGTAATCAGGGAGATCCGGCAGCATTACGTAGAAATTTTTTAGAATCTCCCCGCAAGCCGAATCGATAATATCGGAAGCGCCTTTAACAATGCTTATACAGTTTCCTTCCCTGTACGAATTTCTCAGGTTATTCAGGCTGCCCTGAATATCCGGATATATTTTCGAGGATGAGATTATAAAAAGAGCAATTATGATTATTTTAAATTTTTCCATTGTTTTCTCCAATAATTTCTACTATATTTAAATCCGGCCTTGCAAAGAATCTGAAAGGGAAATTCCTGCTCACACCCAGCCCTTTAGAAACGTATAAAGCCGTATTGCCATGAGCCGATATTCCCTTCGAATCTTTTTTCCCTATAGAGCTTCTGATAAGGATGGGATGTCCGAAAAATGTTATCTGCCCCCCATGAGTATGGCCTGAAAGCATGATATCCGCCCTGCCCTTGTAATATTTAATCGCGTCCGGATAATGCGACAGAACAATGTTGAACTCATTTTCCCCTGTTAAATTCATCCCTGGGAATTTTTTATTCTTTATGGATAGGGAATCTATTCCTGTTATCAGTAAGTCATTTCCATCGGCCCTGATTTTTTCAGCCTGGTCGATCAGGAGCCTCACTCCGGCTCCGCTCAGCGCTTTTTTTAACGCCCTCTGGTCAGTTTGTTTTCTGTCGATAAAATCAAAGAAGGGGCTGAATAAATGCAAAAAATTATAAACAAAATAATCGTGGTTTCCCATGACCGCATAAATTCCCAGCCTCGACTTAAGCCCGCCGATTACTTCCCTTATCAGTTCTATTCCCGAATTGTTATCGATTATATCGCCTGTTATGAAAATAAAATCGAATTTTTCCCAGTCAGTCCATAATTTCAATTTCTCTTTTATCTTCTCAAGATTCTGTTTTCTCATTTTTTTGTAAAGGTGAAGGTCCGAGATATGCAGGAACTTATACCGGCCCTTTAATTTTCCCGTCCTGATCCTTGAATTTATGACGCGTATGATTCCCGGTTCGATAAAATACGCATAGGATACAAACAGAGCGGCTGCAATCAATATTAAAGAGAATATTATTATAAAAGACACTTTCTATAAATCCTTATTGATCCTGGAGAAAACTCAGGTTCAGCAGTTCCGACTTCTGATAATGCGTTGAATCAGGTATACAGGCAGCCTTGAGATAAATAGCGATTCCGGTTATCTCCCTGTTCTTTATGATTGGCGTTATAAATATTTCATCAATGCCTTCGATGTCCTTCGAATCGAATCTTTCATTAAAGTATCTTGTCCGGCTCATATTACCCTTGATATCTAAACCTTTGCCGCCGGAAAGGAACATCGTGAAAATAGGGTCATTTGCCATGATCTTGAAATCGGCGGAAGGATCTAACCCTTCTTTAATGATCGGAATATATCTGTCGTCTTTCTTTTCAAGGATAAGTATCTTATTGACATTAAGGCTCTTCCTGGCTAATTCCACGGCAATTTTTCCGAAATCCTCAACAGTCAGTATCGAACTTGTTTTTTGCGGGGGTTCCATCATTGCAATAGTGCCCGCATCGTTTTCAGCATCAGCTTCATGCACGGGAATTTCAAACTCGGGTAATTCAATTTCCGGAACCTCAACCTTGATCTCTTCCGCCTTAAGTATTTCCTCAGGGACTTCTTTCAATTCCGGCATGTCCGGCATTTCAAAAGCGGCAGGCTCGCCGGCCCCGTCCCGCGGAGCTTCGAAAGCCGGGAATTCAGGTTCATTGAAGGACTCGCTCAGCACGATCCCGTTATCTTCTTCTAAATCTTCAAGTCTTGCGGATCTTTCTTCCTTATAAGGCACCATCGATTCTATATTTCCTAATATCCTCTCTTCTTCCGCAAAAAGATCTGTACGGCTCGAGGGTTTTATTTCATCGTATGTATTTATTTCTTCATACGGATTTTCAGTAATTTTTGAAGGTTCTTCTATATTGATCTTTTCAGGCTCGCCGGACGAGGGACCGAATGATCCTTCAGTAAGATCAATGCCGTTAGCCATAATCATGTCTTCAATCCCTTTCTGGGCCTCATTTTCTCCGTAAATCCTGTTTCCTTCTATATCGTCAATCAATGTTTTAATTTCATCTGGTTTTTCCCCGGCATATTCATCCACAACATTGACTTTAATCGGTTTAACCGGCATATCGGAAATGATCTTTTCATCCCTCATAACCATTATCAGCGCGGCGACAACGAGAACAAAGAGCAAAAGGCACGTTATCAGCAGCACGAGCCCGAGCACGGGAATATATCTTTCGTTAGAAGGAAAGAAAAGGACCTGTATTCCATGGATGTTTTTCCTGACGACATAAACGCTTTTTTCATTGGTATCCTGTGTTTTAAACGATTCAGGATTCTTGAGATAATTCATCAGGTAATTTATATTCGTATCGTTTAATATATTCCTGCTTGTAATAAGCATATTCGATATGGCTCCGTCGGCAATGATCTGTCCGCCGGCAATACCCGAAAACAGCCTCGACATTTTGTAATAGATAACGACAAAACCGCCGTTTGTAGTAGCCGTCTGGTCAGCTTCGACAGAATAAAAAGCGGCAAGGGAATCCTTGTCCTTCATATAAATATAGGTAAAATCATTGGTCTGAATGTGGTTTTTAACCGCCGTCATGATCGGCGTTATGATCATCAGATTGTTTATTTCATTCGTTTCGGTAGAAAATATTATATTCCCTTCGTGGTCCAGCACCTGGAGATTCCGGCAGTCCTGTATGGAATTCCTGATCTTATTAAAATCATCATAATATTTCATGGTGTCTTCGCCGCGGCTCGAGCTCTCGAAAACGTTTTTGACAAGATTATCCTTTGAAAGATACTTGATTTCAGAATCGATCCTGCCCATATTGGTTTCTACAGCGGCATCATATTGAAGAGCCATATTATCTATATACTGGTGATAAGAATACCCGAAATAACCGAATTTAGTTTTGATGAAAGAAACTATTACTACCATCAATACGAGTGAAATGACTAATAGCAGTACAAGTAGTGTTTTCTTTTTTGCCATTGGGGGTCCCCGTTAATATGATCTCTGATTGTATTTTTCGGCTAAATGGGTGAGAATCATTAGCAGACTTAAAAAAAACCCGGAAAAAAAAGCCCCGCCGGATTTAATCTGACGGGGCTGATTGTGTTATTCAAGATAATAATGTTTACTGGCCGGCAAGTTTCTTGTAACTCTGGTAGCGGATCCCTGCATTTGTTTCAGCCGCCTTCAGAAGAGTTTCGGCCTTATCGGGGAAAATCTTCGCAAGTGAAGAATACCTGACTTCTCCCATAAGGAAATCCCTGAAGTTCGATGTCGGGTCTTTCGAATCTAAAACAAAAGGATTTTTACCCTCGTCGATCAGGAGCGGATTATAGCGGTAGAGATGCCAGTATCCCGAATCAACCGCTTTTTTCTCCTCCGCCTGGGCTTTGCCCATTCCTGCATGAATTCCCTGCTGGATGCAGGGCGCGTACGCTATGATCAGGGAAGGCCCCGGATAACTTTCAGCCTCGCTTAAAGCTTTAAGGAACTGGGCTTTATTAGCGCCCATGGACACCTGGGCAACGTATACATAGCCGTAGCTCATTGCCATCATACCGAGGTCTTTCTTGCGCATCTGTTTTCCCGACGCCGCGAACCTTGCAATAGCTCCCGTAGGTGTTGCTTTCGAAGCCTGTCCGCCGGTATTGGAATAAACTTCTGTGTCAAGAACAAGGATATTTAAATCTTCACCCATCGAAAGGACATGATCAAGGCCGCCGTAGCCGATGTCATAAGCCCATCCGTCTCCACCGATAATCCATTGTGATTTTTTAACCAGATTATTCTCAAGGTTTTTGATCTCACCGAGAATCCCGGTCTTTTCCTTGCTTAATAATTTTTTGATGCTATCCGAGGAAGCCCTCGATTTTTCAGCGTTTGTCCTGCCCGCCATCCATTCTTCGAAAGCCGATTTAATTTCGGATGAAACGCCGCCCTCTATGGCCTTTTTCATGAGGCCCTCTATCCTGCCCTTTATATGGCGATCGGCGATTGTCATACCGAAGCCGTATTCGGCGTTATCCTCGAAAAGCGAATTTGCCCATGCCGGACCGCGGCCTTCCGAATTCTTGCAATATGGAACGACCGGAGCAGAACCTCCGTAGATTGAAGAACAGCCGGTTGCATTGGCTACTATCATCCTGTCGCCGTAAAGCTGTGTTATAACTTTGATGTAGGGTGTTTCGCCGCATCCCGAACATGAACCCGAGAATTCGAATAAAGGCCTTGCGAACTGGCTGCCTTTAATGGATGTTTTTTCCATGAGAGTATCTTTATACGTTACATTCTCTGAAATATATTCCCAGCGTTTTATCTCATCCTTCTGACTTTCGAGAGGTTTCATCACGAGGGCTTTGTTATTCTGCCTGCCCGGGCAGATATCCGCGCAATTTCCGCATCCCATACAGTCAAGAACGCTGACCTGCATCGTATACTGGTAAGCGTCTATACCTTTTCCGATAGCCTTAACCGTTTTTGTGCCTGAGGGAAGGCCCTTTTGTTCCTTTTCATCTATAAGGAAAGGCCTTATTGTTGCATGAGGGCAGACGAAGGAGCACTGGTTGCACTGTATGCAGTTTTCAGGAATCCATACGGGAACATTGACCGCTACTCCCCTCTTTTCATACTGTGTAGTGCCGGTAGGGAAAGTGCCGTCCTCCATTCCGCTGAATGCGCTGACGGGAAGAGTATCGCCTTCCTGCGCGTTCATCGGGATCATAATATTTTTGACAAAATCCGGAAGGCCCTTTTCGAGCGCAGCTTTTGAAGCCTTCAATTTTTTCCACTCTGCGGGAACATCGACTTTTTTAGCTTCGCCGCCCTTTTCTATGGCAAGATAGTTCATATTGACGATTTCATCGCCCTTTTTGCTGTATGATTTATATATGGCCTTTTTCATGAACTTCAGCGCATCAGCGTAAGGTATAACTTCTGCAAGTTTGAAGAAAGCCGACTGCATGATCGTATTTGTCCTTCCGCCGAGTCCGAGTTCTTCCGCGATCTCTGTCGCGTTGATCACATAGAATTTAACATCGTTATCGGCCATGTACTTTTTCATGCTGTCAGGAATATGGTTAACAACCTCCTTTTCATCCCATATGCTGTTGAGCAGGAATGTTCCGCCCTTGCGAAGGCCCTTTATCATATCGTATTTATCAAGGTAAGCGCTCACATGACATGCGACGAAATTCGGATTGGTCACATAATAAGGAAGCTGGATCGGTTTGTTTCCGAAACGGAGGTGAGAAATCGTTATACCGCCGGATTTTTTTGAGTCGTATGCAAAATACGCCTGAGCATATTTATCAGTGTTGTCACCGATTATCTTGATAGAATTCTTATTCGCGCCGACTGTTCCGTCAGATCCTATTCCGTAAAATTTAGCTTCGAAGGTGCCTTCGGGGCAGACATCGACGATTTCGCCCACTGGAAGCGACTTGTTGGTGACGTCGTCAACTATTCCTATGGTAAACTGGTCCCTGGGTTCTTTTAATTTCATATTATTGTATATAGCTATGACCTGTTCGGGCGTCGTGTCTTTCGAACCGAGACCGTATCTCCCCCCTATTATCATGGGAGCGTTTGCTTTGTTGAAAAAGAGGTTCCTGACGTCGAGGTAAAGAGGATCTCCGGGAGCGCCGGGCTCTTTACTCCTGTCAAGGACAGCTATCTTTTTAACAGTCTTAGGGAAAACATTGAAGAAATATTTCGAAGAGAAGGGCCTGTAAAGATGAACCGCTATAACGCCGACCTTTTCCCCTTTCTTTAATAAGTAATCTATTACCGGCTTTGACAGGTCGGTTATTGAACCCATCGCGACTATGATATTTTCAGCATCGGGCGCACCGTAATAGTCGAACGGATGATATTCCCTTCCTGTAAGCTTTTTCATATCCTGCATGTAAGAATCCACCATGTCGGGAACAGATTCATAAAATTTGTTAGAAACTTCCTTCGCCTGGAAGAAAATATCGGGGTTCTGGGCGGTTCCCCTTGTGACAGGGCTTTCAGGAGAAAGGGCCCTTTTCTTGAACTCATCGAGCGATTTTCTATCGAGGAGTTTTTCATAATCGGAATATTCATAGGCTTCGGCCTTCTGTATTTCAGAAGATGTCCTGAATCCGTCGAAGAAATGTAAAAAAGGCACTCTCGACTTGATCGTCGTCAGATGCGCAACAGGCGCTATATCGAGAATTTCCTGGACCGAACCGGAAGCAAGCATTGCAAAACCTGTCTGCCGGCATGCCATGACATCCGAGTGGTCCCCGAATATCGAAAGCGCATGAGCCGCTACCGCCCTTGCGCTTACATGAAAGACGCATGGAAGAAGCTCTCCGGCTATTTTATACATATTGGGGATCATTAATAAGAGACCCTGTGAACAGGTGAAAGTCGAAGTAAGCGCTCCCGCCTGCAGAGAGCCATGAACAGCCCCTGCCGCTCCCGCCTCGGACTGCATCTCGCTTACTTTTAAAACATCCCCGAACATGTTCTTCTTACCCTCGCTGGCCCAATCATCGCAATATTCAGCCATTGTCGAGGAAGGGGTTATCGGATAAATAGCGGCGACCTCGGAAAAAGCATAAGCCACATGGGCAGCTGCATTGTTACCATCCATCATAACCATGGATTTTGCCATATATGTCCTCCATACCTAAAATAAACGAATAAATTATATATCCGAATCTGAAAAACCACAAATATTGACCGGCGTCAGCCATTGCATGCAAGCAATCAAATTTATATTGTCATGTAAATAAAAAAATACGCTAAAAATCGTATTGACAGCATTTCAACCTTTCTAATATAATAAGCCGGATGGGGCAATTATTATTAAACGGCCGGACTGCCTGAAGCGGGGGATCAGTCCGGCCTCTTTTTTTTTTAAAAGAGCTATTGATAAATCCTCCACGATAATATAAGATTATTAAATTCATGGAGGATTGACGATGAAACATAATTTCCTCACAGCCGCAACGGCTGCCATGCTCTTAACCCTGTTTTTTTCATTTTCCTTTTCCTATAAAGTCGATGTAGCCGAATTAAAAGATTCCAGAAAAATCGATTTTATCAATTATGAAGGAAAGAGATACGAAGCAGCAAGCCCGGCTCAGAGGCTTGGAATCGGAAGAGCTCTAGCTGACGCTTCTACAGCCGACAACGTATTATACAACCGCCTTTCATATTCGATCATACATGCCGTAGACCCGTCGGACACCAACGGAATGGACGCCGATATCTTTTCAATCCTTAAGGGAGCCCGGATCGACCATATAGACAGCGTCAGGCTGATAGTTTCAAGCTACATCTCCCGCAGGTACGGTTATTCTCCAGATAATGCGATGACAGTGGCCGTATTTGTAACATATTATAATGCAGTGCACAGGAACGACGATGCCTATTTCGCCTCGCGATATAAAAAAGCCGTGATGAATAATATCGCAGGGGGATATTCCGGCATTGACACGCTTTACTCATCCTGGCCCGGCAAGACAATAATGCTTATACCTCTTACCGACGATCTTAAAAAGGGTGAAGCGGGACTTCTCGACACAGGTGAAATTACTGCACCTGAAGTAATAAACCTGCTAAAAAACCGGGAAGACAAGGGCCTCAAAGAGAGGAAGGAGATAAACGAAATACAGAAAAAAGAGATCGAAGAGGCGAAAACGAACATCATAGAAAAAAAAGCCGGGATAGCGAAGAAAACCGAAGCTCTCAATGAACAGGAAAAAAAGACTTCCGAAAAGAAGGCGGAGCTCCAGACAAAAAAACAGGAACTGACAGCCTCTGAAAACGAACTTGCAAAACAAAAGGAAGAAGTTAAAAATATTACAGATAAAAACGAAAAGACTGCAAAAGAAAATCAGATAGCTAAAAACGAAAAACAAATCGAAAAGAAAAAGGCGGATATTCAAAATTCAGAGAAGCAGGTGGAAGGGCAGGAAAAAAAGACTGCTGCGCAGAAAGAGGCCCTGAACAAGGAACAGGATAATTTAGCCCGGGTGGAGGAAAAAACCGCTAAAAAGGAAGAAACTGTCGCAAAAGAGTCCGGGGAAATAAAAAAAGACGAAACTCCTCCGGCTGCTGCTGCAATGCAGGAGATCAGCAACAAATCCGCCGAACTCGACCAGAAGGCCCTTGAACTGTCAAAAAGGGAGGAAGAGCTGAAAAAGGGCGCGCCTGATAAAAGTATTTATGAAGGAAGGCTCTACTACCTCAAGATAAAGCAGTACATACCGCAGGGGCATTACAATAACGAGATGAACATAATCAATCCCGTTACGAAAAAGATTGAAATAACATCGCCGTTCAAGGACATCTGCGGACACAGGTTCGATGTCTTCAAGGAGGGGGTGGTCGTGATCGGCTACTCCTCCGACGATCACCAGTCCGATCATTTTCTCGTTCTCCTCGACAACACCAACCTGCTGCCGAGGTACCAGGGCAAGGATAATATTTTCTGGCGGAGCTTTATAGAGATAAGGGATGATTATATATATGCCATAATATTCAATCATTTTGCTTATTACCTGGGAAAATTCAACGATAAACTCGAAAAAGTCGCCCAGTCCGGCACAATGATCGACTCCGACACAATCATAAGCTTTTATGGAGATTCAATATATGTCAATGATTCCGAAAAGAAGATCATCGTGCTCAATAAGAATGACCTGTCCCAGCTCGACGTGATAAATCCCTGAACTGCAGCGATATGATTTACAGAGACTGCGTCAACGGCGACATACCGGAACTCATTGAATTATCGAGGCTTTTCGAAACATCGCCGTATAGTTTCGACAGGCATATTAAGAGCATCAGTTCTTTCACCTACCCCGCATTCGCTTATGACATGCTTCTCGCCCCCGCATCGGAGACCGTTGTTGCACAGGAAAACGACAAATTAACAGGATTTATAACCTTCAGCCTTAATCTTTCCCTCTCGAATGTATCCGGGAGAAAAACTGCTAATATACTTCTTCTCGCTGTGGATCCGGGCTTCAGAGGCAGGGGGATCGGAAAGATACTGGTGGAAAAAGCCCTTGAAAGGCTCTCCGGCTCCGGAGTGAAGACAGTTACGGTCGGGACGGACCTCTATAATTACCCTGCCATGCAGGTCTATGAATCGAGCGGCTTCCATTTCAGGATGGGATGGCATATTTTCAGGCATTACCGGACCGGCGAAGGTGTTCCCGGCGGGGTCAGGATAAACCCCGATATAGTCCCCCCGGAAGGCCCCGAGATCGAATCATTCCTGAGGAATCTGTCGAGACCCGTTTCCCTGCTGAAAGAAAAAAAATACAACAAAACCGCCCTGATGGATTACCTCACAGACAACGCCCGCAGAAATATATACAAAGGAAAGTCAAAATGTTTTATATACAGGGCCGGCTCGAAACCCGCGGGTTTTATCAATATCACCACCGACGATATCTGCAAAAGGACCCTGATGTCGGATAAAACTGTTTATAAAATACTCGATGTTATAGTGCTTAATGAGTTTAAGGACATGGGAATAGAAAAAGAAATGCTCCTCGATGCCAAATCAAGGCTCCAGGATTACTGCCTTATAGAACTCTGGATAGACGCTGAAAATGCCGGACTGATAGAATCGGCGGAAGATGCCGGTTTCCACTTAAGCTATACAGGTGCTGCGTTCCATTACAACAGCGACTAATCGAGAAGCCGCTTCTGGCCCTCTAAATTCATGATGTCGCTTACGTCCCTCGTGCATTCCATGCATCCCAGGTACCTGCCGCCTTCTCCCCGCAGGGCATAAAATTCTATCAAAATCTTATGCTTCTCCCCGCCTTCCTTGACAGGCATATCGATCCAGAACCTCGCCTTTTCCCGTTTACCGGATCTCATCTCCTCGACAATCGCTTCAACCTTTGGAAGGCTTTCTTTGGGGTGGCAGTTCCTGAAATTAAGGCCCAGGGATGTCATAGGCCTGAAGAACAGCCTCGTATCATGCTGGTTCCATCCGGCCACCTCATCGTTAGCGTCAATAACGGTAATTTCGACCGGCACAGTTTCGATAACAGCCCTTATCATCTCGTCGTTCATTCTGTCGATCATAATTATAATCTCCTTTTCAAAGAAATTATTATAAATCCATATTATAATCATTCATAATAGCAGGAAGAAATTTTTTCAACAAGTTCCCGTCAGACCCTGCCGAAATAATTAAGGCCGCTAAGGAAATCATTATGAATTTAACGAATATAGTATCCGGGCTTACCCGGGGGAACACAAATACCCTGCTGACACTTTTTTATTTTGCTTTATTCATAGCCGTCATGTTTTTTTTAATCAAATTCAACAGGAAACTTAAATAACTCCTCTGGGGGAAAAAAGGACCGGAAAGGTCCGGTTTCTCTTACAGATATCTGAAAATTTTACCGATTATTTCTAAAGCGAGGTTTCATCATGAAATTTTTATTAATATTTACGCTTATCTCAATCCCTGCATTAATTTTCGCCGCAAGTGAAACTTTATTTGACGCGGCCGTCAGCGGCGATACGGCGTTTATTAAAGCCTATAAAGGGGACATCAACCAGGGCCTGAATGCAAACGGATCGACTGCATTGATGATAGCCGCTTTTTACGGGAAGACGGAAGCGGTCAAACTTCTGATAGCCTCGGGAGCCGATGTAAATATTGCCGATATTAACGGAGATACCGCCCTGATATCGGCTGCTTATTATGGGAAGACGGAAGCGGTTTCGGAATTGATCGGCGCGAAGGCTCTCGTCAACGTCTCGGATAAAAACGGGGATACAGCCCTGATACTTGCCGCTTACGCTGGCCAGGCAGATGCCGTCAAAGCGCTTCTCGATGCGGGCGCCAACGTCAACGCTGCCGATAAAAACGGAGATACGGCCCTTATGCTCTCATCTTACAATGGAAACACCGGCATCGCGGGCGAATTGATCTCGCATAAGGCGGTCATCAACTCAGCCAATAAAGACGGGGACACCGCTTTGTTTTTCGCCGGAGACAACGGTAAAATTGAAACGGTTAAAGCGCTTCTCGACGCCGATGCCGATACCAGGATAATGGATAACGCGGGAAATACCGCAATGACGGCGGCTGCGGCATACGGCCAGACCGATGTGGTAAATTTATTGAAAGAGGCCCGGTCCCATACCGCTCCCGTGAAAGCTGCCGAACAGCCGGCAGTTACCAATGAAATTAATACAAATACCGCTCCTGCCCCCGCAGCTGAAAACAAGAACAACAATGAGAAGCTTTCAAAGGAAAAAGGGCTGCAGATGATGGCAGGCCTCGATATGGCCTTTACCCCTGTTTTTTCATACGCCACATTTAACCCGCCTTTTAGTATAAATGATACAAATGATACCACCGCATTTACAGGCGCGTTATCTTTCGGCGCATTCTTCGACGCTACATATTTCAGGGTTGATTTCAGCTACCAGTTCACTGTCCTCCAGCCTTTCGAAAGCGTCAATACGAACGGCGCTTTTTCTACCAACTTTACGACAAATAATTTCTCCGACACAT
Source organism: uncultured Brevinematales bacterium (assembly GCA_964533855.1). Taxonomy (GTDB): domain Bacteria; phylum Spirochaetota; class Brevinematia; order Brevinematales; family JAOACQ01; genus CAVYGN01. The sequence goes on from CAZHNM010000002.1 coordinate 227,342, forward strand.
TGATCAATATCCAGATCCTCTTTAAATATCCCCTTGCTGTGGCGGACGGCTTCGAAATATGGCCGGCCGCCGGCCTGGAATATAGCCTCGAATTGTTCAGCGGCTCCTACGGCACTAATTCCATCACCAACGCTTATAACAATAACAGCCACTTTTATCTTAAACTTGGCGCCGGCGCCAATATAAAGGTGGCGGACAATATTTATATAGTTCCTATGATCCTCTTCGGTTACGATCTCGATCCTTCTCCTTACGTTGACGGAAGCGCTTTCCAGAATGCTTTCGGAATGAACCTTCCCGAATTCATGAACGACTGGAACGCGTCATGGGCCGACTGGAAACTGGACTTCAATATAGGAGTAGCCTATAAGTTCTGAAGCCTGCCGCAGCCCTGCAAATTGCTAATAACTTGCAATATTATTGCTGTAAATTAAAATGATAGGAATGAAGAGGGTGCCCATGGCAGCCAGATTTCTTTCTATAACAGCCGTTTTAATTATTTTTACTGCACAAATCCATGCTTCGATTTATTATCCGCAGAAGATAGGCGTTTCCTGCGATAAAAAAAGCGAATTTGCCGGCATATGCCTGGTCCTGCAGAAAACCCTTTTTACGCTTGCGGACAGCGACACGAATATATTATTATATCCGGGGGATAAAACCGATCTTGAAGCTCTCGGCGTAAAAGAGACCGGCGCCGGAGTAGTCCTTTCCATTGAAAAGAAAGTGACGAATTACAGGGCCGTCCTGTACTTGCAGAAGGATGAAAATAACACTCTTCTCGACGATTCGACGGAATTAACCGGAAAGGACATAATTTCCTCGATACGCCCCGCGGCCTTGAAACTGCTGTCGTTCCTGAAAACAGCCTTCCCGATGGTAAAAGCGGAACAGAAAACAGTTGAAACGGTAAAGGTCGGCGTAAGCGAATTCGAATCGGCAGAACCGGCTTTCTCGATCAGGCTGACGCCGGGGTTCACCTCTTTTTATACAGGAATGGGCCTCATACAATCAAGCGCCGGTACAAATTCGATCGGCAACGGCCAGTCCGTTCAATTCGAAGGATTATTCAGATGCCGCGAATGGAATGCCGAACTCGGGGCCGGATTATTCTATTTCGGAGATTCAGGCTTATCGTTACGCCTGCATGCGGGAGCCGGCTACGGTATATTCGGAAGCCTTTTTATAATAGGATTCGATGCCGAATATTTTAATTCCGGTTTCAACTACAGCGGCGGTCTGGCGATATCGAATATCGATCTTACCGGAGCATCTCTCAATACGATTTTGATCGGGCCTGCCCTTCAATTCAACGTCACCAGGGACTATTATATCAAACTTTCAGCGGGGCTGCCATTTTTCCTATCCGGCTCAGGAAACCTTTATTTAACCAATAATACTACGATCCACATTAATCCCAATGATTCGAGCGGTCCTCCCTTCATCGATATCCTCATCAATTTCAAGATCGCCCCAGGCTGGAGGTTAAATATAAACTATTTAAGCTATTCCGCGGGAGTGAATAATATTAATGTAAACGGGATAAATATCCAGGATTACTTTTACAATTTATATCACCTGGGCTTCGGGATTGAATATGAATTATAAATTTATTGTTCTGATGCTGATCTCATTATTTTCAGCCGGAAATCTTTTCCCGGCTGAAAAGTGGAATGTGCTCATCGCCTCCTGGGGCGACCAGTCTCTCAAGCCGGATAAAAACGCGGGACTGATACTTCAAAAATCAATTTCATCCCGGCTGAGCAGGGAGGACAACTTCAATATTGTCGCCGGACTTCCTGCCCGGACACCTGTAACCGGCTACCAGGAAGCGATATCGCAGGGCCGCGAAGCGAAAGCCGATGTTATAGTTTTCGGCAGCTATTTTATCGAGAGGGACAAGCTTTATGTCACTGCAGAGGTTTACGACGTGCTCGAGAACAGGCTGAAAATGAGGAGGGTTTATACCGGCGCGGTTACGATCGATATATTCGACACCGCGGATTCGATGGCATCGGATATTGTAGATAAAATCAAAGAGGCTCTCCCGGCCATGACAGAAGAAAATGAAACAAAGGTAAAAAAGATACGCCAGACCCTTTATGAAACGGAAAAGATAAATATCAAACGGCAGCTCTATTCCCGTTTCGGGCTTATGACCGATATCGGCTCCAAAGACTTGAACGGTTTCAGCGGTGCATGGCCCCTTACCATGCTTGATATCGGTTTTGCGTTCCGGTACTGGGATATCAGGCTCGACTTCAATATCCTGGGTTTGCAGGGTTTGCCGTTTTACGACTGGACCAGCGGGTACATCGGTTTATCCCGGCAGGTCCCGTCTATCATATCTATAGGCGCTTCTTACTACCTCCCATGGTGGGGTGAAAAACTGGCCCTGGGGATCGGGTTCCTGTCCCAGAACGATTTTGTGGCGACCAATCTTATCGAAAACAACCAGGCGCAGTTTTACGGATCAAGGGGTGCTGCATTTTTTAATATTTACATAATATGGAACCCTATGCCCGAACTGGAATTAAACCTCATGTTCACCCCGCTTTTCAATTCAATTAATATACCGGCAGGCGGCGGAACAATTTCTTATGAAACTTATCCTTTTACGATCGGAGCGGTATATTTCCTTGGCGACATCGGCCTGTCCGCCAGGTTTTCTTATTCCCGGGGAAATTTCAATGAAACCGATATAAACAGCCAGACGATAAATTCAACCTTCCAGGATATAATGATCAGCGTCGGCCTGGTATACAGGGTCGACTTCCTTTAAGCCGGGATTTCCCAGATAAAACTTTGAAAAGCAGTTTACACAATGATATAATTATAGATGACATCAGGGCTCACACAAATTTCCGAACGCTCTTTTTCTGATACCTGTCGGATAGTGCTGGATATAGACAACCGGGAAAATGCATTGGGTCTATGATTTTCGGAGGCCAAAGATGCTAAATGGGAAATTCCAGTTAAGAAAGGAAATATTACTAAGTGAAAAAGCGATCATTTGCTATTTTATCATTATTAGACTGATTATCTTTCTCTACCCTCACCACTACGGTATTTTCCGGGACGAATTTCTCTATATCTCTATGAGCAAACACCTAGGCTTAGGCTATCTCGAAGTGCCGCCACTTGCGCCTTTAATTCTGGCAGGGGTCCGGTTTTTACTGGGAATTTCCTATTTATCGATGCATCTGGTGCCGGTATTGCTCAGTTCAGGTGTCATCATTGTATCGGCCTTGATAGTGAAAAAAATGGGCGGAAGCATTTATGCTATGATCCTATGCCTGATCTGTGTGACTCTTGCGCCATCATTAGTGGCGCTTGATACCATTTATGATTACAATTCATTTGACGCACTTTTCTGGACAATTTCCATCTACATGATTTTGCTTCTGCTGGTCTCGGAAGATAAAAAATACTGGCTTTATTTCGGCCTTTTTGCCGGACTTGGTCTGATATCTAAAATCACCATGCTTTACCTGGGTTTTACTTTATTCATATCATTCCTGGCCCTTAAAGATCGGAAATATCTTTTTGACAAACGCTTTCTAATCGGCGGTCTGATCGCGGCATTCATTTTTCTGCCCTATTTGCTCTGGCAGGCTTACTATCATTTTCCCATTATAGAGTATTTTAAGGGTTATGCCGGCAAGCTCTCACATTATTCTCCGCTTCAATATGTTTTTAACCAGATCGATTCCATGAACCGGCCAGCTTTTCCTGTCTGGATACTGGGGTTAATATATTTCCTTTTCCATAAGGAAGGGAAAAAATACAGGGTCTTCGGCCTTGCTTACATTTTTCTCTGCATTCTTTTCATTTCGCAGAACGCGAAGTCTTACCTTATTCGCCCATATTATACGGTGCTTTTTGCCGGGGGAGCTGTTTTTATTATGCGGCTCATTGAAAACATCAAAATAACCTGGCTCAAAACCGCAACTGTCACCGTCGTTGCAGTCTACGCTTTACTGATCACAGTTTATGGAGTGCTATCAATACCTTACGTCCGCCCTGTCCTTACTCCCGAAGCTTTTATCAAGTACTCAGGCCGTGGAAAGTTTTCAGGGGATGAAAAGTTTGACTCCGGTTTGCTTCCACAGTTCTTCGCCGACTGTTTCGGGTGGGAGGAATTGTCGGAAAATGTCTCGGACGTCTATCAAAAATTGAGCGATCCGGATAAAAAGAAAGTATGCATTCTGACCGGTAATTATGGGGAAGCCGGAGCCCTTCAATTTTACGGGCCGAAATACGGTCTGCCGGACCCTGTCTGCTCTCAGAATATCTGGTATTTCTGGGGGCCGGGCCGCAACACCGGCAGTGTGATGATTATTGTGGGCTTTCCCGGGGATTTTTACAATACTTTGACTAATAATTTCGATAATGTGGAAATTGAAAGGAAAACCGTAACGAAATACGCGATGCCGTATGAAAACGAAAATCCGATTTTCCTTTGCAGGGGCCTGCACATGCCTCTAACATATTACTGGAAAAAAATTAAACATTTCGAATAAATAATTATTTTCGAATTATTAATAAACTAAATTTCTGTCAACAGCCTATTTTATTGTTAATGCAGGGTTTTTGAAAAGATCCGGGTTATCTGCCTTTATATATTCAGCGGCCAGTGCTTTAATAAAATTCAACGCTCCCATTCCGTCCG
>CAZHNM010000003.1:0-198041 GCA_964533855.1 uncultured Brevinematales bacterium
TTGGGTGGCATGTTTCACCCGGAACCCCGGCATGTTTGGTCCGGATTTTCCAATAATATCATTAAACAATGGATAATTCATAATCTTATAGCTATTTATGGCGGTAGGAGGAGTATTTGGAATACAGGGAAATTCTGATTGCCGATGAATCATCCGTTTCGGGGATGATTACACGGCGCTGCTTTGAAATTGCCGGATACAGGGATGCTAAGTATATATTTGCAGGGACCTGTCTCGAAGCATTTTCAGAACTGGAAAAAAATCATTCGATCGATCTCATATTAACTGATATAATGTCCGGCATGGATGGAGCAAGTTTCATAAAAAAGCTCCGCTCGATTCATCCTGCAACAGGCAGGTGCATTATCGTTGTATCGGGTGTAGAGGACAGCTCTGTGAAAATAGCGCTCTTTAAAGCTGGTGCTGATGCTATTATCAAGAAGCCGGTTAATCCGGTTAAGGTTGTGAAGATAATGGAAGGCCTCGCATAGCAAATAATAATAATAATAATGATAATAATGCATATAAATCCTGGTTTATTGATTATATTATATTTAACTCTTGCAGAAAGAGAGGAAAAAATGTCTCAGGAATATGCAGAGAGTATTATAAACACTGTGCGCGAACCGTTGATAGCTCTCGATAAGTATTTAAGGGTTATATCCGTAAGCCGTTCATTTTATAAAGTCTTCAAAGTTAAGCCTATGGAGACCGTCGGCAAGCTGATATACGACCTGGGGAATAAGCAATGGGATATCCCCAAACTGCGGGAACTGCTTGAAACGATCCTTCCTCAAAAAACTTCCTTTGACAATTATGAGGTGGAGCATGTTTTTTCAAATATAGGCAGGCGGATCATGCTTTTAAATGCCCGGCAGATACAGAGGGGGCCGGGAAAAGAGCGGATCATCCTGCTTGCAATAGAGGACATCACGGAGCGTAAGGAAATAGAAGCAGGTCTCGAAAAAACAAGGAAAGAACTGGAGATTATTAAAAAAACAGCCGACGAAGCCAGCGAATTCGCCCAGAGTGTAATCAACACTGTGCGCGAGCCGCTTATCTCTCTCGATCAGGATTTAAGAGTGAACACAGTGAGCCGTTCCTTTTATGAATTCTTTAAGGTAAAACCGGAAGAAACCGTCGGCAAGCTGATATACGACCTGGGGAATAAGCAATGGGATATACCCAGGCTGCGGGAACTGCTTGAAACGATCCTTCCTCAAAAAACTTCCTTTGACAATTATGAGGTGGAGCATGTTTTTTCAAATATAGGCAGGCGGATCATGCTTTTAAATGCCCGGCAGATACAGAGGGGGCCGGGAAAAGAACGGATCATCCTGCTTGCAATAGAGGACATCACGGAGCGTAAACTCTCAGAGGAAAAAATTGCGCATCTGGCCTTTCATGATACTCTGACCGGGCTTCCCAACAGGAAGCTTTTTACCGACCGCCTGGGCGTTGTTCTGGCTCAGGCAAAGCGGAGCCAGAAGAAAGCGGGTATCGCGATGCTCGACCTTGATAATTTCAAGGATGTGAACGATACGCTCGGCCATGGGGCGGGGGATATTCTTCTTGTGGCAACTTCTGAGCGGCTTAGCTCTGCGCTGAGGAAAGGCGATACTGTAGCGCGATTCGGCGGAGACGAGTTCGTGCTGATATTTCCGGATCTGGAGGAAGTTGATGATGTTAAGCAGGTCGTCCAGCAGATTTTAGACAAGTTTAAAATGCCCATTATTGTCAATGGTCATGAATTTATTGTGACTATGAGCATCGGTATTTCCGTTTACCCCGGGGATGGCAAGGATGAAAACACTCTTCTTAAGAAAGCCGATATCGCTATGTATCAGGCGAAGAAAGTGGGAAAAGCCCGGTACAAGGTTTATAATGATCCTGATGACACTGTAGAAATGAGTCTCTGAAGTCTTGCCGGTTTTTCTGCAGTAAATTATAATCAAAGGTCAGGCAATCCGTTTCCCGGAGCTCTTTATGAAGATTTCAGTCAACCATCTCGGTTTCAGGCCTCATGACCATGAAAAAAAAGCTGTAATATGGGGGAAAGGAAGGTTCAGGGAATTCCAGATTATCAACCTGACCGAAATGGGATATAATGAGATAGGTCCGAATTCAAAGCCGAACAGCATCATTTACAGGGGCATTCTCTCTAAAAAGCGGTACGATTGGGGGGAGTATTATATCGCGGATTTTTCCGATTTCGAGTTACCCGGAATTTACATGATAACCCTCGATAATAAATTCAATTCAGTCCCTTTCCACATAAGAGACGATATTTATTCAAGGACGCTGAGAAAGGCTTTCGACTATATCCATCTGCAGCGCTGCGGGGAAGGGGTGCCGGGTTTCCATCCGCCATGCCACCTCGACGATGCGCGGCGCAGGGATACGGAGGAACATATAGATACGACAGGAGGCTGGCATGATGCAGGCGACCTGAGGAAATGGGTCGCTCACACTCTCCTCCTGGGAATCGGGATCTGCCGGCTTAAAATGCACCCGGATCCGGCCTGGAATTTATTCGATCAAAAAGAGGGGGACCTTTTAAGCGAGCTTCGATGGGGGAACGGCTTCTTTTTGAAAGTCCGGGAGAAAAGCGGCCAGGTATGGCATGACATTGCCGGAGGCGTTGACGGCGACAACAGCGACAATCACTGGACGGACAATATCACCGGCACGCCCGACGACAGGTATATAAATACGGGATATCTGCCTCTCATACAGTGGGAATTCATATATTTCGAATCCATGATGGCGCATTTGTTCATGGATATCGACCCGGAGTACAGCCGCCTGTGCCGCGATGCGGCAGTAAAAACTTTTGGTTTCATGAAAGATAAGCAGAATAATAAACCGGATGAGGCGTCCTGGGCGGTACTGGCACTCCTGGAACTCGGAAAAGAGAATGCCCTGCCCGGCCTGCCTGAAGCAAAAGCGCGCCTTTCGGACGAACTCAATCTTCTTTTCGATCTTCAGGACAATGACGGGGGTTTCTGGTTCGCCGATATTTCAAAAAAAGACTTCTTCCGTTCGGGCCGCGATTCGGGGCTCCCGCTTATCGCCCTTTCCGAAGCGGCAGGAGCGTCAAACGATCCCGGCATCAGGAAAAAGTGCCTGGATGCTCTCGCGAATCATTGCCATAATTATGTAATGCCCATGTCTCTCAAGAGCCCTTTCGGCATAATTCCATTCGGCCTTTTCAGGGGGAAACCGGCAGGGGAAAAATACCGCCCTGCAGGCGGCGGACTATTTTACAGGTTCTTCGCCCCGACAATTTCGCCTATTTATGCCGGGCTGACGTCCCATATTCTTTCTTACGCCGTCGGACTGACAATGGCCGGGAATATTTTAAAAGAGGATGAACTGAAAGCTGCCGGCCGTCGACAGGCGGAGTGGGTAATGGGGGGAAATCCCTTCAACTCATGCCTTATGACCGGGGAGGGGATCAATAATCCATACCCCCATTCCCGTTTTATGGGCCTGATACCCGGGGGAATCATGAACGGGATAGCGGGCCTTAAAGACGACATGCCTTTTCTCGACCTGTCGTATATGATGGACTGGCGGACAACCGAATACTGGAGCCCCCATACCTGTTTTTATATATGGTTTGCGAGCCTTATTTAAGGCTCTTCCTGAATACCTCCTGCAAAATCAATATTCCTTCATCTATACGGAAAAATATTTTTTAAAATCTGTTGACTTTGTTATTTCAATAAGGTAATATATAAATAAGCCTGCATGACCGGGTGGTCACAAAACCCGCTGAATTTACGTATAATTTCAGGAAGATCAGGTTTCGATACCGGGCCCTTTCGGGTAGCAGCCTTTGCTGCGGGACTTCCACTTTTGGAAGGAGATTGATATGTATCTAATAAAGCCGGTATATAATTTTTATAAAAATATTCCTGTTTTCTACGGATGTAAATTCTGGATCAAAGGAATTCCCTTCTGGAGACCCTCCCAGTAGCCCTGAAAAACTATAATTCTTTTCCGGTTCTTTTGTGTCAGAGTAGTTATTCAGGAGGCTGATCATGCGTTTATGGGACAAAATATATTTCAATCTGAAAAGGTACTTTAAATCCATCCAGTTATTCCTGATTATCAGCGGACCCGGTCTTATTGTGATGATGGCCGATAATGACGCGGGAGGAATTACCACATACGCCGCCACCGGTGCAAAATACGGTTATCACCTGATATGGTTCATGATATTGCTCTTTCCTGTAGCCTATTACGTCCAGGAAATGACGGTCCGCCTGGGAGCCGTTACCAAGCATGGCCATGCCGAGGCGATCTTCAGCGCTTTCGGACCATTCTGGGGCTGGTTTTCCCTTATCGACCTGGGTATTGTCGACTGGCTGACGCTGGTAACGGAATTTATCGGCATGACCGCCGCGATGAGCATTTTCCATATTGCGCCTATTATAACAATCGTTATAGTAATATCGATCATGGGATTTATGATCCTGCAGGGACGCTACTGGACCTGGGAAAAGATCGCCATAGTATTTTCAATTTTGAACCTCATATATATACCTGCCTGTATAATGGTCAAGCCGAACGTCTCCGATATTATAAAAATAGGACTTGTACCTCACTTTCCGGGCGGATTCAATACCGACATATTTTTCTTTATCATGGCGAATATAGGCACTACAATTGCTCCCTGGATGATATTTTTCCAGCAGAGCGCAGTTGTCGACAAGGGTATGCAGGAAAAAGACATACCATGGGGGAAATTCGATACTCTGAACGGCGCGGCCTGGACTGTAATAGTCTCGATTTTCATTATTGTAGCGACAGGAACGGTTCTTTTAGGGCAGCCGGTCAGCGATGCTGCGCAGGCGGCCCTTGTACTGATGAAAACCAACCAGTGGGTAGGAACGCTGCTGGCCATCGGTCTTTTCGATGCAGGACTGCTTGGGGCAATATGCATATCGCTGGCAAGCTCATGGGCTTTCGGCGAGGTCTTCGGCTGGGCACACTCTCTGAATAAAAAGGTCAAGGAAGCTCCCTGGTTTTACGGCGCATATTTTATACTTCTGGCCTCGGCAGCGGCCGTGGTTCTTATCCCCAATGCACCTCTTGTGCTGATAACGCTCTTTGTCCAGGTGGTGGCGGTTACCCTTCTCCCGGCGGCGCTTGTGTTCCTGATCCTGCTTCTTAACGACAAAAAGCTGATGGGAAAATATGCAAATTCAACACTTGAGAACATCATTAATATCGCTATCGTATCGATAATAATTTTGATATCTACATTGTACGGGATTAGCGCTCTTTTCCCCGAATTTTTTGCGGCTAAATAGGGAGGCTGAAAATGTTTAATATGATAAACGGGTTTTTAAAAAGCATATCGGAGATCAATAAAAAGTACAGGACGCCGACAATTCAGATCACGCCATGGGTAAAAGTTTCTCTTTTTATCCTGAGGATGTACCTTCTGATTTTAGTCGGTTTATTAGTTTTCAGGTTTATCACCCTGCTTCATAAATAGGAGGTTTTTCATGAATGAAATAAATAAAAAAATTTTACGCCCCGAGCCCGAAAAGACATTTTTACTTAGCGAGATAAAAGATATTCCCGTATATAACGGTGTTAAAAGGATAGGGAAGCTTCTCGATATGCTGGTCCAGGAATACGGGACCATACCGCATATCACGCACTTTTTGATTAAACGCCCTTTCGGATACCCGAAGCTCCTTATTCCGATGGAAAAAATGCTGTCGATAAATTTGAAAAGCCTCCGTTTCGAGCTTCCGGATTTAGATGAATATGAGAAGGAACCTGAAAGCGATGCGATGCTTCTCAGGGATTATATCCTTGATAAAAAGGTGATCGATATGGACGAGCATGAAGTATCCGTAGTATATGATGTAAAGATCATACAGGTTAATAAAAAACTCTATGCGAGCGATGTCGACTTCAGCCATTACGGATTTTACAGGCGGCTTCATCTTAAGTGGCTTGCCGGATTATTCAATATAAAAGAGGACCTGCTTTCATGGAAGTTTGTCCAGCCTTTGCCGGGGAATATCAGCAGTTTCAAGGGCGATATCAAGCTTACCGCCTTGAAGGAAAAGCTTTCCGATATATCTCCGGTCGATATGGCCGATATAATAGAGGAACTCGACCGGGAACAGAGGGCCGCAATTTTCCAGGAAATGCCCACGGAACAGGCTTCCGATACGCTTGAAGAACTGGAACCCAATGTCCAGCGCGAGGTCGTTTCTTCGCTTAAAAAAGAAACTGTCGCACAGCTTATCAACGACATGACTCCGGCGCAGGCGGCGGATGTTTTAGCGGTTATTTCATTTTCGGAAAAAGAGTCTATTTTGCAGCTTGTAGATAAGGATATGGCCTCGAAGATACAGTCCATTCTTGATAAACAGGAAGAAAACATCCTTAATTTAACAACGGCAAGTTTCCTTAAATTCGGACCCGGTGAATCCGCCAGCGACGTCAGGAAATTATACCAGAAAAAGGCCCGTGAAATGGATGTAATTATGTATCTTTATGTAGTGGACCCCTATGATAAACTCCTTGGAGTTCTCGATATCAAGGAGCTTTTAATCGCCGAAGACAATTCGCTGCTGTCTGAAATTATGACTGAAGGGATTATAAATCTGACGCCCGAAAACACGCTTCATGATGCTTCAGACCTGTTCGACCGTTATAGTTTCAGGGCCCTTCCGGTGCTTGACGCCGACGGAAAAATCCAGGGAGTTGTTCCCTACAGGGATGTTATGGAATTGAAACACAGGTTTTTATAAAAAATTTCATGAAAAAAAACACATTAGAGGAATAAGAGGGAAAGAAAATGAAATTAGACCGGGAGATAATTTTGACCTTATCGGTTTTTTTGTCTGCAATGGCTGCGCCGATTTCGGGATACTCATACGCTTATAATCCGGATACCGCAATGACTGGCGATGGAGTTCTTTCGATAAATCCGTTTATCTGGGCGCCGTCTTTTAATCCCCTTGCAGCGGGGGGCGATCTTATAGCCGAATACGGCCTCTCCGCCAATATAGATATGGCAGCCGATTTTGCCGATGTGGCATTTACACCCGCAGCTTACAATTTTTCATGGGCGATGATCAGATACGATTTCGGCCTTAACAATATCGCGGCCCTGCAGGCCGGCCAGTATTTTATAAGTCCCCAGTATCATTTTTTCCTGGAAAACAATACCTGGGCCCTCGAAGCGAACGCTCTGGCTATATTCTTTTATACCAATTTATATAACCCTGCTTTCGGGGCATATCTGGCGCCTGTTTATAAAATAGTTAAGGATCTGTTTTACGTTTATCTTGAATTCGACCCTTTTTATACCACAGGGCCCGAAGGGGGGTTTACTCTTACGGTATTGCCGGGAATATGGTACAGCTTCGGGGATGCCGGCCAGGTTTCAATAGCGGCAGCTCTGGGGAATGTGACAGGAAAATTTTCTCCGGGCGCCTCTCTCTGGTATTCCGTATCGTTTAATTTGAAACCTGCAGTCAAATGAATTTTATTTTCCATTTTTAAGGGGAAACATTATGAAATGGATAGCCACATGCCCTCATGAAACTGTCGGGGTTCTTGCTTCCGAGCTTACCGGCCTTGGAATCGGGGATCAAAGCATTTTACACAGGGGCATTGCCTTCACCGCGGATCTTGAGACAGCCTACAGGGCCCATCTCCTGCTGCGCACTGCAAGCCGTATCCAGCTCGTGGTCAGGGAGTTCGAGGTTTCCGGCATCGGAGATTTCAGGCAAGAACTCAGTAAGATCGCATGGAAAGAATGGCTGAGGCCTGTAAGACCATTCACAGTCGCTCCGGCTCTCACCGATAAAAAATCCCAGGAGCTTGGGGAAGAGGAAGTAATTCAATCCGTTGCGAAATCCATATCAGGAAGCTCTTTTGAAAAATCCGCACCCCGCTTCGATCCCATGGCTGACAATGCCATCACAATTGTCGTTTTCGTAAGGAACGGTTCATGCGTAATAGGGATCGATACCGCAGGCCGGGCTTTGCATAAGCGAGGGTGGCGTTTGAACGGGCATCCGGCCGTCCTGAAAGAGACGCTTGCCGCTTCGATACTGCTTTTAGCCGGTTATAACGGGAGCAAGGCGCTACTCGATCCGATGTGCGGCTCGGGAACGATCGCCATAGAAGCGGCATATATCGCTCTTAATAAAGCTCCGCTCATACACCGGGGGAAAGATGATTTCGCCTTTGAGCATATGGCAGGTTTCGACCGGCCTCTGTGGCGCCGGGTTTCAGACGAACTGAGGGCCTCCAGGAGATCCTCCCTGACTGCTCCGATCTATGCTTCGGATATAAATGCCAAATATGTCGAACTTGCGCGTGCATCGGCGCTGAGGGCCCGGGTTGAAAAGTATATAGAATTCGCGGTAAAGCCGGTTCAGGAATGGCTTCCGCCTGCGCCGGAAGGTTTGATGATCGCTAATCTGCCTTACGGCGAGCGCATCGGAAAGACCTCCTCCGGAGGTATTGATCCATTGTATAAAGATGTCGGAAGAGTTATCAATGAACAATTCCAGGCCTGGCATATCGCCCTGCTCGTCCCCGCAGATTCGCCCATTCACCTGCTCCGTCTCAAAGAGCATAGAGAATTGGCCCTCCTGAACGGCTCGCTGTCCGTCAAACTTCTGCTGGCCTGATCTAAAGTGATTTAATCCACTCTTCGCCGGTTATTACCGATGCCTGCCTTGGAAAGATTTTTTCCATTAAAATTTTGTGCACATCAGGGTCAAAATCAAGGCATAGATCGGACAGGATCGTAAGCTGGTAATCTTTATCTGCGGCTTCTCTTGTTGTCGACAATACAACTCCGCTTGTGGCTATACCGGCGAGAACGAGATGCCTGATATCGAGGGAACGCAATACTACATCGAGATCGCTCCCGGTAAAAGCGCTGACCCTGCGCTTGGTGACCACGATATCCTTTCCGGACGGTTCTATTGCAGGGGCCGGATTCACCATTCCTTCCAGGGGCCTTTCCTTGATCTGGCTGAAGGTTTTATTCCGGGGATTGATTTCCGGAAAGTCCGGCCTGAATCCCAATACGACATAAATAACCGGGATATCCTTATTATGCGCCGCGTCTACCGCACCCCTTACCTTTTTGATGTAGGCGCCGCCCTGATCTTTTTCGAGCCTGTTTAACGTCTCCGGCTGGACGTCCATAACCAATAATGCGCTGTTGTTCATTGTTATTATACTCCTTTTTGTTTCAGATTGACCAAGACGTCCCTCTTCCAGTCCGGCGGGTTGCCTCTCAGATAGGAGATAAAGGCCGCGAGAATGCTGATCATGAATGATATAAGGAAAAGTATTCTTATGCCGTAAATAAATTCCCCGATAGCTATGCCTTCCGATCCAACCTTGGTTCCCGTAAAAAGGCCTGAAAAGGCCTCGGGGGTGATGCAGGAAATAACCACGGTCATGCAAACAGCCATACTGATGACCATTCCCAGGCTGTTCATCATCGTGCGGACGCCGCCGGCAATACCCCTCCTTTCAACCGGCACCGATTCCATGATCGACTTGCTGTTGGGGGAAATGAACATGCCAGAACCTATTCCTATAATCAGCATAGATATCGTCAAATTTAGGTAAGAAGACCCCGGATTTATCCCTATCAGGCCTAAAAAACCAAGGGCGGAAACAAGAAGCCCTGCAGAACTTAAAATTCTCGAACCAATCCTGTCTGAAAGCCATCCGCAGAGCGGAGCGACGACCATCTGGGGCAGCACGAAAGGAATGAGCATGACTGCGGCATGGACAGGATCGATCCCTTTTATTCCCTGGAAATAAAATATAAGCAGAAAGGTCACCGCGCCCCGTGCAATTCCATTCAATAGATTGGAACCATAGGCGAAGGCAAGTATCCTCGATTTAAAAAGTCTCATATCTAATAAAGGCTGGTCTGTACGGAACTCTGCAATTACGAATAGAGGCAATAAAACGATAGATGCTATAAGCAGTGCAAGCATTTCCGGCTTGAGCCACCCGTAAAGCCCCCCGAAGGTTAAAAAAAGGAGAAGAGACAGCATACCGGCTGAAAATAAGACCGTTCCGGTCCAGTCGAATTTCTGCTTTGCCGGGAGAATATCGAGCTCCTTAAGCTGAATTGCAGCCCAGGCTGTCCCTATTATACCGAACGGTACGTTAATATAAAATATCGAGCGCCATCCGAAGCTTATGAGTAATCCGCCCAGGACAGGACCGACAACTCCTCCAATGCTGATTATCATTGCGTTGATTCCCAGCGCCATTCCAAGTTCTTTCCTGGGAAAAGCGTCTGTTACAATGGGCACGCTGTTAGCGGCGAGCAAAGCCCCTCCCGCCGCCTGGATCATCCTGTATATTATAAGATCCCTGCCCGAGGTTGAAAATCCGCAAAGTAATGATCCGAATGTAAACACGGCAAATCCGGCGACAAAAAGTTTTTTCCTGCCGATCATATCGGCGATTCTTCCAATAGAAGGAACCCCTATGCATATTATGAACATAAAGCCCATCATCGACCATATGATCTCCTGAAAAGATGCATGAAGGTCCTTCATGATCACCGGCAGGGCTACTATGAGTATATTCGAGCTTACTGCAAAAAAAATCGCACCTAATGAAGTGCATGAAATGGCGATCCACTTGTAGTTTATATTCTTCATTTAACTCTCGCTTTGCAAGCTGCCTGCGGCAATTCCGCTTTTGAGGATAATCCTGATTTAAATTATTGTCAAGCATCATATACCCGGCCATTATTTTCTTTCAAAGATAGCCGGAAGAACTGATTGAATTGTTGACATAATTTATTTATTTCTATATTGTTTCTATAATTCGAGGGTTTTCCATTGAAAGAACAATTAAGAGTCTGTTTCATTCTTTCTGTTATTTTATGCGCCCTGCCTCTTTTTTCATCCGCTTATTCACTCTCTGATAATAAAATAGTTGTTGTGGCGGACGATAAATATCCGCCGTTTTTTTTCAGGGATGACAAGGGAGAACTGCAGGGAATTCTTGTGGATCAGTGGAAACTCTGGTCTGAAAGAACCGGCATAGATGTTGACATTCAGGCCATGGACTGGAATAAGGCGCAGGAATTGATGGCTGAGGGAAAAGCCGATGTAATTGATGTTATTTTCTATACAGAAAAAAGAGTTTTAGTTTTAGATTATACAAAACCTTATGAGAACATAGAAGTTCCGGTTTTCTTCAACAGGAATATTTCGGGAATAAACAGTATAAAATCTCTCGCGGGTTTCATTATCGGTGTTAAAAAGGGAGACGCTGACATCGACATTTTGAAATCCAAAGGCATCAGCAACCTGATGGAATTCAGCAGTTATGAGTCGATTGTCAGGGCTGCCTCAAACAATTTAATCAATGTTTTCTGCATAGATAAACCGCCAGCTCTTTATTATTTATATAAAATGAATATAGCCGGTCAGTTTAAATATTCGTTTACGCTTTCGACAGGGCAGCTTCACAGGGCTGTTCGGAAGGGCCGCGGTAAACTCTTAAGCATTGTTGAAAAAGGTTTTTCCGAGATTCCTGAATCAAAATACAGGGAAATTAACAGGAAGTGGCTCGGAAACGATCTTGACAATAATAACATTATCAATTATCTGTATTACAGCTTAATTCTTATATTGCTTATAAGCATCATTTTTTCATTGTGGAATTACACTCTGCGGAAAAGGATCGCTGAAAAAACACTTGAGATCAGGAAGACAATGGAAGAAAAAAACAACTGTACGGAAATGCTTATGGACCGCGAATCCGAGTATAAGAATATTTTTGAAAACGCGCCTGTTGGTATATTTCAATCCACCCTTAAAGGGAAGTTTTTATCTATTAATCCGGCATTGGCTGTTTTATTCGATTATGAATCGGCAGAAGATATGCTCCAGTCTATAGCGGATATACCCGGCCAGATGTTCGTAAATCCCGTTGCCAGGAAAGATCTCATTCAAAGGGTTCTGAATACAGGCGGGTTTGTCCGGAGTGAAGTAGAATATTACCGGAAAGACAAAACGAAATTCACGGCCAACCTCTATATGCGCGCAGTCAGGGACCGGCGGGGGTCTGTCATTTATTTAGAAGGTTTTGTGGAGGATATAACCGACAGGAAGACTGCATTGGACGCTTTGAGGAAATCTGAAAAAAATCTCCTGGAAGCGAACCAAACCCTGGAAAAAGCAAACCGGGATATCCGGATCAAAGATATAATGCTGCTCAGGTCTGAGAGGCTTTCGAGCCTCGGCCAGCTCTCATCCGCAATAGCCCATGAGATCAGGCAGCCGCTGAATAACATCAAGCTGATATCGGAAGGATTTCTTTTCTGGAAGGAAGAGAACCTGGATATCTCGGGAGACGATATCTACAAAGGGCTTTCAGATATTTCGAGGAATATCGAAAGAATGGATAAAACCCTGAAAACCATGATGAACATGGTCAGGGCTCCTGAAAAAATAGAAAGCAGGCCTGTCATTATAAACCAGGTTGTCAGGGATACGGCGGCATTAATGGATCAGAAAATCAAGGACAGCGGAATCGAACTCAGACTGGACCTGGACAGGAAAATGAAGGAGATCGAAATTTCGGATGTACAGATCCAGCAGGTTCTTATCAATATAATTTCTAATGCTGTAAAAATACTCTCCGACTGCGGCCTGAAAGAAAAATTTATCCTGATAGAAACCGAGGATTTGAAGGAAAAAATTGTTATACAGATAAGCGATAACGGTCCCGGTGTTCCGGAGGAAAACAGGGAAAAGATATTCAACCCTTTCTTTTCAACCCGCCAGTCCAGTGAAGATATGGGCCTGGGTCTTTACGTGGTAAATACCATAATCAAATCTTATAACTCGGAAGTTTTTGTCAGGGGCAACGAATGGGGTGGCGCTACATTTGTAATCCGGCTGAACAGGGCTGAAAAATTATGAAAATACTGATAACGGACGATGAAAAGGAATGCT
The DNA here is from genome assembly GCA_964533855.1 of uncultured Brevinematales bacterium. GTDB lineage: Bacteria > Spirochaetota > Brevinematia > Brevinematales > JAOACQ01 > CAVYGN01. Next base: position 13,005 of record CAZHNM010000003.1, read on the forward strand.
GCGATATCTTGATGCATTTTTTATCTAAGATCAAACTTGGAGGGAAATATTCATATCCGGATATATCCTGCTGCTACAATGGCAAAGATTTGCAGGAACTGCTCGATAATAACCTGTATGACCTGCTGATATGCGATATCAATCTGCAGGGGATCAGCGGACTTGAGATTGCCGGTAAGGCTGTGAAAGCCGGCAGAATAAAAGAAGTGATACTGATATCGGGAAGGGAAGACCTTATAGACGCAAACATGGATTTATTCGGCGGGACTGCCGGATTTTTCCCAAAACCGGTTGATTTTAAAAGACTGATAGAAACTGTAAGAAAATGCTGTGGGAAAAGCTGATGAATATTTTGATTGTTGATGATGATCGCGACAGCTGTGAATATCTCGCAAAGATAACCGCGAATCTGAAGGTCCCCGAACTTGTTATTCAAAAGGCATACAGCGGGAATGAGGCTTATAAGGCGATGGACAGGCAGAACTTTGAAATTGTTCTTTCAGATGTCGGGCTTCCGGATATCAGCGGGCTGGAGATAGCTGAAAAGTTTATTCATTCAAGCCCGCGGACCAAAATCATACTGATATCGGGCAACGAAGAGATCATCCAGTCGATCAACTCCATCGACTCCGGCATATATGACTTTCTGACAAAACCCGTGGATGTGAAAAAATTAGTGGAAATCATCAGGAATGCCTTAAAAGATATTAAAAGGAGTGCCTCCGGCTCCGGTATGAAATTAGATGATATATTAAACGGTCATGGCGGGCTGATCCGGATGGATCAGATAGAAAACTGGGTTGAACACAGCGTTCCCCTGAGCAAAAACCGGGATTTCGCGATTTTCTCGGATAAAATGGATTCTGTTTACAAGAAAATCAACAAGCTCAAAGACTATCCCCAGATTCCGATTTTGATCAGGGGTGAAACAGGAACAGGAAAAGAGGTTCTTGCCAGGCATATGCATTACGATAACCCGGATATTGAGGGGGCTTTTGTCGCGCTTAACTGTTCGAACCTCGGCAGGGATCTTTTTGAATCCGAACTCTTCGGATACGAAAAGGGGGCTTTTACCGGCGCCGACAAAGCCGGTAAAGAGGGTAAAATAAAAGCGGCTGAAAACGGCACCCTGTTTATGGATGAGATCGGGGAGATTCCCCTCGGGATGCAGGCTAAACTTCTTCGAATTATTGAGGAGAAAGAATATTTCATGGTCGGCGGGAGTTCTATCCAGCCTGTCAGGGCACGGCTTGTTTTTGCAACTAACCGTGATTTGAGGGAGATGACCGGCGCAGGGCAGTTCCGGGAAGATCTTTATTTCAGGCTAAACCTGTGTGAAATATGGATTCCGCCGCTCAGGGAAAGGAAAGAAGAGATTATCCCCCTTTCTCTCTATCTTTTTTATAAAATCGGCAAAGAGCTTGGAAAGCAGCCTGAGGAGATTGAAAGTGCGGCCTTCAGGCTTCTTGAAGGACATAACTTTCCCGGCAACATCAGGGAATTAAAGAACATAATTACAAAAGCGGTTTTATTCTGCGATAATATAATTCTTGAAAAAAACATCCATGAACTTATCGCAATGCCTGAAAAGAAAAGCCCTCCTGCGGCAGCCATTGATTTAAAAACCCTGGAATTGCCCGACCAGCCTTTTGACCTGGAAGAACTGAACATGGCTATTATAAAAAAAGCCTTAAAAAAATTCAACGGAAACAAATCAAAGACAGCCGAATATCTCGGTTTGAACCGTATCCAGCTGTACGGCCGTTATAAGGAAGCGATTAATAAAATCTAAAAAAGTGTATAAAAAGCTACAACCGAAGGATTTTAAACACTTTCACCTGGCCTGCGGTTTTGAAAAACAACTCTTCCGGCATCAGATTCACAAGTTTATTCAAGCATTTAATTGAAAAAACAGTCCGATTCTAAATTGAAATCATATTGGCACGCCTATTGCCTTTATTAAGATAATTAGGCATTAGGCGGGAAATATGAATATTTTAATCGTGGATGACGAGGCTGATTACCAGAATTATCTGAAGAAGATGCTCTCTCCTGCCGGGTACGGGGTCGAGAGTGTTTCCAGGCCTTTTACAGCCCTGGATATTCTATGCAGGCAGTATTTTGACGTTGTGATAACGGATTATACCATGCCGCAGATGAATGGAATTGAGCTGATGCTGAAGATTAAAAAAATCAATTCTGACATACGTGTGATCATCCTGACAGCTTCAGAAATTATGGCGTCTTCATTAAAGAATGTAAATGACAATGCCTATTCCTTTTTCAGGAAACCGGTTGATTTTTATGAATTAATGAAGATCTTAAAGATAATAGAAAACGAATTGCCGGGCCGGCCTGCCCGGGAGAAATAATGGGGGAAAATATGGGGGATAATTTTGAGAAAGCAAAAAGAGCTTTAATGCTGGCTGTTACAAAAGCCTTTCATAATCAGGCATTAATGAATGTAACGCAGTCAGGTTTTGAAGTTATTGAATTCAAAAACAGGATACAATTTGATTTTTCAAATCCGGTCAACAGCAGCATAGTTATGTTCTTCATGGATGATTTGAAAACCAGGATCTTTGAAAATGTTTACGGGAAAGGTGATGCTGATATAAGCGATGCAGAGAAAGATGAATACATGAAAGAAATGCTGAAAGATATATTCAAGAACTTTTTGGATAATTATTTTGAAGGGTATGGGTTTGATCAGGAGAATTTTTACCCCCTGGAAAAAGAGCATAGTTCCTGTTACATAATAAACGGATATTTTAATGAGGAAGGAATAAAATTAAAAATTACGGTTTTTCTGGAGAAATTCAACGGTTTAGAATCCGGGATAAAAAATGCCCTGAACATTCTTGAAGATAAAAATAAAACAGGAGATTCATATGAGTTTGCAGGATTATAGCATCGATCAATTGTACAAAGAATACAATTACCTCAATGACAGCCGGTTCAATATTCAATCGGTTTTTAAAAACGAAGACAGCAATGTCCTCTGTGTGATCCTCAATATAAAAATGAAGGATCTGAAAGAGCTTGTATTTGATTTTGGCTGGAGATGTATTTTCGATGAGGGAGTCAATGAAAGCCAGGAACTTTCAATCTGCATAACAAAACAAAGGGAACCTGAATTCGCTTAAAGACACTTCCTATTGACATTCGGCCGATTATATCCTACAATATCCATAGGAATAATATTTGTATGGAAGTTATTAAACCATGGATACAGCGGGAATCGTAGAAACGAAGTTTTACACATTCGGCGAATCGCCGGAGGAACGGATAACACTCGATTCGGGCAGGGTTTTCGGACCTGTGACTATTGCTTATGAAACTTACGGCGCTTTGAATGAAAATAAGGATAATACCGTCCTGATCTGCCATGCCCTGTCTGGCGACGCCCATGTCGCGGGGTTTCATGAACAAAACGGCAAAAATCCCGGCTGGTGGAACGATGCGGTAGGACCGGGGAAGATTTTCGATACTGAAAGGTATTATGTAATCTGCTCCAACGTGCTGGGCGGATGCAAGGGGACTACGGGGCCTTCTTCCATCGACCCGGACAATGACAACGCTTACGGCATAAATTTTCCAGTAGTTACAATCGGTGATATGGTCAAGGTTCAGAAGAAGCTTATTGAACACCTCGGAATTTCAAAACTGCTGGCGGTCGCAGGCGGATCCATGGGCGGAATGCAGGCGCTCGAGTGGGTTCTCAGATATCCTCTTGCAATGGAATCCGCAATTCTCATTGCTACGACATCCTGTCTTTCCGCGCAGGGCATCGCTTTCAACACGGTCGGGCGGAGCGCGATCCTGATGGACAGCGAATATCTCAACGGGGATTACTATCCCTGGACAAAGCCGGATAAAGGCCTGGCCCTCGCGAGGATGATAGGCCATATTACTTACCTGAGCGACAGCTCGATGGAGCAGAAATTCGGGCGGAGGCTGCAGGACGGCGAGGCATACAGTTACGATTTTTCCAAAGAATTTCAGGTTGAGAGTTACCTGAACCACCAGGGCAATAAATTTGTCGAGCGTTTCGACGCGAACACTTATCTGTATGTCACTAAAGCAATGGATTATTTCGACGCGGCGGCTGCTCATGGGGGCGGGAGCATCCGTAAGGCTTTTGAAAAACTGCGCTCGAGAATACTTGTCCTTTCTTTTTCTTCCGACTGGCTTTTCACTCCCGATGAATCGCGGGATATGGTGAATGCCATGATAGCCGAGAAAAAAGATGTGACATACGTCAATATTAATTCGAATTACGGTCATGACGCATTCCTCCTCGAGTTAAAAACGGAAGGTGAGATTATATCCTCATTCCTCGATGCGACGCATGGGGGGCATTTATGAAAGAAAGGGCCGATTTTTCTCTCATGGCGGGCTGGATTGAAGATGAAAGCCGGGTTCTGGATCTGGGCTGCGGGGACGGTTCTCTTCTGGAATTTCTGATAAAGGAGAAAAACACACATGGACTTGGCGTTGAGATAGATATAGCCAATATTGAAAATACTATAAAGAAAAGGATCTCCGTCGTGCAGCAGGACCTTAACAGCGGTTTGTCCAACTTCCTCGACTGCTCTTTCGATTATGTCGTACTCAGCCAGACCATACAGGAAACAATACGGCCCGGCAAACTTCTAAATGAAATCCTGAGGATCGGTAAATACGGCATAGTGAGTTTTCCGAATTTCGGCAATGTCTTTCTTCGCATCAAGTATATGTTTACCGGCAGGACGCCTGTTTCCAGCGAATTGCCGTTCGAATGGTATGAAACTCCGAATATCCATTTTCTGAGCCTGAAAGATTTCAGGGCTTATTGTAAAAAATACGGCATTTTAATTAAAAAAATCGCATTTTTCGCCGGCCGGAAATATTCTTTTAAACTTCCCCTCCCGAATTTGTTTGCCAGATCCTGCGTAGCGCTTATAGTCAAAAAATAATTTCTAAAGACCTATTGACAAAGCGTATTTTTATAGTTATAATTATAGCATACTATTCATATAGGATATATAGATGAAATTAACTACAAGAACACGTTACGGTCTGAGGCTCCTTTTTCAGCTTGCTTTAAATTACGATAAAGGCACTGTCCAGCTTAACGAGATAGCGAAGAAGGAAAATATTTCTGAAAAATACCTGGAACAGATAGCCAGTTTTCTAAAATCGGCGGGTTTCATAACGGCACAGAGGGGAGCCCAGGGCGGCTACCAGCTTGCCAATAATCCCTCTTCGATAAGCCTGGCGGATGTTGTAAGCCGCCTCGAGGGATCGCTGTCGGTAATCGACTGCCTGAACGGGGGAGAGTGCGATAAGACCGGAAATTGCCCGGCCCAGAATGTATGGAGAAAGTTAGACGACGCGATAAAAAGCTCGCTTATGAAGGTAAATCTGTCGGAGATGGTGGACGATTACCGGAAGATATGCTCCGAGCCCAGCTTCGAGATTTGACGAAGTTTGATATTGCCATAAAATAAAAGAAAAAATAAGGAGGCATTAAATGGCAGATTTTTCATTTGAGAAAGCGGGGTTCAATACCCTTACGCTTCATAAGGGCCAGACTGTCGACGCGACTACTTCCAGAGGGGTGCCGCTTTACAGGACAAGCTCTTATGTATTCAAGGACACGGCGACCGCGGCAAATCTTTTTGGTCTTAAAGAGTTGGGCAATATTTATACCCGCATCACCAATCCTACGACTGATGTTCTCGAGCAGAGGATTTCTGCCCTCGAGGGCGGTGCGGCATCTGTCGCGGTCGCTTCGGGGACAAGCGCTATCTTTTACTCGATCATCAATGTTGCCAAAGCCGGGGATGAAATAGTTTCGGCCTCGAACCTTTACGGCGGCACATACACGATGTTCGATGCGATACTTCCCGACCTGGGGATCAATGTGAAATTCGCGAACCACAAGGATCCGTCCAGTTTTGAGAAGCTGATCAACGAAAAGACCCGCGGGCTCTTCATAGAGACTATCGGAAATCCCGTGCTCGATTTTACGGATATCGATGCCATATCGAAGATAGCTAAAAAGCACAATATCCCCCTTATCGTCGATGCGACTTTCACGACCCCTTATCTTTTCCAGGCCATCGAACATGGGGCTAATATCGTCGTCAACTCGCTTACGAAGTGGATCGGCGGTCATGGAACCGCTATCGGCGGCATAGCCACCGATGCGGGAAATTTCGACTGGACTGACAAAAAGTTCTCCCTTTATAACCAGCCGGATAAAAACTATCATGGGCTTCACTGGGCCCACGATTTGCCGGAAGGGCTGAAAAAGATCGCTTTTGCGCTACGCTTCAGGACTGTGCCCCTGAGAAATCTCGGCGCCGCTATTTCCCCGGATAATTCCTGGATCTTCCTCCAGGGGACAGAGACCCTGCATGTAAGGATGCCCAGGCACAGTGAAAACGCCCTGGCGGTCGCCGAATTCCTCGAAAAGCACCCGAAGGTCGAATGGGTCAGGTACCCCGGTCTTAAGAACGATCCTACATACCCTGTGGCCTCGAAGTATCTCAAGAAAGGTTTCGGCGGAATGGTCGTTTTCGGCGTCAAGGGCGGCCTCGCCGCCGGGATAAAAGTTATAGAGAGTTTGAAACTGTTTTCCGATCTTGCGAATGTCGGGGACGCAAAATCTCTCGTGCTGCATCCGGCAAGCACGTCCCACTCCCAGCTTTCCGAAGAACAGCAGAGGGAAGGCGGACTGACTCCGGAACTGATAAGGCTTTCCATAGGACTTGAAGATATCAACGATATCAGGGGAGACCTGGATCAGGCATTAGCGAAAATTTAATAACCGCGGGGATGTTTTTAAACGCATCCCTGCATGTATTTTTCGGGCACTTTTAAAAACTGCCCCCCCTGCCCCCCTACGGGGACTAAAGCCTTTGGGGACCAGCTTGGTAGTGCTTGTCCTGGGGCCAGTTAGGCACCGGGGCCTACCTGTCCTGGGGACTGGCCCCAGGACAGGCACCAGGGCATTGGGCGGAATTTTTAGATTCGTAATCAGGTGTGTTTCTAATAATCTAGTTTTTGGAACCACCCTAATATAAAGGCGGGCTAGAATGAATTTGATCGTAAACGGCGACAGGCGGGATTCGTTTAAGGAAGGCCTGACAGTTGCAGAATTAATCAGACTCGACCATATACAGGATCCGGAAATGGTATCCGTGCAGCTCAACGGCGTATTCCTTGAAAAGGCCGATTTTACCGGCGCTATCCTCAAAGATAACGATGAAATAGATTTTCTGTATTTCATGGGGGGAGGATCCCGGTGATGGATTTCACAGAAAGCCAATTAGAGCGGTACAGCAGGCATATATTACTGCAGGATGTGGGAATAGAGGGGCAGGAAAAGATCATTAAAAGCCGCGTGCTTGTTATAGGAGCGGGCGGCCTTGGATCGCCCATAGCCTTATACCTTGCAGCCGCAGGCGTCGGAACGATAGGCATAGCGGATTTCGACAGTGTGGATCTGTCGAACCTCCAGAGGCAGATCATTCATTTTACAGCTGATATAGGAAAACCCAAGGTCCTGTCGGCAAGGGAAAAAATGCTCGCGATAAATCCGGATATCCGGGTCAATGCCGTGGAAGAATTCCTCGACAGCGGCAATATAACGGCTCTGATCAGGGACTATGACTTCATAGTCGACGGCACAGATAATTTTGCATCTAAATTTTTGATAAACGACGCCTGTGTTTTAGAAAAAAAGCCTTTTTCCCATGGGGGGATACTGCGCTTCGACGGCCAGACCATGACTGTAAAACCGGGAGAAACTGCCTGCTACAGGTGCGTCTTCTCGGCTCCGCCTCCTCCGGATGCTGTACCGACCTGTTCGCAGGCCGGTGTGCTCGGCTCTGTAGCGGGGATGCTCGGGACCATCCAGGCTACCGAGGCATTGAAATTTATAACCGGGGCCGGGAATCCTCTTTATAACCAGCTGCTCATTTTCGAGGCGAAGAATATGAATTTCAGGAAGGTGAAGGTGGGTAAAAATCCGGATTGCCCCGTATGCGGCAATAAGCCTTCGATTACGGTACTGGCGGATATAGAACAGGCTGTATGCGATTTAAATGCCGCCAAGCCATAAAAGTGCCTGAGCGGTATAAGTCCCGCTAATTAAAATAAGCGGGGCTAAGGAGAATAATTATGGCTCTTGATAAGAAAAAATTATCGCTGATCAGCTTCAGCGGGGACTTCGACAAGCTTGTCGCGGTATTTACGCTGGCAAGCGGAGCTGCAGCGGTCGGGTATGAAGTGAACGTGTTTTTCACTTTCTGGGGCTTTAACGCCATCAAGAATAAGAAGGGGCATTCATTTACAGGAAAAGGCTTCCTGGCGAGGGTTTTCAACTTTCTGATGGGAGGCTTCGATAACCTCCCGTTAAGCCGCCTGAATTTCGGAGGCCTCTCGCCAAAACTTATGACCGGCATGATGAAAGCCAGAAACGTCGCGACCCTGCCTGAACTGGTGGATGCGGCTAAAGAGTTAGGGGTAAAATTTTATGCATGCGAAATGTCCATGGTTATACTCGGAATACAGTTGAAAGACCTGATCCCGGAGGTCAGGGAAGTCCTGGGCGTCGCGAAGTTCCTGGAAATTGCGGAGGGCGGGCAAACCCTGTTTATATAATATGGAAGAATTTACACTCGATATAACAAGAGACCATTGCCCGATGACGTTTGTAAAAACAAAACTTCAGCTCTCGAAAATGAATTCCGGCGAAAGGGTTTCGGTGCTTCTCCGCAAGGGGGAGCCTCTAGATAATGTCCCCAGGTCGGCGGCTGAGCAGGGATACAAGGTCCTGGAAATAAGTCCGGTAAAAGACGACATATATAAAGTAGTGATCGAAAAATGATCAGGCTGAAAAGAGATGTTTACGACCAGGTGATATCCCATGCAAAGAAAGATTCGCCTGTAGAAGCCTGCGGTTACCTGGGGTCCTCCGGCGGGATTATTGTCGAAGGATTTCCGATGGAAAATATTGACCGCAGCCCGCAGCATTTCAGTTTCGACCCGAAAGAGCAGTTTGCCGTTCTTAATAAGGCAAAGGCAAAAGGGCTCAAACTTACCGCCGTATATCACAGCCATCCCTCGACACCGGCAAGGCCGTCGGAAGAGGACATAAGGATCGCTTACGACCCGGCGATAAGTTATATTATCGTGTCGCTGGCCGGTAACGAACCGGTCCTGAAGTCGTACCGCATCAGCAGAGGGCAGGTTGAAAATGAAGATGCGGAAATAACGGAATAGCAAATACCCGAGTACATTAATATTATACATAAATCCCGGATTTTGGTATAATTATAGGGACCAGAGCTTTATCCGGAGTATTTATGAGAATTTCGACGAAAGGAAGATACGGGCTCATCGCACTGCTCGACCTGGCGATCCATGCCAGCGAGGAGCAGGTCGCGCTGAACAATATCGCCACCCGGCAGAATATATCCCTTCGCTACCTTGAACAGATGTTCACGGCCCTCAGGAATGCCGGGATCATCAAAAGCGTCAAGGGTTCGCAGGGAGGTTATATGCTGGCGGAAGCCCCTGAAAAAATAACTGTGGGGACCGTTCTCCGCGCGCTGGAAGGGGACCTTTCCGTGATCGATCCGGCTACCGCCGCAAAAGAATCGAGCGAAAGCGTCGATTACTGCATCCAGCTTAATGTCTGGAATATCCTCAACAGCTGCATAAACTCTCTTGTAGATTCCATCACACTTGACAATCTTCTGACCGAGTACAGGAAGCTCAAATCGGGACTTTCCTCGATGTTCTATATATAAGCATATAACCCCGTATAAACAGCCGGTTATTTTTTAAATTTTGCCAGGGCTTTATCCCTGAGTGTAAGCAGCCTGACGCCGGCTTGCCTGAGGGTTTCCTCTTTTTTCGCGAAATGGAAACGGATATACCGGTTTTCTTTTGTCCTGAAAAAACTTGAACCGGGCACCGCTCCGACTCCGACTTCCATGGCCATCCATTCGCAGAATTCGATGTCGCTGCCGGATCCGAATTCAGAAATATCGCACATGACATAGTAGGCCCCCTGCGGCCTGGTATATTTGATCCCGGCTTCATCGAGCATTTTAAGAAATATTTCCCGCTTACCGGTATAGGAATTCCTGAGATCTTTGTAGTAGTTTTCCGAAAGCGTCAGGCCTGCTATGGCTGCTTCTTGCAGAGGAGCTGCGGCGCCGACAGTCAGAAAATCATGCACCTTCCTTGCGGAGTCAATTATATATCCGGGCGCAATTATATATCCCAGCCTCCAGCCTGTAATTGAATAAGTCTTGGAAAGCGAGCTGCATGAGATGGTCCTCTCGGACATTCCGGGAAGGGAGGCTATATAAACATGTTTATATGGTTTATATACAATGTGTTCGTAAACTTCGTCGGTTATTACAAAAACATCGAATTCAACAGCGAGTCTGGATATTACCATAAGTTCTTCTATGCTGAAAACCTTGCCCGAAGGATTCGAGGTATTGCAGACTGTAAGCATCGCCGCGATCATGGCTTCCGTGCTTCCGCATGTGACAACTATATTTTTTTCCGGGTCTACGGGTATCCCCATAAATTTTTCCTGCTTTTCGGCCAGGGCTTTGCGGAATTCAGGAGCCCCCCATGTAATTGCATACTGGTGCGGGCCGTCCTCGGATACTTTTTTCAAAGCGTATCTCAATTCAGGGGGCGGGTCGAAATCCGGAAAACCCTGCGAAAGGTTAACTGCATTGCGGAGGTTTGAAATACGCGTCATGCGCCTTATTATAGATTCTGTGAAGAGCCCGACCCTGTTGCTGAGGACCGGCATTTGCCGCCTTCTTATGTCAAACAAATCCTATAGTAATACTATGCTATTATAGTAACACAAAAGCCTGTTTCATGTCAAGCTAATCCATATCAATAGCATGCATAGAATTTTTTATTTGGATTAAATTTCCTTGACTTTCGTCCTGATAAGTTTTAAACTTATTTCATACTATTCATATATAAATACAATACAATGGAGTTTTATATGGCAAGAATACCGGTAATTGATCACGAAACAGCTTCGGAGGAAGTCAAAAAAGAATACGAGGGCCTGGTGAAACGCCACGGTTCGGCGACTAACATGAAGAGGACCCTCCTCCATTCCATCCCGGCCTTAAAGGCCTACGAGGAGTGGTATCCCCTGAGCGACGAAATAGAACCGTTTATCGGCGAACGGGGAGTTACGCTTTTATCGTTTGCAATTTCTGCGGAAACGGACTGCCTCCTCTGCTCGACTTTCTTCCGCAGGATACTCATCGAGAAAGGCGAGAATCCGGACAAGCTTGTCCTGGACGATACCGAACAGCTCCTCTTTGATTACGGCCGGGCGCTCGGGAAAGACCCCAACGGCGTTACGGACGAACTCTTCGCAAGGCTGAAATCGAAATTCAGCGACAAACAGATTGTCCAGCTTACAGCCTTCGCAGGACTTATGATAGCCACGAATGTGCTTAACAGCGCCCTGCGGATCGATCTTGACGATTATCTCCTTAATTTTGAAAAGAAACCCGGGGCAAAAAAATGAGCGGGAAAGAATTTTCAAACAGGACGGCTTTCATAACGGGCGCGGCTCATGGGCAGGGCAGGGCGACGGCCCTGGCGTTTGCCGCGGAAGGCGCCAATATTGCGGCTTTCGATATAGCGAAAAATCTCTCTTACCCCTCTTACGGCCAGGGTTCGAATGCGGATCTTGAGAAACTTAAATCTGAAATCGAGTCCATCGGCCCGGGCTGCAGGGTTTTCGCGGGGGATGTGAGGGACGACGGCGCGATTCAAAAAGCTGTTAACGAAACTCTCGGCGCGTTCGGGTCTATCGATATTCTTTTCAACAATGCGGGGATCAGCGCCTACGGCTTTGCCCACGAGCTGACCGAAGAAGAATGGGATTCGATGATCGACATCAATCTTAAGGGGGCATGGCTTGTCGCCAGGAGGATAATACCCCAGATGATGAGCCAGAAATCAGGGGTCATAATCAATAATTCCTCGGTAGCCGGCCTCAGGGGCATGAAGAGGCTTTCGCATTACGCCGCTTCGAAATGGGGCCTTATCGGGCTTACCAAGTCATGGGCTATAGAGCTTGCGCCTTACAATATAAGGGTACTGAGCATCCACCCCACAGGCGTAAACACGCCGATGAACGACGGGCTTGCCGAGATGGAGGGCACTACCGCGCTGGAAATCGCCGAGCGCTCCGCGGGAAACCTGCTTCCTGTTCCATGGATAGAACCGGAGGATGTGGCAAACGCAGTTCTGTTCCTGTCAAGCGATAAATCGCGTTTCGCGACCGGTTCGCAGTACGTCCTGGATGCCGGGCTGCTGACGCGCTAGCCGCGTTTACGACTCGATAAAAAGCTTCTCCTGTTTTCCAAGTCTATCGGAACAGGTACATAAAATTGTACCGCTGCCGCTAAAAATAATAACACACTTCTCCCATCGGATAAATATTTATTTTTAAAATCTATTGACTTTTCAATGTTGTTAAATATATAATATACCTAATGCCTATAGGAATAGTACATTATAATATAATTTAAGGAACTTATATGTCTGAAAATATCATTAATGGAACAGGTCAAAATTTCGATCCCGATTTCAGGATAAGCGCCCGAAATATCAACCGTATTTTTCATGTCCGCCAGGGGGATGGAAAGGAGAGGAAGGAATTTGCCGCTTTGAAGGATTTCAGCCTCGATGTCAAAAAGGGAGAATTTATGACGATCGTCGGGCCCAGCGGGTGCGGAAAATCCACATTCCTCGATATACTTGCCGGATTATCGCATCCCACTTCCGGGGAAGTTTATCTTGACGGGAAAAAGATAACCGGACCAGGCCTGGACAGGGGGATTGTGCTTCAGGGGTATGCACTGTTTCCCTGGAGGACTGTTGAAAAAAATGTCCAGTTCGGGCTCGAGGTAAAAAAGATATCGAATGAAGAAAAAAAGGTTATCAGCAGGAAATTTATAAATTTAGTCGGGCTGCAGGGTTTTGAAAACAGGTATCCATACGAACTGTCCGGGGGAATGAAACAGAGGGTGGCTATAGCAAGGGCCCTTGCGTTCGACCCGGAAGTGCTTTTAATGGATGAGCCTTTTGCCGCAGTCGACGCCCAGACAAGGGAAACCCTGCAGGAGGAGCTTCTCAGGATATGGGAAGAAACGCATAAGACCGTGGTATTTATCACCCATAGCATCGATGAAGCAGTCTATCTGTCTGATACTATTGCTGTGATGTCTTCAAATCCCGGTACATTAAAAAAACTCATCACGGTGGATATTCCCAGGGCGCGCCTGAGGACGTCGCCGGAGTTCAATATTATAAAGCATGAAATCTGGAAGCTTCTGCATGATGAAAACCAGGATGAGACAAGGAAATTTTCCAATGTCAATGTCGTCGATCAGATAAGCAGCACGACAATTTTATAGAATATGAGCATAAAATCCCTGATAAAATATCCTGCTCTCAGATTAAGCGGTATAGCCGCTTTCCTTATTTTATGGGAATCGGCTTCCAGGCTGAAACTGCTGGACCCCAGTTTGTTCCGTCGGTCGGCGACATCCTGGATAAACTGGCCGTTATGGCCCTGCAGGCCGACTTGTTTATGCATATAATGGTAAGCCTGTGGCGCACCCTTTCAGGGCTTTTTATAGCTTTCATTATCGCGATACCGGCCGGGTTTCTGCTAGGAAGGTACTTCACATATGCGGCCAGGGTTATGGATCCCCTTTTGAGGGTTTTCGGACAGGTTAATCCGTTTTCCGTTATGCCGGTATTCATGCTGTTTTTCGGGATAGGCGAAGAGGCCAAGCTTGCCGTTGTCGCCTGGGTTTGCATCTGGCCTCTTCTTTTCCATACGATTAACGGAGCCAGATCCGTCGATCCGGTACAGGTTAAAACAGCCAGGGCGATGGGGGTAAGCGAGGAAGAGCTTTTCAGGAAGGTTATACTGCCTTCCAGCATGCTTGGAATTTTTAACGGGCTGAGAATAGGTGTTGAAATGTCTTTCTTTATGCTTATTGCGGCGGAAATGATAGGGGCAAGCGCGGGACTGGGCTGGCTGGTCCACAATATGGCGATGAATTACCAGATTGCAAGGATGTACTCCGCAGGCCTGGTAATTGTCCTTCTCGGCATGGCACTTAATTATATTCTGAAAGACCTCCAGGAACGGCTTTTTTTCTGGAAAGAATCCCAGGATTTCTTCGGGAAAGCGGTGATTAAAATTCCATTAAAGAGGGATAAAATGATAGGGAAAGGGCTGCTGGTATTCTATGCCGCTTTATTTGTATTTATTATCGCGGCCGGAAGCATTGAAACTGTTAAGGCGGGGGATTTAAGCAATACGATAGAACACCACCATATGAAAAGTAAAGGCTAAAAGATATGAAAATAATTAAATGGCTCTTTGAAAAATTCGGCGCCATATCGGTATTTCTTATATTGTGGGAAATGCTCAGCAGGCTGGCAATCCTTGATAAATTATTTATCCCCCCATTTTCGGATGTGGCGCTTGCAGCCTGGAGGATATTCAGGACAGGCAACCTCCTGGCCCATATCGGCATCAGCCTGGAAAGGGCCGTTTCCGGATTCGCAATAGCCGTAATTGCAGGAATACCCCTGGGCCTTATCTTCGGAGGGTGGTTTAAAAAGGCGGAAATTGCATTGGGACCGCTTCTAGAATTTTTTTCACAGATAAATCCTTTCATATTTTTTCACATAGTCGTGTTCATACTGGGGATTGAAGAGCCTACAAAGATCATAATAATTTTCTGGGCTTGTGTCTGGCCTATAATTTTCAGCACGATTTCTGGCATCAAACACATTCAACCGGAGATACTTAAAGCCGGGAGAAGTTTCGGGCTGGGAAGGACAGGGCTGTTTTTTAAAATAGTTTTACCGTCTGCGGCGCCGTCGATTTTCGTCGGCTTGCGCCTTTCGGCGGGATATTCGCTGTTTATGCTCATAGCCGCCGAAATGATGGGCTGCAGTTCCGGCCTGGGATGGCTCATACTTAATTTCCAGGAAGGATACCAGATCAGCAGCATTTTCGCGGCGGCGATAATAATAGCTTTTCTCGGCCTTATTTTCGATTTTATAATACGGGCCGCCGAAAAGAAAATTATAAAGTTTGAAGGCGATGAAGGATTTACCGGCAGCGCAGATTGAGGAGCAGTTAGATGAATGGAAATCTGAAATTGATAATTATTTTATTCATATGTTCACTGACAATTACAGGATGCGATAAGGCGGGCAATAAAGTCAGGCTTGGCTATACGGGGAGGGTCGCGGAGCTTCCTGCTTTTGCGGCATTGAAGAAAAACATTTTCAGGGACGAAGGCCTTGAGATAGAGCTTGTTCAGACCGATTTTGAAGGTTTTAAGAAAGGCATAGCGGATGGAACGCTTGACGGCGGCATCGCCGATTATAAAATTTTTAAAGCGCTGGATGACGGTCTTCCGGCGAAGATATCCGGCGGCATCCAGGGCGGATGCATAAAGATAATAGTAAAAAAAGATTCAAGGATCCGGTCGATCGGAGAATTGAAGGGTAAAACGGTCGGTGTCGAAGAAATCGGGGGCGGACCGATGATAGTCAGCTCCATCATACTCAGCAGCAATAATATAGATGAGGTTAATGATATTTCATGGAAAGCCGTGCCCTGGAGCGTCCGGGAAGACGCTCTGGAAAATAATTCAGCCGATGCGATGGTCGTTCTCGAAGAAGCGTCCGATTGCAGTGAAATGAGGGGAAAAGAAAAAGATATCGTGCAGGATGATGGAAATTTCAGGACTATATTCAGCATTTCAGCCAGTTCCAATATAATTTATACCCGTGTTTTAAGGCATTTTTACCAGACCTTCATCTGTGTTTCCGACAATCTTGTGAAAAATAATCCCAAAAAAGCAGCCGCCCTTACCCGCGCACTGCTTAACGGTGCAAGGTGGGTTTCAGATAACAGCGATGAAGCCCTTACCATGGGGCTGGAAGGCAGGTATATTCATGGCGATTTCGAGGATCTGAAGGAAGAAATAGCCTATTTAATGTGGAATCCGGGAATAAGGATTGTCCAGGATCATATAAAAACCTACTTGAGGGAGCAAAAAAAATTGCATATTTTGAACCCTTCTTCCAATGCGGATGAGCTTTTCAGGAAATCATTTATTAAACTTATTCCTGATTTAACAGGAAGGTAGGAGGATCAAACCTATGACATCGAGAGAAATTATTGCCAAAACTATCAGCCTTGAAAAAACGCCGAGGCTTCCGGTATCCCTTTTATCCGCCGGGGCATGGACCTTCAACCGCAAGGGTTTGACACTCGAACAGGTTCTTCATGAAGATCCGAAAAAATTATCAGATATAATCGTCGAAACGAACGAGATTGCGGGATGCGATATTGTCTGGCCCGGTTCTGGTTATCACAACCTTGCCATAAAGGCCATCGGCGGGAAGATAAAATTCCGTTCGAAAGGGACGGCCGATGTCCAGGAAACCCTGATTGGGGAAATATCCGATATAGAAGGCCTGGATGCCGGCAGGGTTAAAGATGACGGCTGGATAAGACTGCTGGCTGAAATGGCCGGAAATGTCCAGGCAGCTATAGGGGACAGTGTAATGGTAGGAACAAGCCAGTGGGCCCCTTTTACCCTTGCGGGATTACTGTACGGGATAGAGAAGCTGATGCGCAATATTTATAAAGATAAGCAAGCGCTCCATGCCGTGCTTGAATTTGCGGCGGATCTTTGCTATAAATACCTGGAGGTCTTTCTTGATTCGGGAGCTGTATCGCTTGTGTCCCTTGCCGACCCCTCGTCATCGGGGGATATGATATCGAGGGAACAGTTCCGCGAGTTTTCCCTGCCTTACCTGAAAAAACTTGTCGGCAAATTACGGGCGAGGGGGGTTTATGTCCTTATCCACATCTGCGGCAATACGACAAACCGCCTTGACCTGATACCGGAAACAGGGGCCAACATCATGTCTGTC
This sequence comes from uncultured Brevinematales bacterium, assembly GCA_964533855.1. GTDB lineage: Bacteria > Spirochaetota > Brevinematia > Brevinematales > JAOACQ01 > CAVYGN01. The sequence goes on from CAZHNM010000003.1 coordinate 30,045, forward strand.
GATTACAAGGTCAGCCTTGCAAAAGCCCGCGAGCTTCTCGGTGGAAAGATCGCCTTTGCCGGCCAGATGAATCCGGTTTCCGTCATGCAGGCTTCCGATAAGGAAGGCGTCGAGGAGGCCTGCAGAAATTGTATAGAACAGGCCGGTAATTCACCAGGCTATATCCTGATGCCGGGATGCGACATTCCCCCTTCCGTGCCGATGGAAAATGTTTATGCTATGGTAAGGACCGGCAGGAATTATCCGGCAGCCTGACGGAGGCTCATTGATGCCTGTTAAAATAATTGCATGCGAAGTCATGAAAGAAGAGCTCCTGGCGGTTAAAGCTGCCTGTGAAACCAGTTTCGATTTTATCTCGATGGGCCTTCATCTCCGGCCGGAAAAACTGAAAGTACGCCTCCAGGAAGAAATTGAAAAAACCTCTGGTTTTTCACGAATTGTCATGGGCTTCGGTTTGTGCGGAGGCACCATGAAAGATATAAAGGCAGGCAATATCCGCCTGACAGTCCCGAGGGTCCATGACTGCCTTCCGGTTTTAACGGGATGCGCTGATATTTACAAAAATAAAAGCGAAAGGGTTACCGGTACTTTTTTTACAAGCGGGGGATGGATGGAGGGCGAACGTTCCTTTCCGGGCGAATACAGGCGCATATGCACACGATACGGCCCGCAAAAGGCATTGGGAATAATGAAAACCATGCTCGACAGCTACAGCCGTTTCATGTATATCAGAACCGGGCATCCCCGGGAGGAAAGCAGCCTCAGGGAATCGTTAAATTTATCGGCAATGCTGGGTTTAACGCATGATATCAGGACGGGAAATCCTGATTTTCTGAAAAGGATCGTCAACGGCCCCTGGGAAGATTCTGAATTTATAAATATAGACCCGGGCTGCAGTATCATCGAAGATAATTTCTTTTAAAATTTTACCGGGCAGGGGGCGGAAAAATGGGTGTTTTGAATTTTGCAGATGCAAAAAAGGATCAAATGACTCCGAAGGAAAGGGATAAGGCTTTCAGGGAAAACAGGCCTTATGACAGGATACCCTGCGGCCTCTTTCTCTATGAGCATGCCGTGAACCTTATCGGTGCCAGGGTTTCGGATTTCCATCATAAAACAGGAACGGTCGTGGAAGCGTTCCTTGCCGCCAGGAAAGAATATGAAATAGAAAGTGTAGGCGTAGGACCAGGATTGCAGGGCATTGCCGAGGCTTTCGGGTGCAGGCTGGAATTTCCGGCTCACAATACCCCGTATATAGCCGAGGCGGCTGTTAAAAACTTCAGCGATATAGACAGGCTTGAAATTCCAGATCCGGCCAGGCATGGCAGGCTGCCCCGCCTGATTAAAACCAATGAAAGGCTCCTCGAAGTATTCGGGAAAGATATGAACGTTTTTTCTTCTGTCGCAGGGCCTTTCACGACCGCGGCAAATCTCCGCGGCACGGAACAGTTCATGAAGGATATTTACAGATCTCCGGAATTCGTCCACCGCCTTCTGAGGCTGTCCACTGATGCTACAATATCCTATGTGAAAGAAGCTGCGAAATCAGGCGTTTATTTTTCCATAGCCGATCCGACCGCTTCGGGGACATTGATACGCGAAGACCACTTTGAAGAATTCGCCTTGCCTTATCTGAAGGAACTGACAGGTGCGATAATAAAGGAAACCTCTTCGGCGCCCCAGCTTCACATATGCGGAAATACAAAAAAGCTATGGAAACATATGGCAGAGACGGGTGCGGGAGCCCTGAGCCTGGATGACCAGATAGATCTGGAAGAGGCGAAATATGCTGTCGGAGACCGGATCACCCTTGTCGGGAATATAAGACCGACGGCAACCATGTATTCCGGAAAACCCGAAGATGTGATTAATAACGCTAAAGATTGCCTGAGGAAGGCTTACGATAATCCCGGGGGTTATATCCTGGCTCTCGGATGCGGGCTTCCTATTGATACGCCGCCTGAAAATATCCATGCCCTGGTTTATTCGGCGCGGAAATACGGGAGTTATCCTCTAGATCCATCTTTATTCATGTGAATGCCATTATTATACACAATTCCTATCGGTATTTAAAATATATTTTTAAAAACTATTGACATTCAGGGTTCAATATAATAAAATATATCCTATAATGTCTATGGAAATAGTAGGAGATAGATTTTATGGCAAAGCCCGGTAAATTTTTTTATAATATTTTCAAAAACAGCATAGTGCTCATCCTGTTCTTTGCGCTATGGGAAATAGCTCCGAGGATAGGCCTGCTGGACCATCAGTTTGTGCCCACGCTTTCAGAAACAGTTTCGACTATAGTAAAACTGGCCATTAACGGAGAGCTTTTTGTCCATATAGGTTTCAGCCTGGGGAGGGCTCTTGCCGGATTCGTCCTGGCGTCTTTTATAGCCCTTACCCTCGGATTTTTACTGGGCGGATGGTTTAAAACCTTCGAAGAGCTTCTGACTCCCTTTCTCCAGGTGATGGCGCAGATAAATCCTTTTTCAGTATTTCCATTATTCATACTGCTTTTCGGAATAGGCGAAGTCGCAAAGATTGCCATAATTCTCTGGGTCTGCATATGGCCGATAATGTTCAACACAATCAACGGAGTTAAGAACATCGATCCTTTGACGATAAAAGCCGCAAGGACGATGGGAACTAACAAGTTTGTCCTGTTCTGGAAAGTTGTTCTTCCGGGAGCGGCGCCTTCAATATTTACGGGCATCAAGCTCGGTGCAGGGAATTCGTTTTTCATGCTCATTGCGGCGGAGATGCTAGGCGCCAGCGCCGGACTGGGATGGCTGGTATTAAATTCAGAACGCAATTACCAGATTCCTAATTTATATGCCGCCATGATAGTCATCGCTGTTCTTGGCATAACGATCACCAACCTTATCAACCTGGCGGAAAAGAAAATAATTGTCTGGAAAGAAGATAATGTTGCCGGTTAATCATAAAAAGGAGGACAAAATTATGAAAACCAGAATTATCAGAGTTCTTGTTATTGCAACGGTCTTTGCAATACTAATGGCGGGAATAAGCTACGCCGACGATAGGAACCAGGCCGGAAAACTTCAGGAAAGGGCGAATGAAGTTAAAAGCGACCTGCCTGTCGTGAAAACATGGACCAGAAAAGATTGCACGGCTGCACCGATTATTGTCGCCGAGAAACTCGGCCTTTTTACGGAAGTCGGTATTCATGTGGTATATACCGGTGAAACCGAGTACGGGCTGAGAATACCTTCCATATTGAGGGGGGATAATAACATAGGTGACGCCCATCCAAACGAGCTCGCGATAGCGAGGTTCGGCGGGGCGACAGTAAGGGGATTTGTCAGGTCAATCGTGGAGCCGCCTGATTCCATAAAGGATAAGCACCTCAACCATATGTGGTGGGTAAGCGACAAGAACGGCCCTATCAAAACCCTTGCAGACATCAAAAATTATCCCGGCAAGGTGAAAATCCAGTTCATTGTCAGGAATGCATGCATGGATTTTATCAACGACAGGATTATCGCGAAATATGGAATACCCAAAGATAAATTCGAATATGTGACCATGCCCGACGTGGAAGGCGTGCTTGCTTTGAAAAAAGGCCTTATACAGATAGCCGTTCCGCACCCGCCCTATTATAAAACAATTGAAGATTGGGGGAACGGCAACATACTTTGCACCAGCCGCGATTTTGCAGGCGAAAACGGAGGGACTTATCTGTACTATACCTCCGACAAATACCTCAAGGAGCACCCGAAAGAGGTGATAGCTTTCGTGAAGGCAATCAAGAAGGCCGAGCACTGGATCAACAGGAATCCGAAGCAGGCTGCGGAATGGACCTCGGAAGAGATAGGCGTACCGGTTAACGCCAATCATTTTTATGCTGAAGATTCCCGCATAAATGACGGCCATATCCAGGAATGGATCGACAGCGCTGTAAACAGCGGCGCTATTTCAGATAAAACCAAGATAAAAGTCAGCGATATTATAACACATGATTTTGACTTTTACGGAAATGATCCCGTTACAAAGGTTCCCGGTGCAATCGCTTACAAATAATAATTAGAACGGCATGCAGGAAAAATACTGCATGCCCTGTTTTTTTTAACCGCTTTCCGCGAAGGAGGTGTTTTTATGACATCGAAGGAAATAATTTCAAAAACCATCAGGTTTGAAAAAACACCCAGGCTGCCTTATGCCATCCTGGCATGCACGGGGTGGGCTTTCAACAGGAACGGGATAACGCTGGAGCAGGTTTTATCGCGGGACCTTGAAGAGTCGGCCGAGCTGATAAAAGATTCTTATAGGGATTTAAAATCGGATATGATATGGCCGGATGCGGGATATAACAATCTTTCGATCCGGAGCATAGGAGGAAAACTAAAATTCAGGGTGAGAGGTTCTTCGGATGTCGAGGAAGTTCTTATAAAAAACCTTTCCGATATTGATAAAATCGACCTTGACAGGCTTGAAGACGACCCCGGCATAAACCTGCTCTCAGATATCGGGAAATATATTTATAACTCCATTGGAGATAACGAGCTGATCGGGTCTCATTCCTGGGGGCCTTTTACACTTGCCGGGCTGGTCTACGGGGTTGAAAATGTGATGCGCGGAATATACAAGGATAAATCCTCTATACACAGCCTCCTGGAATTTACCACAGAATTATGCTACAGGTACCTTGATTATTATGTCGGCAAAGGCGCTGTTTCGATAGTCTGCCTTGCCGAGCCGAACGCTTCCGGTGATATGATCTCAAAGGAGCAGTTCAGGGATTTCTCAATGCCTTATCTTAAGATTATAGCGGAAAGATTCAAGAAAAAGGGCATCATAGTGGCGCTGCATATCTGCGGAAACACTTATAAAATCCTCGATCTGATCCCTGAAACTGGCGCTCAGATCATGTCCCTCGACTACAAGGTCGAACTTGACAGGGCAAGGGAGGCCTTGGGCGGAAAAGTCGCGTTTGCCGGGAATGTCAACCCTGTCGGAGTGCTGCAGGACGAAACACCGGACGGGGTCGCACGGGCCGGCAGAAAATGCATCGAAAAAGCTGGGACCGCCCCGGGGTTTATACTTATGCCTGGGTGTGAAATACCGCCTACGGTGCCCCTTGAAAACGCAAGAGCTCTTGCGAAAACAGCACAGGAATATTATTTCAATTAAGCAGTAAGGAGGAGGATATGGCGGAATTAAAAGAAAAATACTTCCAGGATCTTTCGGACTCCGTTGTCGAAATGGATGAGGAAAGGACGGCGAAGATATCGGCCGATGCGGTCGGGGACGGCATCGACGCCTACGAGGCTATCGATAAGGGCCTTTCAAACGGCATGGAACGGGCCGGAAAACTTTTCGAGGAAGAGGAATATTTCATCCCTGAACTCCTGATGTGTTCAGATGCTATGTATAAAGGAATCGAAATATTAAACCCGCATATAAAAAAAGCCGGGAGCGGAATAAAGGAAAAAGTCGTTATAGGCGTTATCGAAGGAGATACCCATGACATCGGGAAAAACCTCGTTAAAATAATGCTTGAATCTTCCGGTTTCGAAATACATGACCTCGGGAGGGATATAGCGCCGCAGAAATTCGTCGATAAGGCAAAGGAAATCGGCGCCAGGATCATCGCTCTTTCCACTTTGATGACTACGACCATGGCCGGAATGGAAGAGGTGATCAGGATTCTGAAGCAGGAAAATATCCGCGATAAATTCATTGTCATGATCGGCGGCGGTCCTATCTCTAAGTCTTTCGCCGATAAAATAGGAGCGGACGGATATGCCAGGAATGCCTCCGAAGCGGCGAAACTGGCGAAAAGCCTTGCACAGGCCGCTTTTGCTATATGAGCGCAAGCCCGAAAGAACGCCTGATAAGGGTCCTGGATAAAAAAAAGGTCGACAGGCCTCCTGTCATCTGCCCCGGCGGAATGATGAATTCCGCAATTGTAGAGATAATGGAAAAAACAGGACACACCCTCCCCGAAGCCCATAAAGACAGCGCCCTTATGGCCGGGTTGTCGAAAGACATAAGCGAATATACGGGTTTTGAAAATTTCGGGCTTCCCTATTGCCTGACGGTTGAAGCTGAGGTTCTCGGGAGCGAAATAAATTTCGGATCGCTTAAATGCGAACCGAAAATTGAAAAAGAAGCTTTCAAATCGGTTTCCCTGGTAGAAATGAAAAATATAAACTCATTGCTGAAATCAGGCAGGGTTGAAACGATAGTTCAAGCCGGGTATATACTTTCAAAAAAATACGAGGATATTCCGGTTATCGGAAATATAACAGGCCCGATAAGCACCTCGGCTTCGATCGTAGATCCCATGATGTTCCTCAGGGAGCTCAGAAAAGACAAGGTCAACTCGAACAGGGTGATCGATTATGTTTCGGACTTCCTGATAGCCTATTCCGCCCTTCTTATTGAGAACGGCGCGAAAATAATTTCGATCGGCGACCCGACCGCTACGGGCGAGATACTCGGACCACGCCTGTTCGAGGAATTCGCCGTGCCTTACCTGAATAAGGTGATAGACTCCATTCACAATTTAGGAGCCAGGGTAATAGTTCATATCTGCGGAAACATGAATATGGTAAGGCATCTGCTAAAAGATATAAGAACAGACGCAATCAGCACGGACGCTATGGTTAATCTGAAGGCCCTTAAAGAGGAATACCCGGTTCTGACGACGATGGGAAACCTGAGCACATATCTCCTGGAGTTTTCCGGAGAAGAGAAAATAAGGGGCGCCACCGAAGTTCTCCTGAGAGACGGCATCGATATAATATCGCCGGCATGCGGACTGAGCACCTCTACGCCTCTTTCGTCCATCAGGGCATTGACCGGCGCCGTCAGGGATGATTCATGAAATTTGAAGTCACATTTTTGCCTTCCGGTAATTCGATCCTTGTTCCGGAAAACATGACGGTGCTTGCCGCGGCCAGGAAAGCTGGTGTTTTAATTGAATCCCCATGCAACGGGGCGGGGACTTGCGGAAAATGCAGGGTTGTAATCGGGCCGCAAACCGTGCTTGCCTGCGAAACGCAGGTAAAGGGTAATATCAAAGTCGAAATACCCGATACGGGCCGCAACCGCGAGATAAAAATTATAGATCATGGGAAGAGCTTTGAAATAGAACTGGACCGTTATATAGTAAAAAAATTCCATCCCGGTGAAAAAATAACTTATGTCTTCGCAGGGGAAGAAATAATCTCTAAAGAGGACGGGGATACCGGGAATGAAAATTACGGAATAGTCGTCGATATCGGCACCACGACCGTCGTGGTTTGCCTTACGGATATAGCGGGCGGAAAAGAAATCGATACCGGTTCGATCCTGAACCCTCAAAGCCCTTATGCGCAGGATGTGCTTTCAAGGATAAAATTCGCGGCCAGCCCGGAAGGTCTCGATACCATGTTCACTGTCCTCATGAAAGAGATCAACACCCTTATTTCTTCGATGATCAGGGCCAATAATATCAGGAGAGAGAATATATATGAAATCGTGTTTTCCGGAAACACGACTATGCTTCACCTTGCCACGGGAACAGACCCGTCGTCCCTGGGTAAATACCCGTATATTCCGGTAATCACGGGGGGAAACCATATAGGGTCGAAAGAACTGGGGCTCTCAATTTCCGATTTCGGCCTCGTTTATCTTCCTCCGGTCATGTCCGCGTATGTCGGAGCCGATATAACTTCCGGAATACTTGCATCAAGGCTTTATCTGGAAAAAGGCCCTCCGGCGCTTTTCATAGATATCGGGACCAACGGCGAAATGGTGCTTTCGATAAACGGAAGCCTCATTGCCTCGTCGACTGCGGCAGGACCGGCATTCGAGGGTATGAACATATCCTGCGGAATGCGCGCGGGATCGGGGGCGATAGAGGTCTTCGATATCTCCGAAAACGATGACATCTCTTACAAAACAATAGGAAATTCGGAAGCCTCCGGCATTTGCGGCAGCGGCCTGATAGATATCGTCGGGGAGTTCGCAGCCAGTGGTATTATTAGCAAGACCGGCAGATTCAGCGATAAACTGAAGGCGCCGCTCAGCGGAAACCTTGAATCGTCTGAAGGTAAAAAGAGGTTTAAAATCACGGAAAATGTAAGCGTTTCCCAGAAAGACATACGGCAGGTCCAGCTTGCGAAGGGGGCCATTCGCGCAGGAATCGAGCTGCTGCTAAGGGAAAACGGAGTCAGTGTTTCCGATGTTTCAAGGGTGCTCGTCGCCGGATCATTCGGATTCCACCTCAGGCCGAAAAGCCTTATCAATATAGGGCTTTTGCCTCCGGAATTCGACGGGAAGATCGAATTCCTCGGCAACACTTCCAAATCCGGCGGCCAGGCATTCCTTCTCAATAAAAAATACCGTGAAGACATGAAAAGGATAGTCAAAGGCGTAAAAGTACTTGAACTTGCAAACTGCAAAAATTTCGAAGAAATATTCGTCAAAGAGCTGAAATTCGAATTGGCGACGGATTAAAAAATTAAAAAACTCTCCAGTGTAGCTTATATTCTGATAGCTTTCATCAGGTCCGGTGAATTCGGGGAATTTGCCGTTCGCCCAGTTATAATTACCGCCGTCGATAACAATGCCTCCGATGCTCGTGGCGTGGCCGTTGATGTACTTTGTCGCGGAGTGTGTGATGATATTCGCCCCATTTTCGAACCCATGTTCGAACGGATTTGACAAGGTAAGGCGTGGCAAGGGTATTTTTGTCAATAAGAAACCCGGCAGCCTCAAAGAACCGCCGGGGCATTATAGGAGATATGGCAGGTATGTATGAGTAAATTTAACTAGCTTTTTGCCGGAGCTTCCTTATAAACAGGGAAGTCGAACTGCCATTCGAGCCTTACCCTGAACCAGGCGATGTTCTCCGGCGTGCTCGAACCGGCCCAATCCAGGTTGTACTGGACGTAGGGGGTTATCGCCAGGTGGCCGCCGTCTCCGATGAGGATCTTTGCGTACACATCGATCCACTGGTTGAGGCCGTTTGTGGCCGTCGTAGTATCGCTCTGTTCGATGACGTATTTTAAGCCAGAAATAACAGATCCGAAATTATAATTGATATCCGAAGCAAAGTAGTAGCTGTTTACATTGGTAGTGGTATTGCCTCTTCCCCCGGTATAACTGATGGAGTTGAACAGTTCGGCGTAGTCGAGGGTCAGGCTCAGGCGGTCGAGAAGGCCGTTGCTGCCTGCAAGCGTTACGTAGCCTTCAAGGCCGCTTTCGTTGTTAGTTATATTTCCAAAATCTGATGTTGCAATATTATACTCGGAAAGTCTTCCGGCAACACCGAGAGTGAGCCCCAAAACAGGCTTGATCAGCAGTTCGCCTTCGAATGTCGGAATATTCCTCTGCGTCGATCCGCTGATATCGGTGCCGTCGAAGGTCGTGTCATAATCGTCGTACAGGGTGGACGGAACACCGGCGACTCCCTCCAGGGCGTAACCAGCTATTCCGAAATCCTGGGTCCATGTAACTCCCGTATCGACGGTTCTTCCATAGGTCATCCCGGGTATGTAGATGCCGAAAATCGTATTCTGGAGCCCTACGATTAAATGGGAATTGTTGAGAGCCGCCCAGTCCAAGTTGGCATACCAGACGCCTGATGAGAAAATGCTCTGCGCAGTCACGTCGTAAAGAAAATTGCCCTTGACATTGTTGATAATGTCGCCGCTGAGATATACGGCGCCCCAGTTAAGGCCGTAGAGGTTCGGGCTTGATGGATTCGCATCGGCGTTGTAATTGTTTTTGGCGGAATTTGTATCGAAATTTGCCCTGTAATCGTATTGTACGTCTACGTTCAGGTTAACATCCGCTAAAGCCGTCATCGCGAAACCGGAAACAAGGGCCGCAGCCCAGAGAAGTCTTTTCATTTGTCCCTCCTTTAAGTGAACAAAATTAAATTTTTATCAAAATCGATAAATTTCTGTCTATAAATTCCCAAAAATATATAACATAAAACCTATCGGATTAATCGGTAATGAATATAGCATACAGGAATAACTTTTGTCAATACTTTTAAAAAATAATTTTAATCAAGACTTTATTTCATTGTAATTCAAGCAATTAAAACGCTGATAGAATTTCAATTTCTTTTTTCTTGCAATTAATTCCGGGCCGAATTAATATTTTATTACCGTTTTATCCTATAGGATATGTGTATTATGAGGTGTTTTATGATAGAAAATAGTCCGGTTTCAGGGCCCTCTTACAGGGATGCAAATCCGGGAGATTTGCCGTTTATAGTCGAGATTTATAATTCGGTGATGCCGGGCTGTCTGGTTACGGCCGATACTGAGGCTGTCACGCCTGAAAGCCGCGTGAAATGGTTCAATGAACATGATCCTCGGTCCAGGCCGCTGTGGATCCTTTCTTATAAAACCCGTGAGTGCGGCTGGCTGAGTTTCCAGGATTTTTACGGCAGGCCTGCTTACAGGGCGACGGCCGAGATCAGCTTATACCTTCATGAGAATTTCAGGAATAAGGGCCTTGGAGGGAAATTCCTCAGACTGGCGATTAAAGAATCGCCCGGGTTCGGGATAAAAACCCTGCTCGCATTTATTTTCGACCACAACGAAATAAGCCTTAATCTCTTTCTCAAGTCAGGGTTCCGGAGGTGGGGGCTCCTGCCGGGCATCGCCGATATGAAAGGGGTGGAAAGGGATCTCGCCATACTCGGCAAAAGGGTGGATTGAATTTCAGGGCCGCAGATCATTTTAAAATCATACTAAACCTATATCTAAAATATATTTTAAAAATCTATTGACTTTTGAATTAATGCGCTCTAATATTTAAAATATACTATTCATATGTAAATAGTGTATTATTGGAGGGCATATGCCGGATCCCAGATATAAACAGGAAACAGTACAGGTAAGGGGGAGTTATAAGCCCGGGGATCATAATTATTCTGCCGCGGTCCCAATCTACCAGACAGCGGCTTTCGCCCTGGGCAACACCGATAGGGCGCTAAGATTGTCCAATTTGCAGGAAAAGGGCTTTTTTTATACAAGGGGTGGAAACCCGACTACAGACATCCTTGAAAAAAGGATAGCCGAGCTTGAAGGCGGTACGGGAGCGTTGGCCGTGGGTTCCGGAATGGCCGCGGTCGCTTTCTCGATTTTCAATGTTGCTGAAGGAGGAGGTGAAATCGCGGCAGTCAGGACTCTTTATTCGGGATCTTTTAACCTCTTTTACCATATACTCCCCAGGTTCGGCATCAAGATCAACTGGATAGAAGACCCTCACAGGCTTGAAGATTATAGAAAGGCTATAACTCCTGAAACAAGGGCTGTTTTTATAGAGGTTATAGGAAACCCGTCGATGGATGTTCCCGATATTGAGGAAATTTCAAAAATAGCCCATGAAAACGGAATACCTCTCATTGCCGATAACACTTTCTGCACTCCGCACCTCCTCCGTCCCATCGATTACGGAGCCGATATAGTGGTCCATTCCGGCACCAAGGCGCTCGGCGGCCATGGATCGAGCATTGCGGGCTTAATCGTGGAAAGCGGAAGGTTCAACTGGGCCAACGGGAAATTTCCCCATTTTACTGAGCCGGACTATAACCTTCAGAACAGGAGCATGACCGAGGTTGTTCCAAACCTCATTTTTACTACCAGGATCCGCATGCATTTTCTTAACGACTTCGGAGCCGCACTGAGCCCTTTTAACTCCTACCTGATACTCCAGGGAATTGAAACATTATCTGTCAGGGTTGACAGGCAGGTAGAAAATACCGGGAAAATCATTCGATACCTTCTGAAGCATCCGATGGTTTCCTGGGTGGATTATCCCTTGCTTGAAGGCAATAAGAATTATAATAATGCAAAAAAATACTTTAAAAAAGGGGCCGGCTCGATTTTCACTTTCGGGTTTAAAGGCAATGATAAAACTATCAATAAATTCATCGACAGCCTTAAGCTTTTTATCTTCATGGTTAACCTGGGCGATGCAAAATCAATGGTTATCAGGCCGTATGAAGGGACTCACAAATCGCTCAGCCCTGAAAACAGGCTTAAAGCGGGCGTAAAGCCTGAGGCGATACGTCTCTCGATAGGCCTTGAAAATGCTGACGACCTGATAGAAGACCTGGAGCAGGCTTTTGCCTGCTCAATCAAGTAAAAGGAGAAAAATTCATGAGCGTCAATTTAAAATCTGCCGAAGTTGAAGTCAGGGAAAGAAGATTGAAATCGATCATTTCCTATAACGGCACCGCCAAAGACTTATGCGAAAAGTCAAAAACACAATCCTTGAATCATATAGGGCGGACATTTGAGCAGTGCAGCGACTGTTCCCAGGGCTGCGCGGAAACGGTAACTTATCTGATAAAGGACGCGGCAGTCGTCGTTCATTCGCCGATAGGATGCTGCAGCAACGCCTCGGGCTATAATATCCAGGGAGGGATTGTAACGAAGTCGAGGGGGCTGCCTTCCCAGAAAGTAAATGTCATTTGCACGAATATACAGGAAAAGGACACAGTATTCGGCGGGCTGGAAAAATTAAGAACTGCGGTCAACGAGGCTTACAGGAGATTTTCCCCCGCGGCGATTTTTGTCCATTCCTCATGCGCGGCGGGCATAGTCGGCGACGATATAGAAGGCGAGTCCAATGAGCTTGAAAAAGAGCTTGGCATACCGATCGTTCCGGTATTCTGCGAGGGATTTAAATCCCGCATATGGTCGACCGGCTTCGATGCGGCATTCCATGGAATTCTCCGCAAGATTGTAAAGCCCCCTGTAAAAAAACAGGAAGACCTTGTGAATTTATTCAATTTTGAAGGAAGCGATTCTTTCAGCCCCCTGCTCGGCAGGCTGGGCCTGAGAACAAATTACGTAGTGCCCCTGGCCAGCGTGGAAACGCTTTCCCGATTGTCGGAAGCGGCCTGCACGGCTCATATCTGCGAAACTCTTGCCATGTATATAGCACAGGGGCTGGAACAGCAGTACGGAGTGCCCGAGGTTAAAGCCCCGGCACCGTTCGGAATAGAGTGGACCGACAGGTGGCTCAGGGATATAGCTAAATATACTCATAAAGAGGACATAGTAGAGGATTTAATAAAGTCGGAGCATGAGAGGGTCAGGCCTGCTATCGATGAAATAAAGGAAAAGCTTAAGGGTAAAAAAGTCTATATCTTCGCCGGCGATTCTTTTGCTCACAGCCTTGCCAACGTCGCAATAGACCTCGGGCTGGAGCTGACCGGTATTACGACCCTGCACCATGACCAGACTACTGACGGAAATACGGAAGGTTATGACACGCTGAGCCATCTTGTAAAAAGCAGGGGGGATGTAAAAAACTTTTCTGTCTGCAATAAACAGCCTTACCAGGTCGTAAAAATACTCAAAGACTTAAAACCCGATCTGCTTATCGTCCGCCATATGAATATGACAATCCTCGGCACCAAGCTCGGCATACCGACCGTCCTTGAAGGCGATGCGAATGTGAGCGCCGGGTACGACGGGGTGGCAAAATTGGGCAGGAGGCTCTTTGAAGCCATGCAGACCAGGAAAGTTATAAACAATATCGCAATGCACATAGAATGGCCTTATTCGGACTGGTGGTTTGGAGAAAAAAATCCTTTTTATTTTGAGGGAGGAAACAATTAATGAGTTCGATCATAGAACAGCCCAGGTTTTCCTGCGCACTGGCCTCTCTGCAGAGTGTTTTAGCTATCCCTAAGGCTCTGCCTGTCGTTCATGCCGGTCCGGGATGCGCGGGAAAGATATTTGCTTTCGCCTCGTACGGTTCCGGGCATCAGGGTGAAGGATACGGCGGCGGCGGAGTGATCTCATGCACCAATACCAGCGAACAGGAAGTTGTTTTCGGCGGAGAGGAAAAACTGCAAAAACTGGTGGAAGGCGCTTTCCAGGTTTTAAAGGGGGACCTGTTTGTAATTCTTTCCGGCTGTACGTCCGGAATAGTGGGAGACGATGTTGTCCGCGTGGCTTCAATGTTCGCATCGGAGGGAAAGCCGGTTGTCGGAGTAGATACTTCGGGTTTCAAGGGCAACAGCTACTTCGGGCATGAACTTGTAGTAAATGAAATTATCAACCAGTTTACCGGAGACGTCAAGCCCGATGCAAGAAAAGGGCTGGTCAATGTTTTTTCAGTCGTTCCGTTCCAGGACCCTTACTGGAGGGCGGACCTGGAGGAAATTAAAAGGCTCCTGGAAGCTGTCGGCCTGGAGGCGAACATTTTATTCGGCAATGAATCGAAGGGAGTGAGTGAATGGAGGGATATCCCGAATGCCGAGTTCAACCTTGTGTTATCTCCATGGCTGGGACTTGGCACCGCAAGGCTGCTTGAAAAAAAATATGGAACTCCCTATTTCCATTATCCCGTCCTTCCGGTCGGAGCCAGGGCTACAAGCAAATTTTTAAGAAAATTAGGAGAATATGCCGGACTTCCGGAAGAACAGGTTGAAAAGGTCATAAAAAAAGAGGAAAAACGTTTTTACCAGTATTTTATTTCCCTGGCGGATTTCATAGCCGACCTCCGGAATAATATTCCTTTCGAATTATATACCATCGCAGACAGCGCATATGCGCTGGGCACGAGCGACTACCTGGTCAATGAACTGGGCTGCACGCCTAAGGGAATATATGTTACAGAGGACCCTCACCCTGATTTTATTGCAGGGATTGAAAGCGCATTAGCCGCTTTAGGCGAAGAATTCGAAGGCACCCTTAAATTCGAATCCGACGGGGGACTGATCCAGCAGGACATCAGGGAAAAACTTGGAAAATCGGGCAAAGCTGTCATCTTCGGATCTACCTGGGAGGCGGAATTAGCCAAAGAGAACAACAACCTCCTTACTCATTTAAGTCTGCCCCTTAATGATGATGTAATAGTCACGAGGAGTTTTGTCGGATACACCGGCGGGCTGAGACTTACGGAAGAAATTTACGCGGGCATTTTCAGGAAGGGCAATATCGCCCAGACAACGCAGACGCTATAAAAGAGGGTATATGTCATATAAAGTTGCCGTAACTTCCCTTGATGGAAATTCGATTGACGCTCATTTCGGGCATGCTGAAAGTTTCCTGATAATCGATGTTGAGGAAGAATCGGGGATCTGGAAAAAATCGGAAATCAGATCTACAGGAACGGGCGGGCAGGGAGAAAGCGCCGGCCATGATGACGCCCACCTTGACCGGATAGCAGAACTGATAGGAGATTGCTCTTTTCTCCTGACTGAAAAGATCGGGATGAAACCTTACAGGATTTTACAGAAGAAAGGCATCACGAGCCTGGAATCTCCCAGGGACCTGTCCGGGGCCCTGGTTAAATTGAACAGGTATTACAGGAAAAACAAAAAACGTTTCGGAGGTGAAAATGGCTAAGCTGTTTTATCCGGATTTTTTTAATGACGTATTCGGGCCGGTAATGCAGCCCGGATCAAGCAGCGCTTTTGCGGGACCATGCAGGATCGGGAATCTGGCCAGGAGCCTGATTAAAAGCGAACCGGGGAGAGTAAGGTTTCTCTTTAACAGAAGCGAGAGGGAAATTGTGACTATTGCGAATTTTATGTCCGACAGGGGTTACCTGGGGGGAGTCCAGGGATTTCTGACGGACGATATAAGGCTCTTCGATTCTCATGAATTAGCAAGGAAAAACGGAATAACTTATGATTTCGATTACCTTGAGAATGAAGAAATTCAGGACGGAAGCCTTAAGATTGAAATTACAGGCAAAGAAGGTGACAGGGGCGAACTTGTCGCCGCATCGGTCGGCGGCGGCATGGTAAGAACTTATAAAATCAAAGGTTTTAATATCGATTGGCAGTCGGATTCATTCGGGATCCTTGTTACATACACGGATAAGCAAAAAGCGAAAGCCCATGCCTTGATCTTCGAAAAAGCTTATGAAGAATACCATTTAAGCACCCTCAAACTTGAAAGTGCAGACGGTTTAAAGGGGTATTTCATCGAAGTATCGGCCGATATCGGAGAAGAAGCAATAAGGAAATATTTTTATACTGAAAACATTACGGTCCTGCCGGCTTTATTGCCTGTCGTTACCATCAAAAAAAGGAAACCCCAGCTTTTTAAAACAGTCGAAGAGTGGAGAAAAACTGCGGCGGACAGAAATATATCCTTTGTCCAGGCTGCCATTGAATATGAAAAGGATTTTTCGGGATGGAGCGACGATAAAATCTGGAAATACTTCGAGAAGATAGCAGGCATCCTGTATAAACAGATACATATTTTAGAAGACACCGGTTACGAAAATGCACTGGATACTCAGACGCTCCCAATATACGGCAGATCCTGGAATAATTATATAAAAGGCAAAAACAGGATCAGCGATACGCTGACAAACCATATACTTATCCATGCCTTCTCCACTAACGCAAAACTTCCGGGCACCCTCATCGTTCCGGGACCTATGGGTACGGGCGGCGGATATTTATTCTCCGCTCTCGATGCAGTAAGGGAGGAGCGAGGATACAGCCATGAAAAACTTGTAGAATCACTGGTCGTGGCTGCCGCACTGGGAGCCCTGGCATACACCCATACCAACGCAAGCGGTGAGGTTGGCTGCGTCGGCGAATCCGGCGTCTGCTGTGCAATGGCATCGGGGGCCGTGACCTGGCTTGCCGGAGGAGACGGTTTTCAGGTCGAGAATGCCGCATCGATGGCGCTGCAGGCGAATATCGGCATTCCATGCGATCCGATACCCGGGGGGCTTGAATTTCCATGCCTGACAAGGACACTGAGGGCCGCGGTGACCGCGCCCTTATACGCAGACCTGGCCCTGAGCGGGATCGACCCGTTAATACCTTACCATGAGGTTCTGCAGGCGATAGAATACAATTTCAGCAACACCGACAGAGCGAAATTATGCGGACCCGAATGCGGGTGCAACATAACCGAGACTGCCAGGGCATGTGTTAAAAACCTGGAGAGGCATACCTCGGGCAATTTCCATTATCAAGCGGATTAGAATAAAAGACATAAATAGGAGGTTATATCTATGAAAAGAAGAATCGTTCCTTTTCTCGCGGCAGCGGTGCTGCTGGTGTTTCTAAGTGCGGCAGGCTCGGCACAGAACAGCAAGGTTATCGAAATAGCTCTCTGCAACGATAACGCGCCGTTCGAATTCGCCGATGCAAGCGGTGTGATCCGGGGTTTCGATTATGAGGTCCTGAAAAAGATCAACGAATTGCTGCCCGAATATTCTTTCCATTTCCAGCTGATCGATGAATCGGCTGAAGCCGTCGGGCTTCAGACAGGAAAATACCAGTTAGGAGCAGGCAACCATTTTTATACGGCCGCCCGCGATAAGACTTTTTTCCTTACCAAGGCCTACGATTATAATGTCATTGTTCTTGCCGTAAGGACGAACAGCACCATCAAAACTCTCGCCGATCTGAACGGAAAGACCGTTCAGCCCATACCCTCTCTCGACGGCATGTACACTGTCCTTCATGGTTTCCTGGACAAGAACCCGGGGATCAAGATATACAGTGAAAATTCGACTGCGGGAAACCCGGCGGACGATTTGAAGGGTGTCGTCGACGGGCGCTACGATGCGGTTTTCTGGCCCGAGGTGATCATCGATGCTGCTCAGAAGGGCCTAAATCTTCCATTGAAAAAAACAGGCGTTCTGGATGCCGTGGGGAATTATTTCCTTATCAACAGGCAGCAGCCTGAATTCAGGGATAAGGTCAACGCTTCCATCGACAAATTGATATCGAGCGGCTGGCTACAGGACCTTGCAAAGAAATATTTCGGATACGACGTGTTCAAGGAATATGCCGACAAACATCCGAAATACGATACTAAATAACAGAAAATTAAAAAATGACAGGTTTGCAGGCAATGCTTAAAAAGCCTGGGAGGGATAGTTGAATATGGGATTTTTACCGGCACTATTATCTTTCGGCAGTATATTTACAAATATTGTAAGGGCATTGCCTGTAACTTTATTAATAACTTTCTCGGCTTTCGCCGCAGGCACCCTCTTCGCATGCTTATTTACGGTCGCAAGGGTCAGGAATATTAAATTTTTAGCGGGATTGTCTGGCGGACTTATTTCATTTTTACGGGGCACGCCTCTTCTTGTCCAGATATTCCTCTCATACTACGGGCTTCCGGCTGTCATGAAACTGGCCGGCATTGATATAAGCGGTTTTAATATAATATTATTCCCTGTGGCCGCAATGGCTTTAAATTGCTCCGCTTTTTTATCGGAAATAATGAGATCCGCCTATCTTGGCGTTAATAAAGGCCAGATAGAGGCGGCATACAGCGTAGGCATGAACAGCCTCCAGATGTTCTGGAGGATACTTTTTCCCCAGGCGTTTAAAATTGCTCTCCCGAACCTGGGAAATTTTATTATAGACCTGCTCAAGGATACTTCGATGGTTTTTTCAATCGGGATAGTGGATATCATGGGCCAGGCGAGGAATTTAAGCGCAGCCAGTTACGGGATTTACCAGCTTCAGAGTTTCCTGGCTGTTTCGCTGCTTTACTGGATAGTCTGCATATTGCTTGAAAAAGGTGTCTCAATATTCGAAAAGTCATACGGCAAGGGCCAGAAGGATATAGGAAGCGGGAATAAAGCCGTTTAATGAGAAGGGGTTTTTAAAAAATGAGTTTCGACTTTCAGTTTGTAATAAAATCTTTCCCCGCAATCCTGTCGGGCGCTCCCATTGCGCTTTTTATAGCCGGTACTTCCCTGTTTCTCGGGCTGATAATGGGTTTCTTCATTGCCATATGCAGGATTTATAAGATCGTGCCGCTTAATGGAATTGCAGCCGTTTATGTTTCTTTTATAAGGGGCGTCCCGATGATCGCGATGCTCTACGTGGTTTATTATACTCTGCCGGCGGTCTTAAGCAGGCTTGATCCCGGGATTTCTCTGAGGCATACCCCTTCTTTATTTTACGCCGTTGTCACGTTTACATTCTATATGGCGGCTTATTCGTCCGAAACGATCCGGTCGGCTCTCGGGTCTGTCGACAAAGGCCAGCTTGAAGCGGCATATTCTGTAGGAATGACCGGGGCACAGGGCCTGTGGAGGATCATTATCCCCCAGGCGTTCGTAGTCGCGATCCCTAATCTGGGGAACACCTTCATAGGGCTCCTGAAAGGGACATCCCTGGCCTACTATGTAGGGGTGATGGAAATAATGGGCTGCGCCACGGCGGAAGCCGGCAACGGATTTAATTTCCTCGAAGCCTATGCCGTAGCCGCCCTGATATACTGGATGCTGAATATTGTATTTGAAAAAATATTTATATTCGCTGAAAATAAAATCAAGCTTCACTTGAATTAGGTTATAAAATGGAGGCAGTGAAATGGTAAAACTGCAAAATATACACAAGCACTTTGGAAAAAATCATGTTTTGAAAGGCATATGCCTCGAGGTAAACAAGGGGGATGTCCTGGTTGTTATGGGACCGAGCGGGTCGGGGAAGACCACGCTCCTCCGGTGCATAAATTACCTGGAACGCCCGAATGAAGGCGAGGTTTCCGTCGGAGGTTTTGAAGTCCACAGCAGGCATGCGTCAAAGCATGATATCCTCAAGCTCAGAAGGAAAACGGCTATGGTTTTCCAGCATTACAATCTTTTCAAAAATAAGACCGTCCTTGAAAATGTGATGGAGGGGCTGATAATTTCGAAAAAGCTTTCCCGGGAAAAGGCCAGGGACAAAAGCCTTGAATACCTCGATAAAGTCGGTTTGAACGATAAAATAGACGCGTATCCATCCCAGATTTCCGGGGGCCAGCAGCAGCGTGTCGGCATTGCCAGGGCGCTTGCCCTCAATCCCGATGTCATCCTGTTTGACGAACCGACATCGGCCCTGGATCCGGAACTGGTCGGTGAAGTTCTCTCTACGATCAGAAAAGTCGCCAGGGAGGGAATTACTATGATAATAGTGACCCATGAAATGGGCTTTGCACAGGATGTCGCAAACAGGGTTGTGTTTATGGACGGAGGCAATATAGTTGAACAGGGTTCGCCGAGGGATATATTTGCGAACGCTAAAGAGGAGAGGACAAGGCAATTCCTGAAAAGGATCGTGCCCGAATGGAATTATTTAATATAATAATTTATTATAAGGGCAGTTATAATAACTGCTCCTCTTGCGGGGACCTTAGCTGCGCTTCGGTCCTTTGGGGCAGCAAGACAGGCGGGGATGACCAATTATCATGTTTTCAGAAGCTCCGGGGAAAGCGCCGGTGAAAAAACCGGCTTCAGGTACTGCCCCCAATGCGGTTCTAAAATGATCAAAACTGGATCCGGAGATACGGGCCGCCAGCGCTGCTTGATATGCGGATTTGTCCGCTATATCAATCCCTGTCCCGGGGTCGTTACGCTGATAAAAGATATGCAGGGAAAAATCTTGATCGGCAAAAGGAACGCTGACGTCGATTTTCCGGGCAAATGGTGTCTGCCCGGGGGTTACATAGAAAACAACGAGAGTTTTATTGAATGCGCCCGCCGGGAGATCATGGAAGAAACAGGGCTGGTAGTGGAACTTGAAGGGATTGTAAATGTGGTTTCCAATTTTCTGGATGATGATCACCATACCCTTGTAATCGTTCTGACTGGAAAATCACTCTCCGAAGAATCGAGGGCAGGGGACGACATGACTGATTTGATATGGATAACAGGAAATGATCTCGATGATATCGAATTCGCCTTTGAGGCCGACTTGCGGATCATAAAGGCTCATTTCAAAGGCAATATGAAAATTATCCCCATCGATCAGGCCTGACCGGCCATTGCCAAACCTCCTGAAATGTATTACATTATATGCAGAGGTTTTTACAGGAGGTTTAATTATGAAGACAGGATTAATTAAACAGGTTTTGATAGGAGGAGTGTTGTCATCGCTCTTATCCGGCATCACGGTATTGGGGTTGACATCCGGAGGGTCTAAGGATATTTTGGCATACGGGCCTGGTCCCGGACCCGGTCTGACTAATTCGTTAGCATTGCCGGCAGATTACGGCCCGGGTCCTGGGCCTGGCCCGACTAATACATCTGCTTTCAGGTAAAGATTCGCGCCGGCTTGCCCGGCGCATTTCATATTATACCTATTTAGAATGAGGAGAGTTTGCGAAAATGGATCAGAGGACCGGCGTTGTCGAAACTATCGGGAATACTCCGCTTTTCAAATTAAGGAGGATCGGAGAGGGCAAGAATTGCGCGGGAGTATATGTTAAAGCCGAATATCTGAACCCGAGCGGTTCTGTAAAGGACCGGGCAGCGAGGGGGATGATCCTTGAGGGGATAAAATCGGGCAGGCTTACAAAAGACAAATCGATCCTTGACGCGACGAGCGGCAATACAGGAATATCTTACGCCCTCATTGGGGCGGCCCTGGGGTTTAAGGTGACCCTGTGCATCCCGAAAAATACAAGCGTGATCCGCAAGCAGATACTCCGGGCCCTTAACGCTGATATCATAGAGACGGATCCTCTCCTGAGTTCCGACGGCGCAATGGTTGAAGCTTCGAGAATAGCAAAGGAAAATCCCGATAAATACTTTTTCCCCGACCAGTATAACAACGATGAAAACTGGAAGTCCCATTACAATACCACGGGGCCGGAGATCTGGGACCAGACGGACCATAAGATCACTCATTTCCTGGCAGGGATGGGCACATCGGGAACTTTCACCGGCACTTCGAGAAGGCTTAAAGCGCTAAATCCGGCTATCCAGGCGGTGGCGATGCAGCCCGATTCCCCTCTTCATGGCCTCGAGGGAATGAAGCACATGGCCTCGACGATCGTTCCGGGAATATACGATAAATCGCTTATCGATAAGCAGGTGGAAATTTCGACGGAAGACGCGCAGGAAATGACCCTCAGGCTCGCCAGGGAAGAGGGGATGTTCGTGGGGATCAGCTCAGGGGGCAATGTTTTCGCCGCCCTGAGGCTTGCCGCAGAACTTCCCCCGGATGCCGTAGTCGTAACTATACTCTGCGACAACGGCTTCCGCTACCTGCATGAAGAAATATGGTCCAGGTAGCAGGCTATGATCAGATTAAAACCGGAACATATAGATGAGATTGTAAAAAACGGGGAGGGCGATTATCCTTACGAATGCTGCGGAATTCTTTTCGGAAAATTCGAAAAGAATAAAAGCAAAACAGTGGAGCGGGTTCTGTCCATTTCGAACGCGAGGGACAAGGATAACCGGCACAACAGGTTCCTTATAACCCCGGAAGAAATGATGAGGGCGGAATCTGCGGCGAGGAAAAATAAAACTGATATACTAGGTTTTTACCATTCGCATCCGGACCATCCGGCGGCTCCTTCGCAGTACGACATGGAGCATGCCTGGCCCCTGTATTCATATATAATTGTGTCCGTAAAGGACGGAAAAGCCGGGGATATAACATCCTGGGAGCTTGAAACGGACCGGTCAAAATTCAATCCTGAGATACTGGATAAAGGAGGACAATAAGTGGCTAACCTGATACTCATTCCGACAGCACTGCGCCAGTTTACGGACGGGCTGGGAGAAGTGGAAGTCGAAGCAAAGACCGTGGGGGAGGCATTGGATAAGCTTACAGGTAATTACGCGGATCTAAAGAGGCACCTGTATAACGAGCAGAACAAGCTGAGAAGCTTTGTCAATGTTTATGTCAATGAAGAGGATATCCGCCAGAAAAACGGCCTTGAAACACAACTCGGAAAGGGCGACACTATAATGCTTGTTCCTTCGATAGCCGGAGGAGCCCCGGAGACAGACGCGGACGAGTCCGCGCTGCCCGATCTGACAAAGGATGAGGTCACACGGTACAGCCGCCACCTCATTCTTCCCGAGGTCGGGGTCGAAGGCCAGAAAAAATTGAAAAAAAGCAAAGTTCTCCTGATAGGCACAGGCGGGCTCGGCGCGCCTCTCGCGATGTACCTGGCCGCAGCCGGAGTCGGCACGATTGGCATCGTTGATTTCGATTTAGTCGATGAGACCAACCTCCAGAGGCAGATCATCCATGGGACCCGCGACATAGGCAGGCCTAAAATCGCCTCCGCCAGGGACAGGATAAAGGGCATCAATCCGAATGTAAACGTGGTGTCTTTCGAAACAAGGCTTTCGAGTGAAAATGCGCTCGATATAATAAAGGATTTTGACGTCGTGGCTGACGGTACGGATAACTTTCCGACCCGGTACCTTGTCAACGACGCCTGTGTTTTTTTAAAAAAGCCCAATGTTTACGGATCTGTTTTCAGGTTCGAAGGGCAGGCAAGCGTTTTTTATGCTGAAAAGGGGGCATGCTACCGCTGCCTCTACCATGAACCGCCTCCTCCCGGGCTTGTCCCTTCATGCGCCGAAGGAGGCATCCTCGGAGTGCTTCCGGGAATAATAGGCTGCATCCAGGCGAATGAAACCATAAAGCTTTTGATAGGAGGAGGCGATCCGCTTATCAACAGGCTCCTCATTTTCGATTCATGGAAAATGCGTTTCAAGGAGCTGAAGCTCGCCAAGGATCCCGATTGCCCGGTATGCGGGAAAAACCCCACGGTCACTTCACTTATCGATTACGAGGATTTCTGCGGACTGAAGAGGTCAGAAACCTGCGAAATGCCGATCGAAGAGATCACGGCCCTCGAGCTCAAAGCGAGGTTCGACAAAAACGATAAGATCCAGATCATAGATATCAGGGAGCCTCATGAGCTTTCAATAGGAAAGCTTCCCAATACCAAGGCCATACCATTCGGGCAGGTCGTAAGGAGGCAGTCCGAACTCGATCCTTCGGTCGATACGGTTTTTGTATGCAAGGTCGGCAACAGGAGCGCTATTGCGATAAGGGCGCTCAAGGATTCGGGATATACGGGCCGTCTTATCAATCTCAAATACGGGATCAACGGATGGGCCAATGACGTGGATAATTCGATGGCGCTATATTAATAAAATAAAGTGGAGGAGTGATTTATGGCGGAGCAGAATAATAAGATCAATAGCTTATCGGCGCAGGCGGCATACCAGCTCGCCAATGTGACAAAAACCGTAGCCCAGTTCGATTCGATCACCCCGAGGTGGCTGACAAAAATGCTTGAATGGAAGCCCCTTGAAACCGGCATATTCAGGCTCAACAAAGTCAAAGAGGGCGATACTCCCCTGGACGTACTTTGCTCCGGGGAGGTAAGCAAGGATATCCCGGAAGGTTTTGTCGATTACGAAGCCAAGCCCCGCGAATACATATTGTATTCGATTTCGACGATACTGAGGGTCAACACCAAGGTTTCCGATATCTACAGCAGCCCCTACGACCAGATAAAAGAACAGCTTCGCCTGACGATAGAAAGCATCAAGGAAAGGCAGGAAAGCCAGCTCGTCAATAACGACGACTACGGCCTGCTTAAAAATGTTCACGACTCCCAGAAACTCCAGTGCCGTTCGGGTTTTCCCACACCCGACGACATGGACGACCTGATCGCGAAGGTCTGGAAGGAGCCTTCCTTCTTCCTTGCCCACCCCACCGCTATAGCGGCATTCGGGCGCGAATGCACCAGGTGCGGAGTTCCGCCTGCTACTGTAAGCCTTTTCGGTTCGAGCTTCCTGACATGGAGGGGAATTCCCATTGTGCCGACGGACAAGCTGTTCGTCGACGGTTTGAAAAAACCCAAGGCAAAGGCCGGAAAAACTAATATCCTTCTTATCCGCACCGGAGAGAAAAAGCAGGGCGTGATCGGGCTTCACCAGGCCGGGCTTCCGGGCGAGCAATCCAGGGGGCTTTCCGTCCGTTTTATGGGCATAGATAACAAGGGCGTAGGTTCCTATCTCCTCTCCATTTACTGCTCCGCTGCAATTTTAACTACAGACGCAATCGGGGTCCTTGAAGATGTGGATATTGGAAATTACTATGAATACAAATAATCGGGAATTCGAGCAGGGACAGCTTTTAGATACAAAAATCCTTGAAGCCATGGCAGGGGAATTCTTTCCGGAATTTTCAAACGCTGAAAATATTTCCGGGCAGGCCCCGTTTTCGGAAGAAGACTATATACGGGCAATAGGTGATATATACGACGGTTTTGAAGAAAATAACCGTGCAAGCGGTTATTCCCCTGTATTAGTCCCTGAAACAGGTTTCAGCAGCGCATCTTTCGATGTTTATAAAATCAGGAAAGACTTTCCAATCATGACCGAAAAAGTTGAAGGCAGGGATCTTATCTGGCTTGATAACGCCGCGACAACCCAGAAACCCCGTTGCGTCATCGACAGGCTGTCATACTTTTATTCTCATGAGAATTCGAATGTGCACCGGGGAGCTCACACACTCGCAGCCCGCTCTACGGATGCATATGAAGGCGCAAGGAAAAAGGCCGGCGGATTCCTGAACGCTTCAACGCCGGATGAAATTGTATTCGTGCGCGGCACGACAGAGGCCATAAACCTTGTCGCATACGCCTGCGGTAAATTTCATTTCGAAAAGGATGACGAAGTATTGATCTCGGAGCTTGAACACCATGCCAATATTGTTCCATGGCAGATTATATGCGAAGAAACGGGCGCGAAGCTCCGCGTTATACCCGTAGACGGCAGCGGGCAGATTATGCTGGACAAATACGAAAGGCTCCTCGGCTCTAAAACGAAGATAGTCGCGTTTACCCATGTTTCCAACGCTCTCGGTACGATCACGCCGGCGGCCGAGATGACGGCCATGGCGCACCGTTACGGTGCCAAGGTGCTTATAGACGGGGCGCAGGCCGTTTCGCACCTTCCGGTCGACGTACAGGAGCTGGACTGCGATTTTTACGCGTTTTCGGGGCATAAAATCTTCGGTCCTACCGGCATAGGGGTACTGTATGCGAAACAGGAAATACTGCAAAAAATGAAGCCGTACCAGGGCGGCGGGAATATGATTTCCGACGTGACTTTTGAAAAGACCGTTTACCAGGATCCGCCTCACCGCTTTGAAGCAGGTACAGGCAGCATAGCAGACGCCGTCGGACTGGGCGCCGCGCTCGATTATGTTTCAAACATCGGGCTCGAGACTATCCGCCGGTACGAGCATGAACTGCTTGAGTATTCAATGGAACAGATGAAACAGGTCCCGGGCCTGACCCTCATAGGAACAGCCGCTGAAAAAACCAGCGTCCTTTCTTTCGTGCTGAAAGGGCATTCAACTGAGTCTGTCGGGAAAGCACTCAGTTCGGAAGGAATTGCCGTACGGGCCGGTCACCATTGCGCACAGCCTATCTTGAGAAAATTCGGGCTGGAGAGCACTGTCAGGCCTTCGCTGGCGTTTTATAATACGTGCTCCGAAATCGACAAAATGGTTTCGGTGCTGGCAGATCTTGCAAAAGGCGCCATAGCATTCTGAGGATATAAAATGGATGATTTTCAAAACAAGATAAAGCACCTGGTGTCCGATATAACGGCCAGTTACAAGAATCTTAAATCGATCATACCGCAGGATCTCGGTCCGCTTCCCGACAGGGATGAAATTATAGCTATTACAAAATTACTGAGAAAGCTGCTATTCCCGGGTTATTTCGGCAAGCAGAATTTCGATCACGAGATCATAAGTTTCCATACAGGCGACCTGCTTATACATATCCGCGAGAAATTGAGGGAGCAGATTATTTTTGCTTTCAGGCACAGGCCGGCAGGCAAGTCCGGTCCGGGTGCAGATACTCCCGAGGACATGGCCGACGGGATTTGCCTGGCTTTATTCGGTAAAATACCCGGGATAAGGAATTTTCTCGCCACGGATGTGCAGGCCGCCTTCGAAGGAGATCCGGCCGCGAGCAGCACGGATGAAATAATATTCTCATACCCGGGGATTTTCGCCATCAGCGTTTACCGCCTCGCCCATGAGCTTTACCTTTTATCGGTGCCGCTCATACCCAGGATAATGAGCGAATACGCTCACAACATCACCGGTATCGATATCCACCCCGGTGCGAAAATAGGGGAATATTTTTTCATAGATCATGGAACCGGAGTTGTAATCGGAGAAACGACGGAGATAGGCAATAATGTAAAAATTTACCAGGGTGTAACACTGGGAGCGCTGTCCACCAGAGGCGGGCAGAATTTGAGAGGCTCGAAACGGCATCCTACGATAGAAGACGAGGTAACGATATATTCGGGCGCGTCGATTTTCGGCGGAGAAACCGTCATCGGAAGGGCGGCCGTCATAGGGAGCAACACCTTCATCACCAGGTCAATACCGGGAGATACGAAGGTCAGCATCAGGAATCCCGAATTGCTTTTCAAGGACAGTAAACCCAGGGCGAAAAGGGCCGGCCAGGACTTCGACTGGAGCATTTGAGGCACAGATCAACGGCCTTCCGGCAAGCGAATTTCTTGTCCTCGCTTATTCCGGCGCGTTATTCAACGTTCCCGTGGTTTTCCTGAGCGGAGACAAAAAAGTCTGTGAAGAAGCGAAAATGCTGAATCCCGAAATAATGACGCTCCCGGTTAAAGAAGGGATAAGCGGTTCCGTGACAAGCATCCATCCGGCGCTCGCGGTCAGGAAGATCGGGGAAGGCGTTTTGACGACCCTTTCAAAAAGACCGGAACTCTTCCGGATCAAGTTGCCCGAAGCCTTTGAGGTTGAACTTGAGTACAGGGATCATCCCAGGGCATATAAATGTTCTTTCTATCCGGGTATGGAAAAGAAGGACGATTTTACTCTGATCTACCGGACCGGCGATTTCTTCGATGTCCTCAGAATGTTCCTTTTTGCAGGATATTGAATAAAACCGGCCCTTCATAATCTGATTATAAAATCACTAAATCTTTACCTGTTAATCTTTTGAGATTCCATATTATTCCTATCAGTAAAATATTTTATTTTTCTATTGACATTTTCATTATGATGGTGTAAAGTAATACATATTAAACATATGTATTTAGTATGTATTAGGTGTATTAAAAAATGATATCAATCAGGAATTTATCTAAAACTTACAGGACTCCCGCCGGAGAGATCCAGGCGCTTAAGGATGTCAGCCTGGAGATCCGGCAGGGCGAGATCTTCGGGATAGTAGGGCTTTCCGGCGCCGGAAAATCGACCCTTCTGAGGTGTTTTAACCGTCTCGAAGAACCGGATTCCGGAGAGATAGTGATCGGCGGTAAAAATATCACCGGCCTTGACAGGAAAGGCCTGGAGCAATTCAGGCGCAGGATCGGAATGATATTCCAGAATTTCAACCTCCTCGATTCCAGGACAGTCGCGGGGAATATAGCATACCCGCTTGAGATAGCGGGTGTTCCCAAAAAGGAAATAAAAAGCCGCGTGCTTCGCCTCGCCGAACTTGTCGGCTTGACCAGCAAGCTCGGAGCTTACCCGGGGCAGCTCTCCGGGGGCCAGAAGCAGAGGGTGGGAATTGCGCGGGCGGTAGCAAACGATCCTGTCGTGCTGCTCAGCGACGAGGCTACTTCAGCTCTTGATCCTCAAACGACATATTCCATACTGGAGCTTCTGAAAAGCCTGAACAAAAAGCTCTTTCTGACGATCGTTCTCGTCACTCACGAAATGGACATTGTACGGTCGTTCTGCAGCCGTATGTCGGTGATGGAAGGCGGAAGGATCGTGGAACTCGGCGAGGTCGGCAGCATCTTCAAAAACCCGCAGAGCCTGACTTCAAAACGGTTTGTCGGCATTATCCGCGGCCTGCAGGACGGGTCGCTATTTTACGACGGAGGCGGACTGTGAATTCCGATTTATCGGATCTCCTGCTGACTGCAAGCGGCGAGACTTTTTTCATGCTTTTTTTTACGGCATTTTTCGGGCTTTTGCTGGGGCTGCCGCTCGGGGTTATTCTGACTGTCACCGGGAAGGGCCATATAATGGAGAGGTACAGGGAAAACAGGGCGATCGGCTTCATCGTGAATGCGGTCCGTTCCTTCCCGTCGATCATACTGATAGTCGTGCTTCTTCCCCTAGCGCGCTTCCTTGTCGGGACGACCCTGGGGATGACTGCGGCCCTGGTTCCGCTTTCGATCTGTTCGGCCCCGTTCATAGCCAGGATAATAGAAAGTGCGCTCAAGGAAGTCGACAGGGGCAAAGTCGAGGCCTCGTTGGCAATGGGGGCGACTGTTTTCGATTCAATAGTAAAGGTCCTGATACCTGAAGCACTGCCGTCCCTGATAAGGGGGGCGACGATCGCCGTTATAACGATACTGGAACTGACCGCCATTGCAGGAGCTATCGGGGCCGGCGGCCTTGGAAGCCTTGCGATCCGCTACGGGTACCAGAGATTCAGGGACGACGTTATGTTCGCCACTGTCGCTATGCTGGTGATACTTGTCCAGATGATCCAGTTTACAGGGGAAACGATAGCGCGCTTTATAAGCAAGAGAAGGCATATTTATGAATGATCATGAACCATTAAGGAGGTTTACCATGAGTAACAGACTTGCATCCATCTTCGGGGGGATCCTTTTCCTGGGCCTGATCGGAACTCAGGCTTTCGCAGGAGACAATAAGCTGACCGTCATAAAAGTCGGATCCGCTTTGATCCCCCACTCGGAAATCCTGGATTTTGTAAAGCCCGCTCTGAAGGCTGAAGGAATCGATCTCCGGATAATTACACTGGACGATGAAGGCCAGCTTAACCCCGCTCTCGCGGAAAAGCAGATCGATGCTAATTATTTCCAGCATGTTCCGTATTTAGACTCTGTAACAAAGGAAAAGGGCTGGAGTTTCGCAGTGATCGGAAAGGTCCATGTCGAACCGATAGGGTTCTATTCGTTAAAATACAAATCGATTAAAGACCTTCCGGACGGCGCGAAGATTGGCATCCCCAATAATCCGGCAAACGAGTACAGGGCGCTGGTCTTGCTCCAGGCCCAGGGCCTGATCAAACTGAAGGCCGGCATTACGACTTACAGCGCCACACCGAAGGATATAGCGGAGAATCCGAAGAACCTACGGTTCGTTGAAGTCGATGCGGCACAGCTTCCCCGCTCGCTGCCCGATCTTGACGGGGCTGTCATCAACACCAATATCGTGCTCGAGGCAAAACTCGATCCCAATTCGGCTCTTTTCCGCGAGGACGCAAATTCTCCTTATGCCAATGTTATAGTTGTCAGGAAGGAGGATGTAAACCGGCCCGAGCTTTTGAAGCTTGTCAAGGCCCTGCAAACGCAGGAAGTCAGGGATTTCATAAAAAAGAAGTACGGAGTTGCCGTAGTCCCGGCGTTCTAATAAACCTTCAGCCATACTGTATCTTTCAAATTCCCGCCAGGCTGCTTTTTAAGCGGCCCCGGCGGGTTTTATTTTCGGGTTTAAGCCAATCAATACAAAGCAAACCTATTGGTAAACAAAATTTTCCTTCAATCTCTTGACAAACAAAATACCATGTGTTATATTATTTCCGATAAAACCGATGGGAATTATATATTATTGGAAAGGAGAATTAAAATGAGCGAAAGAAAATTTAAGTTCGATACCCTTCAGGTGCATGCGGGGCAGAAACCCGATCCCGCTACGGGCGCGAGGGCCGTGCCTATTTACCAGACAACCTCGTTTGTCTACAAGGATTTCGACGATGCGGTGGCGCTCAGTACGATCGCCAGGTTCGGCAATACCTATTCCCGAATTGTAAACCCCACTTTCGACGCATTGGAGCAGAGGATTGCCGCCCTCGAGGGGGGCACCGGCGCCCTGGCGCTGGCTTCCGGTTCAGCGGCTACAGCATATTCCATACTGAATATCGCCGGCGCCGGGGATGAGATTGTAGCGGCGAACACCCTTTACGGGGGTACTTTCAACCTGTTTGCGAACACACTTCCCAAATACGGGATCAAAACCGTGTTTGTAGATCCGGACGGCCCTGAGAATTTCAGCAAGGCAATTAACGAAAAAACTAAGGCCGTGTTTATAGAAACGATAGGCAATCCCGGAACCAATATAATCGATATAGAAAAGGTGGCCTCTATCGCTCATTCATACGGCATACCTCTAATAATCGACAACACCTTTGCGACACCTTATCTTGTAAGGCCTTTCGAATACGGTGCGAATGTGATCGTGCATTCGGCTACCAAATTTATCGGCGGGCATGGCACATCGATAGGAGGCCTTATCGTCGACGGAGGGAATTTTGACTGGTCCGCGAGCGGTAAATTCCCCGGATTTACGGAAGTCGACCGCTCTTACGGATTCAGCCACTGGGAAAAATTCAAGAATTACGGCGGGGGCGGCAATATCGCCTATGTCGTGAAAACACGGCTACAACTCCTCAGGGATGTCGGGGCCTGCATAAGCCCCTTCAATGCCTTTCTTTTCCTGCAGGGCCTTGAAACCCTGTCGCTGCGCATCGAAAGGCATGTTTCAAACGCTCAGAAGATCGCCGAATACCTGCAGAAACAATCCCTTGTAGAATTTGTAAATTATCCCGGCCTGAAGGGAAACAAATACTATAATCTTGCTAAAAAATACCTCCCGAAAGGCGCGGGCGCAATATTCACTTTCGATATCAAGGGCGGGAGGCAGGCGGCGAAGAAGTTTATAGAAAGCCTCAAAATTTTCTCATTCCTTGCTAATGTCGGCGATGCCAAATCCCTGATAGTTTACCCGGCCGTAGTAACTCATGGGCAGTTGAGCGAGGAGGAGCAGCGCAAGGCGGGCATAAATCCCAACCAGCTGCGCTTGTCTGTCGGTATAGAAGATCCTGACGACCTGATATGGGATCTCGGCCAGGCCTTCGACAGGGTTGCCGGTAAATAAGTTAAATAAAACGGATGTCAAATTCATAAAAGGAGGATATGACATGAAAAAATTCCTGGTAGCTGCGCTTATCGTTGCCGCAGTTGCAATAACTGCAGGCAACGCCGACAGCGTCAAGCTCAAGAAGTTCAATGTCGGTTATTCCGGCGGAACATGTGAAGCCCCTTCGTTTGTAGCTTATGTGAAGGGTTTCTTCAAGGCCGAAGGCCTTGATGTCGATTTTCAGCAGTACGGCTTCGATGCGCTGAAGACCGGCCTTTCATCCGGAAAAATTGACGGCACAGTCGGCAATTTCGGATGGTTCAAAATGATCGAGCAGGGTTTTGCCATAAAACTGACAGGGGGAATTCATGCCGGCTGTATCAGCCTGGTTGTCCCCAGGGATTCCGGGATTAAAACCCTCGCCGACCTGAAAGGCAAGAGGATCGGTGTCGATGCGATAGGGCAGGGGCCCCAGATAGACCTTTCGATCGCTTTGCGCAACGCAGGTCTCGATCCCAAGAACGATGTTACATGGGCGGCTTACCCGCCTCCCCAGCTT
Source organism: uncultured Brevinematales bacterium (assembly GCA_964533855.1). Classification (GTDB taxonomy): domain Bacteria; phylum Spirochaetota; class Brevinematia; order Brevinematales; family JAOACQ01; genus CAVYGN01. The sequence goes on from CAZHNM010000003.1 coordinate 62,243, forward strand.
GAAGACGCCGTTAAGAAGAAGGAAATCGACGTTTTTGCCGTCTGGGATCCCTTTGCTTCAGAGGCTGTTGTCAAAGAAGGATATATTGACCTCTTCGATATCGCCCGTGACGAGCCGTTCAAGAGCGGTTACTGCTGCTATGCTGTCGTCAGTTCTGAAACTTTGAAGAAGGATCCTGCCGCAGCCGCTGCCTTTACCCGTGCGATTCTGAAAGCCGCTAAATGGGTGGGAGAGAATCCCGAAGAAACAGCCCAGATCGAGGTCACTAATAAGTTCGTTCCGGATACTGTGGAGCATACAGCCAAGCTCATCAAGAGCTACTACTGGAGGCCCAGTATAAACCGCGCTGCCGAAACCGCCAGGTTCTTCATAAAGGAGCAGAAAAAGGACGGCATCCTCGAAGCGACAACCGATGAACAGAAACTTTTCGACAGGCTGTTCGCGTTTATCGTCACAGACGAGGAAATAGGTTCGAAGTAAAATACGGGATGCGGCCCCTCCGGGGCCGTCATCCCGATGTTTTTATAATATTTTTCGTGAGGATTTTAATGGAAGCTCTAAAAATTAAACTCGACTACCGGGTATTTATCCCTCCTGTCATACTGGCCGCCGATTTTTACCTGCACCTTGCACTGCCCAATATCCAGACAACCGACATACTCGGTGCATATAAATTGCTTCTCGCTGTTTTATTCTCAGTTTACATCGTCATTATGATGATATCGGTATTGAAGGAAAAGTTCAGAATAAAATTGAATTTTTACGCGCCTCTTGCGATCGCTGCGGCGTTATTGCTGGGACTCTGGGATACATTCACACTCAAGACCAATATCCTGCCGCTCCCGTATTATCCGGGTCCCGACAAGGTTCTCGGAGTATTTTACGGCGAGGGGCCCAGGCTCCTGGTCTGCCTTTTCTATTCGCTTAAACTCCTGTTCACAGGCTATTTTATAGGGGCGATACTCGGGCTCGTAAGCGGGATCGCTATGGGCTGGAACAAGAAAGCCCATTACTGGCTGAATCCCCTTATAAAGATTATCGGGCCGATCCCGGCAACCGCCTGGATACCTATAGCCATGAATGCCTTTCCGACAAGCTTCATGGCAGGGGCTTTCCTGATCGCCCTGGGCGTCTGGTTCCCTGTGACTGTAATGACGAGTTCGGGAATATCGGATGTGAAAAATTCATATTTTGAGGTAGCGAAGACACTTGGAGCCGGTGAGAAGTTCCTTATATTCAAGGTCGCAGTTCCGGCAGCATACCCCATGATTTTCATAGGGCTCTTCATGGGCATGGGAATGTCTTTTGTGACTTTGATCGTGGCCGAGATGCTCGGAGTAAAGGCGGGGCTCGGGTGGTTTATCAATTGGGCCCAGGGATGGGGAGAAGAAAGCAAGGTGTATGCCGCACTAATAGTGATCGCCCTTGTGTTTTCGTTCCTTCTTTCTTTGCTCTTCAAGATCAAGGATAAAATATTAATATGGCAGAGGGGTCTCATCAAATGGTAAACGAAAATTCAGGAAGGCTGACTGTAAGAAATATAAACAGGACTTTTATAAACCATGAGGGCGAAGCTATTCATGCCCTTGATAATGTGAACCTCGAGATCGGGAGCGGGGAATTCGTTTCCCTTATCGGGCCTTCGGGCTGCGGAAAATCAACACTGCTCAGGATAATAGCTGGCCTGGACAGGCCGGATTCGGGGGAAGCATTCCTTGACGATGAAAATATCGATTGCCCCTGCTGCGAGCGCGGCCTTGTATTCCAGGACCCGAATCTTTTCCCATGGCTATCCGTGCAGAAAAATGTTGAAATAGGCCTTCATGCCAGGAAAGTTTACGCCGAGAAAAAGAGCGAAATTCCGGATTATATCCGGCTTGTAGGATTAAAAGGTTTTGAAAAATCTTTTCCCCACCAGCTGTCCGGAGGCATGGCCCAGAGAGTAGCCTTAGCCAGAGCCCTGGTCAACCATCCGAAGGTCCTCCTGATGGACGAACCTCTCGGCGCCCTCGATGCCTTTACCCGGATGAACATGCAGGATGAGATACTCCGCATCTGGCAGGAACGTAAAACGACTATGGTTCTTGTAACGCATGATATCGACGAAGCGATATACATGAGCGACAGGATAGTTATTATGACACCGAGGCCGGGAAAGATTCAGCAAATACTCAGCGTCGAGATAGGGCGGCCCAGGAGGCGCAACGATCCTGAATTATTCACCCTGAGGTCGAAAATCCTGGAAACTCTCCATTTCGCCCGGAATGATGAAAATCTTTATTATTATCTATAGGGGATTGATATGTCTAAAATAAGGAATAACATACTTGAAACTATCGGCGGCACGCCGCTTGTCAGGCTTAACCGCATATCCAGCGGGCTCAAGGCAACAATACTGGCGAAGGTGGAATACATGAATCCCGGCGGGAGCGTCAAAGACCGCGTAGCCGTAAGGATGATAGAGGAAGCTGAAAAAGAGGGGCTTCTCAGGCCGGGAGGGACTATAATAGAGGCTACTGCAGGGAATACCGGAGTGGGGCTGGCCCTCGTGGCAGCGATAAAGGGATACCGCTGCATTTTTGTAATGCCGGACAAGATGAGCGAAGACAAGATCAGCCTTCTCAGGGCTTACGGAGCTGAAGTTGTGGTCACGGCCACATCTGTGCCTCCCGATTCGCCCGACAGTTACAACGGAGTTGCGGACAGGCTTTCAAGAGAGATTCCCGGAGCTTTCCGCCCCAACCAGTTCGCAAATCAGAATAACCCCCTTGCCCACTACTATTCCACTGGTCCGGAGATATGGAAGGATTCGGGCGGCGAGGTTGACGTTTTCGTCGCGGGCATGGGAACAGCGGGGACCATATCGGGAACCGGGAAATTCCTGAAGGAGAAAAACCCTTCTATAGTCGTTATCGGCGCAGACCCTGAAGGGTCGATCCTTTCAGGGGATTCCCCCAAGCCCTTCAAGGTCGAAGGCATCGGGGAGGATTTTATCCCCAAAACTTTCAACCGCCAGGTTATCGACGAGATGGTGAGGGTAAGCGACAAGGAATCTTTTAATACGGCCCGGAGGCTTGCAAGGGAGGAGGGGATTCTCGCTGGAGGCTCTTCGGGAACGGCGCTTGCCGCAGCCTTGAAATACGCTGAAAGGCTTGAAAGCCATAAAAACATAGTCGTGCTGCTTCCCGATACAGGGAGGAATTACATAACCAAGATGTATTCCGACCGATGGATGCAGGAAAACGGGTTCTGGGAGAGCGCTGGAGCCGGAGGCGGAAGTGGGGGAAGGACAACTATAAGGGAAGCTCTCGGGTGCAAGACAGGCATCCAGGATATTATCAAAGTTTCCCCGTCGGATACCCTGGTGCAGGCTTTCGACGAAATGCACAGGTTTAATATTTCACAGATTCCTGTTATCGATAATAATGAATCTGTCGGCACCCTCCAGGAGTCGACTCTATTGAAGCTTGTTTATGACGGAATAGATTTCAACAACCAGATGGTGAATGCCGTAATGGGCAAACCCCTGCCTACTATGGACGGGGAGACCGATGTGTCGGAAGCTTACCGGATTCTCCTCTCCGGGAACAACGGCATCATTGTCACTCTTAACGGAATACCGGCTGCAATACTGACGCGAATTGATCTGATTGACTTTTACTCGAGGAGAAAAAAATGCGTTTAGCCACAAGATTGATACATGCGGGACAGGAACCTGATGAACTGACAGGAGCTGTAAATATACCCATATCTGTGAGCTCGACATTCAAACAGGACGGCATCGGTAAAATGAGGTCGGGATATGAATACGCAAGGGGAGGGAACCCGAGCAGGAACTCCCTTGAAAAAACCCTGGCAGCGGCTGAAAACGGCAAATACGGCAGGGCCTTCGCTTCGGGGCTGGCCGCATGCTCTGCCGTAATCGGAATTCTCAAACCAGGCGACGAGATCATCAGCACCGGCGACATATACGGCGGAAGCTACCGCCTTTTTACGCAAATTTATCAGAAGTACAGCATTAAAGTGAAATTCCTGGACACGCATTCCTCGAAGGAGATTGCTCTTGCCGTTTCGAAAGACACCAGACTCATATGGCTCGAGTCGCCCACGAATCCTCTTCTCAATATAATAGATATCGCGGAAGCAGCCGAGCTTAAGCCGAAAAATGTTATCCTGGCGGTGGACAATACTTTCGCAAGCCCTTATTTCCAGAACCCGCTCGACCTGGGGGCCGAAATTGTGGTCCACAGCACGACAAAATACATAGGCGGGCACAGCGATATCATAGGCGGCGCCGTTATCACAAACGACCCCGAACTTGACGAAACCCTGCGCTTTCAGCAGTATGCCGTCGGCGGCGTGCCCTCTCCCTTCGACTGCTACCTTACGCAGAGGGGGCTCAAAACTCTTGCCGTGCGCATGGAAAGGCACCAGTTTAACGCTTTCAGGGTTTCCGAATTCCTGAAGGGACGTTCCGATGTTGAAAAGGTATTTTTCCCTGGTTTTCCTGAGCATCCGGGCTACGCCGTTGCTAAAAAACAGATGCGGGGCCTGCCGGGCGTCGTATCATTCCTCATCAAAGGCGGCAGGGAAGCCGTTGACAGGTTTTTCAGCCGCCTCAGGATATTCACATTCGCCGAAAGCCTGGGAGCAGTGGAATCCCTTGCATGCTATCCCTATCTTATGACACATGGAAGCATACCGGAGGATGTAAGGGAAAAAATGGGTATTTCGGATAATCTGATCCGTCTTTCAATGGGCATAGAAGACATAGATGACCTGCTGGAAGATCTCGGGCAGGCCCTGGGTGGCAATTAAAGCGGCTTTCGCTTCAAGCGACGGAGCCAATGTCGACAGGCATTTCGGCAGGGCTGACAGATTCGTGATTTATACTCTCACAGGGGAAGGGTCTTCGTTTGAAGAAACGCGCGAATTGAAAACTGTTTCAATAGAAGATCAGGATTTTAATCTCAAAAGCATCGCGGAGATGCTGTCCGACTGCGTGATCATCGTCGCTCAAAAATTCGGCAGGCATGCCTTTCCCCTATTCGATCCGGCCCGCTCGGAGCTGCTTGAGCTGGACGGGCCGATAAACGGTATGCTGCCTTATCTGGAAAAACTCCTTCGCATCAGGAAAAAATACCGCTCCTCTTAAATGCCGGTATATGCCTATATACCCTGCCAGGGGCAGTTCTAATTGAAATTCTTCAGCACATACCCGTAAATATCCTCGAGAAGATGGAGCCCGCCGCGGTATCCCACGTATGAACTGTCCAGGATCAGACGCTCCTTAATGGGTACCGATACCGCCAGGAAGTTTCCGCCGAGCTTCTCCGCGAGCTTCTTTTCGAAAATGCTTCCGATTATCAGCGGCGGGCCGAAGTAATCGGTTTTCCTGATGTCCTCATGGATCGCGTAGCCGTCAGTCGAAAACATGACTTCAGCTTCGATGCCGTACTGGTAGCCCCTGAAGTACTCCCTGACCTTTTCCCTGTATTCGTCAGGGGTGGCGTCCGTGATGTACTGTTTCTCGGGCGTAAGCCCGAAATCGTTGACGAGGAATTTAGAAACGGAAAGGGCGTCTGCCGCGTTGGAAACAGTCGAGAAACGCCTCGACATTGTGCGGTTTTCAAGGAAAATATCCGAGCTTCTCTCGATGTGGTAATAATACTCTTTTTCATGTTTTTCTATAACTGATTCGATCCTCTTTTTATCAACCCCGGCGCGTTCGCCGACCGTCCTCAGGAACTGGCCGCTCTCATAAGCGCCGACAGGTATTGTCGGATAATGGAGGTAGGGGGTTCCGAATTTATTTTCGAGAAGTTCCACCGTTTTGAGCCCGAGCCATGGAGAAACGAGCAGGTTGAATTCCGCTTGCGGAACCCTGTTGATGTTATCGATGCCGCGGTATTCCCCGAAAATCGTATTGGGTGTAAGCCCGAGTTCGCTAACCAGCGCCTCCAGCTCCCGGATGTTGCCTACCCAGAACGGGTCGTAAGACGGGACGGGTCCCCATATATTGACAAGTCCATTTATTTTAGCCATGTCTGGCCTGCGCGAAAGATACTGTTCTATAATCGCGTTTACCACCCACTGGTGCCCCTCGAGGTTGTTCCCCTTGAATCCGGCTGTAGCAACGTATACTACCGGTTTTTCGCTATCCGTGAATTCGCCGACTACCTGCGCTATATCGTCGCCGACTATCTCCGTCGTGCATCCCGAGAGGACGACATACAGATCGCCGTCTACAACCTTGAGGGCGTTTTCGATCGTCTCCCTCAACCTGCCTTCGCCCCCGAAAATCGTCTCTTTTTCAGAAATATTCGTGCACGGGTAAATCTGGGGGGAAATATAGCCCGAATCCCCGTTGGATCCGGCTATTCCCTGAGCTAATTTCTGGGCGCATCCCGGCCCCGCATGAAGAACTGGAATGCCTCTGTATATGCCCTGTACGGTCTGCATCGCCCCCAGGGCGCAGACGTACCTGGGCTGGTCTAAGATCTTAAGCACTTTTAACTTCCTCCTTTTCCAGGAAATGATCGCTCTTCTGTTTGAACCACCAGTCGGTATAAGGGAGTTTGACCCTCCTGGAGAGGTTCTCGGTAAAGCTTCTGTTAGTGACGGCGTCATACACCGCGTAAGCAAAATTAAGAAGGCCCCTGTATCCGAAAATGGAATATTCGTCATACAGGCAGATCGCGGGTATGCCCAGCTTCATAGCCCATACGGCCGAACCCGTGTGGCGCGAGAAGAATATATCGGGCCTGACGGTGTTAAGTATATTGATCAGCTCATGATTTTGAAGATCGCTTACCGACAGGTTGAAATCGTTGGGGGAAGTTTCCACGAGATACCTGAAGGCGTCGGGCTCTTTGCCGTCGTCATACTGCTTGTCGAAATGCCAGGCGGCAGAGTACGCTATTTCAATCCCGAGTTCCTGCAGGGCTCTCGACGTGTTGAAATTAAAGCTTGGTCCCATGCCTACTACGGCTTTGAGACCCTTCAGTTTCTTTTTGATCTCTTCTATTCCGGGCAGGTATTTCTCTTTTTCTAAAGCCAGAAAAGCCGCTACTTCCTTTTCTTTTCCGAGGACTTTACCGAGCTCAGAGAGCCAGTTTTCGAATCCGGCGATCCCATGGGGCTGGAGGGACTTAACATAGGGCACTCCGTAAGCTTCTTCAAGGCCGCTACCGAGGTAGGTTCCGAGCGTGCCGCAAGTGCTTGTGGTGGCCGCGGATTCCGATAATTTAGAAAGCTGCTCGACGGTGGTGTTTGAAATAAGAAACAGCGGTTCTACGCCGAATTTGCTGAAAATTTCGGTTATCTCTTTCCTGGCCCCCCCGAAGAAATTGATAACGTTCACAATGTTATTTTTTTTCATGGGCGGTTTTACTATATGGGTCAGGATGGCATGAAAAATCGCGTCGAAACCGGAAGCCCATATCTTTGTCCTGAATCCCTCGCAGTGTACCGGCGCGACAGGTATACCGAGCTCCTCGTGCATGTCCCGGGCGACGCTTTCAAGGTCTTCGCCTATGACTCCGCTCACGCACGAAGCGCCAATAAAAATGGCGTTCGGCTTGTAGCGGTTGTATGTTTCCCTGACCACGTTCTGGAGGTTCTCGGTAGCCCCGAAAACCGTGTCGGTTTCGTTCATATCCGTGCAGACATAAGCGGACTTCGAGTTGTCGAGGTTTATCTTCGCTGCAAGCTGGTCAGTCGAATTGCTGACCTGCATGGCTGTAACCGCGCATCCCGAAGGGGAGTGCTGCACGATAACGGCATCCACGATAAACGCCCCCTGCCCGAGGGCGCAGGCGGCGTTGCAGAGGCTTGCCTGGCTGAAACACCTTTCCCTGTTGCCCGGACCGCCGCAGCGGGACTGGCTGAGCAGGCCCTTAAGCGTTCCGCTGTAACCGGTGATGGATCCAAGCCTATTTTCCCTGCTTTCGCTCTGGTTGCTGTCTAAATTAACGGCCATTTAGAAACTCCTTGATTAATACCTATTAAAACTATATGATTAATAGTTTATTATGTTTCATCCTATTTGTCAAGACTTTTTTTAATTATTTATCATAAGGGGATAACGGTCGTAGACCTGGTCCCTGGAGCCGGCCGATTCGAGAAAATGGAACAGGGGGCTGCCGAAGAATATTCCCATGACAGGGTCTTTCTCAACCATAGCGGGAAAAAGACGGTTGATCCTGTAAGGAGCGTCGCCCACTCCCGTGCCGTTAATGCCGTAACCCCTGTAGTCGTCCCAGAAATTTCCCCGGCCCAGATATGACCAGTCCTGAGGGTTGCGGCCGCCGTTCCCGCCGATCTGGCTTATGTTGCCAAGCATCCTGTTTCCTGTAAAACGCGGCTTTTCGACTCCGCTGTATAATTTGATGCCGATTGTGTTTCCTGCGACAAGGTTATCCGATACGATTATTTCCAGGGCTTTCTTGAGCTCGACGCCGGCGGAATTACCCCTGACGCTGTTCCGGTTAACCAGGCATTTAATTGATTCGAATATGCATATTCCGGCCCCGTTTATTGTCCGGTTATCGATAAAGGCATTTCCTGTAATTTCCACTCCTGTGGAATCCATCAGCATAACGCCGATGCTGTTTGACGACGAAAAATTACTTCTGATCACTATATTTGACGCGAACATGAGATGCAGCCCGTAATGACCTCCGGATATGATGTTGCCCGAAACTGTGCAGTCCTGCGCGCGATCGAAATAAATCCCGTCGCAGTTATTTTCAAGCCTATTGCCGGAAAAAGTATTTCCATGGCCTGAAGTTACCCTGATTCCGTCGCCCCTGTCCGGAATTTCCAGCGCTTCGAGACCTTTAATAATGTTGCTTTCGATTTTACAGCCTTCCGCATTGCGCAGATGGATGCCGAATAAGGAATTTGAAATCAGGCATTCCTCTACGGCGTCGTCCCTGCCGGCAACCTCTATCCCGGAATCTATGCCGCGGATATCCTTTCCGCTGCCCGAGACTGTCAGTCCGGATATAAAAACATCATGGGAGACGATCCTGACAGCGCTGCCCTTCCCCGAATAATCGAGGACGGCTCCCCTTGCGTATACTTTTAAAGGCTTTGAGATGAGAAGGCTTCCGGAATATCTTCCTGGGGGTATATTGATGGAAGAAAAGGCAGCCGCCCTGTCTATGAGAGGCTGCAGCAGCGGCTGGTTCACTGCCTGCGCCGCGGCATGGCTGGCGCATAGAAACATGGCGAATAAAATAGCGGGAAGGGGTGTGATTTCAGAGGGCATCGCTGTCCTCCAGGATTTTGAACATGTATTTATCGGGGCCCAGGCCGCTCTGACTCCATTTAAGCGGCTGTTCGTCTGAGACAACGCGGCCTTTGTGGAAGACAATGATGCGCCCGGCGACCTCAAGGGCGTCCGGCAGGTGGTGGGAGGAAAAAATAACGGTCTTTCCCTTTTCCCTGAACAGCTTCATATGGTTTTTCCACTCGTGAACCCAGTACGGGTCGAGGCCGCTCTCGGGTTCATCCATTATAAGGAGGTCTGGATCGCCCAGGAGCATCTGCGAGAACAGGAGCCTCTGGACCATGCCGCGCGAATAGCCGGTTATATTGTCTCCGGCGGCGTTTTCCAGGCCTGTCTCTATGAGTGTTTCACATGATGTTTCCTTTTTCAAACCCTTCAGCCTGCCCAGAAATGTCAGCCACTCGCGGCCGCATACTCCCCCTGGAAATTCTATATGATCGGGCATGTAGCCTATGCTGAAATCCTTTGGCCCATCTATTCTGCCCGTATCGGGGCTTTGAACGCCGGCCAGAAGCCGGATAAGGGTGCTTTTACCGGCGCCGTTGAGGCCGCATAAAGCCGTGCATTCACCTTCGTTGAAAACAAGATTTACATCAGACAGAGCGGTTTTCCCATTGTATGATTTTCTGACGCCGGCGGCTTTTATTATCCTCATGTGCGCCTCTTTGCCCGGCTGTATGACAGGAATATGGGAAATGACAGGTGGGCCGCCATTATGGCCGAACCCGTAATAATGCCTGCCGACGATTGAAAATATTTCTGCCAGCCGTAAAATTCCGATCCGTATACCACCCCCTCTCCCTGGGCGAAAACAGAGCCGATGCGGACTGCCTCGGCCGGGTTCAGGCCGAGCAGCAGGGCCAGGGAGAATTTTTCGAGAAAATAGGGCAGGCAGGGAAGAAAGGCCCATATCAGGATTTCATATATGAAAATCGAGAAAAACCATACGATCAGCGATGCGGCCAGTGCGTTGAGCCTGGATCTGACGATGCTGCCGATCAGCATCCCCCATGCCGAGTAAATAGCCGACAGCGCGATGCCTGAAAACAGGGAGGCAGCAAAACCTTTCAGGAAAGCGTTTCCAGAAAATACTATCGATATGATTAGAACGGGGCAGAAGCCAGCGGCAAGGCTGAGGGACTGGGCAAGCAACAGGCCTGAATATTTCCCGGACAGGTATTGGAATATGCTTACGGGGTAGCTCCTGAGAAGATCCGCCGTTTTATCCGAACGGTCCCCGACGAAAGACAGGGAGGAAAACATGATCCCCATCAGGCTTGAAAGAAGAACAACGAGATTGTAAAGATTGGCCGATAGGCGGTCGATACCGCCCGCCTGCCAGTCATGGTAAACCCCGGTGAGAACAAAAAACAAAGAAATACTCAGCAAGGCAAAGAGGATTGTAAATCCGTAAAGCCACCTGTTTTTCAAAAGCAGGGCAAACTCATATCCGGCTATAACAATAAAATTTCGCATTCTGTCCGCCCTTCAATTCTGAAACTCTGCTTACATCATTTTATCTTTAGTGCCCGTATTGCCGGAATTGGTGAGCGAGGCCGAAAATTTTGCGGCTTCTTCCGCAGTTTTAAAGGCATGTATTCCCCAGCCCATTGGAGTCCGGACGGAAGTGTTGGTTATAAGGACTGCTTTATTAAGTATAAGCCACTCTTTAGTGTTTCTATCCTGTACGAATTCCTCTCCGATATCAAGGTTCGTGTTTTCGGTGATATATTTGAATAAATCGCCAACATCGTCGAATTTTAAAGCCTTGCCGTCTTTTGTCACTATTTCGGATGCGTAGCCGTTATCCCTTACGGTCATGCCGCACTGGGCGCAGACGTCTGCGGCTGAATTTATTGGGACCGGCGAATATGCTTTTGCGCCGCACCCGGCAATTAGCGCCAGGGCAGCTGAAAACACCAGCAAACCCGTAAGGCTATTTTTCATCATTTCATACCTCCTGAATTTTTAATAATATCAATAACATCAGTTCAAGTCAACCAGGCAGCAGCTTTTATTGTCGTACAAATCCAGGCTTTTCGCCGACCGGTAAAGCACCGGGGAGTTTATCCCATGCGCCTTCAAATAATCTGCCACATTTTCCCTGGCGTCGGTCGCGCTTATGTTCCAGCTGTGCGCCGTGATCTGTGAGGAAATATCATCGGGTTTTCCCTGGAGATATTTTTCACGGACGAGAAGTCCTGCAGCCGTGTCGGGGTTATAGGTTGACCAGTCTATTCCCTTCTGCACCGCCGCAAAAAAACTCCTGAGCCTGTTTTTAAGATTATCGCCGGCGCTGTCCTGCAGGACGAAGAAACAATAGCTTTCCGGTTTTGTAGAATAAAACAGGCTGGAAATAATTTTCACAGGAAGTTCATTACCGGCAATAACGGGAATCGCGTTGTAATTCACAAGGACGATATCCACAGTCCCTCTTCTTATCTTATTGTAAAGTTCACCGTGATTTATCTTTACCGCCGTTACATTAAGCTTCTCTTCCCGGAAATAACCCTTTTCAAGGGCTATGAGCAGCGGGATCTCGTCATATGTACCGGTTATTCCCAGGCGTATTTCCGGCTGATCCTCCGCGGAAATACCGCCTGCGGCAACCGTGAAAAGCAGAATGCCGGATATAATCAATTTTAATAACATTAATGTTTCTCCCTTTAATCAACTGCAGCCCAGGCGGTCTCCCCCGCAATCGGGGCCGCATCCGGCTTCTTTATCTACATAGCTTCTGAAATCTTTTCCCCCGAAAAGGGCTTTCACGGCCTGCTCGACACTGAGCTTCATAAAGAGCACTTCCAGCCCGCCGCTTTCAAAAACCCTTCGCGGAGTTTCGCCGGCTCCGGCGCTTATCACAGCAAAACAGTCGGATAAAAGCTCCGCGGTCTTCTGCCAGCGCCCGGGAATATCCGGATCCGGCGAGATGCGTATTTCGGCGATTTTCGGCCCTCTGTCAGTGTCTTTATAGATCAGAAACTGCGAGGCTTCGCCGAGATGGAGGTCTATGGAAAATCCGTCGAGGCTCGCGACAGCAAGATAGGGCCGCGGCGACGCTGCGGCAGTCCCGGCCGCGGATTTAAGCGCCACGAACTCTTCCTTTCCCGGCTTTTCGCCGAGGAGCCCGACCGCGTCGGCCCTGCACCTCTGGCAATGGCTCATCTGCGGCAGGAAAACTCCGGCATCCTTTCGTATCCGCGCCATATCCGGCCCGGAAGGCTCCACGATGTTTTCATACAATGTACCGGGGCTTGGTACGAGTGCGATCGCATTGAAAAGATCGGCGCCGGCCTTCGCTGCGGCCTCGGCGATCCTCCCTATATGAAGATCGTTAACACCGGGAATGACAACAGAGTTGACCTTTACAAAAATATCCTTCGATTTCAGCTCCCGGATCGCCATGAACTGGTTTTCCATCAGAATTTCCGCCGCATCGGCTCCTTTCATTGTTTTGCCTCTGAAATTTATCCATGAATAGATGCCGCTGATAATCCCCGGATCAACTGCGTTGACAGTCACAGTAACGCTTCCGACATTGAGTTCCGCAAGTTCGGCAATATAATCGGAAAGCGCCAGGCCGTTAGTCGAAACGCAGAGAAATATTCCGGGAAAACCGCGGCGTATCAGCTCCAGTGTCCGGAGGGTCTCTTCCGGATTGGCAAAGGGATCTCCCGGGCCCGCTATGCCGGCTACCGTTATATTCGGACGCCTTTCAAGAACCATGCCGAGATACGCGAGCGCTTGTTCCGGCTTGAGAACCGTGCTTGTCACGCCCGGCCTGCTTTCGTTCACGCAGTCGTACCTCCGGCTGCAGAAATTGCACTGCACGTTGCAAAGCGGTGCGACCGGTAAATGGACCCTGCCGTAAATATGCCTCACCGCCGGATTCAGGCAGGGGTGATTTATTTCATGAGCTTTCATCAAATCCCCGCTCCTCTATATGCTTGTAGCCTCTGTCCTCACCTCGCCTGTCTCGAGCGCAAGGAGATGGTCAGCCCATTTGGCAGCCCAGTCCCGGAGTTCCTGCACTCCAAGGGGGTTGGGAGCTTTTGAAATAGTGTGATTGGCGATCTTTTCGGCCAGCCTTTTATAAACCTTCGCCTGTTCGGAATCCGGAGCCGCTTCAATTGTTGTCTTTCCCTGGAGCTCGCTCTGGGTTACGGTCACGGATCTCGGAACATATTCGATGACCTGTGTTTCCGTCTGTTTTACAAAATCGTCGATAATATCCTTCGCATAGGGGGCGTTTATAGAATTTGCGATCACTCCGCCTAAGAGCGCCCCGCCGGTATTGGAGTACTTTTTGATCCCCTTGAAAAGGTTGTTGGCGGCGTAAATCGCCATAAAATCGGCCGATGAAACTGTAAAGACATGTTCGGCTATGCCTTCCCGTATCGGGACTGCGAAACCTCCGCAGACCACGTCGCCCAGGACATCGTATATGACGAAGTCCAGGCTCAGCTCTTCGAAAATCTTTTCTTTCTTCATCAGTTCAACAGCCGTGATAATGCCTCTGCCCGCACAGCCTACGCCCGGTGCAGGACCGCCCGCTTCGACGCAGTAAACGCCGTTAAAGCCCTTGTGTATGACATCCTGCGGTTTGACCTGAGCGGATTCCCTCAGGGAATCGAGAACAGTCGGGATGTATGTGCCCCCCCGTAAAGTATTTGTCGAATCGCTTTTAGGGTCGCAGCCGAACTGCATGACTTTGTATCCCGCGACCGAAAGGGCCGCACTGATGTTCGATGTTGTCGTGGATTTGCCGATACCGCCTTTGCCGTAAATCGCTATTTGCTTAACTTTTTTGTCAGACATTTTTGATCGCTCCTCTTTATTGCCCATTTATTGAAAACCCGCAGTAATCAGTTCTCCTGGTAAAGTACGGTGGAAAGGTATCTTTCACCTGTATCCGGCAGGAGCACTACTATCGTTTTACCCTTGTTTTCCGGACGCTTCGCTATCTGAGACGCCGCGAAAGTTGCCGCGCCTGAAGATATGCCGACAAGCAGGCCCTCCGATTTAGCGAGATTTCTTGATGTTAAAAAAGCCTCCTCGTTCTTCACCCTGAAGACCTCGTCTATTATTTCACGGTTGAGAATATCGGGGACGAATCCCGGCCCTATGCCCTGGATCTTGTGGGGTCCCGGCTTCCCTCCCGACAGCACGGGCGAATCGTCAGGTTCGACTGCTATTATCTTCACTCCGGGCTTTTTCTTTTTAAGGACTTCACCCACTCCCGTTATCGTACCGCCGGTTCCTACGCCGGCTACAAAGATGTCCACCTTTCCATCGGTGTCGTTCCATATCTCCACGGCTGTAGTTGTCCTGTGTATCTCGGGGTTTGCCGGGTTTTTAAACTGCTGCGGGATAAAAGAGTTCGGCGTTTCGGCAGCTAATTCCTCCGCCTTTTTGATCGCGCCCTTCATTCCCTCCGTGCCTGGCGTCAGGATAAGCTCCGCGCCCAGGGCTTTGAGCAGGTTCCTTCTTTCGATGCTCATTGTATCCGGCATTGTCAGGGCCAGCTTGTAGCCCTTTGCCGCGGCTACGAATGCCAGCGCTATTCCTGTGTTACCGCTCGTGGGCTCGATTATCACAGAGTCTTTTTTCAAAAGACCCTTCTTCTCGGCGTCGGAGATCATCGCGAACCCGATCCTGTCCTTGACGCTCCCCGCAGGATTGAAATACTCTAATTTCGCAAGAATTGTCGCGCCCAGGCCATTCTGAGAGCTATAATTAGAAAGCTCCAGAAGCGGAGTATTGCCGATAAGATCAGTAAGATTTTTAGCTATTTTTGCCATAAAGGCCTCCATAAATATACTATTCCCATAGTAATGATATGATATAATTTATCATACGCTTTTACTTTTGTCAAGTGTTTTTGTAATTATTCCTATGGATTTAGTGTAACATATTGATTACGCTACTTATGGAAGAAATTTGCCGACTATGACTCAGTGATTTATAATGAGTGGTGGAAAGAGGTTGCCTATGGAGTCGAGCCGGATTACAATTTTTGCCATCCCGCTGTTAGAACTCAGGAAAACCCTGATCTCGATCCTTCTCGGCCTTCTCGGATTTTTCGGATCTTTCTTCACACTGAATTTCAGCAGTCCGCCTTTTAATATATCCATCGACTGGTTTAACTTTTTGCCGCTCCTGGCAGGGATGGCTTTCGGGGGCAGGTACGGCTTAATAGCATGCACAATAGGACTGGCCGCCTTACATCCCTTCATAATCTGGGCTGACAACGGGTGGGCCTGCGCGGTTACCGCGATCCTGATTATTTACTTGTCTGCGGCAAACGGATGGTTGAAGGGCTTGAGGGAAAGACACCCGGCGTTCTGGAACCAGCCTCATATCGTTTACCCGGGTTCAGTACTTGTTTATAATTTATTGACATGGTATCTTTTTCCCGTGGCATTCAGGTTCAATCCGCCTTTCTGGAATCCGAAAGCGGAACTGTCGATGGCGGCTTCTGTTTTAGACGGGATCTTGATCAAAGGCATCATTGTTTTATATGTTCTCATAATATTTGTCGACATGCTTCTTAAATTGCCTTTTATAAGGCGGCTTTTAGGCCTTGAAGTCAAAAAAGAGTCCCGTCATAACGGCATACTTGTCATGATAATTTTTATAGGGTCATTAGCCGTATGGTATATTTTTGTTCTCTTCGACAGGATCTTATTGAACCAGAAAATTTACCAGGGATTTTTCCAGATCAATGATCCGCATGAGCTTATCGCTCTGCTCGTTTTTCTTTCCGCCGGGATATTTACCAGTTCTTTTGTAATTCATTACCAGGAATCGCGCCAGAAGGCGGAGGATATGCTGCGCACAAACCAGGACCGGCTGCAGCTTGCAATCAGGGCTGCGGATATAGGAATATGGGATTGGGATATTATCAGGAATAAATTGCTCTGGGAAGACAGCATGTATGCGCTTTATGGAGTGGCAAAAGAGAACTTTAACGGCAGATATGAAGAGTGGAGCATGAAAATCCATCCCGATGACCGCCAGAATAACGAAGGAGAAATGCAGGCCGCCCTGCGGGGGGAACATGAATATGCTTATGAGTTCCGCATTATAAGGGAGGACGGGAGCATCCGTTTTCTCAAGGCTGCTTCACAGACTATCCGTGATAAAAAGGGCAAGGCGCTGCGGATGGTAGGCATCAACATCGATATCACCGGGCTCAGAAAAATGATAAATGAAAAAGAGACCCTTCTCCGGGAGTTATATCATCGCACCAAAAACACCATGCAGATAATCAAAAGCATGATTCTGCTCCAGGCCAATGAATTTTCTTCAGACGAAGGCGTTCAAAAGGTCGTTAAAAACACCGAGGACAGGATCCAGGCAATTTCCCTTGTACATCAGATGCTTTATAAAAGCCGGGATCTGTCCCGCATTTCCATCAAGGAATATATCCATGAGCTGGCACCGCTTGTTCTGGAAAGTTTCGGGGTTTCCGGCAGGATATCTCTCGATATAAATTCCGAAGAGCTGTTCCTTCTGCTCGATACGGCCATACCCTTCGGATTGATCCTGAATGAACTGATAACGAACTCTGTAAAATATGCTTTTCCCGGAAATAGAAAGGGCGTTATAACGATTAATTTAAAAACCGGGGAACAGGATATTGTCATCTTGAATTATTCCGATAACGGCATAGGCATCCCTGAAGGGTTCGATTTTCAAAATCAAAAATCGCTTGGAATGAGGCTGATCCAGAATATCGGCATCGATCAGATGCTGGGGAAGATCGAGATGAAAAACCATAACGGTTTCACCTGCAGACTGGAATTTCAAAATAACCGCTATCAGGCAAGGGTATAGAAACTTTAATCCCGGCACTTATCGCAAAGCCCGGTAAAGTAAAGAGTGTGGCGGCGGATCTTATAATGATACCTGCTTTCGATGTCGTTCTGAATGCTGTCGATAAAACATTCGTCAAAGCGCTTGAACTGGTGGCAATTTTCACAGTGCAGGAAATGGGCATGATTCTTGCCCGCCCATGAATAATAACGCATTTTTTCATGGGAGGAGCAGAATATAGTGAAACCTTCGATTATACTTTCGGTTTCGAGGTACTTTACGGCGCGGTAGACTGTGGAAAGATCCGCTTTTTTACCGTATTTTTCGAAAATTTCCGAGGCGCTCAAAGGAATTTCCGACCGGTTTATAATATCGAGCAAATCTCTGCGCACGGTTGTAAAAGGCAGTCTCATAAAACCTTCTTTAATTGTTTAAGGGTCCCCGTAAGGGGAGGCAATTGGTAAAAGCGCCCATAAAGTTTAGCTTAAAAAGAGAAAAATATCAACTCAATATGCAAATCAATCGCAAATTAATTGACACCGATTGTGTTTTTAACTATACTAAAATAAACGCTAATCATTGGCATGTTGACGGGAGATAAATAATGAAAAATGTAAGAAAAACAGCCTTTCTGGCTGCAGTAATATTCTCTGCAGCTATGTTTTTCACGTCCTGCGGCGGAGGAAAAGGTTCCTCAGCTTCACATGGAACCGGCGGCAAAGTGCTCGTCTATTCGAGTTTCTATGCCATGTACGACCTGGCAGAAAAGATAGGCGGGGACAAAATCGTCCTTTCCAACCTTGTACCGGCCGGCATGGAGCCCCATGACTGGGAACCTTCTCCCGGAGACATGGTAAACCTTGAAAAAGCCGACGTTTTAATCCTGAACGGGGCAAGCATGGAAGGCTGGGCGGATAAGGTCATTCCTGCTCTTAATAACAAAAAATTGGTTGTTGTGGTAACTTCCACGAATATCAAATTGCACGAGAATCTCGATAAGAATGAAAACCTCAAGTACGATCCGCATGTATGGCTATACCCCCTGAATGCCGTCAAGCAGATGGAAGAAATAGAGGCGGCCCTTACAAATGCTGACCCTGCCGACGCAGAGTTTTTCCGGAGCAATCTTATCTATTATACCTCTAAATTCACCGAACTCGACAGGGGATACAGGGAAGCGCTGAAAGATGTCGGCCGCAGGACAATTATAGTTTCCCACCAGGCTTTCGGCTACATGTGCGAAGCGTACGGCCTCAAACAGATCCCTATCGAAGGGCTTGAAGCCGACGCGGAGCCCTCCGCGGGAAGAATGGCTCTGATAGCCGATTTCGCGAGGAAGAACGGTGTGAAATATATCTTTTTCGAGGATCTTGTCAGCCCGAAGGTTGCACAGGCAATAGCAAGGGAAATAGGGGCTAAAGCGGAGACTTTCAATCCGCTTGAAGGTCTAACAGATAAGGAAATTGCTGAAGGAAAGGAATATATAAGCGTAATGAAGGACAATCTTGCCACGCTTGTAAAGGCCCTGAGGCAGATGTGAAAGTTATAAAAGATGATTTCCTTCTAGGAAACAAAACGGCTGAAAGTCTCTTTCATGATTATGCGGAAGATATGCCTGTATTCGATTTCCACTGCCATCTTCCGCCCGAAGATATAGCGTCAGACAGGACATATAAAAATATGACTGAGATCTGGCTGGGAGGCGACCATTATAAGTGGCGTGCGATGAGGGCAAACGGGATCGATGAAAAACTGATAACCGGAAATGCGGACGATTTCGAGAAATTCCAGGCATGGGTAAAAACCCTCAATGCCGCTGTGAGAAATCCTTTATATCACTGGACTTATCTGGAGCTTTCCCGGTATTTCGGAATTGACGAAGAGCTCCTGACCCCGGAAACCGCCGGGAATATATACAGAGGCTGCAATGAACTTTTGAAAACAAAAGATTTTTCCGCCAGGAATCTTCTCCTCAGGATGAATGTTAAAGCCGTCTGCACTACCGATGACCCGGCAGACAGCCTGGAGCACCACAAAAAGATTAAAGAAAGCCTCTTTGCCGTCAGGGTGTTGCCGACTTTCCGTCCGGACAGAGCCATGGAGATTGAAAATACGGATATGTTCAACAGCTGGACGGACCGTCTCGAAGCTGCCAGCAATATTGAAATCAGGGATTATAGATCATTCCTCGAAGCCCTGCGGAAGCGGCATGCCTTTTTCCATGAAATGGGGTGCCGTTCTTCCGATCATGGAATGGAAATTGTCATTGCCGATGATTTTACCGACTCCGGGATAAGGTCGATATTCAGGAGAGTGAGAAATTCACCACAAGGCGGAAGCGCCCGTTTGAGTGAAGATGATATAAGAAGTTTTAAATCAGCCGTCCTGGCCGAGCTTGCAGAAATGGATTATGAAAGGGATTGGGTTATGCAGCTCCATATAGGTGCTTTGCGCGATAACAATAAGAGGATGCTCGGGACTGCCGGCCGGAATACAGGGTTCGACTCAATAGGGGATGCGGCCTTTGCCCGGCCTCTTTCTCGCCTGATGGACCGCCTTGACGCTAAGGGCAGGCTGCCTAAAACAATACTCTTCAATATCAACCCCAAAGATAACGAAATGCTGGGTTCCATGGCGGGTAATTTCCAGGACGGATCGGTTCCGGGAAAGATCCAGTTCGGCCCTGCATGGTGGTTTCTCGACAACAAGGATGGTATCGTCAGGCAGCTGAACTCGCTTTCCTGCATGGGGCTATTAAGCCGTTTTGTAGGAATGCTTACGGATTCCCGGAGCTTTCTTTCATTTCCCAGGCATGAGTATTTCCGGCGTATTCTATGCGGTCTGGTCGGCAATGACATGGAGAACGGTGAAATTTTCGAAGATACTGCGGCTATGGGGAAAATGATAAGGAATATTTGCTTTGGCAACGCCGTGGATTATTTCGGGGTAAAACCTTTAATAGAATAACCGAGCAGTACGGTCCTGATCACGTTTTCAGCTGTCTGTGAAACAAGTTCATAAGCGTTCTTCATAGCTTCGGACAGATCCATCGGACGGCCGGTAATACCGAAAAGGGCCCTAATGCCGCTCCCGCATAAAGTTTGGGCGCCTTCGCCTATACCGCCGGATATGCAGATTACCGGCACACCGTACTTCGACGCTATTTTTCCTATTCCCGCCGGAACTTTTCCAAAAGCAGTCTGAGAGTCCGTGCTGCCTTCGCCTGTTAAAATCAGGTCCGAGTTCCTGATCTTTTCTTCAAGCCCCGTCGCATCTGCGATCAGTTCTATTCCGGGCATGATCTTTGCTCCAAGAAATGCAAGGAGGCTCGCCCCCATGCCGCCGGCCGCCCCCGAGCCGGGAATATCCTTTACCTCTATTTTCAGGAATTCATGGATTTTACCTGCAAAATGGGCGAGGCCCTCATCGAGAAGGGGGATAACCTCCGGCGCCGCCCCTTTTTGAGGTCCGAATACCGCCGCTGCTCCGAACGGCCCGCATAAAGGGTTTTTCACATCGCAAGCGGCGACTATTTCCGTTTCTTGAATTCTCGGATCGAGGCCCGATATATCGATACGGCCGATGCTGATGAGACCTCCCCCGCCGCGGGGGATTTCCCTGCCGGTTTTATCATAAAATCCTGCACCCAGGGCCATAAGCATGCCGGTGCCGCCGTCTATTGTGGCGCTTCCGCCTATGCCTATCAGCAGCTTTCTGCAGCCCATGTCAAGGGCATTAATGATTAATTCACCTGTCCCGTATGATGTGCTTATCATCGGATCTCTCAAGCCCTCAGGGGCAAGGGTCAGGCCCGAGGCTGCAGCCATTTCTATAACCGCGGTTCTATTGCCGCTCAAAATCCCGTAAAATGACCTCACTTTTACGCCGAGGGGGCCGGTAACATCCGCATTTATGACTGTGCCGCCAGCTGATGAAAGGACCGCTTCAACGGTGCCTTCTCCTCCGTCGGCCATGGGAACGATCTCGGTTTCCAGCCTGCCCGCGACGGCATCCCTGCAGGCTCTCAAGACCCCTTCTTTCATAGCCCTGGCGGCTTCAAGCGCCGACAGGCTACCCTTAAAAGAATCCGGCGCTATTACAATTTTCATTTCAGGACTTCGGGATTGACGCAGGTTTCCGGCTTCCTGCCCGATAATACCTCGATGATGTTGCGGACTGCAATGAATGCCATATTGGTGCGGGTTTCGATCGTCGCGCTTGCTATATGCGGCACGATAACTGCATTATCGAGTTCTGCAAGCCCGGGTTCAAGAGCGGGCTCGTTTTCATAAACGTCAAGTCCGGCTCCCCAGATGACTCCGTTTTTCAGGGCCTTGACCAGGGCCTTTTCATCCACTACCGGGCCCCTCGAAGTATTGATGAGTACGGCCGTGCTTTTCATCATATTAAGCTCTTTCTCGCCGATCAAATGCCTGGTCGACGGAAGAAGCGGAACGTGGAGTGAAAGAAAATCGGATTCTTTCAGGACTGTTTGTTTATCGGCAAAGAAAGCCCCGGTCGCCTTTTCGAAGTCCCTGTCAGGGGATGTGTTGTTATAAATGATTTTCATATCAAAGCCCTTCGATTTTTTCGCGAAATTGCTGCCTATCCTGCCGCTCCCGATAATTCCGAGGGTTTTTCCCGTTATATCCCGTCCGAGAAAAAGCATCGGCGCCCATCCTTTGAATTTTCCCTCGCGGAGATACAAGCCGGATTCGACGATCCGGCGTGAAACCGCGAAAAGCAATGCCCAGGCTAAATCGGCAGTGGCGTCTGTCAATACATCCGGGGTATTGGTGATTATAATATCCCTTTTTGTCGCTGCGGGGATATCGATATTATTGTATCCGACAGCGTAATTTGCAAAGATTTTACAGCCGGGGCCTGCGGCGGCGAAAACCGTTTCGTCTATGGTATCGTTGAGCATGCAAAGGACCGCATTGCGCCCTTTTACCTTAAAGATAAGTTCATCCCTGGAAAGCACCCGGTCATCCGGGTTTATTTCCGCCATGCAATGCTCTTTCAAAAGTTCTATCGCTTTTTCGGGAAGCATTCTTGTTACGTACACATCGGGCTTTGCCATAATTTTCTCCTTAGCGCCTCTTATTTAGTGGCACTTATGTCGTTTTATGTCGATAAAAGATATTGTAATGACTTCATAAGCCAAAAACAATAATTTATACATTTTATCCGGCACAAACAGGACCGCTTGAAATAGCAAGGGGACTATTATGAACGCGATAGAAAAAATCTCGAAATTTTTTTCCGGGCACCGAGATCTGGTGGGATTCATCGCCTCTGATCCTCGATAACTGGCTGGAAGAAACAAAAATGGAAATCACCGAAAAGAAGCTTAAAACATCAGGGGACAGCCTCGATCTGCTTTACAATAAAATGGATGTGAAGAAAAGCCTGATCCGGGGCGTTACGACCAATCCCCCCCTTTCCATGGATGTAGTAAGGGAGAACAGTGAGTACTGGGGTAATTTTGTACATGAATACTGCCTGTCGGACAGGAGGGGCGATACCGGGGAAATTTTCCGGGAGCTTTATTCCGAGATCGTTAAAAGAGGGGCGGAAATGCTGATGCCGGTCTTTGAAAATTCAGGGTTCAAGCATGGATATATCAGCGGCCAGGTCGATCCACGCTTTGCGGAGGATACCCGGGAAATGGTCAGGCAGGGCATCATTCTCAACCGTATCTCTCCGAACATAATGATCAAAATGCCGGGGACTAAAGAAGGAATAGAGGCTATAGAGATAATGACCGCCCTCGGCATCCCGACAAACGCAACGCTTACTTTCACCCTGTCCCAGCTTGTAGCGGTTGCCCAGGCCGTCGAACGGGGGCTGGAGATCGCGAGGAGAAATAATGCCGACCTCTCGAAATGGCGTTCTGTCGTTACCCTGATGCTCGGAAGACTGGAAGACTGCGCTCAATTCGATTCTCAGGCGAAGGAGCGCAAAATTGATATAACCGATCAGGACAGGAGATGGTTCGGAATCGCCGTATTTAAAAAGGCATACAGGCTGTTCAAAGACAGGAAATATGAAAGCATGCTTTTAGCGGCTTCGATGCGGATCGGTCCTGTAATAGATGGGAAAACAAGGATCTGGCATGCGGAAAAGCTTATAGGCGGCGACCTTGTTCTGACAATATTTCCGAATATCATGGCCGGCATAATCCTTAACTATGAAGGCGAAGAAATCGAATCGAAAATCGGCGAGCCTGTGCCCGATGACATAATCGTGAAATTGTCGAAAATACCGTATTTCCGCGAGGCATACGACGAGAACGCCATAAAACCGGCTGATTTTATCAACCATGCTGCCGTCAGGCAAACCGGTATAAGTTTCAGGAAAGCGGCGGAAGAACTGGAAAATTTCTGTAAAGACAATAAATAAATCCGCCTGCCTGAAAGCGCTGCCGGAATTTGTATTTTATCAGGGCGTGCATTAAAATCATCGAGTGCTTAATTTGCTGGAACCGCGGAAGCGCATGACTGTTGTCCCCGTGGGGCGGTCATGCGCTTTTTTTGTAATAAAAACAAGGAGACACTTATGCCTGAAATCAACACCCAGATTCCTGCAGGGTATGATCCGGATTTGTATAAACTGAGGCATACAGCCGCCCATGTCATGGCGGAAGCTGTAATGCGCCTTCACCCGGAAGCTTCTATCGCAATCGGGCCGCCTATTGAAAACGGCTTTTATTACGACTTCGACCTGGGCAGGGATGAAGCTGGCAAACCTGTTTCTTTTACAAAAGAGGATCTGGATCTGATTAAAAAAGAGATGCGGAAAATAATTGCGGAAAAACAGAATGTAATCCGTGAAGAAGTAAATGCTTCGCAGGCAAAAGATTTATTTAAAAGCCAGCCTTTCAAGCTTGAATTGATCGAAGGCCTTGAAAAAGAAAATAAAAAGGAAATAATCACAACTTATACGATCGGCGGGTTTACGGACCTGTGCCGCGGGCCTCATATCGAAAATACAGCCAGAATAC
Source organism: uncultured Brevinematales bacterium (assembly GCA_964533855.1). Lineage (GTDB taxonomy): Bacteria > Spirochaetota > Brevinematia > Brevinematales > JAOACQ01 > CAVYGN01. Next base: position 86,362 of record CAZHNM010000003.1, read on the forward strand.
CTGCAGACGCCTTCGAACTTCTCAGCGTTGCCGGCGCGTACTGGCGCGGCGATGAAAATAAACCCATGCTTCAGAGGATTTACGGCACAGCCTGGAAGAATAAAAATGACCTTGCTGCTTACCTGAAAAACCTTGAGGATGCAAAGAACCGCGATCACAGGAAGCTTGGAAAGGAATTAAAGCTTTTCCACATCGATGAAGATGTCGGACTGGGCCTGATCCTGTGGACTCCCGCGGGATCGATAATACGGCAGGAACTGCAGAATTTCATTTCCGATGAACTGCGCAAACAGGGTTACCAGCAGGTGTTCACGCCTCATATAGGCAAATTGACATTGTATAAAACCAGCGGCCATTTTCCTTACTACAAGGATTCCCAGTTCGCTCCTATAGCCGACCGGGTTGAATTGGCAAAAGCCCTAGAGAGCGGCTGCTCATGCGCAGAGCTTATGCACAGGATGGAAGGAGTTTCTTCCGTGTTAGCCGATCAGATAAATACCCGCACCGGCAGTCAAACCATAACTTCCGGACAGGTTATTCCAGATGATCAGCTTATGGACGGATTTTTGCTCAAGCCCATGAACTGTCCTCATCACATAAAAATATACGCATCGGAGATGCGCAGTTACCGCGATCTGCCGGTCAGATTAGCGGAATTCGGAACCGTTTACCGCTGGGAACAATCTGGCGAACTTAACGGCATGACCCGCGTCAGGGGTTTTACCCAGGACGACGCCCATCTTTTCTGCATGGAGGAACAGGTCGGACAGGAAGTGCAGGGCTGCCTGGAACTTGTCAAAATTGTGCTTACCACACTCGGAATGAAGGATTACCGTGTGAGGATCGGCCTGAGGGATCCGGATTCATCCAAATACACAGGTTTGGCCGAGAACTGGAACAAGGCCGAAGATGCATGCCGGCGCGCGGTAAAGATATTGGGGGTACCCTTCACCGAAGAACCCGGTGAAGCGGCTTTTTACGGCCCGAAAATAGATTTTGTCGTTCGCGATGTCATAGGCCGCGAATGGCAGCTTGGAACAGTGCAGGTGGATTATAACCTGCCGATAAGGTTCGATATCTCCTATACCGGCGCCGATAACCAGAAGCACCATCCTGTAATGATCCACCGGGCCCCATTCGGTTCCATGGAACGTTTCTGCGGCGTATTGATAGAGCATTTTGCCGGCAAATTCCCCGTATGGCTTTCCCCTGAACAGGTAAGGATCATTCCAATTACCGACGGCCATAACGAAGCCGCATTGAAAATCGAATCCGAACTGAAATCAGCGGGGATCCGCGCCAGGGCCGACCTGGACTCTGACCGCATGAACGGCAAGATCAGGAAGGCGCAGGGAATGCAGGTCCCTTACATGGTTATCTTAGGAGATCAGGAAATAGCGCAGGAAACAGTATCGCTGCGTAAACGCGATGGAACACGGGCCGACGGGATGCCCTTCAGGGAGTTTAAAGAAATGGTCCTTGAAAAAATCAGGATGAAGGATATTAATCTATAAGCAGCCTGGGATATCAGGAAGTGAAATTGAAAAAAATATTTATAAGCGCCGGAGAAGTTTCCGGAGATGTTCACGGCGCAAGACTTGTCAATGAGATCAGGAAAGCGGATCCGTCGATAGAATTTACAGGCATCGGCAGTGAAAAGATGGCTGCCGCCGGAGTTAAGCTCTATGCGGATCTGACTAAAAAAAGCACGATCGGTTTTATCGAGCCTCTCATTTATATTCCGGGATTATTTCTGACATTTTTAAAGATGAAGAAATTGATCGGCAAAGATAAGCCCGATCTTGTAATCGCCATAGATAACCAGGGTTTTAATATGGTGTTTCTGGCGGCTGTAAAAAAATTAAAAATCCCGGCCGTTTATTACATTTCTCCTCAGGAGTGGCAATGGGGGACGGATAAGGGGGGAAAAGCCGTTACCGGCATAACGGATAAAATCCTTGCCATTTTCCGGGAAGAGGCTGAATTTTATAACCGCCTTGGCGGGAATGCCGTTTATATCGGCAATCCCATTCTCGATATTGCCCGTCCGGAAATTAATAAAGATAATTTCAAAAAGCTTTATAAAATAGGCGATAAAAAGAAAATTTTAGCGGTATTTCCCGGTTCCAGGATGCAGGAGATCAGGCACAGCTTCCCGGTATTATTGGCATCGGCTGTAAATATATCAAAATCAGTCTCGGATATAGAGATAATAATTTCAGTCACAAAACCGTACTTTCTGAAAAAAATTAAAAGGCTCGTGAAAAAATATAATACCGGTATGACCCTCTACAGCGGCAATAATTATGATCTTATCTCGAACAGCGACCTTTCATTGACAAAATCCGGGACTATAACCCTTGAACATGCCGTATTGGGGACGCCTTTTATAGCAGGTTACCGTTTAGGCAAAATTTCTTATATGGTCATTAAAAAGATCATGGAGAAGAAATGGCATAAAATCTCCTTTATAAGCCTGCCTAATATTTATTTAGGAAGGATGGCATACCCTGAATTCATCCAGGACGATTTTAATACCGGGAATGTGACGTACGAGGCAGTCCGCATTTTAACCGATGAAAAGCGCAGGTCCGAATTGAAAGCCGCTTCCGGCGAGGTCAGGAAATTACTTGGAGAACCGGGGGTTGTGAAACGAGCGGCCGCTGAAATCCTGTCAATGCTGGCAGTTACGGATCGGTATTGACTGCATTAATGATTCCTTGTATAATTAACCGAGGCGGGCGCCGGGGGGAATAAAATAAAGGAATTTACGCTATGCCGGATGCAAGGTTCGAAGCGGAACAGTATGCCTCAAGATGCGGCATATCCATAATCGATTTTATGGAGACGAAGACCGCGTTCATCATTTCGGGCAATGACGGTATCATCAGGATCTCCGCTTTCAACGAAACCCATACCATCGAAGACGCCAGGGAAGTAATCACGGCTTTCAAGGCGATTGTCAAGGATAAAAAGCACCCGGTGCTGATCGATTCTTCACGTGTGAAAGATATGTCTCCGGAAAGCATGCATTATTACGGTTCCGAAGAGGCCATGGTATCCGTATCGATCATCGCAATTATCATAAAGTCCGGCATCTCGAGGATGATGGCGAATTTTTTTATAGGCCTGGGCGATTCAAACAACCCTCCCAGGAAGCTGTTTAACGATGAAAACAAGGCGGTTCAATGGCTGAAAACCTCTGTGACGGCGAAAGCCGCTGAGATGAATATCCTCGTATATGAGCCTGCTCTGCCGGTCCAGAAGCTTATTATTTACACCCTGATAAAAAATGGAATAAAATGCCTGTGCCTGCAGGATAAAATAAACATCCTGAGCAGGCTGAACACCAATAAATTCAATGCATTTATCTGCGACTGCGGACCCGGGGCCTCCGAGATTATCGAAATTGTCAAAAAGATCAGCCAGGATGCAGGATTGAATTATATTAAGATAATCCTGGCGACAGAAACTTCAACTAAAATATTCCTGGAGGAAATGATCAAAATAGGCATCAAAGGGATCCTTGTTAAACCGTTTGTCGGGGAAGTTTTCGAAAAAAACGTTATGAAACTTCTTTATGGAAAAGACGGTGTCCCCGACAGGAGGCTGACGATCAGGGTTGAACCGGATGAGGACGACAGGATTATGGCAGCAATACGGTCGTCCTTCACCCATAAAACCGTTCTCGGCAAAGTCAAATTCATATCCATGGATGTGATGGCTGTTGAACTCAGCGGCATCGAAGACCTGAAGGAAAATGAAGAGATATTGAACAACAATATTAAAATCACGATAAACGAGAACGATATGAGCACAAACGGGATTATCATCAGGAAAAAAGGGAATGTTGCCGTCATAAAATTCGTTGAAATGCAGGACTATTATAAAAATATGCTCAGCTCTTATATTTACAGGAGGCTCGAGTTTTGAAACCAGCCGAATCTGCCGCGCCTGACATGCCCCCGTATTACTGCCCTTCCTTTGATAAAAAATGCGGCGGCTGCCAGTGGCTTAATATGGATTATAATTCACAGCTGAAGAATAAGCAGAAAATACAATCAGAAGCCCTTGCACAGAGCGGCATGAAAATATCGGGGCATGAGCAATTCGAGGGGATGGCGAAACCCTGCGGCTGCAGGAACAAAATGTCGCTTTTGAATTCGGATGGAAGGCTTGTCTTTACGCGTGAAAATTCAAATAAACCCGTCGATATTGAAGACTGTCTTATGGAGCTGGATGCCAACCGCAAAGTCTTTAAAAAGATTAAAAAATATTCCTGGCCGCCTGATATTCTTCAGGTGCATATCAGAAGTACCGGTGACGGGAAAACCGGCGTCTGCTTTTTTGTAAAGAGGATGTCAGGGTCTGTTATAGGCCTGGCACGCAGAATCATGAAAGACTGCAGCCCGTCGGTAACGGGAGTCGGGGCGTCGTCCTACAGAAGCTACAGCCTTTTAACCGGGAGCGGATATTTGAAAATAGTTATGGGCGGCATTACATACAGCGTTGCTCATAACGGGTTTTTCCAGACAAACTATCTGCAGGCTGAATTCCTCCGGAAAGAAGTTCTTGAATTGATGGGGGAGAGCGGCGGAGACAAAGTTCTCGACCTGTACTGCGGCTCCGGATTTTTCTCACTGCCTATTTCCCGAAGAGCCGGTTTTGTATTAGGGATAGATTATGCGGCGCAGGCCGTTAAATCGGCTGTTATGAATGCCTCGATCAACCGCATAGAAAATTGCGATTTTATTCCGGGAGATGTGGAGGCGGCCCTGAAGCATATAAGGCCCGGGGAATTTGCGACCGTTATTCTTGATCCTCCCAGGGAAGGATGCGGCATAGGGGTGATCAACGAATTACTCCGGATCGGCCCCGGGAAGATGATTTATATTTCATGCTCGGTGCAATCCCTTTCCGCGGAGTTGAGGCAGCTTAAAAACAAATACAGGGCTGTGTATTGCAGGCTCATTGATATGTTCCCTCAAACCCTTCATATGGAGACCGTGATAAAACTTGTTAAAGAATGATTGAAAACCCCGGCCATTTTGAATATAATTTATGGATAATAGACCTGAACAGTGACATTAATGGAGGGATACAATGAAAGAGATATGGATTTTTACCGCTATTTTGCTTATTCTATTTTCTTTGAGCTGCTCGAAAAAATCGGAGGCTGGAGATTTTTCGGGAAAAATACTTATGACCATCGGAAATGTTTTGATCAATGGCGCTGCTGCGGCCGCGGACTCCGATGTTCCTGCCGATTCAACGATTATAACAGGCAAGGATTCTGTCTGCGAGATTGTTTTTAACGGGAAAAACATCCTTCATATACTTGAGAACAGTACAATTAAGCTTAATATGGCGGGCGGTCTGAAGGGCATAAAGATCACCTCGGGAGGCCTGGAAGCGGTGCTCAAAAACCTCGATAAGTCAAAAAACAGTCAGCCGCCGTTTCAGGTCGAAACCAGCACCGCTGTCGCAGCCGTCCGCGGGACTACCTTTTATGTCAGGGTGATAGACAGTTCGAATACCGCTATATGCGCCTGCAACGGCGTCGTAGATCTGGGCAATCCCGGCCAGGCAAATTTGAAAACCGTTGAATCCACTCATCATACGGGTTTTGTATTTAATTCGGGTTCAAAGGGCCTCAGCTTCAAAGAAATAAAACTGAAATATAAAAATGAAGCCGAATTGAAAAAGCTTGCCGGCCATAACGACTGGGATATGGAAATGCTTGCCGCTAAAATAGGAGTGAAAATAGACTGGCATCATGCAGACAGGGCGGTCCGTTAAAACATTCCGGTAAATTCCTCTGCGAGCCTTGGGCCTGTTCCGCCATCCTCGTGTTTAAAAAAGATGTAAGCTTTTTCCCAGTCCTGGGATTTTACTGTCTTTGCCCAGTCCGACAGGTCGTTTCTGGAATATAATTCGCGCCTGAGCCTAAAGATACCCCCATGATGATGTGTTTATTATCACCGGCTTTTCTTTTTCATCCATGTCGCTGAAGCAGAAGATAAAGCCTTTCTGTTTTAACATTCCGGCAATTTCATCGTCATACCATGAGCTGTCGCGGAATTCGAAAACCGCCGGGAGATCCCCGGGCAAAATATCAAGGAAATCTGAAAGCCGCTCCTTATTTTTTTTAAACCAGGGCGGAAACTGGAAGAGAACTGCCCCGAGTTTTTTATCCAGCACTTTCAGGTTTTCTAAAAGATAATGAGTTTCTTCTTCGACGTCCGACAGGAGTTTCCTGTGAGTTATCCTCTGGGAAGCTTTGATGCTGAATAAAAAGTTTTCGGGCGTCCCGGATTTCCAGGTTTCAAGGATCTCTTTTTTCGGCATCCTGTAAAAGGTATTGTTTATCTCGACTATTCTCAGCCTGCCTGCATAATAAGAGAGCATTTCAGGAGGCTTGATATTTTCAGGATAAAAATTGCCGATCCATTCCTTGTAGCTGTACCCGCTGGTACCCGCATATAATTTCATATAACCCCTCATAAAATCTATCCTTTTGCTCTCGATTAATCAAATAAATTTCACGCCTCGGGGGGGCAGGGGCGCGTTTTCCTCACGATTTGACAAAAATTGGAAACACAGTTATAAATGATGTTGCCTGTAAAATGATCATGTCATAAAAGAATAAAAAGGGTTAAACGATGAGATTAACGGAAATTTTAGTAGTTATCGTGGTTATAGTTTTAGTTTTCGGGGCATCCAGGATCCCCAATCTCGGCAAATCTATAGGCGAGGGTTTCAAAGAATTGAAAAGGGGTTTGCGTGAAGCCGACGAAGAAGAGCAGGCTGCTGCAAGAAAAAAGAGGAAAAGCCCCTCGACTGTAAAGAGGCCGGTTAAAAAAAACAAAAGCCAAGAATAGAATATGAAGAAAAAGCCCGAAGAGCCATTCTGGGATCATGTAGTCGAATTGCGTAACCGCATGCTCTGGGCAGCCTCTGCCGTCCTGATATTTTCAATAGCCGGATATATTGTTTATCCTTATTTTGTACAGATAATATCGGGAGTCCTCGGCGAAAAGCTGTATGTCAATACGATTGTCGAAGGGTTTTTCACCAGGATGAACGTCTCTTTTGTGGCCGGCTTTATCTGCGCCCTGCCTGTATTTATTCTTCAATTATGCCTGTTCATCTTTCCCGGTCTCACGGCGCGTGAAAAAAATATTATACTCGGATCGATTATAACTGCTTTTGCTCTATTTGCGTTCGGTATAATTTTCTCAATCCACTCGGTGCTTCCCGCATCACTCCGTTTTTTTAAAAACGAGGGATTTTTCCCCGGCAGTATCTCCCTGATGATCAACTATTCTAAGTTCATCGAGTTTATTTTTAAGTTTCTCCTTGCCTGCGGTCTCTGCTTCGAATTTCCTGTCGTTATGATCGTTCTCCTCCAGTTCCGGATTATCACAATAACCCTGCTTGTTAAAAATTTGAAATACGTAATCATAGTGATTTTTGTAATAGCCGCTGTGCTGGCCCCCGATGTCGTTTCCCAGATAATCCTGGCGCTTCCGATGATTGTCCTTTATCTGCTGACATTGCTGGCGGCTTCAGTTTTCAGGATAGGAGCGCATGATGCTTGAAAACTGGATGGGAGAAATCCTTCTTATAATTCTTCTCGTTTTTTTGATCTGCCCGCGCGATATCCCGAAGATTATGCATTTCATAGGAAAGACTATCGGGTCGCTCAAAAAATACCGGGAGAAGGCAAGGGATCTTCAAAGGGAGCTCATCGAAGAGCTCGATGTGGAAGGCCTGAGGGATGATGTGTACAGGCTGCGCCGGGGCATGGATGACCTCAGGAAAAGTATGAATGAGCCGGTAAAGGCCTCGATGACGAAGACATCGCGGTCCCGGCCGCAGATCAGAAAACCCCGGAAGAAATAGTGCTGCCGTATCTGATAATGGCATAGGTAAAATAAATATCGAATTATTTAATAGCTTTTAAATGTATCAGGAGAATGCTTATGGGAATAGCTGCCTCTTTCAGCAAAGTCACGAAAACATATTCTTCAGGGGAGGCGAAAACCCCGGTCCTGAAAGACCTCGATTTCTCTATCGGGAGCGAGGAAATGGCGGCTTTCGCCGGACCGTCCGGCTCAGGCAAAACCACGATCCTTAACCTCCTGGGATGTATTGACAATCCGGATTCCGGAATAATAAAGATCGACGGGCTTGATGTAACCTCTATGAGCCAGGGCAAACTCGCGGAACTCCGGAACAGCAAGATTGGATTCATCTTCCAGAGTTTTAACCTCGTCCCGGTTTTAACCGCTTTTGAAAACGCCGAGTTCCCTCTTCTTCTCGGCGGCATGAAGGACAGGGATGAGCGAAGGGAAAAAGTGATGAATATTTTAAAACTTGTCGGAATCGAGGAACTTTCATCGAGATTTCCGGGACAGCTTTCCGGAGGCCAGCAGCAGAGGGTTGCCATCGCCAGGGCCCTGGTAAAAAACCCGCTCCTGATATTAGCCGATGAACCTACGGCAAACCTTGATTCAAAAAGCGCTTCTGAAACCCTGGAACTGATGAGGATGATGAATTCTGAACTGAAAACGACATTCGTGTTTTCAACCCATGATATCAAAATTATGGATTTTGCAAAAAGACTTATACGGCTTGTAGATGGAAATATAGTTTCGGATGAAACAAAATGATCGGGGCAAAGGATTTATTGAAATTAGCTGCGAGGAATGTCCGCAGGAACCGTGTCAGGACAATTCTTACCGTGGCTGCCAGCGCGGCAGGGATAATGGTTTTCCTTATGTCGAGCTCTATTCTCGGCGGGATTGACGAAACCTCCATAAGAAATCTTGTTAATTCCGACACGGCTCATATAAAGATTTATAACAGGTCTTATTACCCGGACAGGAAAGATATGTATCTTGAAAACCTTATAAATGATTATAACGGGTTAATCGTTAAAATCAAATCCATTGACAGCGGAATCGCCATTACTCCGCGTCTTAAATTCACCGGAGCGGTATCCATGCCTGAAGAAGACGCCCCATGCACCGTAATAGGGCTTGATCCGGAAACCGACGGATTGGTTTTCAATGTGCTGAAAAGTATTATAACTCCGGGGAAAGGGGAAGATTTCTATGAAAATGCACATGCATGCCTGATGGGAGTGAAGTTTGCGGATTATATCGGAGTAAAGCCGGGTGACGAGATTCTGCTTTCGGGAAGGACATTGCATGGAACTTATAACGCCGACAGCTATACCATAGCGGGGCTAGTTTCATGCGATAACCCTGCAATAGATGCCTTTTCTGTAATTCTTCCCCTTCCGGCAGCCCTGAAATTCGCCGATACGGGAGGCGGCGTAAGCGAGATAGATTTAGCTGCGGGATCCAGGGATTCTCCGCTGATTGAAAAAATCATTAAACGGCTCGGAGAATGGGACTTTTTGCCGGCAGACCTTAAAGGCTATTCCTGGAAAGACGAACTTTCCGATATGATAACGGTTTTCGGGATCAGGCGAGCCGCCCAGAAATTGATTATCGGCCTTCTTTCAATAATAGCCGTTGCCGGAATCGCTAACACTATGCTCATGGCTGTATTTGAAAGGACAAAAGAAATAGGGACTATGGCGGCGATGGGGATGAAAAAGAGAGAAATCGCGCTGCTTTTCCTTTTCGAGGGAACAATCATAGGCATCATAGGTTCTCTCGCCGCGATTATAATTACGGCTATACCCCTGACTCTTCTCTCGAGGGTCGGGATAGTTGTAAAAGGCTCCGAACTCCTGGCGAACGTTCCCATATCGAGCAGGATATACGGATACATTGAAATGTCCCATTACCTGACGGCATTGATCATAGCTTTCATTACATCGGTGATAGCATCGGTTTACCCGGCCCTGAAAGCCGCAGGTTTGAATATATCCATGGTCCTCAGGAGCAGATGATGCATTATTTAATTTCATTCTCTATGAAAAACGTTCTAAGGAATAAAAGGCGGACATTTCTTACCCTTATGGGAATTATACTGGCAGTATCCGCCATGATAATAGGATCTTCCATCCTTTCCGGAGCATTAAACCAGGTTCTCGACGCCTCAATAAAATCGTCCGGGAATATCTGCATACAGACAAAAGCTTTTACGAGATCGGAAAGGCTCCTTCCCACCGATAGGGGTCTGGAAGATATCGAAGGACTGGTCGAAGACCTTAAAAAATACCCGGAAATAGACAGGGTCATACCGAATGTAAAATTTGCCGGACTGTTCGTCACTAACGATGAAAACTTCGCATCGATGGGAATATCTATAATCCCTGAGGCGGAAAAGGATATTATCAGGCTTCAGGATAATTTAGTCGCGGGGACATATTTCACAGGAGGCTCTAACGAAGCCGTCATAGGCGTAGAGATTGCCAGGAAACTCGGATTTAAAGCCGGGGACCAGGCTCTCTTTGTGACCAGGAACAGCTATGACTCCTTAGCCGCGAAGAAGTTCAGGATAGTCGGGATAGCGGATTTCAACATGTACGAGCAGAACAGGACATTCTATGCCGGTCTCGATACGGTTTATTCCCTGCTTAAAATCAATGGAAGACCGCAGAAGGCGATGATAATACTCAGGAACTCAAGCGATATGGACCGGGTAAAGGCCTTGCTGGTAAAAGACACCTATATAAAAGAGCATAACCTGGATGTATTCAAGGCCGATGAAATCGGCCTGTTCTCGACTATTTTCCTGCTTATTCCATGGATAGCCAGGTTTATAATGGCCCTTTTCCTGCTGAGCGCAGGAATGACTATTGTCAATACTATGATGATGACAGTCCTTGAAAGGACCGCCGAAATTGGAGTTCTCCAGTCTATGGGCATGAAACGCGGCGCGGCAGTAGCTATGATAGTCATTGAAAGCACTTTTATCGGGCTCATCGGAAGCGCGGCGGGAGCAGCCATAGGCGGCCCCGTTGCATTTTATTATGCGAAAAACGGTATTATACTCGGGGAAAACATAGCCAGGGGTATGCCGATAGCTATAAAAAATGTAATCTATCCCGAGACCGGCTTTGGAACAATAGCTCTTATAATGGCGATTGGTATAATTATGGCGGCGGCAGCGGGAGCTATCCCCGCTTTTTTGAAGATCTTGAGGCTGAATCCCTCCCAGGCTATCCGGTCCGAGTGAAATAATTGTTGTAGACTTCAAAATTAGGGTATATACTAACATAGATGTTAACTTTGACCTAAAAGCTGAATTTACAGAACCAGGAAAAAAAACGGGCAGGAGAGTAGAAAATGGTCTCTAAAATCAAGATCGCAAACGGCGAGATGAATGCGTCTTCTATTATCCTGGGTTGCATGAGAATAACCAGGATCCCGGTTAAGGAAGCTTCAATCCTTGTTAATACGGCCTTAGAAGCCGGGATCAATTTTTTCGATCATGCCGATGTCTATGGCGATGGAAAATGTGAAGAGGTTTTTGCAGAAGCGGTGAATATGACTCCGGCTGTCAGGGAAAAGATGATCCTTCAGTCAAAATGCGGCATCAGGAAGGGATTTTTCGATTATTCGAAAGAACATATCCTTGAAGCGGTAGATGGAAGCTTAAAGCGTTTGAAAACCGATTATCTCGATGTACTTCTTCTTCACCGTCCGGATATTCTTGTAGAACCCGAGGAAGTGGCCGAGGCCTTTGCCCAACTGCATTCCAGCGGCAAAGTAAGGTATTTCGGCGTCAGCAACCATAATCCCATGCAGATAGAACTCCTGAACAGGTACGCGTACCATAAAATGATGTTCAACCAGCTTCAGCTCTCTATAACAAATACCGGAATGTTCGATTTCGGAGTCAATGTGAATATGAAAAACGAACCTTCCATCAACAGGGACGGCAGCATCATGGAATACTGCCGCCTGAATAAAATTACCGTACAGGCCTGGTCTCCTTTCCAGTACGGATTTTTTGAAGGGGCATTTCTCGACAACGAAAAATTTCCGGTGTTAAATAAAAAGATCGATGAAATTGCGTCGCTGAAAGGCGTTACAAATACAGCGATTGCAGTAGCCTGGATACTCAGGCACCCTGCCGGAATACAGGTTATAGCGGGAACTACGAAAGCCTCGCGCCTTAAGGATATGGCAAGGGCGGCGGACATCTCCCTGACAAGGGAGGAATGGTACGAGATCTACCTTGCGGCCGGCAATAAACTTCCCTGATTGAAACGATACCTGGATAAGGCTTCGATAGATTTCGTGGCGGAAGAAAAATAAACATCAGATAAATAATAGCTTGATAGAAGATTTATTTTAAATTACAATATACGCTACTTAGAAATTGTTAAATTTGATGGGAATATATTTATTTGGAGGGTTTATGAACAAAGGAGAACTCATCGAGAGCATCGCGGAAAAGACAGGTTTGAGCAAGGCAAAGTCTGGAGAGTATCTGGAAACAGTTCTTGAAACTGTACAGCATACGCTGAAAAAGGGCGGGGATGTAGCCCTGACAGGTTTCGGTACATTCAAAACCGTTAAGAAGGCTGCCAGGACTGGAAGAAATCCTAAAACCGGCCAGCCTATCAAGATTGCAGCAAGCATAGCCGTGTCATTTAAAGCAGGCAAAACACTAAAAGAATCTGTAAACAAGTAGTATGACTCCCGGGCCTTAAAAACCCGGGAATGTTTTTTTTCCTCCCCTGGTTGATTGCGTATCGGAATAGGCGGCGGGCCCTTTACTGATATTGCAATAACTTTTATAGTCAATGCGGCAGAGGCCGGAACACCGGGAAATACTGCCATACTCGGTTTTATCCTACGGCCCCTGTTTATATCCAGTCTTCAAAATACCCTGTCGATATTATCATTGACGGGGCAAAAAAAGGTGTTATTACAAATGGAGACGCCTATTTTCTTAACGGCCTTCCCGCTGATTCTCTTTACGGTATTTATGTCGAGAGCGGTGATTTCCGCAGTTTTGTTAAAACCGCCGATCTAAAGGAAGGAAAACTTTCGGCATTAAATTTTGGAGACAGGGATTTTTTTCAAAGACTGGATTACAAGGATCTTGCGCCGGCATGGGATCTTCTTATACCGGGAATTGTTGAATTTCAGGCCCGGGATTACTGGGCCGGAGCGGTTTTCGGGGGATTATGGGCTGTTGACATCGGAGTTTTCGGATATTATCTTTACGGCTATTTTTTAGCCGATTATGTAGTTAATAACGATTCAAGGGAATATTACAGGGATCAGGTCAAGCCATACCTGAATACATATGGAACTTATTCGATCATAGCGGGATTGGTATAGGCCGGGATAGCAGCAGCTTCCCTGATCCATGCCTCGGGTATGAAGGCTTCCGATATGCAGTACAGTATTTATCCGGCGCCCTGCGGGGGCAATTTGACAGTATGCCTGGAAATTAGATACAATTGATACAAGGATAATTTATGCGGCTTGCCGATTTATCTGATGAAGAATTGATGAATAAAATCAAAGACCTGTCCGGCAGCGATGATGTGCAGGACAGGGAAAAATATTTCAACGAGCTATATACCCGCATGTATTCTCAGGCTTATTCTTTCTGCAGATATTACGGTCTGAGGCACAACGACATATTGGATACTATTCAGGAGACCTTTATCAGGGTTTTCAATTATTCCCTCAGTTATAAAAAGGAATTTAAATTCAAACCATGGTTTTTCAGGATTCTCTTCAACAGTATAAACGATATCTGGAAAAGAAAAAAACTGCACCTTCATGAAAATATTGAAGACAGAGCTGAAATAACCGGAGAGGAAAGCCCTCAAATAAAATTATTTCACGATAGGCGCCTTCTCGACAGTATGATATATAGGCTGCCGAAGTATCTCAAGGACTGCCTCCTTCTTTATGCCTACCAGGATATGGATTATCAATCGATAGGCATGACGGTCGGAATAAGCCCAAGGCATGCGAGGAACAGGGTTGATGAGGCAATACGTGAACTCAGGAGTATTGCAGGGGAATATAGTGATTGAAAAGTTTAAATTACCGCCCGGACGGGAAATGATAGCGGGATTGATCAGGGAGAACTCCAGCGGTCTGGTGCCTGAAAAATCCGAAATTAAAAGAGCCTGGCTTAAATTAAATCTTATTTTGACAGAGAAAAAAATCAGGAAAAGCCCTGTTTTTTCATACGGCATGGCGGCCATAGCATTAGCGGCTTCTTTAACTGTCGTTTTTATTTTCTTTAATCCTGCTGCTCATAAAGAGAAGTTTTCAGCTCATTTCAGCAGTTTTAATCATGGTCTTTTTGTTCAAAGGGGGGATAAAAAAATTACAGTCGAAAACGGTTTATCAATCGTTAATGGTGATATTGTCGAGAACGACAGCCTGTCGACAACCGCGCTTAAATCGGAAGGAAATTTTAAAGCTGTAATAAAGCCGGGAACGAGGGCTGTTTTTCAAACGATCGCGTCGAGCGGCAGGTTCAGTCCTGAAATCCTTCTTGAAAAAGGCGGAATGGAATTCAATGTAAAAAAACTGGAAAAAGGCGAAAGTTTCCAGATCAGAGCTTCTGATATCAGAATATCAGCCGTGGGAACGGTCTTTGAAATCACCAGGCTGGATAACGGCATTATGGCCGCTGTGAAAAGAGGAAAGGTTGCCGTTTACAGGGGAACAAATACAGAAAACATTTGTGAAATTCCGGCAGGGATCGAGGCTTTAATACCGGAAACAGGGAAAATCGTTTCCAACAGCCTTGATAAAAACTCTTCGGAAGACCTTGGAACTGTTGAAGAAGATTCCCTGGCATCTACAAATAATTCCTTGCTGATTAAAACCCCCGGCGTGGCTTCAAGGATTTATATCAATAACCGGGAGTATGGATCGGCGCCGGTCGGCTTCGATATGCCCGGTAACTCATCCGTCGATATTGAAGCGGTAGGGGATAACGGCGTGGTCGGCAGGTTCGAAAACCTGAAACCTGACAGGGACAGTTTATTGGCGATTGATCTTGGAACTGCTTCCCATCCTCTTTATTCATCGCTGTCTGACATGGAAGGGGCCAGGATAAGGATGAATTTATCACCGGGGATTATCGCGGTATCAGGCGGCAGCAAAGGTTTTATTTATGACATAAATTCGGGCTCTCTCTTAAAGATTCCCCCCGCAGAAAGTGAATGGAAACTATTAAAGATAATAAACAATAAAGATATTTTAATGGTAAATGCTTCCGGTTTAGCTGTATGCTATAATTCCGGCGGAAAATTGAAATGGTCGTTATCTGTTCCGGGAACCCTTTGGTACGGAACAGAAATCGCATCAAATGATAAATACAGTGTTTTATCGACAATGGACAGGGGAATTTATATTTTCAGCAATAAAGGCAGGATGTTCGAACACATAGACACCTATATAGCAGGCCCCGGGTTTTCATCGCCTGTAATTGACGGCAATGATATATTATATTATACGGACGAATCCGGGAAGCTGACGTCCTATTCTATCAATAACGGGCGAATTATATGGCAGGTAATCCTGGAATCCGTTTCAGCGCATCCTCTGATAGAATCGGAAGAGGCAATAACGGTTTATTTCAGGGACAGCGGCACCTTCCGGTCTTACTCTAAACAGAATGGAAGCCTTTTATGGACAGCAGTGGTTCCGAACGCGGCTTTAATGGATGCGAAGATCATTTCGAGACAGGGTTTTATTGCCCTGTTTTTTAATACTGACGCCGGGGGAAGGGTATTCATAGTTGATCAAAAAAGCGGAATTGTAAAAGGCAATATCCCTACTCAGTCAAAAATCAGCGCTGTTCTGCCGTCTTCATCTGCGGTCTGGATTGCTACGGATGATCTCATCCTTGCCGGGTATGATATCCATACTATGGGAAGAAGCAATTACTATCACCTGGGCAGCCCGGCTGTTGAAATGGACGGTTTGAAAGAAAGACTGTGGCTCCTGTGCGATAAAGGCATAGATTCCATTCGAATAAAATGATAAAAACTATAGACACATATTTATTTCTGAAGGTGCCCGAAGAAAATTCGAATAGTACGCTTCTCCGGATCGCTTCCTGCTTTTGTTATGTCTATGAAAATTGCCTGATCGGCCAGCTGTCTCAGATCTGGCGCAAATATCCGGACCTTGAGGCAATCGGGGTGCTTGATAATAATAATAAAGCTGCCGGTATTCTTGTCCAGGAACAGCTTTTCAAACTACTTGGAAATCCTTACGGATGGGATGTAATGAGCCGGAAAATAACCGGGAATTATAAAATCATAACCCGAAGTTTTCTTGACGCTGATTCCATTTATTATGCGGCGGAACAATTGAAAACCGAAATCAAAGAAGGGAAACAAAAATACTATTTAATAGTCGACGGGAAAGGGAGTTTCCAGGGGATTTTTTCGATCAGGGACATCCTTGTGACATTATCTGAAAAGAACAGGAACGATATCAGGCATGCACATGAGATACAGCAGAACATTATTGAAAGCATAAAGAAATACGAAGGCAGGAATATAGAGATCGTCTGTGTAAACAAGATGGCTCTGGAAGTCGGCGGAGATATTCACTACTGTAAAAAATATTCCGAAAAATCCTGGATTATTTTTCTTTCAGACGTCTGCGGGAAGGGTATAGCAGCCGCCCTTGTGACATCAGTTCTGAGAGGGATGGCAGAGGTTTATGATTTTAACCAGGGGTTTGAAAAATTCATCGAGGTCTCAGGGGATTACCTGGCGAGGATGAATGAATTCGCTACAGCCGTCTTTCTTGATTATAATGAAGAAAGCGGTAATCTTACTATTGCGGATATGGGGCACTCTTATATATACAGGTATAACGGGATTCTGGAAAGAATTCATCCGGCAAAAAATCCGCCTCTTGGAATAAGCGTATCCGGGGCGATAAAAACTTATGTTTTGGACAGCCCGGAATTTATAGCTATAATGACGGACGGGATCATCGAGCAGGCCGATTCTTCCGGAAGGGAATACCCTCTGTCAAGATTTGAAGAATATCTTTCCAGTCATAATAAAGAAACAATCGAGACGCTCGGCGAATTTTTCCTTTCAGACATCGGGGAATACCGCGGTAATGTTCCTCAAAACGATGACATTACATTTATTTTGATGCGTTTTAAAAGCTTATAAATAAAAAAACAACCCGGCTATGAGGCAGTTTATGCCGAGATACACGGCGTCTTCGGGTTTCATCCTGTATTTCCATACGGACAGGTAGCGCCCGTCAAAACCCCTGCATTCCATCGCGCTGTATGTCAAACCGGCCATTTCCTTGGATTTCAGGAAAAGGGCGCCCATGAGGTTGGAAAGCGACTGGTGTTTCCTGTCGTTTTTACCGATAGACCTGATCCTGAGAGCGTAAAGCATGTTAATAGAATATTCCCCAAGAATAAAGATGTATTTTATTGTTATATCTAGAATGAGAATAAAAATGTCAGGGAGTTTTATGAATTTCATGGACCTTGTCAGGCGGCTCCATTTTGTCGAGTTTGCAAGGATGTTTACGGCTGTAAGACTGCCGGATATTTTTAATAAAAGAATTATGCTGTTGTGCATATTGCCCATGACGGCGGACGGAAGAAGGATCAGTGCTGTAAAAATCCCGGCTGCAATTATAACTGCGGCAGTCCTTTTAATATCCTTAATACAGAGAAGTCCGAGCGTCAGGATTATATAGGAATCGCAAAGCAGAATAAACCCCGGATTCTGTGAGAGGGATAAGAGCAAAATTATTATAAAGGTAAAAATAAACTTCAGAGTCGCGTCAATTCGGTAGATTATGCCGTTTTCGGGTTTCCCGGCCCAGCGGATTCCTGAGAGCATTGTAAGGACAGAGAGTATGCTTTTATCGATAAATACATCCCTGTCTTCAGGAGGATAATACCAGTCCTTTTTTTTTAGCCACTCAGTCACTTTTCCTCCCCCCTACGGGCCAGTGATGAAACGATTTTAAAAATGATCAGGATCAGCGCCACCCCGGAAAACGCCGAAATCAGGTAGCCTGCGATGCCGCTTTTCAAAGCGGGCAGATTATAATCCTGAAGCGGCGCATTCAGCCTGAGCCCCCTCTCGATTCCGGCCGGGATATTACCGCTTAGTTTCTGCAATTCACCGGCAGCCCATTCACCCCAGGCTGTTCCCGATGCTATCAGCCCGACAGGAGTAAGCACTGTCATTGCGGCAAGCAGGACGTACAGCGGCCCGAAAACAGTTTTTTTCCCGTTTTCGGTACTGTCTGCATGAATTATCCCGGGCGACATCCGGCGTATATACAGCAGAACGCCCGATGTGACAATTCCCTCGACTATGCCGGCAAGCAGGTGTGATATAAGCATTGCCGGGATTGAAACGGAAAGGCCGTAAGGGCAGTACAGAGGCATGCCTGATGCATCTTTGAATAACACAGGCTGGATCCCGAATTCCACGGCCGCGAACATGGCGGCGAGATTGATGGCAAGATAACCGGAGCTGAAAGCGATAATAAATTCGCTCCGGTTTCCGCCAGTATTTTTCAATATTTTTTTTAAAAAGCTGTAAATAAAATAACCGGCAAATGGAATAACGAACGCCATGTTGAAGCAGTTCGCGCCGAAAGCAAGAATGCCTCCGTCGCCGAACAGAAGGGCCTGGATGAGAAGGGAGATTGAGACAGCGATACAGGCGGAATACGGACCTAAGAGTATGGCTATCAGGGTCGCGCCGACTGCATGCGCGGATGTTCCTCCGGGAATCGGAATATTGAACATCATGACAAGGAAGGAGAAGGCTGCCGATATCCCGAGCAGCGGAATTTTCTCCGCTGTAACTTCCTCTTTGACTTTCTTAACAGCCGCGCTCCACACAGGGATCATAATAGCCCCCATGACAGCGCATGTCTGGGGGCTTAGATAATTATCAGGTATATGCATAATCTTTCAATAGGTCAGTCCGTATCCGAAAGGATATAAAGAATCATAATTCGTATCGTCCTTATGTGTTGGAATCTGCGAAAAATCTTTAGGCCATGCAAATGACAATTTGCCGGTGGGCGCATAATCGCCAAAAATAACATCGGCAATTCCCTCTCCCTCTGTACCGGGCAGCCATGCCGCGATGAAAGCCTTCGAATCTTTCATAACATCGTTTAAAATCATGGGCCTTCCGGATAAGAGGATAACTAGCCTGGGGGCGTTTATTTTATTGATGTTTTCCATTGTTTTGGTATCGTAATAGTCAAGCGACAGGCCCTGCCCCGGCAGAATGTCACCCCTGTATTCGGCATACGGATGCTCGCCTATTACTGCAATAACAGCGTCATATTTTCCCGGAGCATCGCCGTACTGGGAATATTTAACGGCGGTCCCTTTTGAAACGGCGTTTTTCACAGCCTGCAGGATGGATGTGCCCGGGGTTATATTTCCATATCCGCCCTGCCATGCGAGGGTCCACCCGCCGCATTGAAGGGCTATATTATCGGCTCCTTTCCCCGCAACAAGGATCTTTTTAATATTTTTTGAAAGAGGCAGGAAATTGCCGTCATTTTTAAGAAGGACAAGAGATTCCCTGACAGCCTGCCTCGCGATCTCCCTGCGTTCCGGTGCTCCGATAAGGGCTGTAAGCTTCCTGTCGGTATAAGGGTGTTCGAAAATGCCCATTTCAAATTTGACCTTGAGAATTCTTGTAACAGCGTCGTCTATCCTTGACATCGGAACTTTATTGGCCAGAACCAGCGACTTCAGGGAATTTATGTAGTCTATGTAACCCCCGGATACCATGTTCATATCGAGGCCTGCGTTTATCGCGCTTGCTATGGCGTCGTCATGATTGCCCGGAAGCTGCCCGACCGCATTCCAGTCCGAAATCAGGAAACCGCCGAATTTTAATTCCCCCTTCAGCACATCTGTAAGAAGGTACTTGTTTCCGGACATTTTTTTCCAGTTCCAGCTGCTGTATGATACCATTATCGATTTCGCGCCTGCGTTAACGGCGGCGATATAAGGCTTCAGGAACATGCTCCGCAATGTTTTTTCATCCACTTCAGTATCGCCCTGGTCGTTCCCGCCCGTCGTACCCGTGCCGTATTTTGTCCCCCCCTCTCCAAGGTAATGCTTGGGACAGCCGAGGATGCTATCGGGATCTGAAAGATTGGTGCCCTGGAGGCCCTTCAAAAAGGCGGCCCCCATTTCGGATACTATTTCGGGATCCTCGCTGAAAGATTCATATGTCCTTCCCCAGCGGATATCCCTGGCTATGGCCACGCAGGGGGCGAAAGTCATGTATGCTCCTATCCCGGCGCATTCGAGCGCGGTGATCCTGCCTTCCTGTTCTGCCAGGGAGGGATCCCGCGTGGCGCCCATGCCTATATTATGGGGGAATATTACGGCGGAATAAACCCTGTTATTGCCATGGAGCGCGTCTATTCCGTATATCATGGGGATCTTCAGCCTTGTCTGCAAAGCAAGCGCCTGGTATCCGTCGATCATATCCGCCCAGGCTTCCGGGGTATTGGTGACCGGGTTCGAATCCCCGCCCGAAAGGAGGGAACCTAAAAAATAGGTCTTGATATCGTTTGAGTCTTTAAGGAAACCCTTGTCAACCTGAGTCATCTGTCCTATCTTTTCCTCGAGGGTCATCGAGGAGACGATTTTCGCCACCTTATCATCGAGTGCCTTATCGGAGTATAAAAGAGCCGGGAAAGAGGGGATAAAAAGGCATAGAATAATAAGGGTTCTGAAAAGAATTCTTGATTCTGACATACGTCCTCCATAATTATCAATGACCCCTCAAAGACTCTTCATTATAGCATTAAAGGCCGGGCGACTCAATAAAGCACCGGGATTTGTCATCGGCAGTAATTATTATTAAATTTGCCTGATATGAAGAAAAGGAGGGCTGCATTTTATGAGCGGGATCAGAAGGATCGGGAGAATCCTGAAAAGTAAACCCACAATCGAGGGTGCGGGAGTATTTTTAAACCGGGCATTCGGATATTACGAGGCGTCGCTGATGGATCCGTTTCTTCTCCTCGATGATTTCAGGTCGAAGGATCCTGAGCATTTCCTGCCGGGTTTCCCATGGCATCCCCACCGCGGCATAGAGACTGTAACATATATGCTCGAGGGCAAAGTAGAGCATGGTGACAGCCTCGATAACAGGGGCGTAATAAGCCCCGGCGATGTGCAGTGGATGACAGCCGGAAGCGGGATAATACACCAGGAGATGCCCAAGGGGGACAGTGACGGATTTATGGGAGGTTTCCAGCTCTGGGCCAATCTTCCTTCCATGAAAAAAATGACGGACCCGAAATACAGGGATGTAAAGGCTGAGCAGATCCCTTCTGTCAAAACAGGGGAGGGCGCTCTTATAAAGATCATTTGCGGCGACGTTAACGGGATAAAAGGACCTGTCAGCGATATCGCGATAGAACCCGAGTATCTCGACGTAACTGTCCCTTCAGATACGACCTTCAAGCATGGCACAAAGAGCGATCATACCGTTTTCGCCT
This sequence comes from uncultured Brevinematales bacterium, assembly GCA_964533855.1. Lineage (GTDB taxonomy): Bacteria > Spirochaetota > Brevinematia > Brevinematales > JAOACQ01 > CAVYGN01. The sequence continues at coordinate 107,832 of CAZHNM010000003.1, forward strand.
ATGTTATCGAGGGCAGCGCTTGTTTCGATGACAAATACCAGGAAAATCATAAAGTAGTCAGCCCCAGGTACTTCGATTTCGATAAAAAGAACGGCATAGATAACGGTCACCTTGTCGTTTTCGAACCCGGAGACGAGATCAATGTCAGGACCCGGGATAAACCCGTAAGGTTCCTGCTTGTTTCAGGAAAGCCCCTCAATGAGCCGATAGCCTGGTACGGCCCGATCGTCATGAACACCGATGAAGAGCTTGATACAGCGTTCGAGGAATACAGGAACGGCTCCTTTATCAAAAAAAGGAGCTGAGAAAAATTTTTCCCCCAATCTATTGACCTGACAGGTAAACTATTGTATCATTTTAATGACCAGTCTGGTAAATATTAGTAAGGAAAACGGGAATGCTGGAACAGTTTTTAAAACTTGACGATGAAAGGAAGGACCGCATCATTAACGCGGCATTAAGGGAGTTCTCGGTAAAAGGCTACAACGACGCGTCCACCAACGTAATAGCCAGGGATGCCGGTATTTCCAAGGGGCTTTTGTTCCACTACATAGGTAGCAAAAAGGATCTTTTCCTGTTCCTCTGCGATTATACCATCAGTAAAATTAAGGAAGACCTCTTCGGCCAGATAAACATGAAAGAGAAGGACCTCCTCGAAAGATTCCGCCAGACCGCCCTGGTTAAGGTGGACCTCCTCTACAAATATCCCGAGCTTTTCAATTTCGCATTAAATGCGTTATATTCGCAGTCGGCCGAGATCAAGGATGAAATGAACCGGATCATGAAGGATGCTTCGTCTTTGCGATTCCAGAAGCTTTTCGAGGATATCGACGAATCGAAGTTCAGGCAGGATCTGGAGGCTTCAAAGATCAAGAACCTTATAATATGGGCCCTTAACGGGTATTCGGACAGTCTTTCCGGGGAATACATAGGAAAGGACCTTGGCGGACTGGATTACGGCCGGAGCCTGGAGGAATTCGACGCTTATCTCAAAATTATCAGGAAATGCTTTTATAGATAAGGAGGTTTTATGATTAAGCTTATGCCTGCTTTTTTGGCGGCAGTTTTAACAGTAATTCTAGCCGCTCCTTCCATGTCCTTTTCAATAACGGGGGAGGAAGTGATCCGGGCGATCGACAGGAACATGGTCTTTGAAAATGAAACGGGCCGGGCAGTAATGATAATCGACAGGGACGGCAAAAAGATGACCAAGACCTTTAAAATGTTTGCAAAAAAGAGAGGAGCGGGCAACGAGTCCTTCTCTGAATTCACAAATCCCGAGGATGCCGGCACCAAGTATCTCAAGATCGATAACGAGCTCTGGATATATCTCCCCGATGCGGACGATATCTTGAAAATTTCCGGCCACATGCTCCGGCAGGGAATGATGGGAAGCGATATTTCCTACGAGGATATGATGCGCAACGAAGACATGTTCAGCAGGTACACGGCCGTCCTGACAGGCGAGACGAATATAGACGGGACAACGTGCTATGACGTTACTATCACCGCAAAAGTGGAGGACGTTACATATTATAAGGAAAGGCTGTTCGTGGATGAACAAAGGATGGTCGAGCTGGAAAGGGACCTCTATGCGAAGAGCGGCAGGCTCCTGAAGGTATTTTCAGAGAAAGGGATACAGAATTACAACGGGAGATATTACCCTACGATTATAACCGTAAAGGATATGAAGAGGGAGGATTCCCTTACAACTATCGAGCTCAAAGACCTCGATTTCGACGCCCCTCTTTCACAGAGCATTTTCTCCAGGCAGAACCTTAAAAAATAAAAGGAGGCTTTCCATGCTTCTCGAAGTAAAAAAATTGAATAAAACATACAAGTCCGGCAATATAGGTTTCCAGGCCCTGCATGATATCAACCTGACTATTGATAAGGGAGAGTTTTCAGCGATCTGCGGGCCGTCGGGTTCGGGTAAAACCACGCTTCTTAATATCATAGGCTGCATCGACAGCTGTGATTCCGGACAGGTCCTCCTCGACGGCGTGAACCTGACCGGGAAAAAGTCGCTGGAACTGGCTCTCCTGAGAAGGGAATATTTCGGGTTCATATTCCAGACGTACAACCTTATTCCCGTGCTGACCTCGTATGAAAATATCGAGCTTCCCCTGAAGCTCCTAAAAAAATTCAGCGATTCTGAGATTAAAAACAGGGTCCTCGAGGTAATGGAGGAAGTGGGCCTGAAAGGGCTTGAAAAAAGGAAGCCGCTCGAGCTTTCGGGCGGGCAGCAGCAGAGGGTTTCAATCGCCAGGGCTCTCGTGAAAAAGCCCAAGATGATCCTTGCCGATGAACCGACTGCCAACCTCGATTCCGCTAACGGCGAATCCATCGTGGCCCTTATGCATCAGATGAACGACAGGGAAGGTGTAACATTTGTGTTTTCAACCCATGACCAGCTTATCATGAAGCATGCCAGGAGGCTCATCAATATCCGGGACGGGCGGATCGAGGCCAGATAGGAGGAGACCATGAAATATCTTTTTTCGATAGCGTATAAAAATGTCATCAGGTACAGGAGGAGAACGACCCTGACCTCCCTGGTCCTGGCCTTCGGCATAATGATCTTTATAATTATGTCGGGGCTTTTAAAAGGCCTGGACGACAAGTCCTTCGAGAACCAGATACAGTTCGAGACCGGGGACTTCAAGGTCAGGAGCGCCTCATTCGACCAGGACACTCCGCTGGACATCAGCAACTATATTACGGACTATAAAAAAGTCGAAAGCATTCTCGACACAAAACCTTACGTGACAAGCTATACCGAGAGGCTTTCCTTTTCGGCCGATCTCGATAACGGGAAGGAGTCAACTCCTATTGTCGCAATAGCGATTGATCCGGGCCGGGAGGACAGCGTTTTTACAACGACGAACTATATAATAAAAGGCGGACTGGAGAGCGATGGAGCAGTCCTGGGTGAAAATCTGGCCAAAATCCTGAAAGTCTCGATAGGCGACCGGGTTTTCGTTACATTCAGGAACGCCCAGGGCACATACGACTCGGTGGAGCTTGACGTTTCGGGCATTATCAATGCGCCGGACCCCCAGGTCAATAATTCAACGATCTACATAAACATCTTCGATGCACAGAAATTTCTGAACACGGACAGGGTGACGGAGCTGGTCCTTAAAACGAAGGATTATATGAAATATCAAAAATACGAGCCGGATCTCGATAAAAGCCTTGCCGGTCTCAAGGTGTACGACTGGGAGATGCTGGGCAGGGATTTTCTGGCCCTGAGCCAGGCTAAATCGAGAAGCCTGGGCATGCTCCTGTTCTTCATAGCAATAATAGCCGTCATAGGAATTGTAAACACCATGCTGATGTCGGTCTTCGAGAAGAAAAGGGAAATAGGGACGATGAAGGCTATAGGAATGACGGACGGCGATATTAAAACTCTCTTCGTTTTCGAGGGGCTTTTGATCGGGGTGTTGGGGATAATTATGGGGCTCGCCGCAGGTATTATTTTTAACGTTTATTTCATGGTCCATGGCATAGACTTCACCGCGATGATGGGCGGGGGCAGCCAGAACATGGGCTGGAAGGTCATGGGCATCGTGAAATCCGGCCTGGATATCTCTTCGATAGTCAAAGCCGTTATACTCAGCCTTGTCGTAAGCGTAGCGGCAAGCTATTACCCGGCGGGGAAAACCACGAAGCTTCAGCCGGCGGAATGCCTCAGGACGATCCAGTAAGAGCCGAAGGAGGATTTTATGGGTTCGATTTTCAAATTCGCATTGAGAAACGTTTTCAGGAACAGCCGGAGGACTTTTTTGACCGCCGCCTCGATTTTTACGGCAGCGATCGTCGTCGCCCTGCTGATCGGCGTATCCAACGGGCTGCTTGAAAATGTAGACAGAAATTATATCGATTACCAGACGGGCAATCTTAAAATAACATCGACGGATTATGTCAGCGATGAACAGTTTCTCCCTGTCGACGACACCATGACCTCTACCGGCCCTCTTATATCGAAGATAAAGGAGCTTCCCGGCGTCTCCGCGGTGGAGCAGAGAGTAAGGTTCGGGATCCTGCTCGGCAACGACCAGGACACCGTCCAGGCCTTCGGCATCGGAGCCGATCTTGAAAGCCCGAGGCTCGACCTTGCGGATAAACTTCTGAGGCCCGGCAAGATCGATAAAGAGGGGCTTTACCTCGGATACGATCTTGCGGGAAAGCTTCATCTCAGTCCGGGAGACGACATCCTCATAGCCACGAAAACTAGCTCCGGCGGCCTCAACGGTATCAAGGCCCGCGTTAAAGGGCTCTTAAGCTTCGGCGTAGGGATGTTCGACAGCAAATTCTTCTTCCTCGATATGAGAGCAGCAAGGAAGCTTTTAAAACTGCAGGATCAGGATACCGAGATATATATATTTACTAAAAAGGGATTTTCATCCTCAGCCGTCGAGGGAAGGATATCGGCCTTTTTGCCCAAAAAGGACATCGTCAGGAATATCGGCGACCAGGTCGGTGCCTTGTATTACCTGATGCAATCAGCCAGGTACATCTATTTTTTCATCGAGCTTCTCATTATAATGCTTGCCTCGTTCGTGATAATAAGCACTATGATGCAGGCGGTTTTCGAAAGGATGCGGGAGATCGGGACTCTTAAAGCAATGGGAATGTCGGACAGTGAAATTTTCACAAATTTCACTTTCGAGGGGGCCGTCATCGGGGCCATAGGAGCCGTTCCCGGAGGGCTTCTGGGCTACTTACTCGTCCTCTGGCTCTCGGCCACCGGCCTGAATTACAAACAGGCGATGTCTAACACTGATATGCCTTTCAACTATATAGTATACCCCAGCATAAGCTTCGATATAGTTGTCATCACGATCATAATGACGGTTATCGTTTCCAGCGCCGCCGCCATGATACCTGCGAGGAGCGCGGGGAAGCTTATGCCGGCGGAGGCACTCAGGAAGCTTTAGCTTTGCTCTTCGCAGGCTATAAGTGCCTGTATGAATACCCGTAACAAGCCTCCTTTAAATTTAATTATGAGTGTTGACTAACGTCATCACTTTGTCTAATTTTACAAAAGGAGGACGTTATGGCGCATCCTATATGGAAAGGTTATATAACATTCGGCCTTGTAAGCATACCCGTCACTCTTTTTACAGCCATCAATGAAGCCGGCAGCGGACCGGCTTTTCATTTCATAGACAGGAGAAACAAAAAACGGGTAAAAAACATGAGGGTCAACGAAGAGACGGGTGAAGAGGTTCCCTGGACCGATATAGTCAAAGGTTACGAGTACGAAAAGGATAAATATGTAATACTCAGCGACGAGGATTTTGAAAAGGCCGCCGTACAGGCGAACCAGGTTATCAACATCGAGGAATTCGTGGAAAAGGATAAAATCGACCCGCTTTTCTATCATAAGCCCTATTTTTTAGAGAGTGAAAAAAAGGATGAAAAGGGTTATGTGCTGCTCAGAGAGATCCTTAAAAAAACCGGCAAGGCGGGAGTTGCAAAGGTCGTCATAAGTAAAAGGCAGTACCTCGGAGCGATATTCCCGGAAGGTAATGCCCTCGTTATGGAACTGCTTCTCTTCGATAATGAGATCAAAACCCCGGATAAGTTCGTGTTTCCTGCCGGGACCGTGTCCAGGTACAGGATAAGCGATAACGAAATGGAAATAGCCGGAAAATTGATTGCAATGATGAGCGGAGCCTGGAAGCCTGAAAAATATAAGGATGAATATTCTGAAAAACTTTATCAGATTATAGATAAAAAGATAAAGCAGCCGAATGCCGTGATCAAAGCCCCGAAACCTGCGGCTTTTACAAGGTACAGTGATTTTATGGAAATATTGCAGAAGAGCGTACGGCAGAAGGAAGCTGCTCTTCATGATCCTGAGAAAAGCGGCGTCCATAAAATCAGGAAAGTTTCTGAAAAAATAGCTTAGAAAAGGTTCTATAATGGCTCTTACAGATTACAGAAATAAGAGGTCCTTTTCGAGGACCAGGGAACCGGAAGGCATAAAAAGCCTTCCGGAAGGCAATAGATTCGTAGTACATAAACATTGGGCAAGGAGGCTTCATTACGACCTCCGTCTTGAAATGGGGGGAGTTCTGAAAAGCTGGGCTGTCCCTAAGGGACCGAGCCTTATACCCTTTGAAAAAAGGCTGGCTGTGAATGTCGAGGACCATCCGCTCGAGTATATCGATTTTAAAGGGGAGATACCCGGCGGAGAATACGGGGCCGGAACGGTTGAGATCTGGGATAAGGGGCAATGGGAAGCTGTTGAAAGCGATCCACTGAAGGCCTTTAAAGACGGAATGATCAAATTCAGGCTGCATGGAAAAAAACTGCAGGGCCTGTGGACCCTCGTGAAGATGAAGAGGGAAGAAAATCAGTGGCTCCTGATAAAGGATAATGATGAAGCAAATCCGGTTAAATCCGGTACCCCGGTCCCCCCCGAAGCTGTTAAGGCTCAAATGCCTGAAGACCTGAAAGTACAGCTCGCTTTTCCTTACGAAAAACCACCGGCCGGGGATTCATGGATTTACGAGATCAAATATGACGGCTACCGGATAATGTGTTTTATTGATCATGGGAAAGTCAGGCTTGTAACAAGGAACGGATACGACTGGACTGAAAAATTCGCTAATATCGCCCGGCATTGCCTGAGCCTGCCTGTTAAAAGCGCAATTCTCGACGGAGAAATCATAGCGCCCGATAAAAATGGTCTTTCCAGCTTTGAATTGCTTCAGAATGCCATTGGAGACGGCAATGAGAGCGGGCTCCAGTATATTATTTTCGACATTCCATTTTACAACGGCTACAGCCTCAAAGCATCGCCCCTCGGAGAAAGGAAAAAATTACTCGCACGGATTCTATCGGGAAGTACGGGAAGCCCTCTAATCTACAGCGAACACCTCACCGGGGACGGCGGAAGCGTTTTTAGCAATGCATGCAGGCTCTCTCTTGAGGGCATCGTCGCAAAGGATATTAACAGCGCCTACGAGGGGAAACGCTCCAGGGCATGGGTTAAGGTCAAGTGCGTAAAACGGCAGGAGTTCGTGATCGGGGGATACACCATGCCCCGCGGAAGCCGTCAAAATTTCGGCTCCCTGATCCTTGGATATTATCTTGACGGGAAGCTTTTATACTGCGGGAAAACGGGCACAGGCTTCGATAACAGGACATTGAAATCAATCTATGACAGGCTCAAAAAAATTCCCGCCGCCTCTTCACCCTTTTTTAACCTGAAAAGCATGGAAGGCGCCCGCTGGGTCAAGCCCGTGCTCAGCGCCGAGGTTTCATTCCTGAACTTTACATCTGATATGCTTCTCAGGCATTCAACTTTCCTCGGGATAAGAGAGGATAAAAACCCTGAAGAAGTGGTTCTCGAGAAACCGCAGGGGGATATTTTTTCCTCTCCGGTAGCCGGTGTTAAAATCACGCACCCTGATAAAATAATCTTTGAAGAACAGGGCTTAAATAAATACGACCTGGCCCTATATTATGAAAAGGTAGCAGCCCGCATGCTTGCCCACATCGCGGGGCGCCCCCTGGTCCTGGTCCGCTGTCCGTCGAATATCAGGAACTGCTTTTTTCAAAAACATCCTATGGAAGGCCTTCCCGGCGATATAAAAACCTATAAGCTCGATAAAAAAAGCTCGTCCAAATATTATATCATCATCGATGAGATAAAACCCCTGATAACCCTGGTGCAGCTCGGAGTGATCGAATTCCATATAATGGATATTGCCGCCGGTAATTCCAATAAACCGGACAGGATGGTGTTCGACCTCGATCCGGGGCCAGATGTAAAGCCGGAGGTTGTAAGCGCGGCAGCTCTGAATTTCAGGGAACACCTAAGGGGGTACGGGCTGGAGAGTTTTGTAAAAACTACTGGAGGGAAGGGCCTTCACCTGGTTGTTCCTATAGCCCCTCTTTCGGGCTGGGACGATATTAAAAATATTTCTCATGCACTTTCCAATAAATTTGCCGAAAAGTGGCCGTCTCTTTTAACCACGGTAATGTCAAAATCTATGAGGAAAGGAAAGATCTTTATAGATTTTTTCAGGAATACGCCGGGAGCCTCCTGGGCTGCGCCGTATACGGTAAGAGCCCGGAGCGGCGCATCAGTTTCAATGCCGGTCGGCTGGGATGAATTGACTGAAGAGACCCGTTTCGACCAGTATACAATCCTCAATATCGATGAGAATCTTCAAACTGCCGGAAAAGACCCCTGGAAAGAAATCTTTCAAATGCGGCAAAAAATACCTGGCCGCCTGTGATTATCCCGGTATTTTCATATAAATTATTTGATAAACATCAATCAAGTTATTATTTTTCCGATATAAAGGGGGAGGATGGTTGATGTGGACTCTATATCCCTTAGGAAAGCTCTCGGGGCCCTGTCGCTTCCAGGCCGGATTGTCGACGGCCGGCTCGATATCGGGTTTGAAGATCTGCAGAAGGCTTACAGGCGCAAGGCATTGATGACCCACCCGGACATGTCTGAAATTCTTGGACGTGAGAAGAGCCATCTGGAAGAAGAATTCAGGACAATCCATTCTTCTTACATGCTTCTCAAGGATTATTTAGAAAAAGGGGCGCAGGGCGCTCAGAAAACATCCTATTATCCCGGAAAGGCACCGGAGAGAAAACTGCGTTTCGGGGAATTTCTCTACTATTACAGGTATATTGACTGGGATACATTGATACGGGCAATAGTATGGCAGGCCAGGAGCCGTCCGAAGATAGGGGAGATAGCCGTCAGGCTGGGTTACCTGACCCGTGAGAACGTGAACGGCATACTAAAAAAATCAGCTTTCAGGGAAAAATTCGGGGAAACAGGGCTCCGGCTCGGGCTCATTAACAATACCAGACTCAATATTCTTATAGTCTTCCAGGGTATCGCGGGCAAGAAGATCGGCGGGTATTTCGTTGAGAATGGAATCTTCACGGCCCGGTGGATAAACCAGAAACTATCAGAACAGATCATGCATAACATTCAGTGCAAAGTATAACACCCCCTCGTCTCTTAAATTTGTCGTTAAAAGGATAATAAATTATAATAATTAAAGGGTGGTCTTAAAAATAATTACAGGGAGTTATATTATGACCTTGATCATCTTATGCAGAAAAGCAACGATTCTGCTGCTAATGTCCGCGTTCGTTTCATGCGCGGTCAAACCTTCAGAGCCCCCCGCGGTAAAATACGGCATGCTTTCGGTAAAAGGGACACAGATCGTCGATAAGAACGGGAATCCTGTTCAGCTCAAGGGAGTCAGCCTGTTCTGGAGCCAGTGGGGTTCAAAGTACTGGAACGAGGATGCCATATCATATATTGTAAGCAACTGGCATGTAAACGTGATCCGGGCTGCAATGGGCGTAGACAGCGGCGGATATCTTGAGAACAAAGAAGCTGAAAAAGCAAAAGTTATTAATGCCGTTAATATTGCCGTCAAGTTAGGTATTTATGTCATCATCGACTGGCATGACCACCAGGCTTCGAGGCATACCAATGAAGCGGCGGCTTTTTTCAGGGAAATGTCCGAAATGTATAAAGACACGCCGAATGTAATGTATGAGCCATGGAATGAACCGCTCATGAACGATAAATGGAAAGACGTCAAAGAATATTCGGAAGGAATAATTAAGATCATACGTTCATCAGGGGCACGGAACATAATCATGGTGGGCTCTCCTTCCTGGTCCCGCGACGTCGATTCCGCATCGCTCGATCCGATAACCAATTATAACAACATCGCATATACTTTTCATTTTTATGCGGGAGACCATAAGCAGGGCGTCAGGGATAAGGCGGAATTCGCCATCGGGCGCGGACTCGCACTGTTCGTGTCCGAGTGGGGTACATGCCTTGCGTCCGGAAACGGCGGATTCAACCCCCAGGAAAGCGATTTATGGATTAAATTTATGGACAAGTATAATCTTTCCTGGTGCAACTGGTCTTTGAACGACAAGGATGAGACAGCTTCCATGCTTGCGGGCGGCGCAGATCCCCATGGCGGCTGGACGGACAAGGATTTAACGGACTCGGGAAAATATGTCCGGGCCAGACTGCTGCAGGGGCGGCAGTAAAAAATCTCCGAAAATTAATTATTTATAAACTGGATTTAAACATTGCAGCCTTATAATAATGCAGCAGGAGGCTGGTTATGGAAAGTAAAATAAGTATTAAAAAAACCGTTCAAAAAGTAAAAACTGCTGCGAAGAACCCTGTAAAGAAAGGCGCTGCAAAAGCTGGTCTGAAAGTGACATGGGAAGACATCAAAAAACGCGCCCATGAAATCTATCTCGAGAGGCAGGAAAAAGGTCTTCCCGGAGATGAAACCTCAGACTGGCTGGCCGCTGAAAATTATCTTGCAGGAAACGTATAAAAACCGGGTTATATGAAACATATGTGCCGCAAAGCGCATTTGTTTCAAACTCCCGGCGGCTCTGAAAGATAAAGATACAGGCAATAAAAGCAATTCATTCAAACATGCCTTCCCCGCCAATAAATGAGGAATCTTTGAATTACCCCCAAAAAAATTATGCAATAAAACCGCTCCCGGCCCGTCATGAATGTTAGTTGACATTAAATAGACTTAGCACTATGATTATTTCGCATGCTAAATATTGTCATGCGAATAAATCCTGATTTAAGGAAAAATTTATGGCTCTTTCTGAAGAAAGCATTGAAGTAACCAGGCTGCTCAAGGAAGTGATCGTCTTTTTCAAACATAAAATGAATAAGGCGTTTGAAAAAAGCGGGCTGACGGTCCCGCAGGGCATGCTCCTCGCCGTTTTAGGAAAAGAAGGGAAGCTGAATATCCATGAACTCGGGGACAGGCTCTTTATGACAAACAGCACCGTGTCCGGCGTGGTCGACAGGCTTGAAAAGCTTGGAATAGTTGAAAGGGCAAGATGCAGTGAGGACAAAAGGGTAGTGTATGTCAGCCTTTCTCCCCAATTTGAAGAAAAGAGGGAAAACCTGAAAAACTTTATGAATAAGCATATCGAAAACGTTATCATCAAGGCCACACCGGAAGAACTCGAAGATGTGAGGCATGGCCTGAATATTTTAAAACGTCTCATGGGCGGTGCCGAGTAATGCTGAAATTGATGAAATATCTCAAACCTTACACGATACCTGTGATTGCCGTGTTCGTACTGGTTTTTCTACAGGCGATTTCCGACCTCTACCTTCCGACACTTATGTCCGACATTGTCAATAACGGAATAACAAACGGCGATACCAATTATATTTTCTCAACCGGCGGATTAATGCTTCTTGTCGCCCTCGGCGGTTCCATCTGCGCCGTCTTTGCATCGTACTTTTCTGCGCATTCGGCTATGGGGCTTGGAGAAATACTGCGCGAGAAGCTTTTTACCCATGTTACAGAATTTTCCCTTAACGAGTTCGACCGGGTAGGAACTCCTTCACTGATAACGCGTAATACTAACGATGTAACCCAGATACAGAATGTCCTTGTAATAATGCTGCGCATGATGATCAGCGCGCCGATCATGTGCATCGGCGGTATTATCATGGCTATATCCAAGGATGCGGGCCTTGCATGGGTCATAATTGTCGTAGTGCCGGTTCTTGCAGGGACAATAGCTTTTGTCGCCCTTAAAGGGTTCCCTCTTTTTCAGTCTATCCAGAAAAAGGTCGACAGGATCAACCTGGTTTTGAGGGAGGGATTGACCGGCATACGAGTCATCCGGGCATTTAACAGGAACGACGACGAAAAGCGCCGCTTTGAGGAAGCGAACTCGGATCTGATGGAGACATCCATCCAGGTGAACCGCCTTATGGCAATCCTGATGCCTGTCATGATGCTTATTATGAATGTTACGACAGTTGCCGTTATATGGGTCGGAAGCATAAGGGTCAATGTGGGCACTTCGAATGTGGGCAACATGATGGCCTTCCTTCAATATGCCATGCAGATTTTATTTTCCCTTGTCATGGCGGCAATGATGTTCATAATGGTCCCGAGGGCGCAGGCCTCCGCCGAGAGGATCAACGAAGTGCTCTCGATCGTTCCTGAAATAAAAGATTCCGCAGACCTTGTAGATGCAGATATTAAAACAAAAGGTTATATAGAATTCCGGGACGTATCCTTCAGTTATCATGGTGCCGAAGAGCCTGCGGTTAGAAATATCTCGTTTACAGCCAAACCGGGGGAAGTGACAGCCATTATCGGCAGCACAGGCTCCGGCAAGTCTACCCTTATAAACCTTATACCGCGTTTTTATGACGCGGACAGCGGGAGCGTATTGATAGACGGCGTGGATGTCCGCGATATGGGCCAGCATGAATTGAGGGAAAAAATCGGATTTGTTCCTCAAACGGCAATTTTATTCACGGGGACCATCGCCGATAACATCCGCTATGGAAAGGAAGATGCCGGCGAGGATGAGATAATAAAGGCTGCGCAGACTGCTCAGGCAGTGGAATTTATCCGTGAAATGAAAGACGGGTACGATTCGATAATCTCGCAGGGCGGCATCAACGTGTCCGGCGGCCAGAAACAGCGCCTCTCGATCGCAAGAGCCCTTGTGAGAAAACCTGAAATTTATGTTTTTGACGATAGCTTTTCAGCCCTCGACTTCAAGACAGACTCTAAATTGCGCGCGGCTCTGCGAAGGGAAACATCCGAATCGACGGTTATAATTGTCGGCCAGCGTGTCGCGACTATTATGGACGCCGACCGGATAATAGTCCTCGACGAAGGCCGGATAACCGGAATGGGAACCCACAAGGAGCTTTACAAAAGCTGCAGCGTTTACAAAGAAATTGTCGCTTCCCAGTTATCGGAAGAGGAGTTGTCATGAGCGATAAAAAAGCACCGGCGCAGGCCCCGGCAGGCAGGGGGGGCGGCCGTCCCGGCGGCGGAAGGGGTTTCGGCGGCGGTATGATCGGTCAGGGTCCGGTCCAGAAGGCAAAGGATTTTTCGGGCACGGCGCGGAGGCTAATCACTTATTTAAGGCCGCACAGGACGCAGCTTGCCATAGTTGTCATGTTTGCGGTCCTGAGCACCGTCTTCAATATAGCCGGTCCTAAAATTCTCGGAAAGGCGACAACGAAGCTCTTTGACGGATTGATCGGAAAATATCAGGCGGTTTTCCTTCACCAGCCAGTCCCCTCCATTGATTTCATTTACATAGGGAGAATTATCATCCTCCTGATCGGCCTCTACCTGATCAGCGCGGTATTCGGCTACATCCAGCAATACCAGATGGCCGGCCTTTCACAGAAGACAGTTTATGACATGAGACGGGATTTAAACGACAAACTTTCCCGCCTTCCCCTCAGATTTTTCGACGGGACGACCCATGGGGAAGTAATGAGCCGCTTTACAAATGATATAGATAATATCAGCACAACGCTTCAGCAGAGCCTTACGCAGCTGATAACATCCGTATGCACAATCCTCGGCGTGCTCGTGATGATGCTGACTATCAGTCCATGGCTGACGCTTATCACCATTGTAACATTGCCTGTTTCTTTCCTGGTAACGGCAAACATAGCCAAAATGTCGCAGAAATACTTCGGAGCCCAGCAGAAGAACCTGGGAGAGCTTAACGGCCATGTAGAAGAGATGTTCACCGGCCACAAGATTGTTAAGGCTTACGGACATGAGAACGAATCGCTGAATAAATTCAAGGCGATTAACGGAAAGTTCTATAATGCGGCCTGGAAAGCGCAGTTTGTTTCGGGAATAATTTTTCCGATGATGAATTTTATAAATAACATCGGCTATGTGCTCGTATGCGTTGTCGGAGGAATCATGGCGGCAAGGAAGTTATTAAAAATCGGCGATATCCAGGCTTTCATCCAGTATTCCAGGCAGTTTACAATGCCTATCGCCCAGACCGCAAATATTGCAAATGTACTCCAGTCTACCATAGCCTCGGCCGAACGTGTTTTCGAGATCCTCGACGAAGTTGAAGAAATTCCCGAAAATCCGTTCACCAAGCTTCTGGAAAAACCGAAGGGCGAGGTGCGCTTCGAACATGTGAAATTCGGATATAAAGAGGATGTCATCCTGATGGAAGATCTCAATATCGATGTAAAACAGGGGCAGACCATAGCGATAGTAGGGCCGACCGGAGCAGGTAAAACGACCATGGTCAACCTTCTTATGCGTTTCTACGAACTCAACGGGGGAAGGATAACAGTCGATAACATAGATATAAAGGATATGCAGAGAGGAAAGCTTCGGACCATGTTCGGAATGGTTCTTCAGGATACATGGCTTTTCAACGGTTCGATAAAGGACAATATCGCTTACGGCCGCGAAGGGGCGAGCGTTGAACAGATTATTCAGGCGGCGAAGGCTGCCCATGCCGATCACTTTATCAGGGCTCTCCCCGAAGGATATAATACCATTCTTAATGAAGAAGCTTCCAACATTTCCCAGGGAGAAAAGCAGCTGCTGACGATAGCGAGGGCTATACTTTCAGACCCGGCAATCCTTATACTCGACGAAGCTACCAGCAGCGTCGATACGAGGACTGAAGTTTTTATTCAGAAGGCTATGAAGAGCCTTATGGAAGGGCGGACAAGTTTCGTGATCGCACACCGCCTGTCGACAATACGCGACGCCGAGCTGATACTTGTCATGGAGCACGGCAATATTATCGAAATGGGAAATCACAAAGAACTTGTTGACAAAGGCGGTTTCTATGCCGATTTGTATAACAGCCAGTTTACAGGGGCCTATACCGACTGATAGAAAAAATAAATATAAGGAAGAAAAATATGGCAGCCAAATTGAAAACAGATGAAAGAAAAAAACCGGTACTGCTAGGAAAAATTATTTTAGCCGTTCTGATTGTCGCGGGGGGCGGACTGGGCATATACTGGCTAAATGACTTTATGAATTATGTAAGCACAGATGACGCCGCGATAGACTGCGACCATGTGTCGGTCAGCACTAAAGTGCTCGGCCGTATTCAGAAACTACTTGTGGCGGAAAGGGAAAAAGTGAAGGTCGGCCAGCTGCTTGTACAGCTTGATTACTCCGATATGAGCGCCCAGGAGAAACAGGCCGAAGCGGCTCTTAAAGTCGTAAGGCAGAACCTGCTGCTCTCGAGGGTCAGCATGGAACAGGCCCAGGATGATTATATACGCGCCAAAACTTTATACGAGAGCGGCGTAGATACAAAAGAACAGTTTAATCATGCAACAAAGGCTAATGAAACAGCGTCGGCGCAATACTCCGTCGTTCAGGCCCAGGTTGAGACTTCCCTGGCCCAGCTGGGCGTCATCCAGGAGCAGCTTTCAAACACGAAGATCACCGCGCCTATAAACGGGAGCGTTGCAAAACTGAATTTTATCCAGGGGGATGTCGTAGCACCCGGGCAGTCAATCTTTACGATAAACGATCTGAGCCATGTATGGGTGACTGCGAATTTCGAAGAGACGAAAGTCAGGAGCATACGGCCGGGAGCGGAAGCGGAAATCTCTATCGACGCTTATCCGGGCAGATCGTTCAAAGGCAGGGTTTCCAGGATTGCGGCAGGCATAGTTCCTCCTTCTTTTTCAATCGGCGATTTTACCAAAACGACCCAGCGCATACCGATTACGGTTGAATTCGACAATATCCCCGACGCTTTAATCGTTTTGCCCGGCATGTCGGTAGAGGTCAAGATCAAATCCCGGTAAGTGTCCCGCAGGCAGTGTCATTCTTCCGGGATTTTAACGGTTTCTAACTTGTTATGACCGTCTTTGGAAAACCATGGAAATATCTTCGATGTTTCCTTCTGATAAAGGGCATATTCGGGATATTTCCTTCCGGAAATGTTTTCAGTCCAGACTGCGGAACCCTGGAATAACATGGTAAGAAGAATGGCGCCTGCGCAGGTCCAGTTGAACAACCCTCCCTCCGCGCAGCAGCCGAACAGGTAAACAACCCACCAGATGCATATTTCCGCAAAGTAATTAGGATGCCGTGAAAACCTGAAAAGGCCATGGGTAATAAAACCCCTTGAAATGTCTCCCCCGGCATCAACTGTTATTACTCCTCCTGCCATGGAGACTGATTTTTTCTGCTGGAAATCCCATTGCTGCTGGTCGGCAATTGTTTCAAGAGCAAGGAATGCAAGGAATAATAGGGATAGAAAGACATCGGCTAACCCGAAAGACCTTGACCTGCCGAGGTAGATAATATAAACGGGAAGAGTAAAAAGTACGATCAGCAAATGCTGATAAAGCGATATGAAGAAAAAATTGAATAAAGCCCATAAGGTTTTACTTTTTATGATCTTGCGAAGCTCTCCCCAGCGGTAATCCTCTTTGCCCGAGTAACCGCCTTTCCTTGCGAAGTTGTATGTCAGCCGGAGCCCCCAGAGGGTGACCAGGACTGATGCAACGATTAGACGGAGGCCGGGTTTCCCGCTGCATAAAAGTATCCAGACATAAATTATCGGGGTGATGCTCCAGAACCTGTCCACCCATGAGTAATCATTGGTGGCCATACCCATAAAGAAGCTTGTAATCACGAATACAGCGCATGTTATCAAAATGGAGCCCAAGGGATTCACACCGGAAAAAATGTTAACAGCAGCAATGTCAAGACCGGCAGTCAGTAATGCGAATATTATTAATTTTATGCTGCCCCCCCTCTCTTTTACTGATTTTATATCATTAGTCTTTCTATGTCAAACTTTACGGAATGCCTCCCCGGGGTCAAATTTGCATTTTTCTCTAATTATGAATACAATTTCATTATTGCAGCATGTTTTTCTTTCATAAACGGGGGGAATCACTATTACTGATTTACAGAATGATGAAAAATGGTATTACCGCACCTTCAGGCTATTCTATTATTCCTGCCTTTTCATTCACTTGTTTTACCTGGTTTTATTCTTTCTGCTGAAGGTTAACCTTCTTTTTTATTTCAACCTGGCCAGCGTAATTCTTTATATAACAGCGATTATTTACAATGAGAGAAAAATTTACAGGCCTTTTTACATGCTCTCCCATATCGAAATATCCGTTCATTCCTTTTTAGCGGTTCTCTGCCTGGGCTGGCAGAGTAATTTCGGGTTTTTCTTTATCGGGATATCCATGCTGATCATTTTTATCGATCTCTTTAAACCATGGGTGAAAATAACCGAGGTAGTTTCGATTACTTTTCTCAATCTCCTCGCGTATATTCTTTCGAGGGAAATTCGGCCCCTTTACAGTTTTGACAGCCTGGCTATGAGCATCCTCGGGACCGTCAACATGACGTTATTTTTCCTGTTATGCACCTACATTATATACAGGTGGAACCAGCTTCTTACGGACAGGCTCAGGAACATGGCCGAGAAAGACGGCCTTACCGGAATTTATAACAGGCGCTTTTTTAATGAAAACCTTGAGATTGAAAGGCGCAGGATGCTCAACCAGATCAATTTCAAGACGACAAATGAAACAAATTTCGGCATAGCAATGGTTGATATAGATGATTTCAAAAAGGTCAATGACCGGTATGGCCATATCACAGGCGATAAAGTGCTGACGAAAATTGTGCGTTTGATGGAGGAGTCGATATTTTCTCGTGACATTCTGTGCCGCTTCGGGGGAGAGGAGTTCGTAATACTATTCATCAGCACGCCCCGGGAGGGAGCTCTGGCGGCGATCGAGAAGATAAGATGTAAAATCGGAGAGTATCCTTTTTATTTATCAGCGAAAAAAAAGCCGGATTTTATAACAGTAAGCATAGGTTTTGCCAGCTTTGAGGAAGAAAACGATATTTTTAAGCTTCTCGGCATAGCCGACAGGAGGCTCTACGCCGCCAAGGCGATGGGGAAAAACTGCGTGGTGTCTTGTGACTGAACGGCCGGTTCATCTTTAAATATCCTGACAAATTTTGATGTAATACTTTTCCTCCTTTACAATATTCAAATGTTTAAGCATAGGGATAATAAAAACTTTTTTTCGATTGCATTAATATTATTGTTATTATTTCTCTTCGATTCTCTTTTTTCTCAGGCAATTTTTGTCCATGAAGAAAAAAATATCTATTGCCTGAACGGCATATGGGAATTCTCCACTAACGATTCTTTCGATAATACCAACAAGGTTCTGGATCGTAACGGATCCCGCTGGTTCGATTACGAGATTCCGGGTCTCTGGAATCTGCAGGGGTTTAATTTTACCGGAAGCGCCTGGTTCAGGAAGGAAATCATATTATCGGGCTCCATTGCCGGCTCGAATCTCGGTATTATGGTGCCTCCGATAGTAGCGGCGTACGAACTGTATGTAAATGGAAACCTGACAGGGGTAAGGGGTAAAATATCTCCGGATGGAAAGCTGCTTGAGGAAAATTCCCGGATCGACTTATTTTCCATTCCTGCGAAATCTCTTCTGACCGGAACGAATACTATTGTATTCAGGGTTTCAAGCCTGTCTTCCGACGGCGGTTTCCTTTATCCCGATTTTTATATAGGGGAATACAGGAATGTCGAAAACCAGTTTCACCTTTATTTAATCAGGTATTCAGGCATAATTGGAATATATCTAATCGTGGGTTTGTTCTATTCAATATTATTTCTTTCTTACAGGAAAGAGAAACAGTATTTATATTTCGGTATTGTTTCTTTGCTCCTCGGCATAATTTTCATAGGCTATAAATCGATCGGATACTGGATTTTCGATAATGCTTATTTTAATATTTTTTTAGTTTATATAGGACTGGCATTGATCCCTGTTTTCATGGATCAGTGCCTTATGTCTGTTTTTAAGATAAAAACAAGTATATTCGCAAAAATTTTATATTTTATTCTCCTTTCATCGATCCCCCTGTGCATTCTTTGTCCTTTCAGCATCCCTATATATCAATTCTACTTTGATATTGTTGTGCTTGTGATTTATTTGACTGGAATCTTATTCACCGTTTACTGGATGTTTCTAAGCATAAGAGCCTTTAAAATGAATATCGCCGGCGCTAAAATTCTCGGTGCAGGGGTTATGCTGTTTTTAATAACAGCGGCTATAGACCTGCTCAGCGTATTAAATGTGATAAAACTAATATCATTTTCGGCGGAGGGGTATCTCATTTTCATAATTTTTACTGCGATATCTCTGGCCGTCAATTATTCAGGTTTGAATAAAGATTTAATTGAAGAACGCAAGAAGTTAGTGCACGAGGTCGTATCCCGGACGGCAGAACTTGCCGCCGCCAATGAAAAGCTCCAATACCTCGACAGGGCGAAGACCCAATTTTTAGCGAACGTTTCGCATGAACTCCGGACTCCCCTGACGCTGATTCTCGGCCCGCTTGAACTTCTTACTAAAAAAGATTATGGCGATAAAATTTCCTTTGATGACCGGCATTTTCACATAATGCTGCAGAACAGCTACAGGCTGCTGAGATTAGT
Source organism: uncultured Brevinematales bacterium (assembly GCA_964533855.1). Taxonomy (GTDB): domain Bacteria; phylum Spirochaetota; class Brevinematia; order Brevinematales; family JAOACQ01; genus CAVYGN01. Next base: position 127,185 of record CAZHNM010000003.1, read on the forward strand.
AAATAACCTCCTCGATTTTTCAAAGATCGAGGCAGGTCAGATGAAGCCGTATAGAAGAAATGTTAACCTGACGGATATTCTATTATACTTTGTGGAAAGCGCGAAAACAGGATCGGACAGCAGTGGCCTTGACCTTTCATTCGAGGACAGGACAGGGGGTATAATCGTCGCTATTGACCGCGATCTGATTGAAAAGGCTGTTTTCAATCTCATTTCAAACGCGATGAAGTTTACCCCGAAGGGCGGTTTCATACGGGTTGTCCTTGAAAAGGACAGCAGTAATTTCTTTATCAGGGTTATAGATTCCGGAATAGGGATACCGGCTGACAAACAGACGGAAATATTCGAGAGGTTCTTCCAGGTGGATGGAAGCGAATCCCGGCAGTACGAGGGAACAGGCATCGGCCTTTCTTTAACAAAGGAAATTGTCGAACTTCATGGGGGCAGTATAAATGTCAAAAGCACGCCCGGCTATGGTTCCGAATTTATTATCAAGATGCCTTTATCGAAGGAGCAGGATCAAACCGAAAGTCCCGGATACCAGTACGATGAAATTCGCGAGCTTAAGAATTATATGCTCTCAGATTTTCACGGTGAAGATAACAGGCCGGCTGTTCCTGCCGGAGAAAATCCGGAAAAGCCCCTGATACTTTTTGCCGACGATAATTCCGCTATGAGGGATTTTATAGGAGAAATCCTGGGAAAAGAGTTCAGGGTCATCACTGCCGTAAACGGAGAAGACGGTCTGATCAGAGCCAGGGAAACTCGCCCGGACCTTATAATCTCGGATTTGATGATGCCGGTAATGGACGGGTATGCTTTTATAACGGAGCTGAAAAAAGACCGATACATGTCTTCCGTCCCTGTAATTCTCCTCACAGCCAGAGCTGAAATGGAGTCGAAAATAGAAGGCCTTTCAATCGGGGCCGATGATTATATTCACAAGCCATTCGATCATGCCGAACTCATTGTGCGCGTCCGCAACCTCCTTTCTTCCCGCAGGGCTGCACGTGAACTCATAGATAAACAGCGCGAGATAGATTCCGATTTCAAACAGGCGGCGCTCGTTCAGAGGACTATTCTAACCCCGAAAAACTTATATGATTCAATTAAAGGCCTTGAAATCGATGTGAGATATATACCGATGAACGGAAGCATCAGCGGGGATTATTATAATATCAGTCCGTTGAAAAACGGCATCGCCTCTGTGATGATAGCCGATGCTTCAGGCCATGGGGTCCAGGCGGCATTGTCTACAATGCAGTTAGATCTCCTGAACCGCGACAGCCTGGCTGAGAGTTATCCGGATAAACGTATGGAACATATTAACCGTGAGCTTGTAGAACGCCTTTCCAGCAAGAATTTTTTCACAGGATTCCTGACCCATATACATGATGACAGGGTTTATTATTCTTCAGCCGCTCATCCCGCACAGTATCTTATCCGGCCGGCGGACGCTGAAATTATACCGCTGAAGACAAAGGGAAGGATTATCGGCATGCTCGACAGCGCTGTCTATGATATGAAAGAGGAGAAAGCGGGGAAGGGAGACGGGCTGATCCTTTTTACGGATGGAATTTTCGAAGAATTCAATAATAAGGGTGAAGAGTGGGGAGAAAATTATCTTAAAGAATTTCTGAGTAATAACCTTGCCAGGCTTGCCGGATCGCCGGTTCAGGATTGGGGATTGATGATCCTGGCTGAAATGAATTCTTTCAGGGGCGATGCCAGGATAAACGATGATATCACCATTATCTGTTTGAAATGGATTTAAAGGAGAATAACTTGAACAAAGCTGGAATTTTTCTGATTGTTTTTTTATTCCCGGCCGCGATTTATTGTGCGCCGGCCCAGGGATATTACAGATTTCCCGATATACATGGCGGGAGAATTGTTTTTACAGCCCAGGGCGATCTATGGACCGTGGGCACGAACGGCGGGCATGCATCCCGCCTTACATCAGACCCGGGGACAGAATTTAACGCTAAAATTTCCCCGGATGGAAAAACTGTCGCTTTTTCAGCCCAGTATGAGGGGCCTACCGAGGTCTATACAATGCCGCTTGACGGGGGAATCCCTGTCAGATTGACTTACGAGGGCGGTGAAGCCCTGGTCAGGGGATGGACCCCGGACGGGAAAATCATATATTCGACATACCATTTTTCGACATATCCCAGCTGGCAGCTTGTCCTGATCGATCCTAAAACGTCATTTTCGGAGATTGTTCCGCTTGCGCAGGCGAGCGACGGCGTTTATGAAAAATCAGCCGGCGGAGAAGGGACTCTTTATTTCACAAGGCTTAATTCTCAAAGCAGCCATACGAAGCGCTATGAAGGCGGTACCGCTCAGAATATCTGGCGCTGGGAAAAAGGAATGGAAGAGGCTGTGCCTCTTACAGGAGACTATGCCGGGACCAGTAAAAACCCCATGATCTGGATGGGAAGAATTTACTTTGCCAGCGACAGGGATGGAACTATGAATATATGGTCAATGGCCGTGGACGGCACGGACAAGAGGCAGGAGACCTTTCACAGGGGTTTCGATATCAGCTCGCCGTCGCTTGACGGGGGAAAGATCGTCTATCATGAGGGAGCGGATATTTATCTCTATGATATTGCTTCAAAAAGCGATAGGGTTGTCCCGATCGAGCTTTCTTCCGATTTTGACCAGGAAGTCAGGCAATGGGTTAAAACCCCGATGGATTACCTGACATCGGCGCATATATCGCAGGATGGGGCAAAGATAGTGCTGACAGCTCGGGGGCAGGTCTTTGCCGCCCCTGCAAGGCATGGGAGGCTGGTCGAGGTTACCAGGAAGAGCGGAGTAAGATATTATAACGGCGCATTTATGCCTGATGGAAAATCGATCCTTCTCCAATCGGATGAGAGCGGGGAAATTGAATACTGGAAATATCCAGCTGACGGCACGGGCTCGGGTGAGAAACTTACAAGCCTTGGAAAGGGTTACCGCTACGGCGGCGTGATATCTCCCGACGGAAGGTATTTTGCGTTTACCGACAGGGGAGGACGTCTATTTATCCGCGATAGCGAATCGGGAGCCGTGAACCAGGCAGCGTCCTCCAACAACGGCGAATTCAGCGATCTTGCATGGTCCCCAGACAGCAGGTGGCTGGCCTATGCAGGTCCGGCTGACAATTTCTTTATGAGGATATGGTTATACCAGGTAAAAGATAAAACGAATTATATGCTGACAGGGGACCGCGTCGAGAGCTATAATCCCGTCTGGAGCCGTGACGGGAAATGGCTGTATTTCCTCTCTGACAGGACTTTTAATTCGGAGGTGGATTCACCCTGGGGACAGAACCAGCCTGAGCCCTATTTCGATAAAACAACAGGGATTTATGCGTTGTCTCTCACCGGTAATGAGAGCTTTCCTTTTACCCCGCCTGACGAACTTCACAATCCGCCTGAGGCGGTAAATACAAATATCCCGCCCGTAAAGATAGATCTGAACGGGATCGGTTCACGTTTATTTCAAGTCCCTGTCCCTGCCGGAAATTATTCAAGGCTTGCCGCGAACGAGGAATTTTTATTTTTTACAGAAAGAACTGAAAAAACAGGCCTGTCGAATAAATTGGACGCTGTTGAAATAACAAACATATGTCCGCAGGTTGCTAAAATCGAAGATAATGTTAAAAATTTTGAACTTTCAGGCAATGGTAAAAAATTAATGGTGGGTAAAGGTGACGGATTCTTTATCATTGATGCCGCAGGGTCCCCGTCTGAAGATATCGATAAAAATGCCGTCGATCTTACTGACTGGTCATATTCTTTTAATCCGGCCGAGGAATGGAGGCAGATGTTCATAGACGCATGGAGACTGGAAAGGGATTATTTTTACGATCCCGGCCTGCATGGCGCCGATTACGAGTCTGTTTTGAATCGATACCTGCCGCTCGTCGGCAGGATAAGGGACAGGGATGAACTCAATGATCTGCTCGGGCAGATAGTCGGGGAGCTTTCCGCCCTCCATACTTTCGTTTTTGGAGGCGACCTGGGCAAACCGGCAGTCGAGATAGATGTCGGTTCGCTTGGGGCATTTATTACAAGAAATGAAAAAGGCGGCGGATACAGGATCGATCATATATTCAGAACCGATCCGGATTATCCCGGGCTTTCATCGCCTCTCTCGGGTCCAGGATCCGGAGGAATAAACGAGGGAGATATCATTACAAGGGTTAACGGCATACCGGCCCTGGGGGCAGCATCTCTCGAAAGCCTGTTAGTGAATCAGGCGGGCAGGCAGGTCCTTTTACATCTCAAGTCGGTATCGACAGGCAGGGAATTTAAGTCTGTTGTTGTTCCTCTGTCATGGGAGAAGGCTTTCAATTTAAGGTATGCCGACTGGGAATATTCAAGAAGGCTGACAGTTGAAAAGGAAAGCGGAAATAAAATAGGATACGTTCATCTGCGCGCTATGGGAGGCGGAAATTACACGGAATGGGTCAGTCAATTCTACCCTGTTTTCAACAGGGAGGGCCTGATCATAGATGTCAGGGGGAACAGGGGCGGAAACATCGACAGCTGGATACTTGAAAAACTCCTCCGCAAGGCATGGATGTATTTCCGGAGCCGGAACAATAATCCCGACAGGAATATGCAGTACGCATTCTTAGGGCACATAGTTGTTATTTGCAACGAAGGCACGTCTTCGGATGGAGAATTATTCTCGGAGGGATTCAAGAGGCTCGGATTAGGCAAGGTAATAGGAACGAGGACCTGGGGCGGAGCCATAGGTCTGGATTTTGACAATCAATTGCTTGATCAGGGAATGGCTACCGCCGCCGAACTCGGCAGCTACGGGCCGGAGGGCAAGTGGATAATCGAGGGGCATGGAGTCGATCCGGATATTGTCGTCGATAACACGCCTCACAAAACTTTCGCAGGCGAAGACGCTCAGCTCGAAGCGGCTATCAGGGAGCTTCAACAGGAAATGAAAGAAAATCCATTGCATGAAGCTCAGCCTCCCGAATATCCCCGCAAGGCCATGGATTATAAATAAAACGGAGATAATAATGGATGATAAAACCGAAATATTTTGCACCGACCCAGCCCGTCTCGCTCTCGAGATGATCATGAAACCGGTACTCGCTTCAGGTCCGGGCGGCCAGCATATAAATAAAACCTCTTCGGCTATCCAGGTTTACCACCCTTTGTCGGGGATCCGTTTCCGGGTCCAGGATTCCCGCGACCAGTTTCAGAACAGGAAAACAGCCGTGGAAAGACTTGCCGGAAAACTTGAAAAGCTTAATGAAAAGAACAGGCTGAAAATCGCGGAAATGAGGAGAAAAAATAAAATAGCTAAGAAGCCGAAGAAGATAAAGGAAATGATTTTAAAGGACAAGAGAAAACTTTCGGAAAAGAAAAATTCAAGGAAATTTATGGAAGAGTGAATTCAACAGTGCTTCTGGTTCCGTTATAGTTTCCTATATTGAAAACGCCTCCGATCTGGGAGCATAATAACTTGACCATTACGAGCCCGAACCCTGTTATATTATCGATGTCGAATTCGATGGGGAGGCCTTTACCGTTGTCATGAACTGTGAGTTTGACAAGATTCCCGCTTTTCTTGAGAGAAATCAGTATTTTAGGGTCGTTATTGTCCTCGAAAGCGTGTTTCAGGGCATTGGTGAGCAGCTCGTTGACAATGATCCCTACGGGGAATAATTGCTTCGAATGAAGAAAAAAATTGTCGATCTGCTTTTCAATATTTATCCTTAAAGAACCGGGAAAGACCTCCCTGATAGTATCTATCAGGCTGTCGAGATAAATATTTACGGATAATTCCTTGTAATCATGGGATAACAGCAGTTTTTCATAGAGTATGCGCATGCTCTCGACCCTGCCGATGGAGTCCTGCAATGCCGAAATAGCTTCAGGATTGACTAAGGAACGGGCCTGCATTATAAGCATGCTTTCTATCGAGGCGATATTATTTTTTATCCTGTGATGGACTTCTTTCAGAAGAAGCTCTTTCTCGGACAGCTGGCGTTTCAATTCATATTCCGCCCTTTTTCTTTCGCTGATATCACGGGAGTACCCGGTCGTGCCGATCACCTGGCCCTGTTTATCCATGATAGGAGCTTTAAAAGTTTCAAACCATGTTATGTTGCCTTTATCGAGTATGGGCTCCTCGACTGTATACGGTTTCTCCGATATGATAACTCTTTTATCGTCTTCAACATACCTTGCGGCTAAAGCCTTGGGATACAAGTCGAAATCATTCTTCCCTATTAAAAGTTCAGGATCATCCATGCCGCATGAAGCGGCAAATTTTGTATTGACTGTCAGAAACCTGCTTTCCCTGTCTTTGAGCCACAGCAGCCCGGGCTGATTCTCGATGATCGCCGAAAGGTATGATTCCCGGAGCCGGATAGATTCTTCCGAGAGCTTTCGCCGGGTAATATCGATAAAAGTCCATATCCTGCCGTAGTATCTGCCGTTTTCGTCTATAACCGGGGCAGTGTATCTGTCAATGACTTTTCCATTTTTTAATTCGATCTCGTCTGCGCTGATTTCTTCCGGATGTGAATTAAGATAGGAAACCTTTTCTTCAAACTTCCCGGGATATAAGGTAAGGCTTTTTACATAATCTAACTGCCTGACGAAATCGACACTATCCCTGATATCCTCCGGGAGATTCAATATCTCGACAGTTTTCCTGTTCTGAAGGATCTTTTTCCCGTCCTTGTCGATAACGAGGATGCCGAAAATCGACGTATTTATCAATGTCTCGAATAACGCCGTTTTCTGCCGCAGGGCGATCTCTTTTTCCTTCTCCTTCTTCTTTGAATCAAAAAGCCTGAAAGCCATTTTTATCGATACAAGAAGGACAATGTCGCCGGAACTTTTATTGATATATCCGTAAGATGTAATACTTGCTGTTTTCTCTACAATTTCAGGCTCAATATGACTTGACAGGAAAATCAGAGGCAGATCGTGTTTTTCGAGGATTAATCCGGCTGCCTGTGCGCCGTCCATCCCGGCGCCAAGATTGATGTCCATCAGAATTAGGTCTATACCGGGTATATCGGCGGCAATGACTGCGCCCTCGCCGGTATTTACGGCAATAACCCTGTATCCTTCATTTTCAAGAAGAATTTTCCCGGACAGTGATACAAGTTCGTCATCATCAACAAGAAGTATTGTTTTTAAATTTTTATTATCATCTATCATTAATTCTATTGTATTAGCCTTGGTTACATAAGTCAAATTTGGGCTTTTTGTGATTCAGCCTTACGGAATAAAAAATCTTTTTTTAGAATTATAACAAAAATTGGGACAAAAAATAAAAAATGAGGTATAATTAACCTGTCGCAGGGAAATTTCAGATTTTCCTTGACGATTTGTTTAAATAGGATTAACATTAGATAGGAGTTGTAGAATGAAACTGTATGTAGGAAATCTGTCGTTTAATATGACCGATTCGAGTCTGGGCGATATCTTCAAGCCCTTTGGGACTGTTAATGAAGTTACTATCGTCATCGATAGGGAATCAGGCAGATCAAAAGGCTTCGGGTTCGTTGAAATGCCCGATCAGGCTGAGGCTGAAGAAGCCATTAAACAGCTTGACGGAAAAGAAGTTGAAGGCAGGAACATTAAAGTTAATGTCGCCAGGCCGAAAGAAGACAGGCCCCGTCGCTTCTAAATTCAAACTAAAACTAGAGCCTCCGGGCTTTTGTCCGGAGGTTTCTGTTTTATCATCTTTTTGCTTTCTTTTGTCTATTTTTTATTTTTTACGGAATCTTTGGTTTGCAGTCCATAAGGATCATATGTTCATGCTGACTTGCTGCGCCGGAGTTCGCTTCCATCCATAAAGCGGGTTTTACCGGGATTCCATTTTTTATTATCCAGCTATCGAGTTCCCTGAGCCTGCCGCCTCCCTGAAAGGAGCCCATGTTTCTTACCCTGTTTGTGTTCGTTGAAATTAGAAAGAAGCGTATCTGTCCCTGCGTTACCATGCGACCCAGTTCTTCGGGTGTAAGTATATTGTCTCTTCCTGAAAATCCTCCCATAGCCATAACAGGCAGCCCGGTTTTAAGGATGATCGGAGAAGCTGAAGCAGCATTAGGAACACCGATAATAAATTTTTCTCCCTTTTTCTCTTTCATCAGGAAGTTAACAAGTTTTTCCACATTAAAATTCGGATTAAACGGCGCCTGGGGATTGTCGGAGACCCATGCATAGCTCCTGCGGTTTTTTAGTTCCGGTCCGGCGAAAGGCATAGACGCCTGATCGCCGATAAGCATAGGGGTCAGGGACCATGTTATAGGCGCTATTTCGAGGGTGAAAAAGCCTATTGCTGCAAAAACGGCAGGTAAGATTTTATTATCATTTGATTTCGAATATTTAAGAATAATTATACCCGCGGCGCTTATAAGGACCGGCAGCATGATCAAAGGGATCAGCCATGTAAAGTAATCCGGGTAGTGCAGAATGTAAATGGTCTGCAAAAGTGCGTTAATAAGCAAGGCCGTGGGCAGAAGCCATTTCCTCCAGTTTTTTTCCCCGAGGCTTTCCCATAATTCTATGACGGCAATTCCGCAGATAGCGGCAATGCCCGGGGCAAGCATTATGAGGTAGTATCTATGGAAAAATCCCGTGATGCTGAAATAGATCATCATCGGCAGGGCCCAGGCGAACCAGAATAGAACGCTGCCGGCCTTGGGGTCACGAAAGGAATAGAGCAGGGGGGATCTGCTTCTCAGGGTCGTAAATGCCAGGATTCCGGCAATAGCGAGGGGTAAGAGCCAGCTCAGCTGCCCCGCCATCTGCAGGTTGAACAGCCTGAAAACTCCGGGCGAACCTCCTTCATTGCCGCGCTCCTGCGTCACAGGCCTGTATTCATCAAAGTTTCTTCTCCCGCGGTTCCCGGGAAGCATTCGGTTTATCCCATTATAGCCGATTTCAAGATTGAGTTCCGAATTTTCCTGGCTGCTTCCGACATATGGCCTTTGTCCGGGCGGAACCAGATCAACCGAAGTAGTCCATGACAGGGAAAAAATCACAAGGACGATTGTGGCAATACCCAGATGGATCAGCTTTTTGCCTGCCCTTAAAGGAGATGAGAAGAAATATGAAATATAAAAGGCCGGTACAGCCATTAAGGCCTCTGCCATCTTTGTATTAAATCCCAGGCCTGCTATCATCATAGCAGCCGAAAGCCATGCAAGGCTTCCCCTTTCAACTGCCCTGGCCAGCACCAAGGCGGCCAGAAGCATGACCATCGCAAGTACAGGGTCAAGTTCGTTAGTCCTGCTTACAGCGACCAGAATTGGAGTGGTTGCCAGGACGAATGCGGCTGAGAGGCCTGCTATTTGTCCAAAGGGTTTACGGACTAAATGAAATATTATAAAAACCGATGCGGTACTTGCCAGGGCCTGGGGCAGCAGGATGGCCCAGCTGTTGAAACCGAAGACCCATGCGAAAGCGCATTGGAGCCATAATGCCAGGGGAGGCTTATCAATACTGACAAAACCGCCCGGGTCATAGGATACGAAAAAAAAATTATGCAGGCTCGTCAGCATGCTTTTAACCCCGGCTGCATAATAGGTATTTCCGAAACCGATGTCATGAAATTTCAGAAAGTTCAAAAAGAAAGCCATCAGCGCAATGATAAAAAGCGCGGCATATGTCAATAATTTTTTAGATCTGTCCATCATCAAGCCTCTTTATAGTAGTATCCTATAAAGGAGGCTATATGGGAAAAAGTTTCAATTCATGAAATAATTTTAACGCAGCCTCCTATTTATCATTGGTCAGCAGATCCCTGACATATTTTCCCGATTCTGTAAAATCGCCCTCTTCCCAGTCTCCATCCGATTTGACCCCGTGTTTGAAAACCGCGGCCGATTCCTTGTAATCCGTCAGGGAATAATAACACCAGCTGATGTTATTGGTATTCATAAATTCCACCCATTTCGCCGCTTCTTCGGCATAGGGGCCTCCCCTTGCATAACAGTCCGACGAGCCCCATTCCGTGCAGAAAAGGGGAATCCTGGGAACGGCTGAACTTATGCGGCGCCTCAGATCCTCCTTATGGGTTCCCGCATAAAAATGAAAAGTATACATTATATTATCATACTTCAGGGGGTCGTCGGCGGCATCATTGACATCCTGGCTCCAGGTTGGAGTGCCTACCAGTATAACGGCGTTGGAATCGCCCGCCCTTATTGCAGGTATTATATATTCAGCGTACGGCTTGATTTTATTTTCCCATTTTACGCCGGAGCCGTTGGGTTCATTGCAGATTTCATATATGACATGCTTTTTAGCCCCGTAGAGAAAGGCCATTTTCCGGAAAAAATCTTTTGCCTCTTCCCTGTGAATATTAGGATCGCCGTCCCCCAGGATATGCCAGTCGATGATGCAGTACATTCCGTTTTCCTCAGTAATTCTGACCGCGTCTTTAATCAGGTTTTCCATTGCCCCGTTTCCTATGTACGAGGGCTCGCCGTACCATCTTGCAGGTAAAAACGGAACCCTGATTACCTCGACCTTCCATTTATCCGATAGCCATGAAAAGGCTTTCCCGTTAACGAACCTGCCTTCTTCCATGAGGAAGCGGATGAACAGGCCTTTCAGCCGGACAGGTTTGTTCCGCTCATCGCAGAGCTGCGTGCCTTTTACTTTCAGCTTGCCGTATTTTGCGACCGGCGAATCCGCCGGATAAATGCCGGGTATCCCTGAATTGGTAAATGGCTGAAAGTTCTCATTGGAAAGCATCTCTTCGGAAAAATCGAATGCCGGCATAATAAGCAAGATGATAAATGGCAATGCAGCAGTAATTTTCATGGGAAAACCTCCTTTTGATTTCCTGACCGATTATGATAAAACGGCGCCCGGATATTTTCAATACTGCCGGCGTTCCGAAAGAGAGCGCGATCCGATCGGCTCTCGACAGGCCTCTATCGGCTTGCGGCATAAGCGTCAACAGGAATCGAAACTAAATTTGTCATTTAAGGGAGTTTTATATACAATAAATACGGAAGGAGGAGGCTATGAAGTTCCGTATTTTTGATATAATGCTCCCGGTAATAGCTGTTGTTGCGTCTGTATTGATCTCATGTTCTCACAGCCAGCCGAAGTCTGCCTTGGGGCCGGCTAAAGAGCTCAAGGTCGAATGCACCGGGGCAGGTTGTTCTATTATCTTTAGCGAAACAAATATCAGCATCGAAAATACGAGCGGCAGCTTCAAGGCCGTTGCAGCTCTCCGCCGGACTTCTTCAGGCGATGAAAAGCTATTCATTCTTGGCGATACAGCAGGGACACTGGCAAACGGGTTTAAAACCGGGAAATGGGATTTCGAAGATATGTCCGTATTCCGTTTCGGCGGTAAAACCCTTTTCAGGGCTTCCGGCTTTACGGCGCCTGTTTCGGGCGGGGAGGGGCGAGCCGGTTTGCTATATGTTTACAGGATAGACCAGAGGCATGGAACTCTTGACCCGGTAAGCGTCAGATATCCCGACTTCAAAGGCCTGCTCAGGAAGGGTGAATCTGCCGGTCCGGTCCAGTCGATTAAGTTCCAGGACGGAAGGGTAGCCGGGGCAGTATCAATTATCCCCGGAGGCGGGGAGATAGACGTTAAATACAGGATCGGGAAGGCCCCCGACGGGGAATTCTCGATGTATCCGTTTTCAATCAAAGTAAGAAGGAAGCATCAGTGAAAAGCGCGGAAAACCCTGGTATATAAATAAGAGGCGCTTAAGGCTAAAGCCAGGCCTGCTGCGGCATCCGCTATGTAATGCTGTTTGATGAACAGGGTTGAAAGTATTATAAGCGCTGTCCATAGAGCGCATGGTATGCCCGCCCGCCTGTCGAATTTCAACCAGTGAAAAGCGATTATAGTCGATATAGAAGTGTGCAGGCTCGGGAAATCGTTATATGGGTTATCCGATGCATAAACTCCCCTGATAAGCTCTGACAGCCAGTCATTGCCCTGGATCTGGGGCCTGGCGACATAAGACTGGAAAAAGAAATAAAACACATAACTTACAATGAAAAGCGTGATCATGGATAAAGCGGCCGACTTGAAATATTCAGACCTGAAAAGCATGAAGAATATTAGAGTGGCATAAACATAAAGGTTCAGCGAGATGTAAGGTATAACGAATATTTTAACAAGTGGTATAATGCTGTCAAGAGGCGTCAGCAGGAAAAGACTGTAAGGGCCATGGTTGAGCCGGTCGTAAACCCCGGAAACAAAATAGACGGCGGCCGCGGCCGCAAGACATAAGAGAGCATCGGCCCATCCTCTAAAGAATATGCCGTTTTTTAAACCTGATAACAGCCGCTTCATAAAAGCCGCCTTTAAAATGAAATTTATGATAGAAGATTAAAAAGCCGGAATGTAAAAGTCAAACACATCAGGGGTCAGTTTTCTTTACAATGAAGCCAAAATGCAGTATCATTACTATTAAAAATATTTCGAGGTGAGTAAATATGAACATTTTTGTAATAATTCTGCTTGCCGTCGTTCAGGGCATGGCGGAGCTTCTCCCGGTTTCAAGCACAGCGCATGTCATTCTTTTCGAGAAAATTTTGGGTCTAAACCCTTCTTCGCCTGAAATGACATTTCTCCTTGTAATGCTTCATACGGGAACGATGTTTGCCGTCCTTGTCTATTTCTGGCCAAGGTGGAAAAAGCTGCTTTCAAAGGGAAACCCGCTAAGATGGAATTTTGTCAGGATGGTGATTTACAGCACCGCTGCAACCGGGATCATCGGACTCGGCCTGGTATATCTGATCGAGAAATATTTGTTAAAGTTCCTGAGCACCGGCGGTTCTGGTTCCGTCGAGGACATATTCGGCAACACTTATATCATCGGAGCCGCTCTTGGTGCAGTCGGAATATTGATTGTAATCTCGGGAATTCTCAGCCGGAAAACAGATATTGTGAATAGCGGGGATAAAGGAAATAAGTCTGCAGGAAATTCGCTTGTTGTCGGAATTGTCCAGGGGCTTGCCCTGCCTTTCCGCGGATTTTCCCGTTCCGGATCAACAATATCCGCCTCACTGCTGCTGGGGATGTCGCGCAATTATGCCGAAGAATTCAGCTTTATTCTCGCATTAATCATCACCCCTCCTGTTATATTACGCGAATTTTTACGTCTTCGTCATTCCTTAACGGCCCATGTAAGCCTTCCATACCTGCCGGGAATCTTAGGCATGATATTGAGCTTTCTTGCCGGGATCGCAGCAATAAAATGGCTTTCTTCATGGCTCGAAAAAGGCCGCTGGGCATTATTCGGATGCTATTGCCTGTTAATTTCAGCCGTAATCCTGGTCCTGACCGGCATGAATATTCTCAGGTAATGGAGAAATCATTGGATGAAAATAAGGGTTTCTGAACAGACGGCGATATTGGCAAGCATATTCAAATGGGTATTGCTGTCGGCTGTGATAGGTGTTGTCACAGGCCTGGCCTCGGCTCTTTTTTTAAAGGCATTGAACTGGAGCGCTGATACCGCACACAGATTTCCATACATGTATCTTTTGCTTCCCGCCGCATTTTTTCTGACATCTCTTGCATCACGTTACCTGGCTCCCGACTCGGAAGGACAGGGAACCGACAAGGTTATTGAAGCAGTTCATAAAAAATCCGGAAGGGTCAGGGCGGAGGCTGTCCCGGTGAAATTAGCGGCTACTATAATCACTCTGGCAGCCGGCGGATCCGCCGGAAAAGAGGGGCCTTGCGCCCAGATAGGCGCAGGTGTAGCGTCAATATTCGCTGATATTTTAAAATTCAACGATTCCGACAGGAAAAAACTTGTTATATGCGGGATCAGTGCAGGATTCGCGGCTGTTTTCGGCGCGCCGATCGCCGGTGCTGTTTTCGGCATAGAGGTGCTGTTTATCGGAACAATTCTATATGATGTTCTTTTACCGTCTTTTATAGCCGGAATAATCAGCTACGAGATAGCTTCCGCATTTGGCATCGCATATTTTCACCAGCAGCTGAGCTTTGTTTCCGAATTCAGCGGAATGTTTTTTGCCGAAGTGCTTTTAGCAGGCGTTTTCTTCGGGCTATGCTCATTTTTACTGATAGAAATGATGGTCCTTGGAAAAAATGTATCCGGCGCCATGGGCAAAGTATGGCCGCCTCTGAAAGGCGTTATCGGCGGCGTTGTTCTTATTTTCCTGACTCTTGTCTTTTCGGAAAAATACCTTGGATTGGGTCTTGATTCCATTGAATTCTGTCTCCAGGGGGAGCCGGCTAAATGGTATGATTTTATAGTTAAATCCATTTTTACCAGCGTTACCATGAATTTCGGAGGAAGCGGCGGCATACTTACCCCCGTTTTCTTCGTGGGTTCGACTGCTGGCGCCCTCTATGCCAGCATATTCAATCTGAGCGTTTCAACCTTTGCGGCAATCGGTTTTGTCGCCCTCCTCGCAGGTGCGGCAAATACTCCCATAGCTGCAAGCATCATGGCGATGGAACTTTTCGGGCCGCAGATTGCGCCGTATGCTGCCGCAGCCTGTGTTATAAGCTTCCTTATAACGGGACACCGCAGCCTCTTTCCGGCGCAGATACTCTTTATTAAAAAATCCCCTCTTCTGAAGGTGGAAATAGGAAAAGAGATTGATCATACGGACGCAATCTATGAAACGAAAAAAAAGATCCTGAAGTGGCCCTGGTCGACTTGAAAATTTTATATTTTGTGAATATATTCCTGTATTGCATGACTTATATTTACAGAGGTTCTTATCATGGAGGAAATATGAAAAGAATAGCAGCATCTTTAATTTTAATGTTCATGGCAGTATGCCTTTATGCACGCAATGTGAATATTATTCTTAATGACGGAACTGTCATCAAAGGGGGCCTGCTGGGCAAAACCTCCGATTCTGTTTATGTGGAGAGTACGAACGGGCAATCTCTTACCGTTAAGATCGACGATATAAAATCGGCATTCGATCAGGATAGCGGCGAGGTCATAGATTTTACAGCAGCCGATTCTCAAAGCGCACAGCCCGGCTCTAACGATAACGGGCCTGCAGCAGTTGTCACTAACACCGTCACCAACAAGGGCACAGTCGAAGAAGCCCAGGAACCCCAGCTGGTTGTTATACCGGGGACATACGTATATTATTACAATTACGGAGATTATGACTGCTTCTATTACGGGGGATTCTGGTGGAGGCCATGGCAGGGCTACTGGTACCGTTCCGGAGGTTTTGAAGGCGGCTGGGTAGTTGTAAATCCCAGGGTTGTACCATATTATGTGGTTCATATGCCTGTAAACTGGAGAGAAAGGGTAGCTTACGGACCCAGGGTAGGATGGGGCCAGGTCAGGATACATTCAGGCGAATGGGAAAGAGGGCATTACTGGGGAAATCGTGGCTGGAGAGGCGGCACCGTTGTCAGACAGAATAATGTAATAAACAGGGGCTCCGCAAGGGAGCCTGTGAGGCAAAATAACGTTCAAAGAAAGAGGAATGAAGACAGGTAAATCAGGTTGTTTTGAACGACCTGAGAGGTTTCCCGGCCCTGATGTGAGCTGCCAGGCGGGTTAGTTGAGGGCGCGCATGAATGAAAAACCCCTTGTAAGAGGCGCATAGATAATTAAGGCCGTTAATACGGTCCTTGGGGCATCCTCCGTTGCAATAAGCAAGTGCTTCGCATTCGAGGCACGTTCCGGATATTTTATCCCGCTTGTCATTGCCGAATTTAATCAGAGCAGGGTCTTCCGACATATCTTTTATTGTACGGGTTTTGATATTACCTAACAGGTGATCGGAATTTACGAAATGATCGCATGAGTAGATATTTCCATTATGTTCAAGAACCAGGGCCCTCCCGCATGTTTGCGAGTTGATGCAGAGAGCATGGGGAATTCCATAGAACGGTCTCAAAGCTTCGTCGAATGTCTGGATAACGATTTTTCCCACATCCCGGCTGATCCATAAATCGAATACGGAACAGAAAAAATTTTTCAAGGTTGAAGGGTTTACGGTAAGAGCGCTCACCGATCCATCTTCCCATGTACGGACCAGTGGGAGGAACTGGATATATGAAGCCCCGATATTTTTAAAGAAATTATAAATCTTTTCAGGTTCGCCGGCATTTCCCGAATGGAGTACGCAGAGGACATTGCAGAAAACCCCATGTTTTTTCAAAAGCGCAAACGCCTTTAGAGCCGGGGCATGGGCCGGGCCTCCGGACATGGTTTTTCTATGTGCTTCATGCAGGTCTTCAGGACCGTCGATGGATAAGCCCGCTGAAAAACCTTCTTCTGCAAGGAAAGACGCCCAGGCTTCATCAATAAGAAGGCCGTTTGTCTGAAGCCCGTTAGTGATCTTTCTTCCCGGGGGGGTTTTTGATTTCTGGATTCTTGTTATCATGCGGAAATATTCCAGCCCCGCAAGGGTAGGCTCCCCACCATGCCATTCGAAATGAGTCGAAGGGCCCGGTGAGGCATTTAAACGCTGCACTATATATCTTTCCATAAGCTCTTCAGGCATCAGACAGGGATTTTCAGGGAAAATGGAAATTTTATCGGAATAATAGCAGTAAGAACATTTCATATTGCATAAAGGTCCGGCCGGTTTGGCCATTACCAGGCATTCTCTCATCCGGAAAGCGTACCGGAGAAAAACTCTGTCAGCCGGGCGAAAGAATCTCTCGCAGCCTTTACATTATAAGAGAGGGCATCGTCATTGAAAAAGGCATGACCGGCGCCATCGTAAATATGATGTTCATAGGATTTTCCGAATTTTTTAGCGGCCTCAATAAAAGCGGGAATACCGGCATTTACTCTCTGATCGTTGCCGCCGTAAAAACCGATCACAGGACAGTTCAGCTTTTCTATCTTATCCTCGGGGGGTGTCTGGCCGTAAAAAACCGCCGCTCCGGATATCCCAGGCTCTTCGCAGGCGAGGAGGGCCGAAAGACCGCCTCCCATGCAGAATCCGACGCAGGCCACATCCTGCGCCATCGTCTCTTTACATCCATGTTTGAGATGATGCAGGGCGCTCTTGAGATGTTCCATGTATCCTGCCATTTTCACTTCCCGGCTATCAAAAATCTCTCCGTAGGTTTCATTGATCTTATTCCGGTCGGATTCCGGAAGTCTGGAAAGGATTTCCGTCCTTTTAGCCGGATCGGACCGGACTTCGGGAGGCAGAGAAAACATGAAACCTGTAGTCATCCTTATTCTCTCATCGCTCAGGGATTCAGGACGAACCCCGTTGACTGAGAAGAGGTCAGGAGCCAATGCTGCATAACCTGCCGCCGCGATCCTTCTCGTTACATCCTGTATATGATTGTTTACGCCGCCTATTTCCTGTATGACTATGACTCCAGGGAGGGGAAGAGACGCATGATCGGGGAAAGCGAAATACCCCGCATGGTTTCCATACTTAATCCATTCACCTTTGATCGACATGATTATCCTCCTGTTTATTTTAAAAGAAAAATATATCTTTTGACTGCCGAATTGTCAAGTCAGAGGATTTTATTGAAGAAGGGATTTGACCCATTCCCTTTTTTGAAGCAGAGCGCATCCCGACACTTCGCTCAGTTCGGAGGTGTTATCACGTATCCTTTCTAAAAACTTTGATTTGAGGGCATCTTTGAGTGTCATGTTTTTCAGACTGGAATCGGAATAGGGTGAAAAGGGGCATGGCTCCAGGGAGCCTCCCGGGCTGATATGGAGAAACCCCCTTCCCGCGGACAGGCATCCTCCGTATTGCTCTTCTTCGCCGGGAAATTCTATAAAAATTCCGGGAAAAGAGCTTCTAAGCGCGGCAATATCTTTGAGTAAAACCTCTTTCTCATCGGGCGAGAGCTCCCCGGACCTGTCGGACCCGACCGGCTGGAATTCCACGAATATGAATATCCTTGCACCGTTTTTGTATAGAAGTGAGATAAATTCACGGCTGGATAAAAGTTTATAATTATTTTTTGTGGCTGTCATCGAATGACCGTATAAAATCCCGGATTTTTTTAGCAGAAGCGAGAGACTTTCAATTTTATGAAAAATCCCTTTCCCCCTTATTCTATCAGTTTCATCTTCATCTCCTTCGAGACTGATGACGGGAATAATATTTTTCTGTTTTTTCCATGCCTTGATATAGCTTTCATCGATTAATAGACCGTTGGTAAAAAGAGGAAACAGCAGGTCAGGATAATTTCCGGTAGCCTCGATTAATTCCGGGCATGTCATAGGTTCACCGCCGCTCAGGAATATGATCCTTGAACCGATGTCTCCGGCCTCTCCCAGGATTTTCAGGAAAATCTTCCTTTCCATATCCGGAATGTCCTTATGTTCTCTGAGTTTATTGAAGCAGCCGGAGCATTCGAGGTTACATCTGCCTGTTATGCTGGCGATGATGATCGGGGGGACTTCCAGGGATAAGGATTTCCAGTATTTTCTCCTTCCAATAGCCTTTAACTGGCTTAGCATCATCCTCAAAAGAAATGGAAGATAATGGGGAAATACAAATGCGAAGGATATTAACTTTCTGAAAAAATATAGTATGTTTCTGTCGAGTGTATTCTTGAAATCGGTATTTCCGCCCATGGTGAGAACCTCAGATAATGAATTTAAATAATATACCCCGTTCCCTTACTTTTTTCAATCATGTTTCGAAAAATTCACCAAGGAGATAAAAATATCACTGATAAATTAATTCTTTGCCCCATAAAGGGACGGTGAAAATTATTATTCTGCTATCGTGATCTTTTTTATTACCACGGGCGTAATCGGCATATTGTTCTGAGGATCGGTCGGCACTTTTCCAATCGCTTCGACGACACTTAGACCTTCTATTACCATTCCGAAAACGGCATGTTTGCCGTCAAGCCAGGGGCATGGCACTAATGTAATGAAAAACTGCGAACCTCCGGTATCAGGACCGGCGTTTGCCATCGACAGGAAACCGGGGCCGCTATGCTTCAAATCCTTGTTGAATTCATCTTTAATTTTATAGCCGGGGCCGCCTGTGCCGTTGCCGTTCGGGTCGCCTCCCTGGATCATAAAGTCCGCTATGACCCTGTGAAAAATAAGACCGTTATAAAATCCTTTTTTGGCCAGGTCGATAAAATTCTTTGCGGTCATAGGAACCTTATCCTGGAAAAGTTCGGCTTTAAAAGTTCCCATCGAGGTTTCGAAAATAGCAGTTGGATTCATCTTTTTCTCCTGTTTAACAGAATTATCTCCGGAATATGTTTTTGTGTAAATCAAACCGGCAGCGCAAATAACTATAAGCATGCTTTTAAACATATACAACTCCTGAAATGATAGTCAAGCGCATATTATAAAACAGGATTTGAGAAAAGTACATAGTTAGAATAACCCGCACTTAAAGGGGATCACAGCCCTCTTTGTGCGGGATATTTCACCTGATCCGGGACTTAATTATGATAGCTGAAATCAAGTTCGGCAGTTCCAAGCGTTTTGTCCTTCACGGCTCCGAGAAGATCGTCGAGGCTGAAACCATCCTTGAGACCGGTGGACGCTGAGAGCGCCAGGACTTTCAGCCTGTAAATGTGCACGATGGGTCTTTTTGCATCTTTAGGAAAATCAGACGGCGGCTGCGGTCCGGTATAGCCGATATTGCCTGCGCCATTCTTCCCCTGTACGAAATTATGAGAAAGAGCAGAGGCATTATCCTTGAGACCTTTTTTAGAAGGATCTATATCTGCCGCAATCCAGTGCAGGAAGGAATCCGCTTTAATCCCATGACTTTCAAGGACCTTCTTTGCGTCCGGGTCATCCAGGATTATTGCTAAATATTTTGTCCCTTCAGGGAGATTTTTCCAGTAAAATGGGAAAGATCTTTTGTTAGACGGCCCTTTATCGCTTGCGGCATATCTGGATTCAATGCTTCCGGAGGATTTTAATCCGGAATCGAAGCCCGTCATAGGCTTGCCTTTAATAAAGGGCGACCATATTTTAAACTCGCCCGATGCAGCAGAACTTAGAATAATTGCCGAAAACAGCGCAACAGCAGCAGGAAACAGTACTTTTTTCATAAGACCTCCCTAACCTTGTCTTTATTTATAAAATAATACCGGAGGCTGACAAACGTCAAATATCGGGCTTTCAGCATACATTGGCATTGACGAGAGCAAGAAAATCCTTTTCGGTAACAATTATCAGATCTTTAACATCAGATTCATAAGTTTTTGAATACTCGATCCCGTAAAGAGAATAAAGGGTAAACGAATTTGCTTTATTGAAGAATTTGCTTACCGTGTCTTTTATTTCCAGTAATTCATCCGGAGCGATAGGCTGCGGCACGCGGTAGATAACAAATAATGCATCATAATTCTGGAATACCCAGTATTTCTTCATTTTTGTTATATTTGAAACGAGGTTGTTTTTCATCAGTATTTTAATGAAGGTTTCCCCCTGGGCCGGATCATCGGTAAACAGGCCTCTCAGGTTTTGATTGTTTATAAGTATGGAATAGTGATTTATCATATTCTGGAGGTCTTTGTTAGACGAATTCAATTCATAAGCCTTGCGCCATGCATCTACAGCCTCGTAATAATTGCCGTTTTTATAGTAAAGAGTACCCATGTTGTATAGGGCTAGACTCCTTCCGACTGAGCTCAGATTGTCGAGGTTCTGCTGGATAAAACCTAGAGTTTCCGCTACGGCATCGGAGCGTATTTTTATCTGGATCATTTTAAGCACGGAGTCCTCATATTGTTCTTCATACTTCATTAATTCAAGAAGAGCGTTTTTCGCTTTATTATATGCCTTGGTTTCCATGCATGCATCGGTCAGGTGAATGAGGCTTTTTATGCGTATGACTTCATCTACGTTGGCTTCATTATCAATAATACCTTCAAACTGCTCCATAGCTTCCGGGTATCTTTTGGTTTCCATGTCGATTTCTCCCAGAAGGAACTTGCTTTTTAAGTGTTCAGGTTTCATTGACAGATGGGTCTGAAGCATCTGCCGGGCTTTTTCGAAATTTTTTAATTCAAAATAAACCTCGGCGCAGGCGAATAAAGCTTTTGTGTTCTGGGGATCATGGTCGAGTACTATCGCAAAATAACCGAGGGCCTCTTTATTCTTGTGGGTTTTTTTCAATAAAATTGCGGTTCTGAGATGGATCTGGTTTTTGAGATTTTCATCCTCGTTTGAAGAAGCGCTGATTGCGGCTTTTTCGTAATAAAGAATTGCCCCGGGGTAATCCTTCAGTCCCTCGAGAGCCTGGGCGAGGTAATATTTGAGGATGAAATCATTGGGCTGGCTGTCGATCCTTCCGAGACAGAGCTTCCTTGCTTTTTCAAAATCCTTTTCCTGGATTGCCGTTTCTATCTGCTTGTAAAGCAATGAAGACCGTGTAAATTTTAAAAACAGCCAGACTGCGAGCACTATAATAAGAATTATCCCGATAAAGCCCAGAAAATTATAAACATAATTTATCATCGATTTACCTCATCGTCCGGGATCAGCGTTCAAGGCGGTAATAATTATCCGGATTATATATATAATAGCAGTCTACCGGAGCGAGCCTGGGCAGCAGTTTGAACCGTTTTCCGTCGGCGCCGGTCTGTTCGCTCAGTTCGAACATCCTGGGACGGGCCTGAGCGCCCGCCGATGAATCAGGGTTTTTCACAAACGATTCCTCGTTGATCGTATCGACTATCTGGTCAACCCACTTGAGCTTTTTTGCGTTATCGGCGAATTCCATCCAGTCGCCGGTACTGCGGTGCTTATACATTTCTTTGATAAAATCATCAAGGCTTAGCCCCATCTTTGCCGCTACCGGGGAGGCAAGCCTTCTCCACCATTCCTCCTCCTCCTTTACCGTTTCTCTCTGTTCTGTAAGATTCCCCTCGGCTACGCTCAATAACTGGTGGTGAAGAATGATAGCGTTTTGATAAGCGAAAGATTTTTTTGCCTGGGTTGTAATATTGGCAGCCATGCTTGCAGCGAAAGATTTAACTACAACATATACCGGGGCCGGACTGCCGTTCATAGCTTTCAATATCGCATAGCCGGCCATAACAGATCCGCCGGGTGAGGCGTCAATTACAATGAATATAGGATAAGTACTGTTCTGATTATTAAAATAATTTATCCTTTCTATGACGTAGTCGGCGCTTTCCATAGTAATGATATCATTTAGCGCAATACGGCGGTCGCTGATTGTCAGGATGCCGTCCCTATAGGGATCGAGAGAATATTGAATATCATGCTTGACCCTGTTATTCAGCTGATCCTGCTTATCCCGGCTTTCAATCTCGAAATTCAGGGATGTCAGCTTGTTTTCGAGTTCCATCTTCTGGAGCTCGAGTTCTGTTTCCCTGAACTGGATATCCGCTTTCTTCCTTGCGAGTTCGCTTATCCTGCCCGAGTTTTCGGCCTCAACAAGTTCGTTGGATAACCTGATCTGTTCAATCATGGATCTCACAGGTTCAAATTGCGCATCCTGTTTCACTTTTTTTTCGGCTTCTTTTAAAGCCGTGCTTTTTGTGATCAGTTCGAGCTTTCTTGATATTTCCTCAAGCTGGGCCTGAAGGCTCGCAAGGTTTTTCTGCAGGATCTGATCGGCTATGCTGTTTTCAAGAGCAAGTTTATCGTGGGTTTTGTGGAGTTCCGCAAGATAGTCATGATCGGCTGCTTCCTGGTTTGTATCTCCGAATACTGCTGCTGCCATTGTAAAGGAGATCATTAGGGCAACTGCAGGCATCATGATGGTATTTTTCATAAACATCCTCTCTGCTGATTTTTTAAACTTTGCTGTAGTAATATGATAGCATCAATATTAGCACAAGTATATTTTTTGAACGCTTTAAAGAGATAACGCTTCTCGTAAGCCCATGGTTTATCAAACAAAATAAAATCATTAATCAGTTTAAAATAATCACGGCTATAAGCTCGAGATCGTCCTGGCCCGTATTCTTTATAGAATGGTTGTCGCCGTTTCCAGTAATAAGGACATCCCCGGGTTTTACATCTTTAATGATCCCGTTATCGCTTACAGAACCGGAACCTTTCTGTATGATATAATACTCGGTTTCACTGCTGTGTTCATGGGTTCCTATTCCCGAGCCGGAGGCTATTGTCAGGCGTGCTAATAATCGCGCATTTTTCAATTTTTCAGGTTCGACAAGGTGGGTCATTTTCACGGTTCCCTCGCCTCCCCGCATTTTTTCCTTTAATTCTGTCCTCATTTCCGATGGATGAATAAGCATTATAAACCTCCTGTTATGATATCAGCATCCGGTATTTGCGGTGAATTATTCTTTAATAAATAATCCTTGATTTCATCTACAATGCTGTCAAGTCGTGAATTAAGCCCCATGGATATTTCCCCGGCGTAAGGCAGATCCCCGACCTGGATACCGGCAATATTAACAGGGGTTTTGATGCCTAAACCTTTATATAATTGAAAAATTCCGCCAGGAGTAAGTGCATGGGTGGAAAAATTTCCGCCGGGGTCTTTATAATCGCCTTCCTCCAGTCTGAAGATCATCATTTTACCCGGTTCAAGCCCGGCATCAAAAGCGTCTATGAGCAGGACAGAAGTGTAATTTTCGATAACACTCAAAAGATTAAGATCGGCAGTTCCATAATTGATGAGCTCGAAACCCGGATTGCCCCTGAAGATATCCTGAAGCCGGAGAAGAATTATTATTCCGATCCCGTCATCCCCGCGCAGAATATTCCCTATGCCGATTATCCCTGTCATGGTTTTATTGTATCTTAATGCGGAAAATATGACAAATGATACCGTGATTGACAAAACAGCCGATCTGGAATAAAATGATTGTGAGGATGCGCAGTCCATTGTTTTCCATTAAGGGCACTTCTAAAAACCGCCCTGTCAGGGCGGCAAGGTAGTGCCCACCTGTCCTGGGGACTGGCGCCAGGCCAGGCACCAGGGCATAGGGCGGTTTTATTACAATTAGGACAACATTTATCAACAACAAAGTTAGTTTTTGAAACCGCCCTTAACACATTAAACTCTGGTAACCCTGTTTGTCCGGAGGGTTTGTGAATGATTAATGAAAATTTCAACTTCAATTCAAATATAATAGAGAGCGTCAGCGACGCTATTATTTTCATGGACAGTAATTATAAAATACTTATCTGGAATCACGCTGCCGAACTTCTCTACGGATGGAAAACCCCGGAGGTTATCGGGCGCTCTGCGATCGAAGTTGTAAAGACAGATCTGGACGACGAGGAAAGAGAAAATTTTATCAATAAAATCAGAGAAAAAGGATCAGTAATAGGCGAGGTAGTTCACCGGCACAGGGACGGGACGCCTGTCTTTGTGGAATACAATTTAACTGCCGTATTCGATAAGGCAAACAATTTGATCGGCTACCTTACCGTGAACAGGGATATAACCGGGAGGAAAAAGGCTGATGAGAAGCAGGCTTACATGGCCTCATTTCCGGAACTTAACCCCAATCCTATAATTGAGATCGACCTGAATGGGAAAGTGCTTTACAGAAATAAAGCGGCGGCTGCCATAATAAATGAAAATTTCCCGGTTATCGACCCTTCTCTAATCGAAGCGGTTTTGATGACGAATCTGATCAGGCGTGAAGAGCAGATTAACGGCGACTGGTATATCGAGACATTGCTGTATCTTCCTGATCAGCAGAAGATAAGGATTTACATGGTAAATATAACCGGCAGAATAAAAGCTGAAAAAGAACTGGAAAAGGCCAAAACAGCCGCGGAAAATGCAAACCATGCCAAAAGCCGCTTCCTGGCGAATATGAGCCATGAATTGAGGACTCCTCTTAATTCTATCCTTGGTTATGCAAGGAAACTCGGATCTTCGGATACACTTGAAGAATCTCAGATCGACGGCCTGAATATTATTATCAGAAGCGGAGAACACCTGCTCCGGCTTATCAATAACCTTCTGGATTTTTCAAAAATCGAAGCCGGAAAGATAGAATTGAAAAGAAAACCCTTCAACCTTCAGGGCCTTCTCGCATCGACGATCGATATGATAAAACTGCAGGCCCAGGAGAAATCCCTCGATCTGATCATACGCATCGATCCTGATATACCTGAAATGGTATACGGCGACGAGGGCTGTTTTGAGCAGGTTCTTATCAACCTTTTGAACAATGCGGTGAAGTTTACAGAAAAGGGCAGTATTACACTGCGGGCATTGAAAAAAAGAAGATCAGTCGTATTCGAGATAGAAGACACGGGTATCGGCATTGCCCCTGAAATGACCGGAAAAATATTCGAACCTTTCGGGCAGATAATGGCAGCAGGCATTGGCGACGCCAAAGGCGCGGGTCTCGGATTATCGATATGCCGCAACCTTGTCCTCATGATGGGCGGAGAACTTTATGTGAAGAGCGACCCCGGAACCGGAAGCCTTTTCGGATTCGAACTGGAATTCGAAGAGGCAAAAGCTGAAAAGCTCCGGAAAAACAAACGTCTCCTGACAGAGACGCCTTTAACCCGGCAGGAGACTCCAGATACCGCGGAAAATACGATTTTTCCACCGGCAGAAGAACTTGAGATTCTTAATGAGTTTGCGCGCCGGGGCGATATAATGGGGATCCGGAAATGGATTGAAAAAGAGAAAAGTCCCGAAGGCGGCAGGTATGATAGAGCTTTCACTGAAAAACTGCACAGGCTTTCAAAAAGCATTAAAATCGATGAAATAATAAAATTTCTTAATTGCTACATTACGGAGGAGAATAATTTGCATGAATGAAGAAAAAGATAACTGTATCCTTATTGTTGACGATGATGTCGATAATCTCAATATTATCATTGATTATCTAGACAAGGCCGGCTTCCGGACCGTTGTATCGACGGACGGCGTTTCGGCTGTGGAGCAGGCTGTCAGAACCCGGCCGGACCTTATTCTGCTCGATGTAATGATGCCTGGATTAGACGGCTTCGACACCTGCAGGCTTCTTAAAAAGAAAGATGAGTCAAGGGACATTCCTGTCATTTTCATGACTGCGCTCAATGAGACAATTAACAAGGTAAAGGGGTTTGAGTCGGGCGGGGTGGATTACATTACCAAGCCATGCGATGCCGATGAAGTTCTTGTCCGAATTAAAAATCAACTGACAATACGGAAACTCCAGCGCCAGGTTCTTGAAAAAAATCTTGAATTAATGGAACTTAACGCCAGCAAGGATAAATTCTTTTCGATCCTTGCTCATGATCTCCGTACGCCGATGTCTGTATTCCTGTCTTTTTCAAAACTGCTCGATAAATTGGATAAAATGGAAAAAAAGGATCTTTCGCTTTATATAAAACAGTTCCAGGAAAGCGCCTCGAATTTATTTTCGCTTCTCGAAAATCTCCTGACATGGTCAAGGCTGCAGAGGGGTCTTGTCGAGTTTACGCCCAGGGTGTTAAAAATTTATACCATTGTCAACTGGAATATTAAAATACTCGAACCGTATTTATGGCAGAAGAAAATAGTCATTAAAAACCTAGTCGAGGATGATCTTTTTATCATTGGCGATGAGAATATGGTCGATTCTATAATCCGCAACCTGATCACAAATGCCATGAAATACAGCAAACCCGGCGGGACGATACAGATCAACGCCGTCAGGGAAGACGGCGTGGCCCGCATTTCTGTTTGCGATACGGGGATCGGGATACCTGAGGATATTATTCCGAATCTTTTCAGGATCGACTCCAGGACAAAACAGGCAGGGACAATGGATGAAAAAGGAACCGGACTGGGGCTTGTGTTATGCCGTGAATTCGCTGAAAAAAACGGAGGGCGCATATGGATTGAAAGCGACATAGGGGGTGCTGGGACAAGGGTTCATTTCACGCTGCCTTTAAGTAAATAAAACCTGAAATCAGGAGGATTAATGCTGCAGGATAATGGCAACAAAATATTCGTACTCGACACAAATGTTCCTCTTTACGATTATAATTGCATATACAATTTCCAGGAACATAATGTGGTGATTCCGATCACCCTTCTCGAGGAAATAGACAAGTTTAAAAAAGGAAATGAGACGATCAATTTTCATGCCCGGGAATTTTCCCGGGAACTTGACAGTCTTATAGGGGACGGGGAGCTTTATGAGGGCATCAAGCTTTCCAGCGGAGGCGAACTTCATGTTGAGACGGATACAAGGTATGATACGGCTATAAAAGACATATTCTGGGAGGACAGCCCTGACCATAGAATACTTTCGATAGCATACAATCTGTCAAAAAAGTACGGGCATGACAGGGTAATTCTTGTGTCAAAAGACATAAATCTCAGGATGAAAGCCAAAAGCGTTTTAATAATTGCCGAAGATTATAAAACAGGACAGATCAAGAACCTGGATGAACTCTATACGGGGAAAAATATTTTTGACAATGCCTCCGATGATACAATAGATGCGATTTACAGGGAGGGGTCGATTGCCTTCGACGATGCCCGGATCGAATGCGAACCGATGCCCAACGAGTTTTTTATTCTCAGGAACGGGCATAAAAGCCTTCTTGCAAGATACCTCAATGATAAAAAGTCCCTCTGTATCGTCGAGAAAAGAAGGGCTTACGGAATAAAGCCCCGCAATGCCGAACAGACTTTTTCACTCGAGGCGCTTTCCGACCCGGCCGTTCAGCTTGTGACATTATCCGGAAAAGCGGGTACAGGAAAAACACTCATGGCCCTTGCCGCCGCTCTCGAAGCCAGGAAAAGCTATAAAACCATACTTTTAGCCAGGCCCATAATTCCGCTTTCAAACAGGGACATGGGGTATCTGCCCGGGGATATCAAGGAGAAGCTTGACCCGTATATGAAGCCCCTATTCGATAATCTGTCGGTGATCCAGAACCAGTTCGAGGAAGGGACCGCCGATTATGAAAAGATAAACGAACTCCTTCAAAGTGAAAAACTCCTTATCATGCCTCTCGCATATATAAGGGGCAGGAGCCTTTCAAAATCATACTTTATTGTAGATGAAGCCCAGAACCTGACCCCCCATGAGGTAAAGACCATCATTACGCGAGCCGGGGAGGGTACAAAAATAGTTTTCACGGGGGATCCTTACCAGATCGATACTCCTTATCTTGACGCCAGAAGCAACGGTTTGACTTACCTGATCGACAAGATGAAAGGCCAGGGTTTATACGCCCATGTTACTCTCGAAAAGGGCGAAAGATCGGAATTAGCCGAACTTGCCTCTAATATTTTATAATAGTATAGATGCTGGCTTTCGTTATTTAACCGCGCTTACCCGCGGGCCTTCTTTTCAGGTAAATAAATACATGAATAAATGAGACGACGAATAATACGGCATAAAGGATGAAATAGATATATGCGCCGTACAGGTAGTTCCTGCCTCCCGATATGAAGAAATTCCAGAATAACACGTAAGACGCCGGCTGCATAAGGCAGATAAGGCAGTTCTCAAGGATCAAATAACTCTCTTTGAGATAATAAAGTATGACTGTTGAAAACAGCGCGACCGGCACCATGAAAATAACGGCTGCAGGCAGAAGAGGGGGAGAAGGAGGCAGAATATTATAACATATAAAGAGATAAAGCGTATACATGATAATTAGAAAAAATATAAAGAATCTTTTCAGCTTTTTGTGATCGAGCCTGATGAATTTCCTGGCAGGCAGCGATACGATGTAAAGGATTGGAGCCAGATATAAACTGAGCAGAAAAATCAGGCCTGCGGCGATAAGAAGCATATCCTCATGCGTAAATATGTTTTTCACGACTAATATCGAGATCCCTACGAGATTCAGGGGCCGGAAAAATGAGGACAGGAACGGCGCAATTGAAAGGAAAGGGAGGAAAAAGGATATTATAAACAATAGAAAAACAAAGACTTTCAGATAATCCCAGAGAAATGATCCTGTTTTTTTACTTTCCATATTGAGTTCCATTCTTAAATTTCATACTTATTGTATTTATCAGATTAAAAAAAATCCAGAAAAACATTTTTTCCTCATAGCATGACATCCCTTATTACTTGGTTGTATAATAAATATATCAGTTATTTAAGCCCGGTTTAAAAACCGCTTATTGGGCCTGCAGATCAGGAGATTATATGAAATTTTCAACAGCCGTCCTGGCCTTCATTGTCATATCCCTATCGAATAGTTTTGCCGTTTCAACAAAGTATATCACGGATTACAAGTTCGATAATATAGAACAGTATGAACTGAGCAATATATCCTTTATCGAAAACGGCGGGATGGAGCTTTCCCGCGATTATAAAGTTTTAGCTGTATTCATGGGGAAGAATGCTGTCTGGTCATTAGCGGGCCTGAAGGGGGGCCTATTAGCCGGAACGGGTGACCCCGCAAGGCTCATGTTCGGGGGCGGTGAAGGCTGGAAAAATGTCATGGAACTCTCCGATAAGGTCCTTGTCAGCGATATTAAAGATATGAATGGCCTCATTTATGTAAGTTCATTCCCCAAGGGCCTTATTACGGTCCTTGACGGCGATTTTAAAGTCAGGAAGTCCATTCATTTCACAAATGACTATATCTGGAATATAATTCCTGATACAAAAGGCTATTATGTCCTGGCCGGAAATCCCGCTCTCCTTTACCATTTCAATAAAAATGATGAATCAGACCTTTCATTGCCCGTCTCCGGCGAGGATAATCTTCTCAGGGGAATTCCGGCGCCCGGGGGCGACCTCTTCATCTCTGCCGGCGGAAATGTACTTTATAAATATACTGCAAAAGAGAGAAAGATCAGGGCTGTATACTCATTTGACAACCCTGTAATGGATATGTGCTATGCTGACGGCTTGATATATATTATTACTTCTGCTTCAGGAGGCAATAATAATCTTTTGAAGGATCCGGATACGCCGCTCCCGGATGATAATACAGCTGCAAGACAGCCCGAAAGAATAAAAAGCCTCGGATCATTGAGTTTTAAAAGCTCCCTTTATTCCTATGACATGGGCGCTTCAGTGGAAAAACTTTTCGAAAAGGCGAACATAAGATTTATTTCACTTTCATATTTTAAAGATTCGATAATTATCGGAACGGACAAGGATGCAGGGTATTATCAAATCTCCCTGAAAGGGCGCGGCAGCGATAGAAAATTTTCAGGTCTGGGAGCCGGTAAATTTGCGCGGCTGACCAGCTTGAACGGGATCAATTATGCTCTCCTCCTTGAACCTTCGAGGATTATTAAACTTTCCGAGGGCTATGCCGGGAACGGCACTATAATCTCCGGGGCTTTCGATACCGGAGGAATTTCCCGCTGGGGCAGGCCTTTCATAGCCGCAGGTGCCGCGGGTGCAGGCATGAAAGTCTTTACACGGAGCGGAGCATTTGGTTCCAGGGACGGATGGGAGGATTGGGAGGAATGCATCGACATCCCGGTTTCAAGCCCCGGCAGGTATTTCCAGTATAAAATCGAGCTTACGGGCGTCCCCGGCGGCATGGAAACTCCTGTTTTTAACGGCATTTCCTTTCCCTATATTCAAAAAAACAGCGCCCCGAGGATAGAAAAATTATCCGTCAATTACAACAATAATTTATTCAAAATAACATGGGATGCGCAGGATGATGACAAGGATATTCTAATATATAACTTATACCTCTCCCGGGGAAACGGAGGCTGGGTAAAAATTAATGAAAGGCCCCTTGAAGATAACAGTTTTGATATAAACCCCGTCAATTTTCCTGAAGGGCAATACCGGTTAAAGCTGACGGCTTCCGATGAAAGGTCAAACCCCCCCGAGGAGGCCAGGGAGGTATATAAAGTAAGCGAACTTTTCTCGATAGTAAACAGCATTCCGGTTATCGGGGATATATCATGTAAAATGTCCGGAAATACGGCAGAAATAGCCTGGAAGGTAAGCGATGCCTTTTCTCCGCTTGCGGAAGTCGATTATATGCATAACGGCTTGAAATGGATTAAAATTATTCCCTCAAGCGGGATATTCGATGCCTCAAAAAGCCTTGAATTCAGTCTTAAAATCAGAATTGACAGCCCGTCATTCATTGTAATAAAGGCTGTCGATATTTATGGAAATTATTCGACAAGAGGCATATTTGCCCCCGGGCAATGATCTATAAAAAATACCTTACTCCCGCTTTGAATACAGGCTGGAATTTGTCTCCCGGGATATTCTTCGAAACATATTGCCCGTTTCTTTCAGAATGGGCCATTTTACCGAAAACTCTTCCGTCCGGGCTTGTTATGCCTTCTATTGCAAATTCAGATCCGTTGGGGTTATAAGGCATATCCATCGACGCTTTACCGTTATTATCGACATACCTTGTCGCTATCTGGCCGTTTTTTTTAAGCGTTTCCAGAACCTCAGGCCCCGCCACAAAGCGGCCTTCGCCATGGGAAACAGGCATGGTATGAATATCGCCGGGCCTGCTTTCATTCATCCAGGGTGAAAGAGTTGAAACGATTTTTGTGCTGACCATGGAAGACACATGCCTGCCTATTTTGTTATATGTCAGGGTGGGCGAAGAAGAGTCTAACTGCCTGATTTCACCGTAGGGTACCAGTCCGAGCTTGATAAGGGCCTGGAATCCGTTGCATATTCCGAGCATAAGGCCGTCCCTCTTTCTCAGCAGTTCCATGACAGCGTCGCTTATCATCGGGTTTCTGAATACTGCCGCTATGAATTTTCCCGAGCCTTCTGGTTCATCGCCGGCTGAGAATCCGCCGGGTATCATTATTATCTGTGATTTTTTTATAAAATCGGAGAGTACCGATATCGATTGCTCAATATCATTCCTGGTCCTGTTCCTGAATATGAATATCCGGGCCCAGGCTCCGGCTTTTTCAAAAGCAGCGGCACAGTCATATTCACAGTTGGTTCCGGGGAAAACAGGGATCAGTACCGCAGGTTTTGCGGCGCTTCCTCTTCGTATTATATGGCTGCTCAAACTATATGAATAATCTCCGGGTTCGATGTTCGATGCATTAGTTTTTACAGGGAATACATCGGAAAGAACTTCAAGCCATCTCTCGGAAAGGAATGATAATTTTAAAACGGTGTTTTGAGCGCGTATCTCGCTTTCTCCGATGGTACGGCCTATCAGGATTTTGTCAATACCGGAGAGATCTTCTTCATCAAGACCTTCCGCGGCCTCGGCCACAATGCAGCCGTAGCCCTGTCCGAAAAGGAGGCTCTCCGGAAGAATTTCCGGCATTTCGAAGCCTATCATATTGCCGAAGCACATCCTGGAGAGCGTTTCACTGATTCCCGAAGCGCCGACAGCATGGGCTGCTATGATTTTTTCAGCGCTTATGAGGCCGAAAACTTTCGCGTATAATTTATGCAGATAATTCCAGTCAGGAATTAAATATTCATCTTTGCGGATTTTAAAGAGGTAAACCCTGCTTCCGGGTATTTTAAACTCGGGGGAAATAATTTTCCTGACGTCCCCTGGCGCAAGGGCGAAACTTACAAGCGTGGGAGGCACATCGAGGTCTTTGAATGTTCCCGACATGCTGTCCTTTCCCCCTAAAGCGGGGATCTTGAGTTCCATTTGCGCGGTATAAGCCCCTAAGAGCGCAGAAAAAGGTTTGCCCCATTTTTCCGGCAGGCCGCAGAGTTTTTCGAAATATTCCTGGAATGTCAGGCGGATCTTTCTGTAATCGGCTCCCGCCGCTGCGGCTTTTGCTATCGAATCTACAACGGCATACATAGCCCCGTGAAAAGGGCTCCATGAGGATAATTCGGGGTCGAATCCCCAGCTCATAACGGTACAGGTTGTCGTTTCAAATTCCATTACCGGTAATTTTGCGCACATGCACTGCGAAGGGGTCAGTCCTGTTTTTCCCCCGAACGGCATTAATACGCTCAAAGCGCCGATAGAACTGTCGAACATTTCAGCAAGGCCCTTCTGGGATGCAGAGTTCAGGTTTGTCAGGGACTCTAACCAGGATTCTTCCATACCGGTATTATCTGATTTTGTTACGCGGAAGCCGGTTGGCGAAATAACTTTTACATCAGCATGCCTTTTAGCGCCGTTAGTATTAAGAAAATCCCTGCTGATATCCACGATCAGCTTGCCCCGCCAGGTCATTTTTATCCTTTTTTCCTCCGAGACCTCTGCCACGACTGTCGCCTCGAGGTTTTCCATCGAAGCTGCTTCAATGAATGCTTTTATGTCTTTCCTGTCTACAAGAACAGCCATCCTTTCCTGGGATTCCGATATGGCGAGTTCCGTTCCGTCAAGGCCTTCATATTTCCTGGGAACTGCGTCAAGGTCGATGGTAAGACCGTCGGCTATTTCTCCTATCGCGACGGATATGCCGCCGGCTCCGAAATCATTGCATTTTTTTATCAAAACTGAAACGGAAGGGTTTCTGAAAAGTCTCTGGATCTTTCTTTCTTCCGGGGCATTTCCCTTCTGGACCTCCGAGCCCGCTTTGATTATAGATTCCTCTGTATGGATTTTTGAGGACCCTGTGGCTCCGCCGCAGCCGTCTCTTCCGGTCCTGCCGCCAAGAAGTATAACGGCGTCGCCTTTTACCGGCGCTTTGCGGGTTACGGCGCTTCGCCTTACTGCGCCGACAAGGGCTCCTACTTCCATCCTTTTTGCTTTATATCCTTCGTGATAAATTTCCGAAACAAGGCCTGTGGCAAGTCCGATCTGGTTTCCGTATGAGCTGAAACCATGCGCCGCTTCTACCGTTATTTTCCTCTGCGGAAGTTTGCCAGGCATTGCATAGGATGCATTTTCCCTGGGATCACCGCTGCCGGTGACGCGCATGGCCTGGTATACATAAGACCTTCCGGACAGAGGGTCCCGGATAGCCCCCCCGATGCATGTGGCGGCTCCTCCGAAGGGCTCGATTTCTGTCGGGTGGTTATGGGTCTCGTTTTTAAACATTACAAGCCAATCTTCGGTGAGGCCTTCATGCTCGACGGGGACTACAATGCTGCAGGCATTGATCTCATCCGACTCGTCGAGGTCCGGTATCAGCCCCCTTGCTTTAAGCTCCTTCATCGCAGTAGTCGCGAGATCCATCAGGCTAATGCCTGCGCTTTTACCGTTTTTGCCCGATTTCAAAAAGGAGCGCGATTCGAGGTATGAATGATAGGCTTTTTCAAGAGGCTGCCTGTAAGGGCCGTCAGCGAACTCTACTTTGTCTATTTGTGTAAGAAAGGTAGTATGCCTGCAATGGTCGGACCAGTATGTGTCGATGATCCTTAATTCGGTTAAAGTCGGATCCCTTTTTTCCTCGTTTTTAAAGTAAGACTGGAGAAAAACAAGGTCATTATAATCCATGGCAAGACCCATTACGGATATGAATTTTTCAAGTTCAGAACCGCCCTTATTTATAAAACCTGTAAGGACAGGAATATCGGGGGGGACTTCACGTTTTTCCATGAGGGTTGAAGGTTTTGACAGCTGAGCTTCGCGTGAATCTACAGGATTTATCAGGAAAATTTTGATATTTTCAAACTCTTCCGAAGAAATTCCGCCGTAAAAAAACATTACTGACGCATACCTTATAAGGGGCTTTTCACCGCGTGTCAGTATCTGTATTGCCTGGGCTGCGGAATCGGCACGCTGGTCATATTGACCGGGCAGGTATTCCTTTCCAAAAATACGGCCGTTTTCCGGTCTGATTATATCTTCCGGCAGAGCCTCGTCATAGATATAATCAAGGGGAGGTTCGGCAAAAACACTGAAGCGGGCGCTCTGATAATCGGATTCGGATATGCCCTGAATATCGTAACGATGGAAAACCCTCAGGTTTGAAATGCCTTTAATCCTGAGGATGGTGCTGATATTATGAAGTATGAGAGCGGATTCGTTATCGTATTCCGGTCTTTTTTCCGTGAAGACGCGGTAAACCCGGTCGTTCATTGCCTGTGCTCCCTTAATTGATGAGTAATTATACCGGAAATTCTAAAAAAAATAAATTAATCGGACTGTCATGAAAGCACCGGCTCAACGCGCCGGTTCTAAGCGCCAGTAACCGGCTTTCTGCAGCTAACTGGCGCTAAGCTCTTGAATAAAAATATCGACTCTGTAAAACCATGGCCTCAGGATGCGGCTGTCGTTGTAAATACCGCCGATCATTCGGTGATATATACGCCGATGTTCTATTCCATAAAACATTCAGATTGAAAATTATTGATAAAAATATTAAATTAGACTAAAATTACCTGCTATCCTCAAATCAAACAGGCGGCGCGGATGAAACTGTGCAGTTTATTTTTGTTTTCTGTTTTTATCCTGGCATTGCCGGGCGCTTTATTTTACTCACTGACTTCTGAAGATTTTTTAAACTCCGACATAGCAGTGATGAGGTGCACTCACGAGGGGAACATCGGCCTTTTAGAGGAAGTCAGCAACGCGCTTTTAGCCGGTACCAACCAGTATGACCTCCTATGGGAATATTCAGCTCTCTGGTACACAGAAGGGCAGCTTTATGCCGATAAGAACGATGCCAAGAAATCATGTTTTGCAAACGAGAAGAGATATGCCATGGAGGCCGTTAAAGTCAACCCCGAAGGTCCTGATGCGCATTACTGGCTCGGGGTCGGGATAGGCCTCTGGGCCGAGGCTAACGGGATTCTTGACAGCCTTTTTGCTGCAGGCGATATAGTAAATGAAATGACCACAGTTATAAAATTAAGACCCGATTTTTTTCATGGAGCCGCCTGGGCTATACGGGCAAAGGTTTATGATCTTGCGCCCGGATGGCCTCTCTCGCTCGGCGATAAGACAAAGGCTTACCAGGATATTGCAATGGCCCTTAAATACGGCGGGGATTACCGGTTTGTCATCCAGACCGAAGTGGAAATGCTGATGAACGACGGGCGTTTTGCGGAGGCGAAGACTGCCGCTGAAACGGGTCTCGCCCTCCCTTACGATACAAGGATACCTGTCGAGGAAGACCAGGATATAGCGTCACTTAAGAGCTATCTCGTCATTATCAATTCGGCTTTAAGATAGCGACCATGATGCGGCATTCAAAATGAACTTTTCGACCGAGGGGTTCTGCAGCTGCTCCTTTCCATGTCCGAGCGAAATATAGCAAACCCTGCCCAGCCCATATGGCTTTGCCCATGCAACCGGTATTTTAAATCCATTGTATTCCGTTTCGAGAAGAATATCGAAAGGAGGGTAGGTCTCCATCATGTATAATTCGTCTTTTATTTCGAAATCAGCGATATCCTTCGTCACGGGGTGGCCTGGGATGCCGGCATGAATTTTATACGGGCCGCCCATCGGCGGATGAGTCAGAAACCTCCCTCCGATCATTTTCAAATAATCAGGGCTGTTCACAAAACTTGCGGCGGCGCCATGCATGCCTATAAAACCTTTTGCCCTGCCGGTTCGTCCCCATGGGCTTCCTACCACGGCTTCTTCGAGCCCCCGTGCCTGCCTGCCGCTCAGAGAGGGTTTAAGGGAAACGCATAAAATCAAATCGAAAGGTTTTATCCTTTCGGGAAGAAAATAATTGAGATCTTCGGAGAGGGTGACATTAAAACCGGCTTCCGATAATAGAGACCCGAGTATCGGGCCTAATTCTGAAAATTCATGATAATGGCGGGGGTCGCCCCCTATCACAAGGGCCCTGTTTTCATTCATAATCACCCTTCACCAGCCGAGTTCGGCGCCATTGGAATCAATGTAAATCGGGCCGTCCAATTCCCATTTCCTGTATGCCAGTTCCGCTATCCTGCCGGCGCAGGTTTCAGGGTAATCAAGCGCTTCCGGGCCGCCCATATCCGTTTTCATCCACCCCGGATGCACGGCAAGCACTTTTATATCGAATTCGGAAAGCCTGTTCTGCAGAATTTTAGATTGCATATTCAGCGCCGCTTTCGACATTCCGTATCCGAATTCGTCTTTTCTGAAGCACCGGGATATGCTGCCGGCTTCCGACGATATATTGATGAGCATCTTTTTAACCCCGTTTTTCAGGAAGGGCAGGAAGTACCTGATAACGAGCAGCGGCCCTATCGCATTTACAGAAATGCTCAGGTTTATCTTTTCCAGGCTGATGTCTGACAGGTCCGGAATGTGCTTCCATTTGTGAGCTGAAGGTTCGGGGTGGACGCCTGCATTGTTGATAATAATATCTATATTACCGGTAAGCTCTTTTAAACTTTCCGAGGCTTCCATAATCGACTTCTCATTTGTAAGATCGGCCATGTATTCGGCCGTCTTTCCAGGATGATCCGAGGCAAGCCTGGAGAATTCAGGTGTTTTTATTTTATTCAGGGCAATGACAAAAGCCCCTTTATCGAGGAAGGTCTTTGCAAGCCATAACCCCAGCCCTCTCGATGCGCCTGTTATAAGAACATTATCGATCATCACCAGCCGACCATTTCCCATTCGCCGGGGTTCAGATATAGAATATAGCTGTAAACACCGCCGGTTTCCGAGCCGCTGATTTTTTTCCCGCCTCTGAGGCTTTCTATTTCTCCGGTTGACCCGGGAAGAAAGATTCTCATTTCAGAAGGGTGGTCAAGTTCAGAATGAACTGCAGCCTTTTTGTTATCATATAAAAAAAGGCTTACGCCGGGATCGCAGTCAACCCATGCATAGTCAAAACATAACTCCTTCCTGATAACATTCCAGGCGTCAGCAGGCATGCGATAAAGGTCGGAAATATTATCCGGGATATTAAGAAAGACCAGTTCTCCGTCCCCGTATTGCTGTTTAAGGAGTATCGCCGTGCTAAGTTTTCCGCCTTCCCCTGCCATAAAAGCCCAGGAATCGTTAGTCGGCCATTCTACAAGAGGAAAAGTGACAGGACTTTTATTTGTATAGTAATCTTTATACGAGCAGTTTTTAGGGTAGGCGCTGTATCTTTCAACGCTTATCTTCCTATCGCTCATCCGGATAGTTGAAAGCTGCTTCTGTTTAGAAGGATCGAGGGCTTTCCAGAAGCCTGATGTGATAATAACACGTCCGGAATCATAAAGGCTTGATAGAATTTTCACGACAATATCGGGATCAAGCACGGCCGACTCCGTCAGCAGTATATCTTTTGAAAATGACGGATACTCGCAGTAAGGTTCAAGCGGAATTGAACACATCCCCAGGTAATCATGAAGGTAATCTTCTCCTCTTGAATTAAACGGCTTATAGCATGAAATGCCCCTGGGATTCCCGAGTTTTCCCAGCAGCGGATCAACTTTATCAAATAGAAAGCTGATGACAGGGGCATAAACCGAATCTTTTATCAGATGATAGCAGAAAATTGTAATTTCTCCGGATTTTGCGAGAAGTGAATATAATCCCTGGGCGCTGAAATCAAGGGGGTTATAACAGTCGAAGCTGTCAAACCATGCTCCCCTGTTCTTTACTTTGCCGGCATTTCCGATATACCTGTAATTAAAGTAGCTCAGGTACCTCGGAAGGTTCTGCTGTGTCATCGCATGTTCCCTTGTTTCCGTCCCTGTATAAACAGCATCGAAAATATCCGGTTCGTCCTTGAGATTATATCCGGTGAATTGATAATGTTCATACCAGTTTGGAAATTTAATGACTATCGATGCCTTCGGATTAACTTCCCTGGCGGTTTTCATGACGATATTCTTTGAAACATCGGCTAACAGCTTTGTCCTGAATTCGTCCCAGGAAAGATCCCCTTTTGCCTTGCGGCAGGAAGAGCAGCGGCAGTCCGTGAAATAAAAATCATCGAAAATGACTTCGTCGAAGTTTCCGGCGGCTAACCTCACCGCGCTTTCGAGGGTCGCCAGGTCTTCCCCGCTTGTATAGCACATAAGGCTCCAGCGGTTTTTACCCGGTTTCATGGATGTGGTGATACCGCCTGAAACTGCGATCCCCCTGCCTGTGAAATAATTTTTCAATTTTTTAATATCCGATATGTCTGCCGATACGCCGCCCCTGTAGGTTTCGAGATAAACCTTGCCAGTCTTGAAGTGCTTATCAAGCATCGACCATTCTTTATCGATATCGGCGCTGCGTGCAAGGTCTATTACATCGCTGACGGTGAAGTATACGGCAAGCCTGAAATTTTCGTAAGACACAAATCCTCCTTGAGATATAAAAAAACGGCAGGATAAAAATATCCTGCCGTTATTATAAACAAAAAGCTGTTAAAAGTAAAAAAGTTTACTCCTTGATACCGCCTGAAAGTCCTTCGATGAAATACCTCTGGAAGATCAGGAAGATAATAACCGGGATCAAAGCGAAAAGGAAGCCGGTAGCCATGATGGCGTCAGGCACCCTGTCTATGTTATTCGAGTTCATCGCGTTTATAGCTATCGGTATGGTGTAAAGAGCGCTATTGTCAAGCATGATAATGGGGGTCAGGAAATCGTTCCAGATGAACCTGAACTGGAAAATGGAAAGCGCCGCAAGAGCGGGCGTCGATAGGGGCACAATGATGTTCCACCAGATCTTGAAATGGGACGCACCGTCCACAATTGCGGATTCAACGAGGGCATACGGCAGTTTAATATAAAACTGCCTCATCAGGAACACGCCCAAGGCTGAAATAGAAACAGGGAGGATAAGGCCTAAAAGGTTATTCCTCAAATGGAGGGTGATCATCAGTTTATAATATGGTGAAAGCATTGTGATCGTAGGAAGCATGAAGCTCAGGAGAATGAAATAGAACCAGAAATTTTTGAGCGGGAAACGCAGGAAAGCAAAAGCGTAAGCGCAAAGAGATGTAAGAAGAAGCGTTAAAAACGTCCCGCCGAGCGTCACAATGATGGAATTCATGAAAGCCGAACCGATATTGACGCCATGCACCTGCGTAAAAGCCTTTACAAAATTGTTGAGAGAGTATGTATCGAAATGAGGCCATCCCGCCGTGAATTGCAGGAAGCGCGGGGGAATGTTGAAGATCTCTATTTTAGGCCGGAAAGCGCTGTCAGCAAGCCAGACAAGCGGATACAGGAACACTAACGCTACGACGCATAAGATAATCAAGCCGATAAGCTGTGCTGCAGTAAAATGCAGACGCTTTCTTTTCGCTCTCTCGATAATTTTTTCTATTGAATACTCTACTGTTTTATTTGCATTTATAGCCATAAATTTATTCCTCCTCGCGGCTCGAACCAAGGCCAAGCACCCTGATCTGTATTATATTAATAACGGCAATTATAGCAAAAACCATCCAGCCTGCAGCCGAAGCCAGGCCGAGCCTTCCATGGTTGAAAGCGTAATCGTAAATATAGGGCATAAATGTCTTTGCGTGGTTGCCGGGTCCGAAGGTGCCCGTGGTCGCGCCCTGGAAGATTATATATATCATATCGAAAACAAGAAGTCCTCCGACTACGGACGATACCATAACGAAAGCTACAGCGGGTCTCATAAGCGGCAGGGTGATCCTTGTAAGTATTTGTGTTGATGTTGCGCCGTCTATCTTCGCGGCTTCATAAAGGTGAGGGTCGATCGTCTGGAGCTGCGAGAGGAAATATACCATGTGGTAGCCTGTCCACTGCCAGAAAGACACTATGATAATAAGTGGAACTGCAAGGTCGCCGTTCTGGGTCCAGTCTATAGGTATAAGTAATTTTGTATCGGGGTTCATTTTTAGAAGACCGAGAAGTCCGAGGAAATAATCTATGGTTCCCTGGTCGGGATTGAAGATCTGGCCGAAGAGCCATGCAACGATAACCGTATTTATGATGCAGGGGATAAAGAACGCCGTCCTCAATATTGTCTGCGTCTTTTTGAAAGGCATGCTGTTAAGTATGAACGACAAAACGAAAGCGACAGGCACCTGCGTGATTAAACAGCCTATCTCATACTCTATGGTATAAAAGAAAGCCTTATAGAATTCTCCGCCGGTAATAAGTTCGTTCCATAGCTGCTTGTAGTTATCGAAACCTATAAATTGAGCCGCATTAATACCCTGGGCATTTGTAAGAGAAAGGTAAAAACCCGAAATAAAGACATACAGCTGAAATAAAAATACCCCGATTAAAAACGGGGCGATAAATATATAACCGCTTACACCTTCGCGGAAACCTTTCTTTGTAAAAAAACTTTCTTTTTTCAAAGCTCCCTGCCCAGACACAACATTTGCCATCGGAATCTCCTAAACTATAATTATAGAATAAGGAAGGCGGATAAACCGCCTTCCTTATTTAAAATAAAACTGAAATTAACTATTTGCCCATTTTAGCAACTGCATCCTGAGTAGCCTTGAGGCCTTCTTCTACAGTTACTTTTCCGCTCATTATATCAGGATAGTTCTTGCCGAATTCGTTGACGGCATCCCAGAACACATCACCGGTATTGATAGTAGGAAGCTTTTTAGCCATAGCGATCTGAAGCTGAGCTGTTTTCATCCCACCGAAACGGGGATCAGCCTGATCGAAGGAAGGATCGCCCCAGATGCTTGCAAAAGGAGGAAGCATTCCAGAAGCAGGATAACGTTTTAAAAGATTGTCTTTGTTATACTGCATAGCTTCGATAATTGCATACATACCTGCAACATCTTTGTTACCCTTGGGAATAGCAAGGAAAGAACCACCCCATGATGAAGTGGGAACTGTGCTCTTGCCATAAAGGGGAAGAGATCTAACTTTGAACTTGTAGGTGCCGTCTTTAGCAGCGGCATCAACCTGAGAAACCCACCAGTCGGGTGAAGTGTAAGAGCAAAGTGTTCCAGCCTTTAAGAGTGAGCTGAAGTTACCCCAATCCCATGCTGTGAAAGTTCCTGTAGCATATTCAGCTTTCCACCATTTCACGAAATTAACGAAATCTTTAGAAGTGAAAGTAGGATTGCCTTTTTTGTCGAAGATCTGAGCGCCAGTCTGCTGCCAGATCATCCACATTGTGTCGCCGAGACCGCCGTTGCCTGAAGGAAGAGCAAAATGAGTAGGTTTGCCGTCTTTCTCTTCAAACTTGACAAGTTTGGCTGCATCTTTAAAGAACTGGTCCCATGTTACGATCTTAGCAACGTTTACACCGGCTTTTGACCAGATTGTGTCGTTGTAGATCATGATAACAGGGTGAACATCATGAGGTAAACCATAAGTGTGGCCGCCGACTGTCGTCCAAGCGAGACGTCCTGCAACAACATTAGGAATAACCTTTGATTTTGAGGTGTACGGGGTAAGATCCTCAACAGCAGCGTTCTTCGGATCGCCGGCAAAAACTCTGTTATTTTCGATCAACCATTCGATGATGTCCGGAACGCCGGTACCGCTCATCTGTACGGCCTGCAATTTCTGGACAAAAGCATCCTGGGGTACAAGAGTGATGTCCAGTGTGATACCGAGGTTCTTCTCGATATCGGCTTTCTGGTTGGACCATTCGGCTAAGTTGTTAGGTGCAAATGTCCACATGGTGACTGCTCTGGGAGCCGCGAAAGAGCTCTGGAAAAGAGCGGCAACAAGAGCGAGAACTAAAAGGGCTGATAACTTGCGCATACTTTCCTCCTATAAAAATTTTATTCCTTATACGCTTCAAACAAAATATTCTCATATCTAACAGAGGAATGTCAATCACAAGATTTGATAACTATTCTAACTCAAGTTTTCAAACTTGTCAATACTAAACCTAACTTTCAGCAATTTTCCCGGGTTTGGTTTCCGGAAAAACACTGAAAGCGGGAATAATACTGACAATTATCATGATATACTATGAAGTGATATGAAAGGTTACAAAGAAGTGTTTTTTTAATCGATATTTACCTCACAGAAAACATGTATGGGCGCTCCGAGTTCAATCCCTCTTACACCCGGGGAACAGCCTCCTGCAGTTAAAATATATTTTCCGGGGAAATGTGTTTTATTTCCGTTATTTTCATATATGGCAAATATGCCGGGATCAAGGCTGAAATCTACCTCCTTTTCTTCACCGCTGCCGATATAAACGCGTTTGAAGCCGCAGAGGGAATGAAGAGGCCTTGGTTCCGGAGCTCCTGGATTTGAAATATAGAGCTGAACAACTTCGTCCCCCCCGGTTTTCCCGGTATTCTTCAGCGAGACTGTGCATTTGCCGCCGTTCATTGAGACGCTTATATACTCGAATGAGGTGTATGAAAGCCCGAATCCAAACGGGAAAAGAGGCTCTTTTTCCATATACCTGTACGTGCGGCCCTTCATTGAATAATCATTAAAAGGCGGAAGATCGCCTGCCGACTTTGGAAATGTGACGGGCAGTTTCCCGCCCGGTGTATGATCCCCGTATATTATCGAGGCTATCGCGTTGCCACCTTCTTCGCCGGGGATCCAGCAGAAAAGTATCGATTCGCAGAGCGCTTCAGCCCCTCCCAGGGATATCGGGCTGCCTCCAAGAAGGACAAGCACGACGGGCTTGCCCGCGGATGCGATTTTTTTCAAGAATTTAATCTGGTCCCCGGGAAGCTCGATATCGCTCCGGTCCCCGAGTTCAGAGGAAGCTATCGCATCGCCTTCCTCTCCTTCAAGTTCAGGGGTAAGCCC
The DNA here is from genome assembly GCA_964533855.1 of uncultured Brevinematales bacterium. GTDB lineage: Bacteria > Spirochaetota > Brevinematia > Brevinematales > JAOACQ01 > CAVYGN01. The sequence goes on from CAZHNM010000003.1 coordinate 170,487, forward strand.
CATCACGGCAATAACAATATCGCTTGCTCTTACTTCATTCATGAACCAGTCGCTCTTATTCCGGTTTTTAGTATTATGCATGCAGCCTTTACGGTAATCTATATGGAATGATGGTTTTCCGTTTTCAACAATCCCTTCGAGGACAGTGGCAATCCTGCCCGAAAGGCCGTTGTAATTACCCAGCATAGCGTTTACATCCGCGGCATTGGGGCCTGTAACGAATATCTTTATATTTTTCCTCTTGATCGGAAGAATCCCATTCCTGTTTTTTAATAGAACTACAGATTTTAAAGCGGAATCGAAGGCTAATTTTCTGTGGATCCGGCTGTCGAGTTCGCCGTTTCCAAGGGATGAATAGGGGAAAGACCCCGCGGGGTCGAACATTCCCAGTTTGAAGCGGGTTCTTAAGAGGCGGCGCAGGGATCTGTCAATGTCCTTCTCATCCAGCAGGCCCTGCTCGACGCACTCGAGGATGTGTGAATAAGTACTGCCGCAATTCAGGTCGCATCCCCTGGAAAGAGCTATTCTGACAGATTCGAGGACGTTTTCCGTGAATCCGTGAGTTTTATGAAAATCGTCTAAGGCTCCGCAATCTGAGACGAAATGCCCCTGGAAATTCCATTCGCCGCGGAGTATCTTTTGAATTAAGAGTTCGCTGGCGCAGCAGGGTTCCCCTAATAGACGGTTATAAGCCCCCATAACCGATTCTACACCTTCCCTTACAAGAGATTCAAAAGCGGGAAGGTAGGTTTCCCTCAGATCTTTAAGGCTTATTTCAACATTCAAACTATGCCTTTCTTTTTCCGGGCCGCTGTGGACGGCGTAATGCTTGGCGCAGGCGGCAGTCTTAAGATGATCCGGGTCTTTTCCCTGGAGCCCCCTTACGAAGGCCTTCCCTGTTTCAGACGTCAGATAAGGGTCTTCTCCATAGGTCTCCTGGCCCCTTCCCCATCTCGGATCCCTGAAAATATTTATATTGGGAGTCCAGAATGTAAGACCCTCAAAAATATCGGTCCAGCCTTTTTTAAGGGCTATATTATACTTGGCCCTTGCTTCATCGCTAATCGCTTCAGCGATTCTCTCGGCCAGTTCAGGATCGAAAGCGGCGGCAATACCTATGGCCTGAGGAAAAACAGCTGCTTTCCCGTTCCTCGCCACGCCATGGAGACATTCGCTCCACCAGTTATATGCCTTGATCCCCAGCCTTTTCACCGGCGCCGAATTGAAAAGAAGCTGGGAGGCCTTTTCTTCTAAGGTCAGCCTGGACAGCAGATCGTCGGCCCTTTTTTCAAGCGGCTGCTCCGGATCAAGATAAATCGGTTGTTCCATAAACTTTTTTCCACCTATTGTTTTAAGATCTACCGGCTCCGCCGGTACTGGCAATAAACTATCCTTTTATACCGCCGGAAAGGCCTTCTATGAAATACCTCTGGAAGACAAGGAAGAAAGCTACCGGAATAGCCGTAAATATGAAGCCCGTCGCCATGATGATATCGGGAACCCTTTCGACCGTATTCGATTTCAAAGCGGCTACGGCGATCGGCACCGTGAAAAGGTTGTTGGAATCGAGCATTATCAGCGGGGTAAGGAAATCGTTCCATATATACCTGAAACACATGATAGAAAGGGCTGCAATGGCCGGAGTGGAAAGGGGCAGTATGATTTTCCACCAGATCATAAAGTGGTTCGCCCCGTCGACTATCGCAGATTCTATGAGCGAATAAGGAAGTTTAATGTAGAACTGCCTCAAAAGGAAGACGCCGATAGCGGAAATGGAATAGGGAAGAATTAGCCCCAGCAGGTTATTCCTGAGGTGAAGCGAGATCATCAGCTTGTAGTAAGGAGAGATCATCGTGACAGTGGGGAGCATGAAGCTCAGCAATATGAAATAAAATAGGGTGTTTTTCATAGGGAACTTTATGAAGGCGAAGGCGTATGCGCAGAGCGAGCAGAGAAGAACCGTCAGGCCTGTGCCGCAGACTGTCACTATTGTGGAATTCAGGAAAGACAGCCCGATGTTTACCCCATGAGCCCCGATAAATGCCCTGATAATATTGTCGAATGTGAATTTATCGAAATGGGGCCAGCCGTTGAAATTCAGGAAAAGGGGAGGTATATTGAACATGTCGACTTTCGGGCGGAAAGCTCCGTCCGCGACCCAGACTAAAGGATAAAGGAACATAAGAGCAAAAGCGCAGAGGAAAACCACACCGATCATTTGAAAAACGGAAAGCTTCATGTGTTTCTTCTTCGAGATCTTAACAAGTTTCTCTTTCGATAATTCTAATGTTTTATCATTCGTATTATTCATGTAATTATTCCTCCTTAGCCGAACCGAGGCCCAGCACCCTTATCTGTATTATATTTATGACAGCAATGAGAAAGAAAACCATCCAGCCTGCAGCGGAGGCGAGGCCAATCTGTGTCGGGGATTTATCGAAGGCATAATAATAAATATAAGGGACGAACAGCTTTGCGTGGTCTCCGGGCCCGAACATGCCGACTCCCGCGCCTCCGTAAACTATGAATATGAGATCGAATAACAGGAATCCTCCGACAAGGGAAGTTATGGTGACAAAAGATACCGCGGGCCTCATCAGGGGCAGCGTAATCCTCATGATTATCTGGGAGTTTGTCGCGCCGTCGATTTTCGCGGCCTCGTAAAGGTTCGGATCGATAGTCTGGAGCTGGGATACAAAATAGACCATATGATATCCCATCCACTGCCAGAACGATATTATTATCAGCATCAGGATGACAAGGTCGGAATTGTTTACCCAGTCTATGGGTTTCAGAAGATGGGTGACCGGATTTTCCTTCATCAATCCAAGCAGTCCGAGAACCCAGTTTATTGTTCCCTGCTCGGGGTTAAAGAGCTGGCTGAAAATCCAGCCTACGATGATCGCGTTGACAATACAGGGAACAAAAAAGCAGGTCCTTAAGACTCCCTGCAGCGTCTTGTAGGGGAGGCTGTTGAGAACAAAAGCCAGCACAAACGCCACGGGAACCTGGGTGAGAAGGCAGCCCGCTTCGTATTCGAAGGTGTAGAGGGCGGCTTTCCAGAATTCGCCCTGGGAAAAAAATTCATTCCAGAGCCGCTGGTAATTGGCGATGCCTATAAAGTTGGGATGGTTAAGTCCGGATGCATCTGTCATAGAAAGGTAAAAACCTGAAATAAAAACATACAGTTGAAATATGATAACGCCCGCTAAAAAGGGGGCGATGAAAATAAATCCGTTCAGCCCTTCGCGGAAACCCTTCTTCAGGAAAATACTCTCTTTTTTTGGGGCAGTCTTTTCTTTTATAGATTTCGTCATCGAAAACTCCTCGGCTAAAATTATTGTCCTTTATTATATAAGGAAGGCGGAAAAACCGCCTTCCTTAATTAAAAATAACTGAAATTTACTTTTCCCGGTTTACAGCTTTGAAGCTTCAGCCTGAGCAGCGTTCAAACCTTCATCAACAGTCGTTTTGCCTGTCATGATATCGCCGTAATACTTGTCGAATACGGTGATTGTATCCCAGAACTTGGAGCCGTAATTGAATGTAGGAAGCTCTTTAGCAAGTTTGATCTGGAGCTGGGCTGTTTTGAATCCGCCGAAGCGGGGATCCGGCTTGTCGAATGAAGGGTCTGTCCAGATTTTTGCGAACGGGGGAAGTATGCCTGAAATAGGGTAACGGGTCAGAAGAGCAGGCTCGAAATACTGCATGTTTTCCATTATAGCATAAATCCCGGCAACATCTTTATTGCCTTTAGGAATTCCGAGGAAAGATCCGCCCCATGAGCTTGTTTCAAAAGGACTGCCTGCATAAAGAGGAAGAGGTCTTACCTTGAACTTGTAAGCGCCGGCAGCAGCAGCTTCATTAACCTGGGGAACCCACCAGTCGGGTGAAGTGTAAGAAGCGAGTGTTCCGCTCTTTAAAAGAGAGCTGAAATTGCCCCAATCCCATGTTGTGAATACGCCTGTGTCATACTGCTTTTTCCACCATTTCACGAAACTGGCGAAAGCTTTATTGTTCAGGGAAGGGTTGCCTTTCTTGTCAAGGATCTGGGAACCCGTCTGCTGCCATATCATCCACATCATGTCGCCTAATCCGCCATTGCCGGTAGGAAGAGCATAATGGGTAGGCTTATCTCCGCTCTGCTCATATTTAATGAGTTTGAGAGCGTCTTTGAAGAAAACATCCCATGTTTTGATCTTTGAAACATCAACGCCGGCTTTTGACCAGAGTGTGTCATTGTAGATCAGCACAACGGGATGAACATCATGAGGTAAACCATAAGTATGGCCGTCGATTGTTGTTAAAGCTAAACGGCCTTTCGGGACGTTGGCGACAACCTTGGAACTCCCGGCCCACTGGGTCAGATCTTCAACAGCAGCGTTCTTCGGATCAGCGGCGAAAACCCTGTTGTTTTCAATCAACCATTCGATGATATCCGGTACACCCTGGCCGCTCATCATAACGGCCTGCAGCTTCTGGACAAAACCGTCCTGGGGAACCATGGTGAGATCCAGAGTAATACCCAGTCTCTTTTCGATTTCAGGTTTCTGGTTGGACCATTCCGCGTAATTGTTCGGGGTAAAAGTCCACATCGTTACGGTTCTTGGAGCCGCGAACGAAACCTGGAAAAGAGCTGCAACAAGAGCGAGAACTAAAAGGGCTGATAACTTGCGCATACTTTCCTCCTATAAATATTTTTTATGCGTTTAATAAAAATGATATACGTAAACATATTCTTGAAAACCCTAAAAATCCCCAAAATTGTAAACTTAATTATTGTTTTTTAAGATTGAATTTTATTCTGTTTACGTTAACCTATATTTTTAAACTTGTCAATAGAAAACCCGGTTTTATTTTCTTCTAACTCCTGCGCTAGCTTGTAACAGCAGAATCAAACATAAGAAATTATATGATGTTTAACAGGAAAAATCATATGTTAATATTAAAGCAAACATATTATTACCCGGGATCAGGCGCTTTTCCTTATTATAAGCTCAACCGGAAAGATCATTGATTTCGCGGGCATTTCAGGATACTGGATCTTGCTGAACAGGAATTCCGAAGCGGTGAAGCCCATATCGAAAAGAGGCTGGCGGACGGTGCTTATTGGAGGGTCTGTAAATACGGTTATGCTGATATCGTCAAACCCTATAAGGGCCAGGCTTTCGGGAATCCTGATATTGTTTTTTTTCGCCTCGGCGAGGGCGCCCAGCGCCATAAGGTCGTTCGAACAGATCAGGGCATCAGGCAATTTTCCCGAAGAAACAATTGCGCGTATCGCATTCTGCCCGGATATGCTGGTGAAGTCGCCCTCGAAGACGATATCCATGTCTACCCTCAATCCATGGTTTTTCATGGCGCTCAGGAATCCTTCGTACCTGTCGGCCGAATTTTGCATAAAAGGCCTGCCTTTAATAAAACCTATCCGCCTGAACCCCCTGGATATAAGGTATTCGGCTACCATGTACATGCCTTCGAAATTTTCAGTGTCTACGTAGCTGATGTTTTTCCCTGCCGGACATTCACCGATTATGACGCAGGGTATGTTCCTTTTCTCAATTTCGTCGGTCTTCAGGTATCTCATATCCGGAATAAAGAGGATCAGTCCGTCCACTTTGCGCTTGAAATAAAGCCTGAAATAATCGACATTGCTGTCGTCCTGTTTGTATGTCGAAAGGAGAATATCGTATTTGTGAGCTACCGTCGAGCGGTCGATACCCTGCATAAGCAGATTATAATATTCCATTCCGTGTACAGGAACGTTCGGTGGCTCAGGGATTATAATGCCGATCGTGTTTACTGTTTTGCCCCTCAACGCCTGCCCTATATGGTTGGCGTAATAGTTCAGGTCCTTTATCGCTGAGAGCACCTTTTCCCGCGTTTCCTTCTTGACATAGCCTTTACCGTTTATTACTCTCGAAACGGTGATAAACGATACTCCGGCTTTTTTTGCCACTTCTTCCTGTGTGCTCATAGCCTCTCCTTTACAATCAGTCTTTCACATTATAACATAACATATAATTAAGACAAAAAATCCCGTCTGTTGTCGTAAACATACTTTTTCTCAAAGGCGGCTTGAACAGTGTCTCAAGTCGATTATTGAACAGGGCTGAATTTAATCGAGACGAATTCCCGTATTTTACCGAACATGTAAAAAATTCTTGAAATCTTCAGATACAGGCCCACCTTTTGCCTTATGAAGATTCCCGACAAGCTGTATTTTTGTATGAGATCATCGCGGACCTGCCTCCAGAATGCGTTTTCAAGCCTGTTGAATAGGGAGCCCAATTCTTTAAGGAAAAACGGGAGGGTTTTCAACGTCAAATTCTGTAAAGTCGGATGGTCCGGATGAATTTTATAAACCTGCAAGTTGCCCCTTCCATAATAATAATTTTGTTTTATGAACGACTTGAAAAGCTTCGAACGGTGATGCTTGACGACGATCGTACTGTCGTAAATAAACCTGAATCCGTTTTTATATAATCTCCAGAAATATTCAAGGTCTTCCCCTCCGGGGAAGGGAAATGTCTCGTCGAAACTGTATTTTTCCAGGACCTCTTTTTTAATCGATACGTTGCAGGTCGGGAAAAAAATCGTTTCAAGCTCTCCGTTGATTTTAAATTGAATGCTCATGTTTCCCAGGTACTGGCCTATCGCCCGCTCGATTGATTTTCCGGGCACTATCGTTTCGCCTCCCACCGCCGCCATATCGGGGTTGGCAATATGCGATTCCGTCATTTTTTTGATCCATTGGCCGTCTATTTCGCAATCGTCATCTGTAAAACCTATTATAGACCCTTTAGCCAGTTTTATTCCCGTATTCCGTGCCGAAGCCGGACCTTTATTCGGTATCTGGTTAAGATAGGACAGGTTTCCATGCCTGATCTGAAAATTTTTTATCAGCCCGACAGATTGATCGCATTTTCCGTCGACAATGACTATCACCTCGTATTCCGTCTCGGGGTAATCGGATTTAAATATTGCGTTGAGGCACATTTCCAGGGAATCAGGTCTTTTGCATGTCGGAACGATTAGAGAAAAAAGCATAGTTTTCGCCTTTCCGGAACCTTACAACCGGATTAATTCGTGTGGTTTTTTAAAATTTCAAGTACCGGCATATCCCACTGCCGGGTTTCAGCATCGTAAATTCTCCCGGTATCTCCGGTAAAATCCCAATATGCCCATGGGATATTCCTTTCATCGCATAGTCTTGTTATATACGCTGTCCATAACAGCCTGTCATTCCTGTCGGAAGTCAATGTCGGTGTCCCGAATTCTCCGTTATATAACATTTTACCGCCATTCCTTTTAGCCCATTCGACGGCAAAGTCGGCAAGCCTGGCCAGCTCTTTCTTCTGCTCGGCCGTTCCTGTCCATCTTATTCCCATTGCATTTTCAAAACCGTTTCCGATAGAACCCTGGAAGCAAAAATCCGGAGGATTGTAGAAGTGGAACTGGATTATGACATTTTTATCTTTTTTTACCCGTTCCGGCAGTATAAGCTGATCCAGGGATGAAATTTGCGCCCAATTCTGGCATGAAATTACTATCTTCCGGTCAGGGTTATTTTTTCTGATAATATCGTATACTTCAGGAAAATATGAATTCCAGAATGAATTAAGATTTCTTTGAGGCTCATTGTAAATTTCAAAATAAAGATTGCCGGGGTAGTCTTTGAATTTCCGCGCTATCTGTTTCCAGATTTCGAGAAACTCCTTGTGGTTGCCCTGGGAATCGGTTTCCAGTCCATCGTAATGGTGCATATTCAGGATCACATAAAACCCGCGCTTCAGGGCCTGGCTTACGGCCCAATCCACCCTCTGCATAAAAGCAGGGTCGATCGTATAAGCCGCCTTATCAAAGACATGGGTATCCCAGCGCACCGGTATCCGTATATGGTCAAACGATCCGCAGTTTTTAATCAAATCGAAATATTCTTCCCGCAATTCCGGCGCCCATGCCCCCTCATACGGGGCTTCAAGGGTATCGCCCAGGTTTATGCCATGCTCAATGCGGCCCGCGGGCGGTTTCTGGAAAAACCTTGGTATGATATCCTTCTTCATATATCCAGCCCATAATATTCTGACATCGGTAATATCTATCCGGCCTTTTCCCGATCTCCCCATGTAAAATTGAAGCTGCGCGTTTGGATCATCGGGCTGCCTCATTGAAAATAAAAATGTGAATTTTTTAAAATTACCTGTGAGCTTGAAAATATGAAGTCCTGAATAATAGGTATACGGCGGGGCATTCATCATCGCGGTCAAACATATGTTTGATACGTCATGGGAGCGGGCATTGAAAGAAACCGAGTACACTGAATTTTTTTCAAGGCTTTTGCCCTGTCCCAATATTACCGACCATGGCCTGTTTCCGGGTTCAACCACTTCAACCGTAAGCATGCCGTTAGTAGACGAATACTTCCCCTTTCCGCCTTCAATTTGATTAAAATACCAATTGGTCGTACCAGCTTTGATATCCGAAGAATGGAGATTTAAAGGTATAAACAGCAGAATACCAATCAATAATTCCAGGGTAATACTTTTCATACCTTCTACCTCTTTTAAACTTTTATATAAATCATTAAAGAGGGCCGAGCGGAGAGATTAATAAATAATCATAAAATATCGCTTTTTAATTTAAAAACCTTTTGTATGGATTTTGCTATATACTGACAATAAAAATCCGATAACAGTGAAACCAGAATCATTGCGACTGATATGAATGTCAACATATATGCCAGGGAAAGAGCGATCGCCAGCAGCTGGAAAATTATCACCAATAATTGCTGGATACGGTAGACCTTTGAATCCCAGTATCTTGAGTCGGGTTTTTCTTTTGAGAAAATCCAGTAACCTGCAATGAAATTAGATATGGCAACAATCGTAATCAGGCTGTAAAACATCGGGCCTATATAAGGCAGGATGAAAGTCATCCCGAAACCGAAGTAAGCTATGGACACACAGGTGCTCAGGACGGCGCAAATAATAGTCATCATTACATTTTTATTCTGATAAATATCCACGACAAGCCATATATACATCATGAATAGAGATGTCCACATAGTATATTCGACGGGAAATAAAAAAATACACCCGAATAAAACGACTACAAAAACTATGCTTTCAATCATATCAGCCTCTTAGCATTTTGAGTTTTCACCTGCCGCCGGCCAGCGTCTGCTTCGAATTTAAAGCTGCGGAAGCAGCCCTTCCATTATGTATGAGCACTATTCCTAAAATATAAACCGCAATAATCAAAGCTAAAATAAGAATAAATTTCAGGTTCCTATTCATAAAAAACTATAGCTCCCATCCGGATTTAACCGTTGCAAAACAACGTATATTATAAGAAGAAAGCATTAAAGAAGCAATAAATAACCCCATCAAAATAGCCCATTTTCCGCAAGGATTCAGGAAAAATATTCACCTTGTAATTTGAATATTCCTTGAAAAAAAACTATAATAATAAAGGGTCGTCTTGTCACCGGGGTAATCGTGAATTTTCAATTTTTAATTGAGTTAACGGCGGCGGCAGCATCATTTCTTCCATTAGATCCAGCCAAAACTTTTCATACCACCAAAATACAAAAACCGTAAACATAAAGAGGTATAAAAGATGAAAATCGTTGACAGAATGCCCCTGTATGTGGGTAAAAAATGCAATGCGGCCTGTCTCTTTTGTTATTATATTTCTGAAATAGGAAGTGAAAATTTATCCTTCGAATCGATAGTCAATTCATTGGAGAAATATAAAATAAACGGGATCAAAAGCATCGATATCACCGGGGGGGAGCCTACTATACATAAGGATATCGTTAAAATAGTCAAGACGGCAGTCCTTATGGGATTTAAAGATATATCGATTATAACCAATGGAATAGCCCTGAAAAACGAAGAATTTGTTCAAAGCCTCGCAGACGCCGGGATTTCGACTTTTATTATTTCGATCCACGGCCCAAACTCCGAAATTCACGACAAACTTACCAGACGGAAAGGCAGTTTTGACGCGCAGATGAAGGCCATTTCTTATTTCATCCGTAATAATATACGCTTTTACGTTAATACTGTCGTCAACATCCATAATTACAGTCATCTGACGGAATTTGCGGATTTATTATGCTCATTGAATGTTAATATCGATGAGGTAACTTTCCTGATTTTAAACCCGATGAATGACGCTAAAAACAAATTCAATGAATTATCGCCCAGATATTCGGATATTAAAGATCATTTGGAGAGCGCAGTAAATATATTGAAGGGAAAAGGTTTTCATCCGACATGGAAATTCATGCCTCTCTGCCAGGCCCCTGGAATACTCGGGCAGACTGCGAATGTTTATCAATTTTTCTTCAAACCCCATGACTGGAACTACAATGTTCAAGTTTTATTAGATTCGGGCCGGAAAAAGTACCTGTCTCTGCTATATAAAAATTTTTCACGTTTTGATCATGTGCAATTAATAAGAGTGCCGCATAAATTGCTGGTTTATATGGCTGTTTTGAAGCAGCTTATCGATTATTTTTTATATATTAAAATCGAAAAGTGTAAAATATGCCGGTATTTCTATGTTTGCGACGGAGTCAGCAGTAATTATATCGAATTGTACGGAGACGGGGAAATTAACCCTGCCCCAGGAAAGATGATTTTAAATCCAGCCGACATAGTAATGAAAAGTCAGAAAGCTACAATAATAGATATCGCAAGGAATTATATTTTATACATATACAGCAGGTTTATGGATAACAAATCGCGGATGAATACCCGGCTTTAATAAAGCCCTTCAAGTTCAGGCGCGATTTTCAGGACATCCTGTTTTCTAAGTTTGTCCCATCTGTTATTCATCTCAATAAAAACCGGCACCAGATTATCTTTTTGTTCCGAATTCATATAATGGATTATCGAGTCGATACAGGCCGGGTAGTTCATGGATGCAGGAGCTTTACCGGCATATTTTTCTTTTATAATGTTTAAATAATCCGCTGCCTTTTTCTTCATCTCCGGTGGTAAAATTTTACAGCTCAGGTAATCGGGATTATCCAGCAGGATAAAATGGGGGACCGGGATAATAAAATTGAAGTTCGAGAATAAATATTCCAGCACTTCGCCTAAATGGAAGATATTATAGACCTGGACGGCAAGATTTATCGCGATATAATCAAGGTTAAATTCCTTGTGATTTTTATCAAGCATTCTGAGGTTATGATCAATAATTTCCCATTTTGAAGGATAACGGATATAGCTGTTTAACTCGCCATAGCCGTCTATGCTGCAGGTCAGGGCGATATTTTTAAAATTTTTCCAGAGTTTTTCTATTCCGGTCGGGATAACTGTCATATTTGTTGTGTACCTTACTATAATATCCTGCGAATGCCCGGTTTTGACGCATTCTTCAAGAAATTTAAATGTTTTATCGATAATCAGGGGCTCGCCGCCCTCGAGGGTTACAAACTTCAGATCAGGTATCAAATTTCGCAGCTTTTCCCAGGTTTCCGGGTCTCCTGACCATTTATAATCATAATATTGCCTGACTTTCTTCGCGCTTATCCCCCCGTAAATCTTTTCCATATCGCCTATGATATTAATGCTGGCCGCGGGGGTGCACATTCTGCATTTTAGATTGCAAAGATTGCCAAACCGTATGATCACCCCGGATATTTTAGGATCTACTGATCCGTCATCCGCGGTGGAATTCAAAATTTGCGGAATAGATTCTTCGAACATTTTGTTCAATACGTTTCTCAAACTGACGCCATTTTTATTTTCAATTTCGCGGCATTTAAAGCAGGACTTATGCCACTCGTTTTTTATCACAGCTCTTCTTATTTCTTTAAGGAACTTCGAATTCAGGATCATGTTTATGTCGCCTAAATCCGAAGCGTTAATATATTTTAAACCATCGTCTTTTATTAAAGGTATATATGACTCACAGCAGAGTTTAAGGCTTCCGTCATTATGAATAAAAAATTGAGTCCAGAGAGAAGCGCAAAAAGTGTTTTTAATTTTTTCAAAATCGATCACCGGTCTCTCCTCTCGAATCACCCGGAATGTACATTAACGGTTTTATCAAACAATTTTTTATTCATTATTTTAGGGTCGCAGGAACATTTATCAAATGGGCAATTTATTATCCGATCGAAGGGTTTTATTTCACTGTTCAAGTTGCCGATTTTCTTGTCTAACTGGTAGCATGGAAAAATATCTCCTGACGGAAATGCCACGAAGGAAGATTTTCCGGCGGAACAGGGCTGGCTCTTTGTTATCCTCAAAAAAGAGATCAACTCAAGATCCAGATTCAAGCTGACAATTTCCTTTTTAGTGTAAGAAGCAGGGTATTCCTTACCGTTATAATATCCTACAAAGGGATGCATGTATAATTTTATTCCATCTTCCAGCATACAATCCCTGTAATTAACAATTTTATTTATAATCCCCGGGTAAACGACAACAATAGGGATAATATTAAAACCCCTGGTTTTACAATATTCGAAATTTTCAAAAAACCGGCCGACCAAGCCGTTTTTTTCCAGTTCTTCGATATGAAGAGCCACCCTTATGTCCTGCACCCTGCCGGGATCCACCGTATCGCAAAACTTTTTAACCAGAACGCTTGTGAAATTCGATTCCACGTCGATATAATGCTTTCGGGTTAAAGTCTGGCATAAATCGATAAAGTTAGGGTAGACGAACGGCTCTCCGCCCAGCAGCCTGATCTTGAAAGTTTTACCGGTCCGGTCCAGAACCGAAGCCAGCTTTTCAAAATCGAAGTCCGGGTTTATCGTCATCCGGGTGTCAGGGTATTTTATCCTGTCTTCTTCCCATTTGAGGTTTTTAAGCCTTTTTTCTTTGTCCGTGCTTTCAAACCGCCCGGATCCTTCATGAGCCTCGTTTTTATTATTGCAATAGACACAGCTGAAATTGCAGTTCATTGTCAGATTCCAGTTGATTATGGCGTCATATTCCTTAACAGGCAGCAATGATTCCTGGTTTAAAAAGCTGATCCCCGACCTGTCCTTGGATCTCATGCATTTTTTATACAGGTTTTTATAACTCCGGGCGATAGCCGGCCATTGGTACTCACGGGATGCCCGCTTGTATGCGTTTTCCGAGAGGGTTTTTCTCATTTTATTATCATTGAGCAGCGAGATAATATTACCGGATAATTCGGCGCTGTTTCTGGGAGAGTGCATCAGGCACTCCTTTTTATCGGAAATTATGTCGCGAGCGCCGTTAAATTCGGATGTTATAATCGGAATCGATTTTATCATCGGCTCTAAAACACTATATGGGAAATATTCGAGCTCGCTTGGAAAAACCCATATATCGGCGATAGACATCAAAGAATTCCGCTTCATGTCGTCAAGCCACCCTAGAGTAATGACATTGTCTGAAAAATTTTCAAGCTTTTGTTCGATCAATTTCACGTAATCAGATCCGTCCTTTTCCCAGCTGTTTTCTTTTTTCCCGGCGATTATGAACAAAACGTTTTCATCCTGACTCAAAACAGCAGGAATCGCGTCTACCAGAAACTCTATACCCTTCCCATGGCACCATCTTGTGAGGCATAAAACGATTTTTTTATTTTTAAAATCATACTTTTTCATTAATTCGTCTATAAAACCAGGATTTTTTTCTTCAAATTCCTTTTCAGAGATCCCGTTTGGTATAATTGATACGGGCTTATTTTTTATTATATCGGAATAATATTCATGCAAAATTTTCTCGGAAGTCTTATTAAGCACATGAAAGTGATCCATATTCCGGTATAAATACTCTTCATAAAGCAGGTTTTTGGGATATACTTTCCTGGTGCCAGTTTCATATTTTAAGATATAGTGGCAGCTGAGCAGGAACTTGCTTTTGGGGTGATGGGTTTTTATATAGTCGACTATTTCAACGATTTCTTCCTGATAATTATACATTTGAAAGATATCGAACCGGAATTTTTCCCAGAGAGGAACATCAGTCAGAATAAACCGGTTTTGATATATCTTATCTGCTGCTCCGTCTTCCAGTTTGTATAAAGTCCCGGATTTATAATAATCCGGCGAGTTTTCATTATGGAATGTGATATGATAAATATAAAGATCGATCAATTTTCCCAGTTCTTTGCTTAAACCGTTGATCACCCTTCCTATTCCGCCGGCAATATCCCGGTCGAACTCGTATACCAGGAAGACCACCCTCATCCTGCTTCCGGTCAGGCGTCCGAAAAATTTTTTTATAACATTCAATCTCATATTACACACCTAAATCAATAATTATTCCAGCTTATAAAGACCCGGTTATTCCGATAATCCAAGAGATGCCTGGTACAGAGCGTATCTCTTTTTTATCAATTTTCTGCGAAAAATCGATATCAGAAGATAGGCAATTTTTGAATATGCAAAAAAGATGAAATTCTGCGCTATTCCGAAAAAACTTAATTTCAACTGCTGATTCGTCAATTCCATCGGGTTGATAAACTGCCTGCCCTCAATCGGCCTGAATTCTTCCTGGCCGAAAAGCTGTATGTAATTCTTACTGATCCCGTCGCAGACATAGAAATACATGCATTGTTTGCATGAGTCAAGCTTTTTAAACATATAACCGAAATTCGCATTTAATAAGGCCATATGCTTAAGTACAACCAGGGGGATTTTTGCGAGCTGAATCAGGCTGAACCTGGAAAAATTCTTTATCAAAGCGAAGAAATGATCAAAATCTCCGTACTTGAGCTTATACTGTATGCTGTAATTCCAATCATACGGAGTAAAAAAGAAGGTAAGGATGCTGTCGGTAATGTCTATATTCTCCTTGCTGGCGCATAACGGCATGAACTTCCAGGTAACCTTGTTTCCCTTCCTTTTAAGCTCCTCTATGGCGGAATAAAGCAGAGAACCCAATTCGGAATATTTAACTGAAAACGAGTCGAAATTTATTTTACCGTCGCCCATAGGGTTCATTACAAGAAAAGTCACTGCGGTCTTTATACAGGTCTGGTTTACGAACTTCGCAAATTCTCTCAGGTATCCGAAATTCTGCCTGTTGACTACGAAATTCACGGAGTAGGTCAGATTCCTTTTATTAAAGTTATCTATTGTTTTCAGCATATCGTTAAAAGTGCCTTTTCGCCCGGTCAATCCGTCATGAATTTCGGCGTTATGCCCATGTATGGACAATACCCACGTATTTACCCCGGCCTCGATCAATTTATCCAGGAAGCTCTCGGTTTTTACCGCTATGCCGTTAGTGATCATAGTGATTTCTTTAAAACCCATATCCGACGCCTTTTTCACAATCTTTATAATGTCTTTGTGAATAGTGGGTTCTCCGCCGGTAATATCGATGGAATCTATCCCTTCTTCTTTATACCTTTCAAGTTCGGCGATTATATTGTCGTAACTATAGTTGTCATCGTCGGTTTCGCTGTAATAATAGCAAAATTTGCATTTTATATTGCATTTTGTGCCTATGTAAAGCGGCAGTCTTCTTGTGATAAAGATTTTTCTTTTCATAATTTCACCGATTCTCCAGATTTTATTTATTTAATCTTTTACTTTTACAGCCGATCTGTCAGCTTTTTCCCCCAGGAAAGAACTGTTAATTACCCATTCGTCGAACATAGCTTCGAAAGTAGCCATAGAATACAGGATATAAAAAAGAGGCACCAGCGGAATGACTAAAAGCATATGCGCTTTTCTCGCAAACAGGGATGCCGCGACGTAATATATCATGAACGGCAGATTCAAACAAAGAAGCCAGACCGGATTTATGGGCCATGAAATAATATGCAGAAAATCGAGGGCGTAAAATACGTTTATTGTAAAATAACTGACCAGGGTGAAAGGGAAAAAACCTGCAAGTATAAAATCAATTTTTTTCGGGACCGACATATTCTTAGAATTGATCATATTTGCATATTGAATCTTTACAGCCTGCCATGTCCCGCGAAGCCATCTGTAACGCTGTTTTAAAAACTCCCTGACTCTGACGGCGGCCAGCTCATAGGTGCAAAACCTGTTGCTGAAGATAACATTATAATTTTTCTGGTGGATTCGGAAACAGAGCTCCCAGTCTTCGGTGGCGATATCGTTATTGAATTCGCCCGCAGCTTTAAAGGCCTCTGTCCTGATCATTGCGCCGGAGCCAAGATACACAGCCATCGGTTTTGTATAATAAATGATCTGGTGAAGGCCGATAAACTCCAGTTCCACTAATTTTGCTACAATAGACTGGTTTCCGTTCCTGATGCAATTCATTCCCTGGACAAGGCCTACCTTCGGGTCGGTAAAATATTGAACGGCTTCTTTTAAAAAATTTTTCGACATCTGGTGATCCGCATCCAGAATTACGACAAAATCAGTCTTCAGTTTGGGCAGGAAATCGTTTATGGCGCTGGCTTTGCCCGGCTTGCCCTGGTTATGGTATAAGGTTATAGGATTTTTTTTCTTATACTCCTCAAGGATAACGGCCGTGCCGTCGGTCGAATGGTCGTCGATTACGATGACATGGATTTTATCGCCGGGATAATCGGCTTCAAAAACCTTGTCGAGAGATCTTGTTATTACATTCTGTTCGTTTTTCAAAGGGAAGAGAATAGAAACCTCAGGGTAATCCCCGACCTGGGGGATGCCTGTTTTTCCAGCTTTTTTAGACGAGTTCTGGGATAAAGCCTGCTTGGTGGACAATAAAAGGCAGAATCCGTAGAATCCTATGATTGCTGCGTTTATAATAATAATAATATCCCTCGTGATGAAAAATATACTGCATAATATAATACACAGAAAGGATATAAAAGGTATAATCCTCTTTGTTTTCATCAGTTTTATCCCGAACCCTGGAAGCAGATAAATTAAGTATCCGGCCGCTAAGAGGCTGAATATAAAAAAGTAGGCTTTAAGGGAAAACAAAATATATTCACCAGGGGTTGATAACTGATAATTGAACATTTTTATTCCTTATTATATTGATTCTGACAAAGGCTTCGGAATGCGGCCAAGCCGGTTTTCTCCGCCCCATATCGAATATGTGATTATTCCGCATTTTTTATTCCATATGTCTTTGCAATTCCGGAAGTTTTTCATGGCTCTCAGGTCCTGATAGGCCTGATTATTCCAGACTTCTTTAAAAAAATCGGTGCCCGGGCTGAATTTGCCCATATCTATTTTTCTCTGGCAGCAGCTTACGATTTCACCGTCCGCCTGAAATACCGTCTGAATCCAGGGATAAGGACAAAATTTATTATCAACGTCCGGATTGCTGTCTTCCGCGAAATGCGGGAAGTATTTATCCACAGGCAAAATGAAATCATCCCAGTTGTGAGCTTTTTTTACACGTCTGCCGCCTATATAAGAAGGAGTGGATATGCGCATTTTTATCTGGTCGCATTTTTCAACCGCCTTATCGAAATAACGGACGTCCCTTCCCGTCAGTATATCCTTATTTTTAAAATGGATCCCGTCAAGGCAGCCCAGCATAATTTCTTTAAAACCTATCTTTTCGGCCCAATCGATTATATCCTGCAGTTTTTCCACATTCTGCTTACTGACTACGACGGCTAGGCGCATGTGAAACTTTTCATTTTTGCAGACTTTCTGGTATTCCATCAGCAGATTGATATTACTTATTACAAACCCGATGTTAGTGCCGCGCCTAATCTTTTCAGTAACTTCGATGCCGTCAAAAGAGACGTTAAGCCATACACCGGATTCTACCATTTTCTTTAAAATCGCATCGTTTTTATAGCTCAGGTTTGAAAAAAACTTCGTAATGAAAGGGTATTTCGCGCAAATATCCAGCATTTCCGGAAAATGCTTTGCAAGGGTAGGCTCCCCCCTGAGAAATAAATTGACCTCGCTGCAATGATCGAAAAACTGTTCCCTGATGCCGTTAAACATAGCCATATCCATTTCCACGACCTGCCGGTACTTGATAGGGTAACAGTAGGAACAGTCAAGATTGCAGGCTGTTGTAGGTTCCACATAGATCTTAAGCGGGCGGCTTGACAGGATTTTATTCCTGGAAGCGCATTCCTTCAGGTTTTCAACTGCGTTATTGTATTTTTTCACTCCGATCTCTATTCCGCTCTCGTAATTCATTTTTAAAACCTCTATAAATTATTTTTAAGACAGCAATAGGTTGTTAATCCGCTGTTTCAGGAGCGGCATCGCGCATCTTATACCTTCTCTCGATCAGCCTTCTGAAAAGTGCATATATCATAAGATACGTTATTTTCGCAAAACCAAAAAACAGATAATTCCTGGAGACATCGAATTTGCTCATTCTGACACTCTGATTAACAAGATCCATCGGATTGATTATATATTCACCTTCCAGCGGCTTGAATTCTTCCTGGCCGAAAAGATTTAAATAGTTCTTGCTGATCCCGTCGCAAACATAGAAATATTTGCATTGTTTGCATGATTCAAGCTTTTTAAACATAAACCCGAAATTCTCGTTCAATAAAGCCATATGCTTGAGCACAACAAGGGGTATTTTCCTGAGCTGAATCAAGCTGAACATGGAAAAATTCTTTATCAAAACGAAGAAATGATTAAGAGCTCCGTATTTGAGTTTATGCTGTATGCTGTAATTCCAATCATAGGGTGTAAAAAAGAAAGTGAAAATGCTGTCAGTCACATCGATATTTTCCTTGCTGGCGCATAAAGGCATAAATTTCCAGGTAACCTTGTTTCCCCATTTCTTAAGCGCTGTTATTGCGTTAAACAGAGGGGATCCCAGATCGGAATATTTAACAGAAAATTCGTCAAAATTGATTTTCCCGTTGCCCATCGGATTCATTACTAAAAATGTAACGGCGGTTTTCCTGCAGGTCTCGTTTATAAACCGGGCAAATTCCGGGAGGTATTCAAAATTTTGCCTGTTGACTACAAAATTTACTGAATATGTAATACTTCTTTTATTCAGGTTATCTACGGTTTTTAACATATCGTTAAAACTGCCTTTATGGCCGGTCAGAGAGTCATGAATTTCCGCATTATGCCCATGGATCGACAGTACCCAGGTATTAACGCCCGCCTCGATCAATTTATCAAGGTAGTTTTCAGTTTTTACCGCTATGCCGTTGGTGATCATCGATATTTCTTTAAAGCCCATTTCTGAGGCTTTTTTTACGATCCTGACAATATCCTTATGAATTGTAGGCTCGCCGCCGGTGATATCTATCGAATCAATGCCTTCTTTTTTATATTTTTTAAGCGTTGTGATTATCTCTTCATAACTTAGATTGTCTTCGTCAGTTACGCTGTAATAATAGCAGAACTTGCATTTAATATTGCACTTTGTGCCTATATAAAGAGGCAGTCTTTTAGTGATAAATATTTCTCTTTTCATTTCTGTTTCTCCGGCAATTATTTTAGAGCTTCAATCTATTCCAGCTTGATCAATCGGTTCAATTGCATTCAAATTCATACGGTCGGCTTTAACACCCTTGAATTTGCTGTTGAATAAAAATTCGTCCACAATCCCTTTTATACAGGCGAAAGAATAAATCATATAGAAAAACGGAACAAGAACAATATAAAGGGACAATTTCAACTGCCTGGACCAGTACAGCCCGACTGTGAAAAAAATAAGGATAGCAAGATTCAGAAAATAGATGATATAATAACTAAAGGGCAGTGTTGAAATTCCGGTAACGTCAAGGAGATAAAATATATTCAGCATAAAATAACAAACAAGAACGAAAGGTGTTATGCCTATCTGGAGGTAATCCATTTTCTTTGATATGCTCACTTTCCTGTTTGAAAACATGTTGCCGAGCTGTGCATAGAACGCCTGCCAGGTACCTCTTATCCATCTGTATCTTTGTTTAATAAAATGCTGTAAAGTATCGGGGGCAAGCTCATAAGTTGTAATATCGGTGGAAAATTTCACTTCATATCCAAGCTGGTGAATCCGGAAACTCATTTCCATATCCTCGGTGCAAATATTATTATTAAAGTTGCCTGCCTCCAGAAGAGCCTTTTTCCTGAATATCGCTCCTGTTCCCAGATAAACGGTCAAAACGCGCGCTGCGTAAAAAACCTGGTAAAAAGCATAATACTCAAGCTCGACCAGCCTCGCAATGAGGGATTTCTTTCCGTTCCTGATTGTCAGCATACCCTGAACCAGCCCTAATCTGGGATTTTTAAACATATATACAGCTTTTTTAAGGTAATCTTCAGGCACGTGATGATCTGCATCGAGCATTAATACCAGATCAGTGTCGATAAAAGACAGGGAACTGTTGATCGCGCTTGCTTTTCCCGGTTCCCCCGGGTTTTGAAATACTCTGACTTTTTTCCCGTCGGCTATATCGCTTATAATTTTAAGTGTATTATCGGTGGAATGGTCATCAATTACTATTACTTTGAGCTTTTCTTCAGGGTAGTCCATTTCAAGCACTTTTTTAATAGATTCGGCAATGACTGACCCTTCGTTTTTAACAGCGAAGATCACCGAGACTGAAGGGCGGTAGCCTTCACTGCTTTCTTTATCGGGTTTCGGGTCTTCTTTCCTGGTAAAACGGTTTATACAGTAAATTAATAATGTCAGGGCGTTAAGAGCGTAAATAATTGTTATGAATATCGCGAGGAGGTTCCTCGTAAATGAAAACCAGAATAGCAATGTTATAACGGCGATAATGATAAAAGCCTGGAGTTTTCTCCTGGCAAAGGTATAGTATAAAATTTTGGGAGCTATCAAGATCAGATATAATAAACTTATCACTCCTACAGCCGAAAAGTAGAATTTAAGGATCAGCGATAGCATGCTGCTGTCAGCCATAAAATGGGAAAAAACATTTTCCATAGTTCCCTTCCTGATTATTTTTGTGATTTAGGTATATTATTTAAACGATTCTCGCCGCCCCATATCGAATACGTAGCCAGGCCGCATGGATGCCCGTCGCTGTTTTTGCATTTTGAAAAATCCTTCATCGATCTTAATTTATTGTAAGCCTTATTATTCCAGATCTCCTTGATAAAATCTGTTTTTGGGGTCATCCAGCCCATATGTATTTTCCTCTGGCAGCAGCTTACAACCTCTCCGTCCGCCTGGATTACCGCCTCCAGCCAGGGATAAGGGCAGAAACGCTTGTCGACATCTGGATTTGAGTCTTCACAGTAATGCGGGAAATAATCATCGATATCAAGTTTGAAATCGTTCCAGTTGCTGCTTTTTTCAAGTTTTTTCCCGCCTATATGTGAAGGAGTGGAAACTCTTATATTAAGTTTATCAGCGGTCTTTACAGCTTTTTCAAAAATGGGTACGTCTTCAACTGTCACAGCGTCTTTGAACTTCATGTGAAACGCGTCAAGGCAGCCGAACATGACTTCCCTGATCTTCATTGAATCGGCCCATTCTATTATATTTGTCAGATTCCGCACATTGAGCTTGCTGACAACAACCGCAAGTCTTAAATGAAATTTTTTGCTGTTGATTTCCTTTTGATAATCCTGCAAGAACTTCATGTTCCGGATGACCTGATCAATATTGATTCCTTTTCTCAATTTCTCCGTCTCTTCAATCCCGTCGAAGGATAAATTAAGCCAGACCCCGCATTCTACCATTTTTCTAAGTATTTTATCGTTGTTATAGCTGAGGTTTGAAAAAAATTTGGTAATCATAGGGTATTTAGCGCAAATATCGAGCATTTCCGGAAAATTTTTAGCCAGCGTCGGTTCTCCCCTCAAGAAAAGATTCACTTCGCTGCAGTAGCCGAACAGCTGCTTTTCAATCGCTTCAAATAATTCCATTGTCATAGTTTTATTCACACGCCATTCTCTCGGATAACAGTAAGTGCAATCAAGGTTGCAATTCGTGTTCGGTTCAAGGTATAACTTCAGGGGATATGATTTGATTTTAGCGGATCTTTTCCTGCATTCATGGAGATTGGCTATAGCATTATTATATGCCGGTGATGAAACAAACATGGTTATTTTCTCCTCAACTGTAGTTCAGATTAAAAATTAGAATCATTGAATTCCGGACTATTAAAATTCACATCAATCAAACGATCTGACTGGCTCCCATCCGGCTTTATTGTGATAAAGGGATTGGATGTAAAATATTATTTTCACAAAAAGATAAACCGCCAGGCAGGAGGGATAAAAAACAAGGAAAAAGAACATTCCCTCCTGGACAGCCGGAATACTTTCAAGCCATTTCAGAAAATTTCCAGAAAGATTAAATCTCCTGGTACTCTTGTAAAAACTTATAAGGTAAGGCAGGGACCTGCATTCGGTTATTGAGTAAAATCTCATCCTTGCCCAGTTCCGTGCAAAACGGCGGAGCGACGCTTTGTTCAGCCCTGCCCGTTCATCCTTTGAAATATTATTTTCCTTCCATTTTTTCAGCCATCTGAATATCCGGTATTGTTCCCTGATATGGCGGCCCCTTATGCGTATAAATTGCACTAAATTCTCGGACACATAATAGTAAATTCCGGTGCTGTTCAAAATGTGAATATTTTCTTTCCCTATAAGAACTGACAGCGCCACATCTTCATTACCTATGACAGGAGGTATCTCATCTTTGAGATAATGCAGGACGCTTTTATCGGCCATATATCCCATACCCGAAATAAAACAGGAAAATGTTCCATGGCCGCTATTAGCCGATTCCCCATAGCCGTAATAGGGGATTACCTCGGCTTTGCCCCAGAAATTTATTTTTTTATTATCAGGGATTAATTTTGTCCCGATTAATTTGATCGAGGGATTGTTTTTCTTGAAAGTCACCATTTCATAATAAAAATTTGTTTCCCACTGGATATCGCCGTCAGTAAAAATAACATTATCAAATTTCTCTGCGCTTTCATCGTTTTCAAGGCAATTTATCAAGGCTCTCAAAGCGTAGACCTTTCCCTGCTTTTTTTCATCTATTATTTTTATGCCGATATTATATTTTGCCAAAATCCGGGCGGATTCATTCATAAACTCGCGAATCTTTAATTTAGTATTATCCGAGCTATTGTTGTCGCAAACATATATAGGAAAACTAGGTCCTGCGTTCAGATAATTCCAGTCATCCAGAGAATCTTTATAGTATACAATTGCTCTTACGATCGAAGCCAGAGCTTTTTTAATCAGGATTTCTTCGTTTCGAACAGACATTAATACCGGAACCGCAGGCATTTCCGTTTGAAACGCATAATGATTAAAATCAGATTGCTGCATATGACAACCCTCTGAAAAATTTCCCAATTTAATTCCCCTAATAAATCCTCTTAGCAATAGCTAACTATTATAGGTTTAATATTCGGGGAAACAAACCTCCTCTTAGTCGGGAATTAACCCGACCATGAGGGGGGATTATACCGTACTATTGGTCGGGTATAAATGATCAGATATTTGTAGAATGTCCATATATTATAATAATAAATTATTAGATGTTAAATATTGTTAAACCGTTATATTGTAAATAAAATTTTGCGTTGTTAAATAAAATGATTTAATATAAAAATATTGCTTAAGGAATTTTTATGGCGGATTATAGAATGTTTGAATTTTAAACGGAGAAGGATTCTTAAGCTCCTGATTAAATATTATAAAAGGATGTGACTTCTTGAAATTCTGTATTCTTTCAGCGGGACAGGCGCGCACGGTCAATGACATGCCCCTCGCTGGTTTTTACCAGTGGGCGAATGCTTTTCATGGAGAGATATTCTATAAAAACATCTCTTCATCCCCCGATAAAAATATATCTTTCAGAGATTACGACATAATTTTGATCAGGCTGCTTGAAGAAAATTTTTCACTGATCGACATGGTACGGGAAGGAAAAAATAAAGACGCAAAACTGGTCGTATGCTGTGATATTCCCGTAAAATATTGGAAGCATTTCTATAAAAAAGAGGGTGACCTGAGTAAAGCGGTTTTAAAATCCGATATGGCCTTCTCAACGGAATATTCGATTTCAAGGCGACTGTCCTCTATTACCGGGAAAAAAGTATATGAAATTCCGCACCCCGCCGATATAGAAAAAATATCAGGGTTTAAAACCATGGTCAAAGAGAATATAATGACAGTCATATATAATAAAAGGCGGGATAATACACAGGATTTGCAGCATCTTTCACGTATAACGGGATTAAAGCCTGTTTTTGTGGAATACGACAGTACTTTCGGGGATGACTTTCAGCAGGATAAAGTCTCCTTTTCAAACGAGAGTGAATTTTGCAGGCTGATCGCGAAAAGTAGACTTGTTGTTTCAGCCGGTTGCCCTGATTACGGCAGGCTTCTTGTTTATGCCGCCGCTATGGGGCTGTTAGTAATCGGGGATGGGGCTGCCGATTCCCAGCGGAGATGCTATTTGTATACATGCGTGAAAAAGACAGTCGCGAGAGAAATCATCCCTTTGTATAACTGGCTGTCAAGCGATCAGGAAGCCATGAAGTTTATTCTTGACGTCGCTTATTCAAAAGTTCAATATTATAACTGGGATAATGTCAAGAACAGGTTTCTGCAAATTTTAAGCGCGGAAACCGGTGAAAAAAAGTTTCAGGAATCCCTTCAAAATCAGATTGAAAGGGGGCTTCAGGTTAATTTTTGCAGGGATATAAGGCTTGTTTACGGACCAAGGGATCCGAATATCAAGGATTTTGCCGTTATCAGCCTTGTAAAAAACGGCAGTCCTCATATCGACGCCTTTATCAGGCATTATAAAGCGCTCGGCGCAGGACACTTCTTTATTATCGATAACGGTTCCGATGATAATACTGTGGAAATGCTTAAAAAATTCGACAATATCACTTTATATTCAACATTGCTGCCGCATAAGCTTTTTGAATGCGAGATAAGGAGGTTTGTAATCGAAAGCCACTGCAGGAATAAATGGTGTATTTACGCCGATATTGATGAATTTTTCGATTTCCCGTTTTCCGTTAAAATCGGCATGAAAGGCCTTATCAGTTATTTATCAGAGAATAATTATACTGCTCTCGTATCTTATATGCTCGATATGTTCTCGATTGAAAAATTTCACCCTGAAAACCCGGGCTATCAGGAAAGTTTTGAAAACAAATACTCATATTATGATATTTCTGACGTTAAAAAGGCTGATTATTTCAGGTATTCAAGGTTTTTATGCGGTTATAACATCATTCCTGACAGGAAAATAAAATTTTATTACGGGGGAATCAGGAACAGAGTTTTTAAAGGCGGGAAAAATAAATACCTGCTGATTAAACATCCACTTGTCTACATCGATAGTTTTATCGAAGTTCTTACAAACCCCCATTTTTGTAATAAAGCTAAGATAGCCGATATAACAGGTGTCCTGAAACATTATAAATATGTTCCGTCTTTCAAGGATAAGGTATCAGTAAGCCTGACAAGCGACTCAGATTATGATTATTTTACAAAGAAAGAATATAAGGCTTATCAGGACAGGTTGAAAGATAAAAAATCCCTGAATTTTTATACAAGGTCTTCAAAAAAACTGATAAATACCGATCAGCTTCTGAAAGACGGATTTATCCGGTCCTCAAAAAAATATGAAAATTTTATTAAAACTTTCCGCGGCTGAAGCCGCCAATCCTTGCGGTTATCCAGTTCGATAAAATTTTTATCTTACCTGTCTTAGTCTCGGTCAAAGCTTTATCATAAAGATCCGATTCAAAAGCCGGGAACGGGCATGTGCAAAACTTTGAAGGACATTTCGTCATACCTCTGTTCAGCTTTAAATCTGTATAAATATTTCCTAACTTATTCTCAGGCATTTCGAGCATATAGCATGGGTAAGCGTCGCCATTTTCAAGAATTATAACGCTGTTGTAACCGGCATTGCAGAAAAGGCCTTTCCTGTTGAAAATATCCGGCCGGAATTCGGGTATCTCCTTCAAATCGAAGAGCCTGATCTCCTCCTTTGTATAAGCCGCCGGATATTCTCTGGAGTTCCAGATTCCCCGGAAGGCGTTAAATACAAGTTTCAAACCCTTCTTTCTGAAAATTTCACGATAGCTCTCCACCTTGTCGCTTATAAAAGGATACGCGACTTCGCTTATCGTCAGGGGAAATCCTTTGTCCCGCAACATCAGAACATTATCCATGAATAATTTAAAAAGCGATCTCCTTTCCAATTCAATGAAATGAGCGGATGTGTTTATATAAGTAAAACGGGAAGGGTCCAGCCTTTCCGCGAGTTCTTTAACGTTAGGGCTGACAAGATTAGTAATGAGCCCGATATAATGTTTTTTTGAAATCTCAAATAGCGAATCAATAATGTTCTCGACTAAAAGAGGCTCCCCGCCTGTGAAATTGATTTTGAAAGTGTATCCGGGATATTTTCGGAAAAATTCCCTCAAAGCTTCAATATTCACTTTTTCAGGGGCATATTGACCGGTTAACCTCGTTCTTGTACCGGCGCATTGGGGACAGTCAAAATTACAGGCTTTTGTAATGTCCCAGTACAAAGCCGCATCATACTTTTTCTTCATCTGTCCCCTGAATATAATTAAACCGGATCTAACAGTCTGACGCCCAAGTGTTTTTTTATTTTGTTTTTCAAAAGGGCTTCATGGAACAACGGTTCATCCGTTTTGCTCAGGCAGCATTCGCAAAACGAATGGTTGCATTTCAGCATCTTCTTAGGATCGGGAATACCGTTGTAAATATTGCCGCAGGGGCGCATCAAACGGAAACAGCTGAATATATCCCCTCCGGGCATAGCGACAAAATTGTTGAAACCGGCATTGCAATAGCCGGGCTTCCTGTTATATCTATCCAGATCGGCTTTTAAAAGACCGAATTCATCTATCTCTTCTCCAGAATAATCATCTGGATATTTCCCCTCGTTATAAAAACCGTAATAAGGCACATACTTAAAATTTATGCCCTTACTGTTAAAAAACTTTTTATATTCGCGGGCTTTACCCGATAAACCCGGATAAGCGACTTCTTCGATACTGATGTTAAAGCCTTTCTCCCTGCAGAAATAATAATTTTCTATATACCTGCCGACCAGGTTCTTGGTTTCAAGTTCCTTTATATGCAAAGAACTTAAAAAGCATGCCCTGGAAGGATCTATTTTTTCAGCGAATTCTTTAAGCTTATCAGAGGTAAAATTTGAAATTACCATAACCCTGTGATTTTTTGTTATTTCCTTACATGCTTCTATGAAATTCGGGATAAATAAAGGTTCTCCGCCGGTAAAAATCACCTGGACTCTTTTCCCGGAACTGTCAAATGATTTGATAAGCCTTTCGATATCGATGGGTGGAATTTTATTAAACTCCTTGCTTAAAAAATAATTGGAACAATAGCTGCAGTTAAGGTTGCACTGGTTCAGATATAACCAGAGGAACTGAATATCATAACCCAATTTACCCATAAGGGTTTAATCCTCTTTTCATGAATGATTGATCGTATTATAAATGAGTGAAAAGAGAAAGTAAAGAAAATTGAAATACCTTATAACCTAAGCTGATCGATTGTTTTTTTTGGATGATATGTGAAAAACCATGCTAAAATAAAGAGGGGCAAGGAAATGTTTGACGACCTTCCTTACCCCTAATAAACACCTGAAAGGTGTAAAAACTAGCGAGATAATTATGAAACAATTGCAGAAA
>CAZHNM010000004.1:0-79764 GCA_964533855.1 uncultured Brevinematales bacterium
TATCATAATACATAATCATATCAACCTTAATTTGATTTTCAGGAGTCCTTTCAACTGAATGAATAATTGCGCCACTATTCTTTAATCTTTCAATCAATTCTTCAATTTCTTTGTCAGTAATAATATTCATTTTTCCTTCCAATATTTTTTATTTAATTAGAAATATGAGTTAAAATTATTAATCAAAAAAAATTATGGGGGTAATATATGGAATTTTGGGTAATAGCAACTGCCATTATAGGTTTTGCAGCATTAATAATTAGTACATTTATGCTTTATTTTATTTTACAAATTGAAAAAAATTCAAAATTTATGAAAGAGGATGTATGGGGTCAAATTAATGATCTGGCTTTATTTCTAAATGCCGAACAAATTATAAGGCTTAGAAAAGAGAATTCTATAAGTAGTAATGAAGTTGAATCATTAATAAACTATTGGGAAGTCGAACATATAGGGGTAGATGAAAATAGTGTAGCCAAAGAAAATAAAGACTGGCAAAGAAAATATAATAAAACATATAGTATCATGTTAGATTATCTCAAAAGGATTGGGAAATAAAAGTATCTCCCTGAACCAACTTGATAGGCACATTTATTTATATGAAGCGGTCTCATAATCGCAGGGATACCCGTTGCTGTCCAATAATCAGGAGCCGTGATTATCGCGGTCATAAAACCTGATCCTTGATTAGTTTACCGGAGTTATTTAAGATATTGGAAATTTGTTGCTCAAGGGGGAATTGTTGAAGCTGCTTAAGAGATTCCTGGTCTACGGCATCCCGGCCATAATTGTTATCGGAGGTTTAATAGCAGCAGGCGGCATGCTTTCGGTCAGGAAAGCGGATGCGAAGAAGCCCTGGTCCGTGTTAGTTAAAAGCTACAGGCAGAAGGAAGACGCGGAGCTTGCAGCAGACAGGCTGAAAAAAATGAAATTCGGAGCGTATTACGTCTCAAAAATGGGCAGGGATAACGATATATGGTTCGACGTCCAGGCGGGAGCCTGCCGCAGCAAAAAAGAGGCTGAAAATATTAAAAACAGGCTGGCCCTTGCCGGTTTAGGTGAAACGCAGGTAATAAATTATTCAAATTATATAAATGATTCAGCCGCTTATAATAACGCTAAACCGGACGACAAAAAGGCCTTTCAGGGAAAGTACGAAATACCTGAAATATCTACAAATATCGTTTTGACGATGAAGCGCTTCCCCGTCGACCGGAATTACAAGATTGTCGACCTGAGGCTCGCGGATGCCCCTTTTTTGATAAGGAATAACATGGTTAATATCGGATTCAAGCCGGATGACAACTTCATACCGGACGACATCAGGCTGCATAATCTCATCAAATCCAGCGCATCCCTTTCGCAAGCCCTGTATGAAGACAAGCTGACAGGAAACCAGATCGATGTTTTAATTTTATCCCTGACTAACTCGAATGCGGATGCTTTGCCCCCGGCCGGCCCGTATCATTACGGAAATTTAGAATTAAAGGATATGAATTACAGGACGGACACCGGGGCTTTAAGAGGGAATATTTACAGGATGAGAGTGCATGGCAACAATATCTACACTTTTCTCGGAAAGATCGAAAAAACCCCCTATTTTGTCCTCTATAAGACTTACGACCTGACTCTCAAAGAAATGACGGCTTTTATCAGCAACAACAACGGAGATAAAGGCCTGCTGCTCTATCCGGAGGTAATTAAAAACCTGTCCGTGTTTCCGAAAAAGAGCAATACCGGCAGCGCCAGATTAGCGGCTTTCTCCATGTTCAGGATCCAGTGGAATTACGCTAAGGATCGGAATTTTTCATGGTGGTCCAAAAATATGATCGGCTACTGGAACATGAACGGCTATTATATGTACTGCAGCAAGCCCATAGTCATAAATATTTTCAACCTCGATTATACAAAAACAGCATCGGCCATTCATAACAATTTTATTTATGAAAAACGGAAAACGCTGAATAACAACTTCCTGGCGGCACTGATGAAGGAAAACAGGGTTTTCAACAAACAGGTGGATGTCAATCATAACAGCGGGTGGTTCCTCGACAGAACCGGCCTTAACGAATTAAGCTTTTCAAGGGGGCCGTACATAGTAGCTATCGACAGCTTTTACCCTCGCAAGTCGGATTATGCGGCCCTCAAGGCGGCCGCGTCAAGCCTGAATATATGGTAGCGGGTTACTTTACCGCAGGGATCCTTATCGCCTGCACGCCTTCGGCCGGGATGATGAGATTGCTCGCCCAATCTTCGAGCGAAGCGGGCTCTTTTTCATTCCCGTATAAAAAATACTTTTTCGCGTGCTCCCTGAAATCCCCCGATTTCTTTGTTTTATAATCCGCCAATGCTAAAAACATGTATGCGCCCGGATAGGTTTTACCGACCTTTTCAAAGACCCTTTTATAAATATTATCGTAGGATCCGTTATCCAGCGAATACCTGAAATATGTAGAATAAATTATCCCGAAATTAAAATACTGATAGTTGGTCGGCGCATAATTGTACGATAATTCGAGATACTTCAGAGCATCCGCCGGGTCTTTGAGCATTCTATAAGTCTGGCCTATATGGAAAAGCAGCACCGGCTCCCTGGGAGAATATTTTTCGGCTATCTTGAAATAATATAACGCGGAATCGGGATCGCTGATCTTAAGGTACTGTGTACCCTGCCCGAAGACCAGGCCGGGGCTGAGCCTTGCCGCTTTTTCAAGCTGTTCTTCAGCTATGGATTTCCGGCCCATCAGGGTATAAATATTCGCATAAACCATGTAGGAATTTGCGTAATTGGAGTCTATGCCTATCGATTTCTCGATAAATTTTTCAGCTTCAGGGAGCTTATTCTGCCTGCATCTTAAATTCGCCATCTCCGTATAAGCCGGCGCGTAATTCGAATCGATACCGATCGTTTTCAGATAATAGCTTTCCGATTTATCGTAGATGTTTTTATCGTAATTTATCAGGCCGAGATAAAAATATATCCGTGGATCGCTCGAATTGCCGGCTTCTTCTATTTTCAGAGCCGTCTCCGCGTTATCGAGCCGGCCCTGCTCGTACCAGGTAATCGCCGTTTCGATGTTCGCGTCACTGCCGCCTGCCGGGAATATCTCAGAGATAAAACAAAAAGTAAAAAGAAACGCTATAAGGTATTTATACATTCGAATCCCCCGCCTGTTTCATGGATGGAAGTATTATAAATAAACAGGGGAAATATTGCACGAGTCCGCACAATCATTCTGGACTATTAACCTGATACTGGCTAAAATATTAGTTACACAGAGGGGGATTTTATGATAACATGGTTATTGATAGGATTGTTCGGATTGATTATAGTCGGCTTCTGCGTTTTCCTGCTCACAAAGCAGCAGGAGCTTTCCAACAGCTCCCAGAGGGCGATGATCGACAGCCTGAACAGGCAGCAGGACCTGATAAACAATTCGCAGAAGACGATGAGCGAGGGATTGCAGGCCATAATGAAGACGGTCAACGAAAACCTCTCCAGGTCGCAGACGAGCATTAACCAGCAGATGGCAAACACCGGGGCCGTCGTAAGCGATATCCAGAAAAAGCTCGGAGTCCTCGAAACGACTGCGAAGAACATGCAGGATATCGGAAAGGACATATCCTCCCTGCAGGATATCCTCAAGGCCCCCAAACTCCGCGGCAACCTCGGCGAGTTCCTGCTGGAAGATCTCCTTAAGCAGATGTTCCCGGCGCAGAACTACTCGATGCAGTACTCCTTCAAGGATGGCACAAAAGTCGACGCGATAATCAAGCTCGGCGCCAATATCGTTCCGATAGATTCGAAGTTCCCGATGGAGAGCTTCCAGAGGATAATCAATTCAAACAACGACGAAGAGAAGAAAAAATTCCGCAAGGAATTCGTCCGATCCGTCAAGCTGCGGATAGACGAGATCGCTGACAACTACATAAAGCCGGCGGAGGGAACCTACGAGTTCGCTATGATGTACATACCCGCCGAGAACGTTTTTTATGAAACGATTATAAACGACACTTCATCGACCGACCAATACGAGATATTCACATACGCCATATCGAGGCATGTCATAGCGACATCCCCCAACTCGTTTTACGCATACCTGATGGCGATAGCCTACGGCCTCCGCGGCTTCAAAATAGAGCAGAAGGCGAAGGAAATGATAGGAGAGTTCTCGAAAGTCCAGGGCTCCTTCACGAAGTTTTACGACAATTTCAGCCTGGTCGGCAGGCATATCAGCAACGCCTCCGGGGCCTTCGACAAGTGCGAAAAAGAGGCGGAAAAGTTCAACACCTGCATCGGGGAACTGACCGGGAACAAGATGGAGCTGCCCGGTCCCGACAGCGGAAGATGAACACGGAGCGCAAGCTCACCAAGTCAAGGTTCAAGCTCGCCATGGAATGCCCGGGCAAGCTTTACTACACGCACAAGGCCGAATATCCCGACAGCAGGGCCGAAGATCCATTCCTCCAGGCCCTCGCCGAGGGCGGCTTCCAGGTCGGCGAACTCGCGAAGCTCTATTATCCCGAAGGGCATAATATATCGAGCCTGGACCAGGCAAAATCGCTGGAAGAGACAAACGAACTCCTGAAGCAGGAAAACGTCACGATCTTCGAAGCGGCCGTCATCTATCAAAATCTCTTCATCAGGATAGATATTCTCGAAAAGAGG
The DNA here is from genome assembly GCA_964533855.1 of uncultured Brevinematales bacterium. Lineage (GTDB taxonomy): Bacteria > Spirochaetota > Brevinematia > Brevinematales > JAOACQ01 > CAVYGN01. The sequence goes on from CAZHNM010000004.1 coordinate 4,670, forward strand.
GGAAAGCGCGTAAAGCTCATAGAGGTCAAGGCCAAATCGGCCGATGAAGACCTGCCCGGGGAATTCTACACACAAAAGGGCGGCATAAGTTCGAAATGGAGCCCCTACCTCTTCGACGCAGTGTTCCAGCAGCATGTGCTCCGGAAGGCATTCCCGCAATATAACATCTCGACATACCTTATGCTTGCCGACAAGACTAAAAAGGCGTCCGTCGACGGCCTGAACCAGAGGTTCTTCCTGCAGCATGATGAGAGCGGCAGGGTGAGAGTCAAGGTGACCGACAGGAGCGACCCGGGCGAAAAGATACTCAGGGCCATCGATATCGGGGACGCCGTCACAATTATCAACAATACCCGCTTCGACATCGAAAATAAGGACCTGTCATTCGAGGAATATATCACTTACCTCGCTGACGCCTATGAGAGCGACAGGAGAATATACGCGCCCATAGGCCCATACTGCAAAGACTGCGAATTCAACCCCGATGAAACCGAATTAACGGACTTCATAAAGAGCGGATTCCGGGAATGCATGAAGGAAAAAGCGGGCTTTGAAGACATTGATTTCAAAAGGGACCTGATCTTCGGGCTCTGGAATTTCAGGAAAAAGCAGGAATGCATAGACGAAGGTATATACTTCCTCGAGGATATCGACGAGTCGATGCTAGGGGAAGACAAGCCGGGCGATAGCCCCGGTCTGACCCCCAGGGAAAGGCAGGCCCTGCAGATACAAAAAACAAAAGATAATGACAGCACCCCTTACATCGACATCCAGGGAATCAGGGCCGAGATGGATAAATGGGTTTACCCCCTGCATTTCATAGACTTCGAGACAACCATGGCCGCCATCCCTTTCAACAGGGGTAGAAGGCCCTACGAGGGGATAGCTTTCCAGTTTTCCCACCATGTCGTTAACGATGACGGGACGATCGAGCACAGGGGGCAATTCCTCAACACGAAGCAGGGGGAGTTCCCGAACTACAACTTCGTCAGGGCACTGAATAAGGAACTGGAAACCGACAACGGATCGATATTCCGCTACGCCTCGCATGAGAACACTTACCTGAATATCATTCATTACCAGCTAAGAGAGGAGGAGGCACAGGAAATTCCGGATAAACAAGAGCTTCTGAACTTCATCGAAGAGATCACCCATCTGAAAAACGGGAAGGCGCTCGTAAGGAAGGGCATAAGGGACATGATAGACCTCCTCGAGATCGTGAAGAGGTATTACTACCACCCCATGATGAAGGGCTCCAATTCGATCAAGGCGGTGCTGCCGTCTATACTTGAAAGCCCCTATATACAGGAAAAATACTCGAAGCCTGTTTACGGATCTTCCGGCCCCGGCGGGATAAAGAGCCTGAACTTCAGGGACTGGGCATGGGTCCGGTACGACCAGGCCGGGCAGATAAGGAGCCCCTACAAGCTGCTGCCGCCGGTCTTCGAGGGCGTAGACGACGACCTGCTCGACGGCTTCATCTCGGATCCCGAGGTGGCCGAAGGCGGCGCCGCGATGATGGCATACTCCAGGATGCAGTTCACCGAAATGAGCGAACTCGAGAGGATGAAGATAGCGGAGGGACTGCTGCGGTATTGTGAGCTGGATACCTTCGCGATGGTGATGTTGGCGGAGGGGTGGAGAGAGGAATGAAGGAAGTATTGAGAATTCCTTGAAAATAATTTATAATATTTTAAAATTTGGCATATAGGGGGTATAATATGGATAATAAAACCCCTAATTTTAATAGGCAAAAGTTTATTTTGTCTTTTATAAAATATGCTGGTGGCCATTTGTCAAAAATGGATTTCCAAAAACTTCTTTTCTTTTATCAAAAACATACTAATAACATTTATTATGATTTTATACCTTATCATTATGGCTGTTATTCTTTTCAAGCATCTTCTGATCTTGAAATTCTTCGGAATCAGAATTGGATTTCATTAAATGAAAAAGATATAAATCTTTTAAAAACACCTGATAAAAATATTGATAAAAGTATCAATAATTTATCTGAATTGATTGATTTTATGAACGATAACAAAAACTTACGTGGCGATGCTCTAATAAAAATAATATATATACACTATCCTTTTTATGCTATGAATAGTAAAATTTCAAAATCTATTCTTAACGAATTCGAATTACAAAATATTGAAAATGAAAAGCAATTGTATTTATCTACTTTACCATTATTATTTACAATTGGCTATGAAGGAATAACTTTTGAAGGGTATATTAACAAGTTAATTCAGAATAATGTTCGAATTATATGTGATGTTCGTAATAATCCCTTAAGTAGAAAATTCGGTTTTTCTAAAAGTATGCTATCTTCTATACTTCCAAAAATAGGAATAAATTATATTCATATACCTGAATTAGGAATTATATCATCTAAAAGGAAAAATATTGAAAATGAAAATGACTATAAAAATCTTTTTGATGAATATTTAAAAGGCTTACCTAAAAGAAAAAACTTTATAGAAATTGTTTTAGGATTATATAAAAAACATATTCGTTTAGCTTTAACTTGTTTTGAAAAAGAGCCAACTCATTGTCATCGCTATTATTTAAGTCACTATATTAGAAATGAATATAATATAGAGGTTGTGGATTTATGAGTGAAACTAAGAAAGTTTTAATCACTGTAAAAACTTACCCTACTATATCGGGGTTACGAAAGGCAAAAGCTATTTTGCTAAAATAGATATTGAACCGGGTGTAAGGTATGTAAGCTCATGGGGCGAAAACGGGGAAGCTGTAAAAATTGATTTCAAGGCCGACGCTGTTTATTTTCTTCAGCATAACGTCTCGATGGGGATCTGGAAGGCTCGTGTGGTTATGGATGCTCCTGACGCGAAAAAACTCGACGCCGGGGACCTTAAAGACTGCACATATTACGAATACGACCAGGACAAACCTGGCACTGATCTGTCCGAATCGGATTATAAAGACGTGATACAGGACGCTGATACCCTTGTCGTTCATCCGGACGGCACAGCCGAGCTGGTCCCGGCTAAGAAATAATCTACTCCACCCAGTTCACGCACTTGCTCGTGTCAATAACCTTGGCTTCCGGCTTATTCGCCGCATACCCGACCACACATCCGTCGATCCCGTACTCACCTACGGGCAGGCCGAGCAGCTTCAAGAATTGCCTGTTCCTTGACATGGCCCCTGTCGCTGACAGAAGCTGGAAACCGAGCCCTTTATCCGTGGCTGTCAGCCACATATTCTGCATGGCATGGGCTATCGACTGCTTTTCAACCGGCGGGAATCCCTTCTTTTCAGCAATGATTATATAATAAGTTGCTCCGTTCAGGGACGGTATTCCGGCGCCGGAAATCGATTTTAACCGCTGGACGAAAGGCCCTATCTTTTTCCTTAAGAAAGGCAGCAGGGTCATCATCATATTGATCCTGCCCGCGTTCTTTTTTGTCTGCGAGATCAGCAGATCCCTCGCTTCTTTTTCCAACCGGCCGGTCAGTATAAAGACCTTTCTTACTTCATTTATCGGAAGGCCTGTCGCAGCGAGCGCGTAAGGCGCATACATGGCGGAAGCGGCTATTTCATCGATATCCTCCTTTTTCGGGGCCTCGTTTGTAAAGCTCCTGACCGACCTTCTTAACTTAATGATCTGATCCAGTTTTTCCGGCATATAATAGCTCCTTTAAAATCACTTGACGACACCGATAGCCATTCCGTCATAACCTTTTTCGCCGGCCGTTTGAATGATGGAGAAATCCGCTTCAGTGCATTCTTTAAGATAGTCATTGAGCCTCCGGGTGCCGAGGACTTTCGGATCTTCGGAGCTCCTGTTCAATATTTCCCCTTTGCGTATAATATTGTCCAGTACGATGACCGTTCCTTTTCCGGAGAGTTTTATAGCCCAATTCAGGTATTCGACATAGGGGGGCTTGTCAGCGTCTATAAATATGAAATCGAAAGGACCCTCGCCGCTTTCCATTATCTCAGGCAGAATATCGAGAGCCCTGCCGTTTTTAAGTTGAACAATCCCGTCGAGGTTTGCCAGCCTTATATTTTCCTTCGCGATCTCCCAGTTTCCTTTGTCGTACTCTATAGTAATGAGCTTCCCGCTTCCGTCCATGGCCCTGGCCAGCCAGACCGTGCTGTAGCCTGCCAGCGTTCCTATCTCCAGTATTTTTTTTGATCCGCATGCCCTGGCAAGAACCTGGAGAAATTTGCCCTGGACAGGGGAAACAGCGGCGTCCGGCATCGAAGTTTTTTTGCAGGATGCCCTTACAGTTTTCAATATTTCATCCTCTGTTCCGACCCTTTCGCTGATATATCCGTCGACGGACTTGAAAAGATCCACTGTGATTTCCATATTCCGCTCCCGTCTCCTTACAATATAATAAACTCATCGTAATAAATATCGGTGATCGCCCCTGTTTTTAGCATTTCATTTATTTCCTTCTCGAACTCCTTCTTGAGGCCCTCTTTTGCCGCCTCAGGAACGAGGTCCCTTTTTGTTTTTGATTTAAGGATGGACATTATTACTTCTCTTAACTGTGATGATCTCTGCGTTAATTCCTGCCCTAAAATTTTATTTGTCCCGTCGTAAGCAAGGGAGAGCCTGACCTTCAGGAAATGAGGTTTGATTTTATCGGCGGTTCTCATGCGGAAATCGTCCATTTCAAACACGCTGTAAGGGCCGGGTTTAGGGACAAGGGCAGCCGACCTGTATATATCTTCCTGGCTCTTCGATTTGGCTGAATATATTAAAAAATAGGAAAGTGCGGCCGGGCCCGCGACGACAAGCCCGATAATTAATAAAAATACGATACTTATTGCAAAGTAAATTAAGCCCTTTGCGTTTTTTTTCTGTTTAATTTCCAGCCGCATATAATTTTCCTTCTTTGATGATCTTACTATAATAAAAACAATATGAAATTTCAAATTTCAAAGCCCAGCCTGCGCCGGGTGCCGGACAAACGGGTTTGCCGGGTATAAAATGGCCTGCGGTATTTATCTTTATTTGGAAAAAATAAAAAAATTAAAATATACTTATTCTATGAGTGAAGAAAATAAAATAAAGATCCTTCTTGTGGAAGATGAAGTCCTGATTGCCATGGATGAGAAAATGAAACTTGAAGATTACGGCTATACGGTCATCACTGCCAATGACGGGGAAAAAGCTATCCGGATATTCAAAGAAGACCATGACATCGGCCTGATACTTATGGACATCGAACTTGGCCGCTCTCCTAACGGTCCGGAAACGACATCTTTGATTTTAAAGGAAAGAGAGATCCCCGTAATATTTTTATCGAGCCACAAGGAGCCTGAAATAGTCAGGAAGACGGAAAAAATAACTTCTTACGGCTATATCGTCAAGGACTCCGATATCGTTGTGCTGGACGCGTCGATCAAGATGGCCTTAAAACTATTCGAGGCAAAAAAGGCTTTAACCCTGCGCGAATCGTATCTGTCGGCAATTATAGAAAACCAGCCCGGCATGCTCTGGCTTAAAGATACGGAAAGCAGGTTTTTAGCCGTGAATAAAAATACCTCGGATTTTTATGGTTTGGATGATCCCGGCCAGCTGATAGGGAAATCGGATTTTGATATATGTCCGCCGGAACTTGCGCAGAAATACAGGGCGGATGATTTAAAAGTTATTAATACAAAAATTTCATACAGGATTGAAGAACCGATATACAGCAAGGAGCAGATCGCGGGCGGGGAAAATACCGGCTGGTTTGAGACTTATAAAACCCCGATTTTCGGTAAAAATGGAGATGTAATAGGAACAACCGGTTATGCCTTTGATATTACCGAGCGAAAAAAAGCGGAAAACGAATTGATCAAGCGCGAGGAAAATTCGAGAAAGTTTTTTGAAGAACATTCATCGGTTCAGCTTATTATAGATCCTGAAAACGGGAATATTATTGACGCGAATACAGCCGCTTCAAAATATTACGGCTGGTCCCGTGAAGATTTGAAAACAATGAATATTAATGAGATAAATATGCTGTCCCGGTTAGAAACTCAGGATGAAATGAAGAAAGCAAAAAAACGTTTAAAGACCCATTTTGAATTCAAGCACAGGATCTCTGACGGATCCGTCAGGGATGTCGATGTTTACAGCAACACAATAATATTATCCGGCAAGGTTTATCTTCACTCGATTATTTTTGATATCACAGAACACAGGAAAGAAGAGGAGCGTTTCAAATCCGTTCTCGACAATTCAAGGGATGTAATATACCGCCTTAACCTGCAGACCGGCAGCTATGAATATATCAGCCCGTCCGCAGAAGCGGTCGTCGGCTATTCACCCGATGAGCTTAAGGCCATGGATCCTGAAACGGCCTTAACCATGATTCACCCGGATGACCTGAATATTTTCCTTGAAGGCGCCGAAAATGGATATCTGGAATACCGGCAGCGGACAAAAAAGGGGGATTACCGCTGGCTTTCAAATCATACAATAGTTACTAATGACGATTCCGGCCGCCCCCTTTACCGGGACGGCAATATCAGGGATATCACCGGTCAAAAACAGTCTGAGGAAAAAATCAGGAAACTTCTTGAAGAAAAAGATCTTATTCTTAAGGAGGTTCATCACCGCCTTAAGAATAATATGAATACCATCAACAGCCTCCTGATAATCCAGGCAGGGACATTGAAAGACAGCCCTGCTATTGAAGCCCTTAATGATGCAAGCAGACGCGTCAGGAGCATGATGTTTTTATATGACAAACTGTATCTGGCAAGCAGCGGTGATAATATTTCTGTTAAAGAATATTTATCGTCTCTTGTTGATGAAATCGTGGCAAACTTCCCGAATAGCCCTTCGGTTAAAATCGGAAAAAAGATCGATGATTTTACTCTAAATGTAAAAACAGCACAGACATTGGGAGTAATTATCAACGAGCTGTTGACAAACATTATGAAGTATGCCTTTACCGGGAGAACTGAGGGTTTAATTAAAGTATCGGCTTTAATAAAAGACAATCTCGTGTCGGTAACCGTAGAAGACAACGGCAGCGGTTTGCCCGTTTCTGTTGATTTTGAAAATTCAACGGGCTTCGGCCTTAAACTTATAGGAATGATGGTCAAGCAGATAAACGGAGCTATCCGGATAGAACGTGTAAACGGGACAAGGATTATCCTGGAATTTCAGACTCTCACAATCTTGTAACGGTAAAGTCGACACGGCGGTTTTTAGCCCGGCCTTCCCTCGTTTTATTATCTGCAATCGGCTGGGTATCACCGAATCCCTTCGCTTTCAGGCGATTGGCCGGAGCCTTGTAATTCCTGATCAGAACTATCATAACCGCTTCAGATCTTCTCTGGGACAGTGAAAGATTGAAAGCCGGTTTACCGGCATTGTCCGTATGACCGTCAATCTGAATAATGTATCCGGGCGAATTTTTAATAATTTCAGCGAGTATTTTAAGCGTTTTCTCGCACTTCGGTACGTCCACTGCCGCCCTGCCCGTTTTGAAAACTATCGGCCCATATTCATTCTGAACACTTTTCAGCTTTTTTGTTAAAACGGACAAATCAGTATCTATTTTATTGTCTGCCTGTTTCAAGACATCGCCCGGGTTTACATTTTCAGCATAAGCTGATAAAGTAAAAAAGATAGACAAAATGAACAGAACTGTTATTTTTTTCACGCAAACCTCCTCAATGGGAATATTATAACAAACCGGATCATTACTCTCAAAGTTCTCAATTATTCATCGACAGGTGGACCTTCTTTGCCGGTAATAATAATGGGGGACTTCCGGTGATTCAATCTCGGCATCCATCTTGGAACATACTTCTTGTAGTCAATGTATTCCTGACCGAATCTCTTCTCCAGATCAGGCTCTGACACAAGGATAAAATAGACGGTATGTACAATAAAATTTATGACTGCCAATCCGGCAATACCATAAGAAGCAAATAGAAATGATTCGCCTGCCTGAAGGATTATCTCGCTGACTATCATCGGGTTCCTGACCCGGCAATACAATCCGGCCAGAACTAGTTTCCCTGCCGGGTCCCAGCCGCCGATTATCATGAAAATTTTTGTTCTTATCGTCATTATTAAAAAGATGAAACCGATCGATGTTAAAAGAACCCCGATAGCAAATAATATTGCAAATGAAGTAATTATAGGATGCCTATAAACCAGGTGTTCTGACAGTATGATGATAAACGGCACTGCAATGCTTAACATGATAGGTATGATCGGGATTTTAAGCAGCCTTTTAAAATCTTTCATTTTTGACCCCATCCAAATAGAAATTCAAAGAAGCTTTGTAAACCCCTTCCAGTGCTTTGAGAAATTTAAACCGGCTTTTTTAGTAAAAGGAATCATCCCATAGTGCATTGGAATCACAACCCCGGATTCTATAGCATCAGCGGCTTTGACAGCTTCCATCCAGTTCATAGTAGCTAACCCGCCAACAGGAAGCATCGCAATATCGGGGCGCAAGCCTTTCATTTCAGGTATAAAGTCTGTATCTCCCGCATGGTAGATTTGAAGATTATCTATTGTAATAATATATCCTAAATAACCTTTTTCTTTGGGGTGCATAATCTTATTAGGATTGTAAGCCGGTAGAGCCCTGACTTCAAGATTACCTATACGCTTTGATTCTCCCGGTTCCATGGTGTCTGTTGCAACACCCTTGTCAGATCCTGATTTTTTAACTGAAGCGGGTACTACGAAATGAGATGATTCCTTTTTTAGTTTCAGTACCGCCCCGGGTTTAAAATGATCACCGTGATCATGGGTAACAAAGAAATAGTCGGCTTTTGGCGCTTCTTTAAAATGTCTAAAAGTGTCAATGTATATGACTTCTCCACTTGCACTTGTGATTTTAAATGCAGACTGACCCAAACGAACAATATGTTTATCAATCCATTTAATAATTTGATCTTGATTGTTACTAGCCACCTTTCACCCCCTGCGCACAATTTACATCTTCTTGGATGTTAAGTCTCTTATATACCTTGAAGTAAACCCAGACGGCAGTTATCAGAAGCAAAGCGCTTGTACTGAAAAATACATACCTGATTCCAAGAAAAGCCGCAACCTGTCCGCCGAAAACAGCGCCTGCGAACGCACCAAGGTACCCGGCCGACATGTTAAAACCGAAAACCCTGCCGGTAAGCGAATCCGGAGTAATTCTCTTAATCAGTGTATTGACGGAAGGAACCAGCCCGCCCATCGTCAATCCCAGTAAAAATCGCAATCCGATAAACTGCCATGGATTTTCAGCGAATGCCTGGGGTATGAAAATTATTCCCGCAGCAATGAGAGAGGTCAACATGATTCTCTGGGGTCCAATTTTATCCGAAAGTTTCCCCAATCCCGGGGCGGCTATGATATTTGCAAGTCCGGAGACCGAGAAAGCCAGCCCCGCCAGCAGTGCGATATGGGCAGCATTACGGGAAAGCTGGGTTATGTACACCGTGATAACCGGTTCCACTGAATATAATGCGGCAGACAAAACAAAAAAAGTCACAAACATGGTTATGGTCAGGCTTTTTTCAGGAACACTGTTCCATATTTCCCTTATTCCCGGAGTTTTAATATCTGTACGGACAAAATTTTCCTTTACAAATAATGCCGTTGTGATGAAAGCGACAAACATCAGTACGCCGGTTACAAAAAATACATTCTGAAGGCCGAGAGTCTCCGCTATGTATCCTCCTATCATCGGCCCGAGAAGTGATCCGGCTATGCCTGAAGTGGAAAGCGTGCCTAAAGCCCAGCCTGCGTTCTCCCTGTCAGTCTGTGTAGCAATCAGTGTGGTGCAGGCTGTGCTGTAGCCTGTTATTGCGCCCTGCAATAATCTCAATCCGATAAGAACATAAACGTTTTGCGCGAAGCCCATGCAGAATATTACAATTGCCATGCCCAGGCTTGCCCGTAATAGCATCGGTTTCCTTCCGTATTTATCGGCAGCATGGCCCCATACCGGCGAGAAAACAGCTGAAAGTACGAAGGTGATGCCGAAAGCGATCCCTGAAAATTGCGCTATTGCAGCAGCATTATTAATTCCAAGGCGCTTTATATAAAGCGGCAGTATGGGAGCAATCTGGCTCATCCCGATAGCCGCTATAAAAATTCCAAACCAGCAGACTATTAAATTTCTCTTCCATAACTCCATTAATTTTTACCCTCGCTTGCTGTATCAAATATTGTCATATCAATATATAAGCAAAAATATTATTCCGCTTCCGAAATCAATTTATTTAATAAATTTTTAAACTGTACCCGTTCTGCTTCGCTGAATATCGATTCAATTTCCCGTGCATGGAATTCTACCAATTTGACCGCTTCATGATAAACAGCTTTCCCTTTATCTGTTGTAAACAGGAGAAATTCCCTCCTGTCTTCGGGAGAATTCCCCCTCCTGACAAGATTTTTCTTTTCAAGGATATCCAGCATTCTTGTAATGGAAGCACCGTCCTTCTGCGAACCTTCAGCCAGCTCTGTCTGGTTGCATCCTTCTTTTGTGATCATCAGATCCAGTATGAACAGCTGCTCAATCGAAACGCCGGATTCCTTAAGCCGGTTTTGAAGTTTATTTATAAGTATCTTTCTAGCCTGGATAATAAGCCATTCGAAATTTTCATTAAAAACATTTTTCATCAGCATACAAAACAGCCTCAACTTGATATGTATATAATATAATACACAATTATTGATATGTCAATTATTGTTCGATGCGGCCAGGCGAAGAACTTCATTTAAAATCTTGACTATGATAAATAAATCATTTATTATGTTAATAATGTTATTAAATAGGAGTGTTAAATATGAGTATTAAAAAAGACGGTAATATGGAACAAAACATACTTGAAGCCGCAGAAAAACTTTTCCTGGAAAAAGGTTTTGCTATGACATCGACTACTCATATTGCCAGGGTAGCGGGCTGCAACCAGGCCCTCGTGCATTATTATTTCAGGACAAAGGAAAGGCTTTTCGAGGCAATATTTATAAAAAAGGCTGAAATGTTTTTCCCTTCAATAACTCAGTACTGGAAAGAAGGCGTTCCATTCGAGGAAAATATTAAATTGATTATAGAATCCGTCTTCGATCTCTTTCTTGAGAATCCCCAGCTTCCATTTTTTATTTTCAACGAACTGACAACAAATCCGCAAAGGGCCGTTTCATTAAAAGAAAAAATAGGGGATATACCAGGGGAGATATTGCATTCTCTCCAGAAACAGCTCCAGGAAGAAATTGAAAAAAAAACTATAAGGCCAATAAGCCTTATAGACCTTATTGTATCAATTGTGTCACTTAACGTAGGTTTATTCCTTGCCAGCCCTTTCTTAAAAGTGATAGCGGGAATTTCAGATATGGAAATAAAAAATTTATTCGGACACAGGAAAAAAGAAAATGTTACTCTGATTTTAAAAGGCTTACGGCCTTAAAAATCATCTTTATTAAATTGTAATGGAGAGAATAAAATGAAATATTTTAGTCATACGGTATTGTTTTCCTGCCTGGTTTTGCTTTCATCCTGCGGCGGAGAAAATGAAAATTTTGATGCGGAGGGGAATTTCGAGGCTACGGAAGTCATAGTCTCCTCCGAGGCCTCGGGTAAAATTTTAAAATTCGATATCCAGGAAGGCCAGGTTTTGAAAACCGGTCAGATTACTGCTACTGTTGACAGCCTTCAACTGTTCCTGCAGAGGAATCAGCTTATTGCCAATATCGGAAACGCACAAAGCCGAAGGCCCGATATAAAAGTTCAGATTGCTGCGGCGGAAGAACAGCTTTCAGCGGCAAAAATCGAACAGGCCCGGGTTGAAAGGCTTTTTAAAGACGGCATCGATACTCAGAAACAACTTGATGATATAAATGCCCAGGTGGAATTGTATCAAAAACAGCTTATTGCGCAGAAAATTTCTCTTGAAAGTGAAAACCGGGGCATTTCGGATGAGATTCTCGCCCTTAACAATCAGGTAAAACAGCTCGATGACCAGCTGCAAAAATGCAATGTGGTTTCTCCGATAAACGGCACTGTTCTTGTCAAATATGCTCAAGCCGGAGAACTGGCTTCCACTGGAAAAGCGCTTTTCAAGATAGCGGACCTGGATAATATGTTTTTGCGGGCTTATATAACAGGAAGCCAATTGACCAAAATAAAGATAGGGCAATCCCTGAAAGTCTTTACCGATTTCGGAACCGGCGCCAACAGGGAATACGCCGGCACTGTTGCCTGGATCTCGGGAAAATCTGAATTTACACCGAAGTCTGTATTGACCAGGGATGAAAGGGAGAACCTGGTTTATGCGGTAAAGATCGCCGTAAAAAACGACGGATATTTAAAAATAGGGATGTACGGCAGGATTAAATTCAAGGAGTAAATGCTGTGGTCGTAATGGAAGATATAAAAAAGAGCTATGGAAAAATTTCAGCTTTAAAAGGAGTCAGTTTCGAAACCGGGGAGGGTGAAATATTCGGCATAATAGGGCCTGACGGAGCCGGGAAAACGACTATTTTCCGAATTCTTACCACTCTTCTGCTTGCGGACAGCGGCAGGGCTGTCGTTGACGGGCTGGATGTAGTCAGGGATTATAAGAAAATACGGGAAGAAGTCGGGTATATGCCCGGCCGCTTTTCTCTCTACCAGGATATGACAGTGGAAGAAAATCTGGCGTTTTTTGCAAAGGTTTTCAATTCTTCCATAGAAAAAAATTATTACCTGATAAAGGATATTTATTCCCAGATCGAACCTTTCAAAACCCGCCGAGCCGGCGCGCTATCCGGCGGTATGAAACAGAAACTGGCTTTAAGCTGCGCCCTGATACACAAGCCCAGAGTTCTCTTTTTAGACGAACCGACTACGGGTGTCGACCCCGTTTCAAGAAAAGAATTATGGGGGATCCTTAAAAATTTAAAACATGAAGGTATTACTATAATAGTATCGACTCCTTACATGGACGAAGCAAGCATGTGCGACAGGATCGGCCTGATACGTGAAGGTAATTTTCTAAAGATAGACACGCCGGAAAACATCATCGGAGATTTCGGCAAAAGCCTGTGGGCGGTCCATTCGTTATCAATGTCAAAACTCCTCAAGGATCTCCGGTGCAACAAGTTTGTAAGGACATCCTTCGCGTTCGGAGATTACCACCATGTGACTGTAGATATGGATAATATCACGCTTGACGGACTTAAACTATACCTGCAGGATAAAGGGCATAGAGATGTTGAAATTTTGCCTATCATGGCCGGCATTGAAGACTGCTTTATGGATTTATGAAAAAGGATAGAATATGAATGCTATAAGCACGGATAATCTGACTAAAATATTCGGTAATTTTACTGCTGTCGATAAAATTACTTTTGATGTATCGGAGGGTGAGATTTTCGGCTTTCTCGGCGCCAATGGAGCGGGAAAGACCACGGCAATCCGCATGCTTTGCGGCTTAAGCAAGCCAACTTCCGGAAAGGGTACCGTAGCCGGGTTCGATATTCTGAAGCAATCTGAAAAAGTAAAGGCCGGCATAGGATATATGAGCCAGAAATTCTCGATGTACGATGATCTGAAAGTATGGGAAAATATAAGGTTATTTGCAGGAATTTACGGAGTGAAGGGGAAAAATATCCCTGGAAAAACGGATGAACTGCTTAATGAGCTTGACATGCGCAATGAAAGGGAATCGCTTGTGAAATCCCTTCCGCTTGGATGGAAACAAAAGCTTGCGTTCTCGGTAGCTATAATTCATGATCCGAAAATTGTTTTCCTTGACGAGCCTACGGGGGGCGTAGATCCTTCTGTCCGCCGGCAGTTCTGGGAATTGATCTACCGCGCGGCCGACCGGGGCATTACCGCTTTTGTGACAACTCATTATATGGACGAAGCGGAATACTGCGACCGGGTCTCGATTATGGTGGATGGAAGAATAGAAGCCCTCGACACTCCCCGCAATCTTAAAAAGCAGTTCAATTCCGGGAGCATGGATGAGGTGTTTTATATCCTGGCCAGATCGGCTACAAGGAAGGCCGGCTGATATGGATCAATTCAAGGCTTTCGTGCAAAAGGAGTTCTATCATATTTTCAGGGATAAATGGACCATGATGATCCTGATCGCGCTGCCGATAATAATGCTTGTCCTTTTCGGTTTTGCGATATCCGACGAAGTGAAAAATTCCAGGATCGCGATTTTCGACCCTTCGGATGATGCGGCTACACGGGAAATAGTATACAGGCTGGTAGCCAGCGGCTATTTTTCAGTGTATAAAAACCTGGGAAGCTCAGGTGAAACTGAAAAGGAATTTCAGAAAGGAGAAGTATCGCTTATAATTATTTTCAGTGAGAATTTTTATGAAAATCTGATCCATACCGGAAAAGCGCAGATCCAGCTGATAGCTGACGGATCCGATCCTAACACTGCTGTTACATTGGTCAATTACGCTGAAAATATTATCACTTCCTACCAGCAGGAACTTTTAGAATCCGGCGGCATTCCTTACCTGATCGCCCCTGCAGTTAAATTCCTTTATAATCCGGATATGAAGAGTTCATATAACTTCGTTCCGGGTGTAATGGGAATGATACTGATATTGATTTGCGCTATGATGACATCGATTTCGATAGCCCGTGAAAAAGAAATGGGGACAATGGAAATCCTTCTTGTCTCCCCGGTAAAGCCCATACTGATGATACTGGCTAAGGCTGTTCCATATTTTGCTCTTTCAATGATCGACCTTATAATTATTCTTTTAACGTCCGTCCTTGTCCTCGGGGTGCCTATAGCCGGCAGCCTTTTCTGGCTTGTAGCCGTTTCCGTAATTTTTATTTCCATGTCGCTGGCTCTGGGGCTGCTCATTTCTTCTTATGTTAAAACCCAGTTGGTAGCGCTTCTGATATCCGGAATGGTCCTGCTGATGCCTGTAATGATTCTTTCCGGGATGATCTTCCCTGTTGAAAATATGCCCGTCGCTCTTCAGATAATTTCAGATATCGTTCCGGCCAGATGGTATATAGTCGCAGTCAAGAATATAATGATAAAAGGCCTGGGACTGATGTCCGTTATCCGCGAGATGGTTATACTTTCGGTTCTCGCCGTATTTTTTATAGTCGTAAGCCTTAAGAATTTCAAAATAAGGCTGGAGTAAAAAATGCTTAAATATCTTCTCGAGAAGGAATTTAAACAGTTTTTCAGGAACCCTTTCCTGCCAAAACTTGTCATGGTTTTCCCGCTTTTTTTTATCATGATCCTTCCCCTGGCGGCAAATTTTGAAATTAAAAACATCTATTTGAGCATAGTCGATAACAACCGGAGCACCTTTTCAAGGCGTCTGGTCCGGAAGATACTTTCGTCCGGTTATTTCAGGCTGGCCGGCGAATCGTCCGGCTATAAGACGGCGCTTCGGGATATCGAACTGGACAGGGCTGATATTATCCTGGAAATACCTGGAAGTTTCGAGCAGGACCTGATCCGGGAAAAAGAGGCCAGGGTAATGATTTCAGCCAACTCCGTAAACGGGATAAAAGGAGGGCTGGGAAGCGCTTATCTGTCAGGCATAATCGCCGATTTCAGTTCCGAAATAAGAGAAGAACTGGCGCCGCAGGTACCGGGGATGATAGTTCCTTCCATTGAGGTCGTTCCAGAGTACCGCTATAATCCGTTTCTGAGATATCCCATATTCATGATTCCGGCCTTGATGGTTATGCTTTTGACTTTGCTCTGCGGATTCCTTCCGGCTCTCAATATTGTCATGGAAAAAGAAAGCGGGACGATAGAGCAGATAAATGTTACGCCTGTTAAAAAAACACTGTTTATCCTGTCGAAATTAATTCCATACTGGATAATGGGTTTTATTGTGTTGACAATTTGTTTCGGCATAGCAAGATTGTTTTACGGCCTTGTACCCGCGGGCAGTCTTCTTACGATATATATTTTTTCATCGGTTTTTATTCTTTCGATCTCAGGCCTGGGACTGATCATCTCAAATTATGCCAACACAATCCAGCAGGCAATGTTTATATCATTCTTCTTTATAGTAAGCATGATCTTTTTAAGCGGTCTTTATACGCCTGTGGAAAGCATGCCCGGGTGGGCGCAGTTTATCAGTAATTTCAGCCCGCTTAAATATCTGATCAAAGACATGCGTCTTGTATACCTTAAAGGGAGCGGTTTCTTAGAGCTTTCAAATTCTTTTATTATTCTTTGCGGCTTTGCATTATTTTTTAATTCCTGGGCAATTTTTAGTTACAGGAAGAATATCTAAAATGATTCTCTATTTGTATTCGACAGAACAATTAAATATATTGAGTCTGATAATAACAAAAGTTGTACTATCAACCGAAAAATGCTTTCAGCACTATTTCTGGTTAATAGATTTAATAAGCCTGACTCCTAGATCGAATGCTTTTTGCAAATCCCCGGCCGATATTTTTTCGGCACGATTGGATTTTTCTTCTTTATCAGCCATCAGATAAACGTACTTTGAATAATCGTCAAATAGGACGGTATCAGTCAAAGTCAGCAGTTCACAACTGCCCAATGTATGGCCCATCATTTCTGAAAAAAAGTCTAAAGTATCTTTGAACCCTCTTTTAACATAAATTTCATCATTCACATTCATCGTTGCAATCAAGGCTGTTTTAAAGTTTTTGGGTCTAGGACCTGTACCTGTCCCGCCATAATCAAGATACTGGAAAAGCAGTCTATCCGTAAACGAACGCATCTGACCTGACAGATTTCCATAATAAACAGGCGAGCCAAGAACAATTGCATCTGATTGTTCAATATTTTCCAGCAAAGGCTTAAGCTCGTCATCTACCGAACAATGTCCAAAAGATTTACTGTTTTTCAATTTACAAGCATAACAACTTATACAGTCTTTGTAGTTCAGGTCAAAAAGATTTACAAATTCAGTTGCAGCACCTGCAGATTTTGCGCCTTCAATGACCTGGCGTAACATTTTCGCGGTATTGCCCTGTTTTCTTGCGCTGCCACAAACAGCTATAAGTTTCATAAATTATCCTCATGATATTGTCCGAACCTGATCGGGGTGAGTTCAGCCTGCGGTTGCGTATTGTAGAATCTGGCATTAGAAAAGTCAAAGGAAAACATAAATTCGATTTAGCAGCGGTGATAAAAGCCGTTTAGCTCATTCTTCAAATATTCCTGCTATTTGATGTCAAGCAGCTGGCACAGGTTTTTTGTGATGCTGATGTCAATTGTGATCATTTTTCATTTTATTATTATATCAGAAGCAAATGAAAGAGTGGAAACCCTAACCCCCACCATCCCCATATTTTTTCCCTCAATAAACCACACGGAGAACAGATTGTGTCTGTCCTCCGGCTGGGTAGTTTATTGTTCCAATTTAAACTTTCCTTCCACTTTTTCGCGCAAGCGGTCGATGTATTCAAACACGGCTGGTACGACCACAAGAGTAATTATCGTGGAAATGAGTATTCCTCCGACAATAGCCAGGCCCAGCCCGCCACGGAACCTCGATGCGTCTCCCGTTCCCAGAGCCATCGGAAGAGTGCCGAGGAAAATAGCCATCGTTGTCATAACAATAGGACGGAGCCTGAGTTTCCCGGCGCGTATGATTGCATCTTTACGTTTCATACCCGATCTGACGCCTGTGAGAGCGAAATCAACTAGCAGGATTGAGTTTTTCGCCGCGATACCGAGCAGTGTTATGATCCCGATCAGGCTATTGATGTCCATGTTTTTCCCGAATATCAGGAAAGTAAAAATCGCACCGGAGATAGCGGCAGGAAGAGCAAGAAGAATAGTAAAAGGAGTGATGAAAGACCCATAAAGGCTTGAAAGCACGAGATAAACCGCTATAATCGACAGCACTAATGCAAGTACGATATTATTGATCATATCTGTAAAGCGCTCCCCTTCACCGGAGAATGAGCATATGATGCCCTGGGCCGGCGGGTTTTCACCGATAATTTTCATGACTTTCTGCATCGCAGGACCAATCGCTCCGCCGGGCGAGATATTCGCGGATAACTGAATCAGTCGTGATCTGTCGTATCGTTTAATCTCCGACGGCCCGGTCACATTTGTGCAAAAAGCGATTGTCGAGAGCGGGATCATCTTTCCGCTGATATTCGGCACTTTCATTTCATTAAAAGTGCGCTGGATATCCCGCTGTTCGGGCTTAAGGCGCATACGAACATCATATTCAAGCCCATTGTCATGCAGTTTACCGACCACTGTTCCTTCGACATTGTAGCGAAGTTCCATACCGGCGGTCAAGGTGGAAACCCCCAGCATTTTCATCCTGTTTTCATCAAGTCTGATCTGGAATTCCGGTTTCCCTATCTGATAACTGGAGGTCAAATCCATCAGATCGCTGACACCCCTCATTTTTTCCTGAAGCTCTTCGGAATAAGCAATCAGTTGATCAAGGTTATCACCTTTGATATCCAAAGTGAAAGACCTGCCCCCGCCCATGGAGTCATAATCGCTCAGAGCGGCGTTCGCTGCAGGGTATCCGGCCATGATCCTGCGGATTTCATCTTTTATTGCTTTCGAACTTCGCTTGTTCTCGTTTTTCGGGCGCAGAAAAATACTGATGGTAGACTGGTTGCATTCGTTATTATCGGTGCCGACCTGGATTGCCATATAATCCAGTTCAGGTATTTTCTTGATCTCATCCGCCATCTGCATGGTAACCAAACGGGTACCTTCAAGGCTGCTTTCAGCCGGCAGATCGATTGAAATAGACATGCTCGTAGAATCGGAAACATTGAAGAAAGTCATTTTTATCATAGAAAAAGCGGCAAGACTTGCCAGGAAAAAAACAGCTGTCAGCAGGATAATCAGCTTAGGCCTCTTAAGGCTGAAATCGATTACCCGTGAATATATCCGGTCCAGCCATTTCTGAAAGCCTTCAAAGCCATTTACAATGAAATTGTTGTTCTTTTTATCGGATTTCATGAAATAAGCGTTTAAAAGCGGAGAAACAGTCAAGGAAATCAAAAGACTGATGATAACTGCAAAAACAATAGTCAGGCCAAACTGGCGGAATATCGTTCCGGTCGCTCCTTTCACAAAACCTATCGGTGTAAAGACAGAGATTATAGTTAATGAGGTGGCGATAACTGCAAGCATCACTTCCAAAGTTCCAAGTTCGGCGGCTTTGACGGGAGGCGTTCCATCCTCCATTTTACGGTAAATATTTTCCTGGACGACAATGGCATCGTCAACAAGTATGCCTATACAAAGCGAGAGCGCCATCAGAGTCATGACATTCATTGTAAAACCGGCCATGTACATCAGTATAAACGCCCCGACAAGGCTCACAGGTATTGCAACGCTGGTAATGAGCGTTGAACGAATATTACCAAGGAAGCAATAAACCACAAGAATTGCCAAAAGAATACCGAGGATAAGGCTTTCCTGGACGTCTTTAATGTTAGCAGTAATATCCTTTGCCGAATCGTATACATAAACTATCCTTGGGGTCCCTTTCCAGCCCCGGATGATGTTATTGACTTTTTCCATTTCATTACGGACAGCCGCGGCGACGGAAACCGCATTAGCGCCTGACTGCCGGAAAATATCCAGCATAATGCATGCCCGCTGCAGATAACTTTCAATCCGGTCATTTTTTCCGGATTTTCCAGGAGAGGTATCAGGATAATAGAGGTAAGCAAGGGTTTTAGGGTCTTTTGCCCCATCGCGGGAGGTTCCAAGCGATTTCAGAATCAGGGGGTTCGCAACATCTCCGGAGAATGATACAACGGAGTTCTGGATCTGGTTAACATTGGTGAATTCCCCGATTGTACGGAATACGACCGATTTGATGCCGCGGTCGAATTTCCCGACAGAAACATTCTCTCCCGCAATAGAAAGTGAATTGGCAACGCTGGTTGCGGAGACATCATAGGCGACAAGTTTATTCCGGTCCAATTCTATCTGGACTTCTCTTTTTGTATCCCCGGACATGTTTACTTTTCCCACCCCGCCAATTTTTTCAAGCATCGGTTTGATATTTTCATGAACAAGATCGTAAAGTTCTGTAGGCCCAAGATCGGCAACAACCGCGATTTTGATTATCGACGAATCCGCAGGATCATATTTCTCTACGGTCGGATCGTTTTCCAAGTCACTTGGTAAGGAATTGCGGGTAAGCGATACCTTTTCCCGCACCATCGTTTCGGCCTTGTCTATATCGCTTTCCTGGTAAAACTCTGCTGTTATGATCGAAGTACCTTCGATGTTTCTGGAAGAAACGCTTTTCAGTCCTGCAATTGTATTGATCTGATCTTCCAGCGGTTTGGAAATCAGCCGCTCTATTTCCTCTGGCGTCGCGCCGGAATAAGTTGTGGTTACAGTGACTACCCCGGTGCTTATTGTAGGAAAGAGTTCTATCCCCAGGCGGCTGAAGGTGATCATACCGACTACCAGCAGCAGTATGACAATAGAGACAATGAAAACGGGCCTTCTTATTGAAAAACTTGGTATATTCATAATGTTATTCCTCGATATTATTCAGATACTTTTCTACATCTACCCCGTATTTCTCAAACAGCTCGTTTTTTGAGACATCAAACTGGAGCAGGGCGATATTATATTCGATGAGGGCGCTCAATTTATCCTGGCGCACCGATATTAAATCATCAAAGCCTATCTTAAGGGTTGTCGCATTGATCTTCCCCTGCCTGAATTTATTCAGCATTTTGTCATAATACAATTCAGACTCGGCGAGAGCGGTCTGCAGATTTGAAAGAGATGTGTGCTTAAGGACGACTTGATCGACATCATCAAGGATCTCATCACGGATTTCCATATTCTTTTGTTTCAAATCATCCTCAGCCTGTTTCAGTTTCAGATCGGCGTTCCTGACATTGATCTCGCTTTCCGGGTCGCCGAGAGGATATGAAAGTGTAAGCCCAACATAGAGAAAGGGGTTCTTTAATGCCGCCGCATCGCTCGCGGCTTGCCCGAACTCCGTATTTGTGCCGTAACTTCCCGCGGAAACACTCAGTGCGAGGGATGGAAGAGAGCTGTTCCGGTACATATCCCGGCTTTCCCTGGCGGAATCCAGAGCGATCAGCGCGTTATTATAATCCACCCTTTTTGAAAAAGCCTTCTGCATCGCTTCATTGGTGTCGATCCAGGGAAGATCTTCGCTTAACGTCAATTCTCCCTCGATCTTGCTGTCAGCCGGCAGATTCAATTCGCGGAGCAGACTTCTGACCGAATGCTGATAACTTTGCCTGGCCTTTGCCAGCTTATTTTCAGCTGTGGCAACAGCGGCATTATACTGGTTCAGATCATAAGATTCGCCCAGGCCATACTGTACGTTCTTCGCGATAATATCCCGAACCTGCCTCACGGAAGAGAGTTCCAGTTCCGCGTTCTGGACCGCTGATTTCAGGATGGACAGGTTCCAGCAGTCGCTGATCGCGGATGTCACCAGGTCCGCCAGATTTTTCTCCGCGCCGGCCTTCCGAGAATTTTTCGAACCCTCCAGAATTTCCGACTGCAGGCGTTCGCTGTATCCGAAGGCATTCTGCAAAAGCTGCTGCTGGATGGTAACAAAACCTGTCAATGAATGATAAAAGGTATTCTCCGTTCCTATCCCCATCATCGACATCATGGCCTGTGGGACTGCAAACGAAAACTGGTTAGTAGAATAGCTATCCAGGACTCCCAGCGATATGGAAGTACCTGTATTGAAAGCCTTCGATAGGGACAGGGAAGCATTATAGCCGTTGGAATATATGGTTTGTGCATTAACAGCCGGGGTATAAATCTTCTGGTATTTCAGGTAATCGCTGTCGCTCATAACCGCGTCATACCGGATCGATTTTGATGAAAGATTATTTTCAAGCACCATATCAATCGTTTCCTCAAGGGTCAGCGATTTTCCCTCCAGGATAATCGTACCGGAAGAATTGGTTACATCCGTGACGGTTTTCACACTATTTGCGGATTGTGCATAAATCCTACCCTGCAAGGACAAAACAATGACGCCCACAGCAAGCAAAGCGCCGCGACCTCCGGCTTTTTGATGTCCCGTCATAATTTCCTCCTTCATATCTTCACAATAACATAACAAATTATCATTCCATTTCAACAAATATTTTCACGTTTTCCAGGATATTCTTCATAGTCTCCAATTTGGTTGGGGGGAATTTCTTTATGATTTCCTTTAAATTTTTATCCAGGGCGGATTTCTCCTTTTCCAGGAAAATCTTGCCGGATTTTGTCAAATCTATGGTGACAATCCGGCGGTCATTCGTGTCGTGAGACCTCTCCACGTATTGCAGTTCAACCAGTTTATCAATCAGTGGCGTCAGGTTGGGATTTGAAATAATAATCCCCTCGCATATCTGAGACATTGTGCTTCTTCCCTCCGTCTTCAGAAATATCAAAACATCAATATGGGACTTGGTAACATGTTTGGAAAAAACCTCTTTCTGCAATTTTGCCATCTTTTTTTCAAAAAGAAACACATATTCGAAATTTTTCACCAGCCTGTCTACCAGATCTGAGTTATTCATAAAAAACCTCCACTCATTTTGATTATGATATATATTTGTTATGATTCATAATATATATATATCATAAATATAATAAGACTTGTTGTCAATAAAAAGATGCTGTTTTGAAAATATTTTTTTATTCCGGCAAAATCGGCTCATATACCCGCTGCCCAACAATCAAGCAAACACTGATAAAGGAGACAGTTCACGAAACGGAATTTATCGTAAAATATGAAGGGGAGATGAAAGATGAAAAAGGATCAAATTATTTATAATTGGGCTTCAGATAGTTGTCTTTGAGCAGCCTGAATTTATTATTTAATCTTTTCCAGTCATCATAGGCCTTCCACAGCTTTTCAATTTCTTTATCCAGTTGTTTGAAATTCATTTTAATATAGTTCAAATTCTTAATTTCCAATTCAATGCTAATGATAGTATCTACCAATTTTTTGAAATTAAACGGTTTTTCAAAAAGAGCAGCAGCATGATTGTTTATTGCCGAATTAACTTTTTCAAGATCCCAGTATGCGCTTACAATTACTACACGGACTTTGGGATTTAATTCTTGTAGTTCTGACAGTAATTTGATTTCCCACTTATCCTGAACACTAACATCTAAAATAACGAGCTCAAAGCCTTGTTTAATATATAAATCCAGGGCTGTTTTCGGGTTATCGGTTTCAACGATCTCAAAACCTGTTGGCTTCAGGGAAATTGAAAAGTCTTTCAGTGCGTCCCTGTCATCAGCAACAATCAATATCTTCATGAATGTCTCCCTATAATAAAAAGTTTAAATATCAGCAAAATGGCATCGATCCGGCATTATCATTGCCAGGTATTACGCTAATTTATGGTTCATATCTCAATGCATCTATAGGGTTTAAAGATGATGCCCGCCTGGCTGGATAAAAGCCGAAAAAGATACCCACGAAGAATGAAAATACGAAAGACAGAATAACTGTATGTGCCTGAAAGACAACATTCCATCCTGTATATGCCCGTACCGCCAATGCAATTATTATACCCAGGCCGATGCCGATAATGCCGCCTGTCAGGCAAAGTGCCACTGCTTCTACAAGAAACTGAATGAGGATATCTTTTTTCCTGGCACCGACAGCCAGCCTTATCCCGATTTCTCTTGTTCGTTCCGTTACTGATACCAGCATTATATTCATGATGCCTATTCCGCCTACAAGCAATGAAATCCCGGAAATGGATGCAAGAAAAGCCGTTAGAATCCTTGTAGTACTGGTGGCCATGGATATGATATCTGTTTGACTGCGTATCGTGAAACTTTCAACGGAACTTTGGGGAATCTTAAGCGATTCACGGAGGATAGACCTTATTTCAGACTGTGCAGCTTCCATCTTATTGCCTGATATGCTCGAACAAAGTATCATCTGGAGAAAAGGGAAGCGGCTCAAACGGTATTGAACCGTTGTATACGGCGCGACAACCATGTCGTCCTGGTCCTGGCCGCTGCCTGAAAAACCCTTCGCTGCAAAAACACCGATAACCCGGAAAGGGACCTGTCCGATCCGTATTATTTTCCCGACTGGATTTGCATTTCCGAACAGATTAGTCGCCACGGTTTCGCCGAGTATGCAAACCTTGGCGTTGACTTTCAGATCTTTATCGGAAAACACATCGCCAGTGGAAACGCTCAAGCTTCGAATTGCCAGATAATCCGGGGAAACTCCGTAAATTATCGTGCTCCAGTTGGCTTTACCCCCGATAACCTGGACATCTGTCCGGATAAGCGGCGATACTCCTGAAAGAAGCCTGGCCTGCTTTTTTAATATTTTCACATCACTATACTTCAGGCGCGAACCGGATCCGCCTCCCTGGTTGACTCCGCCATTCCTGAAGGCTTCGGGAAATACCGTTATCAGGTTTACCCCCATGCTTGAAATCTGATCCTGTATCTGCAACTGCGCTCCGGCGCCGATAGCAACCATCACTATCACGGATGAGATGCCGATAATTATACCCAGCATTGTGAGGAAACTGCGCATCTTATTCTTTAAAATAGATCGAACGGCTGTAATTATAAAATCTGATAATTCCATACTTACCTTTTATCCGCTTGAAAATACCCATGTTTACATTCCGGGAGGAGGACCCCCGCCCGGACCGCCGCCATGATCGCTGACAGAATTCAATATGCTTTTAGATGCAACTTTAGTATTATTGGCAACTGCTGAAAGCCCCGTCATGACTTTCATGCCTTCTTTTAAATCTCCAGAGCAGATCTCTGTCATCTGGCCGTCGCTCAGGCCGGTTTTTACAAAGACAGCCCTGATTTTCCCTGTTTTTTCATCATAAGTCCAGATTAAATCACGATCCGCCATTCCCCGCCCGCCTGTTATTTGTGGCAATCTAGATACTTCTATAGGCGGCTGGAACTTAAGAGCAGTATTAGGAACCATAAGGATGTTCTTGCGGCTATCCGTCTCAATGTTCAATGTTGCAGTCATACCGGGAATAAGCAAATTATCCTGATTATCAGCGTCCGCAACAATGGTATAAACAACGACATTATCCGAAACAACGGGTTTCAGGCGAATCTGGCTTACCCTGCCTTTAAAAGTTTTATCCTGGTAACTCTGGACTGTAAAAATGACAGGCTGCCCTTTTCTGATCTTTGAAATATCGTTTTCATCCACTGTCGCAAAAATCTGAATTTTACTGGTGTCGCTTGCGAGAAAAAAATTTGTCGTAAGGACAGTGTTAAACTCGCTGCTTGCCACCGACTGTCCTGCCTCGATATTCCTTTCGATTACGATGCCGTCAATGGGCGAATAGATCACCGCAAACATGAGATTCGCTTTCGCGCTGTCCAGGCTGATCCGGCTTGTCTGCAAATTAACCTGTGCCGTATCGAGGCTGATCTTTGCCGTATCAAGGTCTGCCTGCGATTTGAAATTTTTATCGAAAAGGAATTTCGTATCATCATAGTTTTTTTTAGCCTGGACAAGCTGGTTTTGTGCTGAAAGAAGGCCGGCCTCCGCAGTCTGTACGGCAAGTTTCAGGAGGGTTTTATCAAGGGAAGCCAGCGGCTGTCCTTTTCTTATTTTTTGATTGAAATCGGCCATCACCTCTGCCACTGTGCCGGATATCTTGAAATTAACAACCACGGAATTCCTCAGTTTGAGGTTTCCCGTGCAGGAAATATTTTCGGAGAGGTCTCCCCTTTCGATCTCCGCAATCTCATAGGGATTTTTAGCCTTGCCTGATTTGAGAAGAATATACCCGCCGGCAGAAACGGCCGTTATTATAATAAGAATTATTGCCGTTATTTTTTTCATAACAAAATTATAGCGCATATTTGTGATAGTATCGTGATCGATTTGTGAATACTAAGTAAAATCTATGAATTTTTCAGCCTGAATCAATTCCAATATCGGGATTGATTTTTGATCTATTCCAGATGGAATTTCAGAGTAAGAAGCATGCAGACTGCCCTGGCAATACCTGCAATTCTCGCTGGTTTAAACCTGGCTGAAGAAACAGCTTCAATCGCGGATTTAGAGAGTATTTCACTGGGTGATTTCTGAACTTCGACTTTTTTCACAATCCCAAGTTCGTCAATGTAAAGAAGGATAAGAACTTTCCCCTCGATGCCTGTCCTTCTTGCTTCTTCCGGGTATTTCGGGCTTATCGGGGACAGGGGTATGGGCAGTTCCTCCACCTGGTAGCTAGGGACGTATCCGCTGTTATTCTGGGAGCCGCCGCCTTCATTGTCTTTTTGAAGCTCCTGGAAATTCGTATTGATAACCGGCTTCCTGTTCGTAGAAGCTTCGTCGCTCATAACAAACGGCTTGGGCGGATTTATTTCAAGCCGGGATTTATCAAGCTGAACATATGATAAATTATTCGAGTTGATGTAGCCTAAATTAAACCTTACAAGCAGCAGCGCTAAAAAAGCTGCATGCAGAAGAAGCGAAATGCCAAGGAAGCGGTATTTTTTCATCTATTGCCCCGTCTATCTCTTTATTTCAGTTCCGAGAAGTATCTTCTTGATGCCTATCTCTTTGATATCATCAATGATGCCAATTATAGTGCTGTATTTGCAGTCTTTATCGCCGTTTATTACAACAGCTGAATCTTCGCTGTTCCCGACCGTATTAAGTATCTTCTCTTTTATCTTGCCCGTCTCTTCAGGAATCTTATACTCTATATTGTCGATATAAACCGATCCTTCCTGGCTTACCTGGACAGTCATCCTCATCGGCTTGTCTTCGGTCTTCGTGCTCTTGGTTTCAGGAAGGTTGATCTTTATCTTACCCTGGTAAATCAGCGGCGTTGCAATAATAAAGATGATCAAAAGCACAAGTACAACATCTGTAAACGGCGTGATGTTGATCTCGGTCATCAGCTTCTTTCTTTCAGATCTCTTTTTTAACATAATTTATTTCCTTAACAAATCAAGCGTTTCCGATGCGCAGATCTCCATATCGGTTGACATAGCGTCTATTTTGTTCATTATCGTGTTATATGCTATAACTGTCGGGACAGCCACAGCTATTCCTGATGCTGTTGTAATAAGAGCTTCAGCTATTCCTGCCACAACACCTGTTATGCCGGTGCCGCTGCCGGCTGCTGAAGCTATATCCTGGAAGGCTTTAATAATTCCAAGGACCGTCCCGAAAAGTCCGATATAAACGACAGTGCTTCCAATCGACCCTATAATGCCGGTATATTTTTCAAGATCCTTAACCTCAATGCTTATCTGCCTTTCCATCGCGTTCGTAATTTTTTCTTCATTCTTCCCCATAAGAAGAAGCCCGGCCTGTACAATCCTTGCCAGAGGCGATATTATCGAACCGGCATAAGTTACAGCGCCCTGCAGACTGTTGTTATCAATATAGCTCTTTATTTTTAACATAAAACCAGGCCTTTTTACCCTGTTTTTGCTCCTGATATTGTAAGCCCTTTCCAATATGAAAGTAAGTGAAACTATCGAACAAATTAAAAGTACCGTCATGGTGTATAAACCCATTTGTAAAAAATCCCATAAAGTCTTTCCGGCGAACATTTTTTCCTCCTAACATTTTATAAACATATTTGAAATATTTACCATTTCATCCATAAGCCGCAAGTTCCGTAAATGCCTAATGCGGAATAGATAGGTGTTTCAGATGAATAATCCGCCGAATAAGAATACCCGGCAATAGCACGGTAATTATAGATGTTATAACATTCAGCATAAATCCCGAAAGGAAGCTCAAACAAAATCGTCCTGTATTCCGCTTTAATGTTAAGTGATTGCTGGTCCGGATATCTTGCGGAATTATAAGTCCCATAAAGCGGTTCATAATATGATCCGATCTTTTCGGCATTGGTAACCGGTGTATAGTATGAACCCGCCTGATAATCGAACTCGGCTGTCAGCGTCCAGTTTTTATTTATGTCCCAGATAGCCGTTATATCTAACCTGTAAGGCATCGACGCATCGTCATTATACCATTGATCGACCGGCGGCTGGGCGGATTGCCCGGCAACGGTAAGCGAACCCATCCCGCCGAAACCTCCTCCGGCTGTACCATAGGGCATATTCGGATCAATCCCTACATAACGGTAACTGGAAGAAAGGAACCCGCTGATACTGATCCAGCCGTAAACCGGGAAAGAGTCAGGTTTTTTTTCAAGCAGGAAATCGATTCCATATACATGCTTGTCCTGCCCTGAACTATTATAACTAACGACAGCATTGGATTCGTAATTGATATAGTAATTGTATTCTTTATAATACCCTTCAAGCGTCATGTCAATAGAACCGAGAAAATTTAACTCGGTTCCGATTACATAATGCCAGCATCCCGGGATTTCCAGATTGGCATTAGTATCCAGGTATTCTATCGTTCCCGGATCAGTTGGGAATTCAGATAAATATCCGGCGGAAATATATACCTTGTCATTTTCTGTCAATTTATATCCCAGAGTTCCCCTGGGGTCAAAGGAATATTTCCCGATATAATCAGCGTAATTCAATCTCAATCCATCTAGAATATAAAACCCGCTATCAAAAATTGAAGTTTCATTATCAATAAATACGGAATATACGCCTAACTCTCCGGAATAACCGTTTTGGGAAAAATTACTCCATTCCTGCTGACCATTAATTTGATTGGTGTAACTGGCATAAAGATAATTTGTTATATACTCCTTAGGGTAATATTGAATTTCAGTGCCGATTTTGAAATTAATCAGATCGGATGGAGAATAGTCTACCGCTAATTTGTATCGTAACCCAAATTCATCATTTTCAGAGTAATTTGTGGAGTTTGGCGATTGAATATTCTGCAACTGGTAAGCCCAGGTCGTTCCAATCGATTGTTCCATGAAAAATTCTTTATTGAAAATATGTTTCCAATCCAGATTCAATACTGTTTCATAATAATCCATGACTCCGGAACTGTTATTATTACCGCCCTGGCCGGAGAGATTAGAGAAAGAGGATGGTTCGCCAGAATAAAGCCAGACAAATGACAAAATATCATCCGGTGTCTTATATAATATCCTTCCATGCGAGTCCAGATAATAGGGGATCTGTATGCTTGAGTTTCCGGCCTGGGAAAATAAAGGAAGAATCAAATCCCATTGAGTTCTTCTGATTCCTCCTATCCAGCTCAGTTTTTGATCCGCAGTGGCTCCATTCAGCGATATGGAACTGTTCAAAAGGCCTAAATCGACTTTTCCATGAAAGCCGGGCGCACCGTCGTCAGAATTAACCTGCAATAAAGAAGACATTTCCTGTCCATATTCAGCCGGGACAACACCTTTATAAATCGATAAAGTATTTACCACATCATCAATAAACACTGAATCGTTCATATAATGATGATAAGGATATTTAATTAACGCTTCGTCAAGCATTGCGATATTCTCGTTACCGTTACCGCCTCTTACTGAAAATTTAGTTGTGTCTTCAGAACCGGGGTTGTTAAGAGTTTCAATCCCTGGCATTACAGTTATTACAGAAAGCGGATCTGAAGTGCTGGAAACCGAAGCTTTTTGGCGCATATTTTTATCGATAGTGTTTCCCGATACCACTCCTTCCATTTTCTGGCCTTTTACATCTACTTCTCCAAGCGAGAGATCATTTGGAACCAGGAATAAATTTATCACAATATCTCTGTCTGCATAAAGAGGTCTGGTTTCCGAATAAAAACCAGCAGCTTTTATTTCTAATGAATAGATCCCTTTTTCAAGGTTCTTCAAGTCGTAAGAACCATCGCTATCGCTTAGTGAATTTAATAATATGTTTGTACCTGTTTTTAAAATTATTATAGCCCCCGCTATTCCCTCACGGTTATCACTTCTATATACCCTGCCTTTTATCTGATATGAAAACAAGAACGCTGGAATAAATAAAAATGTGATAAAATACCTGAAATTTATCATAAAAACTCCTCTGTTTTAAAAAATGTTTTTTTTGTAATTCTCTTCCAGAAGGCTTCAGGAAACACTGTTATCAAGTTTACTCCTAAGTCATAAATCTGCTCCTGAATCTGCATTCTATATTTGCCTTGATGTTATCTGTAACTTCCTGCCTACCAGTCATCTTCAGCAAGCTGGACTTCTAAAATTAGCGCAAGGCAGTCCATATCCTTCTCATAAACATAGGGAAATTTGTCTGAATGAGCGCAAGTACCATATATAAGTATCGAATCAGTTACATCCCCCTCCAAAAATATCCATGTATAGATATAAGGCTCTTTCTCGGGCATTCCAGAACATGAGCCGGCAAGAAAGAATACAGATGTTATTAATAATTCGAATAGAAAATTTATAAAGATAATGAGTATGAATATTACTTTTTTCATACTTGTATTATGACTTATCCTTGTGTCTTTGACGTGAGCGATTAGTGAATTGAATGTGAAACTATTAGATTCTCAGCCTGAAATAAAACTCTACACCACCAGGAAGGTTCCGGGCTCCGAAAGGGGCATCGTGAAGCTCAAGGATAGCCCGGACGATAGCAAGGCCAAGCCCGGTACCGCCGAATGATCGGTTTCGGGATGAATCCGTTTTATAAAATCGCAGCCAGATCTTCTCCAGGGCTTCTTCCGGGACAGGTTTTCCGGAATTAAACAGGGCGAATTCGGCGAAATCTCCGGATTTTTCAATCCGTATATGGATCCTTCTCTCACCTTCACAATGATCTATTGCATTATTCAGGTAATTAACAATGACCTGTTCTATCCTCGAAGGATCCGCATTTACCACAGTGGATTGAGCAGCAAGCGTCAATTTGATTTTTTTATCGTTTATAAGCGGGGTATATTTTTGAAGAATTTCTTCAATCTTTTCCTTAAGGTCGAATTGTTTTATCGATAACCGGAAAACGCCTGAATCGAACTGGGAGAGGTCGAGCAAATCCTTGAGAAGAAGGTCAAGTTTTTTAGATTCATCCATCATTACATTGCAATAATAATCGCGGTCTTTTCTCTTTGCAACTCCGTCTTTCAAACCCTCCGCGTATCCCATTATTAAGGCGATGGGGGTTTTTAACTCATGAGATACGCTTGAAACAAAATCCCTCCTCATTTCCTCAAGCTTTTTTTCCCTGTCAATATCCTCGCGGAGTTTCTGGTTGGTATGATTCAGTTCATTAATAGACATATCAAGCTGTCTTGACAATGAATTGATGCTTATACCAAGTTCGGCTATTTCATCGTTTGAATGGGCAATGAACTTATGGCTGAAATTCAACCCTGCCATGTCATGGGCCATATCCCGCAGTTCAATAATCGGCCTGGTGAGCCTTCTGGACACTACATATACGACAATAATTCCGATCAGACATATAATAAATCCTGAAAGCATTAAAAAACGGTTCGCCACCCCGGCGCTTTCTTTTAACTCCGCAAGAGGCCGGTTTAAAACGAGTATATCTCCGTTGTTTAATATATATCCGCAATTAATAAAGGAAATCAGCTTATCAGTCTCTGGATTATTCTGGAACGCATAATGTCCCTTTTCATTATCCCTTAATTGATTTAAAAAATTTCTCAATTGAGTTAAAAATTCCATCCTAAGCGGAGGGAATGGCATACTGTTCCTTAAACTCTGTTCAGGTTCCGGATTTAAATTATGATCCTGGAATTGCGACATATATTTTAATTCAAGCTGTCTATCAAAAATTATTATATGGATTCCGGAATTCCATTCCATTTTTCGTAAATCAGGAATTGCCTCCTTGATATTTCCATTGTAACGGGAATCAATGCTTTTAGCGTCAATGATGAGTTTCGTTTGTGTTTCACGGATATAGAATGATAATAAAAAGGTTTGATTAAAGAACACAGCCAAAGATATGAAAAGCAGGACAAGTATAGAAATCCCAATGAACAGCTTGTTCCTGATTTTCATGCTTTATCCTGAAAACGGTATCCAAATCCTCGGATCGTTTTAATTTTATCGGAGTTTTGTTTAAGTTTTTTCCGGAGGCATTTTATATGGGTGTCGACTGTCCTTCCATCGCCGTAATAATCATTACCCCAAACGGAATATAAGATTCGTGTCCTGCTTAAAGCCGCTCCCGCATTCTTTACCAGATAGAACAGTAAATCATATTCTTTCGGGGAGAGTTCAAGTGTTTTCCCGTCTTCTGAAATCGAATGCCTTTCAGGATCGAGTATAAGTCCGCCGTATTCCAGAATTTTTCCCGACTCATCCATTGATGCTCTGCGCAGCAATGCCTTAACACGGGCTACCAGCACGCCAGGGCTGAACGGTTTTTTTATATATTCATCCGCCCCAAGTTCAAATCCGAATAATTCGTCAGCTTCCTCACTCCTGGCTGTCAGCATAATAATCGGAACCTTCGTTAATTTCCTGATCTCGCGGCAGACGGACCAGCCGTCCATTTCCGGCATCATAACATCCAGTATGACAAGGTCAATATCCGTGTTTTCCAGATACAGGTTCAGGGCAATCTTTCCATTCTCTGCCGGAATAGGAAAAAATCCATCCTTTCTGAGATAATCGCATATCAGCCTGAGCATTCTCTGCTCATCATCGGCTATGAGAATCTTATTCTTTGATATGCTCATTTTCGCCTCGATAATTATATTATTTTATCAAACTCTCCAACAATATTCAAACAGGTATATGATATTTCCATTCCTGTATATTAAAGTATAACATTGGATTGTGAAAGAATTTTGAACGTTATGTGAAGATTCTCAACATTATAAAGTCCCGTCGATGGGGATGTAAGAAATTCTGTGTAAATGGGTTTTAATCATACAGGCACTCGATCTCCAAAATGCAGGGCAAATTGTGTATCAGAATAGGATTAACTTATTCGCGATCAGTCGATTGGTTATTGCACCGCCATTCCCTATATTTTATGCTTTCAGTATCATACTCATTAATTAGTATTTTAAAAGCCGGGGCTGGAATATTAGTTATTTCGGACATTGTTTTTGTCAGCTTCTCGATTATCTCTTTCTTTTTTTCTTTTGTTTGATGGGCCATTTCAACATTGATTACCGGCATAAAAACCTCCTTAGTGTTTTTAAATTTAAAGACCCTGCCTTTAAAGAAGACAGGGCCTTCAGTATAGGGTTATTGGGGTTTTGAAATATAAAGTATTTTCAATTATTGTTCCTGGGATTGCCCTGCAGCACTTTTATGGCCCTTTCCTCTCGGACCACCGCCGTCTGTTTCTCCACCAAACATTTCTTTAAATTTCTCTTGCCTGTATTCTTTGGCTATGATCGTAAATTCGCTTAACTGTTCTTGAGTTACAAGAGGTTTTACTTGTTCGGTGGCGATGTTATCATTTCCTTCAAAATACCCTTCAATTTCTTCTCTTTGCTCTTTCATTTCATCTCTATCATTGAAACCTGATGGTTTCTTATACTTTTGTATTACTTCAAAGATTTTATCCTGATTTTTAAGATAATCCTCTATTATTGGCCTGATTTTGGTTATTTGTTCATTGCTGAGATTCATTTTATCAAGGAATTTGCCTGTATCATCACATCCTGTAAGCAATAAAACGATTGAAAAAGAAATTAGAATAATAGCTGCTTTTAAAATGCCTTTCAAAATTAACTCCCCTATAAAAACAATCAATCGATTTCATTTCAACCTTATAAGTAGTTTTATTACTTTTAAGATGCAAATTTCAGATAAGAAGGCGTTAATGCTTATTTTTCTCTTATGAAATATAAGCTGCCGCAATGAGGGCAAAGAACTGTCAATTGATTTGCTGATACACATTCTGTTATTTCAAGGGGCTTATGGCCACATTCAGGACATTCTCTATTAGGATAGTCTGAACAGGTTTAGTATTCACCTGACAGTTGGCCAATAAGTCACCAACTGATTTCATTGGCCATTTTCCATTCTGATACCGCAAACTGATTTTTTCATTGCTGGGAAGTTCGCAAATGTCATCAATCATATTGATCCGACCATCGGGATCATTAATAAAAGCATTATATTCCTGCTTGAGAAATTCCTGGTCTTCAATATTAAGAAGCAGGTCGTATCAAATTAGCGGCAAAATAGTTTCAATCGAAGGAATCGAATGGGTAAGTCGAAACGCTATACCGGGTATAAAATTAAGAGAATGAGATGGGGGTAAACTTCGGAGAGAGGGGGATTCGAACCCCCGGTACCCTTATGGGGTACAACACCTTAGCAGGGTGCCCCTTTCGACCGCTCAGGCATCTCTCCACGCGCTAATTAGCATGACAAGATTATAAAACATTATCTCCTATCTATCAAATATTGCATCATGCGGAAATTGGAAATTTCGATCCGGCCCTGTTATTATATAAATTCCAGGACGGTATACAGGAGTCATATATGTCTAAGGTTGCCATAGTCCGCTGTGAAAGTTACGATTATAAAGAGGTTCTAACGGCTGTTAAGCGCGGGATGGACCTCCTCGGTGGCGCGACGAAGTTCGTTAATAAGAGTGAAAAGATACTCCTTAAGCCGAATTTCCTGGCCGCCGAAACTCCCGAAAAATGCTGCACGACCCACCCCGCCGTTTTCAAGGCAGTCGGCGAAGTTTTCCAGGCCGCGGGAGCCGACCTGTCTTACGGGGATTCCCCCGCTTTCCAGACTCCCGAAACAGTGGCAAAAGTTTCAGGCGTCGGCGCCGCAGCGGAAGAATTGAAAATACCCCTGGCCGATTTCAAGAACGGCAGGAACGTCGTTTTCGAAAAAGCATTGCAGAATAAAAAGCTCTTTATCGCCAACGGCGCCCTCGATTGCGACGGCGTTATAAGCCTTCCCAAGCTCAAGACACATGGATTCCAGAAAATGACATGCTGCATCAAGAACCAGTTCGGATATGTCCCGGCTCTGCGGAAGGGCGAGTTCCACGTCAAGACCCCTTCCTCGGTCGACTTCGCGAAAATGCTTGTCGACCTCAATATGTTCATCAGGCCCAGGCTTTATATACTCGACGGGATAAAAGCCATGGAAGGCAACGGCCCCAGGGGAGGAACGCCCAAGAGCATGAATGTTATAATCCTCTCCGAAGATCCTGTAGCTCTCGATGCCACGGTTTGCAGTATGATAGGCCTTGACCCGGCCCTTGTTCCTACGATAAAGATAGGAATGGAAGCGGGCCTGGGCACCTGCGACGCGTCTCAGATAGAATATCTCGGCGACCCTTTGAATTCTTTTAAAGATATTTCTTTCGTGGTTGACAGGAAACCTCTCAGGCCTTTTGTACCCGGCGGGATGGCGAATTTCATGAAAAACCTGCTCGTACCCAGGCCTTTTATAAATCACGATAAATGCACGAAGTGCGGAACATGTGTCAGGGTCTGCCCCGTGAGCCCCAAGGCCGTTGACTGGCATGACGGCAAAAAGGACAGGCCGCCCTCATATAAATACGAAAGGTGCATCCGCTGCTACTGCTGCCAGGAGCTCTGCCCCGAAAGCGCCATAAGCCTGAAGATTCCCTTACTCAGAAGGCTGATCGGAGATTTTCAGAAGGCTTGAAGCTTAAAGCCTTAAGATTTTTTATTCTGATCTATAAAATCTAAAACTCCTTTAAGCCCCGGCGCGCCGAGCGCATGGGGAATAGTCATGCATACGCAGGCGGCAACCGCGGACGCGAACTCTATAGTGCGCGCGTCTTCCCATCCCTGCATAAGGCCGTAAATTATACCCGCCCTGAAGCTGTCCCCCGCCCCCGCCGTATCGACCGGCTTTATATTGAAGGGTTTGAATTTCCTGACTTTTTCCCCCGGCCGCGCATACCACAGGTCGCGGCTCCCGAAGGTGAAAATCATGAGACCTTTGCTATTCTCAATGTATTTTTTGAAAAGCTCGCCGAGGTCAGCGCCCTTGTATTCTTTATCCCATACCTCGTACGTTATTATCATGGCCGCGGCGTTTTTCGTAATATAATCGTCATGCCGGCAGTCAAGGCAAACATAGGGCTTGTTATATTTTACGCAGATTTCGGCCGCCGCCCTTGATTCTTTCTTGAAAAACGGGTCTATGGCTATGTAATCCGACCGGCGTATGTCTCCTTCGTCCGGATCGTTCCACTGCCTGTCCCCTTCGGCGAAAGACGCGTAGTTCCCGAAAACAGTCCTGGAATCTTTGTCGGTGACGACGAATTCCTCCGTTCCGCAATTTTCTTTTATTCTAAGGCGGGAAACATCGACATTAAAACCCTTCATGGTCCTGATAACCCTGGCGGCATGACAGGGTTTGAGGTAGTTGCCGTCGAGTTTAGCCTTTACGCCAAACTTCGACAGCATAATGGCGGAATTGGCGGCTTCCCCGCCGATCGACGGATATGTTGTTTTTATTTCCGCGAACTTGTTCTTCTCCGGATACGAAAAATCATCACGCAGCTTGTAGACGATACTTGGGGTTACCATACCGTAAACATATACCTTGCTCATAATTCCTCCTGGATATGCGGTATAAATTTTATTGGCCCGGCGGCAAATAGTCAAAATAGATTGAAAATATGTGACTGGCGGATAATTTTATTATAGAATATTAGTTAAAGGAAGGTTAAAGATGACCGGGCCGATAAAGTTAAACCAGGCGGGATACACCCCTGGTGAAAAAAAGGTTTTTATTTATTCATATCTCCCCGGGGGTAAAGAATCCGGATCTTCATTCCATATCCTTGACCGGGAAGGGAAACAGGTTTTCAGGGGCGACCTCGAAGACGCCGTTCCCGATAAAGACAGCGGCGACATGGTTTCCAGAGGGGATTTTTCAGGCCTCAGGGAACCGGGGAGATATACAATTGCCTCCGGCGGTAAAAAGTCGCATCCCTTCGAAATATCGGACAATAAATACCATGACATCCTGTACACCTCCATGAGGTCTTACTTCCTTCAGAGATGCGGGATGGAAATAAACGATCCCGTTTCAGGGGTTAAGCATGCGGCCTGTCATTTGAATGACAGCTTCTCCGACGGCCTGCCGCAGGGGACCGGGTATACCGACACCGCGGGCGGCTGGCATGACGCGGGGGATTACGGGAAATATATGGCCACGGCCGCCATATCGGTTTATGAGATTCTAATGATGTATAATATAAACCCCGGATCATTTGAAAAATTCTCCCTCGACATACCGCTGTCCGAACGCGCCGCGGCTCTGCCCGATATTCTCTCCGAAATAAAGTATGAACTCGACTGGATGCTTAAAATGCAGGATAAATCTGACGGAGGAGTTTACCACAAGGTGAACACCCTTTGCTTCTCGCCGATCGATACGGCTCCCGAGGACGATCTGTCGGCGCGTTTTCATTACAGCAAGGGAACGGCGGATACGGCGTATTTTGCCGGGGCTCTCGCCTTCGCCGCGGGGGTTTTCAGACCCTATGATCCGGATTACGCCATGGAGCTGAAAAAGGCTTCCTTACTGGCCGGGGATTTCCTTATCCGGACGGACGGAACGCTCCTCGAGCCTACGAACGGCATGACAGGAACATATAAGATCAGAAATGTCGCTGAAGGACTCTGCTGGGCTTATGCACAGCTTTACAGATTGACAAACGTCCGTCAATATCTCGATATGTTTCTGAAGACATGGAAAGGGCCGCTCTATCCCATAGTCGACTGGAACAATGTCTCGCTCCCCGCTGTTTATGCGCTGCTCCATTGTCCCGGTGTACCCGAAGATTTAAGTAAAAACTGGATATACGGGATTTCCGCCACAGCCGAAAAAATTTCCTCCAGGATATCGGCTAACGGATACCGCACCGCCCTGGTATGGGAGGAATACGAATGGCCTTCTATAAAAACGGCCCTTTCTTATGGCATGGCCCTGGTTTTAGCCTCGGAATTTACGGAGGTAAAAGACATTATTGATAATCTAAAACACCAGCTCGATTATACCCTGGGAGTAAATCCCATGGGCAAGTCATATGTTACCTGCATCGGCACGGATTATGTAAAACACCCCCACCACCGCCTGGCAGTTTCCAAAAACATTCCCGTTCCCGGACTCCTGGTAGGAGGCCCCAATAACAGGGTCCAGGTCGGCACATATAACGGGGATCTGGGCCCGAAGAGCTACGCGGACGAAACCCGGAACGCATCGTGCAACGAACCGGCTATCAATTACAACTCCCCCCTGGTATTTATCGCCGGATATTTATATTCACTTCCAGAAAGCCATGATGAAGATTCTTAAGCCGGCAGCCGCCAGACCGCAGGCAAGTCCCCTTATTATCCATACGCCGTGAAAGCGCTTCGAAAGGGCCGCCCCTGCCTGGGCTCCGATCAGGACACCGATAGCAAGCAAAGCTATCTCGATCAGGTTTGCCTGGATGCTGCCGTCGAAAAGGTGGACAACCGAACCCGAAAACGACATTATCCCGAGCACGAAGTGGGACGTGGCCGTGGCAATATGCACGGGAAAATTAAGAAGATGGACCATCGCGGGGACATGTATTATTCCTCCCCCTATTCCGAGAAGGCTTGAAATAAACCCTGTAAAAACGCTTATTATGATCCCCTTTAACATGCCGAATGTATAAACATACGAATTTCCCGCCGAGTCGGTCATTCTTCTCGCTGCCGTCATGGGGCCCGGCAGGACCGCGCCGCCTGACCCGGCTGTTTTTTCAGGCTTTATGAACAGGTAAATCGAGAGGGCCGTAAGTATTATACCGAAGGATCCGTCGAAGAGCATACGCGGGATATAGCCGATTATAAAGGCTCCTATGATGGAGCCCGGGACCGTGGCGGCGGCGAAAATAAGCCCTGATTTATAGTCTATGCGTTTATCGCGGGCATAGGCGACGGAGCCCGACAGCGCGTTAAAAAAAACGACTGCCAGCGATATGCCCGTTATTGCCTGGGGGCTTTTATCGGGATAGAGCAGTATGAGGACGGGAACGAGTATGAAACCGCCGCCAGCGCCGATGATAGTTCCGATCGTGCCGACGGCTAAACCGAGAGGTATCAGCAGCAGAACCATCAGCTAATGGCCGCCGCCGAGGGCGCGATGTAAGAGCTCTTGTTTCTCTTCAGCTTTGTCCTGAAATTCGTAGTGCTGTCGTTTATTATTTTCTGGATGTAATTCATGTGGCGTTCAATGGCTTCGATGTAGAGGTTCCTGTCGACGCCGTATCTCCCGTAGAAATAGGCCTTAGCGTAAACCGACACGCCCAATAAGTCTTTATTAAGCCTGTTCGTTGTCCCGGCATAAAAGTCGGCTGTTTTCCTGATAATGTCATATTCCGTTTCATATCCCGGTATCCCCGCTTCCCTGAACTCGCTGTAGAGGAACAGCAGCTTTTCAAGGTAGCACCTGTCGGACATCTGTCCTAAAAGGTCAGCCGTCCCGAGGATGGCTCCCGCTATCTGTTCCTCTTTCGAGGAAAATACTATGTCATCGAGGTGCAGCTGCATGCCTGTGCATGCTATTATATTGGAAATAGTGATTTCTTCGTTCTCGCTCATCTGGAGCCTTGAAACGTTTTTCCTGATAAAATCTATCGACCTTTCGACATGGGTCTTGGTATATTTAGCCCCCGTGCCTGTCTTGTCCCACTCTTCCTGGATATACCCGGAGTCATGGAAAAGGGCTGCGAGAAGGAGGTCCACGGCAAGGTCCGGATCCATTTTCCCGGCAGAAAGGTTATGACCGTCGATCAGGCGGGCTGACGCTAAAAGCGCATCGAGTGTATGCCCGAGATTATGGTACTCGGTGTTGCAGGCTAAGTATCCCTTGAATTTGCCGTCGAAAAGGTTGACGACCGTTTTGAAGTTAGACATAACTCTTGAAAACAGGTGACCCGGGTAGGAGTACTGGAAGATTTTCTTAACTTCGGACATTACATACTGCGGTGCAGTATTTTTCATGAGGCTGGACAGCTGGACAGAATTCTCATTGTAATTCATATCAGACACCCCAGACTAAAAATTTTAATTATGGTTTTTTAACATTAAGAAGTATCTTAACATTTTGGGGCGGCCGTTGTCAAATTTCAACAATCCTAGTAACAATATTAACAACTTTTCCGGGGACTGTAATGATCTTTACGATCTCCTTTCCTTCGAGGATCGCCGATATTTTTTTGCTTTCCATAGCCAATTCTTCCATCCGTTCCTTTGTCACGTCCCTGGGCATATCGATGGTATCGCGGAGTTTTCCGTTCTCCTGTATCGGGACATGAATGACGTCTTCAGTGATCATGGAGAGGTCGAATCCGGGCCATCTAGCCGCTATGATGGAAGGTTTTTCACCGAGGGTTTCCCAAAGCTCCTCCGTCACAAAGGGAGCGAAGGGGTGCAGGATCACGGCAAGGTCGCGCAGGAGCCCCCTGTCGATAGCTTCTT
The DNA here is from genome assembly GCA_964533855.1 of uncultured Brevinematales bacterium. Classification (GTDB taxonomy): domain Bacteria; phylum Spirochaetota; class Brevinematia; order Brevinematales; family JAOACQ01; genus CAVYGN01. The sequence continues at coordinate 44,943 of CAZHNM010000004.1, forward strand.
CCTTCTGGAGGGCGTTGGTGAAGATCATCAGCTGGCTGACAGCGGTGTTGAAATCGAGCGTCTCTATCTTTTCCGTGACTATTTTAATTGTTTTATGCCTCAGCCGGTCCAATTCTTCCGGCACGGGCCTCGAACCCCCGGCAGCGATCCTGTCATAGAGCCTCCACACCTTGTCGAGGAAGCGCTTGATTCCAATTATGCTCTTCGTGTTCCATGGCTTGTCTGCCGCGAGGGGCCCCAGGAACATTTCATAGATCCTGAGCGTATCGGCCCCGTACTCGTCCACGACGTCGTCGGGATTGACGACGTTTCCGCGGGACTTCGACATTTTCTCGTTATTCTCTCCGAGAATCATCCCCTGGTTCCGGAGCGCCTGAAACGGCTCAGGCGAATTGACAACACCGATATCGAAAAGCACCTTGTGCCAGAACCTGGCGTACAGCAGGTGAAGGACGGCATGTTCGGCTCCCCCGACATAGAGGTCGACCGGAAGCCAGTATTTAATTTTTGCTTCCGATGCTGGGGCGCTGTCATTATGCGGATCCGTAAACCTCATGTAGTACCAGCAGCTTCCGGCCCACTGGGGCATCGTATTGGTCTCGCGCCTGGCCGGCCCGCCGCATTTGGGGCATGTTGTGTTCACCCATTCCTTTATAGAAGCAAGCGGGGATTCCCCGGTCCCCGTGGGCTTGTAGCTCTTCACATCGGGAAGGAGAAGCGGCAGGTCCTTCTCGCCGAGAGGCACTATGCCGTCTTTATCGCAGTGGACTATGGGTATGGGCTCTCCCCAGTACCTCTGGCGGGAAAATATCCAGTCCCTGAGCTTGTAATTGATTTTCAGCTGGCCGAGTTTTTTCTTTTCAAGCCATTCCGTTATTTTCTTTTTGAAATCCAGGGTTTTCATGCCGTTCCACTGCCCCGAATTCACGGCTATGCCGTCGAAGGTTTCTGCTTCCTTTATCTCGTAGATGCTGCCGTCGCGGCTTACAACCTGTATGATATCGAGGTTATGTTTTTTTGCGAACTCGAAATCGCGCTCGTCATGCGCGGGAACTGCCATTATGGCGCCCGTTCCGTATCCCCAGAGGACGTAATCCGCAATCCATATAGGTATCTTTGCGCCGTTAACAGGATTGACGGCGTATGCTCCGGTAAAGACGCCTGTTTTTTCCTTGTTGAGTTCCGTCCTCTGCAATTCGGATTTCGAAACTGTTTTCTCAATATACTTTTCCACTTCGTCCGCCATGCCGGGCATGGTGATCTTTTCGACGAGCGGATGTTCAGGCGCAAGCACCATGTATGTAGCCCCGAAAAGCGTGTCGGGCCTCGTCGTGAATATCCTAACGAGCCCCCCGCCCCCGTCGATGGCAAAATCGACTTCGGCTCCCTCGCTCTTCCCTATCCAGTTTTCCTGCTGGAGTTTTATAGGATCGGGCCAGTCCAGGAGCTTAAGGTCTTCGAGAAGCCTGTCGGCGTAAGCCGTGATCTTGAGGACCCATTGCCTGATCCTTCTTCTTTCGATCAGCGTGCCGCACCTGTCGCAGCGGCCGTCCTTGACTTCCTCGTTTGCAAGCCCCGTCTGGCAGTTGGGGCACCAGTTGATCGGCATCTCGGATTCGTATGCCAGGCCCTTTTTAAATAACTGTATGAAGATCCACTGGGTCCATTTGTAATATTCGGGATCGCTGGTCGAAACCTCGCGGTCCCAGTCGTAGCAGAAACCTAAGGATTTTATCTGGTCCCTGAAACGGTCGATGTTAGCGTAAGTGGTAACCGACGGGTGGGTTCCTGTCTGAATAGCGTAGTTTTCAGCAGGAAGCCCGAAGGAGTCGAAACCCATAGGGTGAAGGACGTTGAAGCCTTTTAATTTCTTATAGCGTGAGTAAATATCAGTCGCGGTATAGCCTTCGGGATGGCCGACATGCAGGCCCGAGCCGGAAGGGTAAGGGAACATGTCCAGGACATATATGCGCTTATCCTCGGGAAAAGCCGGGTCCTCTTTTACTTTAAATGTTTTCGAACTTTCCCAGTAATCCCTCCACTTCTTCTCTATGCTAATAAAATCGTAAATCCTTTCCATCAAATGCTCCTGTCGTCAACGCCTTCAGGCAATTCAACCTATAATTTTATAACACAGCGGTCAAACTTTCAATAAATCGTCATTCGACAATCCCAATTTCCTTGATTAATCTTGATCATACAAGTAAAATAAGCTCTGAGGAGTCCCGCTTGAAAACTGTAGACCTGCACGTCCATTCTAACCGCTCTGACGGGATTTTCAGCCCGGATAAAATCATAGAAATAGTCATTGAAAAAGGCCTGGCCGGATTCGCCCTGACCGATCACGACTGCTTCGACGGCATAGCTCTTGCGGAAGAAATTATCAGGACTAAACAGCTCCCGCTTTTTTTTATCGCCGGCTGCGAATTCTCGACTTACCTTGAAAGCCCCGGCGAAGTCCATATCCTTGGATACTTCAGGGGTCACTCGTATAAAAAGATGTCCGGGCTGCTGGATGAGTATATAAAATCAAGGGTAAAACGGGCCTACAGGATCGAGGCATGCCTTAAAAAATGCGGAATAGACATCAAACTTGACGATCTGATAAAGAATTCGGGCGCTCCGATAGGAAGGATGCATATAGCCAGGGAAATGACCAGGCTCGGATATACTTCGAACAACCGCGAGGCCTTCGAAAAATACCTTGGAAGGGACTGCTCCTGCTATATCCCCAGAAGGGAAATAAAAACATACGACCTGATATCGAGCATCCGTGAGAACGGAGGCAGGGCAGTAGTAGCGCACCCGTTTTTTTTAAACAAACCCGAAAACTCTCAGTATATAGACAAAATGATAGATGCCGGGCTCGAAGGGATCGAATTCTCCCATCCTAAGATAAACAACTCCCTTTCCCGGAAGATAAAGGAAAAGTACTCCGAAAAACTGATACTGACCTCGGGCAGCGACTTTCATGGAGATGAAAAATCCGAGAGCATCGGAAAATACGGCATCGATGTCCAAACCGCGGAGAAGTATTTCCCCGGATTTTCGGATTTCAGTTAAAAAGGTAAATAATTAACTATAATTAAAATTAGTGTTATAATTATTCCTATATTACCCGATATCAGCATGGAAGTTCTAATTGAGTAAGGAGGTTTTTCATGCCGCCAAAAATTGAGGGTCCTCTTAATACACTAATAGGGGAAGGTTCGATATTCCAGGGAAAATTTTATGTACACGGGTCGTTCCAGATCGATGGAAAGTTCGAGGGGGAGATCAAGAGCGAAGAACACCTGTATGTAGGTGAGACCGGAAAAGTTAAAACCGAGATCATCCGGGCTAAAAAGGTGTCGATAGCCGGGATCGTTCTTGGCGATATTGAAGCAATCGAGGAAGTCAGGCTTCTTTCCACCGGAAGAGTTCTTGGAAATATTATGGCTCCCATGATTTCAATGGAACCTGGAGTAGTCGTAAAAGGCAATATGATCATTACCGCCGGCCAGAAAAAGGAAGTGGATAAGATCATAGAAGACGCTTATTCGGCTGGCCCGTCCGTTAACTTCGATCAGTACTTCGAAGAAGAAAAGAAAAAACTGACGGACTTGAAATCTAAAGAAGCACCGGCAAAATAAAAAGATGATTCTTTTAAAAAACAGTTTTGAAATTGAATACATCAGGAAAAGTAACCGGATCATTGCAGAACTTTTCGAGCTTTTGAAGAAAAGCGTCCGCCCGGGAGTCAGCACCGGTGAAATAGATAAAATTTCCGAGGATTTCATATTCACGAAGGGAGCTACGGCATCCTTCAAAGGCTACAGGCTCTCTTCAAGTTATCCGGCATATCCCGCGGCTACATGCATTTCCGTCAACGAACAGGTTATACATGGGATACCCGGCGATTATGTTTTAAAAGACGGCGATATCGTGAGCATTGACGTGGGGACGATCCTTTCCGGTTTTTACGGGGATGCGACCCATACTTATATGGTTGGAAACGTTAAGCCTGAATATAAAAAACTTGTCGAAGACACAAAACAGGCCCTGATGCTCGGAATAGATGCGGCTCGCGAGGGCAATTATTTGAACGAGATAGGAAAGGCCATATCATTCTATCTCAACCCCAAGGGATACGGAATAATCAGGGATTACTGCGGGCATGGAGTAGGAAAAGCCCTCCATGAAGATCCGCCTGTCCTTAATTATTACGACCCCAAGAGGAAAGGCCCGAGATTAAAAAAGGGGATGGTGCTTGCCATCGAACCCATGATCACTCTCGGCGGCTACGAAGTCAATGTCCTCAGGAACGGCTGGACAGTGGTCACGGCCGACAAATCATACGCGGTACACTGGGAGCACTCTATAGCCGTTACCGACGGCGAACCTATCATATTATCCAGCCTGTAATTTCTGGAGGTAACAATGGAATTCGACGCTGTTGTCGTCGGAAGCGGGATCGCAGGATGCGTCAGCGCCTATTATCTCGCAAAGGACGGGTTTTCCGTCTGCATTATAAATAAGGCTGTAAATCCCGAAGACAGCAATACATATCATGCCCAGGGCGGAATAGTATTCAGGGGGAAGAACGATTCGCCGGACCTCCTTTACGAGGATATCATGAGCGCCGGGGCGGGAATATCCAATCCCGACGCGGCGCGCATTGTCGCAGATGAGAGCGAGAGCGCCGTTGAGGAAGTCCTGATCAATAAATTCGGGGTCGAGTTCTCCAAGGACGGCAGCGGCCTTTTCGACCTTACGGAAGAAGCAGCCCATTCTTCAAGAAGGATCCTGCATGCTTTCGATTCCACGGGAAGGAGCATCGAGGAGAAAGCAGTCCAGGCGCTTGAAAACTGCGAAAACCTGACATTCCTGACAGACCACACCGTCATCGATATAATAACCCTGGACCACCATTCTTCCGATAAATTCAGGAAATACCAGCCTATAACTTCTATGGGAGTTTACGCTGCCGACAATAAAACCGGCAAGGTGATAAAAATACTTTCAAAGATCGTCGTCCTCGCCTCGGGCGGACTGGGGCAGATCTATCTTCATACGACCAACCCCGTCGAGGCGACAGGGGACGGATACGCGATGGCCAACCGCGCAGGCGCCAGGCTTATCAACATGGAATTCACACAGTTCCATCCAACTACCCTCTATCATCCCAAGGCCCACAATTTTCTCATCTCCGAATCAGTGAGAGGAGAGGGCGCCGTTATCATAGATAAAAACGGAAAAGCTTTCATGGAAAAATACCATCCCCTCAAGGAGTTAGCTCCAAGGGACATAGTAACGCGGGCCATACTCTCCGAAATGCTCGAATCCGGCGAGAAATTTGTCTACCTCGACATCACCGGAATGGGGGAAGCAAAGATAAAAGCGCGTTTCCCGCATATTTACGGGACATGCCTTGAATTCGGCATCGATATGGCATTGGAGCCTGTCCCGATAGTCCCGGCGTTTCATTATTCATGCGGAGGGATCCTCACGGACATGAACGGCCGTACAAACATAGAACGCCTTTTCGCCGTAGGGGAAGTCGCCTGCACGGGGCTTCATGGAGCCAACAGGCTCGCCAGCACATCGCTTCTCGAAGGAGTTATATTCGCAAGACGCATGGCCGACTTCATACATAAAAACAGGAAGGATTACATGGCTGATCCTGGTTCTTCCAAGATATTAGACTGGATAAATACGGGCGAATCTGATAAAGCGGACCCCGCCCTTATAAACCAGGACTGGAACCTGCTTAAAAACATCATGTGGAATTATGTGGGTGCGATAAGGGGATCAAGGCGGCTCAGGCGCGCTATCGTGGACCTCAACAACCTCAACGTCGACGTCGAGGATTTTTACCGGGACACAAGAGTCAGCAGGGCTGTCATCGAACTCCGCAACGCCGTCCAGACCGGGCTGCTCGTCGCAAGACAGGCAAGGGCCAACCGTGAAAGCATCGGAGCTCATTTCAGGATAGACTAAAAGAGGTATATTATGATCGAATATATCACAGCCGGAGAATCCCATGGCAGGGGCCTTTCTGTAATTGTTAAAGGCATTCCATCCAATTTAAAAATCGATCCGGATTTCATTGACAAGGAGCTTGCCGCAAGGCAGTCCGGATACGGGCGAGGCTCGAGGATGAAAATCGAGAGCGACAAGGCTGATATTATCTCCGGTGTGGCCGGCGGCGTTACAAACGGCGCCCCTATAAATATCATTATCTGGAACAAGGATTACGAGAACTGGAAAGGCAAAGTGACCGAGAAAGTTGTAAGGCCCCGGCCCGGGCATGCCGACCTTATAGGCTCCCACAAGTACGGAATGACTGACGACGTAAGAAGGGTCCTCGAGCGTTCGAGCGCCAGGGAAACATCGGCCAGGGTCGCCGCAGGGGCCGTATCAAGGCTCTTCCTGAAGGAATTCGGCATCGGGATATTCAGCCATGTGGTGAACTGGGGCGGGATCGAGGTCGATACCTCCGGCATGACCTATGAAGAGATCAGGACAATGGCCGCCGGCTCCGAGATCAGGAGCGCCTGCAATAGTGAAACACTTGCTAAGATCAAGGCTCTGATCGACGGCGCAAAGGTCAGCGGAGATACGATAGGCGGTGTGATCGAGACAATAATCAGCCCGGTTCCGCCATTCTTAGGAAGCTACCAGACATTCGGGGAAAAACTCGACGGCAGGATTGCCGGTACTGTACTTGGACTGCAGGCCGTGAAAGGCATAGAATTCGGACTTGGATTCAGGTACGGCTCCACCCATGGGAAAAATGCCCACGACGAGATATTTTATAACGATAAAACCGGAAAGTATTATAGAAAGACGAACAACGCGGGCGGTATCGAGGGCGGAATGACAAACGGCTCTCCTGTCGTTTTCAGGTCCGTTATGAAACCTATCCCCACCCTGATGTCGCCGTTGATGTCGGTAAATATTGAAACGAAAGCGCCTGAGAGCGCTTCGACCGAGAGATCTGATGTTAGCGCCGTCGCAGCCTGCGGGACTGTGATAGAAAATATCGTGGCGGTCGACATCGCCAACGCCCTGATCGCCCGTTACGGCGGAGACAGCCTCGAACTGATAAAAAGCAATTTCGAAAACGATCCCGCTATAGGGATGTTCGCCTGGCGTTAATTGGTCAGGCCGCCAGGTTCCTTGCTTCTTCTATAAAAACGCCTATCCTTTCTTTGATCTGGTCCCTGACGGCCCTGACCTTTTCAATTTTCTGATCATGGGTGCCCTGGAAGGCGCTCGGGTCTTCGATATCCCAGTTTTTGACTGTCAAAGCTCCAGGGAAAACCGGGCATCTCTCCGAGGCTGAAGCGTCGCAGACTGTGATCACATAATTATAAACATTGCCCTGGACATAAAGGTCGAAGACGCTTTTTGTTTTATTCCCCGAAATGTCGATCCCGATTTCATTCATAACTTCCACAGCGATGGGATTCAAAGCCCCGTTCTCTATTCCGGCGCTCTCCGCTTGAAACAAGTCTTTCCCCATTTCGTTAAGTATCGCTTCCGCCATCTGGCTCCTGGCCGAGTTATGAATGCAGACGAAAAGGACTTTTATTCTACCCATATTCATCCCCCTTTTTATTATACCGCCCGTTTGTTAACATTCGGTTTAATTACAATTAATTTTCCATCTTTTTATAATCGCTTTTTATTAGCATTATTGTCAACAGCATGATAATTTGCGCAGGGAGCATAAATCATGTTATTCTTAGATTATGCTTAAGATAATCCTTGTATATTTCCAGTTTATATCGTTCTCGCTGGGGCTTTCGGCGCTTATCGTATCAATTTACCATTACATCAGGTATAAAGAAAAGCATTCAGGTTTTATATACTCTTCCTGGTCATGATAACCGTCAGGATCGGCGTTAACAACATCCTTATACTGCTGAGGAGCAGCTACGATAATTCCATCCAGGATGTGCTTACAAACCTCCTGTTTTTTTATCAGGTAAGCTCAGATATAACTTTCCTCATGCTGCTGACGGTGCCCTTCTTTATTCACTATCTCCTGGCCGTCCCATTCAGAAAGGCCGCCGATATAATTTTCATCATCCTTATAGCCTTCTTCTTTATCATAAACGCCTTCCCCTACCTTTACGGAATATTCGGGGGCCTGGCCGATTATCCGGTAATGTTCATAGCCGACGCACAAAGCGTTTTAATGATAATAACATTTGTATATTTAGGCTCTACCCTGTTATTTTTCTATCCGAAATCCCCCGACATGCAGAAAAAGCGGACAGCCCTGGCGATATTCTGCTTTTTTGTATCCTTTACGCTGTTCGACTTCTTAACCGCGAAAAACACCTTCATATTCATACGCCCCGGTACGTTGATGGCGCTTTCCATGAATATCGGATTTTATACATTCTGGAACCTGTTTTTCCTGCTGTTCGTATCCTTAACTTCCGTTCCCGGAAAAGTTGAAATCAGCCCGGTTTTCACACTGAACTGCGGCATATCGGAACGTGAGCTTGAGATAATCCGGATGGTCCTTTCGGGAAAATCCAACCGGGAGATCGCGGACAGGCTCTTCATCTCTGAGAAAACCGTGAAAAACCATATGCACAATATCTTTCAGAAAACCGGGGTCAAAAGCAGGATGCAGCTTTCCTTTTTTGTCAGAGATTTTTCAAAATAAGCCCTTGGTCCCATCCCCGAATGAGCCTAAAGCTCCATTGAATATCGTTAAATTTATTCTAAAATAAGCTGTCTTTCATGAGGATATCCCCTGCTCCTGATATAGGCTTAGATTTTAAATGACCTGCAAGCAAACGGTAAAATTTTGATATTATAAAAAGAAAAAAGGATAATTAAAAGCCTTTTAATCTGGAGAAAGTTTATGCGCTTTATTAAATCGAAACCGGTATTTTTTACGGGAAGAATAGGGGGAACAAATGATATGCATTAAAATATCAGCCTTATACCTGCTGCTTTTTTCCGCTTTTGCTTTTATTCCATGCACCGCCCGGCCAATGGCCGGGAAACCTATCCAGGATATGCCGATGAAGGCGTCAAAAATAAAAATGCCGGACGGGGAATATATAAGGATGGGGGCCTATTCAGGCGGTGAAAAGACAGAAGAATGGGATATAGTAACGCGTATCGACAGGGGTAAAACCGCACGTATTTACTGGCAGGCCCTGAATATCAGGCTCAAGCAAAAGCTGCCCTCCCATTACACTAATTTCTGCACATATAACTATACCGTCGACCTTGAAAACGGAAACCAGCTTTTCTCAACCTATCAAAACCCGGTTACTAACGAAAAAGGCGTTATCAGATCAGTCTTCCGGCTGAATATGGAAAAATCCGAGGTGGAATCTGAAACGGAAATATGGGATGGGAACGACATCAAAAATGCAAAGACAAGAACCCCTGTCCGCAGGGGGTTTGCGGTTATCGACCCGGGCATGCTGTTTTTCGCGCCCCGTTTCCTCGATGTAAAAGGATCCGGTATTATTTATATCTGCGAGCCCAGGGGTCTGAAAAACCCGCTTCCCGTCTTCTTCAGGTATATCGGGAAAGAAAAGGTGAAGACACCGGCCGGTGAATTCGATACCTTCAAGGTCTCATGGATCATTGCCGATCCGTTCCTTGCGAAACTGCTGCAGCCCTATATAAAAGAATCGTTTCTCTGGGTCGAGGATTCCCCGCGCCTGCTGGTAGTGAAGACTACCGGCTTTAACGATACCCGGTATATACTGGAAGAGGTGTCCACAGCAGGGGAAAAAGGCTGGAAATGAAACCGCTATGACAGTGCGATCGAAGCATATTCCCTGGCAGCCTCGGGATGTGACCGGAGATAATCGCGGAAAGCAATCACCCGCCACTGCTTATGCCCGGCACCCGTTCGTTTAAGATCGGGACTGCCTTTTTCACAACTTCTGAAAAAGATGGTATCTCGATCATAACATCGATTACAGGCTTGGCGGGGATTCCGGGAATCGCTGCTTAGAGACCAGCAGGTCATACCAGCAGGAATTCCTATAGACCTGTGGAAATCCGGTTCAGGAATTTCAAGCCCGATAAAAACATTGTCCCCTTCCTCGTAACGGATATACCTCGTGACAATCCCTGGGTCATGCTTGATCTCCCGGGCCCTGCCGAAGAAATTTCCGTAAAAGTTTATCGTTTCCTCATCTGTTGTTTTATCTTTTGCAAAATTTCCTTCGACACCGATTATTTTCAGATCGATTTTCCCCATTATTATATGGTTCCAGGGCTATCTTAACATTATGTCTTCCAGGCCGACAGCGGGATTATGATAACCCGGAATAATATCCTGGCCGTTATTCAGGTGGATCGCCCGCATGGGACACCAGTTATAGCAGCCATAACAGCTTTCGCAATTATGCATCTTTTTCCATGATAATTTTCCACTCGTAATCATGATATTATCCCGTGGGCAGATCCTCCGGCATATTCCGCAAAGATTACAGTTTTCATCGACTGTAAATTTAAAATCGGTGTTTTTATACCGCTTTATTGCGATACCGTGAAGTAAATTGCCCAGGAAGATGGATAATGCAGAACTTGTTTCCGTTCTATGATTTTGACGCTTTATTATAATATCGGTTATTTCTGAAAGCCTTTCTGTTAAACTAACAGGATTTATACCGCTGAGATTCCATAAATTAACCACAGACGCCCTGCCTGTGTCAGCATTACGGAAATCTTCCCTGACAAGGAAACCGGAGTTTAAATCGTGTCCCTTTTTTTTCAATATCTTTTTTAATCTCTGTAAAACGCCCGCGGGCGTCGCTCCGCTGGTTGCGACAGCAAATATGTAACATCCTTTATCAATTTTTAATTTTTTAGCAAAGTCCTCGACAATTCCGGGGAGGCCCCAGGCATAAACCGGAAATATTAATCCTGCGACCTCCGATCGAATATCGATGCTGCTGCCGGGCACTAAAGGAATTGGTATTAAATCGGAGCCTTCTAAATTTTCAGATATCTTCCTGGCGGTGAAGAGTGAGTTTCCTGTGATTGAATAATAGAATATCAGCGCGGCCATAAGTGAGCCTCCTGCGGAATGAACATTCATTCATTTATTAAATATTCGAAATTTTTACTTGCTTATTGCATCCCATATAGCTTCGGTTCCGGCAATAATTGAATATTCTCCGAAGCTTTCTTCAACACCGTTTTTAATATAGAATTTTGAAATTGAGATCAGCATTCCCATAATAATGGATCCCAGCATTTCGAAGGGAAGTTTTTTCAAAAAGCCGTCTTCCGACGCTCTTTTGAATATAACGTTATAGTCGGTCCTCGACTGGCCTGCGCTATGTGGGTGGTTCTCATACTGCTCCATCAAAGAGAGCTCAGCCGGATGTTTAACCAGGTAGCATATGAAATTGCTGAAATACTGCAAAAAATTGGCCCTGACCGGGGCTGTTTCTGAATAATCCTTTCTTATAAACGGTATCAAGCGCACATGTATATCCATGTATAGGGAATTTATCAGATCCTCCTTGTTTTTAAAATACCTATAAATAGTCCCCACACCTATCCCTGCCCTAACGGCGATCTGCGGTACAGGAGTCTGGTGGATGCCCTGCTCTGAAAAAAGCTCAAGTGCGGCATTAAGGATAGCCGTCTTTTTATCCGGGGATATTTCCTGCATAATACCTTCAATTAAATACTATTCCGGAATGAACGTTCATTCCTAAAATATTATAAATTAAAACACCCCCCATGTCAATACTTCCATGAATTTTGCAATTATAAATTTCATATTTTATTCTATTCCTGCTTTTTAAGGAGAATCCGATGAAATCTGCAGCTTCAAAGTTAATTATAAAAATAGCCTGTCTTTATGCCTTATTCATTTTTTTCTGCTGTTCCGGTGTAAAACCTGAATTGCCTTCAGGAGTAACAATGTACCTGTCCTCTAATTACGCATCGTTCCGGATCGGAGACCGCTATGTAATCGAACAAAATGAATGGAATATAAAGGATGCGGCAGAGCCCTCGTATGAATATATATTCGAAGGAAATAATGGCGGTTTTTTCGGCTGGAAATGGTTATGGAACAATAAAAAGGATGGTGTGCTGTCCTATCCGATGGTTTCATGCGGCGAATGGGAGGGGCATTACTCGGCAGCGGGTTTTCCATTCCCTGCCGGTGAAAGAAGAGTTATATCGACCTTTGATATTACAGAGGACACCTCGCCGGCGGTAGTAAATGGAAGAAACTCCTACGACCTGGCTTACGACATCTGGGTTGAACCGCATTTCAGTGCAAAAGAAGCGAAATGCGAGATAATGATCTGGCTGGACAGCGCAGATTGTATGCCGGCTGCTTTAGACTGCAGGGCAGGGTCTATCAATGCCAACGGATGCGATTTTAATTTTTATTCCGTCCCTGCCGAATATTTTAAAACAGGAAACTGGCATTATGCGGCTTTCCAGGCGGTTAAGCCTGTATTGAAATCAGCACATTTCGATATCACGCCTTTCTTTGATTATCTGATCGAGAAGAAAATAATAAATGCTAAAGACAAAGTTTTTGTAATTCAGCTTGGAACAGAAGTCCATATGGGTTCGGGAACGACAATTATATCGAACTATTCCGTAACCGTGACAAAAAGGTAGCTACTTCACCGCCATTATAACACCGAATTTCATGTAGCTGTAAACACATTCAACAATTTCGAAACCTGCCTGCCTTAGCATATTCTTGGTCGCATCGATAGTATTTTCCCTGTCTAATTTTCTGCGGGCCAGCCACAAAGCCTTCTCGTTTTCATCGATCCCGCTTTTACTGATGTATTCAAGCCAGAATTCCTTGTAAAGGTCGTTGACCATGTCCGAACCGGCGTTGAACTGGTCGAGATTCAGGAGATATCCCCCGCCTTCGAGGTTGTTGTAAAGGGCATTGTACAGCCTGCTCTTGTAATCGTCTTCAAGATGGTGGATGGAAAGCCCGGAAGCTATCAGGTCGAATTTTCCTGTGGGAAGCTCTCTCGAATAGTCGGATATGACGTAGTCGAAATTTTCCAGACCCTCGAATCTCTGCCTGGATAATTCCATCATTTTATCCGAAATGTCGACTAAAGTGAAATGCGCGGCCGGGAACCTGTCGAACAGGTATTTCGTAAGAAGCCCTGTGCCGGCCCCGAGGTCTAATATTGATTTGAATGTTTTGCCTGTTTTTTCGAGCAGTGAAGCCCCGATGCTGTAATAATCTTCGAAGCAGGGAATGAAAAACTTCCTCTGTTCGTCGTATTTTGCGGCAGTTTCATTGAAACCCGTTGAAATTTTATTAATGTCCATGCTTTTTGACGCTCCTATTTTTAAACCGCCTGACTGCGGGATAAAATACTAAAATAACCAGGACTGTCAGGATCATCCAGCAGAACCAGCCCCCGTATTCGGAGTATAGTGTGTGCAGCCTTCCTGCAGTGAATTCAGCTTTTAAAACGCCTGCCCCGTTGTTTTTATCATAAACTGCCTCGCCGATTACATTGCCTAGCGGCCCTGTTATGGTCAGGTCGCCCTCTCTGGCGGATCTTATCATTGTAAAACCGTCTTCGACGCACCGCAGGATTGCCATCCGGGAATGCATCCAGTTATCGGTTTGGAAATCCCACGCGGGAACAACCATGATATCTGCGGAAGAATATTTTCTTATCCAGCGGGGAAAGTCCATATCCTTGCAGATGGCAGCGCCAATATTGAACTGAGAGTACTTGAATATCAGCGGTCTGTCGCCTCTCTCGAAATCCTTTTCCCATCCCGGCACCAGGTACTTTTTCTCATATTCGAGGACGGTCTTGCCGTCGGGGAAAAATACAGCGGCTATATTTTCATAATGCCCGTTTTTTACCTTGAATCCCGCGACTATCATGGAATCTTTTTTCTTTGCCAAGGACAACAGCTCAGGGTAGAAATTTGTCTTCTCCCCCACTCCTATTTCCAGGATCTTTTCAGGGAGCAGTATGCAGCCGGTCTTTTCGCCCGCATTCAATTGTATCAGGTTTGTGTATTCCTGTAAAACACCTGGGGCGTTAGAATCGACTTTTATGCACAGGGCGGAAAAATTGCCGGCCCCGGCAGCCGTACCGGCAGTAAAATTCCGGATCCGCAGTATCCCGTAGACCGGAACAGAGAGTAAAATAATAAGGGGAAAAATAAATGAGCTTAATGAAATTTTGCTCTCTTTTATTATTATTAAGGAAGATGCAAAGGATGCGGCCAGGCAGATGAAAAATGTTATGCCGTACATTCCTGTAATTGATGCGATCTGGATTACAGGCAGGAAGTCTGACTGGGTATAGGCTATGCTTCCGAATGTGCCGTTGGGAAGGAACAGGCCGGCTATGAATTCGAAGGCTGTATAAAGGACGGGGAACACGAATATTGGAGCCGAGCCTTCAAGCCTGGATGACAGGACCTTATTCAGAAGTATTATAAGCGCGAATGCTATCGAAAAAAACAGGATAGCTTCTGCTGCGGCAGCGGGGGTCATTACTTTAAGCAGATACCCGATCATATCTATTTTAGAGAGGCCGAAAGCAAAAAAAGCCGCAAAAAAGGCCGCTGTTTTCGTGTTATAATAGCTGTAAACCAGGACTGGAATTGGAGCAATCCACAGCAGGTACCAGAAATTCCCCTGCAGCCCGGCTGAAAAGAAGTAGCATGCCCCGCTGGCGATAATTACCGGGATGATTGAATACCGGTTTTTAAAAAAACGGCTTATCATTATTTTATCTCCTTACCATACATACATGCAGTTCGACCGGCCCGTATACTTCAGGGCGTTGCTGCATTCGTTTATTATTTTCATGGTCTTGACCAGTACCCCGGCGCTGTAAAAGTTGGATACTGCCACGCGCTCGGCCGCGGCAAACGGCTGAACATATACAGCCTTTTCATTTTCCATTATGATGTTATAATCGCCGTCAATGCATAAGTATCTCGGATTATGTATGAACCCGAAAAAATCGCAGTCGAAAATCCTTATGATATTGTTGGTTTCTCCCGTAACTATTATCCTGTCGAGTATCTTCGGATTTTTCGCCCTGTAATAATATGTCTTGACTGCAATAAGCCCCCCGGCATTGCCGCCTCTATGCAGCTCCTGGAAACTGACAGTCCCCATTGCGTAGGGAGGATTGTAGAAAGTCACCTCCCTCAACTCTCCCCATGCCGCAGCGGCCGTAAATGCCGCGGACGCTATATAAAATGCAATGGAAAACAATATACCTTTCATACGACCTTTAATCAAGCCCGGCTGTGACACCTGCTTTTATTTTATTTTTTCCGCAAGAAGTTTTTTGAAATCTTCAAGCTGCACTGCGTTGAAAGCCCTTTTAGGAATTATAGAATACAGGCTTTTCCCATATATCAGGATAAAAGTATTTTTACTTTCAAGAAATTTGTTATAATAGGACCATTCTATTTTCGACCTTCCCCCCCTTGTTTCATAATCAAGGCCGTCATTGGAAAAAACAATCTTTTGAAGCTCCCTGAATTTTTCATTGCCGTTAAAATGGACCGAAGCCATTATTCTGCCTATATTCATAATCCCTGTCAATTCAGATATTCCCGCCGCCGCAAAAAAAAGCGCTATGATAAAATTAAACAGGTCGAAGCTCCATTCAAGAGACAGCAGGATGAGTACCAGGCTCGCGGCGATAAGTATGATGCTGCATGCAATATTGATCTTTCTCCGGACTGATTTTTTCCCGTAAAACGAGTAGCCTTCCAGGTAGTCGCCTTTTGATAGAGAATATTCGATCTCGATAGAATTCATCGGCGGAATTCCCTCCTGCTTTCCATTATTTTAACAAAGAAAATATATAAAATATAGTAAATAATGATAATCATTTTTGACAGATGGCCATGCTCCCTGTATCATACCCTATGATTAGGAATATACTGGTCTACGGTATTGGCGGAGTCGGAGGCTATTTCGGCGGCAGGCTTGCCCATTATTATAGGGATTCCAGGGATATAAGGGTCTCTTTTGCAGCGCGCGGAGCTCATTTAAAAGAGATCGCTATGAACGGGCTCCTGCTTAAGGCGGGTAAGGATAGCCTGATCTGCCGCCCTTACAGCGCTTCAGATGATATCACAAAACTCCCCGTGCCCGATATGGTGCTTGTCTGCGTGAAAGCCTACAGCCTGAGTGACGCCGTCAGGGACATCACCGGCGTATGTAAGGATAAAACTCTTATAATGCCCCTTCTTAACGGGGTGGACATAGCGGAAAGGATACGTCTTGTTTTGAAATGCGGCATACTTCTCCCATCCTGTGTTTACGTGGGGTCGCATATTGAAAGCCCGGGAGTTGTGGTTCAAAACGGCGCTCCGGGGAAGATCCTCAGCGGCTGTGAGAAAGGCAGGCCTCTTTACCGCGGCTCGTCCGAACTATCCGGCCTGTTCGGGGCAGCCGGGATAGATTTCGGGTTCTTCAGCGATCCTTACCCCTCGATCTGGGAGAAATATCTTTTCACATCGTCTTTCGCTCTTGTGACCGCTTATTCGGGAAAGACGATCGGAGAGGTTTACAAGGATCCTGAAAATCTCGGACTTGTCAGGAAAATCCTCGAAGAAACATTAGCGATTGCAGCCGCAAAGGGGATCGGCTTAAGCGGAGATATCATCGGGGAAACTATCGAGAAGGCAAACCTGTTTACAGACGATGTAAAGACATCCTACCAGCGTGACAGGGAATCCGGCGGTGAAAACGAGGGTGATATTTTCGGCAATGCCATAATAAGAATGGGAAGGGAGCTGAATATCCCTACGCCTGTCACGGAAAAATTATCTTTCCGCATACAGGGCATTTCAGGCTCATCGCAAGAACGCCGTTGATAAATGCGGCTTCGATGACAGACCCGCAGTGGGGGCATGGCATGGCCTTATCGGCCATTACAGTCGATGAATTTTTCGATGTTATAACTAATAATGCCGCTTCGAGGATTATTAATATAATGATCGACAACCCGGTTGACAGCATAGGCCCGAAAAACAGCCTCATGATCAAAAATATCCCCGCGGCAATTCCCAGTGATATGAAGGAGATCTTTAACAGCCTTAATTTCATAGCATTATTCTACCCTCTGCTATGGTTTTTGTCAAAAACACGCAATCCGAAAAGTTGCTTAAACAGGGGCCTTAACTTAGAATTTTTAAACAATAAAATGGAAACAATACTAATATACATCGCATCAATACTAACTTTAGCCGTCCTTGCTTTCACCGCAGGTTTCTTATCTGGATCGAGATCTCTCCGGAATTCCGCGAAGTTAGAAAGGATCCTTATAAAAACGGAAGAATTGTCGGTGCTTGCCTTTAAAAATGATCTGACTCCCCAGTTCGTGGAAAAAACCGTACTTTCAATGCTGGGACACCTCCATTCCGGGGGTTTTATAAGCGCCGTCATATTGCGTTTTGAAGGGTCCTTCCTTACCAATATCAAAAACAACGTAATCGTCAATGATGAACAGATCAAGAACCGTCTATTAAACATAGAGGAGGCGTCGGGCATCGTCAAGGACAGGGAGCTCCAGAGCCTTATCGATTCCCGCGACAGGAAGCATAATTACAGCAGGGTTGTTGTTTATCCTTATGTTCCCGGAATTAACGGGGTAAAATATTATGCGGTATTTTTCATCAGGGAAAATTTCAGTGTAAAGGCCCTCAGGGATAAACTCTCTTTTTTAAGCGGGCATTTCAATATCCTCCTGTTCTTCAGGGAATTCTTGTTCGAGTTCAATGAAATCAAGGAATTCCATAACAGGCTTTTTATCAAAAATCCCGTATCCCTCTGTGTTACCGACCGTGAGGGAACGATCATAAGGCATAACGAAAGTTTCACGGTATTTTCAAACAGCGGCCTTCTCGGGATCACCCAGATAATAGATAAAGCCACTTTCACCAGGGTTATCGACGGGCATACTCTCGAGATCGATTCTTTCTATTCCAATAAAAACATCAAGTTATACGGCATGCCTCTCCATGGCTCGAACGGGATCATCAAAGGCGGAATATTCATCCTCCTTGACGAATCCCTGCAATACCTTCTCCTGAAAAAGCTCGAGGCTTCCGAGGAAAGGTATAAAAAGTTTCTGAAGGAATTACCGATAGGCCTGGCCATAATAAACCAGGAAGGAATAATATACTTTGTTAACGATAATTTCATATCGTCGATAGGCTTTTCAGAAGCCGACAGGTTCCAGGGTGATCCTATCCAGAACTATTTCGATATCCCCCAGGGAGGCGATTTCAGGGAAATCACGAATAATATACCGGAACAGGATTTTCTCCTTCTGAAGCTTAACCTCAGGAACGACCCCGGCAAACGCATCTTTTCCGCGCATCTTCAGAAAATAATCCTGGGAAATGTTGAGCTCATTGAGGCTACTTTCCAGGATATCAGCCTCGAAAACAAGCTTTACGCCCAGCTCGCTGAAAAAACAAAGATGATAGAGGAAGAGCTCGCCACAGCCAGGAGGATATGGAACCATGTCCTGACAATCCCGCCCGTTTATTCCTCCCTCGTACGGTTTGAGACCTTTTTCAAGCCCTCTTCACAGCTCGGCGGGGATTTCTGCGATATCATCCAGATAGACGATTATCATATAGGGGTCATAATGGCAGATGTTTCAGGCCATGGAGTGTCGGCGTCTCTCCTGACCTCGATGCTGAAAATGCTCGTGGAATATTCCCAGAAAGAGGGGCAGAAGCTCGAAGACATCGTCAATTACCTCAACCTCGCTCTCCTGAAGATACTTCCTGATGACCAGTTCATTACCCTTTTTTACGGGATAATAAATTTAACGGATTATACGCTCGAATATATCAATTGCGGCCACCCGTTCCCGTTCGTTTACAACGTTAAAACGAACGAGCAGACAACGCTCATGGGAGTCACCTACCCTCTCGGTGTGAGGAAAAATGTCCCCTTCGACAATGCCCGGATGAAAGTGGCGCTGCCGGAAAACTGCAAGATACTTCTCTTCACGGATGGAATTCTTGCATTCAGGAACGGGAACCGCATGATGAGAGTGGACGATCTTACCGGGATTTTCAGCGAGAGCCTGCGCCTCCGCACAAGGAACATACTCAATAATATTTACATGACGATGCTCAAAACATCGACCCAGTTCGTGGACGACGATGTGAGCATGCTCCTTATAATTTTAAATAAAGATTTGAAATACAAAAAATTCCTTTCGATCCCGAGCAATATTCTTGAAATCGATACGGCCATACTCAAGATATCTGAAAATATCAACAAGGTCATCACCTTGAGCGATGAGGAAAACTGGAAGATTTACACGGCTCTTTACGAGACCATGATAAACGCGGTGGAGCATGGCAATAAGTCTGGATCCCAGAAAAGGGTTACCGTTATCTACAGGATTTTAATAAACTGGATAGTGATGAAGGTGCGCGACGAGGGTATAGGATTCGATTTCAACAGCCTGCCGAGCCCTCTTGACGATGAAAACCTGTTAAAACCCTCCGGAAGGGGCGTTTACATCACTAAAAAGGTCATGGATAAGATCCGGTATAACAGCATCGGGAATGAAATTACGATGTTTATGAAGCTGCAGGGCCCCGCCAGGAAGGGAGAATAGCTATATGTCGGAAATGGATAATATCCGCCACACCCCGGTAATGCCGGAAGAGACGATCGGGTTTTTAAATCTCCGTAAAGACAGCGTTGTCGTGGATGCAACCTGCGGAGAAGGGGGGCATTCCCTGCTCATAGCGCAGCATATACCCGGGGGCAGGCTCATCTGCATCGACAGGAATGAACCTATTCTCGCACGGGCAAAACAGCGCCTATCAGGGTACGGGAATATCTCATTCCATAACGCGACTTTCGATAAAATTCCTTCCATACTTGCTCAAGAAAAGATTCCAAAGGTCGATGGAATATTAGCAGACCTCGGAATTTCACTTTTTCATCTTCAAGACCGGCTGGATGGAAGTAAAGGCCTGGGTTTCAGTTATAACGACACCGGCGAACTCTCCATGAGATTGGGAGGCGATAACGGCCCGGATGCCGGGGATGTCGTTAATAAATTCAGGGAATTCGAGATAGCGGATATTCTGTATAAATACGGAGAGGAATACGAGAGCAGGAGAATAGCCTCGGCTATTGTCAGGAACCGTCCGTATACCAATGCCGCAGAGTTAGCCGGCGTGATTATGCGAGCCAAAAAGCCCCGCAGAGGCGGGAAAACCCATCCGGCGGCGAAAAGTTTTCAGGCATTGAGGATTTATGTTAATAAAGAATTGGAGATTCTCGAAAGTTTTATACCACTTGCTGTCGATAATTTAAGGGGAAACGGCAGGCTTGTGATTTTAAGCTATCACTCGCTCGAGGACAGGATCGTTAAAAACTCGTTTAAAGAGCTTGAAAAGGCGGGTTTTGCCAGTATCCTGACAAAAAAACCCCTGGTACCGTCTGAAGACGAGATGAAAAATAACAGGGCCTCACGGAGCGCAAAGATGCGGGCTATTTTGAAAACAGAGGTTAAGTAATGGGTAATTCCGGAATATCAGGTCTCAAAATCGCGGTTATTTTTATTTTATTCACCGGTTTTCTATTCGTTTTAATAGAGCAGCGCCTTGAATCGAAAGAATACGATCAGAGAGTCAGGTATATCCAGAAGGAAGTGGAGACCCTGAACGCCCAGAAAATGGAGCTCTCGATGGGGATCGATTCCGAACTCCAGAGGCTCTCTTCATACGATTATTCCTCGATGGGCCAGCCTATAACAATGAGGGACGTTATAATCGTTCCTGTGACAGGCGAACCTGTCCGGGACAGGGAAAGCTGCATGAATACTCCTCAAGCAAATTTTTTCGATAAGATAATATCCCGCCTGATAAACTCATTCTAACAATGGAAGAGACTAATTTAAGGCTTACGCTGAGTTTCGACGGAAGCTCGTATTCGGGATGGCAGAGGCAGAAAAATGCCGAATCCATTCAGGGGGAGATTGAAAAATCTCTTGAAGCGATATTCAAGGAACATGTCAGGCTTGACGGCATCGGCAGGACTGACGCGGGGGCGCATGCCCTCAGCTATACTGCCAATTTCAGGGTGAAAAAGACAAAATTCTCCCCTGAAAAGCTCATATATATCCTGAACCGCAGGCTGCCCGAGGCGATACGCATCCACACCGCAGAAATTGCTCCTGAGGATTTTCATTCCCGGTTTTCGGCAGTCGCAAGGGAATATATTTACTCTATAATAATAATACCGAGGCTCTCCAGGCTATCGGCCAGGTGGCTGCCCTTCTGCTCGCGCTATTCCCATTTGATCCGTGATGATATAGACATAACCAGGCTCAGGCAGGCATGCTCCATGTTCAGGGGGGAGCATTCTTTCAAAAATTTCAGCTACGGCTATAAAAATAGCATGAATTTCGTAAGGCGCATCCACTATTTAAGGGTTTCAGAGAAAGGCCCCGGGGTGGTTTTCTTTATAAAGGGAACCGGTTTCCTGAACGGCATGATCCGCTCGATCATATCGGCCTGCATTAATTACAGCCGCGGCTGCTACGAAATAGATTTGATCGAAAGAGCCCTGGAAGAAAAGACTGTTTTCCCCGTTGAATTGAGGGCCCCTGTCCCCGCCCGCGGCCTGATATTCAAGAGGGGTTTTTTTTAGTTAGTTACTGTTGGCCTCGAAGAGGCCTTACAGTAACTTATCCTTGAGATTACATCTCAAGGATGCCTGTTAGGGCCGAAGGGCCTTTACAGGCTCTTATCCTGTCAGGTCCGCAGGAGCTGACAGGGTTAGTTAGTTACTGTAAGCGCAGGAAGCGCTAACTAACCCCTTCGACTTCGTCTCAGGGATAAGTTACTGTAAGCGCAGGAAGCGCTAACTAACCCCTTCGACTTCGTCTCAGGGATAAGTTACTGTAAGCGCAGGAAGCGCTAACAGTAACTAATGCCCCATCAGCTTGACGAGGAAGTAAAAGACCGGCGCCGCGAATAAAAGGCTGTCGAAGCGGTCGAAAAAGCCTCCATGTCCGGGGAGGAGATCGCCCGAATCCTTGAGGTTCGCCCACCTCTTTAAAGTCGACTCGCCCAGGTCGCCTGCTATGCCTGCGATGATAACGCATACCGTAAGAATGACCATTTCCATCAGGGAAAACTTCACTGGCAGTGGAAAAAGCATTTCTGCGATATAAATCCCGGCTCCTCCCAGGAGACCCATCAGGATTGCGCCCGCGAAACCCTCCATTGTCTTGTTGGGGCTGGACAGGCCCCTGACCTTGTGCCTGCCGAAGAGCTTACCGAAAAGCCAGCCGCCAGTATCTGTCGAAAACGTAATGATAAGGAGTATTGTAAGCAGCCAGCCTGACAGGTCCATCACCTTCAGCACCGCGATCAGAGGGGTGAATATGCCGAGAAGCACATAGCTGAAAACGGGAAGAGTGATGTTTTCCATAGAATTTTCGAACCTGCCGGAGATGGATTCTATCCCCATTATGATTATTATGTAGATTGAAATAATGCCGATCTGCATTATAAAGAGATAACCTATGTCGTAAGTCCCCAGGCTGTAAAGGTAAAAACTTATATAGCTAAGCGTCAGGGCTATGGTATGAAGCCAGAGATTGAATGAAAACCCCTGTTTTTCGAACAGGGCGTAAATCTCGTTCGCAATTATTACAGCCGATATAAGCGCGACGAGAAAAAACGGGGCTCCGTTGAAAAACCGTGAATATATAACAAAAATACCTATCGGCAGCAGGAAAAACACGGTGGAAAGCCTTTGAAAAGTCATTAATTCCCCCTTCCGTTCTCTCAAATATCTCCGAATCTTCTCTTCCTTGCCTGGTAGCTCGACACAGCCCTGCAGAAATCACTTTCCCTGAAATCAGGCCACAATCTTTTAGTGAAGAACAATTCCGAATAACTCGACTGCCATAACAGGAAGTTTGACAGCCTGTATTCGCCGCTTGTCCTTATTATGAGGTCGACATCCGGCATTTCAGGCACATAGAGGTAATTTCCAAAAGCCTTTTCATCGAAATCTTCAAGATGAGATACTGTCCCGTTTTTATAATCGGCCGCCATTTTCTTCGCCGCGTCGATTATTTCCCGCCTGCCGCCGTAATTGAAGACCATGTTAAGGACATAAGACGAGCAGCGGCTTGTTTTCGCGACCGATTCATCGAGGAGCGCCGACAGTTCATTGTCAAGGTTGTCCTTTACCCCGGTGATGAGCATCCTTATATCGTTCTTAAGCAGCGTCTCCGTATATTCACCGATTATGTTTTTTGCAAGCTGCATGAGGAAATTAACTTCTTCAGGGGGCCTGCGCCAGTTTTCGGTTGAAAATGCGTAAACGGAGATATACTTTATACCTATTTTTTTATTGAATTCGATGATTTTTCTCAGGACCTGGTAGCCTTTTGCATGTCCGCGCACTCTCGGCAGGCCCTTTTTAACAGCCCACCTGCCGTTCCCGTCCATAATGATCCCGACATGCTCGGGAAGGGCGTTTTCATCTATATCATAAGTGAAGAGCCGCATAACGTCCTGTTACCCTCCCGCGCTAAACTTCCATTATCTCTTTTTCTTTTTTCGATATAAGGTCGTCGATTGTCTTGATATGGTTATCAGTCACTTTCTGGATATTGTCTAGTTCGTTACGTTCGTCATCCTCGCTTATGTGACCGTCTTTTGTCATTTTCTTGACGTGTGCGTTTATATCCCTTCTTTCATTCCTGATAGCAACCTTGATCTCTTCAGCTATTTCCTTGATCTTCCTTACATAACCAAGCTTGGTTTCCTCGGTAAGGGGCGGTATTGCAACCCGGATGATTTTTCCGTCGTTCATTGCGGTAAAACCGAGGTTCGAATCGGAGATGCCCTTTTCAATGCTTTTAAGGGCGCTTTTATCCCAGGGATCTATAGTTATTGTATGAGGGTCGGGGGTCGAAAGGGAAGCCGCCTGCTTCAAAGGGGTTAAATTACCGTAGAAATCAAAACGTATATCCTCGATCATCGCGATGTTGGCTCTTCCGGTCCTCATTTTTTTAAATTCGTCTTTCAGGTGCTGGATCGATTTGTCCATCCTTTCATTAGCTTCTTTCTTAACTATAATAAATTCCTCAAGCATTTCATGCCCTCCTTCTTTAGTTCTGACTTGTATATTTATTATAATCGTTATCAATAAACTTATCAAACAATTTTTCCTATGACTTTCACAGTCTCCTTTTCCCGGAAAACCATTATATTAAGTAATACTTAATATTTAAAATATTTATTAACTAATACTTGACAGATAATATTCTCCGGTTTATCATAATATCATAGTATGAGGATGAAGCGCATATGGAAATAATCGGGATCAATATCAAAGCACGGCGTGAAGAAAGCAGCATGACCCTCAGGGATATGGCCGACAAGCTCGGTGTCAGTGCAAGCTTTCTTTCGCAGGTAGAAACGGGAAAGGCTTCGCCCTCCCTGTCTACGCTGAAAAAAATCTCGGGAATTCTGCAGACCACGGTCGGCGAACTGATCGGTGAAAATGTTGTAGCGCCGGCCCATCCCGTTATAAGAAGCGGCGAACGGCAATCGATAAAAAATATAGGCGACGGGATTGATATTTATCTTCTATCTTCTCCCGACAGCAATAACCAGATGGAGCCCCTGCTTTTCCGTCTGAATGAAAATGCCGATTCAGGCGAAACTTCGATAAGGCATTTCGGCCAGGAATTTATTATAGTGATCAAGGGCTCTATGGAAATAAATTTAAACGATAACAAATACATGCTTAACAAGGGCGACAGCATCTATTTTAATTCTAACGTTCCTCATTCGTTCAGGAACACTGCAAAGGGAGAAACGGAAGCAATATGGGTCGTTACACCGCCCTCTTTTTAAAATTTTTTGCCTGCATTGTTAAGTATTAGTTAATTTGTTAATTTATAATTAAACTCGGAGGTTTAATATGGAAGAAATCATCAGAAGGAAGATGTCGGGGCTTAAAAAGGACATCGGGGTGTTCTCGGACAGGCTGTCTGAATTATCAGACACCGGGAACGGATTCACGCAGGGGGTCGGCGATCTCGTTTACAGGGAAATGAAGAAAATAGGCTATAACACGGTGACAAAAGACCGTGCCGGCAATGTTGTGGGAGTGGTCAAAGGCTATAAAAACACAAGCAACCTTGCCCTCCTCTCGCACCATGATATGGCAATTTCCACAATGAGCGGTACAGGGGTGAACAAATTCCTGGCCGGAATTGTAACAAGCGTTTTCACGGGAGCTCTTCTCAAGAACACTCTTCTTCCCCTCGAGGGCGATCTGATGGTCTGCTGTGTCCCGAGGAAAGACCTCTGCTCTTTTGGAATAAAACACCTTTATGAAAATTCAATGAAAAAGGCCAATCTCAAGGGCGTTATCCTTGCCGAACCGAGCAATTATAACGTTTACCTCGGCAGCAGGGGAAAAATGGAATACCAGATATCTGTCAAGGGTAAGCTCGACAACGATTTTCTAAAGACTAAAGGGATAAACATGCTCAGCGTCATGTATCCTCTTATCCAGGAGCTCGAGAACCTGTCGAGGACTCTTCCAGTCAATAATGAGTTCGGCAGTTCGAGCCTATCGATAAAAGATATTACTTTCCAGGAAAACGACAGCTCCGGCAATTACAGGGAATTCAGGATCGTCGTAGACAGGTGCTTTACCGACTCTGAAAATTCGAACTCCATATTGAAGAAGGCCTCGATGATCGCTGAAAATATTTATTCGAAGCAGGACGGAGTGGTAGTCGAGACATCGATCTCCAACGGAAGCGCAAAGTCGAGCGAAGGAGAAACCATGGTCTCTGATAAAAAGAGCAGTTACTGGAAGATGGAAAATTCCCATCCCTTCGTCACGAATTCGATCCAGGTCCTGAAGGAAAACGGATTCGATCCGTCGATCGGCTACTGGAAACAGATAATCACTGAAGGCTCTTATACCTGCGGGGAATGGAAGATCCCGACGATAGGATTCGGCGGGGGAACTGAAGAAAGCCTCTACGTCAAAAATACGCCGCTGGACGCCGAAAGCATAGAAAGGTCCATCCTCGGCAAGTCTCTTATCATTCACAGGAACGCGGGGATACCTTCTTTCGGATGGTGCGAAGATGAAATCTGAAGATCTGAATGTACTTGTGCTGAACTGCGGAAGTTCTTCGCTGAAATATAAAATAATAAAGATGCCTGAAGAAAAGGAAATACTGTGGGGCGAAGCCGAAAGGATCGGCATTAAAACAGCCGGTAAACCCTTCATCACCCACGTGACTGGAACAAAAAGGAGGGTCATCGAAGCCGAGCTCAACTCGCTCGACGACGCCTTCTCGAAAGCCCTGGAGCTGATAAAAGAGGATACAGGCGAAGACCCGTCGATATATTTCGATATTTTCGCGCACAGGTATGTCCATCCGGGCAAATTCTTTTCAAGCACCAGCAGGATACTGGGAAAAGATATCGGCAAGCTCCGCAAAACCCTCGAATTAGCACCGATACATAATCCATCATCATTTTCTTTAATAGAAAAGTGCTCCACGGATTATACGGCTGTGCCCCAGTACGCGGTCTTCGACACGACGTTTCACAAGACAATCCCGGAGGAAAACAGGACCTACGCACTGCCGGTAAAAATGATAAAGAAATATGACCTGCACAGGGTCGGATTCCACGGCATATCCCATAAATATGTAATGGAAGAAGCCTGCAGATTCCTCGGAGTCGATGTTAAAACACAGAAAATAATAAGCTGCCATCTCGGTACCGGAGGCGCAAGCGTCTGTGCGATCAAGGACGGCAAATCTATATTCAGCTCGATGGGTTTCACACCCCTGGAAGGTCTGATAATGAACACCCGGTCGGGGGATCTCGACATGGGCTACGTCCTGAACCTCATGTACAGCAGGAAACTCTCCATTGATGAAACAGAGAAGATCCTTAACAAGAAAAGCGGGATCCTTGGCGTCTATGCCCAGTCATCGGATCTGAGGGACGTGATGAAAAACCTTGGCAAAGATGTAAAAGCCGACATCGCCTTTTCAATGTACATAAAGAGGATCAGGAAGTACCTGGGATTTTATTCCCTTCTGCTTAAGAAGCCTGATATCATGATATTTACAGACTCAATCGGGATAAGCTCTCCCCTCGTAAGGGAGCAGGCATGTGCAAACCTTGAATTTCTGGGCATCAGGCTCGATAAGGACAAAAACTGGAATTATCCGGGCGGAATTATCGATGCCGCAGGGCCTGAATCGGAATGCAGGATACTTATCCTGCCGACAAACGAGGAAGTCATGATAGCCAGGGAAGCCTACAGGAGGCATAAGAATGATATTTGTCATTGAAACAGGTTCGGAAGATTTTAAAATATTCAAATACTCGAAAGATGAAAACGTTTATATTAAAGAACCTGTAAGAATTAAGAGTCATATTTTACGTGATGATGAAGGGTTTATAAACAGGATCAACAGCCTTCTCGCTGGTTCGGAGGTCCTGGAAGCGGTAAGTTTCAGGGTAAATTTCGGCGGAGATATTTTCCGCGAAAAAATGCTCCCGATCGATTCGACATTCAAGCTCAGGATGAGGGAATTGATCAGGAATTCCCCCCTCGGAATCCCGCCGCTTTTGGAAACCGTCTCGGCTTTCGAGGATAATTTTCCGGAACTGCCGCTTTACGCGTTTTTTGAAACTTCATACTTCAACGCCCTTCCGGATGAGGAAAGATATTATGCGGTCCCGATGGAAGCGCCTGCCGATCATGACGTCAGGAGATGGGGCTACCATGGCATTTACCATCAGTTCAATTCGAATGTTCTGCCGGGTGAGAAAAAGATAATTTCCGTAGTTCTCGATAAGCTTGTCACAGTCTGTTCTTCCGTAAACGGAAAGCCTTTTTCAATCAATTTAGGCTGTACTCCCCTCGAAGGGATAATGGGAAGGACAAGTTCGGGCGACCTCGATCCGGGAATAGTGTTTTACCTCATGAGAAGGTACAATTATTCAATCTACAGGATCGATACCCTGCTGAAGAAGGAGAGCGGTTTCCTGGGGCTCACGGGATACGATCTCGAAACGGATAAGCTGTACGAACTGGCCGGTAAAGATGAAAAAACGGCATTCGCTTTCAGGGTCTTCGAAAACCAGATCCTCAAATCGATAGGAGAGGCTCTGTCCGTAATTGGCGGAATCGATGCAATAGTCTTTTGCGGCTGCTATGCCGACAGCCTTAAACCGCTGATCTTCCAGATAATCAAAAATTTATCCTTCCTGGGGATCAGCATCAAAGCCCTGCCCTGGCCTGATTCTCCAGGGGTAAGGGATGTTTCGGTAAGCGGATCGGCTGTCCGCGTAATTGTGAACTCTCTCGCCTGGAACGAAATAGTTTACCAGGATACAAAAAACATTACTCCTAAAATCCATCCCATCCATCCGATGGCCCGCATATAGCGGGCATTAACAGCCCCGTCCTCCGCTTGGACGGGGCTTTTTTTGATATATCATAACTGATCCGAAGGCCCTGAATAAAATCCTCTGAAGGGCGGTTTTCCCGCACAATTCTTTTGAATGCAATGTATTAAGAAAATGCACAGATATGGCATAACTATTGCAATGTAAAGCCTGGAAGGAGTTCGATATGAGAATATTAAAGAGCATTTTAATCCTGGTCCTGACAGCAGCAGCAGCCTGGGCGGATTCTGCGGAGTCCGGCGGCAGCAGCACAAATTACATAGTTGTACCGTTCGACCTCTCAGTTTTCCCGATGATCAGCACAGCAGGGCAAGGCTTTAAAACGATCGATATTATCCAGCTAAATATATTTGCAGGGTACACCTCCAGGCTGCAGGGATTCCAGGCAGGCATTATCGATCTTGCAGGAGAAAATGCGACAGGCTTCCAGGCATCGGCAGTTATAAGCTTTTCGGGCGGCGGCAGCACGGGTTTCCAGTGTTCCGGGGCGGGCAATTTTACCGCCGGAGATCTGATAGGTGTGCAGGCCAGCAGCGCTTTCAACTATGCCCGCTCCATTCAGGGTGCGCAATTCAGTGTGATTAACTTCAGCGCCGGTCCTGCTTCGTTCCAGGCCGGCGTCATCGACTTTGCCGGAGGCAGTATCGAAGGGGGTTTAACCTTTGCCCAGGCCGGCGTTGTCAATATCTCAGCAGGTGAGAATTTATTCCAGGCTGGCGTTGTCAATATATCGGCCTCCTCTTCCAACAGAGTCCAGATCGGGGTGGTAAATTATTCTGAAGATCCCGATTCTGTTCCCATAGGGCTTGTAAGCATTGTTCCCAACGGGGTGTTCCATGGAGATATCTGGTATGACGAAACAGGCTTCCTTAACGCCGGTTTGAAGCTTGGCAGCAAAAATATTTATAACATATACGCTCTCGGAACGGATACGGCCCTCTCTAATTTGAAAGCCACTATAGGGCTGGGCTATCATATACCGATAGACACCCTGTCCTGCAATATAGAGGCGTTACTGGGCGCTGTTGAGAATACGGCCTATTTCACCAGGGCAGGGTTTATTTCGAGCATACGCGCAGGTTTCGGTTTCGAGCTGGCCCAGGGTTTTGCAATAACGGCCGGACTGTCTTTTAATGAGTTTGAAAGCCTCAATACAGGCGCTTCAATCCAGCCGGTTACAGGCTATAAATTCCCCTTCGGGAGCAGCACAAGCCAGTTCTGGCCGGGGTTCTATGTCGGAGTGGAGTTCTAGGGAATATTTCACAGGGAGAAACAGGGCTGTCTCCCCAATAAAAAACCCCCCGGTTCTATTAAAAACCTGGGGGTTAATATTATTTGTTTTAAAAAGTTATACCTTAATTCTTCCCGTCCAGTATTTCCTGCTTCTTTTCAAGGAAATGCTGGATGTTGTTGACTATGATCTCATGGCGGGTAGAAACCTCGGGAAGGGCCATTTCTATGAAATACTTGGCCACATCCTTTTTCCTCTCGGAGCGTCCCGCGTCGCGGAGCATCAGGTAGCCGATGATCGTATTGGTAACCATTTCGACGAGCCTTCTCGAATGGTATTCCTGGTAAAGGCTGTCGTTCTTGTTCCTGACGTATTCTATCGCCTTTTCAGTAAGTTCCTTCATCTGCCTGAGAGGCTTTTTCAAAAATTCAAGACCGGTAAAAGAAGCCTTGCTGTCGTAATCGGCGAGCTTTTCAGCGGCGACTCCCTTCACAATTCCTCCGATAGCGGCGACAACCTGAAGCTGCGTGGTGCCCTCGTAAATATTCGTTATCCTTGCGTCCCTGTAATGCCTTTCCGCATTGAATTCTTTCATAAACCCTGTCCCGCCGTGGATCTGTATGGCGTCGTAAGCAACCTGGTTGCCTATTTCAGTGTTATATCCCTTTACAAGAGGCGTAAAAAGGGCTGCCATCGCGGAAGTCTTTTTCAGCTCGTCCCTGAGCGACTTTGCCGTTTCATCGCTCTTTTCGCTCTCATGCTCAAGGCATGCCTTCAAATCGACGATGAGCGCCGTCTCGTAAAGAAGGGCCCTTGCGGCCTCGATCTTCACGCGCATATTGACAAGAAGTTCGCTGACCGGGATCATATCGCGGATCGCCTTCTTGAACTGAACCCTGTCTTTAGCATACTGGTCTGCCTCAGCGTATGCGGCTTCCGCTATACCCAGCCCCTGGGCGGCTATGGCAAGCCTGGCGCCGTTCATCAGAGACATCACATATTTTATAAGACCCATCTTCCTTTTACCGCAAAGTTCTGCGGGAGCGTCGTTGAACTGGAGTTCGCAGGTCGGAGATCCATGGATGCCGAGTTTGTTTTCTATCCTGCGTATCTTCATCTTATCGTCCCTTTCATAAATGAACATTGAAAGTCCGCGACCATCGCTTGTCCCTTCCTCGCTCCTCGCGAGAACAAGGGAAATGTGGCCGCAGCCATTGGTAATAAAACGCTTAACACCTTTCAAGCGCCACTGGCCCTTTTCATCCTGGTAGGCTTTCAGCTGAACGGCCTGCAGGTCGCTTCCGGCGTCAGGCTCTGTCAGGGCCATCGAACCCGTTACTTCACCCGAACAGAAACGGGGAAGGTATCTCATTTTCTGTTCTTCCTCTGCGAAGAGATTGATAGTTTCAGCTATGTCCTGGAGACCGAAAAGGTTCATCAGGGAAGCGTCGGCCCTCGAGACCATCTCTGTCGCGATCGAATAGATCGTCACCGGGCAGTTCAGTCCGCCGTATTTCCTTGGAAGTGTAAAACCCATGAGGTCCGCCTGCTTCAATACATCGAGTTCCTCTTTTGTACCCGTTGCATATGTGACTTCGCCGTTTTCAAAATGGGCGCCCTCGGCGTCCACTTCGGCCGCGCGGGGGGCTATGAAATTGCCGGCTATATCGCCCGCGATATCGAGTATCTTTTCATAAGAGTCTTTTGCATCGTTTACATTTACAGGAGCATAGTCGTAAGTATTCTTGTCCTGAAAATGGTTTTCCTTCAATTCGATGATCCTGTCTATATCGAGGTGCTTGATATGAAACTGGATATCGTCGTTGTCTTTATAAAAATTAGGCATTGATAACTCCTTATTTCATTAAAGATTTATAGGCTTCTATAAACTTCGGCAATATATCGTTGAGGTCCCCTGTTATCCCGTAATGGGCGATCTGGAAGATAGGGGCATTGGGATCGCTGTTTATGGCGATGATCCTGTTCGATTCCTTCATACCGGCCATATGCTGGATCTGGCCCGATATTCCGACGGCGATATAAAGTTTCGGCCTGACTGTCGTGCCTGTCTGGCCTACCTGGTGGTCATGACCGATAAAACCTGCGTCTACCGCTGCGCGGGATCCGCCGACCTGGGCGCCTAAGACATGCGCGAGCTCATGTACAAGCTTGAAGTTTTCTTTTGAACCGACCCCCATTCCGCCTGAAACGATTACAGCGGCGGATTTAAGGTCTACGGCTTTTTCTTTCTGAACTTTCTTGGCCACTTCTGTAATAAAAAGGTCCGAAGGAAGGTCGACTTTCGCTTCCACAGTTTCTCCCTTCCTGCCGTTTTCCGGGGCGTTCATCTTCATAACGCCTTCGCGGACTGTAGCCATCTGGGGCCTGTGGTCGGGGCAGACGATCGTCGCTATGATGTTCCCGCCGAACGCAGGACGTATCTGGTAAAGTATATCCTTGTAAAGAACGTCTCCTTCCTTGGCTGATGGTTTTGTATAATCCCCGATCTGGAGATTCGTGCAGTCGGCTGTAAGTCCTACCCGCAGTTCCGACGCTATCCGGGGCGCTATATCCCTTCCGGTAGTAGTCGCTCCGTAAAGAACGATCTGGGGTTCATATTCCCTTATGAGGCTTACCATTGCATGCGCATAAGGCATTGTCGTATAATTTTTCAGACTAACCGCTTCGACGGGATAAACCCTGTCGGCGCCGTACTTGATTAACGCTCCCGCTAAAGCCTTCACGTTGTCCCCGATTATTACCGCGCCAGTCTTGACCTTAAGACTCCTGGCGAGTTCGCTTCCCTTTCCGAGAAGTTCGAGGCTGACTTCGGATATTTTACCGTTGTTTTGTTCTATATATACCCATACTTCATTCGTTTTCATTAACCTACCCCTTTAACCTAAAATATGCTCTTTTAATAGTTCGGAAATAAGGCCTTCGATCCCGGTTTTAGTATTTTCTATCTTTCTGGATTCCTGAGCTCCGAGGACAATGCTTTCAATCTGCTTGACCTTTGTGGGCGAGCCTGAAAGGCCGCACTGTTCCGGGCTGGCCCCTATCTCCTTGTGGTCCCAGAGCTTAATAAGGGCATGGCTTCCCGTGATTTCATTGGCGTTGATATAGCTTTCTTCGAGGTTTTCAAGCTCTATGGGAGTCATAGCATGCTTGTATGCGAGCACTTTCTTGGCCGCAGCCGGCCTGGGGGTGTTGGCTTCGCCAGTTACCGTCATAAGAACGGGAAGTTTGGAAGTGAGGGTTTCGTAGCCCCCTTCGATAGATCTTTCGATCGTTATAGTATCCTTTTTGAGGCTGACAACCTTGTTGACGCAGGTCAGCTGGTTCATTTTCAGCTTCTCCGCAGTCTGGGGCCCGACCTGTGCGGTATCTCCGTCGATAGCCTGTCTGCCGCAAAGCACGATGTCCACCTTGCCCAATTTTTTAACGGCGAGTGAGAGCACATAGGATGTCGCAAGCGTATCCGCTCCGGCGAAAACCCTGTCTGTAATCAGGATCACGTCATCGGCTCCCCTGAAAAGACTTTCGCGAAGGACCTGCGCCGCATTCGGCGGTCCCATTGAAATGACTGTGACCTTTGCGCCTGTTGCATCTTTAATTTTGAGCGCTTCTTCGAGCGCGTTCAGGTCTTCGGGATTAAAAATTGCCGGAAGGGCCTGCCTGTTGACAGTTCCGTCTTCCTTCATGGCTTTCCCGGTTATATTATGCGTATCCGGAACCTGTTTTACAAGTACTGCGATATTATAACCCACGAAATCCTCCTTTTGAGATTGATTATAAAAATAAATTCAATTCAATTTTTCCTGCACGGCCCTGAGCTCTTTTTCGGTGTCGGCGACAAGCTCTTCAATGATCTCTTTGATCGGCTGCACACGTTCGACAAGGCCCACGCTCTGGCCGGCCATTAAAGATCCGTTTTCTATATCTCCGTCGACGACTCCCTTGCGGAGCCCTCCGACCCAGAAACGCTCGACCTCGAACTGGGCTTCTTCCCTTGTAATTTCACCCTTCTCGAGTTTTAATATAAGTTCGAGCTGCAGCTTGCCGAAATTCTCTGTCCCCCTGTTCTTCAGGGCCCTTACGGCGACGATAGGCAGCCTGGCGTCATACTGGGGTGTTGCTATGGCATGCCTGGCTTTTGCCTTGATGAAGGCGTCCTTGAATTTCTGATGGGCGGTGCATTCCTCGCTTACAACAAAACGCGTTCCGAGCTGCACGCCTGAAGCCCCCATGAGGAGCATGTGCGCTATCATCTTTCCGGTCCCTATCCCGCCCGCTATGAATACGGGAACCTCATTCGTATGAAAAAGGATCTGCTGAAGCAGGATCATCGTCGACACGTAGCCTATATGCCCGCCCGCTTCGCTGCCTTCGAGTATGAGGGCGTCAACTCCGAAACGTATCATCTGGTCCGATATCTGGCCGCTGGAGGCGAAGGCCATGGTCTTGATCCCCTTTTCCTTCAGCCCCTCGACGTCATGCTTTTTAGGGAAATTGCCGGCAAAGATCGCTATCGGGATTTTCTTCCCCCTGACTATTTCGTACTGCTTTTTAAAATTGGGGGCTATGGTTATCATATTGACGGCAAAAGGCCCCGTCAGCCCGGCCGAAAGCCTGTCAATCTCTTTTTCGAACATATCCGGGTCCATGTTCCCCCCGGCCAGGACGGGAAAAGCGCCGTTGGCGCTGACTGCCCTGGCAAGCTCGAAGTCGCTTATCCATGTCATCGCGCCCGCCATTATCGGGTATTTGACGCCAAGAAAGTCGCTGCCGCGCTTCCAGAACTTATCGGAAATACTCATTATTTGCTCCGTTATTTGCAGACTTGCCAATCTTCAGTGCAATTTTGAATAAATATTGTAAAAACCAGGGTGGTTTATGTCAATTTTAGTAGCGCTTAGCGAACGCAGTGAGCTTAGCGCTACTTATGCATAGCGAGCTCTGCGAGCTAAGCGTAGTTAGCGCTTAGCGAACGCAGTGAGCTTAGCGCTACTTATGCATAGCGAGCCCTGCGAGCTAAGCGTAGTTAGCGCTTAGCGAACGCAGTGAGCTTAGCGCTACTTA
>CAZHNM010000004.1:79864-196932 GCA_964533855.1 uncultured Brevinematales bacterium
CGTAGTTAGCGCTTAGCGAACGCAGTGAGCTTAGCGCTACTTATGCATAGCGAGCTCTGCGAGCTAAGCGTAGTTAGCGCTTAGCGAACGCAGTGAGCTTAGCGCTACTTATGCATAGCGAGCCCTGCGAGCTAGGCGTAGTTAGCGCTTAAAGAGGCAGTCCTTCGGCAGATCAATTTGTGGAAATCGAGATATCTGTTATATACGTGTAGTAATTTGTAGTACCTATATCATTTTCCCCTCCTCCATTTAAATAAAGGGTGTGCAACGCCGATATATCCCGGCATATTTTATTGAGAAAACACCTGAGAGTGATTAAACTATCAATGCGAGGAAACAATAAATGCTGGATTTTTTCAACGGCATTAAGCCGGAGATCTCGGATCTGCTCAGGGAAATTCTCGGCTCTAAGGCAGGCGCCCTCTCCCGGGTCAACAGCTGGGGCGGCGAGGTGCCCCCGAGGATCCTCGATTTCACGACTCCCGGCAAGATGATCAGGGGGGGCCTTGTCCTGCTCTCCCATGACCTCTATTACGGCAAAAGCAGAAGCGCTGCCATGCAGGCCGCCGCGGCGATGGAATTGTTCCAGTCCGGGTTTCTGATCCATGACGATATAATGGACAGGGACATTTTGAGGCGGGGGAAAGAGAGCCTGTTCTACCAGTATAAAATCATAGGTGAAAAAGAGGGCTTCAAAGATCCCTACCATTTCGGGGAATCCATGGGGATCTGCGCCGGAGATATTACATTTTTCCTTTCCTTCGAAATATTGTCAGGGCTTGACTGCCCGGCGGAGGCAAGGAGCGATATCATAAGACTCTTTTCGAGCGAATTTACCTCCGTCGGCCTGGCGCAGATGCAGGATGTCTATTTCGGCAGCCTCGGCGAAAGCCCGGGCGAGGATGCCATCATCAGTCTTTACAGGCACAAGACTGGCCGCTATACCTTTTCCCTGCCCCTTGTCACGGGCGCGATCCTTGCCGGCGCCGGTATAAAAGCCCGGGAAAGGCTCTGGGAACTCGGCGAGGACATGGGCCTGATATTCCAGATAAAGGACGACGAGATAGGTTTATTCGGAGAACCCGGACGGACCGGCAAACCATCGGGGTCGGACCTGAAGGAAAACAAGAAAACCCTTTACCATTACTACCTCCTGAAAAAAAGCGGGGGAAGCGACAGGAAAAGGCTTATAAGGATAATGGGAAACCCTTCGGTGTCGGGTGACGATATCGAATTTACATGCCGGCTTGTCTCGAAGCTCGGGATAGATGAAATTATATCCGGCAGGATCGGTCAGCTTCGCGACCATGCAGCCGGACTGATAGGCGGGATCGAAAACGCAGCCCCCGCCGGTATATCTGTCCTTTATGAGCTTCTCGATTACAGCGTCGGCCGCACTGCCTGACCTTTTATCTCCTAAAATATTCCGTTCAATATATTCTGGTCGAATGTTCCAAGAGTCCTGTGAAATATCTGGAAACTTGTCGGGTCGCTGCCGAAATCGTCCCATGCCGCGTAGGCGAAACCTAAATTGTTTGCGTCGGCGCTGATAGTGTCGTACCATGCCCATCGGGAAGTAAGATTGCATCCGTCGGCCGCTCCGTATTCTCCCATGTACACGGGTATATTGCCATTATTGTTTGCCCAGTTTCTCACGGACGAAAGGTCGTTTAAAAGGCTTTGCTTATCCATAGACATCCCCCATGTGCCTTCTGTCATGCCGCAGAAATTCCAGGGGTTGTAGTAGTGAAAATTGGCTATCAGGTGCGGCGTCGCGCCGTCGTTCGGGATTGAAAAGCTTGATTCCGTGAGCCTGTTGAAGGCGTTGTAGCTGTCGGCCCCTACTATCACCCATCGCGTCGCGTTGTTGCCGCCCGAACCCCTGATGATAGCCAGCACATTTGTGTTCATATCGTTGACCTGGGCGTTGGACATGTTCCCCTGGGGCTCGTTGAGGACCTCGAATACCAGGTGGGACGATTCGGACGCAAATTCAGTGGCTATCTGCTGCCATATATTTGTAAAATTGGTCATCCCGCCCGTGTAATTGGGGTAAAGCCAGTCTTCGTGGTGGCAGTTCAGGACTACGTAAAGGTTCCTGCTCAAAGCCCAGTCCACAACCTGTTTAACCCTTGCCATGTAAGTCGTATTTATAATATATTGAGTCCCTATTACGGGAGGATTTCCGCCGTTGCAGTAACCCCATGTCACGGGTATCCTTACAGAGCTGAATCCGGCGTTGGTGTAATCGTCGAACCATGACTGCTGGATCGTCACTCCTCCCGTCCAGGAGCCTTCCCCGTTCGGCTCGGCGTCGAGTTCGTTGCCGACGTTGATCCCGCGTCCCAGGGCCTGCGTTATTGCCGGGGCGCTTGTATTGAAAGGAGTGGGTACAACTACGTTTGAAGCAGTTACGCCGCCGCCGGTCCCGGGGGCGGTACCGCAGCAGGATTGCAGCAAAACTCATGCGATTATGATCATGACCAAACCTGCAAAAACTTTCATCGATTCCTCCATGGAAAATAAAATTCCAGCATAATCAATCAAGACATCCGGAAGGGTTTTCAAGGCCTTGCGGAAAATATAGCGTCCAGCAATTCCCTCTCCCATGAGCCCGAAATCCGGCTCATCAGCCTGTAGCCGTCGGTCCCCTGCCCGTAATTGTCCCATGCCGCATATGCGAATCCGTCCGCGTTCGCGAAGGCAGAAAGGGCGCTGTACCATTTCAGGCGGGAAACCTTGTCGCATGTCTCGCAGGCTCCGTATTCGCCCAGGTATACCGGGATTTTATGGACGGCTGCCCAGTTGCTCACAGAGATAAGGTCATTGGAAAGCTTCGAATAATCCGCGGGGGTTCCCCATTTGCCTATCCCGTTGCCGCAGAAGTCCCATGGGCTGTAATAATGGAAATTGGCTATAAGGTAAGGATCGCCCGAGGGAACGGTGAAACTCGGGTCTATGAGCCTGTTGAAAGCGTTCCATTTGTCGGCTCCGATCATGACAAAGCGTCCGGGATTGGTCTGCCGGATTATTTTAAGTATCCTTACGTTCATATCGTTTACCTGGGCGTTCGTCATCGGGTCTGAAGGCTCGTTAAGTATCTCGAAAACGAGGTTCGCCGGCTCACCGGCGAAATTTGTCGATATCTGCGCCCAGATGCTTTCAAAAGTTCCTATGTTCGCAATGTAATTGCTCTTCAGCCAGTACTCATGATGGGCGTCGAGGACGACATAGAGGTTCCTGCTTATAGCCCAGTCTACTAACTGTTTCACCCTCGCCATGAATCCCGGATCGATGACGCCGTTATTCAGGTGGTATCCCCAAGTCACGGGAATACGGACGGAGTCGAAGCCGGCGTTGGTGTAGGAGTCGAAAAACCATGTGTCCGCCTTGATTCCCTTGGTCCATGAGCCTTCAGGGCCGGGATACGGATCCAGATCGTTGCCGAGATTGATGCCCCGGCCGAGCTTCCGTATTATTTCAGGCGCGTTTGTATTAAAAGGGGTATAGCTTCTTCTGCTGTCGGGCATTGTGCCGCAGGATGCGGCTGTCAAGAGTATCGAACCCGGGATCACGAGCATTAAGATATTTAAGAATTTCATTTATAACTCCTGTTTTGATTTTATTCCGAGAAGATAGTCGACTGTTTCTTTTTCTATGAACGAAGGAGTCGAGGACGACGAGACGACAAGGGCTGAAAGGTATCCGGAGAGCGGCAATTTAAGGTTCTTAAGATCGTCAAGACCTTCTATGAAATATGTATTGATATTTTCTTCCTTTAATTTTTGATAAAGCTTGTCGGCATTTGCCGACGTATGATCCCCGATTACGAAGGTCAAAGAGGCTTTCTTCTGCAGCTTCAAGGATTCCTCTTCCCTTCGGATCGTGATTGAACAGATGGAATCGTTAATCCTGATCTCGCGCCCCTTCGAAAACTCTTCGCCGATTTTTTTTGAAACATATTCGAAGAGGCTCCTCTTTCCCGTTGTCTGGGAAACCACGAGAATTTTAAGAATACACCTGTCGAATTCATTGATAAAATTTTCTAAATCACCTTCGTTTTCAATGACAAAAAATCCGTTCATAGCATAGCTGACAAGCCCCAGGACTTCCGGATGGTCTTTTTTGCCGGTTATGACGGTAAAAAAACCTTCGCCGGACTCTTTATGTATGTATTTCTGCAGTTCCTTAACCTTGGCGCATGTCAGGTCCACCGTTTCTAATCTGCTGCGGAGATCCTCCTCGGCCTTTCTGCCGATGCCATGCGTCCTGATCACGGCTGCAGCGCCCGCGGGTATATCCGATGCGTCATCCGATGTATTGATCCCGAGGGTTTTGAGGTATTCGATATAACGGGAGTTGTGTATAAGCTTGCCGAGAACGTAAATATCCCTGCCGCTGCTTTTGATTTTCAGGCTGAGAAGCTTTTTTTCGGCTAATTTTACTCCGGGGCAGAAACCGGAATGAACCGGAAGATAAACTTTCATTAATTAATTATAGCCATAGTGCGGTGTTTTTGCAAAATTTTATCGCCCCGCCTGCCTTATAATAAAGCCGGTCATTAAAATCTAAAATTAACTTGAATAAGTTTTAATCAATGCTATAATGATAATACGATTTCTAATAATAGAGAGGTGCTCCATGGCAGCTTCCGCTTTAAATAAAAACCAGGCTGAACTGAACGAGCTCATCAGGGAAAAGGAAGATCAGATAAACCGGCTTGAGAAAATGGTCAACGCCTATAAAAACCTTTCGGATATGTATAACAAGGAGCTTATAGAGGCCGACCGGATGCTCCAGGCCCAGGAAATGGTCCAGGATATCATGCGGGTTGAAAGGGTCGAAGCGGACAGGGTTATACAGGCGCAGGAAATTATCCAGGATATGATGCGCGAAGAAAAGATCCAGGCAGACAGGGTTATAAAAGCGCATGAAAATCTCCAGGAACTTACCATTATAGAAAAAAAAGAGGCCGTCGAGCTTCTTGAAGCCAAGGAAAATGTCAACCTGCTTTCGACAAAGGAACTCATCGATAAAGACGAGACCATGAAAAAAATCCTGCTTATCAACAGGGAGATCGGATCGATCCTCGACATCGACGTGCTCCTTAACAACATTGTCAAAAGCCTTGTCGACACCATAAAGGCCGATCATGGCATGCTCTATATCAGGGAGCTGAGCAAACTCTCTCCGAAAATTTTCATAAATGTTAAAAACAGCAACCTGGGCAAGGCATACTTCGATTTCTGCCAGGATATCATCCTCGAATGCGCTACCGCGAAAAAAAGCTCTTTATCCGTTAACAGGAAAATGGAATTCGATAATGGCCAGGCAATCATATCATCCATCTCAGTGCCCCTCATTTACAAGGAAAACCTCCTCGGCGTCCTTTATGCCGATACACTCAAAGAGGGAAGTTTAAAATCCGGCGACCTTTCGAGCGCCGAAATTTTCGCCGGACAGGCGGCGATATCCATCAACAATTCCCTCCTCTATGAGAAGATAAAGAAGAAAAACAGGGAGCTTCTCAAGCTTGTAAATTTAAAGAATGAATTTATCAACAGGTTTTCCGACCATCTCATGAAGCCCGTCGCCCAGGCCGGTTCTGAAATTGAAAAATTGAAAGCCGCACTGAAATCCGATGAATCGAATCGCGCACTTGCCGAAAATCTCGGCAAAACCATCGACAGGATAGCCAACATCGTCCAGAAAACTTTTTCTTTCGCCGAACTGGAATCCTCTGTTAATGATCTCTTCAAGGATACAATCAATGTAAAGGAATTTATAGAAAAAACCATCCTTCCCGGATATACGTCCGCGATATCGGATAAAAAGATAAGCGTCACCATCGAAATGTCGGAAGAATTCACAAATTTCACCGCAAATATCGCCATCCTCAGGGTCATTTTCGACGAGATGCTGAGCAACGCCATCCTGTATAACAGGCCGGGCGGATACATCAGCATAAAGGGAAGCTCGAAAGATAACTTTTTTGTTATCGATTTTACGGATACGGGCCTGGGCATTCCCGACTCCGAAAAGGAACAGATATTTCAGCAGTTCTTCAGGGGAGAGGACGGTCATAAGCAGAACGAAAGGGGCGCCGGTCTCGGTCTCTTTATGGTTAAAAATGCGCTGATGTATTACGGCGGAGACATAAAAATAGACAGCACTTACGGAAAGGGTTCGAAATTCACTATCTCTTTCCTGGCGCTTTGAATTTTTCAGCTGTTTAAAAAATCCCTGCCCGAGAATAAGAAGCGCTTTATCTTCCTGGTGCTTGTCTTGGGAAACTCTTCGCTCCTTATCCTCCAGCCCTTTATCTTTTTATAATCGGCAAGGCGGCCCGACACTTCCTTTACATGCCTGGCTATCAAGCTCTCGACAAGTTCGTCCGTTATCCTGACGGAATTCATGCCGGCGTACGAATCAAGATATTCATAATCAGGGACGATGAGGGCGTAGATATTTTCACTTTTGTCGTTCTCGGATACTGGAATGCCCAATACAAGCGATTCGAGGACAAAGGGGCTCGAATTGAGCATTTCCTCTATCTCTTCGGGATAAACATTCTTGCCCCCCGGCGTCACAATTATGCTTTTCTTCCTGCCGGTGATATACAGGTAGCCTTCGGAGTCTAATTTGCCGATGTCGCCGGTCGCCATCCATCCGTTTTCATCGATCGAATCCCTGCTGACCTTTTTGTTATTGTAATAACCCTGCATCACATTGGGACCGCGGATATATATTTCCCCGTTGCCCAATTCGTCAGCATTGTCAATCCTGACTTCAACGCCGGATACGGGTATTCCGACAGAATCATTCTTTATCTTTTTTTCCACCCTGTTTACGGAAACTATTGGCGAGGCTTCAGTCAGGCCGTACCCGTTGAGGATGGTCAGACCGAGAGTCTCGAAACCCTTTGCAATCTTGAAGTTG
Organism: uncultured Brevinematales bacterium; assembly: GCA_964533855.1. Taxonomy (GTDB): domain Bacteria; phylum Spirochaetota; class Brevinematia; order Brevinematales; family JAOACQ01; genus CAVYGN01. The sequence goes on from CAZHNM010000004.1 coordinate 86,804, forward strand.
AGCGGGGCGGCGCCTGAAACGATAAACCTTATATTTGCAAGGCTTGCTTTTTTCCTGAGAAATTTGAAAACCGTTTTTCCGGTTTTATTGTTAGTGACTTTATTTAGACCGGATGTAATATAGTAAAGGCCCATTATAACTTCCCTGATCCCGAAAGGCAGATTCCTGACCTGCCGCATAATCCCCTCGTAAATTTTTTCAAAAAGGAGGGGCACTCCGGCCATGAAGGTCACATTTGTTTCCTTGATATTTGCAAGGAGCTTGTTCGGCTTCAAACTTTCGGCGTATGTGACCGGTATGCCTGTATACATAACACCGAGTTCGCATGAAAATTCGAACGTGTGGTGAAGCGGAAGGACGGAAAGCAGGGTATCGGTCTGGGTCAGAGGCAGCGCTCTGGGAATAGCGTAAAACTGGTGGGCAAAATTGCCATGGGAAAGCAGGACGCCCTTGGGGTTGCCCATTGTGCCTGAAGTGTAGATCAGCGAAGCCGTATCTTGCGGGCTTACATCGGCAGAGGGCATATCTTCCGCATATTGCCTGCCCTCCGAGATTACATCGGACATTTTTTTTATTTTCCTGGTATAGGTAATCCCGTTCCCGGGATCGTCGAATATGATGAATTCTTTGACATGGCGCATGATTTCCGGGGAGGAAATAATGTTATCGTAAAGGTTTTTAGACAGAAATATTATTTCTGCCCCGCTGTCGAGGAGAAGGTTCTTGACCTCGAGGTCCGTGAGCCTGGCGTCGAGGGGCACGGCCCAGAGCCCGTTGTAAACGATGCCGAAATACGCCATCATCCATTCCGGCCTGTTTTCAGAATATACGGCAGCCATGTCCCCTTTCCGCATATGTTTCTTCTTATAAAGGTAAGCGGCTATATATTTCGAATTTTTCTTGTATTCATCGAATGTGCAGCTCCTGTAGACTTCACCCTTTTCTTTAATCCTTGCGACCGTCCTTGTCCCGAAAATGCCGATATAATCGATCAATTCACGGATGGTTTTAGGTTCCATTTTAACCCCCGGCTCAAAATATTCAAGTGGAGATAATTCTAATAAATTTTTATTATAAATGCAAGTTAATTTTTTTCAAGACCCGTGCCTGGCTACGCAGTTCAATATTTTCAGAAGACCGGCCCTCTTGATCCGGGCGAATTCATGGAGATCTTTGACAAGGAGAGTTCCCGCGAAACCGAGAGAATTTACGGATATGCCCTTATAGCTTTCCAGGACCCTGGGAATAAGGAGCATCCATTCCCTTGTCAGCAGCAGGTTATACGGCCCCCAGCCGCCCGAAGGTCCGGGCTGCAGGCCCGTGAATTCAAGAAGGCCCATATACTTTGAAAACAGGTACCCGGGCGATGCGTTTTCCTGCAGAAAACATATCCCATGGCTGAATTCGAAACGGGGGATTTTCAGTATTCCTCCGGCGCTCCGGTCGAGCGTCGAGATAAGCGGGAAAATTGGTATGCCTTCCATGCAGCCCGTCAGCGGAAGTTTAATCAGCTGCATATGCTTGTGCCGCTGGCTTGCCCCGGCAATCCTGCCGCTGTTATAAAAAGCTAATCCGTTGAATTTTTCCATGCATATGAAGAGCGCCTCGAAATCGGGTTCTGTCAGCGGGGTTTCCTGGTCCTCGAAGGCTCTTGTTACTATCAAAATATGGTTTTTTATTACATTATATTTATTGAGAAGGCAGATATGGGTTTTCGTAAGATCGCCGACAAAAAGCTCGTTTTCATAAGGAAGGAACGGGTCGCCCGGAACGTCCGGCTTGCTTCCCTTCTTCCAGAACTTTTTGTCCCTTGCGCTCAGTTTTTTCAGGACGAAGACTATAAAATCGATTTCATCTTTAACGAGCCGCTCATCAGTTTCATATGTCAGAAGAGAGCCTGAATTAAGGGCATCTTCGAATTTTTCCGCGATCTTCTCATGAAAGTCCATCACAACCGGCTCCTCGGTTCAATGTTATCATTATAATTATAATCAAGTTTAAAGAAATGTCGAGAAACAAGTAACGAGCCGATGTTAACTCGCTACTCGTCGCTCGTCACTTAAGATATTCCTTGATTTGTTCATATATCGGCGAGAAACTCAGATCCTCTCTTGTAATACTCTCCTGCGCCATCAGCTCGCCGGCTTTTTTTGATAAGCCCGGGATCTGCCTGAGCTCCTGCAGGGTAGCCTTTTCAAGTGCGAAGGGGCATGGCAGGCCTACAAGGGATCTTTCCCTGTAGCCTATGATAAAAACGGATAATTTCGTCAGGGTTTTAACTTTTTCAGGAATATTGACCGCGATGGGGTATGTTCCGATCGGCCTGGCTATGCTCCAGTCTCCCCTGTTTGCCTCCACGATAACGTCGCTGATCAATGTTCCGGCTGGAAAGACCTTTTTTATCATGGGGATGTCCACTTCCTTCCTGATCTTTTCGCGGTAATTTCTGAAAACCGCGTCGAGGACCTTTTCACTTTTCCCCGAAGAAGGGCGGCTGCCCGCCATACCTGTACCTGCCGACAGCTTCAGCTGCCGGATATTTATCCTCCGGAGCACAAGCCCCGAATCGAGCACATTGATCAGGAATTCGTAATTCATCCTGAAGGTTTCTTTTGTCTCGCCCGGAAGCCCCCTGATCAAATTTACGCCGGGAAGAATCTTTCCCTCTTTTTTACCGGCGGTATTGATGATCTCTATGGCCCTCATGACTTCTTCCGGCCGGGCCTTCAGGCAGTTCCTTTCGATTACGGCAGGATCGGCGCTTTCCATTCCGAGCGCGGCGACATCGCCCGCCGTATTGAATTCCGATATTATTTCAGTTATCTTTATAGATTCGTCCGGGAAATTTGAAATCGTCCCGGGGTTGACATTGTCGAGGTGAAGGGTTTTAAGATCAGGGACCGCGCTCCTGATCCCCTCGTAAAGCCTCCTGACCGGGCGGCTGTCCGGGCGCGGGAATCCGTTTTTCCATTCTTTTAATTCCGATCCGAACGCATAAAAGTCAGCCTGCTTTCCGAGGCGGAAATGGACAATGCCCTCTTTCCTGAGCTCTGCGATTTCCGCTATTACAGCTTCCGGGGTTCTGCATTCCACTTTATACGATCCCTCGACGCAGAATGAACAATGGCTTTTCCTGGGGCAGCCCCTTCCCGTCTCGATTTCCGCTATAACATCCGGATAGCGGGGATGAAAGCGTGTAATAAACGCTCCGGCCCTTGAAAATATTTCGAGTTCTTCCGGGGTCCTTAACCTGTCGTCCGGAATTACTCCCGAGACATACTGGTAAACATAACTTTCAATATCAAGGCCGATATTGACAATATTGGCCAGCCTGTATTTAACCGGCGAAAACCTTATAGGCCCGCCGACAAGGAAGGCCGTTTTATTGTTTCTCTGCGCAATTTTTCCGATCTCATCATTGCGGATGGGAAGACCGCCGAGGTATTTTCCGGGGACAGGGTTGCCCGCGACTATGGCCGCGGCGTCGAAACCGCCTTCACCGCTTTTCAGGAGATAATCTGCTTTTCTCAGGTCTTCTATGGTGATATATTCAATCTGCCCGGCGCCGGCCGACCTGGCCGCGCCTGCGGTATACCTGACATAGGTCGAAATATACGGAGGAACACCTAAACATGTTGGCTCATCTACATATCCGTCAATGACGATAAATTTCATTCAATTCCTGATTTGATATTGAGCTTGTCCTGCTTCATCGATTGTTTTATATCGTCAAGTTCGTTGTAATTCGAGTTCGAGCTTTCTTCGCTGTTGAGTTCAAGCCCTTTCAAATTGAGCGAATTGGTGATCTTGTATATCTCCTTGTCCTCGTCTTCCCTCGAAGTAGCTTCCGACACATGAATATCGCATTTCTTGACAGGGGCATTGTCCCTTAAAAAATATTCGCTGATGACATGCGGACAGAACGGTGTTGTCATAAGGCCCGAATTCGCGCATACGGACAGCTGGACGACGTCCGGCGGCTGCTGGAAAGGCGGGTCCGGAGCATGTTCGAGAACCTGCTTCATATATCTCATCCAGAGCGGAGCTGCCACGGCGGCAGCGGGCCTGTCTCTTCCGAATGATTTTCTCGGGTCGTCGAAACCGAGCCATACGACGGTTGCAAGATCTTTCGTAAAACCGGCAAACCAGGCGTCTTTCCAGTTTTCAGCCGTGCCTGTCTTGCCGCCGGCATTTAAATTGAATTCCGTTTCCTTGGCGGCCTCTGCGCCAGTGCCGTCGTAAAGGACGGTGTGCAGCATATCCTGCATGATAAACGCCGCGCCGGTGCTCATTACCTGCTTCCTGCTGTCCCTGTCGAGGTCCCTTTCCATTTCGAAATCGTCAATTATCCTGCCGAACCTGTCTTTTACCTTTAAAATCGCCAGGGGTTTTATCGCCATGCCGTCATTGGCGACACAGGCAAAAAATTTGGCGACTTCGAACGGTGTAAACGCTCCCACGCCTAACGCGTAAGAAAGGGAAGGTTTAACGCGCGTCCTCATATCGTCCGGTGTTATGCCGAAATACTGGGATATATTATCCACGATCGAATTATAGCCGAGCGTACCGAGCATTTTATCCCATATCTGTATGGAAACTACGTTGACCGAATACTGCAGCGCCTGTCTGACCCTTATCTTTCCCATGAATGTGCCTTCGTAATTCCTGGGCACATAGGGTTTTCCGGACGGGTCGTCGTAGAACATGGGCATATCCATATATGTAGATGCGGGCGAGATCAGCCCCTTTTCGATGGCGTCGGTGTAATATACCACCTTGAAAAGAGAACCCATCTGCCTTTTTGCAAGCATCGCCCTGTTGTACTGGTTGGCGTAGTTGAATTCGCTGCCGCCGACCAGGGCTTCGATATACCCGTTTTTAGGGTTGATCGAGATCATGGCCCCTTCTACGTCGTCCTCTTTCTGCCTGAGGAGGACCGGCTGGAGGTAACGCCTTTTGATCTTGTTATTCAGGCCGTCAAGGCCGAGCACGAATGAAGAAATATAAACCATATCGTTGTAATTCTTGAACATGTTCTCGAGATGGTCTTTTACCCTGCTCTTTCCGACTTTTATAGTATTGATTCCGAAATAGAGGCTGAGCATATCGATTATGTCTTCGTAATTTTCCTTGAAATACTGCGTGCTGATCCTTGTCTGCTGGTTATAATTTATCTGTTCGTTGGAGATCTGCCTGTCCATTTCATCGTTGGCAACCTTCTGCTTATCGATATCGAGCGTTGTGAAGATCTGGAGTCCGCCCGAATAAAGCCTGTCCTCCCCGTATTTCTCGGTAAGGATCTGGCGGATATATTCCGTGAAGAAGGGCGCCGGGTTGGACTGGGATTTCTGAACGGTTATAGCTTTCGCCTTTATGATCGTCGAATAATTGTTCCAGAACTGGTCGAAAACATCGTCGGCCTCTTCCTTTGTCAGGAAGTTCATCTTGACCATCGAATTCAGGACGTCCCTGTGCCTGGACTGGGCCTTGTAAGGGTTGAGGATCGGGGAGTCGGTTTCGGGCGCCTGGACAAGCCCGGCTAAAAGGCTCGCCTCGCCGACAGTCAGGTCCTTTACATCCTTATCGAAGAAAAAGTGCGAGGCGGACTGGACGCCGTAGCAGCCATGCCCCAGGTAGACCTGGTTGAAGTACAGCTCGAGGATCTCTTCCTTGGAATATTTCTTTTCAATCTGGAAGGCGTACCAGAGTTCGATGATCTTCCTGAAGTAGCTCTTTTCTCCTCCCGTGAAGAGGTTCTTGGCAAGTTCCTGGGTGATCGTAGATCCACCCTGGGAACGCTTCCCTTTAATGAGGTTTACGATAGCCGCTCTTAATACCGCCAGGGGGTTGAATCCATGGTGGTAATAAAATTCGTTATCCTCGGCGGCGATTATCGCCTTGATAAGGGAATCCGGGAGATCCTTGAATGAAACTATATCCCTCTGTTCCCTGTAAAATTCCGTAATGATTTTCCCGTTGATATCGTACACTTTTGTCGGCACGTCGTATGTCGAGTAATTTTCAAGAGGCTTTATATCCTTGAGCTCTGAAAAGGTTATTATTATATAAGCTATGAATATGCCGGCCACCGCACCCAATCCGATCAGGCAGTAGAAAAATATCTTCTGCATGGTCGTCAGGGGCATCTTTATCCTGGCCTCGTGTAAAAAGCGCTTGAAGCTCATAGCTTATTCACCTCCGCAGCATCGTATCCTAATGCCAGGGCAAGATAGTTCATATCGACGATATTCTGCCCCTTTTTGCCGAACTTGCCCAGGATGGCTTTTTTAATGCTGTCGAGAGACAGGATCTTCGACATCCTGATAAAAGCCCCTATCATGATCATATTGGAGCTTTTCGGCGAGCCGAACTTCTCCAGTGCAAGTTTTTCGCATGCGAGGGCGATGATCGAATATTTTTCCGACCCAGGGATTTTCTCCGCGGCATCCGAATTGAACAGCACCCTGCCGCCTTCGGCCTTTACGCCGGGCATAAACTTTTTAAGAGCGGGCCTTGACATCGCGATTAAAATATCGGAACTGAGCACGATCGGGGAAGCGATCTCCTTATCGGAAATCCTTATATGGCAATTGGCGGTTCCTCCCCTCATCTCCGCCCCGTATGAAGGGAAATATGTCGTGTTGAGGCCTTCTAATATGGCGGATTCCGACAGCATAAGCCCCGCCGATAAAACCCCCTGTCCTCCGAAACCTGAAAGAATAATATCCATGTTCATAATTTTTCTCCTTCCGGAACGTCTTTGAATACGCCGGGAGGAAATGTCTTGACCATATCGTTCAGGATCATCTTATTGGCGTCGAGGGCGTTCATTCCCCAGTTAGTATTGCAGTTCGACAGGACTTCTATGAATGAATAGCCCCCTGCCCCGAGCTGTATATTGAAGCCTCTTTTTATCGCATTTTTTGTCATGACGACTCCCTTGAAGTCGGCCACCGTCGTCCTGACGGAATACCTGACAGCCGGTATCCTCGATATCATTTCAGCCATATTGATGGGGTACCCTTCGGACGACGCTTTTCTCCCGTTCGGAGTCGTCGTCGTCTTCTGGCCGAGCATCGTCGTTGGCGCCATCTGTCCGCCGGTCATTCCGTAATTGGCGTTATTGATGAATATCACGGTGATATTCTCGCCCCTGTTGGCCGTGTGGATAGTTTCAGCCATGCCGATTGAGGCAAGGTCTCCGTCTCCCTGGTAGCATATTACAAGCTTGTCGCTGTGGACCCTCTTTATAGCTGTTGCAACCGCCGAGGCCCTTCCATGAGCGGCCTCGCTGACATCGAAATCCCAGTAATCGTAAGCGAAAACGGCGCACCCGACGGGTGCGACCCCGATCGTATTTTCCCTGATCCCGAGTTCATCTATCACTTCGCATATAATCTTGTGAACTATTCCATGGCCGCAGCCGGGGCAATAATGCAGGGGCTTATCGGTCATGCTTGCCGGTTTTCCATATATTAAAGTTGCCATAAGTACTGGCCCCCTTTTCCGTTAAGGGTATCAAGCGCCCTTTTGCAGATCTCGCTTTCTTCCACTATGTTACCTCCGGTCCTTCCATAAAAAGATACATCGGCTTTTCCTCCGGCGGCCAGGACCAGGTCCTCGACCATCTGCCCGGCGCTCATCTCTACAGACATAAAATTCCTGACGGAGCCTGAAGCCAATTTTTTTATTTCCTGGTAAGGGAAAGGATAAAGGCTGATGGGCCGGAAGAAACCGACCCTGCGGCCCTCTTCCCTGAGCCTGTGTACCGCGCTCCTGGCTATCCTTGCGGACATGCCGTAGGCAACCACTACAAGTTCGGCGTCATCGGTATCGAAACTTTCGAAACGGACCTCGTTTTTCTTGATCAGTGAATATGTATCCTGAAGGATCGTATTGTTTTTTTCAATCGCGTCTTCGCTTCCGAAGAGCGATCGCACGACGTTCTTCGCCCTGTTTTTCGCGCCGGTCAGGGCCCAGGGTTTTTCATATTTTTTCGAAAAATCTTCCCTCATCACGACCTTCTCCATCATCTGCCCGATAACGGCGTCGCTTAATATCAGAGCCGGCACCCTGTACTTATCCGCAAGGCCGAAAGCCAGGATGGTCAGATCCATCATTTCCTGAGGCGAAGCCGGGGCTAAAACTATCAGGTGGTAATCCCCGTTGCCTCCGCCCTTGACAGCCTGCAGGTAGTCGCACTGGCCCGTCCAGACGTTTCCGAGACCGGGGCCGCATCTCTGCACGTTTGCAACGACGCATGGAAGCCTGGCGCCCGCAAGGTATGACATCCCTTCCTGCATGAGGCTGAATCCCGGCGATGAAGTGCTTGTCATGACCCTGGCTCCCGCCGCCGAAGCTCCGAAGACCATGTTGATCGAAGCAAGCTCGCTTTCCGCCTGGATAAAAACACCGCCGACTTCCGGCATCCTCTCCGACATGTATTCGGGAACCTCATTCTGCGGAGTGATAGGATAACCGAAATAAAAGCGGCACCCTGCTATTACGGCGCCTTCGGCCATGGCGCAGTTGCCTTTCATCAATAATATTTCACTCTTTTCCATTATTTAATCCTTTTTCCAGACTTTAATCGCCGAATCGGGGCATACGACGGCGCATTTCCTGCAGCCGATGCAGTCCTCGTTCCTGAAAGGCTCGGCGTAGCGCCAGCCCTTAGCGTTAAAATTATCCCCGATCGCTATGACGTTTTTCGGGCATTCCGGTATGCAGATGGAACACCCTTTGCATAGCTCGCCGCTGATCTCTATATAAAAACCCATTTGACCTCCATTGATCTAATCTTTCAAAGCCTTAATAAGTGAATATTTTAGCTTATGGTTACTTCAACTAACCGCCCTCAGGGCGGATAGGAAGTAACCATGGGCTGAATAATTATAATTAAAAAATCGATTGTTCGCAACATCGCGCAGTATTGAAACAGCCCTTAAAAGGAATTTTATTACAATAAAAGCAGAGTTTGATTTAACTGTGTGAGCGGCCGGGAAACACAACCGGTATGTCATAATGTTGAACAAGTATAGAACATTAGAGGGATAAAATCAAATAAAAGCTGCGGCGCTCCTCTGGCATTTGACAGTCAAAAAACGGTTTGACACAACATTCCGGCCCTGTTATGATATTTACGGGAGATATGATGAGAAAGATTGTCCTTCTCGCGATTTTTATGGCTTTCTGTGCTGTTTTAATATCTTTTTATACTCTGAAAAACATTCAATACGAACCCGCAAAAGCCATATCCGCTTCCCGGCAGTTCCTGAATTTAATGAAATCCGGAAAGCTCGGGCAGGCTTATTCCCTGACTGCGACGAATTCAGGCGCTTCATTAAAGCGGTTTCAAGACAAGGTGTATATCGAATGGACAAGACATGGCGGCAGGGAAGACTTCAATGCCGTACTTGATCAGGTTTTTCCGAAACAGTCATACGGGAACAGGCTGGTCCGTTATTTAACCGGGAGAAAAATCGAGCCGGACTGGCTGTATGTCAATTATCATGCCGGCGGCATTCCGTTTGGGATCAAGCTGATATCGGACAGCAATGGAAACTGGAAAATAGTAAATTTCGAATCTCATGCGGAGTAGCCGCTGATTTATTCCATCCCTATCTTCTTCTTGATCTTTCCGACTGTTTTTATCAGCTCCGGCAGCCTGGACTGGGCGACATGTATGCGCTTTTCCTCCATGGCGTCCCTTGCCGGAGTGCCGAACATAACGCTCTTTTCTTCAATGGTTCTTCCGGATACGATCCCCGACTTGGCTAATATCAGCACGTTGTCCTTTATCGTCACATGGTCGGCGATGCCGACCTGCCCGGCGATCACGCAGTTGGCCCCTATGGTCGAACTGCCGGACACCCCGGTCTGGGCCGCGATTACGGTTCCCCTGCCGATCCTGACATTATGTGCTATCTGCACAAGGTTGTCGATCTTCACCCCGTCGCCTATCACTGTTTGGCTGATCGTCGCCCTGTCGACGGTCACTCCCGCTCCTATCTCCACATCGTTTCCGATTACTATCCGCCCGATCTGCGGTATCTTGATATTTTCACCGTCTTTCTGGATATAACCGAAGCCGTCGCCGCCGATAACGGTATTATGATGGATTATGACATTATCCCCGATGACTGTCTGATCATCGATCTTGACCCCTGCTTTTATGATGCAGTTCCTGCCGATCCTAACGTTTTTCCCTATGTATACCTGGGAATATATCACTGTATCGTCGCCTACAGTTGAATCGTCCATGATCGTCGTAAAGGGCAATATTGTAGCTCTTAAACCGACCCTGGCTCCTCTTTCTATGTATACGCCCGGGTATATCTCCTTTCTATAGGGTTTATACGGGCTGAATATCTCGAGCACTTTTGTGAAAGCTATTTTCGGGTCTAAGCAGGTTATATAGGGTTTTAAAGAGCTCGACATGCCCTCCGGGCATATTATAGCGGAAACAGCCGATGCTTCGAGAATGCCTAAATTCGTTGCGTCAACAGTATATGCGACCGTGCCTTCTTTCTGGATCTCGAGATCCGAAACCCCTGAAATTTCAATATCTTTTCCTTTCAATTTACCTTTAATAATAGCGGCTATAGCTGATAATTTCATTTGAAAACCCCTTTTTTATCTTATGTTTTATTGTGCAATTATTATACCATATTAAGGCTATTTAATAGTTAAACTCTTTCAATCCACTGTAACAAATATCATACACCGGCAGACCTGCTTTCTTCTGCGGACTCTGCGGATCCCTTAACTTTCTCCAGTCTTTTCAGGCCCGAATTATAATAATTCTTGTCTATCTCGCAGCCGATATAGTTTCTCCCCGTCTGGACCGCGGCCACAAGAGTGGTTCCACTTCCGCAGAACGTATCCAGGACTGTGCCCCCTTCCAGTGAATGCTTGAGGATGAGCTCCCTGGTTATTCCGAGGGGTTTCTGGGTGGGGTGGAGCCGTTTACCGCCGTCCCTGTGTATCGGGGCGGAATAAACGCCGTTGTCGTAAACGCTGTTGAAAACGGGCTTGCCGCTTTTGACGGCGGACAGCGCTACTTCCCTGCTGTTTGTGAGGTAATTGGTCTTGCTGTTGATCGGGACAGGGTTGGTCTTTATCCATTCGATAAACCTGACCTGTTTTAAACCCGCATCTTCCATCCATTCTTTAAGCGCGCCTATTTTGAATAAATCATACCAGATGATGCAGCTGCCGCTGTTCTTCAAAACCCTGTAATATTCTTTAATTGCCGTCCTGATCAATTTCACATGCGTTCTCATGGGAAGATTGTCCCAGCGTCCGAAGTCCATGCTGATCCTGAAGCGTTCGACGCCCAGCGGTCCGCATGCCTTGAAGCCCGTATTCCTCGAAATAATATACGGGGGGTCTGTAAGCACAAGGTCGATGGATTTGTCTTTGACCTGCTTGAGCAGCTCGAGAGCTCCGGTATTGTAAAATCGATTTAATTCTATCATAGTGTCTGATATTTTAATTTATTCGCCGTAAAGACGCAAAGATCGCAATATCCGCTTCACATAAATGAGCTTCATAATCTCGAAGAGCATCATATTGGCCAGTCCCGCCCCTATGCACCAGATGATGTCGTACCATTTAAGGGCGTCAAAGAGAAAAATATCCCTTAGCGCCGGAATTGTCAGGACAAGGGCTAAAAGGGCCGCCGATCCGGAAACGACGAGCCACAGGGCTGTATTCTTCATTTTTATTGTCTTGAAGATATTCGATTTCCAGGACCGGCCCGATAAGATCAGGCCTAAATTTGCTATAATAAGGGTGGTAAATGCCGCGGCCCTCGCGTAACGGGGATCAGAAATCCGTAATCCTGCAAGAAGATATACGGCTAAAGACGTCAAAAGAACACAGAATCCCTGGAGGACCGAAAATAAAAACTCATCCCTTCCTATGAGGGGTGTCGAGAGGCTTCTCGGCGGCCTGTCCATTATTCCCTCTTCCTCATTCTCGGCTTCGAATACGATCGAACATGCCGGATCGATTATCATCTCGAGGAAGACTATATGCACAGGCAGGAGTATAAGGGGAAATTTAAACAGAACAGGTATGAGCGCCATCCCCGCAATGGGTATATGAATGGATATGACGTAGATCATGGCCTTCTTCAGGTTGTCGAAAATCCTCCGGCCCATCCTTACTGCCGAAACGATTGAAGAAAAATCGTCATCGAGAAGCACGAGGTCTGCGGCCTCCCTGGCCACGTCCGTCCCCCTGAGCCCCATAGCGATTCCTATATGCGATGATTTGAGCGCCGGAGCGTCGTTTACCCCGTCTCCCGTCATCGCCACGACCTCCCCCATATCTTTCATCGAGTTGACTATTATAAGCTTCTGTTCGGGAACCATGCGGGCGAAAATTCCCGTATTTTTGAGCCTGGTTTTGAATTCTTCCTGACCCATAGCAGAAATTTCCTGCCCCGTTATAAGCCCTGACTTCCCGTTAAGGCCTATCTGTTTAGCAATATTGACTGCCGTGCCGGGGTAATCCCCTGTAATCATCATAACCCTGATGCCGGCCCTGTAGCATTCTTTTACTGCGGGATATACGGATGGCCTTACGGGGTCTGAAAGGCCGATGAGTCCCAGGAATTCGAAGTCGAAGTCATGCTGGATCTCCGGGAGGATATCCGAATGAAACTCCGAATGTGCGACTCCGAGCACCCTCAGCCCCTCCCCGGCAAGTTCCATGACCTTTTCCATAATTCCGCCTCTCAGGCCGTCCTCGACATGACAGAGATCGAGGATGGCCTCCGGAGAACCCTTCGCCGCAATCATGTAATAATCCAGGCCGGGCAGCCGCCATACGTTCGACATGGCCATCAGCTCCTCTCCTAACGGATATTCCTGGACAAGCTCCCAATCCTCATGAATATGTTCCGTATTCCCGAGCTTGTATTCACCGAGCTGTTTTATAGATATTTCCATCGGATCGAACGGCGATTTCTGGCTTGCAAGGATGCTGTATTCGACGAGCCTGTGAAAATTCTCGGGGAGGCTCTCCGACGGGTCATTGAACCGGGGGCTGAATGCATTTCCGCCGCAATATATCTTCGATACGCTCATTTTGTTCCATGTTATGGTCCCCGTTTTATCCACGCAGAGAACCGTGGCGGCGCCGAGAGATTCTATCGCCGAAGGCTTTCTCGTAAGAACGTTCCTTTTAGACATGCGCCAGGCTCCTATAGCCATGAAGACAGTCAATATTACGGGGAATTCCTCCGGCAAAAGGGCCATGGCAAGCGCGATGCCTGCAAGCAGGCCGTCAATCCAGGATCTGACCGGGTTATGCGCATCGGCCCGGGTAAACCCGTAAATTATAACAAGGGATATGCAGATCAAAAGCCCTATGACAGCGACATTTTTTACCAATCTGTCGGTTTCCTTTTCGAGCGGGGTAGGCTCACGGCCTATCGACTTGAGTGAAAACCCGATCTTGCCGAGCTCTGTATTGCTCCCTGCAGCGTAAACCCTCGCTATTCCCTGCCCTTTGACAACCATTGTCCCGGAAAAAACGCGGGATGATTCTGTTTTATGAACGGGAACGGATTCGCCTGTCAGAAGCGATTCATCTATATTGAGGTTCAAAGAATTCAGGAGAAGCGCGTCGGCCGGAACCCTGTCCCCTTCGGCGATTACTATCACGTCATCCCGGACTACTTCCCTGCCGGCTACGCGCCTTACCGCCCCGTCCCTGATTATAAGAGCCCTGGGACTCGACAGGTCCTTGAGCGCCGTCAGGGCCCTTTCCGTTTTGCTTTCCTGGTAAATAGTTATCCCCATTATAAGACAAACGAAACAGAGAAGCATGAAGGCCTCTCTCGTATCGCCGAGGAAGAGATAAAGCAGGCCGCCGGTAAGCAGCAGCAGGAACATAGGTTCTCGAAGAACTTCGAATGCAATAGCTATAGGGCTTTTCATGCCCGAAGAGGGAAGTTCGTTATATCCTTCCGCTTTGAGCCTTTTTCCGGCTTCAAGCTCTGATAAACCTTTAAAGTTTCTTATATCGGGGCTTTTAAGCATAGGATCTCCTTAACAGCGCCTGGTGAACGAAGCGAGCTTAGCGCTGCTTAGTGCCGGTGAGAGGCAGATTAATATAAGGTAGAAATTGCTGTTTTGTCAAAAATTTATTTGCTAAAATCGCATGCAGTATTTAAAATAACTGTATGAGTAAATTAATTTTAAATGATATCATCAGGGAAAGGCTTCTGAAATACGCTCTTGACCAGATCCACCAGGGACATTGGGGCAATGCTGAACTCACTATCCCTGAATACCAGAACCTTTATGAAAAGATCAGGGATTCGGGCAGAGTTTTAGCCCTGTCCGGGATAGAGACCGGAATAATCATACAATGGATTTCTGATTCGACGAGAGACGGAAGGATGCTGATTCAGGAAGATATAACGATTATAGATAGCATGATAGCCTCGATCGGGGAGGATCAGGAAGGCCTTGAAAAACTGAAAAAGATACGCGGGACTGCTAAATGACGATCAAGCTTATTATTACAAAAATATTCCGCCTGTTCACAGGTTTTATATTAAAACCATCCGCGACGACGGACGAACTGCTTGCTGCAAAACCGGACGGAAGCGCGGACGGATTCTTTTTTATCCTTTTCTATGGCCTGCTTCTCTCCCTGATATCACTGGCATATTTCTTCACGGGCATGGTATCGCCTTTAAAACCGTTCCTGGCTGTCAGCCCCGGAAAGGCGTACCTCGTGCAGGCTTTTATATCCATTCCTGTCTCATTTTCGGGCGTGCTTGCTTATTGCGGACTTTCTTCCATCCTGGCCCCTTTAATAGGAGGCAAGGGAACTTTCGAAAAAGCCTTCAACGCCCAGGTTTATGCTCTTCTCACGCCGGCTCTTATCTTTACGATCCTGCCGAAACTCCTTTTCTTGCAAATGCCATGGCTTGCGGCTGTTTTGATCTGCTTTATCATACCTGAATTATGGATCATGATTTTATCCGTTAAGGTGATAGCCAGGGCTTACAAACTCGATATTCCGGGAAGCTTCGCCCTGTTCTTCATTTCTTCAATTCCTCTTATCCTGCTGGACTTCGTATTTGTCCGCTGATACTGGAGTCGGCGCTAACTTGATAATTATTCAAATTTATTATAAAATTGTTCCTGTCTAAAATGCCGGGGTGGCGGAATTGGCAGACGCGCTAGATTCAGGTTCTAGTAGGCTCACGCCTGTATGGGTTCAAGTCCCTTCCCCGGCAATATTTTCAGGAGAAAAGCATGCCCTTTTTCAAAAAAACGGCCCTGATAGTGTTTTCACTTGTTATTCTTTCAGCGGGCACTGTTTCAGCCAAAAAAATAACCGTGTTCACGGCGGGAGATATTGTACGCATAATCAAGGACAAGATCGCCCAGATGAAGACATTTTCCGGTTCTTTCACATATTCTTTCAACAGCAAGACGTACAGCGGAATGATACAATACAAATCCCCCGATAAGTTTTTGATGTCTTTTTACGGCAAGACGGCGGCGGGCGCCGGCGTGGAAACCGGCCAGAAATTCATATCCGACGGTAAAAATCTCTGGCTTGTTTTCAAGGACCAGAATATAGCGATAAATGAAACCCTCGAAAGGGATAAAAAGAGCCCCCTTCTCGGCTGGAATATCGACAGGCTATTAAAAGAATACGTCCCTACTCTTCCCAAGACCAATTATCTTGTAAGTTACAAGAACGAGGAATGCTACAAGATAATATTCGTGCCTAAAAGCAACACTGCGGGTTTCAAGTACATCAACATGATAGCCGGCATGGAAGGCGAAATTCTGAAGGTGGAAGCTCAAAACCAGCTCGGTAACACGGTTGAGTTAGGTATCACTTATAACACTTCAAGCATTAATGCTCCGGTTTCGGATGATTATTTCGAATACAAACCGGATGAAAATACACAGCAGTATGAAAATATTCTCCTGCCCAATAGCGAAGAACCCCAGCAGAACAATGAATAGGCCCGAAGGAGTCCTTGATGAATAAGATAATAATATTCATGACAGCTGCATTTCTTTTATTCGGCTGTTCCGTCACAAGTGAAAAATTCAGGTATCAGTCGAGGTTTGACAGGTTCTATTTTCTTCTGAACAATGATGAAAAGGGTTACTTCGCTTCCGGAGATCTCGATAAACTGTCCGCTTCGATAAAGCCGAGGCTCGAAAGCGATAAAACTTTGAATGAACGCTGGAAGGATGTGCAGTATTACGAGGCGATATCGGGTTTCAATCCCGGCCAGACGGCGCATTTTTTCAGGGAAGTTATTTTAAAAGAACTTGACCGCGATTATTACTATAAATTTATGGGAATGCTCGATTCAGGCATGCAGAAAGAATTCGTGTTAACTAACGGTTTTATGGATTCCTATTTTAGCCTCTATAAGCAAAATCCTTCGTTCAAAAACCTTGTTGATTCTATCAAGACGGACGGACGGCTATACGGTTTTTCCGACGGCCAGGTTTACGGATTCTTAAGGCACACGATTTTCCCCGAGAGCAGTCAGAAATATATTTTCTTTTCTCTTCTCAAGCTTTTAAAGGAATGCGGCGCCCTAGCCGACTTTAAAGCGGGAAATATCGCCCTTGCCGCTCAAAAGCTCGGTCTCTTTATCCAGAACAGCCAGGACCGGGCGGCGGCGCTGCAGAATATAAGCGGCAAGAGCGGTTTATCCGCCCTGTCGGTCCCTGACCTCCTCTTGGTATATTATTCCGTGGTTTTAAAAGAAATGGACCCCTATGCGCTTTCGCATACGCTTGCTAAATTTTAATGGAGAGTTTAATGGATCTTCTCGGCGGAATATATAATGAACTGGAAAGCTTAAAACTGACGGATATAAATGTATATGATTCAGGCGGCAAATCTATTCTTGCCGATTATTTCTTTGTTTCCTCGGCAGACAGCATTGTACAGCTTGAAGCTGTCAGGAATAATCTCATCCGCTACATGAAAAAATTCAAGACATACCTTCGAAACAGCATGGAAGAATGGCATGGCGGATGGTGCCTTCTCGATTTCGGCGATATTATTATTCATATATTCCTCGAAGAAAGGCGAAGTTTTTTCCAGATAGACCGTCTTATGGAAAGTTCAGGCTATGCCCTTATAGATGTTTCAGTTCCGGCTTAGTATACCGGACAATTCTTCTATTATTTTCAATTTTTCTTCATGATCCAGGCCCCTGCCCGCCCCGCTGTCAAGTTCGAAAATATCATGCACATACCACCCTTTTGTGTCAATATGAGCGCTCAGGATTTCGATCCCTGTTTTCGAAATATATCCGGCGGTTTCAAAAAGAAGAGCCGGCCTGTCCATGCAGTTGATCTCGAGCATTAATGCGCCGCCTCCCCTGTTCTCAAGCTGTATTTCGGGTTTCCTTGAAAAAACGGCGGGAGACTTCTTGATCTTTTTTTTCATAGCGTCGATGGCTTGTTCGAGCCCGGCCCCGTTATCCCGGTGAGTTTTGATGAGTTTTTCAAGTTCTTTTGTCCAGAAATCGAGTTCATCCTTCATGGTCTCAGCGTAATCGAAGCCGAATATCCTGGTGACCGTAAATTCGTCTACAGCCGTGCCCCTATAGGTTCTTGCGGCGGCGCTTACAATATCGGCCCCGTTCAGGGCGAGTATCCCGCAGAAAAAAGAGAAAAGGCCCTTCCTGTCGGCGGCAAACATTTTTACTTTGAAATAATCATTGTAGCTCCTGACCCTTATCCGTATCTCGGGCCCTTTTATAGAGACAACGGTGCTGTAATCTTCAATTATTTCATTTTCCCCGTACTGCGCCTGATAGGAAGCTCCCATTCCGGCGACAAAGTCGGCGATTTCATCCATCGGGCGCGACATGAGGGGAGCGGAGGGCTTTTGCCCCTGAGCTTTCAGCTCCGGGACGATAAAGGGCAGAACATTCCCGTATAAAAGAGCGAGGAGTTCAGCCATGTAGCTCTTGAAGTTTTCCGACTTTGTAGCATAGATATCGCAATATGTAACCATGTAAAGGGAGTCGAAATATTCCCTGGGAAAAGGAGTCAGGACAAATTTCGTCGCGCAGTCCCGCAGCATCACAGGATCGGATATACTGCTTCTCCTGATAAGATTTGAAAGCAGAAGATGATTGTCTATAAGGAAGAGGATCAGGTCTTTCTCCATGCGTTTCAGCGGCAGCGCCTTGAAAAGACCGGCCGCCATTTCAAAACCGTTTTTCGAATGGTCTCCTTCATAGGCCTTCCCGGCGTCATGAAGGAGCAGGGCAAGTCTGATTACCCAGATATTTTTTTGATAATAAGAACAGATCTCCGAAAAATGTCCGAATTTAACCCTATCCTTCGGGTCATTTCCCGCACCCAGGCTTCGAAGGACCGCTAAGGCCCTCACCGATTCAAGTACATGCTCATCGACGGTAAACTGGTGGTACGGGTTGTAAATTATAAGGTGCCTTATCTTTTTTAACGGAGTAATATATTCATACAGCAGCCCCGAATATTTCATGACCGTTAAAGCTGCGCCTGCGCTGTCGAGGGAAAGGATCTTCCTGAAGATGCCAAAGACCTGGCGGGATTTCCTGTCATCATTATTTATCTTTCTCGTGCATTCCTTTAAATAATGGATAAGGCTGAATGTAAAATAAGCTTCTGCCGTGCTGTAGGCATAAACTGTCTCCATCGCGTTTTCAATTGAAAATCCCAGTCCTTCCCTGATATAAAAACTTTTGTTGACAGTCTCATAATAATTCTTTATTCCTCTGCCGGCGGAAGGGCGTCTTTTGCTCAGATTTTTCCCTTTTATATATTTAAGATGGAATTCCTGTATTATAAACATGAGCGATAAGAAAATGTCTTCCGCCTTGCCGTAATACTTTTTCATCAGTTTCGCGGTTTTAGAGGCTTCACTCCCCGAATGAAAAAAAAGGCCTGAAACGGCAAAGTGGTCATTCATCAGAAACCGGTCGTTTTTTCTGCCGCTGTCAAGGTGCAGAAAACATCTGATGAATAATAGAAAATCATATGCGACATAAGTCCTTTTATAATACATGGCAGAAAGAATCGATTTTAAGCCCGCCAGTCCGCTCATGCCGGTGAATGTATAATTCAGCCATTCCATGATGTGAACGCTTCGAAGCCCGCCTATGCTTTTCTTTATTTCCGGCTCTTTCAGGAGTATCTCGCTTGCAGGATCACAGCTCACGGAATTAATTTCTTCTATCCTCGATTTAAGGTAATTGACGCGGAATGTCACGGTCGATTTTTTCCGGATCTTTTCCATTCCGCTGAATAGAACACTGTCGCCTTTTAATAACCTTGCTTCGAAAAGGCCTGTCAGTAATTCCATATCCTCCCTCGCGTGAGAGGCGAGATTTGCAAGAGTCCTGACGCTGTGGCCTACATGATAGCCGCAGTCCCATAAATTCGTTGCGAATTCATGCATGAAGCGTTCGACCGGCGCTTTTTCCGTATGAAGGATAAGAAGGTCTATATCTGAATAAGGGGAAAGCTCATTCCTCCCGTATCCCCCGATAGCCAATATTGAAATCCCATCCGGGACCCCGCCGGAGAATTCAATGATCTTATCCAGGATAATATCCCGTAAATGGGAAAGGTCGTTGGCGGTCCCGATTCCTTTTCCCAGGGACCAGCCTGACATCGTCTCTTCCCTCAGAAAATCAAGAATGGAATTCTCTATCCTTTTAATTTCCGATATGAAAATTTTCCTGTCCGTTCCTCCGGCAGGCAGAGTATTTATCCTTTCTAATAATAATTCTTTTCCAGTCATGTTGAGAAACCCTCAAAAAAACAAGCGCCCATACGGGCGCATGATAATAAAAGCATTCCCTGCCCCTCTTTTAAAGCGGAACAGGGAAATTTGATTCTTATTCTTAAATTGCTACGTCGCCTCTTTCTTTTGTCCTGACCCTGACGACATCTTCAACCTTCGAAATGAAGATCTTTCCATCGCCGATCTGGCCTGTGGCAGCCGTTTCTACTATCGCGTCGATTATCTTTTCCGCAGTATCGTCCGCGGTAACTATTTCTATTTTGACCTTCGGAATGAATTTTATTTCATATTCCCTGCCCCTGAAAAGTTCCTTCATGCCTTTCTGCCTTCCATGGCCCTGGACCTCGGTATAATTCAAGCCGGAGTAGCCGAGTTCGGAAAGTTTTTCAACAACCGCTTCCAGTTTGTCGGGCCTGATAATAGCTTCAATTTTTTTCATATATTCCTCCGATCCTTAATTGGACGACTCAATCTGTTCGCCGTGCTGGGATATATCAAGCCCTTCGGCCTCTTCTTTTTCAGTGACGCGGAGCCTGTAGCCGGTGATCAGGTTTGTCAGGAATAAGCAGATGAGCGTACCTACAATGGCTATCGCCCAGGCAACACCGACCGACATAAGCTGGGTCAAAACCTGGCCCGGATTTCCGTCAATGAAACCTTTTCCTCCGGAATTAACAGCCGAAACAGCGAAAATTCCGGTCGCGATGGCGCCCCATGTGCCGCCAAGACCGTGAACGCTGAACACATCGAGAGCATCGTCATATTTGAACATCTTACGGAAAACCGACATAAAAGTAAAGGAAATAAGGCTTACCACTGTCCCTATTGCGAGAGCCCCTTCGACATTAACGAAGCCGGAAGCAGGCGTTATGGCGACAAGTCCTGCAACGGCTCCCGTGCATGCTCCTATAACGCTGGGCTTCTTCATTATTATCCATTCAAGAACAAGCCAGGTCAATGCGGCCATCGCCGTAGCGATATGAGTGACCATAAAAGCGCTCGAAGCTAACCCGTTGGCTGCAACTGCGCTTCCTGCGTTAAAGCCGAACCACCCCACCCAGAGAAGTGCGGCGCCTATGAAAACATAACCCACATTTGAAGGGGGTGAAACCGGATTTTTCCCGTGGCCGACCCTGGGCCCGAGGACTATGCAGGCCACAAGGGCTGAAACTCCGGAAGATGCATGCACTACAAGACCGCCCGCAAAATCGAGCGCGCCCTTCTGGGCTAATAATCCTTCCGGGTTCCATACAAGGTGGGCAATCGGCATGTACACAACAAAAGACCATAATATAATGAACACAAACCAGCCGATGAAACTCATCCTTTCAGCGATAGCTCCCGATATCAATGCTACTGTTATAATAGCAAACATCAGCTGGAACATCGAGTAGGCGTTTTCAGGGATGGTGGGGGCGTTGTAATGGACGCTGTTTATCCCGATCCCGTTAAAAAACGCAGCCTTGAGCGAACCGATCCATTGGTGTATCCCGGTCAGCGCTGCGGCGGCGTCTATAGTTTTTTTCGCAAGCGATCCGTCGGCGTTGAACTCGAGCGGGGTTGCTACATGGAAAATCAGGCTGTATTCGCAGATCACCCAGAGGATGCTGACTACTATAGCGCAGGCAAAGCTGTAATAAATAACCGATAAAATATTCTTTTTCCTGACAAGACCGCCGTAGAAAAGGGCTAAGGCCGGAATCGTCATCAGCAGAACGAGCGCTGATGAGGTTAATACCCATGCAGTATCTCCGGAATTGATGACAGGTCCCGGTTTTGCGGCCTCGGCAAAGAGCCCTGCCGCGGGCAGGATGGCCATTGCCGCCAATGCCGCCCAGAATTTCAATACATGACTTTTCATAATACCTCCTTCTTCCTGGTACGATAAAAGCAATTATGATGCCATATTAATATTGCAATATCATTGATGCATTCTTCCCGGGAAATTCAGCTTAATGTTTCCATTTTTTTATAAAAATAAAAGATAATAAATGATTAAATATTATGCAAATCAGATTTATGTGTGCAATATATGACCTGAGGAAATTTTTATCACTCTCATGATTAATTATTGACCATATCGAAATTTAATGGATAATATATAATCCTCTGTCCATAATTAAGCCTGATGTTTAACCATAATAAAAATTATAATTATTTTATTATATTTCATTGCAGAGTATGATTTTACGTATTATTATGATTAATTTTATTACTTCTGGTATAATAATTGCACTTTAAGGGTATGAACAGTATTTCAGAAAAAGGAGGACTTTATGTCTGAAAGAGAGAATACTTCGGTAAAGATCGTACCGACGCTCGGACTGATGGGAGCGGCGATGAACGCCATGGCTCTGATAGCGCCGGGAGCGTTTCTATGGATCACTTACCAGATCCAGGCCGCCGCTACCACAACGAGCGGCGCTTCCGCTGCGCCGGATATGTGGGCGGGCATACTGGTGGCTCTAATACTTGCCTTTTTAACCGCCCTCTCATACGCGGAGCTTGCCAGGATTTATCCTGAGGCCGGGTTCGCGAGCTGCGCTTACTTCGCGGAAAAGGCATTCCTCGATTCCCGGAAGGAAAAACGGGCAGCCCCGACATCGATAGCCCGTATTTCCAAGCTCGCGACAGGCTGGGCCGCCCACCTTTTCTACTGGGTGTATCCCGGGGTAATGGTGGCGATGATGGCCATCCTCATCGGTTATATCTATAACGCGGTAACGGGCCAGACCCTTTCCAACACCGTTCTTACAATCATTGGCGTTGTGTTTGCCTTTGTCGTGGGCTATATCGCATTCAAGGGCGTTACAGGATCCACCAAAACGAACATAATAATCAACATTATTCAATGGTCCGCCATAATCGTTTTCGGCGTACTTGCGATATGGTACAGGGTTTCCAATCCCGAGCATGCGGCGAACTGGAGCTTCTCGGGGGCTTTTGACATAGTCAAGTTCCATAATATACAGGCTGTGCTCGTTCAATCCACGATCGCAATCCTTATACTCGTGGGTTTTGAAAGCGCCACATCCCTTTCTGCGGAGACTAAGAACCCGGGGAAAAACATCCCCAGGGCTATTTTGATCGCTCTGTTCGTGCAGGGAGTTATAGCTTATCTCTTTGAATACTTCGCTGCAAACCTCATGGCAAGCGAAAAGCTGACCGGGACCCTTACAATCGCGGCGACCGCTACGGCCAAGGCCTCTACAAAGATAGTAACAGGCATGGACGCCCTCGCCAATTCATCCGCCCCGATAGGGGATATGACAAGGCTTTTAGGAGACAAGCTCCTGGGAGGAATAGGTTTCGGCCTGATGCTCGTTATGGCGGCCACAGTGGCTATAGCGGTGATCGGCACGACCCTGAGCTGCATGAACACAGCGGTACGTGTTACCAACGGCATGGCCGCGGACAGGGAGCTCCCTGAATTCCTGAGTTTTCTTCATTCCGGCAACAAGACCCCGCATATGGCGATATGGGTGCTTGTCGTTATTTCCTGCGTTATCGCGGCAATCGGAATACAATCCGTAGTCGGTTTAACCGGCATAACGCTCGCATCGAACTTCGGAACATTCGTTCTTTACGGCCTCGTATGCGTATGGACGATCGTCGCTTTCAAGGGCAGGAAAGATTTCAATATTTTCAGGCACGGCGTGATACCTGTCGGCGGGCTTATACTTAACGTGCTGATGCTCGTAGGCATAATATACCTGAACTTTACAGGCACCGCGGACAATGTCACCGAAGCCAGGATATGCTTCTACATAGCCGGCGGCTTCGCGCTTATCAGCTTCCTCTATGTGATAGTAACGACTGTAAACAAGAATTACAGCATGAAAATGATAACAGCGATGATACGTCCCGAGAGGCTTGGAATACTCGTGGCCGTTCTCAAGGAAGAATCCCTCGTACAGGGTATGACCGTCACCAAGGTTAAAGGTTTCGGACGCACTTACGGGAAAATCGATCCGGATGAAAAGGTTGAAGAAAAGATAAGCTTCGTACCCAAAACCAGGGTTGATATAGTGGTTAACGACTGGGACGTACCCCATATACTTTCTATAATGAAAGACGTGCTCAGGACCGGGAAATCCGGAGATGGTAAAATCTTTGTAGTTGACGCGAAAGAGACACTCCGGGTTTCTACCGGCGAATCCGGCGTCAAAGCTGTATAGGAGGAGCGATATGAAAAGAATTGAAGCAATAATCAGGCCTGAAAAAGCGGGATCCGTGATTAATGCCCTGGACGCCATAGGACACCCCGGGATCATGATCAGCGAGATCGAGGGCCATGGGAAACAGCACGGCATAGAAGAAAGCGTGCGCGGCAAAAAATACACTATAGATCTCATCACAAAGACCCGGATCGAAGTGATCGTCAAGGATTCCGATGTTAAAAAGATCACCGGCGCGATCAGGGAAGCGGCAGTGACGGGCGAAATAGGAGACGGCAAGATATTCGTCCACCCGGTTGATGACGCAATAAGGGTCAGGACCAACGAGAAGGGCGATGAAGCCGTTTAAAGATTAAGAATACCTGAAGGTATATATCCCCCTGCCGTGTAAAAACCCGGCAGGGGGATTCTTTTTATCCAATGCTTGACATTAAGCGGACGTAAATTTAACATATAATTAAAGATAAATAAAAAGGGGGTACTGTTATGATAACCTATATTTACCTCGCGATATTCCTTGTAATAGTTGTTTTTATCGTCCTTAAAATTGTCACCGAATATGAAAGGCTCGTCGTGTTCAGACTCGGAAAGTTTTACAAAGTTAAGGGCCCGGGACTGGTCATCATAATCCCCGGGATCGACCGCCCCGTAAAAGTGGGGCTGCGAACGGTCACGCTTGACGTGCCGCCACAGGACGTCATCACCAAGGATAATGTATCGATCAGCGTCAATGCTGTTGTGTATTTCCGTATAATCCATCCCGAAAAAGCTATCATCGAAGTGGAAGACTTCATGTTCGCCACATCACAGATTTCTCAGACAACGCTCCGCAGCGTGCTCGGACAGTCCGAGCTTGACGATCTTCTCGCCCAGAGGGAGAAGATCAATTCCAGGCTGCAGGAAATAATCGACCAGGCAACAGATCCATGGGGTATAAAGGTTTCGAATGTCGAGGTCAAGGATGTGGTTCTGCCCCAGGAAATGAAGCGCGCTATGGCTATGCAGGCCGAAGCCGACAGGGAAAGAAGGGCAAAAATCATAAAGGCTGACGGCGAATTGCAGGCCTCCCAGAAACTTCTCGAAGCCGCGAAGGTCATGAGCCAGGAAAAGATTACCATACAGCTTCGTTATTTGCAGACATTGATAGAAATATCCAATGAAAACGCTACTACGATAGTATTCCCGGTGCCGATGGATCTTCTCGATCTTTTCATGAAAAATAAGGGGTAAATCGTAAAGGTTTTTATATATTTTGTATAATAGAGGAGTCTACTTAAAGAAATGGTCTTTTCATGCCGATTTAAAATAAGAGTGATCGAGTTTTAAATGTGAATTTATTTTTAAAGAGGTCTGCATGGAGGGATACAAAAATTACCGGGAAGTGGAAATCGAGACCGCCAGCGGTCTTCGGCTGGTTGTCATGCTCTACGCAGGCGCGATAAAATATCTCAATATCGCAAAGGAAGGCATCAAAAGCAAGAAGCTCGATATAGCTAACAACAATATTATAAAAGCCCAGGATATTGTTTCCGAGCTGATGACCTCCCTGAATTTCGATGCGGGAGAAATTGCCCATAATCTGTACAGCTTGTATATTTATATAAACAGGCGTCTCCTTGAGGCTAATATTGAGAAGAATTCAGATATTATAAATGAGATAACCCATCTTCTGGGTACTCTTAAAGGCGCCTGGGAAGAGCTTTTGAAAAAAGAGAAAAATGTTGATGGCGCACTTAAATCGAGCAGCCTGAACATATCAGGATAAAGCAATAAAAGCGAGGTCAGTCTATGCCGGATGACAAAATTGAGATTTTAGACGATATAATAACCGATATGGATATTGAGACGATTACGCTTGACGACGTGGAGCTTGATGATTTGAATGAAAACGGCCGAAATAATATTCCAGCCTCCGAATCCGGCAAGAGCGCCGCAGGTGCTCCAGATGAAATTTCAACCATCCCTGAAGATCTTTCATCATCAATTGAGGAAATTTCTTTCGAACCTATCCAGGAACCTGTTGAAAAATTTGAAGATCACGGTTTCGAAGAACATCGTTTTGAGGACAGGCAATTTGACGGAAATCATTCCGAAGACCAGAATGAAAATATTCAAATCCCCAATCTCGATTCTATTGAAAGCATCCGGGAGCCGGAGATACCGGTAGCGCCCGCATATATGTCTGAAGAACCGCAGCCGGCCGCGGCAGGAACGGCCGGAGCTGAAAATTTCGAATTTCCTTCGGACCTCAAGGAACCATTTACATCTGAAGATGATATTATTTCAATAGAAGGCAGCGAACTTGACAGGCTTATATACAGCGGCTTTAAAACCGAAGGTCCCGGTCCTTCAGCCGAAGCGCCCGGGATGCCGCAGGAACCCTCCCTGAACGATATACCGATAATAGAAGAATCCGGGTTTGAAGAAGAGATCAAGGCAATGCCTGAAGAACCCGCTAACGAAGAGAATTTCATTCCGCCGATCAGCCTGCAGATGAAAGAACCCGGAGGAATGGATTTCAATTTCGACCTGTCCGCCATACCTGATGTTTCAGAGGTTGAAGAGGATGAACCAATAGCTCTTTCTCTCGATGAGCTCAATAAGATAGATATTTCCGAAGAAAATGTGCTTGACTATGAAGCCCCGGCGGCAACGGAAGCGCCTGTGCCCGAAGTGCAGGAATTCAATCCGGATAAAGACTACAATATTCCGCTCGTCGAAGAGGAAAATGTCGAAATTTCCCTTGACGAATTAAACAGGATCGAGGGAAGCCTGCCTGAAGCCGAAAAGGTATCATCCACCCAGTATATATTTGATAATCCCGAAAACAAGGAGATGACTGAACAGGCCATCGATACAAAAATAGACATATTAAGCGATTCTTCCAAGGAAGAACTCAGGAAGGTCCTCGGCTACCTCGACAGTCTCCTTGAAAATCTTCCTGAAGATAAGATCAAGGAATTTGCAAAATCCGAATATTATGATCTATACGTTAAAATATTAAGCAAATTAGGGATATAAGGGGAAATCGCTTAAATGGGTCTGAGAAACAAGGCCCTTAGATACACGGATAAGGGTCAGGAACTATCAAAAATCGATAAAATTATCGGGAATTTTTCCGGTGATCCTGCGAAGATATCAAATCTAAAAAGTACCGTGGAAGAGTATCTTAGATCAGTCAAGGGAGAGCTTGACCGCAAACTCCTCGATATGCAGACAATTTTCGAAATCGGCAAGGAGATCAACTCGACTCTCCATCTCCAGGAGCTGATGCAGATAATTATCTTTACGGTCATGGGCCAGTTCAGGATTTCCGACGTTGCCATATTTGCGATATCGGATAATGGCGCCCGTCTTATTGAAAAGAAAGGTTTCGCCGGTCTCGATTCAATTCCATCGGACTCTCTTTTCAGCTCCTTTTTAAATAATCTGAAAAGCACCGCATCGATAGCAGACCTCAAAGATTTCAAGGAAGCGTATAACCTTCTGACAGGCGCAAAAGCCGGTCTGGCCGTTCCGATTAAAAACAGGGATAAATTAACAGGCGTTATAATACTCGGCCGGAAAGACGGGGAAAGCGCAATTTATTCTCCCGAGGAAAGTGATTTCGTCTTTACCGTGGCGTCGCTGTCCGGTATAGCCATAGAAAACGCAAGGCTCTATGAAGCTCTCGAAAAGAAATTATGGGAACTCTCTTCTCTTTACGAAATAAGCAAGGTTATCAATTCAAGCGATGATTACCAGTCCGTTCTCGAACTTATTACTGAAACAATAACGACGGGATTCGGCGTCAGAGAAGCCGTTCTGCTTTCCTTCGAAGATTATAACCCTGTTGTCAGAAAAGTTATAGGAATGCCGGAGAACCTTTTAAACAGCCGGCTCGTATTCAATCAGGAGGAAGAAAACCTTTTCCTTTCAAATTGCGCGGGCATATTGGACGTTCCTGCCAGGATGCAGGAGTTAGGCGCGGACGGGAGCAATTATCTGTTTATGCCCCTCATATCGAGCGGCACAAAGATCGGAGCTATATTCATATTCAAATTTGAAAATTATTCCATCAGTCCCGATAATCTGGAGCTGATCAATTTATTTTCAATCATAGCTTCACAGATTGCCCCTCCCCTTGCTCTGACAAAGCAGCTCGTGATCAACAGGGAGATAAGCACAAGACCGTTCGAATCGGTGCTTGATTTTATCCAGAGAGAGCTCGATAAGGCCCGTAAGTTCGGCGTCTCCATCCGCCTGATCATGGTAAAGCTTTCAAACCTTTCAAAATACATTAAAAAATACGGGGATTCCCTGGCATCCGGTAAAATATCAGCCCTGCATGAAAAAATATCCGTTCTGATGCCCAATACAGGAAGCCTCCTTCGTTACGGAACCTCCCGTCTCCTCCTTGTCCTTCCTGAAATTTTCGATAACGACATAAACGATTTAAAAAATTCAATAACCTTATCAGTACGGGAAATTTTTGCCAATTCCGACCATCTCAATATAGGCGCTGAAATTTCAGCCCTGGATTGTTCCGACGAGAAGACCGGCCTGTTGACTTTGCTTAACCTCCTGGAATAAACTAAAAAGGAAAAAGTTATGCCTTCCAATCTCCTGGAAATTTCCCGCACCATGGTTTCCGGCTCTCCGCCAATCAGGCATGACGGCTCGATACTGGTTAAAGGCAATGTTGAACCGGACTGTATAATAGATTCCGAACAGGACATTGAAATTGTAGGCGATGTTTTTAATTCGAAGATAAGGTCTGAAAACGGGAACGTGACAGTGAGGGGCGGCATCAGGGGCGTCAGTTCCTTTGTTTTTGCCGGGGGAGACGTCCTGGCCCAGTATGCTCAGAACGCTTCAATCAAGGCCTATGGAAATATCACTATCGATGATTTTGCCTTCGATTCCAGGCTCATGGCTAAAAAATCAGTGCATATTGAAAAAGGGGAAGGCAGGCTCGAAGGCGGCGACATCGAAGCCGGGCTCGAAATCATAACAAATTCGATAGGAAACTCCAAAAAAAAACCCACTTCTGTAAAGCTGACTAATTTCAGGCAGTCCGATCTTTACGGATTCCTGTTGAAATTCGAAAAAGAACATGGAGAACTTTCACGGCAGATCGCCGGCCTGGAAAAAATCATCGAAGTAATAAGGATTATCGGGGCTAAAGTGACATCCCTGCCTCTTGAAAAAAAACAGGAACTTGCGGCTAAAGTCAGGCAATACAACGATTTCCTTTTAAAGAGGATTAAACTTGAGGACGAAAAAAAGGCATTGCTCGAAGCCGACAAATCGAGCGACGACCTGGACAGGGTTATTATAGCCAAACAGTCTATTTTCGGCGGAGTGACGGTTACGATCGACCGTTCGGTGAGCCTCATCCAGGAATCCTACGAGAAGGTCATCCTTTATAAAAAAGGCATAATCATCATCGGCAACTTCGACGAGTTCATGAACCGCAAAAAATACGCCTGATTCCATTCATGATTCGTATTTAATTACTTTTCTTTATTTTCATCCGATATAATGTTATACTCTACTTGAATAATCTAATTTATAGGAGGAAGAAGGGGACTATGGCCGTTAAAAAGATCGGGGGCAAAAAGACCAGCTGGAGATTATATTTAATCATAGTGGCTGCTGTTATCGTTGTTTCAGGCGGAGTATATTTCTGGTTTACTTTTCATTATAATAATTTAACCAGGTATCAGGCAATTCTGTCGCAATATTATAAATTCAGGGCGGAAGACAACAAAGACGGCCTGAATGCCCTTGAAGCGGGCGATTTTGAAGACGAGCTTTCCTCCCTTAATGTAAAGGGGGCCGGTTATGTCCTCTACGCTTATACCCTTTCCGATGAGACGTTTACCAACAAGACCAATGAAGTGATACAGGTCAAAAAAATAACTTTCAGCATTACATTGAATGAAAACAATTCATCAGTGTCTTATATCGGCGAGGCATACCTGGCCGACCAGGGCAATAACGTTAAGATCGAATATATCAAGAAGATCTACACCAAAGGCGTCAATATTACCAAACTCTGGGAGAAATCGCCTTATCCTCTCCGGGGCTAAGCCACATTATCTCGAGTAAGCAGAGAATATTTCCATTAATATCCGATACTTTATGTTTTGTTTTAACGCCTGATCCGTTATTTTCATCGATCTGCGCTATAGTAACTACCCTTTCCCCCGGCCTTACTTCTTTTTTATAAGTTATTTTCAGTCCGGTAAGCGTATGATCGAGAAAAAAACCTTCCGGAAGGGCATCGATGGACCAGTCTACGTATCTTGCGTTATTGACATGTTCATTGGTATCTATGTCATTATACCTGACCGTAAATTCCGACGCAAAATCCTGCCGTTCCGGCGGCAGGATTTTCAAATGTTCTATAAACTCTCCCCCTTCCGATGTAAGCCCGTATGCTTCATAAACATCGATCGGGACCTTTACAGGCCTTTTTTTAACTGTATCTACGAGAAACCATATCGAGTCGGCCTCGGAAATCACCTTTTCTTCCGCATTATATATGCAGTACTTCCTGTAAGCATAAAAACCGTTGAAACCTGTAGGAGCCGTCCATACTTTTATTACATCCCGGTAAGCCGGATATTCATGCATTTTTATATTCCACTGATACAGCACCCAGGTCAGATTCCTGCTGCCCAGAACATCAAGGCCGAGGCCTGTTTTTTCGCTCTGGGTTATCGCAGTATCGTCGAAATAATTCATGATCTTCGTGACCATGGCCCTTTTTTTTAAATCAATTTCATAATGGTGTATCTCAAAGGTTTTTGTCTCTGTCAGCAAAATAATCCCCTTGTTAAGGCGCTACTTAAACCACTTGTGCTTTCTCCCGTAAACCTCCATAGGAAGCCCGAAGAGCTTTATGAACCCCTTAGCGTCTTTCTGGTCATAATTTGCTCCTTCTTCGAAGGTCGAAAGATTGATATCATAAAGAGAATTTTCGGACTGGCGTGAAGCCGGGATGCAGCCGCCTTTATAAAGCTTCATTTTTACCCTGCCGGTCACGTTTTTCTGCGTTTCTTCGAAGAATTTCTCGAGCGCGATGCGCAGGGGATGGTAGTACTGGCCGTTATAAACCATCTCGGCATACTTTAGCTCCAGCTGCTGCTTATAATGCATCGTATCCCTTTCCAGCGTTAAAGTTTCAAGGGCCTTATGGGCTTCCATCAGGAGAGTGCCGCCGGGAGTCTGATAAACGCCCCTCGACTTAATGCCGACCAGCCTGTTCTCCACGAGATCGACAAGTCCTACGCCGTTCCTGCCGGCTATGGCATTAGCCTCCGTCAAAAGTTCTACAGGTTTGAGCTTCCTGCCGTTAAGAGAAACGGGGTTTCCCTGCAGAAATTCAACCGTCGCGTATTCGGCTTTATCCGGCGCGGCTGCGGGATCGACGCCCATCAGGAAGATGGAAGGATCGTATTCGTTTGCAGGATCCTCAAGGAAACCTCCTTCGTAAGAAATATGGAGAAGGTTCGGGTCCATGCTGTAAGGTTTTTCTTTGGTTACAGGCACGGGTATTCCCTTGAGCTTAGCATAATCGATAAGGTCGTTCCTTGCTTTGAAAAAGTCATCCTGTTTCCAGGGAGCAATAATTTTAAGCTCCGGGGCCAGGGCCCTGTAAGTCAGTTCGAAACGCACCTGGTCGTTCCCCTTACCGGTCGCTCCATGAGAAACCGCCTCAGCTTTTTCCTTGCGTGCTATCTCAACCTGCCGTTTTGCAATGATGGGCCGGGCAAGCGATGTGCCAAGAAGGTATTTATATTCATAAACGGCGTTAGCTTTTATTGCGCTGAAAACAGCGTCCCTCGTGAACTCCTCTTTCAGGTCCTCAACATATACTTTACTTGCTCCCGTCCTGAGCGCCTTTTCCTTCACGGCTGCGAAATCCTCGACCTGGCCGACATCGGCGACATAGGCTATAACCTCGGCGTCGTATTTTTCTTTAAGCCATGCAAGTATTACCGATGTATCCAGACCTCCGGAATAAGCAAGAACTATTTTCATGTCCGATCTCCTCAATAAATTAACAAGAGATATTATAATACGAAAAACCTGAATAGGCAAAAAGGAGAACCGCCAAATAATACTCTTACCGGGGCTATTATATTGTGATGCGGGATATTCAATAGCCCGGCGGGGCACAAATGAAGTGTTCTTGACTTGATAATTTATACCAATTATTATATTACTCAGAGGATAAATTTATGGAAGAATTTACAAAGAACAACCGTGAGATTTTAAGCCTGGTTGATGAATGGGGACCGAAACTTTTAAATCTGCCGGAAAATGTGGTTTCGTTCAGTGAAAACGGCCACTGGTCAATTAAGGAGATCCTTGGGCACATGACCGACTCGGCTTCGAACAATATACACAGAATAGTCCACCTGCAGTATGATCCGCTCCCTTCATCCTTCCCGGATTACGCCAATCTCGGGAATAACGACAGGTGGGTCGCAATCCAGAAATACCAGTCTGAAAGATGGAGCGATCTTGTCATGCTATGGAAATACACCAACCTTCATATCATCCATGTGATAGATAATGTTGACGGGGAGAAACTGGACAATGTCTGGCTGACGGCGCTGGGCGAAAAAGTGTCTTTAAAGGCTATGATTATCGATTATCTGAGGCATTTCAAGCTGCACATCGGTGAGATCAAGGAGAAGATGTCCGCAGATTCTTAAACTCTTTACTCGTTTGGCCGTCATACTCCGAAATAAAGCCTCTCTCCAAGTTCAATCGGTAAACCCGCCTCTTTTATCTTCCTGCTGACGTTGTCTATATCATATGGAATTCTGTAAAAAGTTACGTCAAGCATATCCCCGTCGAGGATGCAGAATGAGCTGCGGCTGTCCCTGTCCCTTGGCTGGCCGATGCTGCCCGGGTTAATAAGATAGTAATTATCCTTTTCTAAATTAATTTTCACGCCGGGTACATAAGAATATCCCGCTTCCGAAAAGATCCCCGGAATGTGGGTATGCCCGAAAAAGCAAATGCTTCTTTTCAATGTACGCATCATTGTTATTGCCGACATGGCCTGAGAATGTCTCAATATATACTCGTCCGGATCCTCCGGGGAACCATGCGCAAGGATGATCCTCATGCCGGTGTCAGCCATATCCGGCAGCTTTTTCAGGTAAGATTTTTCCCCGCCGGAAAGTTTTTCATCCGCCCACTCTATGGCCCTCCGGGCTATATCGTTTGCGAATTCCCTTAAGGTTTTATCAAGGAGCATCCTTTCATGGTTTCCCGATATGACATAATCGCATTTATCAGCGATCCAGGAAATGCATTCCGAAGGCTCCGGACCGTATCCGATCAGGTCTCCCAGGCAGAACAGGACATCCCCGGCAGAAAATAACGGTTTTATAAAATCTGCAAAAGCTTTAAGGGCGTCATAATTTGAATGTATATCACTGATTACAAAATATTTCATCCATTATCCTTAAGCATCCATGGCCAAGCTATGTTCAGTAAATATTTTATTACTAATTTTATTTGTTGTAAATTAAATCACCCGGGTTAAAATTCTATAACTTGACTTTTCAAATATTTCCTTTAAGCTATTACTTACTGGAACCGCTTATTTATCGACTGTCGGAGGCTTTTTTTTATGCCTAATGAAAAGATCAAGGTTCTGATAGCATCCGGTGAATCCGTTCCATTCGCCAAAGTCGGCGGATTGGCGGATGTAGTCGGCGCGCTCGGGAACGAGATCAGCAAAAACGGTGTTGAAGTCAGGATAATTATCCCTAAATATTCAATAGTCTACGATTACCTTGAAAAAAACAGCATAAAAATCGAAAAAACAACCCCTATCAAAGTCCAGGTGGAAGATAAAGATGTCAGCGCGGTAGTTGACCAGGTCACTTATGAAGGCGTCGTTTACTACTTTATTGATAACCCTTACTACTTCAAGCGCGACGGCATCTATATGGACAGCAAGACACGCACCGATTACAGCGACAGCCTTGAACGCTTCGTGTTTTTCTGCAAGGCCGTTCTTGAATGTGCAAAGGCCTGCCTTTTTCAGCCTGATATTATTCAGTGCAACGACTGGCAGACGGGGCTGGTTTCAGTTTATCTCAAGACTCTCTACAAGCTTGACGTATTTTTTAAAAACACTTATTCGATCTATTCAATTCATAACCTCTCATACCAGGGTATATTTCCTGTCGAACAATTCACGATCACCGGGCTTGACTGGAAATATTTTTCGGTCAACGAACTCGAATATTACGGCCACCTGAACCTTTTAAAAGGCGGCATTGTGTTTTCAGATATGATAGTAACGGTCAGCGAAACCTATGCCAGGGAAATTCAGACCTCGGAATTCGGCAACGGCCTGGAAGGAATACTGAAAATCAAATCCGCTCAGAAGAAACTGATAGGCATTGTAAACGGAGCCGATTATAAGGAATGGAGTCCGGCTTCGGACGTCCATCTCGTCAATAAATATGGAATTACATACGATATTAACAGCCTTGATAACAAAAAAAAGATCAAGGAACAGTTTTTGAAGGACAGCGGCCTTACAAAAGGCGGCTCAAGAGAGCCTCTCCT
Organism: uncultured Brevinematales bacterium; assembly: GCA_964533855.1. Classification (GTDB taxonomy): domain Bacteria; phylum Spirochaetota; class Brevinematia; order Brevinematales; family JAOACQ01; genus CAVYGN01. Next base: position 121,387 of record CAZHNM010000004.1, read on the forward strand.
GGGAATGGTCTCAAGATTAGTCGACCAGAAAGGTTTCGACCTTGTTTTCGAGATTATCGACGATCTGTTGAAAACCGGGGTTTATTTTGCGGTGCTGGGAACCGGAAAAACAGAATACGAAGAAAGGCTTAAAACAATAGAAGAAAAGTATCCTGACCAGGCCGCGGTTTTTATTGATTTCAATATTCCCCTATCTCATTACATCGAAAGCGCCTCTGATATTTTCCTTATGCCGTCGAGGTTTGAACCCTGCGGACTTAACCAGCTCTACAGCCTCAAATATGGAACAATTCCTGTGGTCCGGAATACCGGCGGCCTTGCCGACACGGTTAAAGACGGTAAAACCGGTTTCGTGTTTTCATCCTACAGTCCCGAAGAATTCTTCGGCACCCTTAACAAGGCTATTAACACGTATAAAAACGAGCCTGAAAAATGGGGTAAAATGATAGAAAACGCCATGAAAGACGACTGGTCATGGGAAAAGGCCGCTAAAAAGTACTGCGATCTCTACAGGGAAATGCTAAGCTAAGGAGAATAAAATGGCTCTTTCGGACCAGGACAAGGAATCGCTGTTAGCTATGTTCAAAGGGGCCTTCGGCGGAATACCGGGTATTATGAAAGACCTGATCAAGCCTTCGATGGTATTGGATTATATTAAATCTATCCCGGCCAACTTCAGAAAATATACCCTTCAGGAGCTTATCGACGCCCTGGAAGAGGCCAGGCAGAACGGAAAATTTATCAAATAAAATAATCCCGGTGGGGAGGAAATATGAAAAATATAATGTTGTTTGCCAGTTTCGGCTTTCTAATCGTTTTGCTTTATTCCTGTGGAACTGCAGTCCCTACGAAAGAGCTTGCTGACGCAAAAGCGGCAATTGAAAGGGCTAAATCGGTCGACGCTCCTGTTTACGCATCTCAGGATTTCATGGAAGCCCAGGATGATCTTGACAAGGCTAATAGTTCCGTGGATGCCAAGAAAAACCAGGATGCCCATGATCAGGCCGTTATGGCTAAAATCGCGGCAGACAAATCCTATGAAAGCGCCCGTACGGCCAGGGCTGAGGATATTTACCAGAAATGCAGCAACTCTATGTCGGCCTGCGATCAGAATTTCGCAAATAAGATCGATCCCGATAAATATGCTTTCGTGACGAACGGTTATAGCGGCCTGCAGGCTGTTTATGATAAAAAAGATTATGATTCCATATATTCCAACGGGGTTTTATTATACCCTAAAGTCAAGGATCTCGCCGAATACAGTTCCGGCATGGTAAACAAGGCCAAGGACGAGGTGGCGACGGCTCAAAACAGCTATGATGAAGCCGCCGATAAAGAGATAGTCAGGCAGTTCGCAATGGACGATCTGAAAGCGGCCGAACCTCTCATCGATGATGCCAGAACATCTCTGACAAGCGGCGATTTAGATAACACCGTAACTAAAGCTAAAAAAGCGGAGGCCATGATAGCGGAAGCCGAAAAGAAGGCGCAGGACGCTTACCAGCTGTCGCTAAAGAATACCACGAACACGACGCAGACCGTGGATATCGGCAAGCAGCAGGAAATGGAAAAAGAGAAAAAAGAGGCCTCGGATGCGATTGAGACTGCAAAGAAAAAGCTTGAGCAGCTGAAAACAAGGCTGAAAGGGACTTTTCTCGGGGGAGCCCTCGGCAGTTTCTCCTATGTCGAATTTCCTTTTATCTGCCTTGGCGACGATATATCGAGCCCCGGCCATGCGAGCAACTCGAATGTTTCAACGCCCGGAGCATCTTCGTCCATCCAGGTAAAAGATGAGGATATAACCCAGGATATGGTCGAAAAATATATAAATATGGCGCAGAATGCCTATGACAGGGAAGAATACCTGGATGCCATTGATTACGCAAACGAGGCATCAAGGATGTCCGACATTCTTTTAGCAAGGGAGCTCTTCAAGATTTACACAGTAAAACTAAGGCCCCTGAACCGCGACTGCCTATGGAAAATATCCGGTTACATGTATGACAACCAGTGGGCATTATGGCCTGTTATATGGAGAGCCAACAAATACCAGATCCAGGACCCGGATTTAATATATCCCGGCCAGGAGCTGAAAATACCGCCTGTGCCTGCGAAATAATATGACCGATGGGTCTGAATGCTATCAAAATACTTAATTTCCGGAATTATGAGAGGATTGAATTAAGCCCTTTTGGAAAGTTTAATGTTCTCGTAGGAATAAACGGAAGCGGAAAAACGAATTTTCTCGAGGCAATTTTCACGCTTTCACAGAATAAGCCATTCAGAAAGGTCTCTATGGAAGACCTTATCGAATGGGGCAAGCCGTCTTTTTATATAGGCGGGACTTTCGGCACCGCTAAAAAAGAGATCGGCTACAGCCTCCAGAAAAAAATGCTTCGCCAGAATAACTCGCTTTTAAGCCCTGTTGTAGTATGCCTGCCGGATGACATAACAATTGTTTCAGGCTCGCCCGAGGAACGGAGGGCTTTCATGGACAGGACGATAGGCCTTCTCGACAGGGATTATGCCCAGGCACTTCTCCTCTTCCAGAGGGTGCTGCGGCAGCGCAACGCCCAGCTGAAGATTTCCGCAAGAGACGTCCATATCTGGGACGAGGATTTTGTAAAATACGGCAGCCTCGTTATTGAAAAGCGCCTGATCTTTATGCAGAAAATCGGCCGCAGGGTAAAGGACATATATTCCGAATTTTACGGGGATGAAGTTGAATTGAAATATTTCAACACTTTCAAAATTGAAGGCGGCGTCAGGCAGTCTTTTGTAAAGGCTCTTGAAGAAAACAAAACGATTGAAAGCAGAAGGAAAGTATCCATGTCCGGGCCGCATCGGGATAATTTCGAGATCAGAAAACATGATAAAAAATCCAGGGTTTTCGCTTCACAGGGGCAGACAAGACTCTTAGCCCTGGCCCTGAAACTATCGCTTCTTGAAGACCTTGCAAGAGAGCCTGCAGGGCCGGCTCCAATCCTTTTGCTTGACGATGTGCTTCTTGAACTTGATGAAAAATCGAGGACTAAGTTCCTTGAAAAAACAGCCTCTTTCCAGACATTCCTCACGACAACATCTCTGGATCTGTTAAAAGGCTTTACAGGCGACCCTGCCGGTGAAAATATTTTTTTTGTCGATAACGGCACCATAAAAATATAATAAATGAATTTAATAGTTTTCGATATTTTTCCGGATTTATAATATAATATCATAAGAGGCGCAGGTATGAAGAAAAAATCCATTGTCCTTTTATCCGGCGGGCTTGATTCTGTCGTGAATTTCAAAGAGGCTTTATTGGAAACTCAGGTTGAATTAATCCTTACTTTCGACTATAATCAGGCAAGCAAGTCCAAAGAAATCAAAGCTACACGTTTATTATCAGACAAATACAAGATCCTGCACCATATAATTCCTTTGCCTTTTCTTTCGGATATGGAACCAAATCTGTCTACCGGAAATATACCGGATTTTAATGAAAAAAAACTAGATGACGCAGAGTACACAAAAAAAACCGCAAAAGCGGTCTGGGTGCCTAACAGAAACGGTATTTTTTTAAGCATCGCGGGCGCCTACGCGGACAGGTACAGCCTGGATCTTATCATCACCGGGTTCAACGGGGAAGAGGGACGCACGTTCCCGGATAACAGCGAGGATTTTATCAAAAGCATAAACGCATCTTACGGCTATTCAACCATGCACCATCCGGAAGTAAAGAGCTATACGATCGATATGCAGAAAAAGGATATCGTAAAGCTCGGCATCGGCATAGAGGCCCCTTTCGAATTCGTCTGGAGCTGTTACCGCGGAGGAGCTAAGATGTGCGGCAAATGCGAGTCATGCCGCAGGTTAAAGAGGGCTCTCGATGAAAATAAATACATGGCTGAATTTATCGGTTTAAACCGCTGGGGATTTGATGAAGGCAAAATTAATTGAGAAACATATCCTGTATGACGGCACACAGCTGTCGAGCCATTTCGCTTATAAAAATTTCGGGCTGCCGGGAAACAGTATAATTGCCTTCACCGGCCCTGTGGATGTAAATCTTTCTGAAATGGTCGATATCGAAGACGTTTTATTAAAAGATAAAATATCCGCCGATTTGATGCTCAGTTTCATTATCGAGGTTTTCAATCTCGACCTCGCCGGTATGGTCTGCCTTCAGAGGCTCTTCATGTCCATTCTCTGCGATGAGTTAAATTCAAGCCTCAAGGGCCTTTTTATAAAAAGGGATGGCGACGATCTTTTTTACGAAGGCAGGAAGCTTTCTGTTTCCATAGCAACGGCAAGCCCGATATCCTCTTTAATACACAGTGCTCTCAATATAAAGCCGACAGGCGCGCCCGTTCCAATCTCATGCCTCGAGGAGTTCGGCGTCGAAGCGGAAAACCTTGCGGGCATTGTTATGGAAAGGTTCTGCTCTGAATTCGAGAGCATGGAATTTGCCAGGGTGAAAGTCGGCTGGGTCAGATAGATTCATCGGGAGCGATTAATGTTTACTGGCATAATCCGGTATACAGGGGAAATATTCCTTGTTAAAAGCATTTCAAACGGGAAAAGATTTACGATCGCAACAGATCGGGAATTCCTGCCCGGGCTTGAAAAGGGAATTTCAAGCATCGCGATCGACGGGGCATGCCACACTGTCGAAGAGTCGGATGCAAAAACCTTCACCGTATTTTCCAGTTTTGAAACCCTTGAAAAAACAACAATGGGATCGGCCCGGCAGGGCCGCAGGGTCAACCTTGAAAATTCCCTGTCTCTCCAGGGGCTCCTCGACGGCCATCTTGTTCAGGGGCATGTCGACGGAACAGGCACTCTTATATCCCGTGAAAAAAAGGGCGAGGCTTACCTGTACACATTCTCTTCCGAAAGAAATATTATGAAATTCCTTGTCGAGAAGGACTCTATCGCATTAGATGGGATCAGCCTGACAATGTTCAATGTAAAAACATCAGGTTTCCAGGTTTCCGTCATACCGGAAACTGTAAGCAGAACGTCTCTTTCGGGAAAACAGCCCGGGGACAGGGTGAATCTTGAAATAAATATATTCGCAAAATACACGGAGAAATTTTTGACCTCTTCCCGCTAAATTTCGACAAGATGCTCCTTAGGCTCTCCAAGGTAGTACCCCTGTGAATAATCTATGCCGATTTCGAGGCATTTATCGAAAACTTCCTTTGAATGGACATATTCCGAAATCGTCTTCAAGCCGAGTTCCCTTGCAAAACTGGCGATTGTGCGTGTAATTACCTGCGAATTCAGGTCTTTATTTATGTTCTTTATCAAACTTGCGTCGATCTTTATGTAATCGATCTGCATGTGTATGAGGTGGGAGAAATTCGAATAGCCGGTGCCGAAATCGTCGATAGCTATCTTGCACCCGCTTTGTTTAACCTCTTTAATAAATTCAATGACCTCTGCATAATTCTCCACATTTTCCGTTTCAAGGAGCTCAAAAACAGCCCTGCTTGCCGAGCCCTTGCTGGCATTTATGAGATCGTAGATGTATCCTACCGTTTTTTCATCCATAATATCTTCAAGCGATATGTTGAGTGAAAATTCATAATTCTTATCTTTAAAAAATTCGAAAGACTTCTCGAGGATCATTTTAGTAAGGTACCTGTACAGCCTTGCCTTCTTGGCGGTATTGAGGAAGTTTAACGGAGCTATGATTTTGCCGTTTTCATCGATCATCCTCATAAGGCACTCGTATTTCTCGATCTTGCCGGTAAGATTGTTCAGGATGGGCTGGAAATAAGGAACTATTCTATCGTCTTTAATGGCGCTTTTCAGCTTTTTAGTCCACTGGATATTATTTTCATATTCTTTAGCTATTTCCATGTACTCCTGGTAAACCACGTACTTTTTCCTCGATACTTTTGCCCTTTTCAGCGCCATATCCGCGTTCCTGAGGGCCTCCCTTCCGATTTCAATGGCAGATCCGATCCCTGCTGATAAACTCTGCTGAGAAATCCCGATTCCCAGGCTGACGGTGATATAGATTTCAGTGTCTTTATAAATAAATGGCCTTTCCATCACTTCTTCGGACAGTAATATCCCCCAGTGATCCAGCTCATTTAATCCTGCCGTTCTTTCGATTAAAAGTGTGTATTCATCCGCATGCATCTTGTAAAGCCTGTATGATATGCCGAGGTTCATAAATCTGAGCCTGTTGGCAAGTTCCTTCAGGATCATATCCCCGGCCTCGGTCCCGTAAAAGTCATTGATTTCCTGGAAACTGTCAATATTAAAAATGATGACTACCGGATTCTCGCTTACTGCGAGGTCATCCATGAATTTCTTCCTGTTGGGCATATTGGTCAGGGAATCCGTCAGCAGCTGATTCATGAGGTTTTTATTTGAACTTTCTATTTTATCGAAACTGTCGCGTAGGTTCTGGGTCATCTTGTTGAAATTGGTTGCAAGATCGCCTATTTCATTATTTGAATTAATATTAATGAGGTGTTCCAGGTCGCCGGCGGCGACGAGGGTCGTATTCCTGCTCAATTCTATCACAGGCTTTATGATCGTCCGCTCAAGAAGCCTGCGCAGTATAAGTCCGGAAGAAGCCGATAGTCCGATGAAAAGCAAAGCCGATATCAGAACCGCTATCTGCAGGGGCAGGAAGTGGTTCAAGTCGATGCCCGTTTCGATAACTGCGATAGTTTCACCCGCGCTATTTTCGACAGGTAAATAAGCGTATTTCATCATGTCACGGTTTTCGGCCCTGTAGTTTTTTGAAACCGTTAATATTTTCGTTTTTAAAGCTTCATTAAATTCAGGCCTGGAAATCGAACTATAATCAACCCTGTCCGGCATGATTGTTATAAAACCCGTCTGAGCGGGGCCGGCAGGGAAAATTATGCTTAAAACATTCAATTTCAACCTGTTCCTGTATAGTTCTATTTTATTCTCAATGCTCGAAATTTTATCGCTATCGAAGGTTTTAATTGATTTTACATCCGATGCATATAAAACAGCCATCGGTTCGACAATATAGGCCGAACCCGAAAGACGCTCTTCAAAACCCCTCTCTATAAAATATGATGATATTACGTAATTAAAAGCACACATTAATAAGATCATCGACAATACGATAAAAAAATAAGATAAATAAAGCCGTCTACCGACAATAGTCCGCATTAAAGCTTCCTAAGCAATATCATTATTTGTCCTGTGGTTTAATTTCTACGTTCCTGTTGAGATAATTGGAATAGTCCCTTACAGCCGGCATGTATTCCTCGTTCATCAGCGGGGAGGATATCAAAAAATCCGCGGTAGATCTGTTGCAGGCGGTAGGTATATTGTATAGCACGGAAATCCTGAGAAGCGCCTTGACGTCTACATCATGCGGATGGGGCTGCATCGGATCCCAGAAGAATATCATGATATCGATTTTGCCGTCGGATATCATCGCCCCAAGCTGCTGATCGCCTCCGAAGGGTCCGGATTTGAGCTTGATTATTTTATTTTTCAGGGAATGTTCTTTATCGACCTTCTTAGAAAGGGCTTCCTCGACAAGTTTTCCGGTTGTGCCCGTACATATAAGCCGGTGATCGAGAAGCTGGAATGCATTCCAGTTCACCCATTCGACTAGATCCTGCTTTTCATTATCATGCGCTACAAGCGCTATATTTTTAACACACTCCATAAATTACCTCCGGCAGAAACAGGCGTGCTTAATATAATATAACCCCTGCGGCGATTTTTCTCAAGATTTTCATAGCTTCCTGAGTGCCTCCGCGGGCATCAGAGAGCTTGCGTTCCTTGCAGGGATCATAGCTGCCAGGCCCGACATCAGGACTGCCATGATGATGGATATAAAAAGCACTTCCGGACCGATGAAAGGGTAGAGAACGAAATTGAAAGGCAGATCGACATTCCTGAATTGTTCGAGTGTGAGGCCGTTAGCACTCATCCGGAGAACAAGCAGATAACCGATAATACCCCCCGGAATAGCGCCGATCATTCCAATTATGGCTCCCTCGAAGGTATAACTGTAAAATATTTCGCCGTCTGTCATACCCATCGCTTTCAGGGTTCCGATTTCACGCATCCTCTCGAAAACAGCCTGCATCATGGTGCTGATTATAACAAAAGAGGCAAGAAGAATTATCATCAGCTCAAAAAAATATATTATATACCTGTAAATCGGGATAAAATTGTACATCGACCCCAGCTGTGTTTGAAGATCCCTGACTACTTCTTCCCCGCCCTCAGGAAGCATCCCTGAAATCTTTCCTTTTATAGCTGAAACAGGGTAACCCCTTTTTGCAAATACCAGCAATTCCGTATCCATCCCCTGCATTTTTAGAAGTTTTTTTGCTTCCGAAATGTCAAGGAAGAAGAATTTCCTGTCGAAAAGCCCGACCCCGAAACTCAAGATGCCATTGACCCTCGCCTTGATTCCGTTAAGCCCGCCGGAGGTTGTTTTCGCGGCCAGGAGGATCTCGTCACCTATTTTAAGGTGAAGCTTTTCGGCAAGTCCGTGTCCAATGTAGAGCCCCTTGTTTTCGAGAGACCCTGATATTATTTTTTTCTTGAGATCGAGCCTCGGGCTTAAAAGATCGGCTCCCAGGCCGAAAGCCGGGACCGTGTCCCGGTCATTGCCGAGGAGTATGCCGAACCTCATCCTTTCTTCGACCGAGTCGACCCCCGGTATCTTTCTGACTGATGCTGCCAGGCTCTCCGAACCTGTCATTGTCTCGTCGACAGGCAGATACTTCTCATACCTGACATAATCCCTTGTCGTGATTTTCAAATCGCCTGTCTGGTAATCGACATAATTGCTGACGAAGTTATCTATAAGCCCGTTTGTTATTCCTATCATGATAGAAATTACAACCGCCCCGGTAAATATCGATGTCGCTGTCAGCAGGCTCCTGCGTTTATTCCTGAAAACATTTTTAAAAGCGAAAATAAAATTCGATCCCATATCTATCCTCCCTATTGTATGGTCCTGAGGCATTCGGCAGGCTGGAGCCTGGTGGTTTTACTGGCCGGATAATAGCTTGCCGCCACGCTGACAAAAATGCTTACTAAAACGGCCCTTGCGACAGCTCCCATATCCCATCCGGACTTAACGACTCCCATCACCTTATAGCCCACATCGATATCGGAATTTCCTCCAAGCATCGCGGTGATATTTATTCCGTAAACTGTAAAATAGAGATTAAGAAGAATGCCTGCGGCAATCCCGACGATGTTCCCGATTATGCCAATAAGCAGGCCTTCCCAGACGAATATTGTCCTGATATCGCCGTCTGTCATTCCGAGGGCCTTCATGGTGCCTATCTCGCGTTTCTTCTCGAAAACCGACATGAGCATTGTGTTAATAATGCCGATTACGGCTATAATAGCTATAAAGAACAGGAGAAAGCCGACAGTCTTGGACTTTGCCTGGCCGATCGCTATAAAATCCTGGCCGAGCTTTTCCCAGTCATATACTTTCATACCCTTCCCCTGGAGGCTTTTCACAAGATCGGGCTCATATTTTTTAAAATCCCTGTAATCCGCGGTTTTTAAGACTATTTCGGTTACCCTGTCCGTGTTAAGGTAGTGCTGCGCGTCGGATATATTCATATATATAGAGGAATTATTAACCTGCGGGTCTGGCGCGTTGATGATGCCTGTAGCGTTAAGTTCGACGGAATCATATGTTCCCTGGGCATTCCTGAATGTAACATAAACCTGGTCGCCTATCGTGACATTCATATCTTTGGCAAGGCTTTGCCCTAATATAGCGCCATCCTTTTCCAGGCCCCCTTTGACGATGAAGTTGGATGTGATGAAGACGGAATTTTCCCTGTCCGGATTTATGGCGATCACTGTAATGGGAGTTGAGGATTTTCCGTTATCGAGATCCGCTGTAAAGCCCATCCGTTCCGTAAAACTTTTAATGTAGGGTTTTGTTTCCAATATTTTTTCAGCCTCCCTGTAGTTTGTCAGGAAATTGCTGATATCGAGCGGGGAATCCTCGTCATAGACGCCGCTCCTGATCTTGAAGTCCCCCGTTTCAAACTGTATCTGATTCTCGAAGGACTTGTTATCGAAACCTTTCAGCATTCCCGCCATAAAAATAAAGATCATGATGCCGAAAGAAAGCACAAGGGATGTCAGGATGGTTCTCCTTTTGTATCTTAATACATTTTTCAAACCTATTATAAATAAATAGTACATTGAAAACCTCCTTAATACCACTCGACCCGCCCGTCCCTGATGTTGATAAGCCTCCGTGCATGTTTCATTATGAGCTGGTCATGGGTTGAAAACACGAATGTCACTCCTTCCTTCTCATTCATCGCTTGCATAAGAAGCAATATGGATTCGCCGTTGGCTGAATCGAGGTTGGCGGTAGGTTCGTCCGCGAGGATCATCTTCGGCTTTTTCACAAGAGCTCTGGCAATCGATACCCTCTGCTGCTGTCCGCCTGAAAGCTCGAGCGGTTTCCTGTTTCCCAGACCCGACAGGCCCACTTCATCGATGACTTCCATCACCCTTTTTTTTATCTGCGCATCGTCGATGGTTTTCAGGAGTTTGAGGGGGAGTTCTATGTTTTCATAAGCCGTCAGGACCGGTATCAGGTTATATGTCTGGAATATAAACCCGAAATATTCCCGTCTCAGTTTTGCCAGATCCGCCGAATTTTTACCCGCGAGATTGATCCCGTCAAGCAGGATCTCTCCGGAATCCGAACTGTCGATGCAGCCGATGATATTGAGCAGGGTAGTCTTTCCGGAGCCCGACGGCCCGCATATGGCTGAAAACTCGCCCCTGTCGATTGAAAGGCTGATGTCATGAAGGGCCTGGAAACCTATCTTTCCTGAGCTGTAGGTTTTATTTAAATTCTTTACCTCGAGAAGCATAACAGCCTCCTTAATTTTTTTATGAGCAATTACAATTTCGCCGTAAGCCTGACATCAAGGGCATACTGGTAGAGATTATCCGAAAATTCATCCCCCCCGCTGCCCGTAACAAAGCTTACGAGCAGTGTCAGGTCAAGCCCGTCCGAAAGCGTATATGTTGCCGAAGGCGCTATCACTCCCGAATAATCTTCAAGGTTCAGGAAGAGATAGAGTTCGAAACTCAGGAACTCGTCGTAAGTATACTTGAGATCGCCGAACAGGTACTGCCTTGCCGTAAAATAAACATCATCGTAACCGTAAGGCCGGTAATTGTTGGTCGTTAACGACCCTTTTTCATCGTAATAATAAGTCAGCGCAGTCTGGAGCTTGCCGTCCAAGAAGTCGTAATCGATGCCTGCGCTTGCCTCGCTGAAGTTATTGGTCAATTCATCGTCGAAGTGGTACGCGTATGAGAAGTTCACTCCAACCAGGATATCCCCTTTAAGGTATATGCCGGCTTTGTTCGTATCTGTCCCCAGCCTGTTATATACAATACCCCCGTCGAAACTCGCGATGTTTCCGAAGATGCTGCCGCCCAGGGCGCTGTTCGTAACGCCTCCCTGGGGGCCGACATAAAGCTTGACGCCGGATAGATCGCTGAATGCGGCCTCGTACTGGAGCGCCAATATGCCGTCTTTATCCATGGAAAGATCGCTTAAATCGACAGTTTTATTGATATCGAAGGGGTTGAAAATTCCGAAATTACCGAAATTAATGTATGTCTTTCCAGCCGTCCATACGCCGGCAGGAGATTCGTATCTGATGAAAGCCCTCAAAAGGTCAAAACTGTAGTTCAGCGGAACTCCGGGTGAGATCGCAATATTGCTGACCGGCAGCGCCGGTGAAAAAGAAGCCGGAAGCTCGCCGTAAAAGGAATAAACCCTCAGGTCCGCGTAAAAGCGCCAATCGGGGGTCTGCCGTGTAAAGACGAGCTTATCCTGGAGTTCGTCATAAAAATTCACATTATTCGTGGTTTTGAACAGGTATGCGTCGTTCTGTATTGCCCCCGACAGGTCTATTGATGCAAATGAAAACGATGCGCAGGCATTCAGCAGGAAAAGTGAAATTAAGATCTTTCTCATAATATGACCCTCCAGTTCTACTTTTTAAGGTTCTGCCTCGTGAATATTTCCTGGGAAAGAGGGGTATCGAAATCAAGATCTTTGAGCTCGATAGTTGTGAGAGAATCCTCCCTCTTCATATCCTTAACTGTTATTACAGTCGGGTAATACCTGCCGTTATAATCTTTTATCCCCTTCTGTGAAAACACCTTCAGGAGCCTGCCGCTCTTCGCGTAGAGATCCCTCTCGAGCTCTACCATCCTCTGTTCATCTACGAGCAGCCTTTCCTTATAATATGTGACATCCTCGACTTTTGCAGTGATTGTAACGTCGTAGCATATTATGCCGTCTATATTCGTCTCGCCTGTCATAACAGCCGTGTACCTGCTGAACATGTCTTCGTTGCGCATCATATCCTCGTATGAAATATCGCTTCCCATCATTCCCTGCCGGAGCATGTGGCCGGAAATTTTCAAGATATCGTCCGCATCGGGAAGATATATCCAGAGCTCGTTATCGATCTTGAGATACTTTGTGCCCCTGTCCTCAGGATTGGTAAATTCGGAGAATGACTCGTTGCCCCCACCTTTCTTCTTTGCGTACATTACGAAGGTCTTGGTCATTTTCTTGCCTTCCCTGTCAATTATCATGACAGCCTTGCCGGTTTCATTGTCGAAAACCATGTTCCGGTCAACCGACCTGACAATCTCCTCCGCGGTGATTGAAAAAGTAAAAGCCGGTATCAGAAGAATCATAAAAATCCACTTAAGCATAAACACCTCCTTCCGATTATATGCAAATGATAATCATTTTCATTTATGGTAAAACATATCTCCCTTAATGTCAAAAATGTTCTTAGTACTAATTTTACTCGCGGCTGGTGACCACCCGGTCATCATAAAGCAAATAAAATATGACCACCTGGTCATAAATAGAGTTTAACTTAATTAAATTGGCGTGTCAATAGTTTTGAAAAATTTATTTTATTGCTTGTTGACAGGGAGAAATATTTGGAATACAATTATGGACAGTGTACTTTATTACCGGAGGCAAAGTGCAGTTTGCAAAAGATGAAATCAGGCAGAGGATCATAGATGTTTCGAGGGAGGAATTTCTTGAAAACGGATTTGCGAAGGCGTCCATAAGAAAAATTACCGCTAAAGCAGGAACGTCCAAAAGCAACCTCTACAATTATTTCAGTGATAAAAACGACCTTTTTTACGCTGTCCTCGAACCTGAAATTAACAGGATTTATAAAGGCCTCGAAGCGGCGAAGCAATTCAATGCGCCTAAAGGTATTGACGCATATACCCTGGAATCGCAGAGCTCCGTGATAGATATCGTAATTCGGTTCGTTCAAGAAAATATAACCGATATCAGGATTCTTCTTTTCAAATCACAGGGTTCTTCGCTTGAAAACTTTAAAATCGAAATACTCGGGGCTTTTACTGATAATATGTGCGCCTGGGTAAAATCATTGCGTCCAGGCATTGAAATATCGAGATTTTTTATCCGCAGCATCTGCAGCTTCTATCTGAGCATGATAGAACAGGCTGCTCTTCACGGGAAATCCGGCGGTATGGAATTTTCCAGAGCTGAAGTATCCAGATTCGTTTATAACGGATGGAAAGGGCTGCTGCAATAAAAATCGGGAGGTTTTATGAAAGAAACGTTCGGATTAATTCTTGGCAAAGTGCAGGAGACTCTATTACTCCCTTTGTGGGGAAGAGCCGTCGAAACGGGTAAAGAAAAGCCGCTTTTATCGGTTCTTACCCGGAAGCGGCAATAGTAAATATCGGCTGCGGGCTGGATACGACATTCGACCGCGTGGATAACGGTAAAATCAGGTGGATCGATCTGGATCTTCCCGACGTAATTGACCTGAGGAGAAAATATATCACCGAATCTTCCAGGAGACAATTTATTTCAAAATCTGTTTTTGATAAAAGCTGGTATGATGAAATAAAAGATAAGGACCGCCTGATGTTTATAATAGCCGGAGTATTGTACTATTTCTGTGAAAATGAAATTAAGGGCCTTTTTTCTGATTTTTATAAAATTTTCAAACAGGGCGGTGTAGAAATAGTATTTGATTACTGCTCCAACCGGGGCTTAAAAATCTCTAATAAGAGAGTGATAGAAAAAGGAGGCTTCGACAAATCCGCAGGCTTAAAATGGGGGATTGATGACATTTATCGCCTGGAAAAATGGCCATTGTCGCATATTAAAATCTTAGAAGACATGCCTATGTTCAGAGAATATAAACAAAACTTCCCTTTTTATAAGAGGATGGGCATGAACATTATAGACTCTCTAAAAATAATGTCCCTTGCACATATTAAGATCGGTTGATCCGCGGTTTATTATTTATATACGCACTTCGAGAGGAATTTTATAGCCCTTTCGGACTTTTCAAGGAAAGGCTTCGTAAAAGACTCGAGGTCGCTTTCAAGAGTATCTCCGGAAGACAGCTCTTTTAAAGTTTCCTGTCTCAGGCCCTCGAGGACCCACCTTATAAACTCGACGGTTTCATCTATTCCGTAACGGAGATTGGATGTGTCCGCACCGTAAAGAAGCCCTATGAAGTCCATCTGGGCCTGCCAGTGGATCCTGTTTACTAATTCTACAAGGCTTTCCCTGTCGGTTTTTTCCATGACTGACCATAAGAGAAGGGCGACAAGGGGTTTCTCCCTGTATGAATCGAGAACGGTTTCAAGGATCTTTTTCAGCCTTTCCATGATGTCTGAGGGCAGGCCGGTCAATTTCTTCTTTAAAGCCTCGACAAGGGAGCGTGCCGTATGCTCAAGAACGGCAAAATAAAGCTCTTTCTTGCTTCCGAAATACTGGAACAGGCTTCCCTTGGAAATGCCCGTATTCCTGACAATCCTGTTGGTCGAGGCCTTTTCGAATCCATATAAAGCAAACTCGTCAAGGCTTGCGTTAAGGATCAGATCCCTTTTTTCAGACGGCAGGTTTTGAAACGCGTCATTTTTCAATTCTTTTTCCTAAAATTATAAGCCGTTAGATCTGCTGTTTCAGGCGTTATTTTGCCGGCTTCGAAAACAGACCGCCGGCGCCGGCTCCCTGGTTGGATGCTTCTATTGCGGCCGCATTATCGGTATAAAAATATATCTTGCCCCTGGCTAAGTAATTCCAATCAGAATCGGGGTAATCCTTGATCAGCTGCTTATAGTACCCGACAGCCCCTTTAATATCGGACATCTGTTCCCGGCATCTGGCCATGCCCATAAGGGCCAGAGGCGCAAAACCCTGGTTTGTATATTTAGAATCAACAAGGCTGTAGTCTTCGAAAGCTTTTACATAATTGTTTACCTGTTCCAAACATTGAGCCCTTCCTATGAGGGCCAGAGACCGGTAAAAATCCGAACGCGCCGCGATCAGCGCGTAATTATAATTGCTGTATGCCGCCTGCAGCACCTGAGGTGCCCCCGAACTGAAATACGATTCATAATAAAACTTGCCCACGAGCAGTCTTGCGCGTTCAGCCGCGACAGTTCTCGGGTAAACCTGCACAATGTTTACCAGGCTCTGCACCTGTTGCTTGATCAATTCATCCCTTTCACTTGCATTCTTATCTTCACCCAGGGAGTTTAAGTTCTGCAAAGCGATGTCAAACTGCTTTCCCGCTTTTTCATTATTCGATGTATCTATCCCGATTGAAAGAGCCATGACAATGCCCGCCATGATTATCGCGGCAATCAGAATTAATATGGCAACCCTGTATTTTATTATCGTTTCAAACAGTTTCTCAAAACCGGCCTTTTCATTTTGCTGTTTCATTTACTTCTCCGCACTAATATTAGTCAGTTGTTTTTTCAATATAGAACCAAGAGAGGCCATGTTCGAACCGGCTTTATCGCTAGCTATATATTTTGAAACTTCGATCTTTTCTTCATTAAAGAGAAATTCCTTAATGGAAAGCTCGATCTTATTTTTATTTGTGTCTGCGTATCTTACAACCGCCTGAACCTCGTCCCCGATCTTGAGGACATCATGTATATTGTCAACCTTATCTTTCGAAATCTGCGAGATATGGATGAAGCCCTCCAGGTCGTTCTCCAATGAGACCACGGCGCCGCTGTCGGTAATATTTTTGATTACAGCTTTCACCGGTGCGCCCTTGGGGTAATTCATCGCGAAGGATTTCAGAGGATTGTCTGAAAGCTGCTTATACCCGAGCCTGAGTTTTTCTTTATCCTTATCGAGAGAAAGAACTATGCTCTGAATTTTTTCACCCTTTTTGAATTTCTTTTTAAGATCGACCGTGGTGTCGAGCCAATCGACATCTTCGCGGCGCATCAGGCCTTCTATGCCGTCATCGAACCTTATAAAGGCTCCGAAGTCTAATATGGAAGAAACAGTGCCTTCCACTTTCCTTCCGTAGCTGTAATTCTGAGCGGCTAAATCCCATGGGTTTTCCTGTATCTCCCTGAGAGATACATTCATCCTTCTTTTTTCCGGTTCAAGATTCGTGATCTTAACCTCGACTAAAGTCCCGGTTTTAAGGAATTTCTTGGCATCCCTTATTCTCTCTGTCCATGACATTTCATCGTTGGACAGGAACCCTTCAATTCCGTCTTCAATTTCCACAATAGCGCCGTCTTTCCTGTAGCTGATAACCTGGCCCTTGACCGTATCACCCTGTTTATACTTTTTATCGACGGTAAGCCATGGATCCGGTGTAAACTGTTTGCGTCCGACTTTCACCGAATTCTTTGTTTTATCGATTCTTACAATTATGACATCCATCTCATCGCCTAATTTGATAACCTTTCTCATATCATCGAGATATTTCCAGGAAAAATCGGAAACATGCATGAAAACCCTGATGCCTTCCGCATTTAAAACTATGAAATCCTCTTCGACGCGTTCAACCTTTCCATGAATGACATCGCCCACTTTAAATTTCTCGAAAAATATCACATATAACTTTTTAATCGTTTTCTGAAGGAACTCGCGGCGGGAAACGGTGTAGTTATTCCTCTTTGCTTCAATAACCGCAAAATCGGTGACAAGTCCCTTTAAATTCTCTAATTTTTCCTCTTTTCTCACATCTATCTGTGAAAGGGGAAGAAATGCCTTGATACCGAAACCAAGTTCGACAGTAAACCCCTTCGGCACCTTGTCTTTATAAATAGGGTCCTCGATCGTCCCGCTCACCGGAAGGCCTGTTTCAAGCGCAGTGTCAAGGTCTTCTGTTTTTTTAATCTTTTCGGCTTCCGTTCTCGAACCTATATTAACTCCGTCCTTGGCTTCCTTTAATATGACGTAAGTCTCATCCCCAACGGACGGAAGCTGTGAAAATTCGGATAAAGGCACTATGCATTCCGACTTCCCTCCGAGATCGAGGAAGACATCACCGCTGTTTACAGCGACAACCTTACCCTTTTTTACCCGCCTCTGAAATTCTGCTTTTTCCGGGGCAGCGGTTTGCCCGTCATTTTTCATGGCTTCGAGAAAAAGATCGTTCATCGCATCAACACCCATAAGAACCTCGTTAATAAAATTACAGGTATATATTGTAAAATGATTATACCTTTTGTCAATTTTTAGCCTTCTACCTGCCGCCTAAAGCGACATTAACCATTTCAAAAACATCCGAACGTCCGGAATTACCGCCGCCGGTTCCGATTTTTGATAGAAAGCGGCAGGGTATTGAATAAGTTTTCCCGCCCTGATCATAATCATTATATATAACCTGTGTAGTGCTCATCAAATTTTCACCAAGGAGATAATCAATCCTCCTGATCTGCAGGGTCGCCCTGTCAACAAATAATAAAACATTATTTTCAGCGCCCCTGATCCTGAGTTTTAAAATCACGGGATCAGCCCCTTCGGGCCCTTTGCCGTAATAAGACACTTCATACTTGTTCAGGAAAGAATCGGTAGTGCGCTCTGATAAAAGGATGTCAAAAGCAAAGAACTGCCTGGGCAGGTCCTTATAGATATCCCTGTAAAGGTCGTCCACATTGACGACCGTAATCGTAATACCCTTCGTTTTTGAGTATATCACCATGGCTGTAACATTCTTCGATTTATCGAGGTAGGAATCCTTCGGGATGCTCGAAAGCTTTTTTTCGATAGACTGTCCGGAAAGGCCCGCGCTGAATTTATCCGGCAGGGCATCGATGGAAGCCATTCTCACATCTTTAAAAAAATCCGCCGCGGATCTGTCCTGCTGGCAGAATAAAGAGGTATAAATCGAAAACAGAATAAAAAATACGGCTATCAGTGCTGATTTTTTCATAAATAATCCATCCTGACGGGTACGCCCCGTTCTTTGAGATAGTCTTTTACATCCGTGATGGTCAGTTCACGGTAATGAAAAAGCGACGCCGCGAGAGCCGCGCTTGCTTTGCCCGTCTCGAAAGCCTGGAAAAAGTGTTCTTTATTTCCCGCGCCTCCCGAGGCAATAACAGGGATGGAAACCCTGCTGCTGATCAGGAAAGTGATTTCATTGTCATACCCGTCTTTTGTGCCGTCCCTGTCCATCGAAGTCAGTAATATTTCTCCTGCGCCCAGGCTGCAGACTTTTTCCGCCCAACCGACTCCGTCAATCCCGGTGTCGATCCTTCCGCCGTTAATAAAAACGTTCCACTTCGAAGGAGCGGTTTTTTTAACATCGATTGCGACGACAATGGTCGAACTGCCGAAAACCCTCGCAGCCTCTTTAACAAAAGAAGGGTCGTTGACCGCTGCTGAATTTATCGATACTTTATCGGCTCCGGCATTAAGCATATTCCTTATATCTTCGACGGTTTTAATTCCGCCGCCTATCGTAAAGGGGATAAATATCTCCCGGGCCACTCTTTTGGCGACTTCTACAAGGGTGCCGCGTTTTTCATGGCTTGCCGTAATATCGAGAAAGACAAGCTCATCCGCGCCTTCATCGTTATAATAGATAGCATTTTCCACAGGATCTCCCGCGTCCCTGATATCCACAAAATTAACACCCTTGACAACCCTGCCCTTATCGATGTCAAGACAGGGTATTATGCGCTTTGCGAGCATTTATCCGCCTGCCTTACATCAACTCTATTAAATACAGAGGTTCTCCGGATAGTACGGGGCTTCCGTTAGTTTTGAATATTTCTATTATTTTCCCCTGTGCGTCGGCTTTTATCTCATTCATTATTTTCATTGCTTCAACTATACAGACTGTCGTATCTTTTGATACTTTATCACCCGGCCTGACATAAGGAGGCGACTGAGGCGTCGGGGATTCATAGAATGTGCCTATGACCGGCGATTTGATTTTACAATACCTGGTTTCATCGTCATACTGGCTTTCGGCCGGAATTTCCGGGGCGGCTTTGTCCTCTTCCCTTATTACCGGAGCTGCAGCCTGAAAATCTTCACCGGACGCACGGCTGTAAAATTCCTGTCCGGCGGTCTGAACGGGCTTCTTCCTGGATATTCGCAGATAAAGGGAGTCGCCTTCCTCCATTTCAAGTTCCTGGATATTAGAATCTTCCATAAGATTATTGACCTGTTTTAAAAATGTGATATTAAACCCGCAAATGTTCTTTTCCATTATTCAGGTAAACCTCCATGATTCTTAATTTATTTGTCGAGGAGATTACGTATCCTCTTGACAGCCTCTTCAAGGCGGTTGACAGGCTGCGTATATGATAAGCGGACATACCCCTCGAGGCCGAATGCGCTTCCGGGTACAACGCTGACATGGGCTTTCTCAAGCAAAATTCCGGAGAAATCCGAAGAGTTTACCGGAATACTTCCTCCGATTTCCTTATCAAGATAATACTGTATATTAGGATAGACATAGAAAGCGCCGTCAGGGACCTGGCAGCGCACGCCATGAAGACTGCTCAAAGCGCTGACAATATAATCGCGCCTGACCTTGAATTCCATCACCATCTTTTCGACATAATACCTGGAACTCTTGAGGCATGCGATGCAGGCCTGCTGCGCGATGGTATTCGGGTTCGACGTCGAATGGCTCTGGATTTCGTCCATCTTTTTAATTATTTCAGGAGCCGCAGCCGCATAACCCACCCTCCAGCCGGGCATCGAGTATGCTTTTGAGAAACCGTTTATCGTGACCGTATTATTAAAGATTTCCTTCGACAGGGAAGCCATGGAAACATGTTTCCCCGTGTAGCTAAAATACTCATAAATCTCGTCGGAAATAATAAACACATTCTTCTTAACGGCAAGCTCGCCGATTGCCTGTAATTCTTCCCGGGTATATGTCACGCCCGACGGATTGGATGGATAATTGAGAATAATGCCTTTTACGCCCGGTGTAAAATATTTTTCAAGGTCGTCAACCTCAATTTTAAAACCTTCATCCTCCGAAGTAACTATGGGTTTTGGAACTCCCCCGGCAAGCCTGATCTGCTCGACATAGCTGACCCAGTAGGGCGCGGGTACGAGGACCTCGTCCCCTTCGTTGACAAGGGCCTGGAGCGCCGAATAAAGTGCGAACTTCGCCCCGGCTGTAATTATTATATTTTTTTTATCGAGGGTCATGATAGCGTTTTCATTTTTCAGTTTTTCCGCGATAAGATCCTTGAGCCCGGGAAGGCCGGAATTTTCAGTGTAATGGGCATTGCCCCCCTGAACCGCCTTGATTGAAGCATCTTTGGCTTCCTGGGGCGGGTCCCAGTCAGGCTCCCCCGCGGCCAGCGATATTACATCGAGGCCCGATTTTATCATCTCTTTGGACCTTGCCGCCATTGTAAGCGTTGCCGATGGCTCGATCTTTTGAACTCTCTTTGCGAATTCCAGCATATTTGTCCTTCTTGTTTTTTACGCATAATTCTAAAGGCAATGCGGTATGATGTCAAAGATTGTTCCGGAAACTCGCCGTGAATTCGCTGCGACTTTTGACAAACTAACGGCCGCAGATTAAAATAAGACCCGACATAACCTTGAGGAGTCTTCTATGAAAAACGGCAGGATTTTAATTCCTTTTACAGCGCTTTTATTACTGTTTTCAATCGGCGCGGCGGCCCTGTTCGCCCAGGACAGCGGAACGGTACCTGCCCTCAAATACGCCGATCCGGATTCCTCGATTCTCATGTTTTTCGACTGGGGATCCCTGGTCAAAAAGGGATTGACCTGGGATACCGTTAAAGGCCTGTCCAGAAACGGCATGACATATTCAAGGGAAAACCTTATAAAAAAAATGATAGAAACTCCTTCGGACATCGGTATAGACCCGCTTAAAAGAAGCGTGGTATTTGCCACCTTTACAAACGGAAACGATTCGCGCATATCAGGCGTGATTATTTCTTTAAGCGACCAAACGAAGCTTGAAAATTTCCTGAAGAACGACCTCGGCGACAGCAATTCCGGTTCAATTAAGAAAACGGACAGTTACAGCTTCATAACGACAAATACAAGCATTATGGGATGGAATAGCGACACCCTGCTCATACTCAATTCTGACGCCGAAGGAATTGATCTCAAGTCGGAAATGTCTGAATTATTCGCGAATGCCGGCAAAACCGGCCGGTTTTCTTCTCAGGGACTGCAGAAGCTGCTTCCTGAACCTTACGATATTTCTATGTGGTTATCAATGGATCGCCTGGCGGGTTCCGCTGCGAACCCGGGCGCTGCCGATTTTTTTACAAATGTAGAAATCTCCGTCAGGCTGGAATTCCTGCAGGGGCAGGCTGTATTGAATATTGACTCAACAGGATTCGATACGAACTACTCTTTCAATGAGAAAAAAATCCCGCCGGCGCTACTTACCAATCTCCCGGGAAAAACTCTCATCGGATTTTTATACGGCACCGTCGATCTGAACAAATTAAACGATACCAATGAAGCAATTTCGAATTATATGAAAGCCCTCGATGCCGAACTATCGGCTTTAGGGATCGATAAAAAAGATATATCGGCTTGCCTGGGAGGTGATTTTCTGCTGTTTTCCACGGATATAGGCAATAAAAAAAGCGACATAGAATTAGGACTCTCCGCAACTGTCAGGGACAGGGTGAAACTCGGTAGAATCTTAACAAAGCTTGTAAAAGAAAAAATACTGATAAAGGACACTAAAGCCGGAAATGTTTATATAATCGATAACAATTATGATAAAAGCAGCAGGATGGCAGGCAGCATTTATATAGTTCTTAAGAATGATAAAATTTATCTCGCTTCCAATCAGCTCAAGGATTACCTGCTGTCGAAAAAAACCGCCAGGCCGGCAGTCAGTCCGGAACTCCTTTCCCTGGCAAATAATAACTCGGTAGCCGGTTATGTGGACATGACAGGCCTTATAAAAAAGCTCATGGGAAACGGAAAAGGTGAGCCGGCATTTGCAGCCGCCATGATAGGGAATTTCTTCAAGGATATAAGGCTGACCGCCAACCAGACCGCTCCGGATTCGGCGAACCTCCGCCTGGAATTCAATCTCACTGACGATTCTGAAAACAGCCTGAAAGTTATCCTCGATAAAGTCGGCTCTTACACGGGCGGCAAAAAGGAAGAGAACGGGCTGGATTAGAATCCGGCCGGAGTTATCTTCCGCTTGCGTTTCTTTGCGAACTTTGCGTCTTTGCGGTGACGCTCTCTTCCTTCATGTAATAGTCGAACACCCAGCCCTTGAGGGAGCCCGCGTCGATGTAGGCCCAGCGCCCCTTTTTGCCGCCTATGATTACGGCTGCATCGGCCCTGCTTATAAGCCTTACCTTTTTGCCCTTTGAAAAGGTAGCCAATACTTCCCCGTTCGTGCTGCCCTGTGAACGGACCCTGACATCATCCCCGGTGATAATATAGTATGGCAGATTTGTTTTAGCGGATTGACCTGAAGCGCTATCGCCGATAATCCCCGTCGAATTTAATACCCTTGCAGAAAAGAGTATCCTGCCGGCAGTCAGTTTCTGCTCTTCGGAAGGATTTGCATTTCCAGCCATTATTACAGAAACAGAAAAATATGTCTTCCTGTTTTTCCCGATCATATTCAGGCTGTAATACAGGTCCCCGTCTTCGCCGTAACCGCTGTTATAATAGGAATCGTAACCGTGAACCTTGAGCGGATAGACCGGCCCGCTGTTTGTCATGGATGTCAGGCTCTGAATATCGAAATCTTTTCCTTCCTCGATGTAAGCTATATCGATGAAGTATTCCGGGCTTTCAAGGCGGTTTTCCATAACCCTGTAATTTTTATCTCCCGCCAGGATGCCCGGCGTAAAATTGAATTTTAAATCACCGGGCAGATAAATTTCAAAGTTTTTAATTTTCCGGAAGCTTTTCCAGGACAGATTTTTAATAAACGATGTATTTTCAACGCCTATCCAGCCGTATGTATTATTGGTATATTCGATCTCGATCCTGCCGCTTACGATCCTGCCGCTTACGAACCGGAATACATCCGGTATTATAGCGGAGGAAACCTGCTTCGAACCCTTTGAATTATCACGGTATATTATCACATTGCTGCCGAGTACGACCAGGCTATTATCTGTAATATTATTATCCACGCGGGAAAAAATATTTCCCGCCGTCAGCAGGCATGCAATAATATACACAAAAATAATTTTATTCATAATTTCACCTTTTGCATAATCTGCACTTCGCGTGCGATCATCCTTAAATGTAGTTCGCAAGGCTTATCTTCACCCACCCGTCGCAGTAATAGCCGTAGTGGCTGTCGATGGTCTTTGCCTTGAGATCGAACAGGGATACGCTTCCCTCGATCCGTATCTCCTTCCCGTCTTTGCTTCGAGGGTTGTCTTTATAATAATCCGAATGGTATTTCCCGTTGTTCGGCGCCAGGAATGTGAGAAGGCTTTTCGCGCATTCGTAATCTACCGGCCCTTTTTCAATAGCACCTAATATATCGTCATTGAGCCTGTCATAGCGCCACTGAATATCGTTGTATTTTCCTGAAGCGACGAGACCGGTCCAGGGATACATGCCGAACAGCCTCATTTCGGGAATAATATAATGGTTGGATACAAGGACATAGTCCTCCCTCGTCTCCCTCTGGGGGGCGAAATAAAGGCCGCCGGGGCAGTTATTTTCATCAAGGGTTTTATCGATATATCCCCTCTCCGCGAATGCATCCGGATGGAATTCTTTATTGGTATTGTATTTCTTATTATAATATTTTATGAGCCCTTCGTTGTACCCGAGATAATCGGATGGGTATTTGTAATCGTTCCACCTGACCATCAGGCCGTTCTCCATTTGCGCGCTTTTATGGCTTTCGATAAATTGCACGTCAGGCAGAAGTTCCGATATATCCTCGGGGGGAAATTCCATAAAATCCCCGCTGCATAAGGAAGATCCGGCTTCGACTATACAGGCCCTGTCCTGTGCCCCGTCGGCAATAATATAATCCCAGGACACTCCCCTGGGCAGTTCTGCCATCTTATCCACAGCCTCTTCTGCGCTTTTTGCATACTGCGTAATATAACGGACCATCAGCAGGGAATTTATTCCGATCTGATCAGGCGTACAGTTTCCCCCCGGGCACATGTTCACCCCCATGCCTATCCCGTTTATATTCATTCCGGCGACGCTGCCTGCCATACCGGGCGCAGTCACGCTGACCATTGGCATTGCCCCGGGGCATTCTGAATTGTCTGGATTATAAATAACGGGAGAGGCGACATCCTGGAAAACATCCGCGGTAGGGAACATGAAATCGCGGCCCAGGAAGTGCCTGTTTCCTGCGGCCTTGCCGAAAATTGCGAAGCCGTTGCACATCATGGGTATTTTAAGATGTATATGTTCCAGGCCTTTTATCTTATTAAGGAGAAAATCTCCCGTATAGACAAGAGATAATAAAACGTCAAAACCGACATTGAATGTAAGGATATGCCTTACGCTTACTTTTGTGAACGGATTTGCTTTTTTGCAGCCGTCCGCCATCCCCCTGAATTCATCCCTGATCTCCGGCGGTATATCCGGATTCATCTCCTTCATCAGTTCATCGACCATATCTTCCAATATTCCACCCAATATCCTGTCGAGAAAGGGATACTTCGGCTCTTTATCTCCATCGATAAAAGAGAAGACAAGGTTGTCGACAAATTCCGTGCACATCCTGTTTATTTCAGGCTCTGAAAGAATGCCGAGGAGAAAACCCATCTGGTAATGGCTGCCTTCTACATAATAGGCTTTCTTGGGAAGGCCCGTATCGTAATCAAAAGCGCTCTTATGTGATGCTCTGACGCCTATTCTTCCGGATTCGATTATGGTTTCTTCAACATTAAAACCATCCGCTTCGAAGGCCCCTGTAAGTTTAACAATCCTGTCATTTATTCCGGCCATGGAGGCCTCCTGTTAATTTTACCTGACGTTCCAGATTCTATCTTTTTATTTTTATTCTGTCAAAATCCCTATCAGTGACTCAGGCACTGGAGGTTTTCCTGAGTCACTGTGTTAGCGGCCTGGGTACTTACTCTTCCATATATAAATAATTGACCAATACCTGCTCCCCTTTTATAATTAATGCCTTGATTTATATCATTGTAGTGAATGCCTTTATTTCAGGAGAAATCATGATTTCTTTTACATTTCCCCGGGATTTCTTATGGGGAGCCGCAACGGCCGCCTACCAGATCGAAGGCGCTTACAACGAAGACGGCAGGGGCCTGTCCGTCTGGGATACTTTTTCCAGGAGACCGGGCAAAATCCTGAATAACGACACCGGCGACAGGGCTTGCGACCATTACCATCTTTACAGGCAAGACGTAGCCCTCATGAAGGATCTCGGCCTGAACTCATACAGATTTTCGATATCCTGGCCCAGGATCTTTCCCGAAGGCGAAGGCAGGATAAATTTAAAGGGGATAGATTTTTACAGCAGGCTTACCGATGAACTCCTTAAAGCCGGGATCGAACCCCTGGCGACCCTTTATCACTGGGACATGCCTCAGGCGCTCGAAGATAAATACGGCGGGTGGCGAAGCAAGGATGTTTCTAAAATTTTCGCCGACTACTCGGCCTTCATTACGGAAAAACTGTCGGACAGGATAAAATTATGGTCGACAATGAACGAGATCCCATGCTTTACCTTTATGGCGCATGCCCTCGACAGGCATGCCCCCGGCGGGATAGAACCGAGGAAGATCACTAACCAGACGGTCCACAACGCGCTGCTCGGGCACGGAATGGCAGTAAGCGCGATCAGGGCTTCCGTTAAGAATAAAATATCAATCGGGCTTGTCGATGTTCCGTCCCATACATGGCCTGTTTATGAGACAAAGGAGAATATCGAAGCGGCCTCGAAGGCTTTCAGGGACAGAAATCAGCAGATACTTTTCCCCCTCATGACGGGCAAGTACGGCAGAGGATTTATTGATCTCGAAGGCAATGACATGGCCGGCTACACGGATGAAGAAATGAAATTGATCGGCCAGAAGATTGATTTTATAGGCTACAATGTCTATTACGGCGATCCTGTGCGTGCAAGCGGGAATGAAGCCGGTTATGAAATCGTGCCCCTGCCGGAAAGCTACCCGAAGTCGGATATGAACTGGGGTGTTTCACCCAGGGCTCTTTATTATATTTTGAAGCATTCGCAGGAATATTTCCCCGGTGTTCCGATGTATATATCGGAAAATGGAATGGCATGCAAAGACACTGAGACGGATAACGGAGAAATTCTCGATATAGACAGGGTGGAGTATCTGAGGACCCACCTCGAAATGTGCTCGAAAGCTATCCAGGACGGCATCGATCTTAAAGGGTATTTTTTATGGAGCCTCATGGATAATTTTGAATGGGCCTGGGGCTTCACAAAGCGTTTCGGAATAATACGCGTTAATTACAGCAGCCTTAAAAGGACCGTTAAATTAAGCGGAAAATATTATTCGGAAGTTATCAGGGCAGGAAAGGTCTTATAAAGGCCTGCAGGTTATTTTGAATGTGTATAGGAGGATTTATATGAAATTCGGACATTTTGACGACCCCAAAAAGGAATATGTTATTACAACCCCTCAAACCCCGTATCCATGGATCAATTACCTTGGCACCAGGGACTTTTTCTCTCTCATATCCAATACGGCAGGAGGATACTGCTTTTATAAAGACGCCAAACTCAGAAGGATCACAAGGTTCCGTTATAATAACGTGCCTGTAGATAATAACGGGCGATATTTTTATATCAACGACGGCGGCGATTACTGGTCGCCCGGGTGGAAGCCTGTAAAAAAAGATCTCGATTTTTATGAATGCAGGCATGGACTTGGATATACTTCCATTACAGGCGAGCGCAACGGAATAAGATCGGAAGTGCTTTATTTCGTGCCGCTCAATACTAATTGCGAAGTTCACAGGGTAAATTTAAAAAATACGGGGAAAAAGGAAAAATCATTTATCCTGTTTTCCTTTGTCGAATTCTGCCTGTGGAACGCCTGGGATGATATGACGAATTTCCAGAGAAATTTCAATACGGGAGAAGTGGAAATTGAAAATTCCGTGATCTTCCATAAAACCGAATACAAGGAAAGGCGCGACCATTTTTCTTTTTATTCTGTAAACGCCAAAATAGACGGCTTTGACAGCGACCGCGACAGCTTTATCGGCTTATATAACGGGCCCGAATCGCCTCAGGCCGTTGCCCGCGGAAAATCTTTTGATTCTGTAGCCGACGGCTGGTCCCCTGCCGCGTCTCACAGCATAAACATTACACTCAAGCCGGGCGAGGAAAGGGATCTTGTTTTTGTCTTAGGCTATATCGAGAACGAGGTTTCTGAAAAATGGCAGTCGAAAGGTATAATAAACAAGAAAAAAGCGTATGCGATGATCGACAGGTTCAAGAACAAGGGAGACGTCGACAGGGCCCTCGCCGAATTAAAAGCATACTGGGAAGGCTTATTATCTATTTACAGCATAAATGCCGGAGATGAAAAGCTCAGGCGCATGGTCAATGTCTGGAACCAGTACCAGTGCATGGTCACTTTCAACATGTCGAGGAGCGCATCCTACTTCGAATCCGGTATAGGAAGGGGTATGGGCTTCCGCGATTCGAACCAGGACCTGCTGGGCTTCATGCATCAGATACCCGAGCGGGCCAGGGAAAGGATACTCGACCTTGCCGCGACCCAGCTTCCCGACGGAGGTGCCTATCACCAGTACCAGCCCCTGACCAAAAAAGGCAACAACGAGGTCGGAGGCAATTTTAACGACGACCCCCTCTGGATAATACTGTCGACCGGTTCATACATCAAGGAAACAGGCGACTGGCAGATCCTCAAAGAAAAGGTCCCTTTCGACAATAATGAAAAGAATAAAGCGACACTTTTCGAGCATTTAAAACGCTCTTTCTATCATGTTGTCAATAACTCGGGGCCTCATGGCCTGCCCCTTATCGGCAGGGCTGACTGGAACGACTGTTTGAACCTCAACTGCTTCTCATCCACTCCCGACGAGTCTTTCCAGACAACTACAAGCAAGGAAGGCAAAGTTGCCGAATCCGTATTCATAGCAGGACTTTTCATATACAGCGGGCCCGATTTTCTGAAGATGTGCGGGTACATGGGTGAAAAGAAGGAAACCGTGCAGGCGGAGAAAGAACTTAAAAAGATGGAAGAAACGGTCCTGAAGCATGGGTGGGACGGCGAGTGGTTCATCAGGGCATATGACGATTTCAGTAAAAAGATCGGCAGTCATGAAAACAAGGAAGGAAAAATATTTATCGAATCCCAGGGGATCTGTTCAATGGCCGGTATCGGGCTTAAACAGGGTTATGTGGAGAAATCCCTCGATTCATGCAAAAAGTACCTCGATACGAAATACGGCCTTGTCCTCCAGAACCCGGCTTTCACGGAGTATTATATCAATATGGGAGAAATATCTACCTACCCTGCCGGCTACAAGGAAAACGCCGGCATATTCTGCCATAGCAATGCATGGATAATAGCCGCGGAAACCGTTATAGGCAGGGGCGACCGCGCCTTCGAATACTGGACAAAACTGGCGCCGGCTTACACAGAGGATGAAAGCGAAATCCACAGGATGGAGCCCTATGCCTATGCGCAGATGGTTGCCGGAAAAGACGCAAAACGCCACGGCGAGGCTAAAAATTCCTGGCTAACCGGCACGGCAGGCTGGCATTTTGTCGCGATATCGCAGTTCATACTCGGCATCCAGCCGGATTATGAAGGTTTAAAGATAGATCCCTGCATCCCTAAGGGATGGGAAGGATTTTCGGCTGTCCGCAGATTCAGGGGTTCGAATTATAAAATTGAAATTAAGAACCCCTCCCATGTTTCAAAGGGCGTAAAAACCGTCACAGTTGACGGAAAATCTATCATCGGGCAGGTCCTGCCCGTGTTCGGCGACGGTAAAGACCATGCCGTCGAAGTTATAATGGGATGAGCGGCATAAATTTTGAAATAAATTGAAAAACGCTAAAACAAAGAGAGTTTCGGCCGATAATTCAATTGATTTATGCAGAATTAGATTCCCCTCCCAATTCTGCAAACTCACTTAGTGAGTGAACCCCGCCCCTTGAAAAGGGGGCGGGGTTTTTTATTCGGGCACTTTTTTTGACAATCAGGCCATGTAAGGCTAAAATATAGGTTCTGAACAATCATTGAAAGGAGAAAGTACCATGCCAGTTCCTAAACATAAAACAGCCAAATGCAAAAGCAGAATGAGAAAATCCAACGGATACCTGAAATCCGATACTCCGGCAATGTCTATTTGCCCCAATTGCGGCGCAAAAAAACTGCCTCACAGGGTTTGTGATTCCTGCGGCTTTTATAAAGGCAAACAGATTATTACGAAAGTTGTGAAAGAGGACTAAAAGACTTGGAAAACCTATTAAGGATCGGTGTTGACATCATTAGCGGTGAAACTGATATCAGAAAATTGATCCATGGCTGCATTGACGCAGTGACTGAAGATCCGGGCATCGAAGTGGTTATGATCGGAAGGGGTGATATTTACCAGCCGGTGCTTGACAAGTATCACATGTTTAACAAGAATATTAACCGGATAAGCATTATAGAAGCTTCGGAAGTGATAACTATGGACGACGATCCGCTCGCTGTGATGAAGCAGAAAAAGGATTCGAGCATAGCCATCGGACTTCATGCTCTCAAGCAGGGAAAAATCGATGCGTTTTTTTCACCAGGCAATACGGGAGCGATCGTGGTAGCGTCCGCCCTTATACTCGGAAGGGTAAAAGGGGTTAAGAAACCCGCTTTAGCTTCTCTTATTCCCAATATTGAAGGCAAGGCAAATATTTTTCTCGATATAGGCGCAAGCTCGGACTGTGAAGTAGACGACCTCGCCAAATTCGCCGTTATGGGAAAGATCTACGCTGAAGAGATGTTTGGAAAAACCAACCCCCGCATAGGGCTGCTCAACATCGGCGAAGAATCCCACAAGGGGAATTCCACCAGCAAGGCTGTATATAAAAAGCTCATGGAGCTTGATATAAATTTCAAGGGAAACGTAGAGGGATACCAGCTCCTCTCCAATGAGGTGGATGTAATTGTCAGCGACGGTTATATCGGCAATATCGCCCTTAAAACCATCGAAGGGACGGCTACGCTGTTTTCCCGGCTTTTAAAGTATTCACTTAAGCACCATGTTGGCGCGTTTCTGACCTACCCCTTTTATTTCGGCGCACTTGTTGATCTGAAGAAGAAATCCGATCCCGAACAATACGGCGGGGCGCCTCTTTTAGGCGTAAACGGCAATGTCTATATAGGACATGGCAAATCGGGGAGAAGGGCTGTTAAATTCGGGATTAAAGCGGCTGTAAACTCGGTCCGCCGGGATATTCTCGGAAAACTTCACAAACGGCTCAGTGAGATCTCTGCGAACGGTTCCGAAGCTTAAAATTAATTATTTAGATAAACCGGAGGGATCAAGATGGGTAAACTTTCAGGCAAGAACGCAATCGTTACAGGTTCTGCCAGAGGCATAGGCAAAGCAATAGCCATAAAACTTGCCGAAGAAGGGGCCAATGTGGTCATAGTCGATGTTATGGAAGACATCGCGGCGGGGACATCGAAAGAAATATCGGCTATGGGCGTGAAAAGTTTCGCGCTTAAAACCGATGTTACTAATTTCAAAGAAGTTGAAGCTCTGATCGAAAAAACAAAAAGCACATGGGGCAGCGTTGATATTCTCGTCAACAACGCCGGAATAACAAGGGACAATCTTATTTTAAGGATGTCTCCCGAAGATTTCGACCTGGTCCTCAATATTAACCTCAAAGGGGTCTTTAACGGCATAAAAGCCGTTTTTCCCGTTATGATGAAGCAGAGAAGCGGTAAAATTGTAAATATCGCATCAGTCATAGGCTTGATGGGCAACGCCGGTCAGGCGAATTATTCGGCAAGCAAAGCCGGCGTCATAGCGGTGACAAAAACCGCCGCAAGGGAACTTGCCGGCAGGAATGTAAATGTGAACGCAGTCGCTCCAGGGTTCATCCAGACTGCGATGACGGATAAGCTGCCTGAAAATGAAAAGCAGAAGCTTTTAGCCCAGGTGCCCCTCGGCAGGATGGGACAGCCTGAAGATGTGGCTAAAGCGGTGTTATTTTTAGCCTCCCCGGATTCGGATTATATAACCGGACAGGTTATTGTGATCGACGGCGGAATAGTGATGTATTAAGGGGATGACAATGACTGACAGAAGGGTAGTAATAACAGGAATGGGAACGGTGAACGCCCTGGGGCTTAACGTCCGGGATTTCTGGGAAGGCCTTAAAGCAGGCAGATCGGGAATAAGCAGGGTCACCAATCTTGATTTGAAAGATTCCCCATGTCTTATCGGCGGAGAAATTAAAGACGCTGATTTTAATGTTGAAGATTACATAGACAGGAAAGAAGCAAGGAAAATGGACAGGTTCTGCCATTTTGCCATAGTCGCGGCGCGCGAAGCAATTAAAGAAAGCGGGCTGGCGGACGCAAATGTAGACAAAGAAAATATCGGAGTGATTATAGCCTCGGGGATCGGCGGTATTCACACTTATTACGATAACTCTGTAAAAATGTTTTCAGGCGGGCGTAAAAAGGTTTCGCCCTTTTTTATTCCCATGCTTATAGCGGATATCGCTTCGGGCTACATCTCGATTGAATACGGCTATCATGGGCCGAATTACGCCGTAGCTTCAGCCTGCGCCTCGGCAGGCAACGGAATTGCCTGCGCTTTTAATCATATATTAGTCGGCGACGCCGATGTAATGATTACCGGGGGATGCGAAGCAGCTATGTCGACCCTCGGATATGCCGGTTTTACCCAGATGCAGGCTCTTTCAACTCATTTTAACGATAATCCCGAGAAGGGTTCCAGGCCTTTTACTAAAGACAGGGACGGTTTTGTAATGGGCGAAGGCGCCGGCGTCCTTGTTATTGAAGAACTCTCGCATGCAAAAAAGAGGGGAGCTAAAATCCATGCCGAACTTGTCAGTTATGGCGTAAGCGGCGACGCCCATCATATAACAGCCCCCTGCCCCGACGGCTTATGGACAGGGCTGGCGATGAAAAACGCAATGAGAAAGGCGGGCATAAGCCCGACCGACGTGCAGCTTATCAATGCGCATGGGACATCCACACCTCCAGGCGACCTGGCTGAAACGATAGCGGTTAAATCCGCTTTCGGCGATCATGCTTACAAACTTCTTGTAAACTCGACTAAATCCATGATAGGCCATACCCTTGGCGCTGCCGGCGGGATCGAAGCGATAGCCGTCGTTAAAATGATACAGGATAAAATTGTTCACCCGACAATAAACCTGGATAATCCCGATCCGGAATGCGACTTGAATTATGTGCCGAACAAAGCCGTTTCATGCGATATAACATACGGCCTGAGCAATTCATTTGGATTCGGTGGTCACAATGTTACGCTTGTTTTCAAAAAGTACGAGTAATCCGAAGGCGCCCCTATTAAGCGATAAAAGGCTTGGAGAGCTCAAAGAGCTGAAAACCAGGCTTTCTATCAAAATAAAAGATTATTCGTTATTCAACAGGGCTCTTACGCATTCGTCATGCGTTGATAAATCAGGAGCTAATATTGAGCCATACGAAAGGCTTGAATTTTTAGGAGATTCCATCCTTAATGCCTGCGTTGCATACCAGCTTTATCATAATAACCCTCATCTTGCGGAGGGAGGATTATCGGCCCTCCGCTCCAGCCTCGTCGATGAAAAGACGCTATCGGAAATTGCATTCAACCTGAGGCTTCTCGATTATATAAATCTCGGCAAGGGTGAAACCCTTTCTGACCCCAGGGCAAGGCAGAAAGTTGCTGCAGATATAACGGAAGCGGTGATCGGAGTAATATTCCTCGAAAGAGGATTCGACCAGGCGCTTGCCTTTGTAAGGCAGATACTTGACCCCGAGATGAAAAAACGCATCAAAACCGGCACAAGGGATTTTAAGACCCAGCTCCAGAAATGGTCGGTTTCCAAATTCAGGGAATATCCGGTATATAAAATCATAAAAGAGACAGGCCCCGACCATAACAAGATATTCGAGATATCCGTCACAGTCCATAACGACTGGAGGGCAACGGCCAAGGGCAGGACAAAAAAGGAAGCGGAGCAGAAAGCCGCGGAAAATGTTATCGAATCGATAAAGAGCCAAAATAAACTGTGAAAAGGTATTTATGATAAGAAGCATGACAGGATTCGCCAACGAATTTGTGAACACCGACCAGTACGACCTGACTGTTGAACTTAAAAGCCTGAATTCAAGGTATTTCGATTTCAAGGTAAAGTCGAGCGCATTTATCGATGAATGGGAAAACGACCTGAAAAACATTGTATATGAAAGGCTGAAAAGGGGCAAGATCGATCTGTACATCAAGATCGTAGAAAAAGAAGCAAAGAGCTATAATATAATTGTCAACAGGGAGCTCGCTAAAAAATATAAATCCGCAATCTTCGATCTGAAAAAAAGTCTCGATCTGAAAGACGATGTGTCTCTCAGGGATTTCCTGTCGATCGGAGGCATCCTTCAGATCGAGAGAATGGGAGGTTTCGAAGACCTTCATGAGATACTGACTGAAATGTTAAAAAGGGTCACCCTGAAAATACTCGATATGATGCACAGGGAAGGGAAAAAGACGAAGGATGACATCGAAGCCTCCCTTGCGCTTATAGATAAAAAGCTCGAAGAGATCGAGAAACTTTATCCCCCTAACCTGGAAAAATTCAAACAGGGACTCAAAGACCGCCTTTTGGAGCTCCTTCCCGAGTCGCTTGAGGACCTCCTGACCAATAACCGCCTTCTGATGGAAGCCGAGATTATGGCCGGCAGGACAGCGATAAATGAAGAAATTGTTAGGCTGAAAAGCCATCTGAGCCAGTTCGGTAAAATTCTCGATGAAAAAATCTCGGGGGACAGCAAAAAAATGGATTTCATCAGCCAGGAGATGAACAGGGAAATCAATACCATTGCATCAAAATCGACCGATTACAATATCATTGAAAATACTATTTTTATCAAGGGTGAAATCGAGAAGATAAGGGAGCAGCTGAGAAACCTGGAGTAAAAATGAAATCGGGAAGCATAATTGTCATTTCCGGACCGTCCGGTGTCGGTAAAACACGTCTTTATAAAAGGCTCCTGGCTGATATGCCGCAGAGCCTCCAATTCTCAATTTCGGCCACAACCCGTTCCCCCAGGATCAATGAAAAGAATGGAGCGGATTATTATTTCATCAGCAGGGAAGAATTCGATAAAAAAATCGGGAATAACGAGTTTGTCGAATGGGCCGATGTATACGGTAATTGCTACGGGACTTTGAAATCGGAAATTCTGAGGATAAGGGACGAAGGCAAAAACTGCCTTCTCGACGTCGACGTCCAGGGAGGGATGAATATCAAGAGTATTCTTCCCGAGAGCGTCCTCATCTTCATCCTGCCCCCTTCGATGAAAGAACTCCGCAAAAGGATCATGGAAAGAAAAACCGATGACAAAAATACCATCCGCATACGCCTGAAAACTGCGGCCAGGGAAATGGAATGCGTTAAAAGCTATCAATACACCATTATAAACGATGACATCGAAACAGCTTACAATGAATTAAAAGGGCTGGTCCTGCGCATAATAGGTTAAAATCCCACTTTCAATAGAAAACCGGCATCCGATATTCATTGTAACTTCCATAAATTGCAAAATTTACGGCTGGATATTAAAATATGATAGAGGTTTTTTTGAAAGCACAGGCGAATAGAGGCCTGTACCGGAATGCATTTGAATAAAATTGGAGGATTGATATGGCAAAGTCTAAGTATGTTTATTTCTTCGGCGGTGGGAAAGCCGAAGGTGACGGTTCAATGAAGGAACTTCTCGGCGGTAAAGGCGCCGGACTGGCTGAAATGACAAGCATAGGCCTTCCGGTTCCCGGCGGATTCACAATTACCACGGAGGTCTGCGACTTATTTTATAAAAACGGCAAAGATTACCCCAAGGGTCTCAAAGAGGAAGTTGAAGAACACCTTCTCGCTCTTGAAAAGCTCGCAGGGAAAAAACTCGGCGACGCAAAAGATCCCCTTTTAGTTTCTGTAAGATCGGGCGCCCCTATCTCGATGCCCGGTATGATGGAAACCATTTTAAACCTCGGCCTTAACGACAAATCGGTTGAAGGCCTCGCGCTTAAGACCGGCAACAAGAGGTTCGCTCTCGACGGTTACAGGCGTTTTATCATGATGTACGGTTCAACTGCAATGGGCATTGCAAGGGAAAAATTCGATCATATCTTCGATAAAATCAAGAATGAAAAGACAAGGGCCAGGCTCGGCGTTCCGGCCGGCAAAAAGGTCAACGATACCGATGTCGACGCTTCAGAATTAGAAGAGCTGATTGCCCAGTTCAAAGCCCTTTATAAAAAAGAGATCGGCAAGGATTTCCCCCAGGACCCGAGGGAACAGCTCTGGGGCTCGGTAGGAGCAGTATTCGGCAGCTGGATGGCTGACAAAGCCGTAACATACAGAAGGGTGGAAAAGATCCAGGGTGTTATCGGTACGGCCGTCAACATAGTCCAGATGGTTTTTGGAAACAAGGGAGACACTTCCGGAACAGGAGTGTGCTTTACAAGGGATCCGAACACCGGGGAAAACCTGTTTTACGGCGACTATCTCGTCAACGCACAGGGAGAAGACGTTGTAGCCGGCATAAGAACTCCTATTAAACTTTCGGATTTCGAAAAGGCCGACTCCAAGGCCTATAAGCAGCTTGTCGAGGTCAGGAAAACCCTTGAAAACCACTACAAGGATATGCAGGACCTCGAGTTTACGGTAGAGGAAGGAAAACTCTATATGCTGCAGTGCCGCACAGGCAAACGCTCTCCCTTCGCCGCTTTCAAAATAGCGGTCGATATGGTTGGAGAAAAACTCATTTCAAAAGAAAACGCGGTAATGCGTATCAAGGATAAGGATATCGAAGGCATATTCTATCCCATTATAGACCCCAAGCAGAAAGATGCTCTTAAAGCCAATTACATAGTTTCAGGAATCGACGCCGTTCCCGGCGCCGCTTCAGGAAAAGTGGTATTCAACGCAAAAGACGCTGAAGAATGGGCTGAAAAGGGTGAAAAGGTCATCCTTGTCAGGAAAGAAACAAGCCCTGAAGACGTCGGCGGAATGCACGCCGCTGCAGGCATCCTGACGGCAACGGGCGGAAAAACATCACATGCCGCTGTTGTGGCAAGAGGATGGGGAAAATGCTGCATAGTCGGATGCGAAAAGCTCGACATCGATTATGTCAAGAAGCAGTTCAAGGTTGGAGACATTATAATCAAAGAAGGCGAAGAGATAACCCTGAACGGCACTTCCGGCGAAGTTTTCAAGACAAGCCTGAAGCTTATCAAGCCTGAACTTCCCGAATCATACAATACTATTATGAAATGGGCCGACGAGATCAGGAAGCTCAAGATCAGGACAAATGCAGACACTCCTTATGACGCCCAGCATGCCGTAGAATTGGGCGCTGAAGGCATAGGCCTCTGCAGGACAGAACACATGTTCTTCGATACCGAAGAGAGAAGAGAGGCTATCCAGGAGATGATCGTCGCCGATACGGTCGACCACAGGAAGTCGGCGCTCGCAAAGCTGCTTCCTTTCCAGAAAGCCGACTTCAAGGGCATTTTCAAGGCAATGAACGGCAAACCAGTGACAATCCGCCTTATCGACCCTCCCCTTCATGAGTTCGTGCCGCATGACGAACCCAAGCAGAGGGAACTTGCTCAGAAAATCGGCGTGCCTTTTGAAAAGGTCAAACTCCGCGTCGAACAGCTCCATGAAGCCAACCCCATGCTCGGCCACAGGGGTTGCCGCCTCTGCATAACATATCCTGAAATACTCGATATGCAGGTTACAGCGATCATTGAGGCCGCATGCGAATGCACAAAAGAGGGAATAAAGGTTGAACCCGAGATAATGCATCCTCTTGTTATCGATAAAAAGGAACTGAAGATCCTTGAAACAAGGACAAGGGAAGTGGCTGACGCAATAATCAAGAAAAGCGGCCAGTCGGTTAAATATCTTGTTGGAACGATGATTGAAGTCCCCAGGGCGGCCCTTCTCGCAGACCAGATTGCGGAAGTCGCAGAGTTCTTCTCTTTCGGGACGAACGACCTGACACAGATGACCCTGGGCATGTCGAGAGACGACGCGGGCCGTTTCCTTCCGGATTATGTCGATGAGAAAAAGGCAGGCGTATTCAAGGAAGATCCGTTCCAGTCCCTCGACCAGGAAGGCGTGGGTCTGCTCGTGAAGATCGCAATTGAAAAGGGCAGAAGCACAAGGCCTAATCTCAAGATCGGAATCTGCGGAGAACATGGCGGCGAATTAAAGTCTGTCAAGTTCTGCCATAATGCCGGTATGAACTATGTATCATGCTCTCCTTTCCGCGTACCGATAGCGCGTCTCGCGGCCGCTCAGGCAGTGATCGAAGGTGCGGAAAAGGGCCACAAAAAGGACAAGAATAAAGATAAGAAGAAGAAAAAATAGTAAAAAAGAAAAGTTTGATGACAATTTTATCCCGGCCGCTGCCTGCGGTCGGGATTTTTATTTGCAAATTACCCCCTCTTAGAATAAAATATCCCCTGTTTCTCTCTAAATTCAAGGGAGGCTAATATGAAAGAGGAAAACACCTCGACGGCATTTGAAATCCAGGGAAAGGGCATAACAAAAAACCTCGGAATAGTCAGAGGCATTACTGTAAGGTCCCGTTCGATAATAGGGAATTTTTTCGGCTCCCTCCAGACTATTGTCGGCGGAAATATCACCGTATTCACACAGCTCTGCGAAAGGACCCGCGGGGACGCCTTCGCAAATATGTGCATGCATGCCGAGGAACTCGGTGCCAACGGCATCATCGGCATCAGATACGATGCCAATGAAATTATGCCCGGCGTCACAGAGGTGCTTTGCTACGGAACAGCCGTTGTTTTAAATGAAGGGAATCTATGAATGAAAAGCTGAAAAACCGCTGGGCTTTTGTAACCGGTTCGGCGCGCGGGATCGGACAGCAGATAGCTCTCGGGCTCGCACAGTGCTCATGCAATGTTATAATCCATGGAAGAAAAAAGGCTAACGCCGAAAAAACTTATTCCATGCTCAAGGATTATAATATTAAAACAGACATAGTCGAGGGCGAGCTCGATAATTCCGGCGATATAAAAAACATGTGCTCCGAAGCGTATAAATTGGCCGGACACATAGACATACTTTACAATAACGCCGCAATTATGAGCGGCGGCAAAAAGATCTGGACTTTTTCAATGGAGGAATGGAAAAAGATCTTTGACGTTAATTTTTTCTCAATGATAGAAGTCTGCAACTTTTTCATTCCTAAAATGTCCGAAAAAGGGTTCGGCAGGATTATCAATATGACATCGGGGATCAAGGACCAGCCGGACCTGTCCCCCTACAGTGTTTCTAAAGCGGCAGTCGATAAATACACTCTCGACATCTCTGCAGAGCTCAGGGGTTCCAACGTTATCATATCATATCTTGACCCGGGCTGGCTCCGCACCGACCTCGGTTCGCAGAACGCGCCCAACCCTGTCGAAAGCGTCCTGCCCGGCGCCATAGTGCCGGCTTTGATAGAAGATTTCGGCCCGAACGGGCAAAGATTCAATGCGCAGGATTTCAAACACCTGTCGCTAATTTAATAAAGAGAGGCTTTTATTATGAGAAAATACCTGCTCTCAGCCCCTGTAATGCTGCTTCTTTGTTTCTCCTTAGTCAATGCCCTCGACACGAATTCGACTACAAACGAGCTTCTCCTTGAAAACGGCAATTCGAAAATCATTATTCCCGATATCAAGCTCAGTATCGAAGATGAAAGCAAGGTGCCTATAGCAAATCAGAAGGAATCTATCCTCCAGGGCCACCCTTCCAATGATGTGGGGATAGATATAGAAGAACTGACAAAGTCGAAGGAAAGCGATAAATTCAAATCGGAAATGACGAAAGAGCGTTCAAGCGGAGACTTTTCATTATCCGATTTCAAGGTATATTATGGTACTTACAATAATATCATCGCGGAGATCAACACCGGTAAAAAATCAGATAATCTGAACTATATTTTCACATATCTCAGGAACATGAGGGATAACACAGGATACCAGGGCGCGACTTATTTCAATACATCCCTGAACATAGATGATTTTAACGGCGATATCATTTATTCGGTCAATTCCAATATCGATATTACCGGCTCTTTCGGTTATTACGATAGAAGCATCGGCCTTTATACAAACATCTCGAACGTCAATGAGACAAAAAAAGATGTGCCTTTCAGCCTCGGGGCCCTGTACCAGATAGGCATGAATACTATCCTCAAAACAGAAGGGTTTTATGATTACCTCGATCTGGATCACCAGCTCTCTTCGGGATATAACGATAAAGTTCTCCAGGATATCGGCGGAAATGCCGACCTCGAGACCGATTGGGGGAGGGATAATTTTTTAAAATTAACCGGCAAGTACAAATATTCGGATTACAACAGCGATTTAATGCAGTTCGGAAGGGCCTCCGGGCTCCTGAAATTCCCCTTAGGGAGCTTCGCGATCCAGGCCGGATCGGAATTCGATATGTACAGCTATAAAGATTTCTTCTGGGCGCCGAACCTGATGCTTTTCTATAAGTATTCGAGTTTTATATCAATGAAAGGCGGGGTCTACGGGGAGCAGAACAACCTTTCAATCGACAGGCTTGTCGGCGAAAACCAGATCGATTACCAGTTTACAATGCCGGAAGAAAAATGGGTATATCTCTATTCGATCCAGTTTTCTCCGTTCGATTTTATTAATATCCGTGGAAACGCAAGCCTGGATCAGTACTTTTCCTACCTGAACTATAATTACAATCAGGGCACGGATCTTTATTCATTGAGTTCCGAGACAAATGTCAATATCCTCGACGCCGAAGCTGTCCTGGAGCTCATTGCCTTCGACAATATCGTTGTTGACGCCTCTTACACATTCAAACAGCCGGCTGCCCCGGAGGACCTTTTCTTCTTCAACCGGAACACGGTTGCAATCAGCGTCGACTACAATTATACAAATATCGGTTTTTCCGCTCTGACAAAGCTCACATATAAGGACAGGCAGGAATACCAGCCTGGAGCTTACCTTGACTGCGCATGGATATGGGACATATCATTCTCGCTCGGACTTAGCAGGGATATCTTTGCCGAACTGCTCCTGAAAAATATCCTGGACCAGGTCAATTTCGACATGCCCGATGTCCCCGGCGGAGGATTCACTATCAACGCCGGGATCAGGATTTTATTATAGGGCCCGGTTCTTTAATGTTCTTCAAACCTTCCGATAATTTAATAACCGAGCCGGGAGGTTTCCATGAAACATGTTAGTGCGGTCCTGATTTTTATTTCAATCAGCAGCTTAATATTTTCCTATACAGCCAGGATGACTTTAGCTATATCCCAGAGCGAACTGAAAGTTCAGGCGGTTTTCTCTTTCACGAGCAACTCTGAAAAAATAACTATGCCTGCAAGGGCAAGGCTGACAGGCATCAATTCCGAAGGGGACTCCGGGGCCGTGGATTACTATCAGAGCGGGCATACGATTCTTATCGATAAAGTCCAGTCGGCATACGGCGGAAAGATAAATATCACATATACGCTCCCTATTGCAGGCCAGGAATTTTATTCGGAAGACTGGCTCCTCCGGCCCGATGAAAAAGGCACTATCAACACGGGTCTGACGCTTCCGGAAGGCTTCAAAGCCTTGATAATGCCCTATGACGGGAGAGACGGCGACGGGCTTTTAATCAATCCTGATGAAAATCCTCTTTTTATCTGCGGCAGGTATGGTGAAACTTCCCAGAGCGCCGGCGGAAGAACATACGATGTTTTCTACCATGGCAAGAGCATGTCGAGCATCAGTGATATCGATAATATTATCGGGGCTTATGAAAGGCTCCTGTTTAAGCTTGACCAGACGAATATTATAATAATAAACCTCCCTGCCCTGCCCGCTATGGCCCGTTTTGAATCAAACGATATATTTCTGATAACGGGCGGGTCGGCCCCGTCAGAGATAAAATATGCCGCTGTCCGTTTATGGTTCAGGGGTATTCTTAAATTCGAAGGCAGCGAACTGTTTAGTTATACCGACCTTTATACAAGGCTCATCGATGATAACGGCCGCATCCGGGACGAACAGGCTTATCTTGTACCCGTTCCTTCCCGTTCGTATTACGAGGATGTCCTCTCCGGCGGTTTCACAACAACGGGAGAAATTGACTGCGATGTAAGCGGAATGCTGAAAAATATATCCATGCTCCATTTCGCGGTATTCACCGCCGGAATCGAATCATTTACAAATTATGTTAAAACCTACGTATCCGGCAAAAAGGCCGCTGCCGCCGCCGCTACGAATTCTCCCTCGACAATGCCCGATATATGCGCAGCCGCAGGGGCAGGAGAGGCTGTGGTGGCCGTTGCAAGGTATTTCCTGCCGGTATGCGCTAAAGGTTTCCCCGATATTTCGATAAAGCATTTAACGGCATACAGGAATATGGATGAAATACCCGATATATACGCCATTGTTAACGGTGAAAAGGTAAAAATAGAATGGAACGGCAAGCGCTCCTGGAATTTCAACGCCTCGAACACAACTATAACCATCGATCCTGACCGCGTTGTTCCCCGGCTGAATTTCGAAAACGATGAGTCCGTTCTGGACCCCCATGAAGCCGCCGAGAGATCCGTTGCCAGGGATGCCGCAGTAAAGCACAAACATTACAGCGGCGAGTCCTCAAGGGATGTCCTGTATCTTGAAAAATTCGAAGCTCCGAAATCAACCCCTTTCAAAATAGCGGAAGGGAGTTCGGTTTACATAGCGGTCGTGAGGATCATCGCTCCGGTAAACGGCAAACTTTCCGAAGGCTTAAAGGAAATGATAATAACCGTTAAAGGCGGCAAGGCGTTTGTAGTGGAAGACAGGATAAGACTTTAAGTCGACACCAAAAGGATTCACCGCAGAGCCGCAAAGTGCGCAAAGTATTTTTGAAAGCAAGATCAACATGACCCCCTTTCTTTCTTCTTTGCGTTCTCTTCGTCTTTGCGGTGAAATATTCTTTTTTTTGATTATCTCTTTGAGTACTGGGGACCCTTTCTTGCTTTTTTGAGGCCGTAATGCTTTCTCTGGACCATTCTCGAATCCCTTGTAAGAAAGCCGAGATCTTTCAGGGTTTTGTGGTACTTTTCCCTGTCGATCTTATCAATGGCTCTCGACAGTCCATGGCGGACCGCTTCTGCCTGCCCTGTAGTGCCGCCGCCGTTTACAGTAACATAAACATCATACTTGCTCAGGAGCTCGGTGGCCTTTAAAGGAGTGCGAACTACATCCCAGTATACTGCAGGAAAATAAGATTCTATATCTTTTTTGTTTATTGTAATTTTACCGCTGCCCTTAGGCACAAGGAATACTCTTGCAACGCTGGTTTTGCGTCTACCTGTAGCGTAAATATGATCTGTCATTTTCATTCTCCCTTATATCTCGAGCGGACTTGTTTGAATATTTTTCAAATCATGAACGGGGCCTGCATAAAGATAGAGCTTTTTAGCCATCTTTTTTGCAAGGTTGTTCCTTGGAAGCATTCCCTTTACAGCCTTTTCAATCGGGAAAAGAGGCTTCTTGCGCATCATATCCTTGAAAGAGGTATCATGCATACCGCCGACATAACCCGAATAATGGTAATAAATCTTGGTTTTCGGCTTCCTGCCGGTCAGGATGAATTTGTCGGCATTTACTATGATGACAAAATCTCCGTTATCAAGATTTTTAGTATATGAAGCTTTATGCTTTCCCATAAGAACCTGAGCGGCGCGGGAAGCGACCCTGCCCAGCGGTTTTCCGGCCGCATCCAGAACGAAGTATTGTCTTTTAATCTGCGGAGCTTTTAATACGAAGGTTTTCATCAGATACCACCCGAAAAATTTCCATATATTATAAAAGAAATTGGGGCTTTGTCAAATATTTGGCTTTAAAAAGAGTTATGCGAAGCTTCTCATCTGTCAAACCGGCCCTTTCGACAGGCCAAGAGTGTAAGAAAAGATGGAATCGAATTGTTTCCGGGGAATATCACAGTACCTGAGTCCGATTTTTACCCCTTCAACCCTTTCGACCTTAGCCGGCACGCTTTCTTTTCCTATTCTGACTTTTACATTGTCCCCATAATAAAGGCATCCTTTAACGGACATCTCGATGCCGTCGAATGAAATGCGGGTAATCACACATGGGTAATTCGTATCGTTCAAGGTATAAAACGAGCTGATTTCCTGCATTTTTCTTTCGAAATTGGTAGTCATCATCTTCCCCCGCTGAAATTAATCCTTTTATATATTACGCATACATGCAAAGGAATATGCAATATTCAAAAAATATTTTTGCACATCCGGGACTGTGCCGGATTTTGATAAAAGATCCAATCATTGATAGAATAAAGGGACATAAATGAAAGAATTTTGGTGAAAATATGGATTATAAAATAAGAGAAATTACTATGTGCGATTTTGATAATCTAATCTCCTTCTTGATATGGATGATGCAGATACCTATGAAAACTTTGAAATATATTTGAAAAGAAATCCGGATTTATGTTTTTTGGCATTAATTAATGATACTATAATTGGAGCACTAAAGTGCGGGCAGGATGGAAGAAGAGGATATCTCCATCATTTGTCGGTAAAAAAGGAATTCAGAGATCAAGGGATAGGGAAGGCATTATATCTTAAATGTATTAATTCCCTAAAAAAACAGGGAATAAAGAAATGTAATCTTTTTGTTAAGGATGGCAATCAAACTGCTTTGAATTTCTGGCAAGCCAATGGCTGGAAAATAATAAATTATGATTATCGAACATTGCAAAGGGATTTAATGGTTGATTGAATCATAAAGGTTATTCAGGCATCGTAAT
This sequence comes from uncultured Brevinematales bacterium, assembly GCA_964533855.1. Classification (GTDB taxonomy): domain Bacteria; phylum Spirochaetota; class Brevinematia; order Brevinematales; family JAOACQ01; genus CAVYGN01. Next base: position 165,723 of record CAZHNM010000004.1, read on the forward strand.
GACTTCAAAGAAATATGATTGAAAACAATTTTTATTTTCATTTCTATAGGAATGATGAATTGATTTTTCCAGTTTTGCCAGGCTCCGGAGAAATTTTAAGGAGAAATGTAATGAAAATCATCATGGGCCTTATTTTTATAATGAGTTTTATTACTTCATGTTCAACTTTAATCAATTCATCCAGATCAATCGGTGATTTCAATGTTTCTATCACACCCTCCGAAAATAAAAAAGGTGATTTTGTCAGAATAAGGGGAACAAACTTATCCAGCGCTTTATATATAAAGGATTACGATATAATTTTTAAAGGTGATAAAGTCTTTGTAAAAATATATGAAACACTTAAAGATACAGGATATTCAGATGGGTATGATATTCAATTTTATATCCCGGAAAGAATTATATTTATAGTCCTCGGGGATAACGAAATTATCTGGAAGAGATAATTTATCCAGCCTTTCCGCTCCCCCGCTTTGCCTATGAGGGATCAGGAAATATTCTTAAACAGGAGAAATACTATGCCGAGAATAAGCGAGGAAATTATTTTGAACTGCTCCAGAGAAAAAGCTTTTAATGAAATTTCAAAAGCGGATTTTATGAAGGAGATCGACCCGGCAGCTTTAAACACCGAAATATTATTCCGGAATGAAAGATTGATTCATACTATATCGAGAGGTACCCCATCGGGTGATGTGGAATTAGAGATGGTTATCATTCCGGAGAATTTCACAATAGTCTTAATGAGAAGACCGCCGTTAACTCCTTTTGTATATCAGTTATCCATTAAAACATTTTCTGAGCATAAAGACGGCACATTATTGAAGCATATTAACGAATTTGAACTTGCTGATAATTTTAAACCCGGAGAAGAAATGGTTTTATCTGTAATAAAGCAAAATGATATTCTCAATCTTCAGAGGACGAAGGACTATTTCAATAATAGCAAGTAGTTTCACCCCTATGCTTTGCCTAACGATAAAACCAAAAGAAAGGGCTGACTCCTTTGAATTAAGAAGACAGCCCCATTTATGTGAAATAGTCATCTAAACCTTATAATAAAATATAAGAATATTTTGAAAGTAGTCAATAGCCAATTTTTGATTAAAGAACCTGTTATTGACCTTGTCCAATTTTAGACAATATCCCTTCATGCCTTTGTCCTCTCCATTCTCCTGCATCGAGGGTGTGCCGAACAAATTAACAAAATAAATGTTGAATAATTCAATACAGAATGGCATAATATTGAACAAACAACTATGAGGGGAAATATGACTGCCAAAATCCAACTATACCGCCTAAAGAATTAGTCATAAGGGCCCTATAAGATTGTGAGAAACCCGATGGCGCTGGGTGGAGCTGTTTTATTGCTTGGGGAAGTAATAATTTATTACTCTTTGTTTTTATTGATACTATCAACACTGTATGTGATTATACTTTATTTCAATGCTATGCTGATTGAAGAACCTGAGTTGATTAAGAGATTTGGCAAACCTTATGAACAGTATTTAAAGGATGTCCCGAGATTTTTCCCGAAAGTATTTGGCAGGGCAAAATAGTTGAATAGTTTTTTATATCCCCTCCCTCAGTTCAGCTTTTTAAATAATAAATGGCCTTCAATCAGGCAAAGAGCAGGCTAGAGGATGGTTTTAAAGGAGGAATTTATGTTTTGTTCGAATTGCGGGAAAGAATTGTCAATTGGAGCTAATTATTGCCAAAATTGCGGTCATAGAATTCAAGAGAACCGGATTATGGAAATAAGCCCGAGAAGTCAGATAGCGGCGACTATCTTATGCTTTTGCTTAGGAGGAATTGGAGTTCATCGCTTTTATGCGGGAAAAGTCGGCACTGGAATTCTAATGATATTAACTATTGGCGGTGTTGGTATATGGTGGCTGATCGATTTTATTATGATAGTCACAAGCTCCTTTACAGATAAAGAAGGAAGATTAGTTTCAGGGTGGCAATAATGAAAGTATTGGATGCTTCAACAAAGGCCCTGTGAGGTAAGCTTATGAAAATACTTAGACGGGAATCATCTCCACGGTATAAAAGGGATAATATAGAATCATTCTTAATTGTTTCATCAAAAACATGCAATGCCAATAATCTTTCCTTTACCCTGGTTGAAATGGGAAAAGACGGCGTTCAAAATGTTCATAAACATAATCCTGAGCAAACATATTATATAATTGAAGGATCTGGATTGATGACAGTTGGGAATGAGGAACAAACCGTAAAAGCAGGCGACTGTATATTTATTCCTTCGAATGAGAATCATGGTCTCAAAAACACCGGAGGAAGAATTTTAAAATATTTCAGCGCTTGTTCTCCTTCATTTACATTAGCTCAATGTAATGAATTATGGCCCTTGAATAGTTTATCTGCTTTACCTTATATGAGGGATGGAAATGAGGCGGATTAAAGGATTTTAAAAATAGTTTGAGGATAATTTAATGGAAAAGGAATCAGTTTCAGAATTTGTTGCAAAGAAGAATACAATACTATTTGATTTGTTTCATACATTGACTGCTTTAGAATCTACATGGTCAAGAATCCCGATGACCTCCGAATTTCTGGGTTTTACTAAAGAAGCATGGAATGAGCAATTACTTGAAAAGTCAAAAGAAAGATTGACAGGACAGGAGAAAGATCCTTTTACGATTATTAAAAATATGGCTCTTGCTATAAATCCAGATATCCCGGAAGAATTAATGCAACAAGCAGTGCAGAATAGAATTTTAAGATTTGAAGGCGCCTTAGTTAATATTCCTCGGAGAACAATAGATACCATTGAAAAATTAAAATCAATGAATAAAAAAATCGGTTTGATCAGTAATGCGGATGTTATTGAAATATTCAGCTGGAATAAATCGCCGATTTCAAAATACTTTGACACTGCTGTGTTTTCATGCGATGTCGGTTTTGCAAAACCTGACAGAGAAATTTATGAATATGGTTTAAAAAAACTAAATTCTAAGCCGGAAGATTCTGTGTTTATCGGAGATGGCGGCTCAAATGAATTGTATGGCGCAAAACAAATCGGACTTTCAACAATTATGATAACAGGTTTGATCAAGGAAATATGGCCTGATAAAATAGAAGCAATAAAAACATATGCTGATTATGTGATAGAAAATATTGATGAATTAATATAGCTAAATATGCTTATTGAAGATTGTTTTAAATTATTCAATCTCAGACCCGAAGCAGCTCTTAACGATGTCAAAAAAACTTATAGAATGCTTGCTAAGAAAAATCACCCGGATAGATTTGTAAATGCCGAGCAGAAAAAGAAACAAGAATACATAATGGTTAAAATAAACGAGGCTTATAATCAAATTGTCGAGAATTTTAAAAACAGGAAAAATGACTTAAATTATGAAGCAAAAAAGGACAATTTTGATAATTCGGGAAAAGAATCTGATTACAGCCTTTATAAGAAAGGTCTTGATTATTATAACAAATGCTATGAAGGCATTTCTAAAATGGCGAAACATAATTTGAAGGACAGGGAAGATACCCTTAATGAAGCTAAATCTTGTTTCAAAAAAATATTAAAAGAATATCCTGATAGTGATTGGGCCTTTGATTCGGAAGAAAAATTGAGAAAAATTGAAAAAATGATAGATGGTGTTGAAAAAGAGAAGAAATATGACAAGGATGCTCAATGGACTCCCAGAGGGACACCAAAAAAAGACTCCGGCTTTTATACCAAAAAATTCAAAGATATGTTTCATTAATAAATTTTTGACAATGGCAGGGATTAATTCGTTTACCAGATTCAATAAAATGCCCCTGCCGGGCTGCGCTGCCGGTGATGCCCTACTCCCCGCCCTCTGTCACCACAACGATATCCACCCTGCGGTTGAAAGCGCGGCTCTCAGGGTCCCTGTTCGGCTCTATGGGTTTTTCATCGCCGTAAGACACGGCATATACCCTTTTCGCATCGACGCCGCCCGAAACAAGGAATTTGAGAACATTTATAGCCCTTTCTGAGGCAAGTTCCCAGTTGGATGAATATTTCGACGGAACCGGCGTGACATTAAGCTCGGGATTGAGCTGCACATCGTCAGCATTGCCTTCTATCCTGATCTTGTTGCTGATTTCCCTCAGCACGGGATAGATCTTTTCGAGGACATCCTTGCCCTCGTCCTTTAATTCCGCGGAGCCTGAATCGAAATAAACATCCGAAGCCAGTGTAATTACAAGTCCTCTTTCCTCGAGCTGCACCCTTACTCTTCTTGCGCTGATCAGGGGACGGAGAGCGGAAATTGTCTTTTCAAAGCTCAGGGCCTGTTCATGTGCCCTTTTATTCGATAGGGGATATTTGCCTGAATACGGCTGATTTTCAGGGGTTATATTTTCAATCGAGGATCTTTCTTCTATATTGATTCCCGGCCTGCCCCCGCCGAAAACGGTGCCAAGAGATTCTGTTATCTGTTCGAATTTTTTTGCCGAAACGACGGAGAGGGCATACATGATAATAAAATAAAGTAAAAGCAGGGTTATCATATCAGCGTAAGTTAAAAGCCAGCGCTCAAGATTACCCGGATGGTCGTCTATCCTCCTTCTATTTTCAGGCATTTATTACCTCTCTCCCGTCGGACTTTCCTGCTGTTTAAGCTTGATCTTTTCTTTTTCATTCAGGTAATCCTCGAGCTTGTCTTTCATGATGCTCGGATTTTCACCCTGCTGGATGCTTATCATTGCTTCGAGTACTAGCTCTTTCTGGAGCTTCGTATGGGATAGATTGAGTTTGAGTTTATTGGCTATGGGCAGCCAGAAAAGGTTGGCCAGGCCGATTCCGTAAAGAGTGGCGATGAAAGCTAATGACACGGAAGGTCCGAGAGCCTCGGGCGATGAAAGCCTTCCAAGCACGTTGATAAGGCCGAGCACTGTTCCAATGATTCCCATTGTAGGTGAAAACCCTCCTGCCTGCTCAAAGATGCTTGCTTCATGTTTTCTTTTCAGTTCATAAAGAAATATGTCGTTCGAGATCGTGTGCTTCACGACTTCAGGGTCGGTGCCGTCGATTATGAGCTTCATACCCTTGAACATCAGGGGATCTATGCTGGTCAGATCCTCGATGTCGTTTTCAAGGCTGAGTATTCCTTCCCTCCTCGATTTTTCAGAGAAGGTTATAAACATCTCGAGAAGGTCCTTTGTCGGAACTACCTTTTCAGTCATTGCGTCGCCGATCAGTTTTGGAATGCTGAATACATCTTCCATTTTAAAGGATACCATTACAGCGCCAATTGTTCCGCCGATAACAATCAGGAAAGGTGAAATACTCCCGAACAGGGCCCCAGGATTTCCGCCTTCTATCAGGAACGCCGTAAGGAGCATTCCTAAACCGAACGGTATACCTACGATTGTGGCTAGGTCACGCCCTTTTTTTCCCACTTATTCCCTCCTGAATGTAATGCCGGACCGCACCGGGATATAGTTATTTATTTATATTATCGGTAAAGGAAAAAAATATTAAAGCATGGAAGCGTTTTCTTTTCTTCCTGCCTTATTCTCTATGATAAGGGTTTTTTATTGTCATTATCACAATTTTTAGTTATAATTTTATTGGCTGTGCTGCCGGTGGAATATTATGGCACATAAATTGCTAATATTATTTATGAATATGTAGGAGGAAAGAATGTTCGCGGGAAAAACTTTATGGGATTTTTTACAGATGGGTTTATATACCATGACGGTACTTGTTATTTGTTCGATAATTTCACTTACTTTCATTCTGGAAAGGGCATACCATATCAGAAGCAAAACCAGGGTAAAAAGGCCCGCCTTTATGTCTAAAATAAAGAGCTATATAGAAAGCAACAGCCTCCAGGGCGCAGTCGCTTATGCCGGTACGATTATATCGCCGCTGGCCAGGGTAGTCCAGGCCGGGCTGCTGCTTGTTGGAAAAAGCGATGAAAAAATTACTAATGCAATGGACAGGCAGATTAGCATCGAGGTCAAGGAGCTTGAAAAATATACAGGCATCATAGGATCTATAGGAAGCACGGTCGTTTATATCGGACTTTTCGGGACGGTCCTTGGAATTATTAAAGCTTTCCAGGATATAGCGTCTGCAGCCGGCAGCGGCACGGGAATAACAGGAGTGGTGGCAGGAATAGCTGAAGCGCTTATAACGACAGCGTCGGGTATAGCGGTAGCGGTACCGTCAGTTATCGCATATAACACGATAATGAACAAAATTGACACCATGTCTGCCGATATGGAGATCTGCGCATCGGAAACCCTTGATTTATTGAGGAAATAAATTATGTTAAAAAAGAGAACCGAAAGAAAGAAGCTGATGACCGAGATCAACATCACGCCTTTTACCGACGTAGTCCTTGTGCTTTTGATAATCTTTATCATTGCCACTCCGCTGATTTACCAGGGCAAGATAAAGATCAACCTGCCCGAAACAAAGAGCACTAAGACAGAAGACAAACCTATGAGGATGACCGTTCAGGTAAGCCAGGAGGGATCTGTCTATATAGATAATATTGAGTATAAGATACCTGAAGATACTGAAAAGATTAAAGAAAAGATACTTAATACGGTCGGCAACAGCGAAGATTCTGCCGTGGTTATTAACGGCGATAAAGACTGCAAATACAGCACGATTATAGGCATTATTGATGCTATCAAGGAAATAGGCATAAAAAAGATACTTCTCGGAACTGAAATAAAGAGATAGACGGGGTAATGGATGAAAAAATACCGCTTCCTGGGTATTTCAATACTTCTCCATGCAGCTTTTCTGGCATTGCTGCTTGTAAGGTTCAACCTGGGTTATATCAGCGCGAATAATTTATCATATGTGCAGCTTGACAAATCGGAGCTGGAAGTCAGTCCGCCCAAGCCTTTTGTCATGAGCGATGAAGCGTCCACAAACAGGAAGCCTGTCATCAATACCAATTTTCAGGAGCTTCAGAAAGACAACGACAGCGGCGGAGGTTCATCGGATTACAGCACTTATGCGCCGAGTTACCAGGTAGAGGAGCTCCCTGTTCCCCTGTCGCCCATAAACCCGAAATACCCTGAAGAAGCCAGAAGGACAGGGATAGAAGGCAAAGTCCTTGTTCTGCTTTACATAGACGAATCAGGTAATGTGAAAAAAGTCGAGGTTCAGAAATCTCCCAGCGATATACTTTCAAAATCCGCGGTTGAGGCGGTATCATCCGCCCGGTTTAAACCCGCAAGAATTGCCGGAGCGGCCAGGGCTGTCTGCATGCTTCTGACTCTGAAATTTCACTTAGAGTAAATGCAAAAATCATTTCCGATATATCGAAAGTGATATTTCAGATCAACAGGTCGAAGCACTCTTCGCTGATTTTTTCGAATTCACCGTTTATAAAGTTTTCAACTGTGAGTGTTTTTTTCGACCCTCCCGGGGCAAGCTTTTCCGTATGCCTTTCAATGTGCGGTGTTCCGTTAATATTGGATTTTTCAATCATGATAAAGGTATCGTCATCTGTAAAATTCCCTTCGCCGGTAATATGATTGGCAAAATTATCATACCATTCGAGCCTGAACTTTTTAATGGCGTCGTCAAAAAATACCATCCCATGGCCCCTGAGCAGACCCCGGGCCGTATCGGACTCGATATCGACCAGGTAGCAGAATCCATCACATGCGCTTTTTAATATTTCCATTGTTTTATCGGATCCCGCCGAACAAACCCATTTGCCTGCTATCCTGTCGAGTTTATTTAATTCGGGGAACTTTTCTATCTTTCCCATTGTGCCCCTCCTCATTTTACAGGTTTTTTATGACCCTGGTTTCAACCCTTCTTCCCCACGATTTTTTTGTTGAATGTTATAGTTTTATTCAGTATGAACCCGAGCAGGGTATAAACAACCATAGAAATGATCTGCGAAACGATTACATTTATCTTCAGTATTTCCTTGAAAAAAACGAGCACGCCGTTCTGTGCCAGGAAGCATGGTACAAAGACTATTAAAAAAAGGACAGCTTCAAGTTTTTTGTTACCGGTGCTCTTAAAGGTCCATAATTTATTCCATAGAAAACTGTTCGTCAGGCCGGGTATATAACTCAGAATGTTCGCGATGACATATTGAATATGGAACAGGTTGAACAATATCAAAAAAGAGCCGAAGCCGACCGCGGTATTGAGAAAACCGACAAGCCCGAATTTTATAAATTGAACAACCGATTGCGCCTTTTCAGCTTCCACGTTTCCCCCTGGGTCCGAAACCGTATTTTTCCCTTACGATATAGAGAGGCCTTCTCTTGGCCTCATTATAGATCTTGCCTATGTATTCGCCTATGATTCCTATAGTCAGGAGCTGTATGCCCCCTAAAAACAGTATAATAGCGGTCATCGAAGCATAGCCCTGGACCGGATCGCCCGAGACTAATTTTTTCACAATTATAAAGGCCGCATAGCAAAACGATAAAAAGGATATTATTATGCCCATGTAGCTGGCCGCCCTGAGGGGAATATAGCTGAACGATGTCAGTCCCTCGACTGCGAGGTTGATCAGTTTCCCGTAGTTCAGCTTGCTTTTGCCCGAGAAACGCGGATCCCTTTCGAAAGTTACGGAACATTGCCTGAAACCGACCCAGAAGAAAAGCCCCTTCATATACCGGTGCGCTTCCTTGAGTTCTTTCAGAGCCTCGACGACTTTTCTGTCGAGAAGCCTGAAATCGCCCGTATTTTCTTCTATATCGAAAGATGTAAACGCTTTGAATATTTTATAAAAGAGGATGGCTGTACTCTTCTTGAGCCAGGTTTCACCTTTCCGTTTAATTCTCCTCGCCGTGACTACATCGAATCCCTCCCTCCATTTCCTGACAAGTTCGGGTATCAGTTCCGGAGGGTCCTGGAGATCGGCGTCGATAGGTATGACAGCGCTGCCGGAAGAAAAATCGAGCCCGGCTGACAGGGCGATCTCTTTTCCGAAATTCCGGGAAAAATCGACAACTTTGACCCTTTTATCCTTTCCGGAGAGTTCTACAAGGCGGTCAAGGGTATCGTCCTTGCTTCCGTCGTTGACGCAGATTATTTCGAAGCTCTCTCCGGTTCCTTCGAGAACGCCGGCGAGAGTTGCGTAAAATTTCTCGATATTTTCAGATTCGTTATACATCGGGACAACGATAGAAATGGTTACATCTTTACCGGGCATCGGACCCTCCAAAAGAAACCGGGGAAATTTAAGCAAAGAAAGCAAAGGTTATTATAAGATGATTTAACAGATAATTTCAAAATAATACCAATGAGAAATCACAGATAATGATGAAATTATTTTGTAATGACTTTATTTTGCCTTAATATCCTTGCAAACATTCTTGCTTGTGCAGTGGCTGCAGGCCGATTCCTTGTTCTTAATTCGCAGGAAACCACGGATAATATAGATCAGTGTAAGAATTACAGCCCCTGCGATTATTAAAACAGCGATTATTGTCTGAAGCATTTTTAAAGACCCCCGTTTCGATTAATAAAGCAATTTTCCGAAATAATTAACCGCAAAACCTAAAAGGTAACCGATGCCTATCCCGTAAAAAACCGAAAATATTGTCCATTTTATTGAATTTGTCTCCCTCAGAACGGCGGATATAGTCGCCAGGCAGGGAATGTAAAGCAGTACAAAAACCAGGAAACCGAGCGCGCTGGTGACAGTCATCCCCTCGGCAGTCATTTTGGACCGCAGAACGGAGGAATTATTTTCACCGGTTTCATACAGGACTGAAATAGTGCTGACTACAATTTCCTTGCCGATCACTCCTGTCATAAGGGCGACCCCCTCTTTCCAGCCGAAACCTAACGGTTTGAAAAATGGTTCGATCCACTTGCCGATGCTCCCTATATAGCTATTTTCAATCTGTTCCGCAGATTTTGCAGCATCGATCTTATCATATAATGCAACGGAAGGGGTAACCGCCGCCACTCTTTCCATATCGGATACCCTGTCTGAAAACGCCGTTGTTCTCGGGAAATAGCCTAACACCCATATGAGTATTGAACCGACAAGAATAACGCCGCCCATTTTCTGCAAAAACTGGGAAGACCTTTCCCACATGTGTATTAAAAGGGATTTCAAAGTCGGAGTCCTGTAAGGCGGCAGTTCCATTACAAACGGAACAGATTTGTTCCTGAAGAAAAATATCTTCAAAAACTTTGCTGTTCCTATTGCGACGAGGATCCCCAGGAAATACAATGAAAAAATCACCGTTCCGGCCGCTTTCCCGAAAAACATTCCGGCAATCAGGATGTATATCGGCAGCCTGGCGGAACAGCTCATGAAGGGGTTAATCAAAACCGTAACCTTCCTGTCATCGTCATTCTCGAGAGTCCGGGCAGCCATTATTCCCGGTACATTACAGCCCACACCCATGAACAGGGAAATGAATGATTTTCCATGCACGCCTAAAAGGTGCATCATCCTGTCCATAATAAAAGCCACGCGCGCCATGTAGCCGGAATCTTCAAGGATTGCCACTATCAGGAACAGTATTATTATCTGAGGGAGAAATGCCAGCACCGATCCAACGCCGCTAATTATTCCGTCCGTCATTAGATCTTTGAGCATACCGGAAGGCATCATCTGATGAATAAAGGTGCTTAACATCATGGTGCCCCTCGTGATCCAGTAGCTGAAAAATCCGCCGGCAAGAAAAGTCATCTGGAAGGTCAGCCACAGGATTAACGCGAAAATGGGGAAACTTAAATATTTATTAAGAAGCACTGTATCTATAGCCTCTGTAATATCGATCTTGTGGAGAGTGGTTTTTCTCACGCGTACGCATTCCCGGATTATGCCGAGAATAAATCCATACCTTTTTTCAGAGAGTATATCGTCGGGGTCTTCCTTGTAAACGGCCCGCAGTCCGGCTACGTGTTTTTCGGCTATTGCTTCCCAGGCCTCAAAACGGCCGTTCTTATGCGAGCTTTCTATAATATCCCTGTCCTGCTGGATCATCTGTATGGCTAGCCACCGGGGATCATACAATTCCGGCAAAGAGCCTGCCAGGGAGCACATGATATCGCTGATCGCCTGTTCGATTTCCTCTCCGTAATTTACCATTATTTTTTTTGACGGATGTTCGCCCAGCGTTTTAATTATTGCCTTGAGCAGGGGCACTGCCCCCTCCTCCCGTGAAGCGATAAGCATCACTACAGGGGCTTTGAGCAGTATCTCCATCTTGGCGAGGTCAATGTCAAGCCCTTTATTCATAACTTCGTCATACATATTTACAGCTAATATGAAAGGCACTCCCGTGTCTATTATCTGGGTTGTCAGGTACATGCTCCGCTCAAGTGTTGTGCCGTCAATAACATTAAGGACGATATCCGGCTTTTCATCGACAATGAAATTCCGTGTTATTTTTTCCTCGATGGAATTCGGCGACAAACTATATGTTCCCGGCAAATCTATAAACTCGATATCATAATCCTCGTAGGAGAGAGAACCCTCCTTTTTCTCAACCGTAACGCCGGGCCAGTTTCCGACGTGCTGGCGGGAACCTGTAAGAAGATTAAACAGTGTCGTTTTACCGCAATTGGGGTTTCCGACCAGGGCGATCCTCGCTTTTTTCAAATGATTCTCCTATGCAATCTTATTGATGTTGTCAATTATAACAAACTTTGCCTCGGATTTACGGAGGGTTATGTTATAACCCATAACATTGATCTCCATCGGATCACCCATCGGGGCATCCCTTCTCATGAGAACTTTCCCGCCCTTCCGCAAACCCATCTCCATGAGCCTTTTCCTGAATACCGATTTATCCTCGATCTTGACTATTACAGCCTCTTCGCCGGGCATAAGTTCAAAAAGCCTCTTTTCCATATTTTAAACCCCATTTAATGATAAAGATAATCATTATCATATAAATTAAAAAATCCTATAAGTAAAATTTCCCCCTGACAGGGGCCTCAATGCCCCTTGCAGTCGGAACAAATTCCGAAAATCTGCAGGCTGTGGCTTATAGGTTTCAAGCCATGAGTCGTGGCAAGCTTTTCCTGGAGTTTTTCAATATCCGGATCCATTGCCTCGATAACTTTACCGCATTCAACACATATCAGGTGGTCATGGTGAGCATGCCCGTAACTATGCTCGAAGCGCATAATACCGTCGCCGAAATCGACTTCCCTGCCCAGACCGCTGTCGCAAATGACCCTCATCGCACGGTAAACCGTAGCGTAACCGATATTTTTATCCTTCAACCTGACAAGGTCGTACAAATCCGCCATTGTAACATGTTTTTCAACATCCAGAAAAACATCAAGGATCTTCTGCCTTTGTTCGCTTTGGCGTATCCCCTTATCTTTTAGATACTTATCAAAAATAATCTGAGCATCCATAATTAATGACCTGTTGGCTCCCTTTTATCCGTTATTAAATGATAATCATTATCATTTATAATAAGACAAACTCTTAATAATGTCAATACTATTTTAAACTATCTTTTATACTAATTTCAGGCTCCCGATTACCGCCTTGTTTTCCGGGCTGCAGATATCCTTTGATGCGGGGTTATAAAGGTTTTCCAGCCTGCTCCCGTAGAATTCTATTATTTTACCCCTGACCATTTTCAAAGTGCTGTTCAGGAATCTATTCTCTTCTGTAAATGCCTCTCCAAGGACAGCTGCGGCGGAAGGCAGCCATTTTACAGGGAATAATCCCTCATATTTGCCGCCGTCCCGGTACTGATCAATCTCGTTTTTCAATAGCATCAGGACCGACTTCTGCCCTTCCTCCTCGAGGCAGGAAAGCTTGTTTTCCTTCATATAAAGGGAGAGAGCCGCCCTGTCGGGAACAAGCAGTGCGACAGTATAGGGGTTCTGGTTATTGTAAAGCATGATCTCTTTAATATAGGGTGAATTTTCAACGATGGCTTCCTCTATACCTTCAGGGCTGAATTTTTCCCCGTCGTTGCCTATCAGCAGGCTTTTATACCTTCCGAGCACATACAGGAAACCGTCTTCATCAAGATATCCCATGTCTCCGGTTGAAAGCCAGCCGTCTTTCATGATTTCACGGGCAGCCTTCTCGTTATTCCAGTAGCCCGCCATTATATTTTCGCCCCTGACAACGATCTCGCCCTTCTCTCCTGCCGGGAGTCCGGCATCAGTACCCCCCGTACATTCAGGCGGGCAGATCTTAACCTCCATTCCGGCAGCCGGTTTACCGGAAGAACCGAGTTTATGGCAATCCGGGGTATTAGAAGAGATTACAGGGGCAGTCTCAGTCAGGCCGTAGCCCTGGAACATCGGCAGGCCTATTGCGTAAAAAAATCTCTGAAGTTCGATATCGAGGAGAGCTCCTCCTCCGACAAAATATTTCAGCCTGCCTCCGAAATTTTCCCTTATTCTGCTGAAAATCAATTTATCCGAAAGCATGCACAGCGGTTTTTTGAGCGCTTTCAAAACCGAGGACCGCGATGCTTTTTTATAACCGTCGCCGTTATAATCATATGCAAGCTTGAGTGCTCTGTAAAAGAGTTTCTCGATAAGAGGGCCTTTTTCATGAATAGCCTTTTCAATGCTTTTACGGAAAGTTTTTGCTAATGCCGGTACGGAGAGTAAATACGCAGGACGTGTTTCCTTAATATTGACAGGAATATTTTTCAGAGTTTCAAGGCCGGTCGAACCTGTCTGGACGCTTGCCATGCTCGCCCCGTTTTTCATCAGCGCGTATATGCCGCAGGTATGCGCGAAGCAATGGTCCCAGGGAAGTATCAGGAGGGAGACAAACCATTCGGGGACATAAAACAGTTTTGACGCCTGTTCCACATTGGCCGTGTAATTCCTGTGGGTTAAAATGACCCCTTTCGGGTCGGCCGATGTGCCTGAGGTATAGCAGATATTGGCGTAATCGCTCTCCTCCACATTTTTCCAGGTGTTTTCAATCTGTTCCCTGTTATTTTCGTAAAAAGAGCCGCCTTTTTCAATTATATCGGATGCATAAAACTCATCTTTTTCATAGTGCTCCAGAGGATCAAGACTTATTACAAATTCAAGGCCTGGAATAGCGGGAGTATAGTCCGCTTTTATTTCCCTGATCCTCGATACCTGGCTTTTTGATACGATCGCAAATCTTGATCCTGAATGCGAGAAACGGAATTTCAATTCGGACAGGCCGTCGATTTTTATGGAAAGGGGAACGCATATCCCTCCTGCATAAAGGATCCCGAGCTCGCTCATTACCCAGTCGCTGCGGCCTTCCGCCATAAGAACCGCCCGCTCGTTTTTCTTCAGGCCCAAAAGCCGGAGCCCGGCAGAAAACCGGATCACACGCTCCCTCATTTCTTTATATGTCATGCCCATATATGTTTTATCAATTTTTTCCCATGTCAGGATATTATTTCCGAATTTTTCAACGCTTTCCTCGAATAAATACGGTATTGTCCTCTTTGACATGATAATCCTCCTGTAAAATATAGTACCCGGACTATATAAAAATCGCAAGCCCGGGGCGCTTGCCCCTGTCGCTTGCTAATCGCCCGATAATTGCCAAAATGCTCAATAATACTTAAAATATCGGGTCGGAGGAAATCCATGTTCAATAAGAAGAAAAAACACTGGTATGCGGGAAAGCCGAATTATAAAAAAGTTCCCGGAGAAGATCAGCAGGACAATGCCGGGAAACCCGCCATGGATGCGCCCGATGGGCTGCCTCCCGCAGTCCCCGCTGCTGAAGCTGCAGGCATGGACCCCGCAGTGCCTGCCGGCACCACAAGGCCTGCGGACACCACAGGGCCTGCGGACACCACAGGGCCTGCAGGGGCTGCTGCTCCTCCGGAGACCGTGAGCACAGCAGGGAACGCTGCGCCTGAAGGGCCAGCAGGGCCTGCGGCCCCCGCAGGCCCCGCAGGCGATGTTATCTGCAAAATTTGCGGCATGCCGATCCGCAACCATTATACGGCGATACGCAGGAAGATCAGCGATGAGCTTACGCATTTCGACTGTGCGCTCAGGGAGCTTTCAAGGGAAAATTCGCCCAAGCTCGGAAAATATAAAAGGATTTATTATGTGGGCTCCGGCGATTTCGCAATTGTCAAGGAATTTTTCGACAAGAGGGGCCATCTGAAGAGCTACGAAATTCTGGAAAAAATCAATTACGAAAGCAAGGATTAATTATCATATGGACCCTGCGGAAAGCAGATTCCTTTCATTTTACGGCCTGCTGATCAGAAAGCGGGACTTCGGGGAAGGAAGTTCCATACTGTCGGTAATCGACAGGGACAGGGGCCTTCTCGAGATAGCCTCGTACGGCTCGGGGAACGAAAAAAGTTCAAGGCGCGAAGCCCTTCTCCTGACCGGGCTTATTTCAGGAGTATGCTACAGGAAAGACCCCGAATCTCTTCCTTCATTAAAGGAAGCCCGCTGCGAAATGTCTTTCGATGGAATTACTTCAAATTACCGCTGCCTGACATTTATTTTTTTAATTTTTGAAATACTTTCGATGACACTCGAGGCGGGAGGGCACCAGCCCCTCGCTATTTTCAATGAGCTTCTTCTCACCATGACTAAGATAAACAGCGGCGGAAATCCTGAAAGTTTCTCTATTTATTTTATTATCAGATTTTTTGCCGCAGAGGGGATCCTCCCCGGTTTCGATAAGCCCGATGATTATTCAATCTTCATGGTTTCTCTTGAAAAGCCGGGCTTCAGGCTGGGAAACGGTTCAATCAGGCTTATCAGGGACATCGCCGCATCGAGCGGGCCTGAGTTCATGGAAAATAAAAAAATATCCAGGTCTGTTTACACCAATCTGCTGGAATTCATATCGGCAGTGATCCGTATGCACTGCAACCGGGAAATCAATTCATTATCAATGATTGAAGTAGCAATGCGTTAGCGATGCTCCTGCAGAGCTTACACAGTGCTACAATGCGTTAGCGAAGCTTTGCTGAGCTTACGCAGTGCTATAGCGTTATAACGCGGTTCCTGCCGTTTTCCTTGGCTTCGTAAAGAGCCTGGTCGACGCGCCTGAGCATGTCGTCGCCGGTCTCCGCACTTTCAAATGTTGAAACCCCGAAGCTGCATGTAAGATTGCCTACCTTCGCAAAATTCTTACTGCTTATCCTCACCCTTATCCTTTCAGCAAATTCTGAGGCCCCCGCTTTTCCGGTGTCGGGAGTGAGAATCATGAATTCTTCACCGCCCCAGCGCGCAAAAAGGTCCGTCTGCCTCACCATAGGTTTGATGACGGAGACAACGCCGGACAGGATGGAATCTCCTGTTTCATGGCCGTAAGTGTCATTTACTTTTTTGAAATGGTCTATGTCAAACATGATCAGGGACAGCGGCCTTCCATACCTTTTAAATTTCCTGATTTCGTCATTGAATACTTCATTGAATTTTTTCCTGTTATAAATCCTGGTCAATTCATCCGTGACGGAAAGGAGCCTGACTTTTTCAAGTGTTTTTTCGAGCCTGAATGTAAGTATCATATACATCCCGACAAGAAAAAGGGTTAAAAGGAAACCCATTATGCTTATCGAGAGGGTTACAGTCATGGCCGAATAGAATGTTTTGAGTATCTTTGTTTCAAGGAACTCGATGACTATCATTCCCAGCGGGTAGGATTCAACTTTACCTTTAACTGTAAGTTTCCATACGACAGGGTAATAATACACATAGTAATTTCTGCCGTTAATTTTCATTACATTTAATTTCAGCCCTTTTACGGCGAGATATTTCCTGATATCGCTTTCCGAGAGATGTTTGCCTATGTCCCGGTAATCGAGGCTTCCAATGATCGTACCGCTGTAATTTATCCTGTCTTTTCCCTTGTTCCTCAAATATTCTATGACATATGTCTTATCCAGCCCCTCTATTGAAAATGTTTTAAGATCGCTTATATAATCGTTGACAAGGCCCCTCTTATTCTGGATTATGGCTTCTACGGCCGCGCTCGACAGGCCGGCTGCTGTGGACACGCACATTTCTTCGGTCTTTTTAATAATAGCATCCCTTTCGTTTAATATGAAAAGATAACTGAGAAGGATTATTATGCCTAATATCAGGATTGATATAGCCGGGAGTACGATCCGCCTGAACGTGAACAATCTTGAAATGAAAATATTGATCCAGACATTTCCGAACCTGTTTGCCTTCATTATATTTCCCAGTCCTTATAGACAGGATCATACCCCTTCTCCGATATCACCCCGGCTATTTCTTCAACACTCCTGTGATCCGATACCTCGAATTGAGGGGTTGACGGCTTGCCGCAGTAGCCGCCGACGCTTGTGCTGGACCCTCCTGACATCTTTGTAATCCCCAGGCCTATAAGGTTATCCCTGAAAGCAGGCCTTTCCCTGGTCGAAAGAGCTATACCCGCCCTGGGCAGAAACAGCCTGAATGCGGCAAGGAACTGGACGAATTTTTTATCCGTCAGCGGGGAAATCGCCTTGAAATCCCCTTCAGCCTCGTTTAACCTCGGCAGCGATAAACCGACTTCTGTCCCGGGAAAATTCTCGAAGATATACTCCGCATGAAGACCGCAGAAAAAAGCTTCCCTGAGAGGATCACCTAATCCGTAAAGAGGTCCGATGCTGACAGATCTGAAGTTAGCTATAGCGCTGCGTTCAGGAGCGCCCAGCCTGTACTCGAAATTCTTTTTAGGCCCGCTTAAATGCACCATGTCATATATTTTCCTGTCATAAGTCTCCTGGTATATTGTCAGGCCGTCAGCCCCGGCGTTAAAGAGCCTCTGATAATCAGGAATATCCATGGGATAAACCTCGATTGAAACCGAGGCAAAAAAACCCCTCAGGCGTACGAGTGCTTCTTCAATATAAGATACGGGGCTCTCAGTTTTCGATTCACCGGTCAGTATAAGCAGGTGCTTCATACCCGTCATGGATATTTCCCTGGCGTTTTTTTCTACTTCTTCCATTGAAAGTTTCAGGCGCGGGAAATTATTGCTCCTGTTAAATCCGCAGTATGCGCATTCGTTGACACAGTAATTGGATAAATAAAGAGGAATATAAAGGGAGATAGTCTTTCCGAAGTTCCTGATCGTCAGCATTGATGCTTTTCGCGCCATTTCTTCGATAAACGGCTCGGCGCTTCCGGAAAGCAGATTTATAAAATCAAGGCTGCCGGGTTTTTCTTTAGCAAGGCTTTTTTTGACATCGTTTTCAGAAATATTTCCGATATACCGGTTGAAATCGAAATCTGCCCATTTATTGTATGTTTCAAGAAACGGAATGTATTTCATCTAGTGCTGCCTTGCGCGCCATGCCCTGAATTTAATTCAAGAAGACCGGTAAAAAATTCCCTGGAAGGATAGAATTCGTCTTTCGAATTTATCAGATCATCCATTTTGTAAAAACGGACGCCGGCAATGGCTTCATCGAGCGCTTTAACAGTAATATTTTCATTTCCGGCTGAGGGAATTTCAACGAGGAACCCTATTTTAACGATGTGCCTGGGTTTTTCATCGTCAAAATATTCATCGATGAAGAGAAGATCTTTCGCTTCCGGTCTGACAATGTAAAGCTCTTCGTTCAGTTCCCGTTCTATACAGCTTGTAAGAGACTCCCCGAACTCAAGATGACCTCCGGGAAGGACCCAGTAGGAATGGTCCGCCTTTTTATGCAGGACAAGAAGTACCTGTTCAGGTTCCGATCCGGAGAAAATTACAGCTTCGACCCTAACTTCTATTTTCGCCATACAATGATTCTATCATTTTTTGGCGGCTAATTCAACATGTATCTTCCTGCCTTTGTAGGAAGCCCCGTTGACAGATTCCATTATCTTTGAAGAGAAGGACCCTGGCACGCTTACAAAACAGAATTTTTCCATCATGGCTATATCCATTAAATCCTGTCCGCGGATCCCTGTTTTCTCCCTTATCCAGTCAACCAGGTCTTTTATGCTCATTTCATCCCTTCTGCCCAGAGTAATAAAAAACCTTACAAGCTCATCGCTGCCGGAAGAGCCGCCAAGACTGTCTCCGCTTTCGTTCCTCTTTTCAAGCATCATGCTCATCAAAGCGGCGGCAACCTCTACCGATGAAAACTCGTAGAGATCCTCGGTTATTATATTAATATACATATCGAGGGCGCCTTTTTCGATTGTCTCCTTAACCGTTGCCAGGAATGCATCCTTCCTGCTAGTCTCGACATCTTTTAATGTAGGTATATTTCTTTTCTCGATGCGCAGTTTGATAAATCTTTCTATCTCTTTGAGCTTCCTGATCTCCCTGCTGGTGACAAAAGAAACAGCCATGCCGTCCTTGCCGGCGCGTGCAGTTCTTCCGATCCTGTGGACGTAATATTCTTCGTCCTGCGGCAGATCGTAATTAAAGACCACGCTGATATCGTCGACGTCTATACCCCTGGCAGCAACGTCAGTAGCGATCAGGATATCAAAGTCATTATTTCTGAACCTTTTCATGACATAATCGCGCTGTGTCTGTTTCATATCGCCGTGGAGGCCTTCGACAGAATAACCCGCGGCATGGATCTTTTCCTTGAGTTCCTCGACCCCAACTTTTGTTTTCACAAAGACTATCGATAAACTGGGGTTGTAATAATCTATCAGCCTTATCAGAAGGGCCGGCTTGTCGCTTTCCCTTACTTCGAAATAGAACTGTTTAACCATGGGAACAGTAAGTTCCTTGTGGACAATCTTGATAAAATTAGGGTTTTTCTGGAAGGTCCTGGCTATGCTCATTATTTCTTCGGGCATAGTTGCAGAAAAAAGCACTGTCTGTTTATCGGGATTTTCGAGTTTTGAAAGGATATCCCTTACATCGTCAAGGAAACCCATATCGAGCATTTCATCCGCTTCATCGAGAACGGCGATCGAAACCTTGTCGAGATGCATTGTCCCGCGCCTGAGATGGTCTAATATCCTTCCCGGAGTTCCGACAACAACCTGCACGCCCTGCCGGAGGGTCCTTATCTGCCTGTCTATAGACTGTCCGCCGTATATGGGGGTTATATTGAAACCTGTATGAAACTTTGCAAGTTTATTTATCTCTTCGGAGACCTGTATCGCAAGTTCCCGGGTCGGCGTAAGAACGAGGGCCTGTATGTGCTTTAAATGATAATTCATTTTCTCAATTATCGGTATGCCGAAAGCCGCAGTTTTACCGGTCCCCGTCTGAGCCTGTCCTACGATATCCTGCCCCGACATCATCGCCGGAATAGCAATAGCCTGGATCGGCGACGGTTCTATGAACCCCATTTCAGTTACAGCTTTTAATATTTTGGACGAAAGCCCCATATCATTAAAATTATCCGACATTATTCCTCCTATTAGATCAACGGGTCCATTATACCCGTGACTGTGAAATTTTTACCTTCTTTTTTAACCTGGATAAGCGCATAAGAAAACTGCTTGCCGCCTATCAGCCTGTATGCCTGTATATAAAGCTCATCGCTATTCTCGCTCTGATAATCGAATTGAAACCTCACATCCGCACTCTTCTCATGACTCTTGTCCCTGTCCTTTGAAAGCGGAATAAAATTAATGCCGGCTGTATCTGCGTCTTTGCCTATTTTAACATATCTGTTCGTTATCTTTAGATTATTATAATAATCGTTAACGGCATCGACAACTTCGATCCCGCTGGAGACGGAAGTAAAGTTTATCCGGCTTCCTGAAAGATCACATTCAAGAGCTTCCCTTTTAGATAATGCCTCTACATATTTCACATTTGTTGGGATAAATAAATTTGTCGAGGAATTTTTATCCATTTTGAGAATATTTGTGACAACCCTGTCCGGAAAAGTTTCAATAAGCGAAATTTCTACCGGGACCGGAAAATTCTGGGTAAGAGCGATCTGTTTTTTTAATTCTTCACTTTTACCCTTCCTGGTGAAATTAGTAACGATGACATTTGTTCCTGAAAGCCCGACATTATAGAGTTTCCTGTAAGGCCATAAAAGCAGAGCGTCGCTGTCGATAAAGTTCGAACTTTCATTGTCCCGCAAATCCCTGGCGGTCTGGATAAGCTCATCAGTCCCTATATCCGTGTATTGGTACTTTTCTATAAGCAGGTTTAAAAAATTGAAATACTCTTCCCTGTTGTCGCCGAAAGCCGAATGAAGAATATTGACCCCGTACACATAATTATAAAGGTTTTGACCTGATTGGCCCGCCAGCGACAGATTTATAAGATCGGTCCTGTTTCTCGAGATCATCTTGTCGTAGATTTCAGGAAAATAATTGGCGATAATAGCGAGAGCCATGTACTCTGTTATCGACTCGGACTCGATATAATCTTTTTCATCGAATTTAAGAATATGGGGAACATATGCATGTGAAAGTTCATGCGCCAGAACCTCGAAAAGCTTCGAATAGTTATTTCTCGGCACATAGGGGATCGAAGAAGCGCAGAGCGAGGCAATATCCGTCAAATTGGTTTCCGAGAGTTCAGGGGACAGCTGGATGGTATTGGCCATATTCTCGCCGTCTATTCCTTCTATATCGTTATACTGGAAAAGTTCATTGACGATATGGATCTGGGTATAGGGATAATTCCCGAGCCTGTTTGTAAGAAAATCCAGGGTTTTGGACGAATAATCGAATATGAGGTTATCGTTGTTGGTATCCGAAGAATAGATTATGGTGCTTCCTCTCTGATCCCTGTCGAAAAGCCCGATAAAAAGGTTTCCCGTATGCAGCACATCGGTGCTTTCACTGACCCAGACGGATGTCTTCTCATCATTTTTAACCGTTTCTTCCGTAAGTTTTCCGCCGAGTACGGAAAAGTAATTATCCGGAACCGTCAGCTTGAGAGAATACATAAAATTAGGGGAATCTGCAAAAGGAACGGGAAGCCATATCTTTTTAGCATCCATAAAAACCGTTTCTTCATCAAGAATAAACCGGTCTTCGTTTACAGGCCCGTTGACATGGAATTTTATAAGGATCTTTGCCGAGGACCCGCCGAGAAGCGCAGGGATTCTTATCCTGTATATGCCGCTTCCGTATCCTATACCGGACTCGAAAGTTAAATTTTCACCGTTATACCTGATCGAATCGACAAGCACATTGGAATGAGAAATGAAAAATATTTCCTGAAGCGTCTTATTCTGCTTGTTCTCGATCGTATAAAGAAGGTCTCCTGACAGGGTAACATCAGCAGGATCGTACCTTATCTCTCCTTCAAGAAAGCTGACGGAAACACTTTTTTTTAATAGAAACTCATCGCAGGACATGAATGAAAGGATAAATAACAAACCGGGAATGACCATGGCTTTGCTAAAAGACATTCTGAAAAGACTCCATACGGCGATTAATCAAGTTACCTTAAACCAATCAGCCTTTTTATAAGACCCCAAATTCTCATAAAGATATTCGGATTTAATAATTTCTTTTTTTTCGCCAGGCCTTCCCTGAGTTCGTCAACCGTAAAATCCTTCCTGACTATATTCTCATGCATTTCTAATTCGAGTAAATCGAGCCTGCCGCCCGGGTCCATCACTCTTACCTCGATATATTTCCACCCGAGTTCCCTTGCTGCGCTTATTCTTCTGAAACCGCTGATAAGCTCGTTCAGGGGCGTGATTAAAACCGGATTGATAAGGCCGTATTTTTGCAGGCTGGCCTTAAGGTTTGTAAGATCTCCGGTATCCTTCCTGATCCTTTTCCCGATCTTAACCTTATCGATCTCTATGTTCAATTGATTCTCCGAGGCCGTTTTTATCGTATTTCTTTATAATTTATACAAGTTACCTTATACTTTACTATGACATACAATCCGTATTCAGTCCAGTTTTTAAAGTCTGCCCTGCAATCTAACAAACTATGGCTTTCAAGCGCCAGGGGCCAGAATTATCTCATCGATAGAAATATTGCGGAAAAAATGATATCTTATATTCCCTCTTCAGAATCACTGGCAGTTGTTGAAGCCGGCAGCGGACTCGGGTCATTGACAAACATTCTTGCCGAAAAATTCAAAACATATTCTATAGAAATCGACGGCGGTATTTACACCCTATTAAAGCAATATCTTACAAATAAGAACCTTGTGCTTATAAACGGGGATTTTCTTAAATTCGACCCGGGTTCCATTCAGGAAAAACAGCTCTTTTTTATTTCAAACACACCTTATTCCATTGCAGGCGAGATCATCAGGAAATTCGCCGAAGATGAAATCTTTCACGAAGGGCTGTGCATGCTCCAGGAGGAAATGGTTCAGAGGATGTCGGCTGCGGTCTCATCGCCGGCCTACGGCCCCTTTACAATCCTGTGCTCCCATTATCTGACTGTAAAAAAGCTTTTCCAGGTGGGCAGGCAAAGCTTTTACCCGGTTCCTTCCGTGGATTCTACCGTCGTTCACATTAGTAAGAAAACCTCTCTCATTCGACAGGAGGATTTCAACATTTTTTTAAGGAAAGGCTTTCTCGCCCGCAGGAAAACCCTCTTAAACAATCTCAAGCCGTTAGGTTTCACTCCCCCCGGCCTGGAAAAGATGGGTATAAACCCGGCCCTGCGGCCGCAGGATATCACGCCGGAACAATGGGAGACGCTTTACAGGATTTACACGGAGCCACAGAGAAGCGGAGGGATGCCAGCCGCCAAAACACTGAGAGCTCAAAAGTGATGGACTTAAATCTTTAGTAATATGAAAAATGAAGTAATAAGACAATTAAGCGAAGATAACTTAAAAGATGTTATGGCGATCATCGGTGAAGTCATCCCGGACATGGAGGGGAAGGGCATATGCCAGTGGGATGAAATCTATCCTGGCGAAGACATTATTGCCGGTGATTTAAAAGATAAAAGCGCTTACGGATATTTCGATAACGGGGAATTGTCCGCTTATATCGCCGTAAATGATAATTATCCTCCTGAGTACGATGCGATCGCCTGGAAAATCACTGGCGGGAAATCCCTGATAATCCACAGGCTGTCAGTCAGGCCAGGCAAGCAGGGAAAAGGGATAGCTAAAATGCTAGTTCGCTTTGCAGAATATTATGCCGCGGAAAACGGCTATAAAACAATAAGGCTCGATGCATTTTCAAAAATTCCTGCGGCGCTAAAACTATACGAGGGTATGGGTTACTATAAATCAGGCTCATGCAATTTCAGGAAGGGTTTGTTCTTCTGCTTTGAGAAAGAAATGCCTGTTCTGAGGCCGGCAAAAAACACCGATATAGATGAAATTTTAAACCTTTTCAGAGAAACTATCGCCGAAATATGCAAAAACGATTACAGTGAAAAACAGCTCGAAGCCTGGGCCTCATCCTCAAAAAACAGGCCGAAATGGCTTGAAAGGATCGAAAAGCAGTATTTCCTAGTAGCAGAAAAAGACAGCAGGATCGCCGGATTCGGGTCGCTGGAAAACGGCGATCATTTAGACCTTTTATACGTGCGCGCGGATCTTATAAAAACAGGAATAGGCGGCATTCTGCTCCATGCCCTTGAGAAGGAGTCTGCCGGAAGGGGAAAAGCCTCTCTGGCTACAGATGCCAGCGTCACAGCGCGCTCTTTTTTCGAAAAGCATGGATATAAAGCTATAAAGGAGCAGAAGAATAATATTAACGGTTTAGAGATAATGAATTATAAAATGATTAAAATTTTCACTCCATAAAAGAAGTAATTTCCGTCAGTTCCCATTTGCGTCCTTTGCCCCCGCAGAGGCCTGCGCTTCGCTTCGGGACTCTTCGGTAGATTTACTGCCTTAAAGGCTCTTCATCACATAATCCATGTATGAACTCATCGACAGGGCTCTCGAGACCGACATGGCCGCAATGTTGGCAAAAGAATCTATATATGCGCTTTCTTCCTTTGAAAAATGGGTTCCCTCTCCTCTTTTATGGATAGCGATAACGCCCATCACACTGTTATTTGCCGACATTGGAATAAAATACCATGGCGATGAAGAGAGGGTATCCGTACCCCTGCCGGCCGTCTTGTTGTTTTTATATACCCACTGCGAAATGCCGGCTTCGTTGTCTCCGAAATCGATGCTCCTGGATGTGCTTTCCATGACTTTTACAGTGTCTTCCTTGCCGGGAAGGAGGGCGACAACATCGCATTTGAAAAAATCTCCGAAATTCTTGGTGATAGAACCGAGTATCTCGTTGAGGAAATTGTGAGTCAGGAGCTCCTTGCTGAAGTTATAAATAGTATTCAGAAATTTTTCCTGCTTCCTGTACCTTTCTATCCTCCACCTGACAAGGTCGGAAAGAACGCTTGTCGTAACTCCGACTATAAAAAATACCAGGAATATAGGCAGGTTCTGCAAATCGCTGACGGCAAAGCTGAAATAAGGCTTGACAAACAAAAAGTCGAGGGTAAGAACAGCCAGCAGCGACGCCCAGATTCCCTGTCTCATGCCGCCGTAGTAGCTGACTAAAAGCACCGGGATGAGCATTACCATTATGACATTTGTAAACCCGAGAATATTGAAAAAAAGGTACATCGGGATTGTAAAAACGCCGACTGCCAGCACTGAAGCTAAGTACCTGGTCCACTTTAGAACTCCCGGATTTTTATCCTCTTTTTTTTGCCCCCTCACTGTTTCAGGCGCGGTATCCACGAGCATAACCTGCACAGGCCTCGCTTTCCTGATGAGTTCATCCACGACAGATCCCCTGATAAAATTATCGAATGCAGACCTTATCGAAAACCCGATCAGGATGAGCGTAATATGGTTTTCTTTCGCAAAAGCCGCTAATTCGTCAGCCACCCTGTTAGCGACTAATGTTACTGTATTGGCGCCCAGGTCTTCAGCGAGCTTAAGGTTTTTCGAAATCTGATCGCGCTGCTTCGCATCGAGATTTCCGAACTGGATCGATTCCACATGGACGGTGAACCATTCTGCGTCAAGATCTTCAGCCATCCTGTGGCCTATCCTGATCAGTTTTTGCGACGAAACTCCCGCGCTTATGGCGACAAGTATTCTCGATCCCACGGGTATAGGGTTTTTTATGGCATTGAGCCTCATGTAATCCAGCAGTTCATCGCTGACCTGCCTTGCCGTATAACGCAGCGACAATTCCCGGAGCCCCATAAGATTGCTTCTCTTGAAGAACTCGAGCATGGCCGTTCTGGCCTTTTCAGGTATATAAACCTTGCCTTCCTTGAGCCTTGTTTCAAGCTCTTCAATCGGGACATCGACGAGCTCTATTTCATCAGCCTTGTCAAAAAAGCTGTCGGGTACCGTTTCCCTGACATTCACGCCTGTCATCTGTTCGATTATATCGTTAATGCTCTCGAGATGCTGAACATTCAGGGCCGTGGCGACATTGATGCCGTTACCCAGCAGTTCCTCGATATCCTCATACCTCTTGTTATGCCTGGATCCCGGTATATTCGTATGGGCCAGTTCATCTACGAGGACAAGGCCGGGTTTTCTTTTCAACACGGCGTCGATATCGAATTCGTCCACATCAATACCCTGGTAATTTACATTCTTAAGGGGAAGGATCTCAAGGCCGCTTAGCAGGGCATCGGTGTCGGCCCGTCCATGAGTGACTGCGATCCCGACCACTACATCTATGCCTTTTGCCTTCAAATTCCTGGCGTTTAAAAGCATCCTGTAAGTCTTCCCTACCCCGGCCGAATATCCGAGATATATTTTCAAAATCCCGCTTTTATCGCTGACGTTAGCTTCTTCCATCTTCATCCTGTTAAGGATCGTTTCGGGATCAAGTCTTCTTTGTTCAGCCATTATAAACTGTCCAGTGCAATATTTAATTTCAAAACATTGACTTTATCCACTCCCCAGAAACCAAGGACCTTCGAATCCATGTTATTTGAGATGAGTTTTGTGATTTTCTCAAGGGGGAGCCTTCTTATGGTGGAAATTCTCTTTGCCTGGATAAGAGCATTACCGGCGCTTATGTCCGGGTCAAGCCCGCTGGCCGATGAGCTGACCATATCCGGCGGAATAGGCGTGCCGGCAGCAATACCATTGTCCCGCATCACTGTTTTTATCTGTGCGTATACCATATTGACAAGATTCGAACTTGACGGCCCGTAATTGTAGGCTCCGGAATTTGTCGCATCATAATTGCATTCCGAAAGCCTTCCTATGAAATATGAGCCGTTCGTGAATGACTGGCCGATCAGCATGGATCCGATCACCCTGCCGTCTTTTTTCACAAGGCTCCCGTCGGCCTGGTATTTAAATACGGTCTGGCCTATCAATGTTATAAAAAGAGGGTATACAATACCCGTGAGAACCGTGAAAATTAACAATATGAGCACAGATTGTATTAATAATTTCATAGACTTCTCCTATTTAAACAGACTTATTATCATATCGATTAACTTGATCCCCGGGAAAGGAAGGATTATCCCCCCGAGCCCGTAGATCAATAAATTCCTTGTCAGTAAAGAAGCCGGCGACTGTGTTTTGTATTTAACGCCTCTGAGCGACAGCGGTATGAGCATCGGTATGATGATCGCATTAAAAATTATTGCGGACAGCACGGCGGATTCCGGCGTGTTCAAATGCATTATATTTAAAAACGCCAATCCAGGGAAAGCAACCATGAACATTGCAGGCACTATGGCAAAGTATTTGGAAACATCATTGGCTATGCTGAATGTCGTCATAGCTCCCCTCGTTATCAGGATCTCCTTGCCGATTTCCACAATATCGAGAAGTTTCGTCGGATTTGAATCGAGGTCTATCATGTTCGAGGCCTCCCTTGCCACCTGTGTTCCGGCATTCATCGCAACCGCCACATCCGCTTGCGCCAGGGCGGGAGCATCGTTGGTACCGTCGCCGATCATGGCGACAAGGTAGCCTTCGGCCTGGTACTTGCGTATCAGTTCAAGTTTCACCTCAGGCCTGGCCTGGGCGACAAAATCGTCGATGCCCGCTTCTGCGGCGATGGTTGCCGCCGTCAGCTGGTTGTCCCCGGTTATCATTACCGATTTAATTCCCATTTTGCGGAGGTGGGCAAGCCTCTCGCTGATCCCGACTTTCAGGATGTCCGTCAGCCGTATAACGCCTAATACTTTTGTTCCCTCGGCTACAACAAGGGGCGTCCCTCCCTTTTCAGATATGGTCCTCACGCTCACCCTGACCTCTTCCGGGATCTTCCCCCCCCCATCGCTTACATGCTTTTCAATTGCCTCGTAAGAGCCTTTCCATACCTGTACGCCGTTCATATCGACTCCGCTCATCCTGCTTTCAGGAGTAAACGGTATGAATTTATACTGGTTATAATCCGTGATATCCCTTCCGCGAATGTTCAGGGTCTCTTTAGCAAGGCTCAATATGCTTCTCCCTTCAGGCGTTTCATCGGCGATCGACGCGTAAAGGGCTTTCTTTGCAAGATCCGCAAGGGTTACGCCGTCAGCCGGAATAAATTTCCTGGCCATCCTGTTGCCAAGAGTTATCGTGCCAGTTTTATCGAGGAGTACGATGCTTACATCTCCCGACGCTTCGACGGCGCGGCCCGAAAATGCGACGACATTCTTTTCAATTAGCCTGTCCATGCCTGCGATCCCGATCGCGGGAAGCAGGGCCCCGATTGTCGTCGGCATAAGACATACCAGCAGGGAAATCAAAACAGTGATGCTTACATTGACCCCGGTATATTGATCGAAAGGTATCAGGGTTCCGACAACTGCAATAAAAAGTATAGTCAGGGCGATGAGAAGAATTTCCAGGGCTATTTCGTTCGGTGTTTTCTGCCTTTTAGCGCTTTCTACCATCGATATCATCGTATCAAGGAAACTTTCACCGGGATTCGTGGTTATTTTTATCTTTACGGTACCCTCGATTACGCGCGTGCCTCCGGTTACTCCGCTTCTGTCCCCTCCGGATTCCCTTATCACAGGGGCGGATTCGCCTGTTATCGCCGACTCATCGACCAGGGCCGTACCCTGAACTATTTCGCCGTCGCCGGCTATCATTTCTCCCTTTCCGGCAAGAATAAAATCGCCCTTCTTTAACCTTAATGCGGAAATTTCCATTTCATCAACAGGATTTTCTATAGTCGATTTCTCCCCCACCTTGCGCGCGTTCAGAGTGCTGCGGGAACTTTTCAGGGCTTCCGTCTGGGCCTTTCCCCGGCTTTCCGCTATGGCCTCCGCAAAGTTCGAAAAGACAACCGTAAACCATAGCCAGAGGCTGATATTGAGGTTAAAACCATACGGCCTGCCATTTATTATATTTGCAGCGGTAATGGCTGTTGTGATAAAAGCCCCGATCTCCACAACGAACATTACTATATTCCTGAGCATCAGGTATGGATTGAGCCTTAAAAAAGACTCCTTCAGGGCGTCGAGCATGATCGGTTTCCAGTCTATTCTCTTTATTTTATCGCCAGTCATAATTTTCCTCCTAATATAAAAGCCATGCGTTCATGAAAATATGGTCGAGGACCGGGCCCAGAACAAATGCCATAAAAAATGTAAGCCCTCCGAATATCATCACGACAGATATGAGCATGATCACGTAAAGAGGCGTCGTAGTCTGGAATGTGGCGGATGTATCCGGTATGATCTTCTTTCGCGCAAGCGAGCCCGCTATCGCGAGCGCCGGGATAATAGTTGCAAAGCGGCCGATCAGCATGGCGCCGCCAGTCATAAGGTTATAAAATACGGTATTGGCATTAATTCCCGCGAAAGCGGAACCGTTATTCCCATGAGCAGATGCGAAGGTGTAAAGCATTTCGGAAAACCCATGGGGCCCGCCGTTATTCAGGCTTGAAAGGCCGTTCGGATTTACGCATGCAATCGCTGTAAAAATAAGGGCGCAGAGGGGTCCGGTGATTATTCCGATCAATGTCATGATCATTTCATGTACTTCGAGTTTTTTATTGTATATCTCCGGAGTCCGGCCTATCATCAGGCCGGCTAAAAACATTGTCATGAACGCGTAGAAGAGCATCCCGATTATCCCCACGCCTGCGCCGCCGAAGATCACTTCTCCGATAAGCATGTTGAACAGCGGAACCAGCGCTGTGAGAGGCAGGAAACTGTCATGCATTGCATTGACCGACCCGTTGGCTACCGCGGTGGTCGTAACGCCCCATAAAATTGATGTGTAAACGCCGAAACGGGTTTCCTTGCCTTCCATGTTTATGCCATGCTCTATGCCGGCTTTAGCGAAGAGCGGACTCCCCTTGCTTTCGGTATAAACGGAAAATAAAAGACCCCCGATAAGGAGAATGAACATCGCCATGAACATGGCTATGCCCTTTTTCCGGCTTTTAAACATATAGCCCATGGTGAATGGCAACGCCGCAGGCAGAAGAAGTATTGCGAGGATTTCCATAAAATTAGTAAACCAGTTCGGGTTTTCGAACGGATGGGCTGAATTTACGTTGAAAAAGCCTCCGCCGTTGGTCCCTAACATCTTTATAGCTTCCTGGGAAGCGACCGGCCCTGCCGCAATAACCTGGCTGTTACCCTGGAGGGTCAGGGCATTAATATAACCGCCGAGCGTCTGAATGACGCCCTGTGAAAGCAGTATTACAGCCCATATCAGCGAAAGCGGAATGAGCACATAAAGGACAGTCCTTGTCATATCGGCCCAGAAGTTCCCGACGGTTTCCGAGTTTTTACGCGTAAACCCGCGGAACAGGGCAAGCATAGCGGCAAAACCAGTGGCTGCTGAAACAAAATTCTGCACTGTCAGGCCGGCCATCTGGGTGAAATAGCTCATGGTGCTTTCACCGGCATAAGACTGCCAGTTTGTGTTCGTCATAAATGATATTGCTGTGTTAAGCGCTGTATCCCAGCGGACAGGACCTAATTTCTGGGGGTTGAAAGGAAGGATCCCCTGGACTAACTGCATGAAAAAAAGCAGCGCCATACCCGACAGATTGAATAATATCAGGGCAAGCGCATACTTTTTCCATCCCATTTCCTCGGACGGATCGATGCCGGAGGCTCTGTAAATCAGCTTTTCTACAGGCGATAATACAGGGGATAAAAAAGTCTGATCGCCTGCAAAAACCTTAGCCATGAACTTGCCGGTAAGAATTGCCAGAACTATCAGCACTGCAAAAAGAACCAGCGTATAAATAACGTCTCCCGCCATAACAAACTCCTCTTATCCGCACGGATGATAATTTTAATGATAATCTTGTAAATATTTATAATATTTACAGGAATATCAACAGGTACCAAGAGAGTTTCTTAATGCCGTAAGACATAATCATACAAAAGCATGATATTATTAGATTTTAATCATACCCGGGTTAAAAAGTCAAATTTTTTTATTTCACCGCGCGGGATTGTTATCACCTAAGCTAATCGATTCTTTTTTGGATGATATGTTAAAAACCATGCTAAAAT
>CAZHNM010000005.1:0-179279 GCA_964533855.1 uncultured Brevinematales bacterium
ATTTTAGCATGGTTTTTAACATATCATCCAAAAAAGAATCGATTAGCTTAGGATTATCATAAATCCGGACAACAGGAAAGTTTGTTGATTTATATTTAAAATGTATTATAATAGAATTGGAATATAAAATTCTGCTCTGTTAATCAGGAGGTTCAGCAATGGACCATAAAAATGGCTCTAAAAACCCCGAAACTGATAATTTTGACGGCCCTGAAGATTTGAAGAAAGAAATCGATAGATTAACAAAAGAACTTGCCGCTTCGAGTAAAATAATACGCATGTTTGAAGATGTTACCCAGATTAATAACGAAGAATTAATAGACAGGAGCAATCTCCTCCAGGCTCATGAAACGGCTGAAAAGATCGCTAAGGAAGAGTTAAGGGAAATAAACAGGATAAAAAAACTCGTAGGAAATATCCCGGTTAAGCCCAAGATGCGCATCAAGGATAGTAAAGGAAAAAAAGCTTCTTCTTTCAGCACTTTCACTGTTATCAAGAACGGGGAGAAAAAGGAACTGACTGTCCGCGAACTGCTTCATCTCCTCGACGCATATGAAAAGATCGAAGAATTCCACAGAAAAGAGAGGATCGCCGATGAAAAGATCCTGCAGGCATACGAAATTCTCGACGATTATACCCGCACTAAAATGCAGGACCTTCTGAATATCATAAAGGCTTACGAATCCGTCCAGGACTATTTCAGGCATGAAAGGATCCAGGATGATAAAATCATACAGGCCTACCAGAAAGTAGAGGAAATGGCTCGCAAGGAACTCCTGAATCTCGACAGGGTCAATAAAGCCCATGAGGTTGTTGAAGAACTCGCCAGAAAAGAGCTTATTGAGATGGATGAGATCAACCGGGCACATGAGATCGTCGAAGATTTTGTGCGTCATGACCTGATCGAAATGGATAAGATCAATAAAGCCCATGAACTGCTCCAGGACCTGACACGCAAAGAGCTCATCGATAAGGACAAGATCATAGGAGCCTATGAAATTATCGAGGAATTGAACAGGAAAGCCCTCATTGAAGAAGACAAGATAACGAAGGCGTACGAGGTTGTAGAGGAAATGATGCAGGTTGAACTTAAGGAAAAAGACCTTTTCAACCAGGCCCATGAGCTTGTTGAAGAATTGCTGCGCAAGGAACTTATCGAAAAAGACAAGATAAATACCGCCCATGAAGTAGTCGAGGAAATGGCCAGGGAAGAAATGATCAAGATCAAGGCCAAGTAGGCCGGCTTAAAACTGCTGCTATTTCCCGGCGGATCCGGCTATGAGGTTAAGAGCGCTTCCGGCTTTAAACCATTTTATCTGCAAATCATTATACGTATGTGTCAGGATTATTTCCTCACGACCGCCTTTTTTGTGCTGAATTATCATAGATAAGGGTTTATCGGGAGAAAAGGTCCCAAGACCCAGGATATCAGCCATATCTCCTTCCCTGATCTTATCATAATCTGCCGGGTTCGAAAAAGTCAGAGCCAGGACGCCCTGTTTTTTCAGGTTTGTTTCATGTATCCTGGCAAAACTCTTTACTATGACAGCTTTTCCCCCAAGATACCGGACTTCCATTGCCGCATGTTCCCTGCTTGACCCTTCGCCGTAATTCTCATCGCCGATAACAATCCAGCTGACGCCCTCTTTTTTATATTCTCTTGCCACTGCGGGCACCGCCCCTTCCTCGCCGGTAACCTCGTTTAAAGTCATTCCCGTTTTGCCGTTGTAAGCATTTACCGCACCCGACAGGAGGTTATTAGAGATATTGTCGAGATGCCCCCTGTACTTGAGCCAGACGCCAGCCATAGAAATCTGGTCTGTCGTACATTTTCCTTTTATCTTGATCAGGACCGGCGCATTTATAATATCCTTTCCATTCCATGGGTCGAATCTTCTGAGCAGCTGGAGGCGGTCGCTTTTTTCAGGGATTACAATATTAACAACCCGGCTTTTTTTATTTTCTATAATTCCATTCCCGCCGGGGCCTTCATAAAAAGCATCGGGGATTTCTTTCCCGGAAGGGGGGGCGAGTTTGAATTCTTCACCTTTCTTCCCCGTCAGCTTATCGGTGAGAGGATTGAAAGACAGGCGCCCACCAAGCGAGAGGGCCATAACCATCTCGGGGCTGGCGACAAAAGCCATGGTATTGGGATTTCCGTCGGCCCTTTTCGAGAAATTCCTGTTGAAGGACGTAATTATTGTATTTTGCTCGCCCATCGGCATATCCGTCCTGTTCCACATACCGATGCACGGCCCGCAAGCGTTGGCAAGAATTGTAACTCCGAGTTTCTCGAATATCTTGAGAATTCCATTCTTTTCCAGCGTCGCCCTGACCTTCTCCGAACCCGGGCTGAGGTATAGCTTCGAACCGGGCTTGATGCCATGTTTCAAAGCCTGCCTGGCAATGCTGCCGGCCCTGTCCAGGTCTTCGTAGCTTGAATTGGTGCAGCTTCCTATCAGTCCGGCGCTGATGACGTCAGTGAATCCCTTTCCCTTCGATACATCCTTCATAGCCGATACCGGAACTGCCAGGTCGGGGGTAAAAGGCCCGTTGAGATGCGGTTCAAGTTCATCGAGATTTATTTCTATGACCCTGTCGAAATATTTTTCGGGATTAAGGCGTACATCCGGATCGCAGCAGAGTTCATTAATATATGAGCCGGCATCTATGTCCTTCCTTCCAGTAGCCTTCAGGTAATCGCCGATTTTTTCATCATAAGGAAAAATGGAAGATGTCGCTCCAAGTTCTGCGCCCATATTGCATATTGTGGCTTTGCCTGTCGCGGAGATAGAAGAAGCGCCTTCTCCGAAGTATTCTATGATCGAGCCGGTGCCGCCCTTCACGGTTAAAATTCCGAGCAGTTTTAAAATTATATCCTTGGGAGAGGCCCATCCCTTCAGTCTGCCTGTCAGTTTCACTCCAATCAGGCCGGGCCATTT
The DNA here is from genome assembly GCA_964533855.1 of uncultured Brevinematales bacterium. Taxonomy (GTDB): domain Bacteria; phylum Spirochaetota; class Brevinematia; order Brevinematales; family JAOACQ01; genus CAVYGN01. Next base: position 2,943 of record CAZHNM010000005.1, read on the forward strand.
GAGTTCCCAGGTCATCCCCGCCATTACATCAACGGCATCAGCCCCGCCGACGCCCACACCAAGCATTCCTGCGCCTCCCGCATTCGGAGAATGGGAATCGGTTCCTATAAGAAGCCCCGCCGGGAATGCGTAATTTTCTAAAATAAGCTGGTGGATGATGCCCGCGCCCGGTTTCCAGCACTCTATGCCGTATTTGAGGGATACGCTTGAAAGAAAGTCATAGACCTCTCTGTTGATCCTTTTGGCGGCGGCAAGATCCTTATCGGCGCCGCACTCCGCGGTTATAAGATGGTCGCAATGGACTGAGGCCGGAACGGCGGTTTTTTCCATGCCTGCATGCATAAACTGGAGCAGGGCCATCTGGGCCGTTGCATCCTGCATGGCGACCCTGTCCGGGCAAAGCTCGGCATAATCTTTCCCGCGCACAAGCGGTTTTACAGGTTTCACCGCAAGATGGGAGTACAGTATCTTTTCGGCATAAGTCAGAGGTCTTCCTGCCGTCAGCCTTGCATTTTCAACTTTTGTAATAAATTCAGGATATTTCATTGCAGAACTCTCTTTTATCTTGTTTTTAACGTGGGGAAAAGTATGGTATCCCTGATCGATCCCGTGTCGATAAGAAGCATTACAAGCCGGTCTATTCCGATCCCCATGCCGCCTGTCGGCGGCATTCCGAATTCAAGGGCATTTATGTAATCTTCATCCACGAACATAGCCTCATCATCGCCCTGTGCCTTTTTCTTTGCCTGTGCAAAAAAGCGTTCGGCCTGGATCACCGGGTCGTTTAATTCGGAAAACGCATTACCCAGCTCCCTGGCTACCACAAACGGTTCGAACCTTTCTACAAAATCCGGATCGTCTTCCTTGTTTTTCGACAGGGGTGAAATTTCAGCCGGATATTCATAGATAATTACGGGATCGATAAGCCTGGGCTCGACATATTCTTCGAAAAGCACATTAAGTATGTCCCATTTCCCCGCATAGTCTTTTATCTGATCGAAACCCTTCGAGCGGGCCAGTTCAAGCGCGTCTTTCTGATCCCTGATATTCCTGACATCGATATCCGCAAAATTCTTCAGCGCATCGACATATTTTATTTTTTCCCATTTTGAAAAATCTATGCTCTTTCCCTGGTAGTCGAAAACGGGCGAGCCCTTGATCTCGATGGCGGTTTTTGTCATCAGCTCTTCGAACAGGCTCATCATATCGCGGTAATCAGCATAAGACTGGTAAAGTTCAAGCATTGTAAACTCGGGATTATGCCTTGTATCGATCCCCTCATTTCTGAAATTCCTGTTAAGTTCAAAAACTTTTTCAAAGCCGCCGACAACTAACCTTTTCAGATATAATTCAGGCGCTATTCTCAGGAAAAGATCCATATCGAGCGCGTTATGATGAGTTACAAAGGGTTTAGCCGCGGCCCCTCCGGGAATTGCCTGCATCATGGGAGTCTCAACCTCGAGGAAGCCCTTTTCAGTGAGTATACGCCGCAGGCAAGAAACTATTTTAAAACGGTTAATAAAATCATCCTTGACCTTGTCGTTTACTATTAAATCCAGATATCTCTGCCTGTACCTGGCCTCGACATCTGTTAGACCATGCCATTTTTCGGGCAACGCATTGAGAGATTTAGCGAGAACCTTGAACTCTTCGACAAGGACCGTGATCTCGCCTTTATGTGTCTTAAATACCTTTCCCTTGACTCCGATTATATCCCCCATATCGAGAAGCTTGAACAGTGAAAACAATTTATCTCCGAGGATATCCTGCCGGGCATAAATCTGGATGGAACCTTTACTGTCTTTAAGCGTCGCAAATAAAGCTTTGCCGAAATCGCGGAGAAGCATGAGCCTGCCGGCCACGCCGGTTTTGAACTCAGCCTCTTTTTCCTCGATAAATTTTGCCTTAATTTCTTCGGAAAAACTTTCAGCCCTGTAAAAATTAGGGTAGGGATTCACATCGGCTTCTTTCAAGGCCTTTAATTTTTTTAACCGGCTTTCACGCTCATCGGTTTTTATTTCAGGAGGATTTTTAGACGAATCCATAGGCTCTCCTTTGCATAGATTACATAATTCAAATTAGCTTTAGTATAAGGGAAATATGCTTATAAATCAAGACAAGCTATTTTACGCCGGTACCGGGATCCTGTGTTTTTTTCACTATTCTGGCAGTAATAACGAGATTGCCGGGACCGTCGGCTTTTACTAAATTAGGAAGATTTAACGGCACTGTCTGTGTAATATCGTTCGTGGCGCCTTCGATCGAAAGGGGGACTGTCTCTATGTAATTATATTGAGTCAGCACGGATGCAGGCCCGGTAATTGTAGTCATCCGCCTGTCCGCCGGAAGTAATATATCATCCAGGACATATCCCTCGCCGGGATTCCCGGTTGTCAAAGGCTGGATCATCACAACCTTCGATTCCATCTTATCTATCCTCAATTTTACCCTGTCGAGCATGGGGGTGAAAATAATGTCCGGCTGGGGTTCGGAAAGCTGGATTTCAAGCATATAGTAATTTACCCCGGGGGCGGCTTTTTCAAGGTTGACGATAAAATGTACCATTTTATCGAAATCAAGGTTCTTTATCTTCTCTTTTAACCCTCTTACTTTAACATGAACAACGGGGTCATAAGTTTCTATTATTTCATAATCCTTGGGAAGGTTTTTATACGCTATGGTTGATGAAAATGTAAGCTCTTCATATTCCGGAAAATTCACCCAATACCAGAGCACTGCGGCAACTATTAGAGAAACTAATTTTTTCTGCCAGTCTGATGTAAAAAAACCTATGAACTTATTCCGCTCCGACCACTTCATTGATTCTCCTGATGAATTGTTCTTCTGTCAGATCACTCTCAATTTTCCCTTTATTCGCAATAGAAATCGTGCCTGTTTCCTCGGAAATTATTATGCTGAAGGCATCACTGTCAGAGGTAACGGATATCCCGGCCAGGTGCCTCGTGCCGAAGCCTGTCTTTTTTTTAAGCCTCGCGTCAACTTTAACAGAAGGAATTATCATCCTTGCCGCGCGTATCCTGTCCCCCGTTATCAGCACCGCCCCGTCGTGAAGAATCCCCCCCTTGTGGAATATCGAAATAAGTAGTTCCGCTTTAACGGCAGCATCGAGGGGCACCGATTCTTCGAGGAGCTGTTTCAAACCGACATTTTTTTCTACAATGATAAGCCCGCCCGTCTTTGTTTCAGACATCAGGGCTGCAGCCTTCACTATCTCGTTGATTGTTTCTGCGGACATTCCCCGGAGGCCGGATAAACCGCTCTGGCCGAGGCTTGTCAGAAATTTCCTGATTTCCGGCTGGAAAAGGACCACAACCATTATTACAATATACGGCAGGAGATAATTTATTATCCATTCGACTGTTTTAAGCTCCATAAAATGGGCTATCGCATAAAGAACAATAATTGCAATAAAGCCCTTTATGATGCTGATTGAATTTGTATCTTCAAAAAGTTTGTAAATAAAATAGAAAAGGTAGGCGACGCAGAGAATATCCACAACGCTTAGAAAAATTCTGATCCACATTGAAAAATCAGAGTGCAGTAAGGCTTCCATATTATTAATTCCTTTACCAGATTGCCGCTGAAAGGTATCCTACAACCCGTTCATAATCGTTAGAGGTCTCTCCTGAATTTTTATATACAAGAACTTTCAGCCTGTTCCTGTTAAATAATCTCGCCAATTCAAGGACCACGGCGGCAGGACCCGCCCCGCATGCCTCGATTTTGCCTGCTTTCGAATCATCAAGAAGCTTTTTCGCATCCATGCCCGACAGGGTTTTAATCAATTCGTTATCCATAACCTTCGCCTCTTCGTCTGTATGGTAATGCGAAAGGTCCGTGGATATTACAAAGAGAAAATGCTTATCGTAATTTTTAAATACTTCAAACAGGGTTTCGGCGGCCTCTTTGGCATTTTTATATGACTGCTCCCCCATTAATATCGGCACAATTTTAAAATCATTAGTTAAAATTGTTTGCAGAAAAGGCAGCTGGACCTCCAGGCTGTGCTCTTTTACATGGGCTGTATTTATAAAATCGAAGAATGAATTGCTTTTTTTCACCAGGAGATTCAACAGGTCCTGTTCAAGATCGATCCTGCCGAGGGGAGTTTCAAAACTCTTGTAAAACGGCAGTGCAAATCCCTCGAAATATGCAAAATGGCTCGGGCCTATAAGCACGACAGTATCGTATTCCTTTTGTTTGAGCAGCGAATATGAATATGCGGCAACCTGGCCTGAATAAATATAACCGGCATGGGGCACAATGATGCTGAATATATTGTCAAAAGCGTTTTTCTTGAAAAAATCAGTACTCTCCGCAGGAACATTCGAAAGGAACTGATTGATCATTCTCTTCAGGTTGATGGTATCGTCAGGATAGAAAATACTGGCAACAGCCGGTTTTCTATTCTCCTCCATACTTCCTCCGTTTAGAGCTGATATTATAATTAAGTATAATGAATTTGAACACAATTAGCGATTAAATATTTTTTTCTTAAGGGCATGAAGCAGTCAATAAATAAACATCGCATCGCCGTAACTTAAAAAACGGTACATGTTCTTCACCGCATGCTTATAGGCTTTTTTGATAAGATCCATGCCGCCGAAAGAATAGACAAGAAGAAGCAGCGACGATTTAGGCATGTGAAAATTCGTAATAAGAGCGTCCGTGGCCTTGAATTTGAAATCATTTTTAATAAACAGACGGGTTGAACCCCTGTATGATTCCCATTGTTCATAACTGTCATAAGAGCCTGCCATTGTCTCAAGCGCCCTAACAACCGTAGTGCCGACTGCTATGACCCTTCCCCCTTCCTTCCTTGTTTTCTGCAGGATTTTTACCGTATCTCCGGGCACTTCCATCCACTCCCGGTGTATCCTGTAATCATCTGGAATATCAGTATCGACAGGCTTGAATGTTCCCGGTCCGACATGGAGAGTTACAAAAGCAATCCCGATTCCCTTTTGCTTAAGACGGGAAAGCATCTCTTCAGTAAAGTGAAGCGAGGCAGTCGGCGCGGCCACCGATCCGTTATGGCGGGCCAGCAGGCTCTGGTATCTACTTCCGTCCTCCTCCGAGAAGACGTTTTCCGAATTCCTTTTTCTCTTTTTTATTATATAAGGCGGAAGCGGGACTTCGCCTATATTATCGATCTGATCGAAAGTCAGGGCCGACATAAAGCTCACTATCCTCATATCCTCATCATGTTCGAGAATCACAGCTTCTTCATCATGAAAATTAACATGGGTTCCGGCAGGGATCTTCTTTGAATTCTTGACCATAGAGATCCACCGCTTATCATCGAGGCGTTCAATTAATAGAATCTCGATATTTTTATCTCCGCCAGGGGTCTTTCCCTTCAGGCGGGCTTTAAAAACCCTGGTGTTGTTCATTACCAAGCAATCGCCCGGATTCATCATATCGGGCAGGCAGCGGAAGTATGAATCGGTAAAGCTTTTATCTTTTCTCGAAACCGCTAAGAGCCTTGAATCGCCTCTCTTTTCCGGAGGATGCGAAGCTATCAGATCTTCGGGGAGTAAATAATTAATATCATCCAATGTTATCATTTATAATTCTTTAATAATTTCAGGGTAAATTTCCTTTATGAAGTCGCCGAGTGAAAAAGGCAGGCCATGCCCGGGGTAAACTACAGTTTCGGGCGGCATTAAAATCACCTTCTTAAGGGATTCTTTCATCTTTTCAATACTGCCGGTAGGGGAATCCATGCGGCCTATGGAATCGCGGAAGATAAAATCTCCGGAAAAGAGCATGTTCTTTTCCCTGCTGTAAAGAGCTATACCCCCTGAGGTATGCCCGGGGAAGAACAATATCGAAAATGTATCATCGCCGGCTTTCAGAACATCATTTTCAACAAATTCCAGATCGGGTTCCGGGGATATGACAGGAATGCTGAAAACCGTTGACAGATTCAGTTCGGGACTCGGCAGCATCACAGCATCGTCTTTTCCAATCGCGATCTTAGCTCCCGTCAAAGCCTTGAAATAAGCGTTTCCCGTTATATGGTCGAAGTGTCCATGAGTATTTACAATATAAGTAATATTGAGGCCCCTCGCAGCCTCCTTCAACTCATCCGAATCATCCACCGGATCGATGAGAATAGCGTCGCTTCCGCTTAGAATCAGGTAGGTATTTGTATAATAACTTTCCGTATAATAACGCTTAACAGTCATAACAACCCCTTAGTAGCACTTAGCGAGCGTCGCGAGCTCTGCGAACTATGCTGATATTTTCCTATTATATTAACGGCCGCCGGTTTCAAAATCAAGAACTCAGTATAAAATGTTTGAAAACATTTACACATCAGTTTATAATTAACAAACATGTATGGCTGGTGGAGGGCAGGAATGGACGACCCGGTCTATTATGCGGCATTAAGCTCCAACGAGGCTGTCGGCCCCAGGCGTTTCGATAAAATAATGGCAGGGTATAAAAGCCTCAGGAATTTTTTTAACCTCAAAACCGATGAAATGATGGAATTTCTCGAATTAAAGAATATAAAATTAAAACACAAATTCGATAATATGCTCGAAAGGGGCCGGAATATTCAAAAGATCTGCACTTATAAGAATATCACCCTCATAACCAGGGAAGATCCGTTATACCATCCCCGGCTAAAAGAAATACCGGATCCTCCATTCCTGTACTACCAGAAAGGCTTTATCGATCAAAAGATGAAATTAGCGGCAGTCGTCGGAACCAGGGAAGCCGGCAGCGAATCCGCACAGATAAACGAGTATTTTACAAAAGAATTTGTCAGCCATGGCATCGGGATAGTCAGCGGAATGGCAAGGGGGCATGACTTTATCGCCCATAAAACCGCATTGAACAATAATGGTTTCACTGCCGCTGTTTTAGGATGCGGAATAGACGGGATATATCCGGCGGAACATAGAGTTCTTTTTGATAAAATATGCTCGCGGGGAGCGATTATTTCAGAGTATCCTCCCGGCATGCCGGCGTTAAAAACACATTTTCCCATTAGAAACAGGATTATCAGCGGACTCGCCGAAGCAGTACTGCTTGTCCAGGCCCCTCAAAAATCAGGCGCCCTGATCACAGCCGGTTATGCGAAAATACAGGGGAAAAAGCTTTATGTGATACCGGGCAGTCCCCTTGATGAAAAAAACAGGGGATCAAATGCACTTATCCGTCTCGGAGCAAGGATTGCTCTCGATCCCATGGATATAATAGCTGACATGCTCGGACCCGCCTTAGAAAAAATAAGAACGTCCGGTCCCGGGATGTCGGGATTATCCCCTGAATATAAAATTGTGCTTGAAAAATTAGCTCCGGGGGAAAGTGGAATAGACAATCTTATTGCCCTTACAGGGATCGGATATGCAAGGCTGAATCACCTGCTGACTATGATGGAAATGGAAGGATTGGTTGATCAATATCCAGGAAGAGTTTATAAAAGGAAGCTGAAAAAATGACCGTCAATGGGCCTCGCCCCAATTTTTCCCGGATCCGACGTCCGCAACAAGCGGGACCTCGAGCTGATAAGCATTTTCCATTATCTCTTTGAGTGTCTTTTTCAAACCGGGCGCATCGGCCTCGTCAGCCTCGATGACAAGCTCATCATGAATCTGGAGGATCAGTTTGGCCCCGGGATTATTTTTCGACAGATAATCCTGCATTTCAATCATAGCTATTTTTATTATATCTGCGGCGCTCCCCTGCATTTTCGTATTTAGAGCCATTCTCTGGGAAGGATTCAAAAAGCTCTGCTTGATTTCCCTGTTCAGGAGATCCGGGAATTTTCTGTAACGGCCTGAAAGCGTCCTTACTTCACCGGTGTCTTTAACTTCTTTGAGCACTGTTTCAACAAATAATTTTACGCCGGGAAAACTCTTGAAATAATCATTGATAAAATCCTTTGCCTCTCCCATTGTGATGCCTATCTGTTTTGAAAGGCCGTAGGCCTGGAGGCCGTATATTATTCCAAAATTTACGCTTTTTGCCTTCCTGCGCATTTCCTCAGTAACTTCGTTTTCAGGAACTCCGAATATCAAAGACGCGGTATGTCTGTGAATATCAAGGCGCTCCTTGAAGGCCTTGAGCATATTTTCATCTTTGCAGAAATGGGCCAGTACACGGAGTTCGATCTGGGAATAATCTGCGCTGATCAGTACCCTGCCCTTATCGGCTATGAAGGCTTTCCTGATCTCCCGTCCTATCTGGTCCCTAACGGGAATATTCTGGAGATTCGGATCACTGGACGAAAGGCGGCCTGTCGCCGCAATGGTCTGGTTGAAACTGGTATGAATGCGTCCAGTCCTCTCGAGTATGAGCAGCGGCAATGCGTCGATATAAGTGCCTTTTAGCTTTGAGTAAGTCCTGTACTGCAGGATCTCCGCGGGGAGGGGATGTATATAGGCAAGGGAAGTCAGAACCTCCTCGTCTGTCGAAGATTTGCCGCCGGTTGTTTTCTTTACCGGAGCAAGCCCTATTTCATCAAAAAGGACCCTGGAGAGCTGCGGCGGAGAACTGATATTGAATTCATGACCCGCCATACGGTATATCCCTATTTCGAGAGTTTTCATCAAATCCTCGAGTTTCACGGATAGCTCTTTCAAGATCAGGGTATCGACCATAACCCCTGTGATTTCCATTTCGGCAAGTACGCTTATCAGGGGTATCTCTATCTTATAAAAGACATCATCGAGACAATGGCTGTGTATCATAGGTCCTAGAATATTCCTCAACCGGAGCGCCGCATCGGAATCGGAACATGCATAAGCTATCAGGTTTTTAATCGGGACATCGAGGAGATTTTTGCCCTTTTTCGGAACATCTTTCAGGACTTCAGAATAATCCTTTTTTTTGAACCCGAGGTATTCTAGAACAAGACTTTCAAGATTATTCCTTGCCCGAGAAGGATTGAGAAGATAAGCCGCTATCATTGTATCGAAACCGGCCCCCCTTATCGTGATCCCGGACTGCCTGAAGATTTCAATCTCGAATTTGATATTCTGACCTATTTTTACTATTTCTTCATTTTCCAGAACTTTTCTGAGTGTTTCTATAACGAACTGGCAGTCAAATTCCTGCCCTGCAGGATAAAGAGCTGGAATAAAAACGCCGCTTCCCTCTTCGAGGGATACCGAAATGCCTATAAGGCCCGCAGAATGAGAATCTGCCGAGGTTGTTTCAGTATCGAGTGACATATATCCTTTTGAAATTATTTTTTCGATCAGGGTAAGGATCTCCCCTTTTTTTGTTATAAGGCTGTATTCACCGCCGAATTCCTTAAATTCTTCAGCCTGCAAGGTTTCAGAAGAAGGCAGGGTTTCTGCCGGGGATGCGGGAAACCTTTTTTCAGCAGTGCCGAACAAATCTTTGTCGGCGAGTTTGCTTAAATCCTTCGTCAGGGAATTAAGCTGGTAATGTTCAAGCATCTTTGTTACTGCGGGTTTGAGAAAACTGTTAATATCAAGATCGACGGCTATTTCATTTTCATCGAGGGGCAGATCCAGTTTCAGGCATGCCAACTGCCTGCTCAGGTATGCGTTATCTTTCTGGACTATCAGTTTTGCCCTTAGAGACTCTTTAATATCATCGATATGTCTGTAAATTTCATCGAGATCATGGTAGAGCGCCAGGAGCAATGAAGCTCCCTTCTCTCCTATACCTTTCACACCGGGAATATTATCGGAAGTATCGCCTACAATCGCCAGGTAATCGGGTATCTGTGAGGGATATACCCCTAAGCTTTTCCTGACATCTTCATCCCCGAGAAGGTTGACCTCGCTAATCCCATGCTGGGGCCTGAGCGCCCTGACATTCCCCCCGACAAGCTGGAGAAGATCTTTATCGCTTGAGACGATGTATATCTCATTATCTTTTTTTAATTTTTCTGAAAGGGTCCCGATAATATCATCTGCCTCATAGTTTTCAAGTTCAACTACAGGAACGTTCATCATTTTAAGGGTGTCAAGGACCATCGGTATCTGCTTTTTCAGGTCCGGGGGAGTTTCCTCACGCTGGGCCTTGTATTCAGGATAAATATCCTGCCTGAAAGTTTTTCTCGATAAATCGAAAGCCGTGACAATAGAATCGGGCCGGAGGTCCCTGATTATCATGATAAGTATTTTAAGAAAACCGAATAAAGCGGAAGTATTTTCACCACCGCTTGTCATCAGGGGACGGGCCAGGAAAGCAAAATAAGCCCTGTAAACCAGCCCTGTCCCGTCGATCAAAATGATCCTTTTTCCCTTCGTCTTCAATTTATTTCGGGGCCTTGACTTCTTCATATGCCCATTCGAGCCATGGGAGAAGAGCTTCTATATCTGATTTTTCCACTGTCGCTCCGCACCAGAAACGCAGGCCTGCGGGAGCGTCGCGGTAGGCGCCGCAATCGTAAGCTGCCCCTTCCTTATCGAGCAGTTTTACAAAAGCCTTGACCTGGTCTTCTGCCAGATCTATTTTAAAACATACACTGGTATTTGACCTTGTCTCCTTAGTTTCGGCAAGAAAATGCAACCAGCTGTGGGTTGAAACAAAATTCTCGAATGTCTTTAAATTTTCATTCGATTTAGCGATAAGACCATTCAATCCGCCTATGCTGTCGGCCCAGCCGAGGGCGTCGAGGTAATCCTCGTTGCAGAGCATTGAAGGTGTATTTATTGTCGAACCTTCGAATATCTCTTTCATTACTTCGCCTTTTTTAGTCATCCTGAAAATTTTGGGTAAAGGCCAGGCGGGGGTATATGTTTCAAGACGTTTTACCGCCCTGGGCGATAGAACGAGAATACCATGCGCCGCTTCTCCTCCAAGGACTTTCTGCCAGGAAAAAGTGATTACATCGAGCTTGTTCCAGGGTACATCCATGGCATATACAGCGGAAGTGGCATCACAGATGGCAAGGCCCTCCCTGTTATCGGGTATCCAGTTACCGTCAGGAACCTTTACTCCGCTGGTAGTGCCGTTCCAGACAAACACGACATCGTTTTGAAAGTTTACCTGTTTAAAATCCGGTATTTTGCCGTAATCGGCCTGGAAAACGCGTACATTGGGCAATTTGAGCTGTTTTTGAATGTCGTCGGCCCACTCTTTACCAAACGATTCCCAGTACAATACATCGACTCCTTTAGGTCCCAGGAGAGACCACAAAGACATTTCCATTGCCCCAGTATCAGATGCAGGAACTATTCCTACAAGGTATCCGGCGGGTATCCCTAGGATTCGCTTGGTTTCCTCGATCGATTTCTGAAGCCTGGCTTTGCCTAACGAACCCCTGTGCGATCTGCCGAGCGGCGCATTTTTAAGATTTTCCAGTTTATATCCTGGCCGCTTTGCGCAAGGCCCTGAAGAGAAATTCGGAATGACCGGTTTTTTTTCAGGTTTCATATATCCCTCCAATAAAGAAACGAATTCAGTAATTTTATCTTGAAACGGTAAAAGAGTAAAGCGCAGGCAGTAATCAGTAACGAGTAACGAGAAGAAAGCAGCGAGTAAATAGTGCCTTGCATCAAGTGTAAAAATGAATGACGAAACATCCGCTCTTTACTAGACACTCGCCACTGTTAACTTCTTCTCGATTGTTAAAATTTATTACATATATTTATTACTATTCTAACAAATTTTAGACACTCTTTAACGAATAAAGGGTATTAAGGTTAATATAAGATTTAAAGGAGGTCCGATATGCAGGCCGGTGTAAATGTAATCGTAGTCGAGGGAGGAGTTGTGAGGGACCCGGAGTTGAAATACACTTCGGACGGGCTGGCTTACTCGAAGTTCGCAGTCGCTAACTCAAGCTTAACCTTCAAAAATGGAGAAAAGGGAGAGGATGTCAATTATTTTGACATCAGTGTTTGGGGGAAGCTTGCTGAGATCTGCACGACATACCTGAAAAAGGGAAGGAAGATTATCGTTTCAGGCAAGCTCAGACAGTCGCGCTGGAAGAACGAGGAAGGCAAGAACCGGAGCGCCGTCCAGATCGTAGCTCAGGACGTGAAATTCATGCCTTATCACAAAAAGGAAGAAGAAGCGTGACATGTAAGGTCTTCCGTTCCGGTGAAACCGGAACGGAGGATTATTAAAAAGTAATAGATGTGCTTACTAATACGTAAGAATAAGGATAAACCATCCCGCTCGATAAGAGTTCATAATTTTCTCTAAAATCGGCGCTCATTTTCAAAGTGTCGAGAATATAAAAATCAAGAGTGAATATAAAAGATGAATTGCCATCGTCATTAATATAAAAATCATTAATATTCACAAAGTTTTGTCTTAGATATGAAAATTTTAGCCCTATCAATTTCAGAAAATCTTTGGTCATTTCAAAGGATACAAGAAAGGAAGGATTTATTTCCCCTGAAAAATAGCTTTCATACTGGAAATTTATTGTAACCGAATTACTGACAAAATCAAGGCCTGTTGAACCGATCCATCCGGCATTGATATTCGATAGATTGCCGAGGTTTTGATATTTGTAAGACCTCGATGTTTCATAAAAGATATCGAAATATTCGGGCAGGAAAGAGGGCTGGAGCACCCTTAGTGCGACATTAAAGGGTATTGTCCCAGCGATAATGCCTTTAAAACCGGCTGTTTCACCCGAACCCATATTCTGAATATGGGCTATATCTGCATACGCCTTGATTATAAAGTCAGGATCCGCATTAAGTAATGTCCCTATATCGGCGCCGTAAACCATTGTACTCATCTGGGTGCCTGTATTATATGAGAAAGCATAAGGCATTCCAGAAGGAGGGAACATGTTCCGGTTATTTAAATCATCACCGAAAGTAAGGCCTATTTCGAAGTTGGATATCACCGATCCGTTCATATCGGTAAAAGGTCTCATATAAGCCCGGATTCCCATGATATCCCACAGGAGGATATTATCAGCCATTGCATCGATGCCGAAATAATGAAATTTGAGATCCATGGTAACCCCGTTTATATTCACAGCAGGGTAATTAAGCATGCTTGTAAAATTATCAAAAATAAATCCATCCCCTAATGTGAAATTTTCTAAACCTCCGATCCTTATATACACCGGGTCATCCTGTTTGCCAAAGGAAAATTTGACCTTAGTCAAAAGCGCCTGCCAGGAATTCCATTCAGTCGATACGAAACTGTTGTTTATATCAAAATCATAATTCATCATAAGCCCGAGGCTTACCTCTTCGAAATTGAACTCCGGTTCCAGCCTAAGAGTATTGTAATTCGTGCCGCTTATGCCCATCTGCCCGAACAGGACATTAACATTGACAACCCTGTTTGTCGGTCCCTCATCCGCGGCGAAAATCCTTACTGGAATAAAATAAATGATAAAAATTGAAATAAATATTAACAAATATTTCATTGAACCTCCATGGTAGGACCCATAGACCCAAATATTGACTTTTTTATATAGTTTAATATAATTATAGTACATTCTAAGCTTATATAAGCCCAATGTTCCCTAGTTCGCGGCAGGATATTTTATGCAGATTTTTTTAAAAAGTAAAATAATTATGTTTTTTGGGCTTTTTGGTTTCCTGTTTTCAATGATTTTGAGTATTTTTAGCGGGACTTCAATTTTAATAATTCTGACAAAATCTATTGCAGGAGGAATTATTCTCGGCGCATTAGGTTTGGGGCTTGAATATTTTTTCCAGAGAACCCTCTCGGAAGAAGATTATAATTCCCTTTTCAAAACAGCCGGCGGATCAGCAGGGCAAAATTCAACAGGAATCGATATGGCGGGAGTATCTGAAGAATACAAACAGGAACACAAAATAGACCTTACTGAAAATGCCGACCAAAATACTGACGCATTATACCAGGATATGTATAAAAACAATAAATCAGGGACAAAATCGGGCGACAGCGACAATGAGGATGCGATCCCCGCGGAAGACAGTACAGGAGTTCCGGATTCTGCGCCTGATTACGCTCCGTCTTCTGAAATGCACGAGGATTTCTCGAGATTAAATGAAATCAACAAAGAAGAAAAGATAAGAAAAGAAACCAATATAAATTCGATGAGCCATGCAGGACAGGACGGCAAAGTCTCATTTAAATTAAAAAATAAGGTCATAAATGCAGATCCGGAAATTGTAGCAAAGGCAATCAAAACAATTCTACATAAGGAATAAGGATAATTCAATGGCCTTAGAAAGCGAGATATTAACAAATAATTATGGCATACCGGCCGATTTTGCCAGGAAATTTCTCGGCTTCATGCACGGCGACCTGGAAGCGGCGATAAAGATTGTTGAGGCTTCTGAAAAAGATATCATAGTAATAAAAGCTAAATTCATATCAAATAAAAGAATGTATTACGGCGCATTAATGCTTTTCTTTAATGTCCAGACAAAACTTCCCGAGTATATTTTTTCCGTAATTTCCAACAATGCAAATCTGACTAAGATTAGCGTCGATTCCGGCTGGCAAAGCAGCTTCCAGTCCATGGTAGATTACCTGACCGATCCTCAATGCGACCTGGAATTATCATCAAAGGCCGAAGCACAGATAGTTAATACTGATAATATGAATTACCTTACAAGCTTTTTCACAGACCATAAAAATTTCGACCTTGTGAATTTAAAAAGATATATCATCAACGAACTCTCCAAGGTCTTTATGGATACAGGAATAGTTTTGAAAATGAGTACCGAGCAGACCAATATCTTCCATTTCTCGACATTTTTAAAGTCTGTCCAGGTCGGCTATAAAGTCCAGCAGCAGTTCAAAATAGATTTTATCACCCTGCTTAATATTAAAGTCGATCCGGTTCTTGCTCCCCTGGGGGGGCTGGATGTCGATAAGATGGAGATCTATGACGAATTATTAGTAAGGGTCAATGATGACCGTGAAATAGTAAATTTCGTAATGGCATATTTTGATAATGAAAATTTATCCCCGGGACAGCTTTACGGCAGAATAGTTTTCAATCAGAAGTCGCCTACGACGCATGGGCATCTGGTTATTATAGAATTCGCTCCAGGAATATACGGCCGTTTTAATTTAGGAGAAAAAATCCGCATCCATGTCAGGAAAAACACAAGGAAGAAAGGTGACGACAAATCATTCATATCAATACCAGCTGAAGAGTTATACCATAACAACAATGATTATTCTGCCGATTTAAACCTGGGTAAAAGAGACGATACGGGCCAGGATATTTTCGAAGATGAAAAGAAAATGAGCATCTATACGGTTATATTGATAATTGCAGCGGCTCTTGTTTTTATTCTTGGCATCTTTTTGTGGCTGATGAGCTGACCTTAATAATAAAGAACGATTTTTGTAATAAAAAAAGAAATAATATATAATTGTAAGCGAGGGTTACAATAATTAAAATTAGTTCCTTAAACAGAGGGAGACATTTATGAGAGGTTACGAAGAGTTTGACCAGCTCTCTGAGGAAGAACTATGGGATGATTATTCAAAATCTCATAATCAAAAGCTAAGAAATTATTTTATTGAGAAATACGCACCGCTGGTTAAGTATGTTGCCGGAAGAGTCGCTATGAATGTACCGAGTTCAGTGGAATTCTTCGACCTGGTAAGCTATGGCGTACTGGGGCTTATCGATGCAATCGATAAATTCGATCCTAAAAGAGAAATAAAATTCAAAACTTATGCGGTTACACGTATAAGAGGTTCTATTTTCGATCAGCTCAGAGCTATCGACTGGCTTCCGCGTTCTGTCAGGCAGAAAGCAAAAGAGATCGAGAGGACCATTGCCGACCTTGAAGCCAAATTAGGCCGTTCGGCAAACGATGAAGAAATAGCGGTTGCTCTCGGCATTTCCATACAGGAATTTCATAACCTTCTTCTCAGGGTAAGCGGCAACTCGCTTGTATCGATGGATGAGAACTGGTACATAAATGACGGCGGCGATAATGCCCCCATGTCCATCGAAGATACGCTCGAAAGTTCAGATACATATAATCCGGATGCCGCTGCCGAAAAAGAAGAAATAAAGAAAATGATTGCACGCTGCCTGATGGATCTCCCGGAAAGAGAAAAACAGGTTTTAATCCTGTATTATTACGAGGGCCTGACCCTCAAAGAGATCGGGACAATTCTTAATGTCACAGAATCGAGAGTATCGCAGCTTCATACCAAAGCTATTATGATCCTGAGAGTTAAACTCGAAAAAATAAAAGAAGGCTTTATCAACAAATAATCGAAGGGGATTTTATTTATGGTTGTGACTTATACCGGGAAAAATATCGAAATTAACGATGAAATGAAGGATTACCTGGAAAAAAAGCTGCAGAAATTAAAATTTTATTATAAGCAGATAATGAATATCAATACTGTCGTTAACCTGCAGAGAGGGAAGTATTTAACGGAACTTAAGGTTTCAGCAAACAGGGACCTTTATTTCGCAAAGGACGCCGGCTCTACATGGCAGGAATCGTTTGACTTTGTAGTAGACAAGATTGAAAAAGAGATTAAAAAAAAGAAGGATAAACTAACCGATCATCATGGTTAAATAATATGGATGGAAAATCCGGTATATCGAGCATACCTGTTTCAAGATTGCTTGAAATCGACAGGGATCAGGACCACTTACTCGGATTCAGCGTTGTTAGCGGTAAAGACGGACTGGATAAAAAGATTATCAGCGAAGAGTTTAACAGGCCTGGTCTTCCGCTGGCAGGCTTTTTCGACTGTTTTGCAAGCCGAAGGATACAGATATTAGGAAGAGGCGAGGTTGCCTTTATTGAAAAACTGGTAAAAGAAAATAAAACCGAAACTCTCGACATGTTTTTCAATTACGATATACCCCTCTGCATTGTTACACATAATTCCGCACTTCCTCGCTATATTATCAACAAGAGCAATGAAAAATCGATCCCTATTTTTAAATCGAAATTGACTTCAAGAAGGCTAATCGCTCTCATTTCGACAATTCTTGATGATGTTTTCGCACCCTTTGTTACAGTTCATGGGAATTTCATGTCCATCTATAATGTCGGGGTCCTTATCACGGGAAAAAGCGGAATCGGTAAAAGCGAAAGCGTGCTCGGGCTTGTCGAGAGAGGCCATAAATTCATATGCGACGATATTGTAAAGATAAAGAAAATAAGGACAGCCCATGGTTTCGAACTGAAAGGCGAACCAAACCTGAATTACGGCCCATATCTTGAGATCAGGGGAATCGGAATAATAAACGTATCCCAGTATTTCGGTGAAGGACGGATACTTAAATCGGAAAAGCTTGATCTGATTATAGATCTGCATGAGTGGGACGGCACCTATGGATATGACAGGCTTGGATTTGAGGAAAAATACGATTCTATTTTGGGAATCCAGATCCCTAAAAAGGAAATTCCCGTCAGCCCTGGACGAAATATACCTCTGTTAATTGAAGTCGCTGCCTACAGGGATGTAATGAGGAAATTAGGATATAATTCTGCACAGGAATTAGATAACAAGATCCGCAGTTTTATGAAAAAGGAAAAAGAAGTTGTATAAAATATTAAAATGATATAAAATTAATCACTTCTCCGAGGGAAAATAAGGGTATTTATTAGAATGAAAGAAATAAAAGTTGAAATCAAGAATGAGTACGGTCTTCATGCACGTCCTTCATCCCTTATGGCTAATTTAGCGAGCCAATTCAAAAGCGATATTAAAGTAATCAAGGAAGACAGCGAAGTTAACTGCAAGAGCATTATGAACCTTCTTTTATTAGCCGCCGGCAAGGGCGTAATCCTGAGCATAGTAGCAGCCGGCGAAGATGAAGATAAAGCGCTGGAAGCCCTCAGAGATCTTGTTGAAATAAGAAAATTCGACGAGGACTAAAACTGCCCCCGCCGCAACTAATAAAGCCCTCCTTCTACTAGAGCGATGGAAATTTAAATGAAAAAAAAAAGGAACTATATAGTTCTTTCACTGTCAATAATCATCGCCTGGACAATATCTTACTTTATTTATCAATGGCTTCAATCAATCCATGCGAACCTGACGCTTAAAATATTCGTCCCAACTGTTTTTTTCCTGGCAATTTCTTCCGGCCTGTGGCTGATGTTCAATCTTATTATGCTGTTCTTTTTCCAGAAAAAAGGCGTAAGGGGATATAAACTCAGGGGAAAAATTACTTCATATTTCCTGCTTTCAACGCTCAGTTTTATCTTAGTATTCGGCTCATTAATGTTCACCCTGATATTTTTAATCGAAAACACCTTTATCGACAGGGATAGCAATATAGCCGATAATCTTCTCGATAATTACAAGAATATAATCTGGGCGCATAAAGATAAATATGAAGCAGAAACTATTGCCCTTACTGCCAGATATCCGTCTTTTTTCCCTGTAACATTCCGTATTGAAAGCGGGCGCATCGTTTTTATTAAAAACAAGGACTATAGCCTCTCCGGATCTCTCGAAAAGAGACCGGATATCATTCTCAACTATTTTTCAGAGAGCCGGTCGGATATTTATTATTCAGGCGAATCCTACAATATAACCATTGTCAAGCACAAGGATCTATATTACTGCGCGTATACCGAAAAGGTTCTCTCGGATTCTATTAAAACGCTTGATTACAACCTCAATTCCATCACCAAGCTCAGGGATACAAAAAAATATATCCTTCCCGTTTCCATATTAGCAATATTTATATTAGCTGTGCCTATTCTTATTGGAGTATTCTTCGTGAGCCTTGCTGTTGCAAAAAACATAACTGTTCCGATTGAAGAAATCGCAAAGGGCATAAAAATAATTTCAGAAAAAAACCTGGATTATAAAGTCAAAGTCAGGTCACAGGACGAGATCGGAGATTTAGCCTTTCACTTTAATTCCATGGCTACACGGCTGAAATTCGCATACCAGCAGATACAGAGAATGGAAAGGATCGAGGCTTGGCAGGAAATGGCCCGGAGACTGGCACATGAAGTCAAAAACCCTCTGACTCCTATTAAACTTTCAGCCGAGAGACTGCTTTATTCATACGAATTCAAGCCGCAGGAATTCAAGGATATTTTAGATAAAACTACCGCTACAATAATAAGTGAAACAAAAAGGCTTGAAAAGCTTGTAAATGAATTTTCCAAATTCGCCAGGCTGCCTAATTTAAAACTTGAAAAGAAAAATATCGCCTTAACTCTGAACGATCTTACGGTTTTTTTCCAGGGGGCTTATCCCCAGTATAATATAATTAAAAATATTACGTTCAATGAATTATACATATTATACGATGAAAGCCAGCTGAAACAGGTTATCATAAACCTTGTCAATAACGCGATCGAGGCCTGCGAAGCCACTGAAAAGTATGTAGAGATCAAGGCAGTGATAAATGAAGAATATCTGACAATATCGGTTTACGATAAGGGTTCAGGAATCCCGCCCGAAAACAGGAATAAAATTTTCGAGCCCTATTTCACTACGAAAAAACAGGGAAGCGGAATCGGACTCGCAATAGCGGAAAGGATAATTTCCGAACATAACGGCGATATCTGGTTTGAAAGCCGTGATGATGGGACAACATTCTTCATACAGATCCCGCTTAAAAGCGAGGAAACTGAAGGGGAAGGCAATGAAATATAGAGTACTGGTAGTAGATGATGAAGAAAAAATAAGAGAAACCATCTCCGATATTCTCCTCGATGAAGGATATGATGTTATAAGCGCGAACGATGGCGAGGAAGCTGTTAAAAAAATCATGTATGAAGACATAGATGCAGTTCTGCTCGATGTTATGCTGCCCAAGAAGGGGGGAATGGATGTTCTCGATTACATTCACAGTGAATTTCCTCTAATTCCGGCGCTTATCATATCCGGCCATGGGGATATCAAAATGGCCGTGGAAGCCATGAAAAAGGGCGCGTATGATTTCCTTGAAAAGCCGCTCGCATTCGAAAGGATCCTGAATTCAATCCGGAACGCGGTCAAATTCAAAGAGCTGCAGATGGAAAATATGAACCTCAAATCGAAGATTGAACCTGTTCAGTTTATCGGCAAAAGCCGGGGAATCCAGGAAATAATGGCAAAGCTTCCTCAGATAGCTCAAAGCGACGCCTCGGTGCTGATCACCGGAGAAAACGGCACAGGCAAAGAACTTGTAGCAAGAATGATCCATAGTTATTCTTTAAGAAAAGATTTTCCTTTCATCGGCATAAACTGCGCCGCAATTCCTGAAACACTCATAGAGTCGGAATTATTCGGGCATGAAAAAGGGGCTTTCACAGGCGCTTTCCGCCAGAAAAAAGGCAAATTCGAAAGCGCTCACAGGGGAACTCTTTTCCTTGATGAAATAGGTGATCTAAGCCTCGCTGCACAGGCAAAAGTACTAAGAGCCGTTCAGGAAAAGGAAATAGAGCGTGTCGGCGGAAACGATGTTGTCAAGGTCGATGCCAGGCTCATAACAGCCACTAACAAAGACCTCACTGACGAAATCAGGCAGGGAAATTTCAGGCAGGACCTTTTTTACAGGCTGAATGTAATACCGATATTAATCCCTCCCCTCAGGGAAAGAAAGGATGATATAGAACTTCTTATTCAATATTACATTGATGAGCTTGCCACAAAGAGGGGTAAATCAGTTTCACTTTCAAAAGCTGCAATGCATCTGCTTGAAAACAGAAATTGGCCGGGCAATGTCAGAGAACTCCGCAATTTCATAGAAAGGCTGATCATCCTTAATGATAAGACGAATATCGATGCTGAAGAAGTAATGAAACTCCTTTACTCGGAAGAAAATATTATCGATATTAAATACGAAGCAATGGACCTCAAAGAAGCAAAGCATGATTTTGAAAAAAAATTGATATTGAACAGGCTTATAAGAATGAACAATAATATCACCAGGACAGCCCAGTCTCTCTCTATTGAAAGGACATACCTTCACAGGAAGATAAAAGAGCTTAAAATAGATACTGAGATTGAATTAGAACCTTAACAGGCTTGACAGCCTTTCAATTTCTTCGGGATCGTCGATTGTTTTATATATTATTCTCGAAGAATCCTGTTTGAGGTCGGATTCTATCGGGTTTCTCAGAGGAAAACCCTGGAAGTTTTTCAGTATTATGATACCCGGCCTCATGGTGTATTCATCATCCTTGTTGATAATGTAACCTACCTCGCCCGTGTTCAGGTAAACATAACTGCCTACCGGATAATATGAGCCGAGTTCAAACATTTTTGAAAGTTCATTCACAAACCTTTGAGAAACATAAGGGTTGAAATGCTTCATGGTGTTTCGCATGATATAAATCAGGGCATCGTTAACACAATACGCCTGTTTGTAAGGCCTCTCCGTTGTCAGAGCATCATAGACATCGCAGACGGATACGATCCCTGCAAAATTACCGATCGCCTCATCCTTGAGGCCTATCGGGTAGCCGTTTCCATCCCATTTTTCATGATGGTAAATAATAGTTTTTTTAATATAATTACTCAGGGTCGTATCTTCTCTTATCAGGTTATAACCATAAATAGGATGCTTTTTCATTTCCTTGAATTCTTCGGCAGTCAGAGTCCCGTTTTTGTTTACAATTTTGCTCGGCACAAGGATTTTCCCTATGTCATGAAGGAATCCCCCCAGCCCCACATCAAGGGCAAAAATATCGTTAAATCCAAGCTTTTTTGTAAGAAAAACGGATAACAGGCCGACATTGATCGAATGATAAAACGTGTAGGAATCATAGTCCTTAAGAACCATCAGGTTTAAAAAATTCTCGGGGTGAGATTTTATTTCCCCCAGAAACCTCTCAACTGTTCTCCTGGCCGCATTCAAATCCTTAAGTTTTCCATACCTGACCTGGTGCCCGATTTCCTCAATCGTATCCAGGGCAAAAATTTTGGTCTCTTCTGAAATTATCGGCGGTTTATTAAAAGCGTCCTTGAACCTCGGGGCTGAATAAAAAATATTTTTTATACCCCTGTCTTTTAATCTGCTGATAAATCCGGCGGTTATCGTTTTCCTCGCAGGCCAGAGCATATTGCCGGTTTCATCATACACTATGCCGCAAAGTAATACACCCTCTCTTAAAAAATTAACATCAACAATTTCTAACTTTTCTTTTTCCAGCATATTAAATCCAAATCATTTTTTTAATTGATGAAACTTTATCATTTTATCCCGAGATTTCTCATTATCTTATCTCTTTCTCCCTCCAGGAATAATATTTTTTCCTTTTCCTTGTTAATTACCGTTTCAGGGGCCCTGCTAATGAAATCCGGATTCCCGAGTTTTTTTTGTATCGATCCGATAAGGACCGTAATTCTTGCAAGTTCGGCTTCAAATTTATCTTTTTCTTTAACAAGATCGATAACGCCTTTGAGTGAAATATATATCTCGAAACCTTTTCCAACACCGAGCACCTCGTCCTGATCTTTTTTGTGGGCAGAACTGAATTCTAATTTTCCGACCTTGGAGAGCTTATTTATTACACCGAGATGCTTAACGGCAAAATTCTCAAGTTTTTTCTCCTGGACGCAGAGCACGGCTTCCACCATAACATTCGGCTGTATTTTATTCTCGCCCCGTATGTTGCGTATCGTGCTGATAATATTCTGCACCGAAAAAACTAAATCTTCCTCTTCTTCATATACAAGGCTTTCATTATATTCGGGATATTGTTCGACAACAAGGGAAACTTTATGCTGGGGAAGGCTCATGTGGATCTTTTCTGTTATAAATGGCATAATGGGGTGCAGAAGTTTAAGGCTGCCTTCCAGGATATAGAGCAGGACCGAAATCTTGGAGTCTTTTTCAGACTGCTCTCCCTTGTAGATGGCGACTTTTGAAATTTCAATGTACCAGTCGCAAAATTCGCTCCAGATAAAATCATAAAGGCTTACCGCCGAGTCGTTAAAATAAAATTTTTCTATTTCATTCCTGACTTTTTTAATTGTCTTATTGAATCTGGAAAGCGCCCATTTGTCGAAATCGTCAAGAGCTACATCCGTAATATCTTTAACTGAAGATGCGGAAGAATTCTGAAGAATGAACCTTGAGGCATTCCATATCTTGTTGGCGAAATTCCTTCCGAGTTCGCAATTCCCGTTGCTGTAATAAATATCATTCCCCAGAGGAGCAAGCCTTGTAATTGTAAACCTGAGAGCGTCGGCACCGAATTCCCTGATAACATCTATCGGGTCGGGCGAATTACCCAGGGATTTGCTCATTTTCCTGCCCTGGTCATCTCTCACTATGCCTGTAAAATAGACTTTGCTGAAGGGAATTTTTTTTAAAAATTCCAGCCCGGCTATTATCATCCTGGCCACCCAGAAAAATATGATTTCGGGAGCTGTAACCAGTGTGTCTGTCGGGTAATAATATTTAAGGTCTCCATCGATTTCCGGCCATTTATGCACTGCAAAAGGCCACAACCAGGAGGAAGCCCATGTATCGAGCACATCCTCATCCTGCCTGAGCTTCCTGCTTCCGCATTCCGGGCATTTTTCCGGAGCCTGTTCAAATGCGCCGTAATGACCGCATTCATCGCAATAATACACAGGTATCCGGTGACCCCACCACAACTGCCTCGATATGCACCAGTCTTTAACATTTTCAAGCCAGTGGAAATAGGTCTTTGTCCATCTTTCAGGATAGAATGTAATGCTGCCGTTCTTCACGGCTTCAATGGCAGGTTTGACAAGCTCTTCCATCTTCATGAACCACTGTTCCGAGAGATAGGGCTCGATAGGTACGTGACCCCGTTCGCTGTAGCCTACTTTATGGGTGTAATTCTCTGTTTTTGCGAGAAGTTTAAGCTCTTTCATTTTCTGAACAACAGCTTCCCTTGCTTCAAACCTGTCCAGTCCGCGGAAATCTTCAGGGACATTATTGTTCATCGTGGCGTCTTTATTCAAAATATTAATAAATTCCAGATCATGGGCTATGCCGATATTATAGTCATTGGGGTCATGCGCGGGAGTGATCTTCACTACGCCGGTCCCGAATTCAATATCGACATATTCGTCTGCTATCACCGGAATTTCCCTGTTTACGATCGGCAGGATTACAAATTTCCCGATATACTTCTTATAACGCTTGTCTTTCGGATTAACTGCGACAGCCGTGTCCCCGAACATGGTTTCCGGCCGTGTAGTGGCTATTTCAAGGCATTCGTCCATGTCTTTCAGGGGATACTTGAAGTGCCAGAGCTTGCCCTCGACTTCCTGGTAGTATACTTCCTCGTCGGAAATGGCCGACTTTGAAACCGGGCACCAGTTTACCAGTCTGAAACCTTTATATATGAAGCCTTTATTATAGAGGGTAACGAAACTATGGATTACTGCCTTATAAAATCCGTCGTCCATTGTAAAGCGTTCACGGTCCCAGTCACAGCTGGCTCCCATTTTTTTAAGCTGGCTGATAATAATTCCGCCATACCTCCGCTTCCATTCCCAGGCGTATTCCAGGAATTTTTCGCGGCCTATCTCGAATTTATCGATGCCCTTATCAGCAAGATATTTAACTACCTTGGCCTCTGTCGCTATGGAAGCATGATCCGTACCCGGTATCCAGCATGCTTCAAAGCCGTTCATCCTGTGATATCGTATTAAAATATCCTGTAATGTATTGTTGAGGACATGCCCCATATGGAGAACACCGGTGACGTTGGGAGGCGGGATCACGATGGTGTAAGGTTTTTTATCCGGATTTACAGAACTTTTAAAGTAGCCTGCGTCGAGCCATGATCGATATATATCATCCTCGAACTGCGCCGGGTTATAAGCCCCGTTCAATTCGGGCAATTCAGGATTCATTAAAAAAAGCCCCCCATTTTTTAAATAAAATTCCGCTTAATTTTAAGGGGGGCATTCCCAATTGTCAAGCCAGACGGTAACGGGAACCAGGGCGGCCAGGCGCCGGTATGATGCCGTCATTTTTTTATGCATTACCCTTGACTTATGGTAATAATTAATCTAAAATATATTATAGTATTGCACTATGATTAGTAGGGTAAAGCCTGTAAACCTTAACAGGCATAAGAAAAGGAGGATGTATGAAAATAGCCGATTCGATTACCGAACTTATAGGAAATACCCCCCTTGTCAGGCTCAACGCAGCGGGCAAAGACCTGCCGGCGGAAATATTATTGAAGCTTGAATTCTTCAATCCCATGTCGAGCGTTAAGGACAGGATAGGACTGGCGATGATTGAAAGCGGCGAAAAAGCCGGACTGATCAAGCCTGAAACTTTAATCATAGAGCCGACCAGCGGCAACACTGGAATTGCGTTAGCCTTCGTCTGCGCGTCCCGCGGTTACAGGCTCATACTCACGATGCCTGAAACCATGAGCCTGGAAAGGAGAAAGCTCTTAAAGGCATTGGGGGCTGAGGTTGTGCTTACTCCCGGACCCGAAGGAATGA
The DNA here is from genome assembly GCA_964533855.1 of uncultured Brevinematales bacterium. GTDB lineage: Bacteria > Spirochaetota > Brevinematia > Brevinematales > JAOACQ01 > CAVYGN01. Next base: position 28,260 of record CAZHNM010000005.1, read on the forward strand.
AAGGCGCGATCCAGAAGGCAAACGACCTTGTGAAAGAAAACCCTGACTCATTTATGCCCCAGCAGTTTGAAAACCCCGCCAATCCGGAAATTCACAGGAAAACCACTGCTGAAGAAATATGGAAGGACACAGGCGGCAAAGTTGATATTATCATATCGGCTGTTGGAACAGGGGGCACGCTGACAGGCGTATCTGAAGTTTTAAAAAACAGGAATCCGAAGCTTAAGACAATAGCGGTCGAACCTTTCGATTCACCCGTCCTTTCAGGAGGAAAACCGGGCCCTCATAAAATCCAGGGCATAGGAGCGGGATTTGTTCCGGGAGTCTTAAAAACCGGTCTTATCGACGAGATCATCCAGGTAAAACATGAAGACGCGGGGCAGACGTCCAGGTTTATCGCTAAAAAAGAGGGCATCTTCATGGGGATCTCATCGGGGGCGAATGTCTGGGCCGCGATTGAAATCGCGAAAAAAGAGGAGAACAGGGGCAAAACGATAGTAACATTCGCATGCGATACGGGTGAAAGATACCTTTCAACATGGCTTTTTGAGGAATGACATGATAAAACTGACTATCAACGGAGAAAGAGCCCTGATATCCGAAAAGCTCAGTATTTTAGACCTCTTAACCCGCGATAGAAAGATCGAACCTTCTCAAGTCGCCATTGAACATAACGGAAAAATTCTGAGCAGGGAATCATGGAAAGAAACATTATTGAAAGAAGGGGATAAGCTCGAAATACTGAGTTTCGTCGGGGGGGGGTAGCTGCGTTAGTAATGATTCTCGTCGTCGCCGTCTTCGCCATGGTTATTGAGCTTGAGTTTCGGGACCTTTGGAATATTTCTTCCATAGAATATTTCAGCCATCTCTTTTTTAAGACGCTGTTTGATCTTTTTCTTTTCTCCCGGCTGCAGGTCCTTTTTTCCGGTCCCGAACAAATAATTATCGAGGTCGAATTCCTTTAGTATCAGCTTCGTATGAAAAATGCTTTCCTGATATACGTTTACATCAACAGCATGAAAACTGTCCAGGGATTCTTCAGATATAAAATTCTGGATCGAATTTATCTTGTGGTCTATGAAAAATTTCTTCCCGTCGACATCTCTTGTAAAACCGCGGACGCGGTAGTCGAGCATCATAATATCCGGGTTAAAACTGTGGATCAGGTAGTTCAATGCTTTTAACGGAGAAATAAGGCCGCATGTGGCCACATCTATATCTGCCCTGAAAGTGCTTATCCCGTTGTCAGGATGGCTTTCCGGAAAAGTATGAACCGTGATATGGCTCTTATCCAGGTGCCCGACAACAGCATTCGGGACAGGACCCGGCACTTCGGGAGCGGTAAAGTCTTCGGGTACCTCCGACTTGTCGGAAATTAAAATTGTCACACTGGAACCCTGCGGGTCGAAGTCCTGTTTGGCAATATTGAGTATTCTTGCACCAATGATCTTGACGACATCGCTTAAAATATGGGTAAGCCTCTCCGCATTGTACTCTTCATCTATATACTCGATATAAGCATGCCTGTGTTCCGAGGTCTTTGCATAACATATATCATACATATTAAAACTAAGGGTTTTAGTAAGATTATTAAACCCGAAAAGTTTCAGCTTTTTCAAGGGTTTTACTTCCATCCACCTCTCCTGTTAACGGATTTACATCCGGTTATTTTAAATTAATCGATGAAATCCATCAATTCTTTGACACGTTTCGGATTTCTGAGCTTTCTCAGGGCCTTGGCTTCTATCTGGCGGATCCTTTCCCTTGTCACCTGGAAGAGATAACCTACTTCTTCAAGTGTATGAGAATAGCCGTCTTCAAGGCCGAACCGCATCCTCAGGACTTTCTGCTCCCTCAGAGGAAGCTGATCTATGATTTCGCCTAACTTTTCCCTGAGCATATTATTCATGGTCGAATTAAGCGGACTTGCTGCCTTGATGTCTTCAATGAAATCTCCCAGTGCGGAATCCTCGTCCCTGCCGACAGGTGTTTCAAGGGAAACAGGGTCGTTTGCTACACTTTTAATATTCTTGACCTTGGAGATCCCCCAGCCGACCCTGGTGGATATTTCCTCGACTGAAGGAAGCCTGCCAAGATCTTGAGTCAGATCCATTTCCGCTTTTTTAACCTTGTTTATCTGTTCTATCATATGAATGGGAACCCTGATCGTCCTCGACTGTTCGGATATCGAACGCGTTATAGCCTGCCTGATCCACCATGTGGCATATGTTGAAAATTTATAACCCTTCCTGTATTCAAATTTTTCAACTGCTCTGATGAGGCCGATATTGCCTTCCTGGATCAGATCGAAAAGATGGACGCCCCTGTTTATATACCTTTTGCCTATACTTACTACCAATCTTAAATTAGCCTGGACAAGCTCCTTCTTCCTCTCTTCGACAATATTCTTGCCTTCTTTTATTTCATGCGACCAGTGGACAAGTTCGTCTGTCGAAACCTTGTAGGATGTCTCTATTTCATTGATCTTTTCTTCCTTTTCCTCGATGCTCGTTATAAGGCTCTTTATCGAATCGCTTGTGGGGTTCTGTTTCTGAAGCTTGTAAAGATCTCCGATAGCGATATTATTTACCTCTTCCACTTTCTTGAAATAATCGACATACCTTTCCATCTCTTCAGCCACAAATATAAGTTTTTCAGCCGCATTGAGAAGTATCTTCTGATTAATATCTATTGTTTTGATATCATCGACGAATTTCTTCCTGATGATCCGGATGTCTTCTTTTAATTCCGCCCTTTTCGCTTCGTTTGTGTTCTCCCACTCTTTATCGATTTTTTCCATTTCGTTATAGAATTCTTTTAGATAAGACGCAACCTTGGCGATAACCTTCATCCTTTCCTTTCTTTCTTTAGCTGTAATATTATAAATTTTCGGAAGGTTGAAGAAATTATAAAGCTTGCCCTTTCCCTTCAGGATATCCTCGATTATCCTGTTGATTTCAGGAACAAGAAAACCGGCGTTATAAACGGAACTGTTGATCTTGAGCTGTCCTTCCTCGATCTTCTTGGCTATTTCAATTTCCTGCGGCTGTGCAAGAAGAGGTATTTTTCCGATCTTCTTAAGATATATCCGCAGGGGATTGTCCGATTGTTCATCCTCGCTTTCTATAATAATTGAATCGATATCATCATATGAATCCTCGATAAATTCATCAAATTCCTCGAGAAAGGCATCAGCGATATTGACTTCGTTTTCTTCAAGCAGGCGAAGAACATTGTCGATACCCTCGGGTGAAGAGATTACGGATTCCGGCAGACGGTCTAAAATCTCGTCGTAAGTCAGCATCCCTTTTTCTTTTCCGAATTTTATCAACTTGTTTACATCTTCATTTTCCAGCAAGTCATCGAACATTACGTCATCCTCCTGTGATTGATTTTTATTCAGAAAGTTCCTTTTCCCTGGCGCAGTCCTCTATTTTTTCATTTACAGCAAAACTTTCCATCTTAAGGTCTTCCTGCATTTTGTTATATTTCTGAACCTCTGATAATTTCGATTCACCCTGGAATTTAGCTATTATCCTGGATAAATTCGATATCTCCCTGTTCAAATAATGTGCTTTTAACCTGTATGCTGTTTCCTTTAACGCGGCAGAGTTGAACTCCGCCTGCGCATATTGCGAAACTCTGTTAAAAATCTCGCCTTTCTCGAGCGACGCTATCAATTCTCCGGTGTTGACAGCACCGTCCGGGTAATCCCTTATGCTTGAAAAAACCCTTTTGGCTTCGCTGTTAGAAAACATATTATCCTTTAAAATTTCAGACAGTTCGCTGACCGTTTCCGGTTTAATCAGCAGCATTCCGACCAATTCCGCTTCGAGACTGTCTGCCGGGGTTTTTAGAGAGGAGTTATTCAGCACAGATCCTGTGTTTTTATCGCTTCTCATGAAATTCTGGTACTCGGATAATATTATAGAATAATTTTCATTTATGAATTCGCCTGTTTTTTTTAAATATTCCTCTCTTGTAATCGAGCTTTTGACCCTTTTAATATAAGGAAAAATCGATAAAACAAATTTCACCTTGTTCTTCCGGGCGTCGATTTTCCTTGCGAAATACCTTATCTTGAAATCAATCGGCAAAAGCCTTTTAGAACCGGTGTATTTTAAAAAAGCATCCCTGCCTTTCTCCATTGCATAATCATAGGGATCCTGCTTGCCCGGTAAAATCACAACCGTCTGACTGAGCTGGCTGTCTCCGGCAACATCGAGAGCCCTGTTGGCGGCTGTAATCCCCGCATCATCTCCGTCGAAAACGAAAACGACTCCGTCTGCATACCTTTTTAAAATCGTCAGCTGGTTTTCAGTAAGGGCCGTGCCGAGAGGCGCTACGGCGTTCCTGATACCATGCTGGTGCAATGCTATTACGTCCATGTACCCTTCGACAATAAGAGCCTCTTTCTTCTTAATTATTTCATCCCTTGCGAAATTAAGGGCAAAAAGAAGACCGCCCTTGTGAAAAACCGGACTTTCCGGACTGTTGAGGTATTTGGCCTGGCTCTTGTCGTCTGAAAGGATCCTGCCTCCGAAACCGACGGTATTTCCATCCCTGTCGAAAATCGGAAAAATTACCCTGCCCTTGAACCTGTCAAAAAGCCCGTCGTTCCCCTGGCATGCCACTCCGGATTTAATTATCAATTCATCGCCATAGCCTTTTCCCTTTAAAAAGGCTGCCAGGCTGTTCCAGCTGCTCCCGCCGAAACCGATTCGAAATTCTTTTATAGTTTCTTCCGTAAGTTTCCTTTTGTTTAAATAATCCCTGGCGCCCTTTGCTTCGGGCGATTCCATCAGCGATTTGTGAAAATGCAGCATGGACTCTTTATTTATTTTAAGCAGTATGTCTTTTTCACCGGCAGCCCTGTAGTCTTTTTCATCCGAATATGAGGAAAGATCGATTGCTGCCATTTTAGCAAGTTCCTGCAGGGCTTCAATAAACCCGAGTTTCCTGTACTCCATGAGAAAATGCAAAGTGTTGCCGGAAGCTCCGCATCCGAAACAATGATAAAGCCTTTTCTCCTCGCTGATTGAAAACGACGGGGTTTTTTCCTGATGGAAAGGGCATAACGCCAGGTAATTCCTCCCGCTTTTCTTTATCTCAGTATATTTGCCGATTACCTCGATTATAGAAACCCGGTCCAGGATATTTCCTATGACTTCCGGCGGTATCAATGCCTTTTCTCCATTTTCAAAATACTGGATGGTTAATAGCAATCAACAAAAGCTCCGCAAATGCTTGAAAAAGAAAACCGGTTGAAATGTTACAATGTCTTTTGATTAGCTTTGATCTATCGCTTCTTATTTTTTCCAGTATTTATTATATTTATCCTTTTGATATAATATATACAACTAAATCGGCAAAATTCCTATGAAATCTTGAAATATTTTTTTAATCCCGGGGAGTCTTGATATCAAAGAGCCCTTTTTCACCCTCGCCTGAAATGATAATTCTTTTCTCGACAAGAAGATCCAGCGTCATAGCCATTCTGGCGTCGTATCCTGTAAAATAATTGATAAAATCCTTAATACGTGCTCCGCCCTGTCTTTGAATGAAGGCGATATAAACTCTCGAATCAGAAAATTCGATGCTTTTAAAAAATTCTTTTAAATTTATCATTTTTTCTTCTTTCATACCTTCCTTCATATATTCGCCCATACCTTCCGCTTTTTTCAATAGATCTTTTTTGTCTGCTTTAAGGTTGAAGGAAAATACAACTATATGCTCCCGGCAGATCTTTGTGAATTTCTGGCAGGGCATTTTATTTATTTTACTTTTGATAACCCTGAGCCCAAGGGGCAATTCCCCGTTAAGAATATTTTCAAACTTCTTATCCGGGATTTTCGATGAAAGCTCAATCTCCGCTATCTCATAAAGGCTTGAAAGCCCGACGGGAAGAGCCCAGCCCATTTCAATCCTTATATGGGGATTGAACCCCCTTGTATAAACCACCGGGATATTCGCACGGACAAAGGCCCTTTCAAAAACTTCCTCAAGATCGATAGGCCCTATATATTTCATGTTGCCAGTCTTCGAGTACAATATTCTGCATACAAATCCGGGAATGCCATCAAGCCTGATCCTGCTTAAAAATTTTTTATCCGGTTTAATTTCCCCCTGGAAAGTTTTTGCCGCAAACACAGGTTTGTTTTTTTTAAAATCGCAATTCCCGCAGTAATTGGCGCATTTATCGGAGCATGTGCCCGTTGAGCTTCCCTGCAAAGCTTTCTCATTTTCCTTGAGCAGGTATTTTTTCGTAACACCCGGGTTGATATAATCCCAGGGTAAGACCATGTCTTTTTCCTTCTCCTTCAGGTAAAAAGAAGGGTCTATACCCTCTTCCCTGAAGGCGGAATTCCAGATTCCCCGGTTGAATTTATCTCCCCATCCGTCGAACCTCGCCCCCTTCCTGAACGCGTTCTCAATAACTTTCGACAGCCTCCTGTCTCCCTTGCAGAGAATTCCTTCAAGCTCGCCCATTTCAGGATCGTTAAAACGGATATTTATATTTTTCTTTTTCTTAAAATACCTTATCATATCGTTAAAATCCTCAAGGGCATCGCCCGAAGCCATCTGAGCGTTCCATTGAAAAGGAGTCTGCGGCCTGGGTATGAATAAGGCAACGGAGATGGTCATCTGCATTCCCCTGACTGCCGAGTCAAGCCTCATCACAAGATCTTCAATTTCCCTGATCTCATCCCCTTTAGTCAGCGAACAAAGCCCTATCATGAAATAAAGTTTAACGCCTTTCCATCCTAAATCTTTGGCAATTCTTGTAACCTTGACGAGTTCTTCTTCTGTGACATTTTTGTTTATAGAATCCCTCAATTTCTGCGTTCCTCCTTCCACCGCGAAAGTAAGCCCGCTTTTCCTGATCTCTTTAACTTTCTGAGCTAATTCGAGAGAAAATGAGTCTATTCTGAGACTTGGAAGAGAAAATGAAACCCCATGCGGAGCCATCTGCCTGTCCATAGCCCCGATCAGCCCTGTCAATTCAGAGTAATCGCTTATAGAAAGCGAAACGAGTGAAATTTCCCTGTAGCCTGTATTTTTTATAATTTCCCTTGAAAGCTTCATCAGCTGTTTTACCGACCTTTCCCTGGGAGGCCTGTAATAAACACCTGCCTGGCAAAACCTGCAGCTCCTGCCGCAGCCTCTTGCCACTTCAAGAACACCCCTGTCCTGCACAGCCTGGATATGCGGCAGGATCTGGGCGGTAACATATGAAATTTTATCAAGGTCGGGTTCGCTGTATCTTTTTACTTTATTTCCTACGGGAATGACGTAGCCGCCCTTTTCCTCTTTTTCACTATACAGCGCGGGCACATATACGCCTTCTATCTTAGCAAGCTCCAGCAGCACTTCATCCCTTCCGGCCCCCTCTTTCCTGCACCTGCCCACTGTCCTTGTCATTTCAACTATCCTGCTCTCGCCGTCCCCGATACAAACCGCATCGAGAAAATGCGCCGCCGGTTCAAGATTTCCTGAAACCGGGCCTCCCCCTATGATAACCGGATAATCTCCGGAAGCCCTGTCCTTTGAATATAAAGGTATGCCGGACATATCGAGAATATTAAGGAAATTAGTATAAAGCAGTTCATACTGAAAGCTGAATCCGAGAATATCGAACTCTTTAAGCGGAGTTTTTGATTCAAGAGAGTAAAGATCAATCTTCTTTTCCCTTAAATATTTTTCCATGTCCATCCATGGAGAGTAGCACCGCTCGCATACGATATTTTTATCGGCGTTCAGGATATTGTACAGGATCTTGAGCCCAACATTTGAAATACCAATTTCATAAACATCCGGGTAAATAAGGGCGATGGATGTTTTGCCCTTGTGATCCTTTACAATTGTATTCCGTTCCCCGCCGATATAACGGGCCGGTTTATCGACAAATGGCAATATTTCTTTTTCTATTATATCCCACATAGTTACCTCACAAGTAACGAGTAATCAGTAATCAGTAATCAGGGGGTATATTATAATCGGAAAACGTCTTGATAGCAACATCGCCTGAATAAGGAAAGATTTCCTTTTCGCATTTTAATGAATATAATAATGTATGTTTAAAAAATACAAGTTTACATGGCTGAACAGCGGATTGAACAGCATTTTAAGCGGATCCCTGCACACGACCAATTATTTCACCGCGCTTCTCAGGAAGAGCTGGCATATAATAGTAGGCGAAGCTATGGCCGCCCACTCGTCGCCCTCGGGCGTTTACAACAAGGTGTTAAACGTGTATGTGGATGACCCTTCGTGGATCCAGGAATTTACGCTGTACAGGGATGAGATCAGGGATAAAGTTAAACTATTTTTCAGCGATAAAGAGCTGGCAGGGGCTTTCAATTCAATCAGGTTCCTTAACGGCGAGGTACCAAAGGGGCCCGGACCTGTTAAGCCCGGGGGCAGGGGAAAGATCGACCCTGAAACAATGGCCCAGATAGAGAAATCGGTATCGAAAATCGACGACAAAGAACTCAAAGACGCCTTGAAACACTATCTCGTTCAATCGCAGTTAAAGTTCAGGTAAAAAAACTGGAACCGCAGATTACGCAGAGTATATACTCGAGCCCTGTTACCTGTTACTCGTTACTCGTTACTTGTTGCTGCCCGGTACTCCTGGAACACGATCTTTTCGCCGATTTCCAGTGACAGGGCTTCCATTTCCTCCCTGTCCACAAGGCCGGGAACGACAGTTGTCCTGAACTGGTGAGAGATGCCGCTTCGTTTGATCAGATCGATCGATTCATTAATTTTGCCGGTGTCTATCGAATCCAGCCCTGCCGTACGGGCATATTTCCCGAAGGTGTTTTTTATATCCATTGCTACAAAATCGAGAAAGTTCGAGTCAAGATAGCCCTTCAAGGCCCCGGGAAGATATCCGTTTGTATCGAGTTTCGTCAGAAATCCGTTTTCCTTGCACCGTTTAAAAAACAGCTCAAGCCTTTCTCCCCAGAGAGACGGTTCTCCGCCCGTTACGCATACCCCCTGGATAAGGCCCTTCCTTGACAGCAGGTAATTAAAAGCATCATCCTCAGTGATTTCCGGAATCTGCGCATATAAATCAGGAAAAACAAGTTTCCGGTTATGGCACCATGGACAGTTAAAATTGCAACCTGCCGTAAAAAACGTCGATGCGATACGGCCGGGATAATCGATAAGCGATACTTTCTGGATTCCACGGAACATTATTTGCAGAGAAGCTTTTCGTCATAGGTATTTCTTTCCGAGAATTCCTGCTGCTTGCCGATATTCCAGTGCTGCACCGGCCTGTAATACCCTACGATCCTGGAATATACCTCTGTCGGTATAACCAGCTTTTTATTTTCTTCGTTTTTCATAATTTTACTCCCATATTTATCTCGAAATCTATATGTATCTTCCGTATTTATTCAGGTCTTCTTCTGTATGGGGCAGCGGGCATACCCACTTTTCCCCCGAAAGATAGCCATGGACCGGGCAAATCGAAAAAGTCGGCGTGATTGAGAAATAGGGCAGGCGGTACCTGCTTGCCACGGTTTTAACAATATTGGCTATGGCATCCGGATCTTCAACTTTTTCACCCAGGAAGATATGAATAACAGTGCCTCCTGTAAACTTTGCCTGCAGAGGGTCCTGGTGATCGAGCAGCTCAAAAATATCATCTGTCGCGTTTACGGGCAGGTGGACTGAATTCGTGTAATAGGGAGCTTCCTGCGTCCCGGAAGATAATATTTCAGGATAGAACTTCTTGTCGGCTTTCGCAAGGCGGAAACTGGCGCCTTCAGCGGGTGAAGCCTCCAAGTTATAAAGGTTGCCTGTCTCCCGCTTGAATTCCTCGAGCACCTCGATGGCAAAATCAAGCAGCCTTAATGCAAAATCCCTGCTTTCATTGGTATGATAAGGCTTTTTAAGAAAGTTCATAACCGCCTCATTCATGCCTATTATCCCTATTGTTGAAAAATGATTGGTCCAGTATTTTCCGCTTCTTTTTTTAATATCCTGCAGGTAAATCCGGGTATACGGGTAAAGGCCCCTGTCGGTAAGGTCCTCTATCATTTTCCTTTTCATTTCAAGGGAATTTTTAGAGACAACCATCATCTGCCTGAAAGCCTCAAAAAATTCCTCTTCGGTTTTTACCCAATATGAAATCCTGGGAAGGTTAATGGTAACCACCCCGATGGAACCGGTCATAGGATTGGCGGCAAACAGCCCGCCCCGCTTTCCCTGAATGTTTTCTTCGCCCTTTTTTATGCTCATCCTGTCAAGCTGGGCCCTGACTTCACGGTTATCGAGCTTGAGCCTGCAGCACATGCTCCTCGTGTCTTCTTCATTCATATCCGAATTGATAAAATTGCTGAAATAGGGCGTACCGTATTTCGCTGTCATTTCCCATATCTTCCTGTATGCCGGATTTTCCCAGTCGAAAGTTTTTGTAATATTGTAAGTGGGTATGGGGAAGGTGAAAGGCCTGTTTTTTGCATCTCCTTCAAGAATTACCTCAGCAAAAGCCTGGTTGATCCAGTCCATTTCCAGCTTGAATTCCGAATATGTCTCATCCTTGATCTCGCCGCCTACTATAACCCCTTTATCTTTCAAATAGGAAGGACAGATCAGATCGAAGGTGAGATTCGTAAAAGGCGTCTGGAAGCCGGTCCTTGTCGGAACATTAAGATTGAATACGAATTCCTGTATAGCCTGCTTCACCTCAGACTGTTTCAACCCGTCATACCTTATAAGAGGAGCAAGAAGGGTGTCTATATTCGAAAAAGCCTGCGCGCCCGCCGCTTCTCCCTGGAGAGTATAGAAAAAATTTACGATCTGGCCGAGGGCTGCCCTGAAATGCTTCGCCGGCTTACTCTCAACCTTGCCGACGACCCCTCCGAAACCCTGGATCAGGAGCTGCTCAAGATCCCATCCGACGCAATACGCTGAAAGCGAACCGAGATCATGGATATGAATAGCGCCGTTCCTGTGAGCCTCTCCGATATCGGGAGTGTATATCTTTGTCAGCCAGTAATTTGCAGTTATAGTCGAAGAAACATGCGAATTAAGGCCCTGCAGTGAATAGCTCATATTCGAGTTTTCATTAACCCTCCAGTCCCTGAGCTGCACATAATCCTCGATCATGTTTAGGCTTTCGTTAAGGGTTTTTGTAATATTCCTGAGTTCGCTCCTTTTTGCACGGTAAAGTATATATGATTTAGCCGTCTTTCTGAATCCCATATTCATTAGGGTGTCCTCGACCATATCCTGGATATGTTCGATTTCGACAACCTTGTCGTCAAGCTTGCTGATCACCATGGCTGTAATTTCCCATGCCTGGTTGTAATTTCCTTCTCCTGTGGCTTCGAACGCCTTGCTCACGGCAGTTGCGATTTTTGATACGTCGAAGTCGGTAATCCTTCCATCCCTCTTTTTCACGAAGGCGCTTTGATTATTGGATTTTTTACTCTGGACAAGATCCTTGACAAGCTGTTCCATCTATCCCCTCCCGATTAAACCGTCAGCTGCATTTTAGCTAAATTTTCATCAGATTTACCGCCGATATGACAATCAATATTCCAATCACCAATAGAACTCCTATTAGAAACAGGTTTTCCCTGTTTTTGAATAAATAATTCACCTCTTTTTTTTCGAAGAGATAGAATTTATTTTTCCCATGCGGGATTAAATATATAATATTTATTAAAAGAAGGGTCAACAGGGGAATTGTGTCCGGAATCTGCCTGTTAACAATTTTTTCCATCAGATCTTTAAGAAAAAACATATAAAAGATCAAAAATAAGTCGCAGAATAGAACAATGAAATTAATAAACCTTTTCCTGAAAATCCTGAAATTGTTCCTTTGTTCTATAATGCTTTTTATTTCACCGTATATTTTATTAAGGCCGGCATCATTTGAGTCTGATAAATAAAGACTGCAGCTTGAAGGGGATATATCAAGAATCAGGTAAGGTTTGTCTTTGAGGCCTTCCGGGTCCTGGATAATGAAATAAAAAGAATGGTATTCCTTCCGTTTAAAATCATCGTTTTTAACGAGGCTGTCAAGGTCGGCCGGATTTTTGATTTCATTTTCGAGAGAATAACCGCCGATCTGGAATGATGCGCAGCGGCCTGAAGATCCCGCTATTTCGATGAGCCTGATTATATCTTCTTTAAACAGTGTCAGCATAAAAGGAGAAAAAGAAAACGTATAATACGTATCACGGCTGCTGACCGCCCCACCCCTCATCAACAAAACTCCCCTCTTCGATTCCGAATATTATATTTTATCTCCTGTTAAAAATCCACTGTTTTTTTAAAATATAATCATTAAGATTTCAGCTAATCGGGAGTCTTTATTTCCTGCAGATATTTTTTAAGGAATATGCCGGTGTAGGATTTATTTTCCTTCAGCAGATCTTCAGGCTTTCCCTCGAATACTATCTGCCCGCCCTTTTCACCGCCTTCAGGTCCGAGGTCAATCACCCAGTCTGCGACTTTTATCACATCCATATTATGTTCGATCGCGATCACAGAGTTTCCCTTGTCGACAAGGGACTGCAGGACGCTTATAAGTTTTTTTACATCGTCGAAATGGAGGCCTACCGTGGGTTCGTCGAGAATATAGAGGGTTTTTCCAGTCCCGGCCCTCGAGAGTTCCTTTGCAAGCTTGATCCTCTGAGCTTCTCCGCCTGATAGTGTAGTCGCCGCCTGACCGAGATGGATATAACCGAGGCCGACGTTTTGCAGGACTGAGAGCTTTCTGCTAATAGATGGGATATGTTCGAAAAATATTAGCGCTTCATCGATTGTCAATTCAAGTATGTCGGCTATCGATTTTCCCTTGTACTTTATCTGCAGGGTTTCCCTGTTGTATCTTTTACCTCCGCATACATCGCATGTCAGGTAGACATCGGGAAGAAAATGCATTTCCACCTGTATCAAACCGTCTCCCTGGCATGCCTCGCAACGCCCTCCCTTGACATTGAAACTGAACCTTCCTGCCTTGTATCCCCTCGCCTTGGCTTCAGGAAGCCCGGTAAAGAGGTCCCTTATCTCCGTAAAAACGCCGGTGTAAGTCGCGGGGTTTGATCTGGGAGTCCTGCCTATCGGGCTCTGGTCTATATCGATTATCTTATCGATATTTTCCGCACCTCTGATCTCTTTATGTTTTCCGGGAACGCACCGCTGGGATCTGTTAACGCATTTGGCAAGAGCCATGAAAAGAATATCGTTGACAAGGGTGGATTTTCCCGACCCGCTGACCCCGGTGACTGCTGTAAACTTTCCGAGCGGAAAATCTACGTCGATATTTTTAAGGTTATGTTCCCCGGCCCCGCAAATGCTGATAAACTTGCCGCTTCCCTTTCTCCTTTTTTCCGGTATGGCTACAAATAAATCCCCTGAAAGATACCGTCCGGTGAGAGAATTTTTATTCTTCCGGATCTGTTCGAATGTCCCTTCAGCTACAAGCTTACCCCCGTAAATGCCTGCACCCGGACCGATATCGACAACCCAGTCCGCCCTGGAGATAGTTTCCTCGTCATGCTCCACTACCAGGACAGTATTTCCCGCGTCCCTTAGCTTTTCGAGGCTTAAAATCAGGCGGTCCGTATCCCTGGCATGGAGGCCTATTGTCGGCTCGTCGAGAACATAAAGAACACCCATCAGGCCCGAGCCGATCTGCGATGCAAGCCTTATCCGCTGGAATTCACCGCCCGAGATCGTGCTGACCTTCCTGTCGAGGGTTATATAATCGAGGCCGACATCGATTATAAACTGGAGCCTCTTTTCTATTTCCTTGATAACGCGTTCCGCGATTATCATCTCGCTTTTACCAAGGACGCTGCCCAGGCCTGTAATAAATTCAAATGACGCCGCCACATTCATTTTCGTGACATCCATAATATTTTTCCCCGAAACAAGAACCGAGAGGCTTTCCTTTTTAAGCCTTTCCCCGCTGCAGACAGGACATCTCACGGCTTCCATGTACTGTTCGAGCCATTCCCTCATATCGGGAGACTGTGTGTCAAAATAGCGCCTTTTAAGATTAGGTATCACGCCCTCGTACTGCGACATAGTCTTGAAATCGAACCTGTCGCTTGTGTAATGTATTTCAACTTTATCTGAATCACCGTTCATGATCAGGTTTCTGATATTTTTAGAAAGCTCTTTATACGGTACGTCAAGGGAAAATCCATGTTTATCAGCCAGGGCCCTGAGGAAACTCAGCCAGTGCCCCTGGCTTGGCGGGTGGCTTTTGAGAGCTCCGTCATTGATGCTTAAATCGAAATCAACAAGCAGTTCCTCATCGAACTCGAGTTTTTCGCCAAGTCCGCTGCATTCCGGGCATGCCCCATACGGGGCATTGAATGAAAACATCCTCGGGGATATTTCGCTGAAACTAATATTATGCTCAGGGCAGTAATACTTTTCGGAGTATATTTTTTCCTCTTTTATGTCAATGAAGGTGAGGTTCATCAGCCCGTCCCCGTAATGAAGAGCGGTTTCCACCGAATCTGTTATCTGGGTCCGGTATTTTTCGTCGATAGAAAGCCTTGTGATCACTATGTCGATGTCATGCTTTTTATTTTTATCAAGTTTGATTTCTGTGTCCAGCTCAGTGATTGTTCCGTTGATCCTTACTCTGGCAAAACCTTCTTTTCTCAATTCCTCCAGTTCATCAGAATGCGTCCCCTTTTTCCCCTTCACAACGGGGGCCATGATCATAAACTTTGTCCCGGAAGTGATTTTCATTATGGAATCTACGATCTCATCGCTTGTCGCCGATGTTAAAACCCTTCCGCAGACCGGACAGACAGGGGTGCCTACAGTGCCCCATAGCAGCCTGAAATAATCGTAAATTTCCGTGACGGTCCCGACGATGGACCTGGGGTTGGAATGGACGCTCTGCTGCTGGATAGATATCGCCGGGGAAAGGCCGCCGATGTATTCGACATCCGGCTTTTTCATTTCGCCGAGGAACTGCCTGGCATATGTTGAAAGCGATTCCAGGTATCGTCTTTCGCCTTCCGCATAAATTGTGTCGAAAACAAGCGAGGATTTGCCGCTCCCGGAAACACCCGTAAAAACTACAAGTTTATTCCTCGGTATCTCCAGCGACATGTTCTTTAAATTATGTTCTTTCGCACCTTTAATAACAATTTTATCAAACATCGTGATTTTTTTATCCCCTAATTCTACAAACTCAAGCGCCGCCTGATCCTATGTCAAAGATACTTAACTTTATGCATTCCTGTCCATCGAATTTTTCCCCTTTTTAGAAAACAGGAGGAAAATCCCGTAAACTATGGCGAATAAAAATCCTGAAATTACGGTAATAAATGAAATATAGAAGGTCGCTCTATCGGGATCGTACCTGAATTCAACTTTATGGCTTCCGCCGTCGACAAATACCGCCATCAATATATAATCAGCCCTGTACACGGGTACGCCTTTTCCGTCTATGAATGCTTTCCAGCCCGGGGCAAACCTCATATTATATAGCAGAACTCCTCCTGCGGGAGGGGCTTCCACATCGGCCTTGATATCCCAGTCCCTGTAAGATGTGACCGTCTGTTTTTTAAATAAACCTTTAGTCCCGTCTCCCCGGCCGGAAACAGGCGCATTGACAACAAGCCCGCCGAGATAATTGAAACCAGGGTCAGACAGGTATTTAAGAGCTTCCCCATTATTGGCCACGGTTACAAAACTGTCAAAAAACGACAATCTCGGGACATAATTTGTCAGTTCGAACAGCGCACCCTGTGAACCGTCATAACTGGCGCCCAGCGACGAAAAAGAAAAATTAGTGCTGTTGGTAAGGCTTCCAGCCAGAACGGCTCCTTTCCTGAATCCTCCATCAAGATATAAATACCCGTCAGTCACAAGGTATTTTACCCCGGTGATCCTGAGCAGGGGAAGATTCATATTCAGAAGATCGCCGACGTTCGAGATCTGCCTTTGCCGGCTTCTTTCAAACATGCTGTTGAAAAAATTTTCGAGCTCCTGGTCTTTGGCGGAAGAGGCGACAACTTCCATCGGAGCGATATCGTAGAAGGAGAACCAGAAAGTCAGGTATTGCTCCCTGTTTGCACGCGATGTTATCAGAAGATTTCCGGTTCCGTTTTTACCCGGCAGCATCAGTGAAGTTATTACTCGGAATTGCTCCTTTTTACCCGCGTCCCTCAGGAACGCGACAGAATTGTCCTGTCCGTAAAAATCTTTCATCTTTATATAGGATTTATCGACATAGTAAAGATCTATTGACCAGAGATCGATTATCAGCAATATAAAAAAGGCAGCGGAGATCAAAGCCCCGTCCGCCAGGCCGGTAAATTTTTTCATCCTTGAGGAAGCAACTGCAATCGCTAATGTCAGTGCGATAAATATATCCATGCGAACGAGAGACATGATTATGTTGCCTGTTATCGTCTGGCCCATACCGGCGTATTTCTGCTCGAGGTTGAACCCGAGAGCGATATCCCCCGATGCGGCCATAACTATTACCAGCGCAATAACTCCGGCACAAAGTGCTATTGCGGTAACTTTCTCAATAATCGAGAACTTTCCCTCTGATTTGATGTTTTGAACCGCATTTTCAATAAAATATTTAAGCCCGAAGGCCGAAAGCATGGAGAGGCAGAATGCGCTGACGCACAGGATCTTTATCGGATCCCTGAAATTCGACATCAGCGGCAGATGGTAAAACAACCAGAAAAACGGCATCCCGGGCCAGAATCTTCCGAAAGATAAAAGAAGGGAGATTACCCCCCCGAAAACAAAAAATCTTACAAGAGAGCTCTTTTTATAATATGCTATGCTTCCCATCAGGGCAAATATCAATATGAAAAATCCCAGGGAGTCGCAGGAAGATGAAAATTCCTTGCTGCCCCAGTAATACTGATCCGGTTCAAGAGAACTTTGCCCATGAAGGCCGAAAGCAAGGCTGTCGATAAGCTCGAGCGGATGCATCGAATAGCTGACGGCGAAATTCCATGCATTATCAGCTGACTGGGCGCTTTCAACGGATGAACTCTGAAGGGCGATCCTCTGGTTTAAAGCCTGAAGCAGAAATGCCGAACCGCTTATAATAACGAGCATAAATACCGCGGGTATGATCAGGGCCTTTACCATATCGAGGAGAGCTTTCGGGCTCAATTTATTCCTGACATAAATCCTGTAAAGTACAAAACATGCGCTAAGAATCAGAAAATATACCCCTCTCTGAGGCTCATCGGCAAACATCAATCCGAGAAAAATCGCGCCAAGCGCCGACATTACAAGGGTTTTTACCAGCTTATTCTCTTCGGGATCGAAAGCCATCGCCAGGAAATAAAATATTGCAGGAACGTAAGAAAGGGAACAAACCACCTGTACGTGCCCGGCATAAATATAACTCAGCACCGAAGGAGAAAAGGCGTAGGCGGCCGACCCGAAAACGGCTAACAGCGGATCCAATTTAAGCTTGCTCAAGAAGAGGTAGCCGAAAATTAATGAAAAAAGCAGCGCTGTAAAATATGATGCTCCGAGCACCATACCGACCGGCAGCAGATATGAATAAAGTGTGAACATGTTGATCTGGATGTTTCCTGCCGTATGGCCGATCTGTTCATAATCGATCCAGTTCCCAGTAGTATTGCCTATCATCCTCGAGTAATGCCGGGCTACCCCCAGGGGGCTGTCGCTTACCTGCTTATTTCCCTGGATTGCATCCCCGGTAAATGACCTGTAAAAAAACAGGGCGGACAGGACAATAAAAATAAGTAAAACGTATTTTTTCATAGACGCCATTTTCTTTCTCCTTTTTTATAAAAGAAAATCTTACCCGGATTGCTTCTAAAAGTCAAACGTACCGCAAAAATATTAGACTACATGCGGACGCCGGATTATAATAGAATCCTAATTCGATTTATCGGGGTTTTCAATGTATCTTGTCTCAGTGATAATCACAACAAAGAACGAAGAAAAAAATATCGAGGCATGCTTAAAAAGCATAAAGGGTCAGACCTACAAGGATATTGAGATAATTGTCGTGGATAACCTTTCTTCGGACAGTACAAAAGAAATAGCCCTGAAATTTACCGGAAAAGTTTTCGATAAAGGGCCGGAACGTTCCGCACAGAGAAACTTCGGAATGATAGATAAATCATCCGGAGAATATGTCATGTATATCGATGCCGATATGCTGCTTTCTCCGGACCTGATTGAGGCATGCGTGGAAGAGATGAAAAAGGATAATTCCGTATCGGCTCTCCATATTCCCGAAATAGTCCTTGGAAAGTCTTATTTCAGCCGGGTAAGAAGGTTTGAAAGGTGCTTTTATAACGGTACTTGCATCGACGGCGCCAGGTTTTTCCTTAAAAGCGCTTTCGTATCGGCCGGGGGTTTCGATGAAAGTATGAGCGGGCCTGAAGACTGGGATATGGATAAAAAAATAAAAACCGCAGGTAAAATCCAGCTTCTCGAAGTTGATTCTAAAAGCAGGGCAGACGCCGGTCTGAAGGTCCGGGAATTGTACGGTTTTATAAGGGATAGGGGAGTCGACCCGTCCCGGTACGGCGCTGTGATCTTTCATAACGAATCTGAATTCGATTTAAGCAGATATCTGACAAAAAAGGGTTATTACTCGCAAAGCTTTGCCACTTATATTAAGAAGTGGGGGAAGAACGACCCCGATATAATAAAACAATTCGGGGTATTGTACAGATTTTTCTGCGTGTTTACGGAAAAGGGAAAATGGAAGAGGCTTGCAGCCCATCCCGTTCTTACGTTCGGCCTATACTTCCTGAGATTTGTCGTCGGATTTACATTTCTCATGAAAAAGCCTGTCCCTAAATAGACCGGGTCAATAAGACACATCTCGAATTATCGTATCATAATGACACACCAAGGCTCCTTAACAGAGTATAAGTTTATCCCCATATTAAATTATATTTCTATATGATTCAATGCTATATGTTAAGATCATACATTCTGGCATCATTTATGCAATATATAATATATGAATTATTTTTTTAGGAGGTTTGTATGAAGATACTGCAGAGAGACAGGAATGTACCGGGAACCGGACTGCGTCCCAGAGGCGATGCGTTTTCGGAACTTTTCAGGCATTTTTTCGACGACGAATATTTCGAAAACGACTGGAACCCCAGGGTTGATGTTTTCGAAAAGGACGACAAAATCATGGTGAAAGCCGATCTTCCGGGAGTCGATGAAAAGAATCTCGATATCGAGATTGAAGGAAGCTACCTTACGATCAAAGGTTCGAAGGGAGAGGATCACGAGGAAGAAGTCGAGGGGTACAGGAGGATTGAAAGGACAAGAGGATCTTTCAGCCGCACAATTGCGCTTCCTGAGCATATCGACCAGGATAAAATAGACGCCGAATATAAAAACGGCGTACTGAGCCTGACAATACCGAAGAGCCCCGAATCGGTTACAAAAAAAATTAATGTAAAAGTAGCATAAGGGAGGCTATATGACAGAGAACAGATACCGGATACCGGCCGCGGATATTTTCGAGACAAAGGAAAAATTCATCCTCGCACTCGACATGCCGGGAACTTCAAAAGAAGGGATTGAAATCAGCTGCGACGGTGAAGAACTGTCCATTCTTGGAAAAGTCAGCGACTTCGACAAGGATTGGGAGCCCGTTTCAACGGAATTCCGTGTCCTTGATTACAGAAGGGACTTCACGATAGGCGGAAAGATTAACAAGGACAGGATAGAAGCAAAATACAGCAACGGAATTTTAACGATCGAACTCGAAAAATCCGAATCTATCAAACCCAGAAAAATCGAATTAAAAGCCGCATAAAACAACGCCCGTGAAAATCAGGCGACCCCGCCCCTTTAAAAAGGGCGGGGTTTTTTAATTGTTTTATCATATTTTTTATGTTAGAATAATCCAACATCCTGTATTCGGAGAGTGCCGCTTGCCTAAGAAAAAGAGTAATACACCGCTTATTTCAATTATAATTCCTTTGCCGGGATTTAATGATTACATACGCGAAAGCATAGAACATTACGAAAAGCTTGCTGCCTCCGGCAATTTCGAAATAATAATTCTCCCCGATTTCGAGGAGAAGGAAATATTGTCAAACACCCTTCCGATACTTGTGATTCCAAGCGGTAAAGTCGGCCCGGCTGAAAAAAGGGACCTGGGGGCAAAACATGCATCGGGCAGTATACTCGCTTTTATCGACGACGACGCATACCCTCGGGCAGACTGGCTCGCGAACGCCGCAGCCTTATTCAAGGATACAAATGTTGCCGCTGTCGGCGGACCGGCGATAACTCCCCCCGGGGAACCATTCTGGAAAAAATTATCGGGAGATGTCTTCGAATCTTTTCTGACAAGTTTTAACGAGAGGAAAAGGTATATTCCGGTCGGCTCCGTTCAAGAGGAATACGATCTGCCCTCGGTTAACCTGTTAGTCAGGAAGGATATTTTCGAGAAAGCGGGCGGATTCGATTCAACATTTTACCCCGGAGAAGACACTAAATTATGCCTTGAGATAAAAAAATTAGGCTTCAGGATACTATATTCTCCAGATATCCTTGTCTACCACCACAGAAGAGACCTTTTCCCGAACCATTTCAGGCAGGTAGCCAATTATGCACGCCACAGGGGTTATTTTGCAAAAACATATCCGGAAACATCCTTTAAATTAAAATATTTCGTTCCATCATTCTTTCTTATATTCACCGTTGCAGGCTTCCTGACCGCCCCCTTTTCCACCCTGGCCGCCCTGGTTTACTGGCTTGTAATGGCAGTATATTTCCTTATCGATGTAATTTTCGCGTTAAAACCGGGGATACTTGAAACATTCTGGACATTGGCCGGCGTATTTTTAACCCACCTTGTATACGGATTCAATTTCCTCCGGGGTTTTATTTTTACAACCGGGCTTAAGAGGTAAATTAATGAAAATATCGATTTCCTATCCCCCATTAGACAGCGGAAAGGGCATAGCCCTTCTGACTCAAAACAGGCAGTTCCAGTGGTTTAACGAACCTACTTTCATATATCCGGTAGTTCCTGCAAGCGCTGCAACGCTGCTGAAGAGCAGGGGTTACAATGTAATCTGGGATGACGCTATCGCCGAGGGTTTAACATACGGTCAATGGAGAAGCAGGATAACAGGGAAGGACGGGCCCGATCTTATCGTTTTTGAAACAAAGACGCCTGTTGTTAAAAAACACTGGAAAATAATAAATGATTTGAAAGCGGAGTTTCCCGATCTCAAGATAGTACTCATGGGCGACCATGTAAGCGCTATGCCCCTCGAAACATTTGAAAACTCAAAAACCGACTATATTATTACAGGGGGAGATTATGATTTTCTCCTTCTGTCGCTTGCAGATTTTTTAACAAAAAATTCGCCGCCGGAACCGGGGATTTACTGGAAGAACGGCAAGGGAGAGGTTTTGAACAGCGGCAGATTCGAAAGGAAATACAGCCTTGACGATCTTCCCATGATAGACAGGGACCTAACGAGGTGGGAACTTTACGCCTTCAATAACGGAAACTATAAAAAGACTCCGGGCGCCTATACTATGGCAGGCAGGGACTGCTGGTACCACCAGTGCACTTTCTGTTCATGGACAACGCTTTTCCCGAGTTTCAATAAAAGGAAACCTTCGAACCTTCTTGACGAAATAGGCATGCTCGTTGAAAAATATTCCGTAAAAGAGATAATGGACGATACAGGCACATTTCCTGTCGGAGACTGGCTCAGGGAATTCTGCGAAGGCATGATAAACCGGGGTTATAACAAAAAAATAAGCATTGACTGCAATATGCGTCTCGGATCTTCGATAACGAAGGAAGACGCAGTTCTTATGAAGAAGGCCGGTTTCCGCCTGATTTTAGTGGGTATCGAATCGGGAAACCAGGCGACCCTCGACAGGATTAAAAAGGGCGAAACCATTGATGAAATGATTACAAACGTAAAAATGCTCCGCAAGGCCGGGCTATACCCTCATATCACAATCATGTTCGGCTATCCATGGGAAACCGGGCAGGACGCGGAGAGGACTCTGAAAATGGGAAAGGACCTTCTGATAAAAAATTATGCTTATACAATGCAGGCTACCATAGTAATACCTTATCCGGGAACTCCGCTTTTCGACGAATGTAAAGAAAACGGCTGGCTGAATACAAACGACTGGGACATGTTCGACATGCGCGGTCCCGTAATGAAATCCCCAATAGGCGGCGAAAACCTCATGAAATTAGTCCAGGGGCTTTACAGCGTGTCTTTCAATCCTGAATTCCTGGCCAGGAAATTGCTCAGCATGAGGGATTTAGGGGATCTTATGTATTTCGCCAGGGCGGGTAAAAAAGTCCTGGGACATATATTCGATTTTAAGAACAAATAACCGGGAGGGCGAAGATGTATTTCCATATAATAGTAACCTTGCTGCTGTTTGCCTGCTCTGCATCCATGTTTATTACCGGAATCGGCAAATTAATGCCGCCTGCCTTTAAAATCATCCCCTTGCTTGCAGCGCTTGTTTACTGGGCAGTGATTGCCATACACCATTTCTCCGGAAAAACAGGATTCGCGGGCGTTTTGCTCCTGATTATTTTTTATTTCCTTATATTCCTTACGATCCCGACAACTATTATGGTCTGGATGGGCGATATAGGCGACATGGAAAAACATATTCCTGCTGTTACGGTCGGTGAAGGACCGGCGGATAAAACCGTCTATATAATTTACCACTCGGGAATAACACCTGTTCTTACTAACATTATTAACGGATTCGCAGGACAGATGTCCCAGTCGGGTTATAAAACCATACTATACTGCGCGAACAAAGACCTTGCTATCGATTTGAAAGGAGCTGCAGCCGTCGGTTTCGCATCCCCGATCTACGGAGGAAAGATACGGCCGCCTGTTATAAATTTCATCAGGAAAAATAATTTGAAAGGTGTCAGGAGTTTTATTATACTTACTTCAGGCGGCCCGGATGACAGGGGCGAAATTGCCGCAGCAGCCGGAGAGATCGAAAAACAGGGCGGTTCGATTATCGGAAGCGCTAAATTCGGCAGCATGGAAAAACCCGGCGCAGTGAATGAGCGGATTAAAAAGACAGCTCTTGAAATTCAGAATATGTTAAAATAGGGAGGAATTTATGCTGTTAAAAATAACGGTTACTGTGCTATTGCTCCTCGGTTTCATATCAACCCTTGTTACCGGCATCGGAAACATAATGCCAGCAGGCGTCAAAGCTATCCCCCTTATTGCAGCCGTATTTTACTGGGCCGCAATTTATGTTCATAATAAAACCGGAAAAACCGGCATTCCCGGCGCAGCGCTTCTCCTAATATTTTATGTGCTTGTATTGATATCCATTCCGGTCATTACAGAGCTATGGATAGGCGAATTCGCGGACATGGAAAAGAATGTGCCCGCAATAACGATCGGCGGCGATACCGTCAATAAACCGATATTTATTGTTTATCATCCCGGCGGTTCACACTTTATCAGCTCGATCCTCACAAAATTAGCTGGACGCCTCGAAAAAGACGGATATAAAACAGTTCTCTACTGCGTTAATAAAGACCTCAAGATTGATCTGACAAAAGCTTCTGCTGTAGGATTTGCTTCACCCTCATATTACAGCACAATCCGTCCGCCTCTTGAGAAATATATCACAAATACCGGCATGAATGGAGTAAAGAGCTTTATTGTTATTTCACGCGGAGCTCATACTTCAGGCGATGTCGAGAAAACCGCTTCTGAGCTTGAAAAGCAGGGCGCCTCGGTTATCGGAAGCGCTAAATTCAGCAGCATGGAAGCCGTCCATAACAATGACGAATTAAATAAACTGGCGGATGAGATAGAAAAATCGTTGAAATAAATCTTAATGGCATCCAGGAATGGCCGGACAGGGGCTCTGCTGCTTTTCATGGTGAATTCCATCACCGGTCTGAGGGTTGTTCTCATACCTTTTTTCATATACTTCGAAACATATCACAAGCATGTGGCGGCTTTGGTTATTGTGATTGTGATAATTACAACGGATATAGCTGATGGATTTTTCGCCAGGCTTCTCGATTCCGTTAGTAAAGCGGGGGGGATATTCGACAGCCTCGCAGATTTTATAGTGGTAATTTCCCTTTTTTCTTTCTTTTTTTTTACCGGGGCCCTGCCCTTATCAATCCCGGTCATGGTACTGCTGTCGTTTGCAGCTTATTCAGTGAACTGCCTTTTGAATAAATCTATAATCTATACGAAATTCGGCTCCGCATCCGGCTTTCTATGCATGTCCGCGATAGCTGTATTCTGCGGGGCAAGGGCTTTTTTCCCGGACTACGAAGGATATACCATGCTTGCCGTATCCTGTGCATGTATAGCATATCTGGCGATAGCTTCAGCGGAAAATTTTATCATGATTTTCAAAAGGATTATTTAAGAGCCTTCTCTATCATTTCCCTCGCCATTTTCAGAGCTTCTTCCATTTTCGAAGGATCCTTCCCGCCGGCCTGCGCAAAATCCGGCCTTCCGCCGCCGTTCCCTCCCACGATCTTCGCTGTTTCACGGGCCAGGTCTCCGGCCTTTATCTTCACCGAATATGCTTTGGAACTGCTGACAGTGATAACGACTTTATTGGAGGAAACGGCTGAAATCAGGTACATGATACCGAGGTCTTTAGATTTAAATTCATCCGAAACGTTTATCATGGTTTCCGGATCCATATCGGTCTTTGCAATAATAACCTTTGCCCCGCCGATCATAACCGCGTTTCCAATCAAATTCTCTACGTCCGCCTTAGCTGCTGCCTTTTTCAACGCCTCTATTTCCCTATCTTTATCCCTGAGGGCATCGCTCTGTGCATTAACCCTGTCTAAAAGCTTGATTTCATCCGTATTCAGAATACCGGCTATCTCCTTTACCCTGTAATAATATTCGCGGTAGGATTCAAGGGAATTAAGGCCTGTAACAGCCTCGAGCCTTCTTGTGCCGGCCGAAATGGAGGTTTCCGATACGATTTTTATAAGACCTATATCGCCGCTCCTGCCTACATGAGTGCCTCCGCAAAGTTCCTTCGAATAACCCTTCACTTCGACAACTCTGACGACTTCACCGTATTTTTCCTCGAAAATGGCGACCGCCCCGCTTTTTACAGCTTCCTGCTTGTTCATTTTAGTGATATTCACCGGCAGGTTCTGAAGCACTATCCTGTTCGCCTCATTTTCAATATTTTCTATTTCTTCCCTTGTAAGAGCCCTGGAATGGGTAAAATCGAAACGCAGCCTTTCGGGGCCTACTAATGAACCGGCCTGTGCGGCATGTTCTCCGACGGTGTTTCTTAACGCCTTGTGTATTATATGAGTGGCAGTATGGTTCCTGGCCGTGGCCTGCTTTTTTTCCATATCGGGAATGAGGGAAATTTCATCTCCCTGCTTCAATTTTCCCTTGTTGATATGAGCATAATGGAGTATAGTATTTTCATACACCTTAGTGTTTCTTATCTCTATCCCGGTTTCTCCGGATATGGCTATGCCCGTATCGCCTACCTGCCCGCCTTTTTCGGGATAAAAAGGGCTTTTGTCGGAGACAAATACAATATCGTCGCCATCAGAAGCGGTTTTTACCATTTTCCCGCCCATGACAATAATCTGGATAACGCCTTTATCTTCTGAGCTTTCTTCCCCTGTGTACTTGGTTTCCACTGCGGCGCCGGAAATAACGCTGAAATCGAATGCCTCTCCCTTCCAGCTTGCCCTGGCCCTTTCCTTTTGTTTTTCCATGAGTTCTTTGAATCCATCCATATCGATTGAAAGCTTTTCATCCTCTGCAACCTGCTGAATAAAATCTACCGGCAGCCCGAGTGAATCATAAAGCATGAACAGGTCTTCTCCGCCAATAACTTTTTTATTTTTCTTTTTAGTTATCTCAACAATGTCGTTTAACCTGTCCAGACCCCTGTTCACGGTTTTCAAAAACGATTCTTCCTCCGAGAATATCAGGGATTTTATCATTTCGGCCCTTTCGACTATTTCCGGAAAGGAGTTTCCCATTACTGATATAACGGTGTCCACTATCCTGTTGAGAAAAGGTTCGGTGAACGACAGTTTTCTGCCGTAACGTATAGCCCTTCTCAGGATTTTTCTGATAACATATCCTCTTCCTTCATTGGAAGGCATAACTCCGTCGGCCATCGCAAAAGTCAGCGCCCTGATATGATCCGCTATGACCCTTACAGGCATCCCCGTCTGCGCTTCATATTTGCAGCCGCATAATTCCTCGATTTTAGCGATGATCGGCCCGAAAAGATCGGTATCATAATTTGAAAGCTTGTTCTGGATTACCGAAACTATCCTCTCGAAACCCATTCCCGTATCGACATGCTTTTTGGGCAGCGGATAAAGCTTTCCACCTTCCCCGCGGTTATACTGGATAAAAACAAGGTTCCACAGTTCGATATATCTGGCGCAGCCGGCATTTACAGCGCATTTATGTCCCTTTACATCCTTTTTATCACAGGCCTGCTCACCCCGGTCGATATGGATCTCGGAACAGGGCCCGCATGGGCCGGCAGCTCCCATTTCCCAGAAATTTTCCTTGTCCCCGAATTTAAGAATATGATCCTTCGCAATATCCGTCCGGGTTCCCCAGAATTCGAAAGCCTCATCGTCCGTGTTATGAACAGTGGCGTATAATTTTGACTTGGGAAGCTTCCAGACCTCCGTCAGCAGCTCCCATGCCCATGAAATAATTTCTTTTTTATAATAATCCCCGAAGGACCAGTTCCCCAGCATCTCGAAAAAAGTATGGTGATAGCTGTCTTTACCAACATCCTCCAGGTCGTTATGCTTTCCTGAAACACGCATGCATTTCTGGGTGTCGGCTGCCCTGGTGTATTCCCTTTTCCCCGTATCGAGAAATATATCCTTGAACTGGTTCATTCCTGCGTTTGTGAATAAAAGGGTAGGATCGTTATCCGGAACAAGAGAGGCGCTCTGCACAATGATATGCCCCCTGCTCCTGAAAAAATCAAGAAACCCCTTTCTGATTTCCGTCGAATTCATAGTGTTGCTCCGTAAGATAATTCGTATATGATAAAGAAAGGTTTCAATAAAATCAAGCTGGTCAGAGAGCGGCCATACGTTTAGTCATGGCCCTTACTTTGCTTATAAGATTGTCCTTTTCGAATTCGCAGGCCCTTATCCCTTCCCCGAAAGCTTCCTCCATGCGGTTAAAATCCAGCTGGTTGAAATGGACAAGATTAGGCTCGATAAGCACAGTCGGCGGATTGTACTCGAGCATCTGTTTTGAATTGGTATAACCCATAATATCAATTGACTGGGATATTACTTCAAGAATATTCGGAAGGTTCTCGCCTCCCTGTATTTTTCCCATAGCGCTGATCACCGTGTTGATAAGGGTATCGGTCCTTATATTGGCAATGGATCTGGCCTTTTCAATAAAAATGTCAAACCGGGTTTTATTCTCCTTATCTTTTTTCGGACTTTCTTTCCCCGGCTCTTTAACATTCTTCTTGGCGCTCTTGATCCGTACCATTGGATGCAGGTTCACGGCGATTGTCAGCCCGGCACCCATCTCGCAGGCTATATCGATAGGAAGAGGATTGGCAACTCCTCCGTCGACCAGGATCGATTCTTTATATCTCACTGGCTTGAAAACTCCGGGAATCGATATGCTGGCCCTGACAGCTTCAAGAATATTACCCTGGCTGAAAACATAGGGCATCCCGGTATAGTAATCGGTAGCGACAACCCATAACGGCGTTTTCAAATCCTCCAAGTTCATGCTTTCCGGAATATAGTCCGAAATAAATTTCATAATCCTGCTATCGCTTAAAAGCCCCGACACCGGAAGAGTAGGTTCGAAAAATTCAGAGTATCTCGATACGGGAATTTCTATCAGGCCCTTTTTAAATCTTTCCAGGCTGCCGGCGCAGTATACAGCACCGATCAGGGCTCCAATACTCGAACCGACTATCATATCTATTGGAATTTTCAGATTGCAGATATATTCGATAATGGATATATGCGCAAGTCCCTTCGCTCCGCCGCTTCCCAGGACAAGGGCAACCTTCCTGTTGAAGAAAGACGATAAAAATCCCGGCATAAAACCTTCCCTAATTATTATTTAAATATAATCAAAATTCTAATTTACCGGGAGTTTATTGTCAAAATCAATAGGGAATCATTGATTATTATTGGCAAATATAATATTATTTTTATTGAAAATAACTGTAAAACAAGGATTTATATTGAAGAAAATTATTTGTTTCTTTATTCCGATAGCTTATGTATTGTTAATAGCCGGCTGCCATAAACCTGTTTCGACAAACAGCTGCGCGAATGCAGTATTTGTCGATAAGGGCAATGTTTATACCGCCGGCTACGATAACAGATGGAGCGGGGGCAGTACATGGCTCCGAAATGCTTCAAGGTGGGAAGGGAAAAAAGAAACCGCACTGACAGGGGGGTCATTCGGGGCGCATGCGAACGGGATATTTTTAGAAAACGGGAATGTTTATACGGCGGGTTATGACAATGAAGGTCATGCCTGCTACTGGTACGGAACCAGGGAAATACAACTCTCTTCAATTGTCGGCTCGGCAAACTCAATTTATATTTTCAATGGGGCAATTTATACGGCAGGAATGACCTTCGGATATAATCCGGCGGCATGCTACTGGGTGGGTACAAATGAAATCCGGCTGCCGGACGGCTGGGCTGCAAACTCGATATTCATTTATAATAATATAGTCTATACGGCAGGGGTTTTCCTGAACAGGGATCATTTTGACGCATGTTACTGGACCGGAACTAAAAGGACAGGGTTAACGCAAAACGGCGGCAGCGCATCGTCGATCTTTGTATATGACGGCAAAGTCTATGTCGCCGGATCCGACGGTCCGGAAAGGGCCGGTTCTCCGGATTATAACGGCTGCTGCTGGGCAGGGGACAGGGAAACCCGGTTAGGAGTATGTGTAAATTCCGTTTATGTTTATAGCAATATTGTCTATGCCGCAGGCCAGGACAGCAACTACAACGCCTGCTACTGGACCGGGACGGCCGAAACAAAACTTCCGGTACGTTATAAGGCAGGGGGGTATGTATTATCGCTTTTTGTGTATAATGGAATTGTCTATACGGCAGGATATGAGATTAATAATAATACCAACAGGTATGCCTGTTACTGGAAAGGCACAAACGAAACTATTTTATAAATCTTTTTTCCAAAAATTTACGGCAGTCTGAAACAGGGGAGCATAAAAATGAAGGAAATTATACCAATCAAACTTGGTTTTGTAAATTGTTATCTGATAAAAACGGATACAGGTTTTATCTTGATAGATTCAGGCTGCTCCGGCGACTTTCATAAAATCGAAGAAGCTCTCGATAATGCCGGATGCCTCCCCGGAAATCTCAAATTGATAATTATCACGCATGGCGACGGCGACCATACAGGCAGCGCTTCATATATCCGTAATAAGTATGATTCGGTCATAGCGATGCATAAATATGACTCGGATATGGCTGAAAGCTTCGATAAAAAAACGGATCGTTTAAAAAAGAGAAAAGCAAAGGGTCTTGTTTCCGGGATAATGTGGAAAACAGTCATGTTTATATCCTGCATGAAATTTAACAGGGAAAAGGAAAAGGCGGCGTTTTCCGGATTTAAACCGGGTGTGTATCTCGATGACGGGCAGGATTTAAATGAGTACGGGTTTCCTGCGAAAGTGCTTTATATCCCGGGACATACAAACGGATCAATCGGCATTTTAACCGGGACTGGAGATCTGTTCTGCGGCGATCTCCTTTATAACTATAAAAAACCTGCCGTCTGGCCCCAGGGCGAAGATTTGAAAGCCATAGATTCCAGCGTCGAGAGATTAAAGAAATTTAAAATCGGCATGGTATACCCGGGGCATGGGAAACCGTTCGGGATGAATAGCATGGGGGTAAAATGAATAATAAACATCTCTGGAATATCGCCCTGCTTTTAGCGGTTATAACAGTATTCTATAATTTCCTGGAAGGCCTCGCATCGGTATATTTCGGCACATCAGGAGAAACTGTATCATTGTTCGGGTTCGGCATCGATTCCTTTATCGAGGTAATGTCGGGTATCGGCGTCTGGCATATGATAGTCCGCATTAAAAATAACAACAATGAAAACAGTGATGATTTTGAAAAAACCGCCCTCAAGATAACCGGAATATCGTTTTATATTTTAACAGCCGGGCTGGCGGTCACAATCGCTTACAATATTTATACCGGGCATAAACCGCAGACTACAGTCTGGGGCATAATAATTTCATCCATATCTATCATAGCAATGACAATTTTAATGCGTTTTAAGTTAAATACGGGAAAAATATTAAAATCCGCAGCGGTTATAGCCGATGCGAATTGCACCAGAACATGCCTCTATTTATCAATAATACTTTTATTATCAAGCGCCGCGTTTCAGATATTCAAAATAGGATTCATAGACACGATAGGCGCGATAGGGATAGCATACTATTCGTTTAAGGAAGGCAGGGAATCAATGGAAAAAGCGGCGGGCAAGAAATGCGACTGCGAGGATGACTAGGATTTACAGTTTTACCAATCCATGGTATTTATCAGGGCTTGATCGCTATTTTCATTATATTAAAGTTATATTGATAATCCTG
The DNA here is from genome assembly GCA_964533855.1 of uncultured Brevinematales bacterium. GTDB lineage: Bacteria > Spirochaetota > Brevinematia > Brevinematales > JAOACQ01 > CAVYGN01. The sequence goes on from CAZHNM010000005.1 coordinate 58,914, forward strand.
TTCATAGAGGACACGGATGTCGCCTTCCGGGGTAAATTCATAACTAATTAAGCTGTATCCGCCGTAAGTTTTCCCGTTTACATTGACGTACCACTTTAAATTATTTATATATTGAAAACCCCACCTTGAACCGTCCGCAGAAAATGAAAGATCCCGTATGCCGTCATAAGCGTCATGAATTCTGCCAGTAATAAACGCTATAAAGTCTTGAAAAAGCATGGGCGGAAAAAGCAAAGATAATGAAAAGAATTGTGATTTTTTTCATACCCCCCCCTTTTATTTTTCATTTTAACAAGTACCAATAACATTATATTTATCCCGCAAATTCTTTGCATGTTTTTCCTCATAACTCATTTCCAGTTTTTTGATAAATTAATTTTTACCTCCTATAATGTAACCTGATGCTTAAATAAAGAAATAAGGCAGCGCGATGGAAGAATTAGAGACCCCATATTACCTGATTGATGAAAATAGACTGCTTGAAAACCTTAAAAAAATAAAGCAGGTAAGGGATGTTTCCGGGGCAAGATCGGTCCTGGCGCTGAAATGTTTTTCGACCTGGTCTGTATTCCCCCTGATGTGCGAATATATGGATGGTACGACCAGCAGCTCGGTCTACGAAGCCCGGCTCGGCCGCGAAAAATTCGGAAAAGAGGTTCATGGCTACAGTGTGGCTTATTCCGAAGACGATATATCAGAGCTTAAAAAATACGCGGATAAGGTTATATTTAATTCCGTTTCACAGCTGAAAACATTATATAAAAGCGCAGGCGGCCTAAAAATCGGGCTCAGGATTAACCCGGATATGAGCTACTCTCATTTCGACCTGGCTGACCCGGCAAGGCGGTTTTCCAGATTAGGCGAGCGCGACATAGAGGAAATCAAAAGCGTGCTGCCTTTGATTTCAGGAGTAATGTTCCATTTTAACTGTGAAAACGATGACTATGTCAATTTTTCGTCAAGCCTCGACAGGATAGGTGAGGTTTACGGAGATATTCTCAGGAAACTCGAATGGGTAAGCCTCGGAGGCGGCATTTATTTCACGAAAGATGGCTATCCCATTGATAAATTCTGCCTCAAATTGAAAGAATTCAGTGAAAATCATTCCGTTCAGGTATATCTCGAACCAGGAGAAACCGCTGTTACAAGTTCTTGCGACCTGGTTACAAAAGTCCTCGATATAGTCCACAATGAAAAAGATATAGCTATAATCGACGCCTCGACTGAGGCCCATATGCTTGACCTGCTTATTTACAGCCAGGAGGCTAAAATCGAGAACGGCGGCGGCAAGTATGCGTATATTATCGCAGGGCGTTCATGCCTTGCCGGAGATATATTCGGGACATATGGTTTTAAAACCGAATTAAAGACAGGAAGCATCATAAAAATTACCGACGCTGCAGGTTACACGATGGTAAAAAAGAACTGGTTCAACGGGCTCAGGATGCCTTCAATAGCCGTAAAAAGATTAGATGGAACTCTTGATGTTGTCAGGAAATTTGATTATTATGATTTTTTAAATAATCTTTCTTAAAGAGGTTTATTAATGAGAAGAAATGTTTTAATTATCGGAGCAGGCGGGGTTGCCCAGGTGGCGGCGCATAAAGCCGCCCAGAATAACGACGTCCTGGGGGATATCTGCATAGCATCGAGGACTCAGAAAAAGTGCGACGCTATTATAGAAAGCGTCAAAAGAAAAAACAGCCTCAAGGATAAAAGCGGAAAGATTTATTCGAGGCAGATAGATGCCCTCGATATTCCGGCGACCATCAAACTGATCAAGGAAACCGGATCCCAGATCGTTATCAATCTGGCCCAGGCCTTTGTCAATATGTCGGTCCTGGAAGCCTGCATCGAGACCGGCGCCGTATATATGGATACCGCAATTCACGAAGAACCGGATAAGGTTGCGGAAGATCCGCCCTGGTATGCCAATTACGAATGGAAGCGCAAAGACCGCTGTAAAGAAAAAGGGATTACGGCCATACTCGGCTGCGGTTTCGATCCAGGCGTAGTAAATGCCTATGCGGCTCTCGGCGTTAAGCATTATTTCGACAAAATCGATACTATCGATATAATGGATGTAAATGCCGGAAATCATGGAAAATATTTCGCCACGAACTTCGATCCGGAAATCAATTTCAGGGAATTCAAAAAAGTATGGACCTGGATCGACAGGAAATGGGTCCTTGAAAAAGTGCATAAGATAAAAAAAATATATAATTTCCCGGTCGTCGGAGAAATGCCCATTTACCTCAACGGCCATGATGAACTCCATTCTCTGTCAAAAAATATTGACGCCAACAGCATTCGTTTCTGGATGGGTTTCGGGGATCACTATATCAATGTTTTCACGGTATTGACCAACCTCGGTCTTACTTCAGAGAAACCGATAAAAACGGCAGAGGGCGTCGAAGTTGTCCCTTTGAAAGTCCTGAAAGCTCTGCTGCCCGATCCGTCTTCCTTAGCACCCAATTATACCGGCAAAACATGCATCGGGGACCTGATAAAAGGGACCAAAGACGCTAAGGATAGAATGATATTCATATATAATGTCTGCGATCACAAGAAATGTTATGAGGAAGTCGAATCGCAGGCTATAAGCTATACAGCGGGAGTCCCGCCTGTAGCCGGCGCCATATTAGCCGCCAACGGCACATGGGACGTAAAAACCATGGTAAATGTTGAAGAGCTGGATCCGGATCCTTTTATAGATCTGCTAAGCAGGATGGGCCTGCCTACGGAAATACAGGAAAAACCTCTGCCGCTTGAATAATTTTGATTCTTATTGGAGTTTGTTTTCATGGAAGAAAAGTTCGAAGAAGAAAAATTCCTGGTCCAGCTCTGTTTCGAACCGCAGGCAACTACCGAGAGCGTTGCGGTAGTTGGCGATTTCACAGGCTGGGAGGATAAGATATATCTTGAAAAAACTGAAGATGGAAATATCTGGAAGACAAGCATGGAACTGCCTTCAGGGGAATATGCTTATCATTTCCTGATTGACGGTAACAATTTCCGGCTGGATCCCTGCAATCCTCTCCAGATTGACAGGAAGGGAACTTTCTATTCAAAACTCGTGGTCGGTGATACTGCCAGGGAAGTATGCGGGGCAGAACATACCGATAAGGACATCGACGTTTATTCCGCCAATACTATTTATATGAAAATCAGGCTAAACAAAAACATTTTCATATCCTCAAAACTTATTCTCGTCATAAACGATATTCCCCAATCGATAACAGGCTATAAATTATTTGACGATCTGACATATTCCCATTTCATGTTCAAATTTCAGACCGGTATAAGAAATAATGGGATCATCTATTATTTCGAGCTGGAAAAAACCACTGCAGAAATCGTTTATTTCGGTCAGAATGGAATTGTCGGCCTTGAGTGGGAAGTTGAGGATTTCGAGTACAATCACTCCTGCTTACCCCTGGATCCGAACCTTTTATGGCTTGAATCATCAGTTTTATACCAGGACGGATGCCCTGACCCTGAGAAAATCGGCTATATTAAAGATCTTAATATCAGCGCCGTTTATTTTAACGGCGTATCCGGTCTGAAACACAGCCAGGCCTGTCTGTTAAATAAAACTCTTTCAGAAAACTCCTTGAAATTAATATCAGAGGAAGAATATAATACCCTCGAAAAGAACAGCATGTTCATGGACGCCTGCATTGAATTTTTCGCAAAAAAAAATATAACGGCCGAAAATTTTGCTTCCGAATTAGGCCGGCAGCTTGAAGCTAATCCCATGCAGGGAAATTTCTCCATGCTTTTAAAGCTGTCTGAAGAAGGCGCCTCCTGTTTTTACTCTCTTGCGGGAGGTGATTTTAATTCCCTGAAACTTGCAGCCGCATTTCAATTTACTTATATAGGCGTGCCGTTTATTTATTCCGGCGAAGAAAATGGGATGGAGAATAATTCGAATATTCTCGCGCTTTATAAGAGCCTTATCCGGATAAGGAGAGAAAATTCCGTAATTTCCGAAGGGGATATAAAGTTTTTTTACGCAAGAAATGGAATTATAGGGTTCGACCGTTTCACTCCGTCCGACAGGCTCACCGTTTTTATCAATAATTCAGGCAAAAATTTTCAAATCGATTTGACTGAAATTCTCGGCAACGGGGATTTCATAGATATATCCAAAGACCATACACTCAAGAGGAAAAAGGTATTTACTCTTTATGAAAATGATTTTGTTGTATTAAGAAAAATGAAGGACAGGTAGTATGAAAAGAAAAGTGCAGATTACCCTTATCGGCGACAGTGAAGAGATAGACGCCAATAATCAAATCGCCTACGATATTGGCGCTTTTATAGCCGATAAAGGCTGGATCCTGATAACAGGAGGCAGGGAAGGTGTTATGACGGCATCCTCGGAAGGCAATTTGAAACGCGGCGGTTTATCGGTTTCACTCCTTCCGGGTGAGAATATTAACGAGGGAAACCCGCATTCTACGGTTACTATAGCTACCGGAATAGGTTATGCCAGGAACTCGATGAACGTATTGTCCGCAGATGTCGTTGTTGTTGTAGGCGGCGCTTCAGGCACCCTTTCTGAAATAGCTTATGCCTGGGCGTATAATAAACCTATAATAGCTTGCGAATTCGCCGAAGGGTGGAGCCGTAAGCTTGCCAATCAGCAGATCGACCACAGGAGAAATGACGTCGTTGTCGGCGCAAAAAACATGGAGGAACTTAAAAAGGGCCTGGAAGACCTGGTCAATAATTTAAAATGACCGGAAAATATGATATAATCATTGCCGGCGGAGGCGCTGCCGGCCTCATTGCCTCAATATCAGCTGCTATTTCACACAGGTCTGTCACGCTCATAGAAAAAAACGAACGTGTCGGGAAAAAGCTTCTGACAACCGGTAACGGCAGGTGCAACCTGTCCAATGCAAACATCTCACACTCCGATTTTCATGGCGGTCCTGACGGTTTCGCCATGAATATAATCCGGAAATTCGATAAAAACGCGACTCTTGAATTTTTCAATAAACTCGGTCTTGAATACGTCATTGAAAATGACGGAAGAATTTTCCCGAGAAGCATGCAGGCTTCCTCTGTCCTTGATCTGCTCCGCCTCGAAGCGGAACGACTCAAAGTAAATTTGATCACAGGTTCCGAAATTAAAACAATTATCCGCGGCAGCGGTTTTTTCGAACTCACTGATAAAACCGGAATAACTTATCAAGGCAGGAAATGCATACTCTCTTGCGGGGGATGCGCCGCTCCGGTGACCGGCAGCGACGGCTGGGGATACAGGCTTGCAGAAACGCTTGGACATACTCTTATTAAACCCCTGCCTGCTCTGGTACAGCTTAAATTATCTGGTGAAACTCACAAAGCCATGGAAAAAATGCTCTGGAACGCGGAAGTTTCTCTTTTTCTCAACAACCGGAAATCAAGGACTGTTTCGGGAGATATTATATTCACAAGCTACGGAATTTCGGGACTTTCTATCCTTGATTTAAGCCGGGATGCTGTCAGGGGGTTATCGGAAAAACAGGCAGTCCAGATCGAAATTAATTTTCTCCCGGATTTATCGATCGGTGAAAAAATCGATCTTCTCAGGAAGAGAAGGGAGAATCATCCCGAAAGAATTATGGAGCATTTTTTGACAGGCGTTATCAATAAGCGCATCAGCCAGACACTTATTAAATCTTCCGGCATAAAGCTGAGTTCCATGGCTTCGGAATTGACTGAAAATGAAATAATCCGCCTTGCGGAGCTAATAAACGGATGGAGATTTACCGTTACAGGCGATACGGGATGGGCAAACGCCCAGGTAACCGCAGGAGGGATCGACTGCGGAGAAGTCGATCGAAATACCCTCGAATCCACAATTGCCGGCGGGCTGTATTTGTGCGGTGAAATACTCGATATCGATGGAAATTCAGGCGGCTACAACCTTCAATGGGCCTGGTCATCAGGATATGTTGCCGGAAAGAGCTGCGCTTCGGCAATTACTCCCACTCGATAGTAGCCGGGGGTTTGGAGGTTATATCATAGACAACCCGGTTGATCTCTTTTATCTTCCGTATTATTCTGTTCGCAGTCTCATCTAATATTTCATAGGGAAGGCGCGACCAGTTCGCGGTCATTCCGTCAAGGCTTTCAATCGCCCTTAATGCGATGACATTACCGTATGCCCTTTCGTCCCCCATAACTCCCACGCTTTTAACAGGCAGAAATACCGCAAAAGCCTGCCAGGTTTTATCATACCAGCCGCTTTTCTTCAATACGTCCATAAATATATCATCGGCCTTTCTTAAAATGTCGAGTTTTTCCCTTGTAATATCACCTAAAACCCTTACAGCAAGTCCCGGTCCTGGAAAAGGATGCCTGCCGAGAATGTCAGCCGGGATCTTTAAAATGCCCGCGACTTCCCTGACCTCGTCCTTGAATAGAAAACGGAACGGCTCGATTATTTTTCCTTCCTTTTCTAATTTCAGGACTTCCGGAACCCTGTTATGATGGGTCTTGATGGTCTGTGACGGACCTTTTACAGGGTTCGATTCTATCACGTCGGGGTATAAAGTCCCCTGCACTAAAAAATCAAAATCCTTGAGGCCCTTGTAAAAGACATCTATGAAGGTTTTACCGATAATTTTCCTTTTTTCTTCAGGCGATTCCACGCCTTTCAAATTATCGAGGAACGTCAAGGATGCGTCGGAATATTCCACATCTAAATTAAGCCTTTCCCTGAGGTTATTAAGCACCTCTTCATCCTCATGAAGCCTGAGCAGGCCGTTGTTTACAAATATGGATTTAACGTTTTCACCCAGGGCTTTCTGGACTAATACCGCGAGTGTAGTTGAATCAACTCCGCCGCTGACGCCAAGGACCACTTTTTTACCTCTGCATTTTTCCCTCAGAGATTTTATTTCTTTTTCAACAAAGTCCTGCATGCTCCAGTTTGCTTTCGAACCGCATATATTGAAAATAAAATTCGAGATGATTTTTTTACCTTCCACGGTGTGCGCAACTTCCGGATGGAACTGAACGGCAAATAATCCTCTCGGCTTGTTCTCTATCGATGTTATAAATCCGTCCATTGTTTTACCTGTTGCCTGGAAACCGTCAGGAATCTTAATAACCGAATCCCCATGGCTCATCCATATTACAGATCCGCTTTTAACATTTTCGAAGAGGGGAGATGGCCTTTCCAGGTTCAGGACTGCTTTGCCGTATTCTCTGTGCATGGAGCGTTCAACCGTCCCGCCCAGGAATTTCGCGAACAGCTGCATTCCGTAGCATACCCCGAGCATCGGAACATTGATATCGAATAATCCGGGAGAAGGAAGAGGAGCCCCTTTATCGAGTACGCTTGACGGCCCTCCTGAAAGAATAATCCCGTAAGGATCCATTGCCTTTAGCGTTTTTATATCGAGCGAATAAGGATGTATCTCTGAGTAAACTCCCAGTTCCCGTATCCGGCGTGCAATAAGCTGGGTATATTGAGATCCGAAATCAAGGATGATAATCCCTCTTTCCAATTGCTACCTCTCTAGTTTTGTTGTATTTAAATCTTTTTTTTAATATCCGAAACCGCTTTGGTCAGGATGTCTATTTCCTTTTCAATCTGCTCGTAGTTGTTTTCTTTTAAAAGTTTTTTTAAATTGTTAAGCCTTGAATATATAACATTGAGGAATGAAATCCAGTATGAACCGCTTGCCGCAATTGCTTTAACTATTTTAGTGATGTTGCCTTCGCTGTCTTTTTTGCCGCTGTCCATAACTTCTATTACAGCCGAAAATATCATGTCTCTATCCGGAGGGGAAAATTCAGCATCTTTCATAAAAACCTTCTTTTCTACCGGGAAGTTTAAACCACTTTCATAATTATGAGGGTAATATCATCGCTCTGCTCTGCTCCTGCCGTAAAATTTTTCAGGTTGGCAACAAGATTATCTCTCATTCTGTCAAGATCGTCCGAGGCAAACATCTTAATGGCTTCAAAGAACCTTTGTTCCCCGTACTCCTCATCGCTTGCCGATTTAGCCTCTATGATCCCATCGGTAAACGCTATCAGGAAATCCCCTTTCTTCAGCTGGGCCTGCTTTAAATTTATTTCAGGATTGAAAATAGAACTGTCAACCATGCCTACAGGCATTCCCCCTGTATGGAGCTGCTTGAAATTCTGATCCTTTGAATTGTAAATAATAGCCGGATGATGTCCTGCGTTTGTATAATAAAGAGCGCCCGTGCCGATATCAACGACAATATAGAGAATTGTCACGAACATATTGGGAAGTGTATCTCTTTTAAGGATGGGATTTATTCCCTTCAAGATAACCGAAGTATCTTTTTCGCCGGCCGCATATGTCCTCAGGTGGCTTCTGAGCATTGCCATAACTATGCCGGCGCCTACTCCATGACCGGTAACGTCCGCAATAACAATACCGAAATGATTATAATCAACATCGATAAAATCATAATAATCCCCGCCTGATTCGGACTGAGGCTTGTAATATGTTGAAAATATATATTTATCCGTATTCGGGAAAGATTTAGGCAGAATGGCTTCCTGAATATCGCTGGCATTCTTGAGCTCTGCCTCCATCCTGGCTTTGTCCTTGACTTCCTCGAAAGCTTTTTTCAGGCTGGCAGACATAAAGTTGAATTTATCGGCAAGCTGTCCGATTTCATCCCTCGCCTTCACTTTTATCTTCCTGTCCAGGTTCCCCCTTGCTATTTCATCCGTGCCTTCGGAAAGTACTTTCAAAGGTCTGATTATGAAAGAAACAAATATGTAAGTCAATGCAAAAAGCCTGAGTATGATCATAACGGCTATATTGATGATATCATTATTAATATTGACCTGGTCTAACTTTATATGGTTAAGGTCAAGAACTATCCTGACTGTCCCTATCCTGTATATATTTTTGAAGTCGCTGAAATACTTTTCGATCTTTTCCTCTGTAATGCTTCCGGGAGTATAACGGGATTTTTCGAGATTTTTATAATCGGCATTGAGCTGTTTCATTGAAGCCGCAAAATAATCCTTGTTTATCAGCGAATCCTCTATTTTCTTATGGTCCTGAGTAACAGTCTGTTTATAGTCGATCGAGGTGAGTTTTCCGACAAGATTATCAAAATTCTTTGTGAAATTATTATCGCTATCGATATAATTTGAAAGATAATTTCCAACGTAATTTATAAACAGATTGTCGTTTTTTAATTCCGCGTCATTAAATATCCTGCCGCCGAAGAGCTTTTGCTTCTCCTTTCGCATTGCGATGAATTCATCGGTTTTTTTCCCGGACCACCCTAATTTCTGCATTATAGCTATCAATTCTGAAAAATCCCTGTCCGTCATGATCAGGTCAGTCCCGGCCTTCAACGAATCAAATTTTGCCTGCCATGATGCAAGATACTTTTTATCTATTACCGTCAGCAGGTCCTGCAGCGGCTTTTTCCTTGCCTTGCCGACTTTTTCCTGCTTTTCTATGTAAGGTCCTGCAGTATCCTCAAAATCTTTTATAAAAAGGAAATCATTCCTGTATTCATCCGTAAAGTTTTCACTCTTAAAAAGTTTTCCTGTGTAGAACAAATCGATAAATTCATCAATTTTTTTGAAATCGGTCTTTGCCAGATGGGGATGATAAAATGGCATGAATCCGTAGTACCAGTGTATGTCTTTTTCCTTATTCTCATAATTTGTATAATAGGACTTGCTTTCGTAAGCCTTTTTAAATTCGTTGAAAACTTCACCGAGTTTCCATCCGGCAGAATTTTCACCTGTACTTACGATAATATTGCCGGCATTATCAATAAACATCGCGGTTTCAAAATTTGTTATGTTCTGATAGGATTGCAGAATATCTGCAAGACCGGCCCTGTCATGTTTTTCTATTAATATGACCTCTACATCCTTTCTGAAGGTCTCAAGATAGACATTCATCGTCTCCTGGAGCCTTTTTTCGAGGATATCATTCTGGTAGTTCACAATAAACCTGAAGAGAATTATCACACCTATTACAAAAAGAACAAATACAAGCAGCGTCGCTTTCCATTTTATACTGAAAAACACAGGCCGGATTTTAGAATTTGAATTTGCCATTTTTGCTCCCGGTTTTATCACTTTTATTTATTTTATAATCAAATGCCTTCTTTTACAATATTATGTAATATTAAATGCCAGTTGAATTATTGATATAATTTAATTATTCTTTATAATTAATACCCCAAATTTCATGATATTGAAGGAATTTAATGAGAGTAATATTTCTAACAGCTATCAAAGAATGGATATCGAATAAATATAATTTCGGTTCCAGCATATGGAAAGAGATCGCGGAGGAATTAGGATTCGGAGTCGAAAGCTTCCGTACCCAGGATAATCACATCTCCTTTCAGCGTCTTAAAGCGTTAGTTGATACCGCGGCAAAAAAATTAAAAAAATCGGAATTTGACACAGGAACCGAATTCATGCAGTTCTGGCTCACTGATTTCGCTCCGCGTCTTTTCCAATCCCTTGCCAAGAGCACCGGGTCCATCCGGGACTTTCTGATGAATTATGTGAAGCTGAATAATGAGTTATGCCAGTTTATCCCCAACAACAGCTATATCTTCAAGATAGAACTGATTGAAAAAGATAAAAGCACCCTGACAGCTGTTTACAGCAATGAGAAAAGCCTTGTCGATATTATCGGACTCCTGCGGGGTATAGGGGCATATTACAAGGAACCGTACAACATCAAAAAGTTAAACCCTTTCAGTATCGAGATACATTTTACATAATGTGGATTAGGAGTCTATAATGCCTGAAAAAAATATGATTAAGGAACAAAATTTGAAGATAGAATTCGCGGGTGACGATAATATAGTCAAGTATTCGAATTTCGCCATAGTCTCGCATTCACAGGAGGAGTTCGTATTTGATTTCGCTCACATCCTGCCCGGAAAGGAAGAAGCAAAAATCGTCACAAGAATCGTGATGACGCCGAAAAACGCAAAGAATTTTTTAGGTGCAATAGGGAATAATATTTCCAATTATGAACGTCAGCATGGGGAGATCATCATACCCGCAAAGCCTGCTGAAAAATTCCATGATGTCCAGTAAAACCCAGGATATAAAAAATGGAAAAAAAGAAGATCGTTGAAATTTCTCAGAATAAAAAAGCTTTTCATGATTATGAAATACTCAATACTATAGAAGCCGGCATAGAATTGAAAGGGACCGAGATAAAATCGATCCGGGAACATTCCGTTCAGCTAAAAGACAGTTTCGTTATCATCAGGAACGGGGAAGCCATCATATACAACCTGCATATCAGCCCGTACGGGTTCGGAAATATTTACAATCATGACGTCCTGCGGGTAAGAAAACTGCTCCTTCACAAAAAGGAGATCTTAAAATTATCGGCCCTGACTTCACAGAAGGGTATAACTCTCGTTCCCACAAAGATATATATAAAAGGGAAATATGCCAAGATCATGATCGGCATTGCGAAGGGTAAAAAACTGCATGATAAAAAAGCCGTTTTGAAAGAAAGGGACATCAAGAGGGATATGGACAGGGAAATGCACAGCCGTTAGTTTCGTCCTCTCGACAGCAGAACAAGCCTGAGAAGCTGCATGAGCGCCATAAGCGCGGCGGCGACATAAGTCAGGGCTGCGGCCGAAAGCACTTGCCCTGCTCCGTCAAGCTCCACCGCGGTGAGATACGAACCCTGTCTCAATATCTTTAAAGCCCTTGCGCTCGCGTCAAATTCTACCGGCAGTGTTACAAGGTGAAATACCACAACACCTGCAAAAAGAAAAATACCTATATGGATAAATAAAGGGCTGCTTAAAAAAAGTCCTAAAATAAAAAGCGGGATTGCCAGCCATGATGTTATACTCGCTACCGGAACCAGGGAATTCCTGATCATGACCGGAGAGTATCCGCGTGCATGCTGGATCGCATGACCTGTTTCATGAGCGGCAATGCCTACAGCCGCTATCGAAGACTGAGAGTAAACGGGCCCGGAAAGATTGAGGGTTTTCTTCACAGGGTCAAAATGATCCGTCAATTCTCCATTTATCATATTTATCCGGATATCATGAATTCCATAGGCTGAAAGCAATTTTTCCGCGACCTGAGCTCCTGTTATATTTCCCGCTGTTTTTACCCTCGAGTATTTGAGGTATGTATTTCGCGTCCTGGACTGGGCCCACATTGCAAATATAAGAGGAGGAATAATTAAAATAAAAGTCCAGTCGAATAAATAAAACAAGGGATGCCTCCTTTGGCTCTCTATGAATCAGCAGGCCTATGCCGTAGCGCAGCGAAGGTGCCCGTTAGGGTGCTTGTGCCCGTTAGGGTAGGTCAGTTGGCCTATGTGCCAGCAGGCCCTTCCAGTGTTTTAAACAGAATGTCTGCTTCATCAAAAGCAACATTTATTATCTTTGAAACGCCCATTTCTTCCATGGTTATACCGTAAAGGGCGTTGCATATTTCAAGGGTTGATTTTGAGTGTGAAACTATCACAAACTGGCTCGTTTCCTTAAAATCGTTCAGAAGCGACTTGAATCTCTCGATGTTATCGTCATCAAGAGGCGCGTCTATTTCATCAAGTACGACGAAAGGAGTCGGCTTGAGATAAAGGATTGAAAATATTACGGCGATAGCAACTAAAGCCCTTTCCCCGCCGGATAAAAGGGATATACTCTGGAATTTTTTGCCCGGCGGTTCGGCAAAAATATTTACACCGCTGTTCAGGACGTCTTTTTCATCCTCGAGGATGAGGTCTGCCCTTCCGCCTTCGAAGAGCCTCGCGAATATCTTTTTGAATCCTATCCTGATATCTTCGAAAGAAGACATGAATTGATCTATGCACTTTTTATTGGTTTCATCTATCAGTGCCATAATGTCAACCATTGCCTTCTCGCTGTCCTGCTTCTGGACTGTCAGGAATTCGAGCCTTTCCCTGGCATTCTGGTACTGTTCAATTGCGAGCAGATTAACATTCCCGAGCCTTTGTATTTCCGCCCTGAATTCACTGATCAGCTGGGAAATTTTATCGAAATTATCTTCCTTGTCCACGCTTATTGAGTTTATATCGATATCATAATTATTCCTGACATTGTCTATAAGGGACGTTAAAAATCCCCTGCGCTCGGAAATCGAGCTGTCAAGTCCTGAAATAACCTTTTCTAATTTCTGCAGATTTTCCTCGGAGCTTTTCCTCTGCCCCTCTATGACTTTTTTTGATCTCTGCATGCTTTCGATAAGTTTTTTTCTGGCCTCGATATTTTTCTTGAATTCCTCGATGGCGGCTGCCGAGACCGACTGCCCTGATTCGTCTTCAGAAATTTTCACGCTTATTTCCATGATCGACGTTTCCGATGAGAGTTTGTCGCTTTTGTACGATTCTTTCATCTTGTCAATGTCAGCCATCTGGGTTTTTATTCTCTGAATTTCGTTGGCCAGAGCCTTGTACTTTTCGTCAATCCTGGCAAATTCAATTTTTTTAACATTCAATTCATCAAAATAATTATTCCTGTCAGTTTTGATCTTTACCATCTTTTCTTCATATTCATCGATTATCTTTATCATTTCTTCCATCAGGGACTGTTTAGATTTAATCTTCGCCGACGTGTCATTGATCTGGTTTTCTATATTTTTCAAAGATTCCTGGGCTGAAAGCATCTCGGAATTTAATTTGTTTATCTCCGCTTTCATGCTTGCCGCGTCATATTGCCCCTTATTATAATTGTTCTGAATTCCCTCGCGGATAACCTGCATATCCCTGACCTGGTCCCGGATCTTTTCAATTTCCTCGTTGTTGCCGTCGATCTTTCCATTGGTTTCATCGATTTTTCTTATCAATGTTTCTTTTTTTGTATAAGTTCCTTCATCGCTGTATAGTACGCTTAAAATGCCTTCATAGTAATCACGGAAAAGGTTAAACTCATCCTGAAGGGTTTTCATCCTTCCCGTGATCTGCTCCAGGGAAGAATTTTTCTTGATCATTCCTATCAGGTCGGCAAAAATAGCATCTATCTCGGCTTCCATTTCAGGCTTTTTCCCTTTAAAATCCTTCATCAATTCTGCTTGTTTTTCAAGGGATTCGATTATGATGCGGTCCATTTTCGAGGATTCTTCCTGATCCCTCTTAACATCGAGGCTTAACTGCTGGTTTTCATTTTTAAGGGCTTTTTCCTTTTCCTGCAGATTTTCAATCTCGATGACCGCTTTTTTTAATTCTTCGGTCAGGAAAGAAATATTCTGCCTGGTAATCCCCATCTGAGCATTTCTTTCATTAACCTGGTGTTCGATCATTTTCATCAGGTTCCATTTTTCTTCAAGCGCGGTCCTGAAGTTTTCAAGCCTGGTCTGCAAGGCTATAATTTCCTGCGTGTTTTTCTCAACATTATCTTTGCTGATTATCTTTTCAAATCCGATTGCAATGGATTGTCCCAGCGCTCTCTCATCTAATTTTTTAATTGAAAGGTGAATTTCGTCGATTTTAGCTTCGATCTCATGGAGGCTTTCCGATACTCCATCCCTTTCTTCCATAGCGGCATTCAGCTCAGTGCTTTTCACGCCGAATTCGCTTTTAAGGGCATTACCCCTGTCATCTCCGTCTTTAAGCCTGCTTTCCAGGTTCTGGATCTGTTTTTCCATCGCTTTTTTGCGTTCTATATTATTTATAAGCCTGGATTTAAGCTCTCCATATTTCCTTTCTGCAACTGTGTATTCATCCTGGAGGCTTCTAAATCCATTCTCTTCTTTTTGAACATTTTCTTCTACTTCTATGATTTTATTCTCACTTTCTTCAAGCTGATCGATCAGGGGTTTCATCCTGTTTTCATTCTGAACCTTTTGCGCTGTTTTGTTCGCAATCTCTGCTTCAAAATTAACCTTTCGGAGCGCCTCGAATTTCAATTCTTCCCGGAGCAGCCCAGCCTTCACTTCCTGGTAACGGTTTGCATTCTCTGCCTGTTCTTTAAGGCTGACTACCTCTTTTTCAAGTTCGATAATTATATCGTTCAATCTTTCCAGGTTTATCCTGGAATTTTCCAGTTTTTTTTCAGCTTCTTCTTTCCTGAATTTGAATTTTGAAATCCCTGCGAAATCCTCGAACAGGGCCCTTCTTTCAACAGGGCTCTCGGAGAGAAGCCTGTCGATCTTACCCTGCTCGAATATTGAATAGCTGTCCCTTCCAACTCCTGTATCGAGAAAAAGCTCCACAACATCTTTGAGCCTGACACGCGACTTATTAATCGAATACTGGCCTTCTCCAGAACGGAACATTCTTCTCGAGACAGATACTTCCGAAAAATCTATGGGGAGCCAGTGATTATCATTGTCAAATACAAGTCCGACTTCGGCCATGCTCATCGCGGCTCGGTCCTTTGTCCCGTTGAAAATAACATCTTCCATTTTTTCACCGCGCAGACTTTTAGCGCTTTGCTCGCCCATCACCCATCTGATCGCTTCGACAATATTAGATTTTCCGGAACCGTTAGAACCGACGATACCGGTAATGCCCTCGACTAACTCAAGCTGTGTTTTGACGGGAAAAGATTTAAAACCCTGCAGATAAAGTGTTTTTAAGTATTTGACCATCGTCCCCTCTGAACCGTGATGAAAAACAAGAGACTTATTATAATGATCCTGTCTAATTTTATCAATAAGAAGCGAGGGGCAATTCAATATTCAATAAGCGTAGTAATAATATGCCAGATAAGGAAACCTCATCCTGATATGAGCGAGGACTTTCTTCTCTATCTGTCTTGTTGCTTCGGCCGAAATGGCATATTTATCCCCGAGCCTGTTGAGGGTCTTCTTATCCTCTTCAATAAGCCCGAACCTGTTCTTTATTATATCCTTTTCCCTGTCGGGGAAAGAATCCACTGCCGTCAATACATCCTCTTTCAGCTTCTTTTTTTCAAAAACGGATTCCGGATTATAGCTGTTGTCCTGCACCATATCTGCAAGATCATTCTCAGTATCATGGCTTCCGCCGCCGTATTGAAATTCTCCATTTCCCTTGTAAAGCATTATTATATCGATGACATCCCTTCTTTTAACTTTCAGATCCTTTATGATATCCTGGATTTCAGGCATTTTTCCCGCCATAGAAAAGTGTTCTCTTATATAATTCTTTATCCTTTTATTGATCTCATCTTTCCTGTAAGAAATGCTCACCGACAGCGAAGGTTTTATAAATCCCCTCAGGATCGACTGCTTTATCCAGAAAGCCGCATAAGTAGAAAATTTGACTCCCAGCGCAGGATTGAATTTGTCAGCGGCTTTCATAAGCCCTATGTTTCCATTCTGGATAATATCCATCACAGAGGACTTGCCTTTGCAGTATTCCGAGGCTATTTTGACGACAAGCTTCAGATTCGCGTTTATTAACTTATCATGTGCCGCCCTGTCGCCGGATTTGATTTTTACGGCAAGTTCTTTTTCCTCTTCATGAGTTATACGGGAATATTTTGATATGCTGCTGATGTACTGCCGGAGTAATGTTAAATCTTTCATATTATCCCCCTGAATCTAAAAGAATATTGCAAGTCTTGTGCCATTCTTCAGGGAAAACGGAAATTTATTTTTACGTCCGGACTGATGCCGAGTCAGCGTCAGGCAAAGGATTTCAGATATGTCAACGAGGGGTGTATACATTATAATACAATGCCGGATTTGAAGGCCGCGGGCTGGTATATCAAATATGATATATTAAAATTAATCTCATTCTATTTTTCAATGCTGTCAAGCCATTCATTATCCGGTTTTTCTAGATCCACATCGATCTGATATACAATATCATCCTTTTTATATTTTTTCGACAGATCGAGGACAAGTTTTTTTATTTTATAAATCTCGACGTTTGTAAGAAACTTTCCCATTTTCTGCCCCGCAGTAAAAGCCTGCAGAAGTTCAAGGACTCTGACATTGGCGCAGGATTCTAAGATATCGCAATTCTGGGCAATCTGTTTATAATTATTGTTCTTTAACATAATGATGAAAACCTTATTGATATTACCCGATACGAAAGGTGAAATTTCCTTAAATTCATTATGCATAAAATTCAGGAGATACAGAAAATTTTCTATGTCGTCTTTTTTTTTGTACTCTCCTAAAATGCTGTCAATGAGTTTGATAAACCCTTTATTATCCATGATGAAGTATTTTTTTAATTCTTTTAAATCTTCAGGCCCTAATTCTATAGTTCCCGAAAGAATGGATTGAAGCCTGGAAGATAATTCCATTTCCTTACCTCAAAATAATTCGGATAAAACCATTGTAATATCGTCTATCCTTATTGGTCTTTCTTTTCCTGTTTCCAGCCTCTCTTCCTTTCTGGCTTTTATAGTTTTTTCAATCTCCTGACACATTTTCTTTATATCCAGATCCCTGTTGCTCATAATGAAATTTTTCAAATTTTCAGCTTCATATGAAAATACATCAAGAATTCCATCGCTGTAAACAAAAATTTTATCACCCGGTAAAATATCCCTTTCTTCCTGCGTATAAACAAAGTCAGCAATAATTCCAGCCGGAGGAGAATTCTTGACACCGAATGTTTCAATTCCTTCGTTACCCCTTAATAACATGGCATGAGGATGTCCTGCCGAACTGTAAAGGACTCTATTTTCCTGTAAATCAAGCATAAGAATGAAAATTGTTACAAACCGGCTTCCCTCCATATTCAGGTTGATTATTTTCTTATTAAGCATTCCTATAAAGTCGGAGAGCTTTAAATTTTCATTATCTTCAAGGTTCATTTTAAAATCGGTGTATATATCCTTTACAAGCACCGTCAGCATGGATGCTCCTACTCCATGTCCGGAAACATCAGCTAATAGAGTTATATAATATTTTTTCTTGCCGAGCTCGACTTCATCAACATAATAGAAATCACCCCCGACCTCATCCGATGGCATGAATATAGCCTGGAATTTTATTTTCTTATTCTTCGGCAGATGCAGGGGAATAAGATTCTGGTGCATTAATTTTGCCGCCTGAAGGTCCTCGATCAGATTTCTATTCATGACCTCCAGCTTTTCCCTCGTTTTCATGATATATGTGTTGTCAATAAAAAATATCACAACACCTTCTAAAACCTTATTGCTTTTTATAGGGAAAAACCTTACATTAAACCATAAATCACCAAATTTCAGGTTGAGAAACGCCAGCTCCGCTTCGCTCGATTTCAATTCATCTATTTTATTTTTAAATCTTTCCCCGTATTCCCTTGAAAATATCTGGGTTATTTCCATCCCGAGATATGTTATTCCTGAATCGACTATATCCTTAACCTTTTCATTTAAAAAAGTAATCCTGTTTTCATCATTAAGCAGAAGCATGCCGTCCCGGGCATTTTCAACAATGCTTTTATTTATTATCGCCTGCCGCCTGATGCTTTTTTTCCATATTTCTTCCTTAGTTATATCCTTTACAAGAATATAATATCCTGTAAATGTATTCTCCAGGAAAATCCTTTTAATAAGAACTTCCGAAACAATAGGTGTTTCATTATTGTCCTTCATCAAAATTTCACTTTTGACTTCTTCTGTTTTTTCAGATATTTCAACGGCTTTATTGAAAGCAGGCTGTGATTCCTTTTCAATCAGATCTGAAAATTTTTTATGCATCGCTTCCGACATCGAAAATCCGAACATGATTTCAGCGCCCTTGTTCCAGGTAGCAATATGCAGCTCGACATCGACAGTTATAAAGGCATAGTCTTTAACGCTCAGAAGCATCTGGCTACCTATGTCCTGTTCCCTGTTTTTAACTACATTGATCAGGTCATAAATCACTTCATTTAATTTTTTTGTAATAATATAGAGAGAAACGACCGCCCTCATATATGAAAATAAATTGAAATAACATAAAATAAAAAATGCAGATAATTTATTATCCTTGATAATGGGAACGAGGATTGACTGAGGCGGTTTAATAAAAATAAGATTGTCAATCCGGGTTTTAAGGAACCTGAGCGATTTTCTATCAGATTTATCGAAAAGAAATAATACTGCTTCCTTTGAAATATCCATCTTTAATTTGAAATTAGGTTTAATATATGAAAAAGAAGTCGATCTCAGATGAATCTTTCCATCGGTTATTGTGAAAAAGAACGTCATATCAGATAAAAAAACCCTTTTCATTTCATCACTGAGCGTATTAAAAAAATTTTTGGAGAAATCGATCGCGGTTTTTTCTATCCTTAGAAAATTCCTGAATAACCTCTCGATTAATAATTCAAACTTGTATGAGTTTTTAATATAATCGATAAAAGCTGCTATGACTGCCAGAAGGAAAAAAAACATTAGATAATGAAGAAAATCCATAGCCCCTCTCAAATAAATAAAAACGATTTTGGAATAAAATATCTGTAAAACAGATTTATTGCTTCATTATCAGTCATCAAAGCTAAAAAATCAACAAGCGATCTTTTTTCATCCTCGTCTGAATTATAATTAGCCCTGTTTAATTTTTCATGGACTATTCTCATGTTGTTAATCAAAAACCGGTAGAGTTCATGAAGTATATTTTTCGCTTTGTCCATTTCAACAGTAATTACAGGATTTTTGTATACGTTATCAAATAAAAATTCCCTGAGATTTTCGGTTACATCCAAAACTTCTTTGCTCATCGAAATGTGTTTTTTATCCATGCTGTTTACAATTACATCGATGACAAGGGAATTTATTCTCTCTGAATGCTTGTTTCCCAGGCGTTTCCTGGTATCTTCAGGAAGATCTTCAAGCATGAGTATTCCTGATCTTACAGCATCGTCAAGATCATGATTGACATAAGCTATTGTGTCGGAAAACCTTACAACTTCGCCCTCGATGGTTAAAGGATAATCCTCTTCATTTTTAAAAATAATCGGGGTTTTTCCCGTCTTGGAATGTTTTTTTATTCCGTCAAGAACCTCGATTGTTAAATTCAGGCCCTTTCTGTTTTTTTCAAGAAAATCAAGCACCCTTACACTCTGCTCGGAATGTTTGAAATCAGGATAAGCTTCTTCCCTGATAAACTGCTCGCCGGTATGCCCGAATGGAGTATGACCGACATCATGACCGAGAGCTATTGCTTCCGTTAGATCTTCATTAAGCCTTAAAGATCTTGAAATGGTCCTTGCGATTTGAGACACTTCAAGTGTATGGGTTAATCTTGTTCTGTAAGAATCGTTTGAAGGTGATAAGAAGACCTGTGTTTTATGCTTGAGCCTTCTGAAAGATTCACAGTGAATTATCCTGTCCCGGTCTCTCATATAAACTGTTCTGACAGGATCCGGTTCTTCTTCTATTCTGCGACCCTTTGAAGATGAACTTAAAGATGAAAATCTTGAAAAACTGTCCATCTCCTTTTTTTCTATTATATTTCTTATATTTTCCATCTTTTAAAATACCCTTTAGTAGTATATAATAGTAACTTTTATTTTTAAACTTAGCAAGCATTAACTTTTTACCCCGTATTGCGTTCCATTCATTTTAAATTGCACGGAACCTGTTCGTTTCCCTGTTAAAATTCAACACAAAACGCTCATTTCCGGATAAATTCCGGGAGCCATGCCAGCTTTCACGGTATTGCGCACAGACAGCGGACAAAATTCGCAGAGGTTTTATACAGTCTATGTGCGTTCCATCCGAAAATATAATCGGGGTTATAAATGAAATTTATACTTTTTTCATTAATATTTACCGTCCTGTCATGTTCCGCCCTGGCAGCAGGTTTTACCATGGATAGCCCTTCAATAAACAGCTCCAATAATATTATTACTAATATATTGATTATAACAAACCGGTTCGGCGCTGTAATTTTCTGGTACGGTAAATTCGACAGCAGCACATGGACAGAAATATCATTATACAGGACAGGGTATAAAATAACCAATAGTGATGACTTGAAACTTATACAGCCTTACAGGCGACTGACCAATGTGAATTATTTCGAGGATCCATGCATGCTCATCGGGGTTCCATATTATTACCTGATAATTGCCGGCGATAACATGGTAATCCTGCCGGGTGAAAATGAAAATACGGGACCTGTTGTTTCAGGATCTGTTAATCCTGCAGAAAAGGTTGATATTGAAATTTTATCGAGGACTAATGAAAGCTTTGAAAACTTTATTAAAAAATTCAATTATTAAGGAACTGCTACAGAGGACCTTATTTCCAGCGAGGTCTTTATGAGGGCGGAGAAAGTGCTTGTTTTCTGGATATCGGTTTTCCTTGTGCTTTTTATTGCCGGGTTTTCATTTTTAATGCTTCGCGACAGGCTTCCTTTCGTTGAAGAAAATGATCTGGCTCAGTATAAAAAGATTGAAGCTTTGTTTGACATGAAAGAATACCAAAAATCACTGGATGAATCCGCGGCTTTCGGCGCGCTTTTTCCCGGCAGCAAGTATATGGTTAAAGTCCTTGATATAGAGGCGGAGATATTTTCCTCACAGAAGGATGTCGATAAAACAAGAATGATAATCATGAAAATATTTTCAGATAACCGGACAGATAATTCCGATTTTGTAACTGCGGCAGAACTGCTTGGTGAAATCGGAAGGGATAATGGAAAGTACGATCCTGTTGTCATGAATTATCTTGAAAATGCGTATTTAAAATCCGAGGGCCTTCAGAAACCTATTATCGCAGGACTTTTAGGCTATCAGGCGCTTTACAGTAAAGATTATAAAACCGCGATATGCTATTTTAATATTGCATCAGGAGAGGAAGGATTAATAGGCAGGGCAAGGGTAGACATCGAGCTCGGTAATTATCCTGACGCCATACAGGAGTATTTAAATTATTTCTCTCTCTGCCGGGCGGGGGAAAGATTCGAAAGAGTCAGGGATGCGTTTATCAGGCAGTCATTATATTATGCGGGCGCTTTAAAAAAGGCTAAAGATTACAAACAGGCTGTTCAGTATTATCTCAATGTTGTAAACACTTTTCCTTCAGATGCAGCTGCCGGAGAAGGCCTTTTAAAGGTAGCCGGTATCTACTCCATTACCGGGGGATATCAGAAATCATCCGATTGTCTGGATAAAGTTTTAAACAGCAGGTTTACAAATTGCTTTGAAGAAGCCGTTTATGATAAAGCAGTATTATACTACCAATGGGGTAAAAAAAACCTTTCAATTAAATATTTTAAAGAACTGCAGGAAAAGTATCCGTCTGGAATTTTCGGCAGTAAAGCGCAGGATTGGATTATTCTCATCAAAAAAGATATCGAGTCCTGATTAACCTATCGCGCTACGCGCGCGTTTATTCGTTTCGTTGTGTTTTTGATTTCCATCAAATATAATCTATGCGAACTTAGCACTTCAATGCGGAGGGGACATGGCCAGAATTATCGCTATAGCTAACCAGAAGGGTGGAGTAGGTAAAACAACAACAGCTGTTAACCTAGCTTCATTTTTAGCCATGGAGGGAAAGAGGACTCTTTTAGTTGATATTGATCCGCAGGGTAATTCCTGCAGCGGTCTGGGCGTTAACATCAGTGATAGAACTGAAGGCGGAATTTACGAAGTCTTGCTTGGAAGTAAAAAAATATCGGAAGTTATAACCGATACAAAATACCCCTCTCTTAAGATTGTGCCTGTGACCCTTGATCTTGCCGGAGCTCAGGTCGAGCTCGGCAATTCTCCAAAAAAAGAATATATCCTCAAAAGCGCTCTTGAAGAGGTAAAAAACGAATTTGATTTCATACTTATCGACACGCCTCCGTCACTCGGCCTGTTTACATTGAACGGCCTTATTGCCGCGCACAGTGTTTTAATCCCTATGCAGAGCGAATTTTATGCCATGGAAGGATTAGCGCAGCTGCTGAAGGCTATCAAGCTTGTTAAGAGCGGTCCGAACAGGGATCTTTCAGTCGAAGGCGTATTGATTACAATGTATGATTCAAGAACGAATCTGGCGAAGCAGGTGACTGAAGAGGTTAAAAATTATTTCAAAGATAAAGTATATGACACAATAATTCCCAGGAATGTGAGGCTTAGCGAAGCGCCAAGTCATGGAATTTCGATCTACGAGTACGATTCAAAAAGCCAGGGATCTGAATCCTATATGCAATTCGGCAGAGAATTTTTAAAGAAAAGCGGGATATAATAATATGAAACATGGATTAGGCCGGGGAATGATGGCGCTGCTCGATGAACAGGATGGCACCCGAGACGAAATCAACAGGACAGACACCATCGATATCAATAAGATCATGCCGAACCGTTATCAGCCCAGGAAAACGTTTAATGAAGATGCTCTGAAGCAGCTCGCCGAATCCATCCGGGATAAAGGCGTACTCCAGCCGATCATTGTCACTGAACTCGGCGACGGCCGGTATGAACTTGTAGCCGGAGAAAGACGGTGGAGGGCCTCGAAGATGGCCGGGCTCCTGGAAATACCCGCAATTATCAAGGATTTTTCCGATGAAGATAAATTGGAAATCGCACTGATAGAAAACATTCAAAGAGAAGATCTCAACCCCCTTGAAAAAGCGGAAGCCTTCAAGGAAATAATAGAAAGACTTAACCTGAGCCAGGACGATCTTGCGAAAAAAATCGGTAAAGACAGATCTTCGGTTACAAATACTCTGAGACTGCTCAAGCTTCCGGAATTTGTCAGGGACAGGATCGCGACCGGTGAAATTTCCGAGGGTCATGCTCGGGCAATTTTAGCCCTTGAAGATATCGACAGTATTATCGAGTTGACAAGATTCGTTATTGAAAAAGGATTGTCTGTAAGAGAAACCGAACTTGCGGTCAGGAATTACCATAAAGATTCTGTTCCTGCAAAACCCAAAAAAAGCCGTAGGCACAATACCGAAATCGACGATATCCAGGAAAGGATTATTAAGGCGATGGGGGCGAAAGTCGAGATCAAGGGAACACTCCATAAAGGCAGGATAGAGATCCATTACTTTTCTAAAGAAGACCTGGAAAATATCTATGGATATATTACGAGTAGCAAGTGACGGGTGACGGGTGACGGGTGACGAGTCAAGAGTCGGAAGCAATCGGTAATTGTAAATTGTTTTGACATATCTTCTAAGGGCTGCATGTTTCACGTGGAACAATTCTGAACTATTAAAAAAACATCCTTTTATTACGGGATAATAATTGACAAGACGTACCGGAACGTAATGTTTCACGTGAAACAATTGTAAGGAGTTTATTTATGGATCTGAAAAACCTGAGACTTCCCGGATTGAACCCTTCACTTATTTTCAATTTGAGAGACTGTTCCTTCGCAAGCGACCTGTTTATAGCGGCTGTGGGGCATCTCGATTTTTTCAACCGGCTGGACAATAATCCGATGGATTTAAATTCAATATGCAGGTATTTTAAAATCCAAGCCAGACCCGCTGATGTTATGCTTACATTATTCAAATCATACGGCTTTATCTTCGAGAAGGATGGCTTATTCAGTGTTTCAAAATTGGCGCAGGAATATTTAAGCAGCGGGTCATTCTGGGATTTAAGCCCTTATATAGGTTCTCTGAAGGACAGGCCGATATGCCTGCTGATGTACGAGGTTTTCAAGACCGGCAAACCCGCGGCCTGGGCGGGTAAAAAAGAAGGTGGTGAATGGAAGAAGGAAATGGAAAAGGATGATTTTGCCGGGGCTTTTACCGCCGGGATGAACAGCAGGGGAGCCTACTTGGCAAGGGGTATAGCCAGGAAATTCAATATGAAAGGATTTAAAAAATTACTCGATATCGGTGGGGCTTCGGGAATTTATTCGATTGTGTTCGCATCTGTTTTCGGGAATCTGTCAGCATTGGTTTTTGATAAACCCCCGGTTGATAAAATTGCAGGAAACTGCATTAAAAAATTCGAGCTTGAAGGAAGGGTTAAAACTGCCGGCGGAGACTTCTTTAAAGATGAGATCCCGGAAGGATATGATCTGCATTTTTTATCCCATGTTCTTCACGACTGGGACAAAGAGCAGGCGCAAAATTTGATCGTTAAATCCTATAAAAGCTTGGAAAAGGGAGGCTCGATCGCGATACATGACGCCCATGCCAACAGGAATAAAACCGGACCGGTGAGCGTGGCCGAGTATTCCGCACTGCTTATGTTCACGACGGAGGGGAAGTGTTATTCTATAGGGGAAATGGAAGTAATGCTGAAATTGGCGGGCTTCAGGAATATCAGGCATATCCATACGATTTTAAACAGAAGCATAATCGTCGGAAGAAAGTGATACTGGTGTTTCACGTGAAACAATTTTAAAAAAATCGGCCCAGCTGTTTCTTCAATTTATCGCTAATATCGGTTATTGGCAGACGGGTTTCATCGCTGGTTATCAGGTTTTTATTCTTCAGTATATATTTTATCGGGCGGGGATTCGGTTCCTCGAAGAGCAGGGGGATTATATCCAGCAGATCTTTCCAGTTCCTGCGGGCTTCATCGAGATTATTGTTCTTTATGAGGCTGTAAATATTAAGATATTTTTCCGTTTCAATATGAGCTGCTGCTAAGATCCCTCCGTCACCACCCATCGCAACGGTGATATAAAATAATAAATCTTCGCCTGTCAGAACGGAAAAGCCTTCGGGTTTATTAAAAATCAGTTCCGCGCTCTGTTTGATATCCCCGCATGAATCTTTTATTCCAATGATATTTTTTAATTCAGACAGCCTGAAAATTGTTTCGTTTTCGATGTTTCTGCCTGTCCTGTAGGGGATATTGTAAATGATTATATTCTTATCAGTACTTTCGGATATCTTCTTGAAATGTTCGTATATGCCTTCCTGGCTTGGCCTGTTGTAATAAGGAGAAACAGACAGGATGCCGTCGAAATTATAATTATGTAATAATTTTAAACTGGAAATAACTTTTTCCGTGTAATTTCCGCCGACTCCAAAATAGACCGGAATACGGCCGTTGACGATTCTTATAGTGAGTTCAACAATCTTAATAAATTCATCATCCCCTATTGTAGGCCCTTCTCCTGTTGTTGCTAAAGGGATTATTCCGGAAACATTCCTGGCAATGTAGAAATTAACCAGGTTTTCATAGGAGCTGTAGTCGACCGAACCGTTTAAAAAAGGTGTGATTACCGGTAGCCAGACTCCTTCAATTTTCATTCGAGCCCCATTATCTTTAATTTCATTATTGTAAATTTATTTATGTTTTATTGCAAAAGAACTCAACGCAAAGGCGCAGAGAGCTAAAAGAAGAAAATACCGGATTCGTTATCTGGGTTTTACTTCGTAGCGGATTATAGTATAATATTTTTCAGTGTTTCCCGGGCCGAACATACCGGGACCGACTACATATTCTTCTTCGTGGGCCGCAGAAATAACATAACCGCTGTTGCTGATAAATTCATGCAGTTTTTCTATGTCAGGCATTTCGGAAGAGTAGGGGCCGATATGCAGGATTTCTGCAACCTTACCGTAATTCCATGTCTGAAGCCTCATATTTGCGGGAGTGTCCGCAGGCAGCGAGGTTATTTCATCGCCGACAGGCAAAGCCCAGTATCCTACCCATTCATTCCGGGGCGTGTCAAATGGTTTGGGCCAGCGAGCCCTGGGGGCACTCATGCTTTTTCCTTTGAACTGGAGTTTAAAGTAGACCTGGAATAATTTTCCAACCTCTTTTGTCTGGTTTGCCGGGTCTCCATGGACTTCCATGATGAGCATCTTTTGAGACGGCTTGTCGCTGATCTTCGGGGTTTTCAGGCCTTCGTAACCTTTAAGGTCAGGGCCGCATGCACAGAGAAGCATCGCCGCAAATGCTGTTAAAAACGGGATCTTCATATCATTCCTCCTTCTTTTCATCACCCATATTTTAAAGGAGGAACTCTGACAGGTGTATGTCAGGTTTTAATTTATGCGGAATATATTTTCAGGATCTTTTCAGCAGTATCCTTTATCTCTTTTCGCGCGGATGCAGGTTCAAGAACCTCAAGGCTTTCTCCAAATGTAAGCAAAAACCTTTTTACCCAATCCTGGTCAGGGTAATTTGTCCGGACAAGCACGGAACCGTCAGGCTGTGAAGCAAGCTCGGAAGGGTCAAAAAATTCAGAAAGTATCCCCGTATTTCCATTTAGAAATTTCAATTTATACTCGATTCCCGATTTTTCATTTTCCTCCCATCGAGTATAGTTATGGTAATCTGCCTGCCGTGGTTTGAAATTTTCATTCAGACACTCTATATTGCTTATCCTTGAAAGTTTGAAGAACCTGAAATCATTTCTCAGCCTGCAGAATGCGAATAAATACCATGAGAAACCCTTGAATACTAATGTCACCGGTTCAACAACCCTTGTTAAGTCTTCATTTTTCCAGCCGCGATAATCAAATTTTAATAATTTCGAGCTCCTGATAGATTGATAAATTATTTTTCCCGATGTGATTACTTTTTTTTCATAACCCCAGGGCATAGAGTCGAATATTATTTTTCCCGATTTATCTCTTTCTCTCTCCTTTTCCGGCAGAAGGTTTGTTATCTTTTCAAGGGCCAGTCCCGATTCCCTTTCTTCAAACGGTCCCGGAACGCTTTTAAGAGCGTTAATAATAGACTGTATTTCATCAATATTTAATACCTGCCTGTCTATCCTGTAATTTTCCAGTATTCCGTAACCCCCGTTGGCGCCCTGGTAGGAAACTATCGGAATGCCTGCGGAACCGATCTCATCCATATCCCTGTAAATAGTCCTTACTGTGACTTCGAATCTTGCGGCAAGTTCTTCGGCGCTGACCCGGCTGCGATTTAACAAAAGAATAATGATTGAAAGAAGCCTGTCTATTTTCATATTCTCCCCCGATCCAGAGAGGATATCATATCATTACATGCAAAGTCAGTAAAGATAAATTCGAATCTAACTGAAATATTTGGAGAAATCCTTTATAATTAATCACATAAAATAATGTTTGAGCACTCAGACTCGCAGAGAACAAGTTCAGGTGCGACATTAACTTCAATCCGGAGAATTGCTATGATCAGGATAAACGAAAATTTTAATGCCCTTCAGGGGAGTTATCTTTTTTATGAAACCGGGAAAAGGGTAAAAGAGTTCCAGCAGAAAAACCCGGATATCAGAGTAATCAAGCTGGGGATAGGGGATGTAACAGAGCCCCTGAGCCCTTCTATTATCGCGGGTCTGAAGGAAGCCGTTTCGGAAATGGGTGTCAGGGAAACGTTCCAGGGTTATCCTCCATACGAAGGTTATGAATTTTTGAGAAATATTATCTGTGAAACTGATTTCAGAGCGAGGGGTATAAATATCTCTCCGGGTGAAATTTTTGTTTCAACCGGTGCCAAAGAGGACACTGCTAATATCCAGGAGCTTTTCTCCGGCGATATCAAGTTAGCTATCACGGACCCGGTTTACCCGGTTTATGTTGACAGCAATATTATGGCGGGAAGAAATAAAATAGAATACCTGCCCTGCAATGCTGAAAGCAACTTCCTGCCGGGACTTCCGTCGGAGGACGCCGACCTTATTTACCTCTGCTTTCCCAATAATCCTACGGGGCAGGCAATCGATAGAGCAGGATTAAAAAAATGGGTCGATTATGCAAGGCAGAAGAAGGCCGTTATACTTTTCGATGCAGCCTATGAGTCGTATATAAGGGAGGAAGGGATTCCTCACAGTATATACGAGATCGATGGAGCCGAAGAAGTGGCTATTGAATTCAGGAGCCTGTCGAAAGCCGCCGGTTTTACAGGCACGAGGTGTTCATACACGGTTATACCTGATAAATTAATGGCGCCGGATAAAAGCGGTGTGCGGCATAGCCTTAATAAGTTATGGCTGCGGAGGCAGTCTACAAAATCGAACGGCGTAGCATACATAATCCAGAAAGGAGCCTATGGATATTTTACAGAAAAAGGCAGGCTGGAAAATATGAAAATTGTCGACTATTATCTCGAGAATGCCTCAATCATAGGGCGAGGAATAGCGGCGTTAGGTTTGAATTATTGCGGAGGCGTGAATTCGCCTTATATATGGTGCAGCGTCCCCGAAGGATTGAATTCCTGGCAGTTCTTCGACGAACTGTTGAGCCGATGCAATATAGCCGGCACTCCGGGTTCGGGATTCGGCAGCTGCGGGGAGGGATATTTCAGGCTTACAGGATTCGGAAAAAGACAGGATATTAACGAGGCCGTAGAACGGCTTGTAAAATTCAAATAAAAAGAATGGAGGAATTATGCCACATTACGATTATAAATGTGATAAGTGCGGTTATGTTTTCGAGGCTTTTCAAAAAATAAACGACGAGCGCCTCACCGCATGCCCGGAATGCGGCGGAGCAATAAAGAGGCTGATAGGGGGAGGCGCCGGCATAATCTTTAAAGGATCCGGCTTTTATAAAAACGATTATAAAAACAGCTCGCCGGCACCGGCTTGTGAAGGCAAGATGGAAAGCAATCCGGCCTGTTCGAACTGTCCGAAGCTGGAACCCGGGAAAGCCTGAGAAAAAAGATTCACTGAAAAGCTATCGATCATCGGATAAAACCATGTTATCTATATGCACCACAGAGGAATACTTGCTTTCCTTGCCTAAGATGGTTTCTATCTCTGAATTTTTCCTGCCGGCGATAAGAAGGATATCTTTCTGCGAATAATTCGATAATCCAACCCCGATTTCATTCCCGAGGGAATCGGAGATAATAACAGTGTCTCCATACTGAAAATTCCCTGAGGCGGAGCTGATTCCGCTAGCCAGAAGGCTCTTGTGAAGCAGGACGGCGTTTTTAGCCCCGTCGTCAACGATTATAGTGCCCCTCGGCTTCTTAACGCTAATCCATCTTTTTTTGTAATTCAGAGAGCTGGGTGAAGGCAGGAATATCGTGCCCTCGGAAAGGTCCTCGAATATCCGGGTGAGGATGCTTTTTTTAAACCCGTTCGCGATGACGCAGGGTACACCGGAGCGGGCGGCTATTCTGGCAGCCTGCAGCTTTGAGATCATTCCTCCCTTCGTGTAATTTTCTTCCTGTTTACAGGCGTATTTCATAACGGCGCCGATATTATCCACCACCCTTATAAATTTCGCCGATGAAGTGCCGTAATCCTGGTAAAAACCGTCGACGTCCGAGAGCATGATATACAGATTGGAATCCGAAAGCAGGCTTACATAAGCCCCAAGGCGGTCATTTTCACCGACCTTGATCTCTTCCACGGCGACAGAATCGTTTTCATTAATAATCGGAGTTATCCCGAGTTCGAGCATAGAATTAAGAGTATTCCGCGCGTTCAGGTAGGAAGTCCTGTTATCGAAAATATAATGCGTCAGCAGCACCTGGCCTACCCTCAATCCATGCCTGTTGAACTCTTCCTTGAATATCTGCATCAGCCTTACCTGCCCCAGGCCTGCAATTGCCTGTTTCTGGGATAGGGTAAGCTTATCCGAAACATCCTTGTCTTTATATAATTCAAAGATCCCGAGACCTATGGCGCCGCTTGATGTTATCACAAACTCCACGCCCTTTTTTCTTAACTGCGCTATCTCCCTGACAAGGCCGGAGATGTTTTCCGTATTGATGCTTGTAAGGTCGGTCAGCTGCTTTGTTCCGAGTTTTACAACCACCCTTTTGACAGATAACTCCCTTTTATCAGGCAATGTAATCAGCATTGTTATTTCTCGATTTCTTCATATTTATTGAACAGGGCATATTTCAATTCTTTCAGACCCTGGCCGGTGAGCGCAGAGATCAGGAAAACTTCGCCGGATTTTTTGAATTTATTAACAAGGCTTTTCTTCAAATCCTCGTCGAAATTTAAATCCATTTTATTCAAAGCTATCATGAATTTCCTTTCATAAATACTTTCAGAATAACCTGCTAATTCCTTTCTCAGAATCTTGAATTTCTCCTCGGGGCTGTCGGTAGTATCGAGAATGAATAATATCAGCCTTGTCCTTTCAATATGTTTAAGGAAATCGATCCCAAGGCCCTTTCCTGAATTTGCGCCCTCGATGAGTCCCGGGATATCCGCAATCACAAGGCTTCGATAACCTTCGTCGGCTGTCATGATCCCGATATTGGGGCTGAGCGTTGTAAACGGGTAA
Source organism: uncultured Brevinematales bacterium (assembly GCA_964533855.1). GTDB lineage: Bacteria > Spirochaetota > Brevinematia > Brevinematales > JAOACQ01 > CAVYGN01. The sequence continues at coordinate 89,898 of CAZHNM010000005.1, forward strand.
GCACCTATTTTGGGCCGTGCATTCGTGAGTTTTGAAACTAATGTCGACTTTCCTGAATTCGGAAAACCTACAAGACCTATATGCGCTATCATTTTCAGTTCGAGGCGGAGGCTCTTTTCCTCGCCCGGTTTTCCCGGCTGGGCATAAAACGGGGTCTGGTTGGTCGGCCCTTTAAAATGTATGTTTCCTCTTCCCCCCATCCCTCCCCGGGCCACTATAAATTCCGAATAATTTTCTGTGAGATCGGACAGTATTTCACCTGTATTTGAATCGATAACAATGGTACCGGGCGGAACTTCAATCGTGAAGGAGGACCCCATTTTGCCCGATTTTCTGCTTCCCAATCCCTTTCCGCCGTCCTGGGCTTTGAATTTCTGATTATTATGCAGGTATGACAGGGTTTTCAGATGGGGATTGACCCTTATGATCATATCTCCGCCGTATCCTCCGTCTCCCCCGTCAGGTCCGCCATGGGGCACGAATTTTTCCCTGCGGAAAGAGGCTGCTCCTGCCCCGCCTTTACCGGCCCTGACCTCGATACGGACTTCGTCTTTAAATATCATAAGTTGAAAACCCACCATTCATCGCATTTATCACAAAGTAAGCCATATTCATCCTTCCAGTGATTTTGATATATTTTATTCATATTATTCCAGCAATTTTCAATTCCATCGGTAAGGGCGTTTCCCATGAGGATTTGCGCATTATAGTCCTGCCTGCAAAGCGGCACTTTCCCATCTGAATGAATCACCATATCATGCTTTAAATGAAGGCATGGGAAGCGTTTTACAGGCGAGAGGTCTACGACACGGCTGGAATCCAGCAGACCGCCGAAAGTATCCGGTTTTTTTATGATGATCCTTTCTGAAAAATCCCGCCACTTTTCATAAAATCTAAGAAGCTCATTCTCGTTTTCCGAGGCGCGTGTAAATTGAATGTATATTTTCTCCCTGTTAGGGAGGCTTTTAATAATTTCTTCAACAGAGGCAAGCCCTATAAAAGGAATGACTTTATTTAACGGGGCTTTATTTGCTGCAAATGATTCCTGGTCAGTGAAACTGATATCGAAAATAATCCTGACATTAGGAAGATTCAGAAGATCAGGCAACAGTCCCTTATCCGGAAAAAGGCATCTGCTTTCTATTAAAAACTGTATAATCGGATGTTTTTTAATTTCACCGATAATTTCCCCCATTGCAGAATATAATAACGGCTCGCCGTAAAGGCCCAGGCTGACAGCGGGGTTATATGAAAATTCTGAGATCCCGGAGAGGATCTTTCTAAAGTCATTTATTTTGAGCTCTGAATTCCTGTCAAGGCGTTCTGAAATAAAAATATTAGATTTTTCTCTTTCCGAATTGAGCTCGATCTCAAAATAAGTCGGCCTTTTCCTGATGATCCCCGGATTTTTAATGATCATTGCCTCGAGTTCGAGGTGGTTCAGATCGTATGCCTTCCTGTCTGTCAGGTCTTTAAGTATCAGATAATCATTATAATTATCAGGAACGAAATTTATTCTGTAATTAATTAACCTGCATGGAGATATGTAAATGTTGCAGTCGTAAGAAGATATGTCTTTTTCGAAAACTTCCTTCACGCTGTTCTTGAACATAGGCAAATTTTCAGGAATTGTCCTTAATATAAAGCCGGCAGCCCCGCTGTCCAGGATTTCAGGAAAGAGGCCTGCGGGAAGATTTTCAGGGAAGGTGTAATCGAAAGCAAATCGTTCATGTTCCTCGAGCATTTTCCCTGTCGATTCCAGGTCGAGGAGGGGAGAATAGGCGTTAAGGATAAGGACGCTTTTACCGCTAAGCCCGTCTTTTATAAAGGATAAAAATTCATGAGATGTTTTAAAGGACAGGACCCTGATCCCTTCCGGGGGGGTAAAATCAGCATTTTCAGATAAAACATATATTTCATCGCATAAATTTCTTATCTTTGACAGCGTTATTTCGAAAAAACTCCGTAGCTTTTCCTGGTCTTTGAATTTATTGTCGAAGAGCACTGCGGCAAGATTCACATCACACTCCTCATTTAACCATATTATACCTGTAATAAGTGCTTAATGCAATTTAGACCCGCTTAGCGGGGCATAAACCGTGCACGGCCGGATTCAAAAAGCATCCTTTTTCATGCAATAAATCACGTTTTTCCGGAAAAGTCCGATAAAAGTATAAAAAAGGGGTAAACCGAATGAAATCTTTGATCGCCTTTTTTATATTAATTACATTAATCACAGTATTTTCCTTTGCCTTCGGCGATGATTTTATTATTGATGAACCGGGTTCGGGCAGCAATATTAACAAGCCCAATACAGAGCCGGTTTCACAGCCTCCGGCTTATGCTCCTCCCTCCGCCGCGGGAAAAGCCGTTAATTCTATCGGGTCGGTGCCCATACCAGTGGGGCTGGGCAGGGGAACCGTTTACAGCGAATTTACAATGTATGACAGCGGCGGGGTAAACGCTAAATTTGCCGTCGGTATTATGGACGCCATAGACATAGGGATTTCGGAAAACCTTGACGGTCTCATCGGTTCAGGAGATGTCAATGTGAACGTACCCAGCGCCTACATAAAGATTACCCTGATTAAAAACCTGAACAATTTCAACTGGGCGCTTGGGTATGACAACTTTGCGTATGGAACGGCAGGCACATACTACCCGACTAATACGAATGAAACGCCTTCTACTATTTCGGGGTTTTACACGGCGGTGGGGTGGCATTACAGCGCCATAGGGGGAGATGACATACTTTCGACGGGAATAAGATTTCCGCTGCTGCCGGCTGAAGAAAGGGATATCACGAATACTTCGCTTTTTATAGGCGCTACAATAAGCGCGCCGCAGTATATTTCGCTGGGGCTTACTGTTGAAAACTTTTTCTTCGACATGACACGGGCGCAGTATATACTTCCATCGGTGATTTTTAATATTGCACCGAGTCCGCCGTTCAATATCTCTCTGATCCTGCAGTATGATTTCAGCGTCGGCAGGCTTAACAGGATATTTTCGATGAGCTATGCGGCCGGTTTCTAACTGAGATAATTTGCGTTGATCTTAACATAATCACAGGTCAGATCGCTTGTCCAAAGGAAATACTCCTTTTTACCGGCGGCTAAGTCCAGAGTTATACTGATTTCAGGGGAAAGCAGTTCTCCAGCGGCGAGGCTTTCGTTTGCCTTGTTGACGTCGCCTTTCTCATAAATAACAAGGTCATTTATTCTAAGCGTCAGTTGGGAAAGATCGAATTTCGCATCTGAATAGCCCAGGGCTGCAAGTATCCTGCCCCAGTTCGGATTCTGTCCGAAAATAGCTGTCTTAACCAGGAAAGAATCCCCTATCGCTCTTGCGGCCTTTTCGGCATCGGAAACCGTTGCCGCACTATTAATTGTAATATTTATGAATTTGCTGGCTCCTTCGCCGTCTTTTACTATCATCCTTGCTAATGACTGGCATACTTTTGTCAGGGCTTCCCTGAAAATTTTAAAATTATCACCGTCAGCATCGATTAAATGATTTTCAGCAATCCCGTTTGCCATAAGGAAAACGCTGTCATTTGTACTCGTATCGTTATCGACGCTGATACGGTTAAAGGAAATATCAACTGCATCTTTTAAGGCCAGCTTGAGCATATCCCCGGAAATCAGGGCATCTGTCGTTAAAAATACGAGCATTGTGGCATGAGGGGCTTCCAGAACGGGTTTAATCATACCTGCGCCCTTTGCTGTACCGCCGATCCTCACGGTCTTTCCATCTAATTCAAATTCATAAGCTGCATTTTTCATCTTTTTATCTGTGGTCATGATAGCATTTGAAAAATTTTTATAATTGTTTTCCGTTTTAATAAGAGTACAGATTTTATCAATACCGTAATTAACCCTGTTCATAATTAACTTTCTTCCGATAACACCTGTCGAGGCTACCATGACCGAGCCTTTTTCAAATGAGAGCAGCTCTTCAACCCTGTCTGCCATTGTCAGGGCATCATTATCGCCGGTGGTCCCTGTCAGGCAATTCGCATTACCGCTGTTTGCAATAATAGCTGAAATAAGATTATCCGAACGCGAGATGTCGAGTGCTACAGGAGCGGCTTTAACCTTGTTCTTTGTAAAAAGACAGGCCGTAGTGCAGGGTTTCCTGGAAACAAGCAAACCTATGTCCTTGTATCCGCCGTCCTTGAGGCCGCCGGAAACCCCCGTTGCCCTGAAACCCATCGGTTCCGTTATACCGCCCTCGAGCTCTTTTAATTTTAGTTCCATAACAATACCCCGATTTAATTTTCTTCGGCAGCGGCAGGGGGTTCTTTTCCGTAAGATATGACATCGGTGCCTTCCGCAAGCTTTTTCCTGACGAGTTCCTCAACCTTTTTCAGGAGAGGCGGTTTATCTTCTATCTCCTTAATAAGATTGTCCCTTCCCTGGGATATCCTATCCTCGCCGAGAAAGTACCAGGTTCCCTTGCGCAGGATAACACCGCTCGATACCGCGGCGTCGATAAGGCAGCCTATTTTTGAGATTCCCTTTCCGAAAATAATATCGAATTCCGCCTGTTTGAAAGGCGCCGACATTTTATTTTTAACAACTTTCGCTCTAACCTTGTTGCCGTAATTTTCTTCCCCCTTCTTAAGGGCTTCGATCTTGCGTATCTCGATACGGATAGATGAATAGAATTTGAGGGCCATCCCGCCTGTAGTCGTTTCGGGGTTCCCGTAAACGACGCCTATTTTCATACGGATCTGATTGATAAAAATCAGCGCGGTTTTCGATTTGCTTATTATAGCCGTCAGTTTGCGGAGAGCCTGCGACATCAACCTTGCCTGAAGGCCCATCTGGGCGTCTCCCATATTTCCGTCAATTTCAGCTTTGGGAACGAGGGCGGCCACAGAGTCGACAACAATAAGATCGACGGCTCCGCTGCGGATAAGGCTTTCGACGATTTCGAGAGCCTGCTCTCCTGTGTCAGGCTGTGATATGAGAAGATTTTTTATATCTATTCCGATCTTTTCAGCATAAAGCGGATCCAATGCATGTTCAGCATCGATAAACGCGCATGTTCCGCCCGCTTTCTGGGATTCTGCTATGATGGAAAGCGTCAGGGTTGTTTTACCGGAAGATTCCGGGCCGTAAATTTCAGTGACCCTTCCGCAGGGTATCCCGCCGATGCCCAGCGCGAGGTCGAGTGTCAGGGCTCCCGTAGAAATAGCCGGGTAGTCGTTATTGATAGGGCGGTCGCCCATTTTCATTATAGACCCTTTTCCGAACTGTTTTTCGATCTGGGCCATGGCGATCTGCAGGGCCTTTTCTTTTTCTTTTGCATCCATAGTAATATCAGACATAGCAACCTCCCCTAACGGCTAATATTATACAACAGTTTATGGAATATGAAAATAAACGGGGAGATTCTTAATTAAAAAAACGGAATGTAACAATATAATGTTGTCGTGTTTTCAGAACCTGGCTATAAAATCAATTTCTCCGAAGGGACCGTTAAAATTAATAGGGAGCGAATTTATCAGGTTTCCGTTCAATCTCATAGTCACATCGCCGCTGTTTAGGCCGACTGTGGATGAAACGGACGAGTCGGACGAGGAGGTGAATGTCAGGTAATAATTGTTGAAAAAATAATATGCATAACCTGCGGTAAGGCGGATTTTAAAATTCTGGCTGACCTGGTAATCGAGGGAAATCCTGGGTTTGACCCCGATAGAAATGCCAGACAGATTCACGTCAATATTATCGTCGAAATTTGTATTCCCTATTGTAATATCGCCATCCGGATTATCGATCGACCCCAAGGATTTGAACAGTCCAATAAAAGAAAGATCGCCCCCGAAAACGAGTGAGACCCTTCCAATATAAACCTCATAGCCGCCGCCGAGGTCGGCATTAAACGCGAAAGGATTGCTTATCATGGCGCCGACTTTGAAATCGAGAAGGCCGGCATAACCTGCTTCATATTCTCCATGCAGGCCTATATTGAAAACATATGAAGAATCACTGAAAAAGCCCGAATTTTTAAAAGATACATCAGGATTGTCGAACTGGATCGAAAAACCGCTGCCCTGGACAGACATCGGGACAAGGCCGGCGAAAAGTGATACCCTTCCCCCGATCAGGGGGGCTTCGACAAGCTGATCTCCTGCCTCGGGCGAACCAGAAATAATAACAGCCGATGACCACTGTTCACCGATATTGTTAACCCGGATAAGTCCCGTGTTAACATTTTCCTTAAACCTGTCAAGAATATTCGTTTCCTTCCGGATCATGAATTCGTAACCCGGGCTGACTCCGATGTCATTGCCGAGCTGAAGGTATACAAGGCCGACTTCCGTTTTAAGAACCGTTGTTTTAATTTTAAACCGGTCAATGTTCCTGAGGTGGATCTCAAGGCCCATTAGAGCCTGGTTTACTGCCTTATTATACGCGTCGTCTTCGCCCGCCTGGGATTTGGCTTCTGTACTTGTGTTGAAAGTATCTACCAGATCGCCTTCAGCGGAGATGATTTTTATCGATACCGTTATATTTGCCTTATATTCCGTCACAAAGCTGAATAAAACCTTCCAGTCAGGTTTCTGCGAAACATTTACAAGGTAATGGGTTACGTTATAACCGCTTATAGAAGGTATGAAAACAAAAAATGAATTTGCGATTTTCTCCATGTCCGAGGCCGGAATTACGGCTATACCGAGATCAGCATCCACATACTTGGGGTTCTGGAGAGCGGAGATTTTTTTAGCTTCGCGGACTTTTTCTATGAATTTGTCAGCCGTATTGTTATCCAGCCTGTACTGATAGCCTACGACCTGGAACCGTTTCATTTTATTAAAAATTCCCATCAGGCTGTCGTCAAAATACTGATAAGAGGAATCCGGGATGTCGTATGATGAATAAGAAGGAAGAACCGCAATATCCTCCTTTTTCGAAATATCAGCCTGCGGAAAAATATAGCTTATTGTTCCGAATAAAATAATACAGATTACCGGCAAGATTTTCATGAATTTCCTCCATGACTTTCGGTTCACTTTTCAGTCATGTTGATTATTATCCCGATTTGTTATAAAATTAACCGTCTAATTGTTTTCTTCCAGTAGTATACCATGATAAATGCAAAAAAAGAAGTTGACGTCCCAAATTTAGAGTTTATTTTATAAACAAGAAAACTTTCAATTCATTGGAGAATTGACCATTGTTGAAAAATGTATTAGAATATTTCCCACCCTTAATATGGGCGCTTAGCTCAGCTGGTTCAGAGCATCTGCCTTACAAGCAGAGGGTCACAGGTTCGATCCCTGTAGCGCCCAATTTTATAATGCCCTCCGGACGCATTATTAATAAGAATGTGATCATGAAACCAATCCTAATCCTGTCTTTGCTTTTCATACTTTCTGCTTTTATTTTGTCATCCTGCGCTTCCGGGCCTTCCGGTATAAGACATGAAACCGTAACAGGCGGTTATACGGCCGGTAAAACAAATATTTCCGGAATTGAAACCAGGCTGTATGATTATTACAGGGTTTTCAGGGAAGGACGTAATAAAGTTGCAAAAGATTGCCCTCCGAGATTTTTATCCGCCCTTTCGAATGAATTTATAACAAGCATTATGACAGGCGGCAGTGCCTTTTCAAATGCCCTTATAGATTATTCTGCCCTGACCAATGATCCTGATGATCTCTCGGGTTTTCTTTACCAGCGGATCGGAGTCGTATTATACAAGCTTGGCGATTATGAAGAATCATACAGGTTTATCAATACTGCTATATACGAAGGATCAAAGAATCCCGAATTGTATTATTATAAAGCCCTTCTGCTTTACTACTATAAAAAAGATTTTTCCGGGGCTGAGATTTATCTCACCAGGCTCGATAATCCGGGCCAGTTTCTGAACAGGCAGGAAATACTGTTCCTCAAGGCATGCCTGAAATGTGAAACCGGCGATTATGCGGCCGCTTTGCCGATTTTCATGACGGCAAAGGATCTTGACCCTGCGAGATTTTATACCGAATATGATATCCTGCCTTATTTTATCAGGAGCGGCATTACAGGAGATCTCGACATTTATATAAATGATTCGTATAAATATCTTACATCTCTTTCAAACAGCCTTTATCGTGTAAAAGCCTACAGGCAGCTTATCACTTATAACAGGCTGCAGAACAGGGAAACCCTCTATATTCCGTTCGACCTGCCAGGCAATTACGATTATATAACAAACCTTGTTTATTTTTTCCCAAGCAGCTACCCGGTAATAGAAAAAAGAAAGAGTATGAATATTATAAGCCCTCTCCAGGAGAAAAGGCTCAGCGTCCGTGATTTGATATACTCACCTGTTTATGAGGAATATTTCGATTCGGGGACTGAAAACTATTTATTTTTGCAGGAAGGAATAGTAAAGCTTACTAATTTAAGGCTGCAGCCGGTATCATTTTTCAATCCGATGGCAAAAATCCTGACCGTCAGCAATGTCATGCTCCTGCTTTCGCCTACCAACAGGTTTGAATTGACAACAAATTTTGACCGGCATGATACTAACCAGATTTATGTCGTCAGCAACGTCGACAATGTTATATTCAGGACAAACTGCAATTTCGATTATTATTTTATGACGGGGTTATTCGCAATGGATGGAGGCGCTAACTGGGATGTCGTAACATTAGGGATTACGACAAACAACCGGGTGGTTGCCGATATATTCTATCCGCTGCAGAAAAAAATGGCATCTTACAGTTTCAGCCTGAAAAGGCATGACAGCACCTTTGTCATCCAGGACATCCGGGGCGACAGCAATCCCGAAGTCATCCTTCTCGATGACGATGTTTATATACTCAACAAGACGAATAAATAACTCACTTCATACAGATCGGTGCGGCCTACATGAGATTAAGTATCATGCTGTCCCTGCCCTGGGGGGTTTCCTTTATCTTCTCGACAGCCTTGAGGGCGTCGTCCTTGCTGGAAAACTTCCCGACTCTCACCCTGTAGTAAATGATCCCGTTAACATTGGCCTCGACCAGATAGGATTCCAGACCGGCTTTTCTCAGGCCGTCTTCAACTTCCCTTGCCTTTTCCATGCTCGTATGGGCAGAAACCTGTATTGTGTATTTTCCATCTGAAACCGTGTTTTTAGCTGTTTTATCCGTTCTGTCCGATTTTTCAATTTTATCTAGTTTTTCGGTCTTCTGCTTCTTCTCGGAATTCCTGTTTTTCTCGGAGGGTTTTTCGGAGCTTATTCTGATTTTAGAATTTTTTTCCGACTTTATCCTGTTTTCCGGCTTTACCGGCGGAACTGTGAGCTTATCCGGCGTTGCGGAGTCTTCCCTGGTTATATTGGAGCTGTTATCCATAGGCAGAACAGCTTTCAGATCCTTATCGCTCTGGTTTCCGCTCTTATTATTGTCATCCTGCGGCAGGGTTTGAGGAAGATTGTTAAAAGCGTAATTGTTTTCCATCTTTTTTTGGTCGACTGTATCTTCTATCCGCTGCAGGTCCTGCTTATTTCCGAAAGCTATGTCCTTGAGGGTTGTTTTGCCAAGCCAGTAGCCGACGAGGAAAATAAATACGCCGAAAAAGACAAAAATAGCTCCCGCCCAGACAATCCTTTCATCACTCACATTTATATATGATTTTTTCTGCGGCATCCTTTCTATGTATCTTTCCTGGTATTTTTCCTCTCTGTTCCCGGATTCGCCTCCAGCCCTGTGGATAGTGCCGCTGGAATGTTTATAATCATTTAATCTCGACCTACCGGCATAATGATATCCCTCGTCGCTGATTTCTTCAGCGTTTACGCGTCCTTCCCTGCCGTTAGAATCGGGGAAAAGGTCCATTATTTCAGGTTCGCCCATATTTTCCTCCTGAGGCTAGTTATGCTGCCTATTTTAAATTTCGGAATAATAAGGAAAATATTAAGGCATCCGGCGATCTTTATTTGGCTTTACAACTATACTTTGACCCTGTTTTTTACAATAGCTTTCGGAGAAATCCCGAGTTTGCCGCTGTATTCTACGAGGTCCACCCGGCAGTTGTCACCGATGAGTATATTATTGCCACGGATAGTTTTTACTTCTGTGTATTCGACCATAATATTATTTCCTTCTATCAGGTCGGCTTCCAGCCTGTCAATTTTTCCGAAAAATGAAAATATGAAGGAGAGCATATAATGCGAATGCCTGATCCTTATTTCCTCGCCTCCTATTTCATTAGCGAAACTGTGCCATCCGAAAATAACGTCGACGTCATTTGCGTTAAGCAGGCCCTTGATTTTAAACTCCCCCCTGGATCTGAATACTTCGGCTTCGATCCCGGCTCCGGAATTGAGCAGTCCTGAACATCTGATGTAACGGGATTTTACGCCATCTTTAACAGTCATGCTTCCGCTTACACGGATTTCATCCGCATTAAGCGACCCTTCGATCATAAGAGAGCCTGAATTACTGATCGATTTGCATTCCACACTGCCTGAAACGGTACCCATGCCGCTGACGGAAATTCTTTCGGCAATGGTTTTACCGTTAATTTTACCCATTCCGGAAATTTGAACAGTCTGGGCCTCGATATCGCCGTCGATTTCACCCTTGCCGGATATTTTTACATCCCTGAATTTACCGCCCCCCATTCTACCGACTCCGGAGATCTTCAAATCTGAAAGATTATCCATAATTCCTCCTATGTGCCAGATGGCCCTATTTTATATTATTTTCCTGTTATCAGCAGATTCAATTCCTTCGATATTTCATCTAAGTCGTATGAGGATATTTCACGGGTCCCGTTATCGTTATAAATCCTTGAATCCTGCTTTGAAAGCAGAAAAAACCTTACAGTGTTCTTCTCACATACCATGAGCCTGAAAGATGTGTTTTTCAGGACATCCATCCATGAGTGCATGGACCGGGCAAGTTCTTCGATATTATCCGTATTTATGCCGGGTTCTTTAATTAATTTTCCTGCGATATCAATAAAGATGAGTTCTATGAATTTGAAATGATTTTTCCCTCCGGGAACTTTTTCAAAAATATCGAGTATTTCACTATCGAACATGCCTAAAGGATTTAGATCATCCCTGTCGAATGATCTGTTAGTCAATTCCGGTGAGAGCATATCCGCTAATTCTTCAAGAGAGTATTTATCCTTGAGTTCAATTATGCCTTTTATCCTGGCAAGGATTTTTTCCCGGGGGAAAAACGTCTCCTGTCCTGTGAACGATGACTTTTTGATAAACCATGACTCGGGGATAAGGTTTTCACGCTTCCAGCGGTATAACTGTCCGTATGAAATTCCCGTCAGAGTTAATAGTTCCTTTTTTGTGATGAAGCTGTTTTCTTCCATATTGAACTCCGTAAAACAATGTTTCGCATATAATATAACATAACATTGTTACGCAGTCAAGCGCCCACAGGAAAAATTTATTTTATCAATTCCCATAGCTCGGTGATTACCCTGTTCGAAACCTCGAATCCTCTCTCCGTCAGGCAGACATGGCCATTTTCCCTTTTTAAAAACCTTGCAAGGCTTAAAGGGATCCTGTTCACAAGGGCATCGAAACTTTCTTCCTTAATCCCGGCCGATTTCCTCAATCCTAACATTATAAATTCTCTGGCCGCAGTTTCTTTATCGATAACTTCCGAGAAATCCCTGGGAAGCCTGCCCGAAGAAATGATAAGAGGGTAATTTTTCAAAGAAGCGGTATTTGTCCAGCGGATTCCTTCGAAGTAGCCTGATGCTCCTGCGCCGAACCCGAGATACCGGCCGCCATTCCAGTAATTCATATTATGGATGCTTAAATATTTTTCCTTTAATGCAAAGTTCGATATTTCATAATGGATGTAGCCTGCTGCCCAAAGGGCATGTCTTATCATCCGGTAGTGATCCAGCGAAACGGCGTCCGAGAGCGGCCTGTATTTTCCGGAGGCTGCATCGGCAAAAAGCCTTGTTTTATCCTCGATGGAAAGCTGGTAGACCGAAATATGCGCAGGGTTAAAGTCTAGAACAGACCGGATATTTTTTACAGCATTCTCGCCCCGTACGCAGGCAATAAGATCAATGCTGATATTGTCAAAGCCGGCTTTGCGCAATGTTTCGATGGCCAGGATATTTGAAAGGACTTCATTGCACCTGCCGAGCAGTTTCAGGACATTGTCTTCCATAGACTGAAATCCGAGGCTGACCCTGTTTATTCCGTTTCCCTTCCAGAAGGCCGCGATTTCAGGCGTGATATCCTCGGGATTGGCTTCGATGGTGTTTTCAAGATTTAAAAGCAGGAATTCCGACTTTAATTTATCTAATAATATTTTCAGCCCTGCTTCGGGCAGGAGAGACGGAGTACCACCGCCGATGTAGACGGATTGAACAGGATCTGAAGAGCCATGCAATTTCTTGAAAAGGTCTATCTCGCTGCACAGCGCTTCGATATATAACCGGATTGAACTCTCTGACGGTTTAAATCCGCTTGTAAAACTGCAGTACGGGCATTTTCTCCGGCAGAAAGGAATATGCACATAAATGGATAAAGGGGGCATCCTCAGGCGAGACTGTCGAATGCCTTGAGGGCGTTAAATATTGCCATATCCATATTATAGTAGCCGTAAGTCGCAAGGCGTCCCAGGAAAGTAACATTCTTGGTTTTTTTAGCCTCGTTTTCATATTTTTTATAAAGATCCATGTTGGCGTCGACCGGGACAGGGTAATAAGGAATATCCTTCTCAATGTCACAGGATTTAGAGTATTCCTTTATAATGGTTGTTGACGGGCTTTTCTGGCCGGTAAGGCGTTTAAATTCAGTGATTCTGGTAAACTTATAGTCGTTCGGGTAGTTGACGACCCCGACTTCCTGGTAATATTCCTTATCGATATGGGTCCATTCGAAATCGAGCGAACGGTAGGGCAGTTTGCCGAATTTGAAATCGAAGAATAGATCTATCGGGCCTGTAAAGATAAGGTGATCGTACTGGACTTCATCTTTGATATCTTTATACTGGGTATTGAGCATGATCCTTATGCCCCTGTTATCGAGGAGTTTGTCGAAAATCGGCGTAAATCCTCCGGCAGGCATTCCCTGATAAGGGTCCTGGAAATAACGGTTGTCCCTGCTTATAAAAACTGGTACCCTGCCAGTCACTGAAGGCGACAGTTCATCGGGTTTAAGGTCCCATTGCTTGATCGTATATTTCAGAAAGACATTTTCATATACATAATCCGCAAGGTATTTCAAATCCTTGTCGTCTGATTTTTTCAGTTCGAGTATTGTTACTTTTTTGCCGAATCCGTAGTTGTCAATGAGCTTTTTCTCGAGTTTTTCCGCTAAAGTAATGGGGAAAAGTTCATGAAGAGTATTGAGATTGAACGGGATCGGCACTTTTTTGCCTTCTACCAGCCCGAGGACCTCATGATGATAAATGTTCCATTTTACATAAGGCGCCAGGTATGACCAGACCTCTTCCTTATTCGTATGGAATATATGAGGCCCGTAAACCTGGATAAGAATTCCATCCTGGTCGTATTTATCGTAAACATGTCCCCCTACATGGTTATGTCCTTCCACAAGGAGGACGCTTTTTTTCATTACACTGGAAATCCGCTCCGCCATTACACAGCCTGAAAAACCTGCTCCGACAATGCAATAATCAAACTTCATATCAAAACTCCCTATATTTCAACTTTTCTAAGGTAATCTGCGTTTTCTTCCGGAATACTGGGATTGATGAACATTCCAGATCCGAGTTCAAAGCCTGCTGTCCTTGTCAGGCGCGGTACTATGGTAATATACCAGTGGAAAAAGACAGAGTTGCTGTAGCCTTTGGGGGCCCCGCGGATGATGAAATTATAATCCGGATCGTTGACGCCGAAATATAATTTTCTTAAAGCCTGCCTTAAAACAGAAGCGGCTTCGGCAAGCTCTTCGTCGGTCACTTCGAGGATCGAGGAAGTATGCCTTTTTGGGAAAAGCCACATTGCAAAAGGCGAAAAAGCCGCGTACGGGACAAAAACGGTATAATCCTTCGTATCGAGAACAACCCTTTCACCTGTTTCAAGTTCGCTGCGGAGGACCCTGCAGAATATGCATTCCCTGTGTTCTTCATGGAACCTGATGCTTTCGTTCATGCGTTCCATAATGTCTTTCGGTATTATGGGGAGGGCTATTATCTGTGAATGGGGATGAACAAGCGAAGCTCCCGCCCTTGTTCCATGATTTCTGAATGGAATTACAGACTCTATGTAAGGAATTTCATAAAGCGTTTTAATCCTTTTCTGGTATGTTTTTAATATATTGACGACATCGGGAGTGTCCATCGTAGCCATAGTAAGGTCATGCCTGGGAGTTTCAATAACCACTTCATGGTTGCCTACGCCGTCCATCCATCTGAAATTACCGCTTGTGTTATGGGAAATCTCGTTTTCGGGGGGAGAAAGCGCGGGAAATTTATTGGGAATAACACGGATTTTCCAGTCCTGGCTGCCGCCGTACCTGTAAAATTCCGCCGTGTTTCCGGTTTTTTCCTCATTTCCGGGACAGAACGGGCAATTTTCATCATGAGGAGGACGGATATTAAGCGATATGTCCTTGTTTTCCTTCAGTTCTTCGGGCCTTTTTGCCCTTTCCGTTGCAATGATCACCCACTCTTTTAAGATAATATTCTGTCGGAGCTGCGGCATAAAAACCCCTTTAGATACCTTATTATAAACGGCATTTTAAAAAAATCAAATGATTTTTAAATTTGTATGCAAAATAGATTCTTTGCGAAAGAGCCGATTCCATGATAAAATATTCCGTTATCCCTGCAATAGATAATAATTATGCCACCGTAGCTCAGTTGGTAGAGCAATTGATTCGTAATCAATGGGCCAGCGGTTCAATCCCGCTCGGTGGCTTATTTTTAATCCCTTGCCGGTAATGCCGATAATGCGTAATGTTTTATTGATAAGGATGATCATCTGATGGAAAATATACCTGTTTACATTATATATTATGGAATATATGCAGTTCTGTTTATTTACAGCATTATTCTTCATGAGATTATGCATGGCGCGGCGGCATATTATTTCGGGGACGATACTGCTAAAAGGGCCGGGAGGCTGACTCTCAATCCTATACCCCATATCGATCCTCTCGGAAGTATTTTACTGCCGGGCATAGGTTTCGTTGTCAAGATGCTTACCGGAGCGAGCCTCATAATAGGCTGGGCCAGGCCTGTACCTGTAAACCCGAATAATTTCACTCACAGGAGAATGGGTGAAATAACCGTTTCCCTGGCCGGAGTATTCGCTAACTTTGTCATAATGCTTGTAATGCTCTATCTGTATACCATAACAAAAGACAGTTTTCCATACGCACCGGTATTTGTAGATGTAGCCGCGACGAATTTCTTTTTAATGTATCTCAACCTGCTCCCGATCCCCCCTCTTGACGGGTATAATTTCCTCGTCAACATATTGCCTTACAGGATTTCGAGAAGCATTACCGATATGGTAAGGGGGAGGGAAACCGCTTTCCTTATGTTATTATTCGTATGTTTTGCCACACCGATAGGGCGGTTTATTTTTTCTCCGGCCGGATATATGTTTGACAGCCTGGAAAGGAATTTCTTCAATCTTGTCGGTTTCAGAGGTTGAAATGAAAAAAACGGCATTTTTTACCTTTCTTGTTCTTCTGATTGCTTCAGCGGCGTATCCGCAGCCGGTGCAGGCGGTTCAGAATTCAAAACAATATAATGAGTCTCCGTCCCTGCCGGGGGATAATTTGCCGGAACAGACAGAAATGGCGTTTGCAGAGGCTGTAATGCTGTCTACTGAAGGCGATTATGACGGAGCTATCCTGAAATACCAGGATCTCCTGACAAACCAGGTCAGAGATAAATATATTTACTATTCCCTGCTTGAAACATACAGCCTTAAAGCCGGAAAGATAGGACAGTCCAGGACAGACGACGATTCCCTGAAGGCTGTTTATACCGATGAACTGAATTATTCCAGGGAAGCTCTAAATCTTTATTCAAACGACCTCAAACTCCTTTACTTTTATGCAGACTCAACGAGAAACCTCGGTATGGCTGAGGAATATGTCAATGTTCTGAACAGGATCCTTTCCATAGACGATTCCGATGTTTTTGCAAACTACTATATAGGCGATTATTATTTTGTAAACAAGCAGAATGAGCAGGCGGCTTTCTATTTCCAGAAAGTGCTTGCCTCCATGGAAGACAACAAGGAATTCGACCTGATGGCAAAATACAGGTCATTGTATTCGCTCGGAATAATTGCAATAGTGGGCGGGGATTACCAGGATGCCATCCAATTCCTTGAAAGGGCGAAAAATATATATTCTAAAGATTATGAACTGATAAAAACATTGGCAATGACATATGCGGGCGCCCTTCAGTTCAGGAAGGCTGCTGAAAATTTTGATTCTATCCCCGAAGAATATAAAAACGAGGAAGTCCAGGATGTATATTACGGCGTACTGTTCGCGATGGATCAGAAAGCCCTGAAAGACATATTGAAAAATAAAACTCCCGCCAGGTCTCATTTTCTCTGGGCCGTTGATTATTATACAAGGAAAGAATTTGATAAATCTGTCAGGGAATTAGACCTTTCGGTTTCAGAAAGAAAATCTCTCGATTATTACCAGCTTTATCTCTACTATCTGGATTATAAAGCATCGGGAAACAGGGGTAAAGTTTTCCGTTACGCTTTTATGCTTGGGAATAAATCAAAAGAAGCCGGCGAGATCGATCTTGCGATCGGTTATTACAAAATACTTCTTTCGAACAGCGATTCTATTCCTTCGGTTTACTGGCTTATAGGTTCCCTTTATGACGATAAAAATGATTACAGGAATGCCGCAGTTTACTATAATAAGTATTTGAGCAACAAGGACGGGGAAGAATATAAAATCCAGGCGCTTATCAGAATATCCGATATGTATTACAGGCAGACCAATATTAATGAAGCGGCGAAAATGCTGTCTAAAGCAAGAAATCTTGCCGCTAAAAAAAGCGACCAGTTTCAGGTCTTTTTTTATTCCGGGCTCATACAGTTTGAGAATAAAATGTATTCTAACGCGGTCAACGATTTCAATGATGCCATGAAGGCCGACGGCAAGGAAGCCAAGCTATATTACTATCTCGGGACCAGTTATTTTGAGCTTGCAGATTATTCCAATGCCATCAATACTCTTGAAGCGGGAATCAAATATGACAGCCGCAGCCCGGAAATGGATAACCTGTTAGCTTATGTGTATTCTTTACAGGATGTAAAACTTGATGATGCAGTCAGGCTTGTGAAACAGGCTCTATTGATGCAGCCTGAAAATATTGCTTACCTGGACACTTTAGGCTGGATATTATTTCAGAAAGAGGATTTTAATAAAAGTTATGAAATATTTAATCACGTCATTGATCTGTTAGGAAGGGAAAACAGGCTTGATGGTCTCGACGAAATTTATTATCATATAGGCATGGTATTCGAGAAAGCGGGCAAAAAAGAAGAGGCGATGGGATATTATTCCACAGGTCTCAAGATCAACCCCTCAAATATCCTTATTAAAAACAGGATGAAATAGACCCGTTACAATTATCCGGGATAAATCTTGATTAATAAAAATTTACCCTTAAAATAAAGGGTGTAATGCAAAAAGAGCATGGGGAATATATGAAACCAATATTTCTTAAATTTTCATCCGGAAGGGAATTTTCAGCCCTGACAGATATATCGAAGGCAAGAAATACGGAAAGGACTGTAATCATTTTCTTCTCTGAAAACGTTATGGTCAGGTATTTTGATATTGACAGTTCAGTCATAATAGATAAATTGATAGCATTTTATGCTTCCCCGACAAAAGCCGGCATAGAACATATTACAAAAAACGATGGATGTTATAACATCTGTCTCTGCGCGGAGGCCAAGATCAAGAAATTTTTCAGTGACAAGGTCATGCCTCTTCTAGAAACAGACGGGGAAAAACATGAATTTATCATATTATCCGAAGAGATGCCTGTAAAAAAAGATTTTATAGAAATTCCCGGCCAGATCTGTCCGGTATTTTATAGTGTTTCGCTTGGCCGGCTGATACCGGTGTCTTATTCCCCTTTTTCATACAACAATATCGAACTTGCCGCTAAGGGATCGTCCACCGCTTCCACTGCCTCCGGTGAAAAAAAACAGATTCTATCTTTAGGTAATGAGAAGGATTTTACAATTTCATATCTCCAGGATGGAGGGATAACGGTTTCACCCAATTTCGGGGAATTAGACGATTTATACGAGATCGATACAATGGAAATTATGGTCAACTCGATTATGGGGCATGGAAAATTTAAAAATATTACGGTTCTTAAAGATTATAATAATTATTCGATGATATCGGATTATACAAGGAAATTTCCAAGCGTCTTTAATGTCTATCATGTTTACGCCCATATGGCCAATGTGCTTTTCGATAATGAAATACTATCCGGGAAGAGCATCGGAATAGTCTATGACAGCATAAGCTATGACGACAGCGACCAGATAAGGGGAGGAGAAGCCCTCTACGGAAATATAGGCAATATTGACATTATCGGCGGGTGGAAACCGCTGCCCTTGCCCGGCGGCGATATAGCCAATATCGAACCATGGAGAATAGCTTTAGCCGTTCTTAAAGAAGTGACAGACGGGGGTCTAGCCTCGGTTAATCTTCCTCTGACAAAAAGCATAAGGGAAAACCCGAACTATACATATATTTATAACGCTATCGACCAGGGAATTATGAGTTTTTCACTTTCATCGAGCATGCACCACATCATAGCGGCGCTCGGAGAAGTGATTTCCTACAAGGAAACGACATTTAATTTTGAATACTTCGAGAATATGATGGACAGCACAATGATAAAAAAATGTGAAAGCGCATATTACGACATCCCTCTAATAGAAGATGATGGCAAATATTTCCTGGACACATATGAGCTTTTCAGGCTGGTAGCCGTTTCCATGAGGGAAAAGGCGGAGCCGCTTTCGATGATCTGCAACATTATTGTCAGCATCGCCAAGGCGACTGCCAAACTGATTGAAAAATTATCGAAAGTTCACAAGGAAAAGAAAATTGTGTTAGCAGGGGAATATTTTAAACATCCAAATCTGCTGACGATTCTGTATAACGAATTAGATCAGAAGGGATATAAGTTATATCTGCCTAAAAAGATACCTGTCGACGACAGCGGCATTTCAGTCGGGCAGCTGCTATATCATTATTACGAATAGGAGGCTTTAGGTGGTCTTGAACGGAGCCAGGATTTTAATAGAAAGTCTTAAAAAAGAGGGAACCGACACTATTTTCGGATACCCGGGCGGGGTTGTAATTCCTCTTTTCGATGAATTATACGATGAAAAGGAAATAAAACTCATCCATGTCCGGCATGAACAGGGCGCTGCTCATATGGCCGACGGCTACGCAAGGGCGACGGGAAAAGTGGGCGTATGCCTTGCAACAAGCGGACCCGGAGCTACCAACCTTGTAACCGGGATAGCCACGGCTTACATGGATTCAATACCGATGGTGGCGATAACCGGGCAGGTCGTGACTTCCATGATCGGCAGCGATGCTTTCCAGGAAGCGGACATAACAGGAATCACAAGGCCTATCACAAAACACAATTTTCTGGTGAAAGATGTAAAAGACCTTGCCGGCGTGATAAAAGAGGCATTTTATATAGCCTCTACCGGAAGACCCGGACCCGTGCTCGTAGATATCCCCAAGGATGTCCTTACAGGGAAAACGGAATTCAAATATCCGACAGGCATTAACCTCCGCGGCTACAATCCGAATGTCAAGGTTCATAAAGGACAGATAAAAAAGGCGCTGGAGCTTATAGAAAATTCAAAAAAGCCCCTTGTATATTTCGGCGGCGGTGTAATACTCAGCAACGCATCCGAAGAATTAATCGAATTTGTAAAGGTGACTGGAATCCCATGCACGGCAACCCTTATGGGATTAGGGGCTTACCCGTCGGATTTCAACGATCCGCTTTACCTTGGAATGCTCGGAATGCATGGAACAGCTTATGCGAATTACGGAGTGCATCATTCCGATCTTATTATAGCAATTGGAACAAGGTTTGACGACAGGGTCACGGGCAGGATAGACGATTTCGCGCCGGGAGCAAAAATAATTCACATCGATATCGACCCGACATCAATAAGCAAGACTGTCATCGTGGATGTCCCCATAGTCGGGGATGTGAAAAGCGTTCTCAATGAGATGATCAGGTCGCCTCTGAAGAGTCTTAAAATAGCCGAATGGAGAAAACAGATCGTTGAATGGAAGAAGGAAAATCCGCTCTCATATAAGCAGAGCGATACAGAGATCAAACCCCAGTTTGTAATTCAGAAATTAAGCGAATTGACGAATGGAAATGCCATAATAGCAACAGAGGTCGGGCAGCATCAGATGTGGACAGCCCAGTATTACCAGTTCAAAGCCCCTCGCACTTTTTTGTCCTCGGGCGGACTAGGGACTATGGGATACGGTCTTCCTGCCGCGATAGGCGCCAAGACCGGCATCAAAAACAAGCTTGTAATAGATATAGCCGGTGACGGTTCAATCCAGATGAATATCCAGGAGCTTGCTACAGCCAAGAGTCATGACATAAATGTAAAGATAGTCATCATGAATAATTCCTACCTCGGGATGGTAAGGCAATGGCAGGAATTGTTCTATAAAAAACGCTACTCTGCAGTGCTTCTTGAAAAACATGATCATAATGTATCGACCGGGGAGTATTATCCCGATTTCGTAAAGATTGCAGATGCTTACGGCTTCTGGGGCAAGCGGGTTTCAAAGCCTTCAGAGCTTGAAGAAGCGATAAAAGAAATGATAGCCTTCGACGGGCCCGCCCTGCTCGATGTGGTTATCTGCAGGGAGGAAAATGTTTACCCGATGGTTCCTCCCGGAGCAAGCCTGACACAGATGATCGGAGGACTGGCATGATTAAATATACGCTATCGGTTCTCGTTGAGAACCACTTTGGAGTTCTTGCAAGGGTATCAGGCCTTTTTTCCGCCAGGGGATATAATATATCCAGCCTTACTGTGGCTGAAACGGAAGATCCGACAGTGTCGATAATGACAATAGTCGTCGACGGCGACGAAAGGGTCATCGACCAGGTAAAAAAGCAGCTTAATAAGCTCATTGATGTGATAAAAGTAAAGGACCTTACGGAACAGGGTCATGTCTCAAGGGAGCTTGCCCTTGTGAAGGTTGCAATTGAAGCGTCGAGGAGAAGGGAGATCATAGAAATTGCTGATGTTTTCAAGGGAAGGATAGTGGATATTTCTAATGAGACACTTACTATCGAGGTTACCGGCGATACCAAGAAAATCGACACGATAATAGGCCTTCTGAAGACCTATGAGATAAGGGAAATGGCGAGGACAGGTAAAGTAGCCCTGATCCGCGGTTGAGTTGAAGCTTTCAATATGAAGCCGGTAATTGCCATTATTGGTCCGGGGGAGCTCGAAAAGAAAGCGGAGCTATTAAAACTTCTCAAAAATGTAGACAAAAAAAACATCTACACCTATTTTCCCGGTGAAACCGAAGCCTCCTTGATATTTTCGGAATGCAGCCAGGATTCGCTTTTCAGTTCGACAAAAACGATTGTCGTGAAAAATTTCGATTCTGCAAGGGACAAACAGAAAAAGGCTTTCGAGGAAGCGCTTGACAGCTACCTCGATAATATTAACGGGAATACCATTCTGATTATAACCGCGGAAGATCTTCCCGCCGGAATTGTCAAAAAGATCAGGGAATCCGGGGAAGTAAAGCAATTCAAAAAGATGTACAAAAACGACCTTTCAAACTATGTCAGGAAGAATCTTGCAAATGAGGGGATTAAATTCGAGGAAGAGCTGCCTGACTTTATCGCCACGTATGCAAATGAAGATGAATGGGAAACCGAGAATATGCTTCAAAGCATCATCTATTTCGCTGCTGCCGCCGGCACCGGAGCTGTTTCGATCGCCGGGGCCAGGTCCATATTGTCGCGGTCTTCCAATATGGATATATTCGACCTGGTTGACGGGATTTTCGAGAAGAACCCTTTAAAGGCTGCCCATGCGCTATCCGACCTGAGAAAAGAAGGCGAACCTGTAACCCGGATGGTGTACATGATAATGAGGAGCGCTAAAATGCTCTGGGCCTACCTTTCAGGCAGTTCTTCAAGCCCCGGAGGGGTGTATGAACTCAATAAAATGAAGGGCTATGCTAAAAAATGCGATCTTAAGTTTGTCAGCAGGATATTCGTAATGGCAGGGAAGCTTGAAATTACGGCCAAAAGCATGAAAGATGATTTTTCTTTTATAGAACTTGAGAGTTTTATTTATACTATTTAATATGGACAAATATCTTTGAGCCGCCTGGGGTTCGAACCCAGGGCCCGCACATTAAAAGTGTGCTGCTCTACCAGCTGAGCTAGCGGCCCGGAAGATAAATGCCCCCGTAAAGGGGAATAGCCCTGTCAGGCAGTCTTTGAGGTCCGGACAGGGAGGATATTATAACGTTTATCCGTGCGACCGTCAAGATTTTACAGACTGCGCTGCGGAAGCCTTTTTAAGGTTCGCTTTAGAACCTTTCAGATTCTTATCCATCGATTTCCTGAGCATATAAGTGATCGGAGCTGCGATAAAGATCGAAGAATATGTACCGTCTATGACTCCGATAAGTAAAAGAAGGGCGAAATTCTTCATAACCACCCCGCCCCAGAGGAAAATCGCCAGAACCACCAGGAACACAGTCAAACTTGTGATGATCGTCCTGCTGAGAGTCTGGGTAATACTTCTATCGATAATAGCCTCGTAATCCCCGTCTTTATTCAGGGCATGAAGCTCTCTTATCCTGTCGAAAACCACGATAGTATCGTTAGTAGAGTAACCTATGATCGTTAAAATTGCCGCTACGATCGTCAGGTCTATTGGGATATTCAGGAGAAGTGTGCACGAAAGCATGAAAAGCACATCATGGAAGAGGGCTCCTATAGCGCCTGCCCCGTAAAAGAGGTCGAAACGGAAGATGACATATACCAGAATGAGACCTGCCGAAATAAGGATCAGGTAAAAGGCTTTCATACCGAAGTCCTGTCCTATTCTCGCGTCCACTTTTTCTGAACTCTTTACAATGATATTGTCGCTGCCGTATTTGCTTCCTAATGATGTTGTAACCATCTGGACTTCGTCATTGGCGTTCTGGCTTGAAATGATTGGCAGCGTGATCATATACTGCCTGTCGGAGGCGTTGCCTACCGTGTTGACATCGGCTTCCATTTTTGCATCGGTAAATATTTTTCTGACATCCTTGATGTTAACATCCGGATTGTTTACACGGACGTCGACCTTGATACCGCCCTTGAAGTCGATGCCGAGGGGGAAACCGCCTTTCATAAAGTACATTGTAAAGCCTGAGATGATCACGATGGCGGATATTCCGAAAAGGGTGAACCAGCGGTATGAAATAAACGGTATTACAGTCTGTATGTTGATTCCGAATATGCGCGTCTGGTGCTCGGAAGCCTTTTCAGGAGTAACGTCTATAGTGCCTTTAATATTGTTTGTTTCCATTTTAATCTCCTTATACGCTGATTTGTTTAACTTTAAATGTATCGAGTATCCAGTCGTAGATAAGGCGTGTGATAAACAAAGCCGAGAAAATATTAGCCAGGATACCTATACAAAGTGTCAGGCCGAAACCTTTTATTGAGCCCTGCCCGAAAGCGTATAGCGCGAAACCGGCGATAAGGGTTGTTACGTTCGAATCGAGGATAGTAGGCCTTGCATGGAGAAAGCCGTTTTCAAGGGCATGCCGGTAAGTCCGGGACCTTCTCAATTCTTCACGCATCCTTTCGTATATGATGACATTCGCGTCGACAGCGATTCCGACCGTAAGGAATAACCCGGCAATACTCGATAGTGTCAGGGTCGTTCCGGGAACCGAAGCTGTAAGCGCTAAAACATAGAGCAGCGTGAAAAGAAGCGATATGATCGAGAAAAATCCGGAAGCCCTGTAATAAAATATCATGAAAAATATTACAAAAGCCGCTCCGATGAGCCCGGCTTTAACCATATCGTTAATGGAGTCTTCGCCCAGTGATGAACCGATCACTCGCTGCTGAACTATATCCATCTTCACGGGAAGCGAACCGGCTTTTAATACGTTCTGAAGGAAAACCGCCTCTTCCATTGTGAAATCGCCGCTTATCTGGCCGCTGCCGCCGGAAATTTCACTGTTGATCACAGGGGCGCTTTTAACCTTGTCATCGAGAAGGATTGCAAGCCTGTTCCTGACATTCTGGGCTGTGACCTCGTCGAAAATGTCTGCGCCCTCGGATGTCATCGTAAAATCTATTACATGCCCGCCGAACTGGTCGTTATCGGCCCTGGCGCTATTTATCATCGTACCGTCGAGCTCGACCTTCTTAAACAATATCAGCCAGCCTTTCAGCTTGGGTATTCCGAATTCATCGTTCTGCCAGCAGGAATCCCATTCCGAACTATCGGGGAGGATAAAATTTGTCGGCACGTTCTGGCGGGAAATTATCCAGCCTTCCCTGTCAGTAGGAACATTCAAAGCCTCGAGCCTTTTCATAGTCTTTTCATCGACTATCTTGAACTCGAGCCTGCCCGCCTTGCTGACAGCCTCCATGATCTGCTGAGGATTGCTCAGGCCGGGAAGTTCAACAGAAATTCTTCCTTCAAATGTTTTCCTGATAAGGGGTTCCGCGACGCCGAACTGGTCCATCCTGTTCTTGAGGACTTCAAGCGAGCGGTCAGCGGCGTTGGCGTATTCCGTTTTATAATCAGTTGCTAACTTATTAGTATCGAAATCGTATTTTTCAAGGAGAAGATTCGTCAGGCTTTCTTCGTTTATCTGCATTGTAAGATTGACCCCGCCCTGGAGGTCCAATCCCAGGCTTATAGCCCCTTTGCGGATATTCTTGACTTCAGTGGCCCTTTTTCTGACATTAAAACTCTGAACGTCAAGCTGATCCTGCGACATTTTAAGCAGGTCCTTGTCAGCCTGCGGTAAAAAGAAATACCACTGTATACTCGGTGTCAGAAATACTACGGATATGCCTATCGTTATAAGCAGGATTATAAAACGGGTTAACTTGCTCATTGACAAACCTCCATCGAAAAGGGGCTACAAAGATTACTGGTTTTTCAAAACTGCCGCTATTGATTCCTTGGCTACTTCAATTTTAGAATCAAGGCTCTTGATATAAACTGATTTATCGGAAATGAAATCAATTGTTCCGTAAATTCCGCTGTTAGTGAGAACTTTATCGCCAGGCTTCATCTGGCTGATCTGGAGCTTGAGTTTTTTCCTTCTGTTGCTTTCGGGAAGAAACAGCACAAGGTAAATAACTACGAACATGCCGATGATCACGATAAATGATCCGCTTCCGCCCTTGAATAATGTCGATAAATCCATATATTTCTCCTATTTCATACTAGTATTTATATTAAAGATGGAAAATATTATAAATGATAAATCAAAAAGCGTCAAATGAAGGGACTGATTCAAATTACAAGTAAATGACCTAAGCGATTCCTTGATATTTTAGACCCATGGTCTTACAATAATGCCACTAATATCGTTATTGGAGTAAACAACTTATGAATAATACAGGATACGAAAGAAGGATGATGATCGTTTTCCTTCTTTCACTGGGGCTAATGATCGCGTCTCTCTATTTTCTGCCCAAGAACAAAAATTCAGCCTTCGACCAGTCTGCGGCAACAAATTCGGTGGCGACTAACGTTGCCGCGGTTTCCAATACGGCCCCGGTCGCAGCGAGTCCGCTTGTCGGGTGGGAAAAAAACGTGTCTCCCACGAATGTAACAATTTCTTACGGAGATGAAATAAATGTCAAGATAGACACTCTCGGCGGAAGGGTCTCGCAGGTTTTACTTAACGGAACATGGAACAGGAGAAAAACCGCCATATCGGTCGTTTCCCCCGACAACCCCTACCGCATAGGAGATACGGTTTTCGGCTCCCTGGAAAATGCCAGCCTTATAACCGACAGGCCGGCATTTACGGTAAGAAAGATCACCAACGATTCTGTCGAGTTATCAGCCGATTTTCATGCCGGGAAAGATTTCTTCAGGATAATCAAGACTATTAATACAGGCAGCAATTACCAGATATTCGAAGAAGTTATTGTAACAAACTTAGGCTATGGCGATGCCTCATTCAACTACAAAGGCTCTTCGATTTCATTTCCTGCCAGCGTTTCGTTCTTTGATCTGGCTACAGCAAATAACGGGAACCAGCTTATAGATCAGTATTATGACGGCAGTTCCCTTAAAAGTTCGCTGCCGGGCGGTTTTCTGTTCTTTTCAAAGTCCGTGCTGACAAACGCAATAACTAACGCTTTGTGGATAAGCGAGAAGGACAATTACTTTGTTTCTGTAATGAGGCCCTCTTTCAGGAGCGGTTATCTTGCAAAAGCGATGCTTCTCATGCAGACCAATACTTACAAGGAAGACGCGTTCGGTATAGAGCTTGCGCCATTTTCACTGAAAGCCGGCGAAAGCAGATCTTTCAAAGTCTCTTATTATATAGGTCCCAAGAAGGAAGAGATACTCGACAGGGTCGACGGAGAATGGCTTGCCAAAAATGAACCCGGCAGCAAAGGCACTTCCGGCAAATCTTATTTCCAGTTCTTCCTGTGGTGGCCTGTTTTCAACTGGTTCATGAAACCGATCGAGTGGGTAATGGTCAAATTGATGTATGTCGCCTCCATAGCGGTGCCTAACTGGGGACTGATCATAATCCTGCTTGCCCTGGTGATCAAACTCGCACTTTCGCCGCTTTCAATACAGGCTGCGCGTTCCATCAAGAGATCGAACCTTCTGCAGCCCAAGATCAAGAGCCTGCAGGAAAAATATAAAAGCGACCAGCAAACGTTAAACCAGAAAATGGCGGAGCTTTACAAGAAAGAGGGCGTCAATCCTCTCGGCGGATGCCTGCCTATGCTGCTCCAGATACCGGTGTTTTTTGCCCTTTTGAGGGTTTTGCAGAATTCTGTCGACCTGAAAGGAGCAAGTTTTCTCTGGATGAACGACCTGACGCAGCCCGATACGCTGTTCAAAATGAGCATTCCGTTTCTTCCTTCAACTTTCAACCTGCTGCCATTATTAATGACCGGCGTCCAGCTGATCCAGATGAAGCTGCAGGCAATGAAAACCGTGAATGCCGGGACCAGCCAGCAGAATGCCATGAATTCCTACCTCATGCCGATTATATTTTTATTCATATTCTGGTCGATGCCTTCGGGCCTCGTGTTATACTGGACAATCCAGAGTATTTATACGATTTTCGAGCAGGAATTTATTAACCTCGACAGGCATGTGAGCTTGAAATAATTTGAAATGAAAGATACCATTATTGCCCTCGCATCTCCCCCCGGGGAGAGCGCGATAGGGCTTATCAGGCTTTCCGGTCCGGAAACTGAACAGATGGCAGTTAAGCTGATAAGGTTCAATTCGGGACTGGCCATGAAAAGCCGCATGCAAAAAACCGGGAAAATATACAGCTCTTCAGGCATCCTTATCGATGAAATCTGCGCCGTGTTCAATAAAGCCCCGGGATCTTATACCGGTGAAGACACCATCGAAATTACAAGCCATGGTAATCCTCTTATTCAGAATGACATACTTCAGGCATTCCTGAGTTCCGGCGCCAGAATGGCGCGGCCGGGAGAATTCACTGAAAGGGCGTTTTTAAACGGGAAGCTCGACCTGACAGGCGCCGAGGCCGTGAACGATATTATAAAGGCAAATACGAGGTATTCAAGAGCCGCCGCATTAAACCAGCTCCAGGGAAAATTATTCAAACAAATCGATGAAATACATTCATCCGTCATGGATCTGCTCGCAGAACTTGAAGCTTCCATCGATCACAGCGACTTGGATGAAAAATTTATTGAAAATGATGAAACTAAAGGTCTGCTCAGGGATCTTATTGACCGGACCGGCCTGCTGCTGAGCACCGCCCCTGCCGGGATAATGGCCGCCAGAGGCGTACAGGCGTCAATTATCGGTGCGACGAATACCGGAAAATCCAGCCTGATGAACCTTCTTCTCAGGGAAGACAGGGTAATTGTTTCCGATATTCCCGGGACTACAAGGGATGTTGTCCATGAAAAACTCAATATAATGGGCGTTCCCGTAAATATTTACGATACAGCGGGATTGCGCGACAGCAAGGATCCGCTCGAACGGAAGGGAATGGAAAAAACCTCACGGATCCTCGAAAAAAGCGATCTCAGGATTGTCGTTCTCGATTGTTCAAGGCCGGTTTCAGATGAAGATTCAAGGATACTGCGCGCCGTCTCCGGATTAAAAAACATCTTTGTGCTCAATAAAATAGATCTCGAAACGGTTACGGATTTAAAATTGATTAAAGAAAGGTTCGGAATAGACGCTATCAGGATTTCCGCCGCGACAGGGGAAGGTCTTGATATCCTGGAAAAAGCGGTACATGAATTCTATTTTTCATACGGATATAACCCGGAAACCGACGTGATGATTGCCAATGCCAGGCAGGAAGATCTTCTCAGGAAAACTCATGCATGCCTTTTAAAAGGTCTCGAGAGCTTTGAGCGAGGCCTATCTGCAGAATTTACTGCGAGCGATCTTCAGGCCGCCAGGAGCCATCTCGAGGAGATCACAGGAAAAACATCCGACGAATCGCTTTTAGACAGGATTTTCTCAAAATTCTGCATCGGCAAATAGGGAGAAGTTCAGGTGGCCAAAAAAATCCTCAAGGCTGTTTATCTCTTTCATCTTTATCTCATTATTGCCATTTTTTTCCTCTGCGGCCTGATTTCATTATTTAACCCCGGAATCGGCTCCCTGATGATATACAGGGTAATAAATAACCACTACCCGGTCAAACCCGTCAATTTTGTCCCCCTGAAAAATATTCCAAAACCGGTCCTTACAATGGTGATAGCTGCCGAGGATGACAAGTTCTACGATCACTGGGGAATCGACCTGGACGGCATACATGACGCCGTTTTCCTGAAAAACAATCTCAGGTACAAGTATTACGGGGGCAGCACGATCACCCAGCAGCTTGCCAGGACGCTTTTCCTGATCCCTAATAAAACATATATAAGAAAATATTTTGAGATTATTATTGCAGTCGAGATGGATTGCCTGATGCGCAAAGACAGGATACTCGAACTTTATCTGAATTCGATTGAATGGGGTAAAGGTATTTTCGGAATCGAAAATGCCTCCCGCTATTATTTCGGAAAAAGCGTAGAAGCGCTGAGTATCGATGAAATGATCAGGCTTGTAACCATAATGCCTAGCCCAGTGAGGTATAATACAGATAATTTCAACCTGCACCGGGCCCTTGCACGGAGGTATGAGTTTCTGAACGAGGTTATGGGATTTTCCAGCTCCGATTTAAACGGAGATATAATTTCAAACACGAACGGTATTATCGTAGATTACAGCGATTATATTGAAAGCGATAATAAATCGGAAAATACAGCCGGCGGCGAAGACATGACGATCACCAATGCGAACACCAACGGCGTCGATACCGGTGAATCCGCCGGAGAAACAGGTGAAGATAAATAAAAAAACCCGGCCCCCTGATTAAGGAGAGCCGGGATAAATTAATGATTATTTATTTGCCTGAGAACGGAGGGTACTTGTCAGTTAAAAAGGACGCATACATTCCGAGGCGGATAGCCCAGCGGAGAGTGCCAGCCTGGTAATTAAACAGGCCTTCGGGATATTTCCCTGTAAAGAGAACAACCCACCATGCGATGAACATAAGGATGAAACCCCATAAAATTCTGAAGTAAATGCAGAAGCCATGCGGAATATAGATGT
Source organism: uncultured Brevinematales bacterium (assembly GCA_964533855.1). Taxonomy (GTDB): domain Bacteria; phylum Spirochaetota; class Brevinematia; order Brevinematales; family JAOACQ01; genus CAVYGN01. Next base: position 119,768 of record CAZHNM010000005.1, read on the forward strand.
AGATCCAGCCAAGAAAAAGCCTCAGTATTAGAAGACCGCGGCTCAGTTTTTCAGGATAGGGGGCGTCAAGGGTAATCTGGGGATTTGACCCATTGAGTCCGAATTGGGGATAACCGTCGATAAGGTTAAAAAAGGATGAAGAAACGCGAATCCCCCATCTCATCATCTTGATCTGGTATTCATACCAGGATTTAGGATACTTCCCCGTGAATAATACAGCCCAGAAGGCCAGGAAGCTCAGGATCATGCTCCAGATTCCTACGAAAAACAAAAGAAAATAATGAGGAATAAGGATATAAATCCAGCCGAAAAAGGTCCTCAATAGAAGCTGCCCGCGGGAAAACTTTTCCTGTCTCTTGATTGTCAGTTCCATATATACCTCCCATAAAATATTATTAAAGGTGGTTCCAAAAATCCAGTTTTTTGGAATATAAACTTGATAATGAATCTAATAATTTCGCCCGATGGGCACTACCTTGCTGCCCCAGGGGCTTGCCCCCGTAAGGGGGGGCAGTTATTAGAAGTGCCCAAAAGTAACATAATAATTTTAACTGATAAAAAATTAAACGCAATAATATTAATATTATTTTGACTGCAGGATGAAATTAAAAATATTTGTTTATTTTTTTATGCCGGTGCTTCCGAAACCGCCTGCGCCGCGGTCTGTGCCGCTTAACCCGGATGAGATAGCGAATTCCGCTTTTTCAACTTTCTGGATTACCAGCTGTGCGATCCTGTCATGATGGTTTATAATAAAATCCGATCCGCTCAGGTTCATTATTATAACCTTGATTTCGCCCCTGTAATCCGCGTCTATAGTTCCGGGAGAATTTGGAAGGATAATCCCCCTGGCCCCGAGCCCGCTTCTCGGCCGGACCTGGGCCTCGTAGCCTTCGGGGAGTTCGAGCGATATGCCTGAGGGCACGAGTTTGATTTCCATGTTCCTGATCGTAAGAGCTTCATCGAGGCAGGCATAGAGGTCGGCTCCGGCGCTGTGAACAGTTTTGTATTCGGGCAACTCGGCTTTAGGGTTTAATTTCATTATCTTAACTGTCATAAAATTTGCCCCTGTTTATTCAATGCACGCGGGCGCTATGCCTTTGCGGTGCCTTCAATTAATTTCAATCTTTATTTATTTTTACAAGTATGTTGTCAATAAGCCTTGTGGTGCCTATGTAGACCGCGGCAGCGAGGAGGACGCCGTCATTGACTATATCGATGTCTACCAGGGTATCGGGGTCTGCGGCAGAAACGTAATCGATCTTTGAATTTGTAATATTATTTGAAATAAAGCCGCTTATGTCCTGAATGATAACACCGGCGTTCCTTTCACCCTCGAGGATGAGTTTTTCGCCGTTCCGGAGCGCTTTGTAAATGGATGAGGCTTCGGTTTTCTGCTTTTCAGTCAAATACCTGTTTCTCGAGCTTAGGGCAAGACCGTTTTGTTCGCGAATGATCGGGACTGTCTTTATTTCAGTTGTAAAATTCAGGTCAGCTGCCATTTTCCGTATGATAAGAGCCTGCTGGTAGTCTTTCTGGCCGAAATACGCTTTATTGGGCTTGATAATATTAAAAAGTTTAGCGACGACTGTAGCGACTCCCCTGAAATGGCCCTCGCGCCTCAGGCCGCATAGATGGCCCGGGAGTCTTTCGAGATCTATATAAGTTTCGAAATTATTGCCATACATGTCTTCTGCTGACGGCAAAAAAAGATAATCAACTCCGGCAGCTTCAAGCAGCGAGGTGTCCCGGGCAATAGGGCGGGGATAAACGCCGAAGTCTTCAGCCGGTCCGAACTGAATGGGGTTTACAAAAATACTGACGGTAACAGTATCGTTTTCACTGCGGGCAGCCTTTACAAGGCTTAGGTGACCTTCATGCAGAGCTCCCATTGTTGGAACGAAACCGGTTTTTCTGCCTGAAATTATTTCTTTTAATGAAATTTCAGACATTTCAAGAATATTCCTTACAGTCTTCATATCATTTTCCGCTTTTTCCCGCCTTATACTTGATGGCGGCGCTGATAAAGGATTTGAAAATAGGATGGGATTCTACCGGGGAAGATTTAAATTCAGGATGAAACTGGCCGCCTAAAAACCAGGGATGGTCAGTAATTTCAGACATTTCCACCAGTCCGGATTCGGCGAAAGCGCTGAAAGTAAGCCCGTTTTTCGTGAGGATTTCTATGTACTCAGGGTTGACTTCATAGCGGTGCCTGTGCCTTTCCTCGATTTCCTCAGTCTGGTAGACCTGGAAGGCAAGAGTGCCTTTTTTAATTTTAGATTTGGAAGCTCCCTTTCTCATTGTTCCGCCCATGTAATTAACGCCCTTCAGGTTGGCGAGGAGTTCTATGACAGGATCTACGGATGTCGGCTCGAATTCCCTGGAATGGGCATTTGCTATCCCGCAGACATTTCGGGCATATTCTATCACAAGGCACTGCATACCTAAACAGATCCCGAGGAACGGTATCTTTTTTTCCCTTGCGCATGTGACGGCCTTGATCTTACCTTCTATTCCGCGGTTCCCGAAACCTCCGGGAATCAATATTCCGTCAATATCTTCGGAAATAAGACCCCTGTAATCGATAAATTTAAGGATTGTTTTCAACCTGGCCATATTTTCATCACTCGTGTCTTCTGCAAGTTCAAAATAATTGCTGGTCGAATCCTTCTGGAAAATACTGCAGAGAAAATCCCTGTCGCCCTCGTTCGGTATACGGGCAAGTATATAGTTATCGAAATGATCTACAATAGCCCTTTTTAATAGGCCGTCTTCAAATATCTCGCCTTCAAAATGTTCGGCGTCGATCTTTTTTACCCTGACCCGGACCTTGTTCGCTATTCCGCCATGGGTGAGCGCCGCGTCTACGCTTTTATAAGTGTCTTCCAGGTTAATGTATTTACCGATGAGTGCTATTGTGACAAACTCTGTCGACTTATTGCAAATATCTACCATTTTTGACCATTTTACAAGATCGGGTTTCCTGTAGGGAAGGCCGAGCTTTTCAAGTATCATGCGGTCGGCGCACTGCGTGTGGAAAACCAGGGGGACTTCATAAACCGTACCTTTAACATCGATAGCCGAGAATATGCAGTCCTCTTCTATATTGCAGAAAAGGGCAATTTTTGTCTTAACAGACGGGGGCAGGATTGTTTCTGTGCGGCAGAACAGGAAATCAGGCTGAATCCCCATTGACATAAGTGCTTTGACAGAATGCTGGGTGGGTTTTGTTTTAAATTCTCCCGAACCCATTATTGTCGGGACAAGGGTAAGGTGAGCGAATTTAACATTGCTTTTACCCTCCTCGAGGGTAAACTGTCTTACAGCTTCTATAAATGGAAGGCCTTCTATATCGCCTACGGTGCCTCCAAGCTCTATGATAATAATATCGGAGTTCTTGCCTTCATCGAGAATGCGGATTCTTCTTTTTATCTCATCGGTTATATGGGGGATGACCTGGACAGTCTGCCCTAAATAATCGCCTTTCCTTTCGGAATCGATGACATTTTGATAGACCTGTCCTGTGGTGAGGCTGGAAAGCTTTGAAGTTTCTATCCTGACATATCTCTCGTAATTTCCGAGATCAAGATCCGTTTCAGCACCGTCATTTGTAACATATACTTCTCCATGCTGATAAGGGCTCATAGTCCCGGCATCGACGTTCAGATAGGGATCGATTTTCATCATATTTATCTTGTATCCGGAAGCTTTTAAGAGCACTCCTATCGATGCTGCGGTTACTCCCTTTCCCAAGGATGAACAAACTCCTCCGGTAACAAAAATATACTTTTTAATACCCATAAGGACTCCTGTTTATGGGTAAATAATATCTCAAAGCATGAGAAAAAGCAAGATTGAAACAGTAAAGAGTAGCGTCTGATGGAAATATTAATGAGTAATGAGTGCGTATTGCCGGTTACTGATTAGTAATTGCTCGGTACTTATTACTTTCAAAATTGTCCGTCTTTTGTTATACTGTATATATACTGTTTTCAGGTGACATATGATATTTCAATTTACAATAACCGGGCAGGAGGAAGAGGTTGTGCAGTTTGAGAAGGAACTGCTCGATATTCTTCAGAAGATCACTGGCAGCGAGAGCATGATTGCCTATGAAATTCACTTCTGCGTTCATGAGGCAATATTGAACGTTATACAGCACACTTATAAATGGGACCTTACTCAGCCCATCGACATCCGGATAGATGTGACGGGCATAAACGAAGCTTCCCAGGAACTCGAAATTTCCATTAAGGATTACGGGCGGAAATTAGAGAAGGAGATCAGCCCCCCGAGCCGGATAGGGCAGTTTCAATTACGGAAAAGGGGACTTTATATGATCAGTAAAATCATGGACGAGTGCGTCATCAAACCCCTTGAGAAGGGCGGCAATCTCACATATATGAAAAAGTTGCTGAATAATGAAAATTAAAAATAATAGAGGAGACCGGTGTTGGATGGAAAACTTTATGTAAAAGTGTCGTTTTATAAAGAAATTATTGCCAAAGTGGAAATATCAGGTGAATTTACCGTATTTTACCAGGAATTCGACCTGCTGTACAAGGAATTGATGGCGTATACGAAAATAGGCATATACCGCTTTATATTGAACCTTAACGGACTGACTTACATAGACTCTTCCGGAATCGGGGTTATCATCCGTCTTGTTACGAACGCCTCCAAAAAAAATTCAATGGTTTGCATAATTTGCGACCAGCCGCAGGTCCTGAAAATCCTCGGCATTTCGAATGTCGATAAAATAATTCGTTTTGTAACAAGCTACGATGAGGGGATAAAGTATTTCGAGGTCTAATTCCTAAAAAAAATCAGAAAAAGACCGAAAATAAGAAAACGGCCCCGGAGGTTGTTTTTTTATGATCAGGAATATTTTATCGATTCTCGCTGTACTCGTGATGTTAAATTTCTATTCCGCGGTATATCCGTTAAAGCCATTTACGACCGAATGTACATGGCTGCTTGAAAGCGGAGATATAAAAATCTATAAGCTTGAAAATCTCAATCTTAAAAAATTGAATTCCAGATATGTTTTTCAAATCAATGAAAATACAAATCATGATATAAATAATTACGACCTTTATCTTGATTTTGAAGAACCCAATCTGGATCTTATCAACTATAAAATAATATATTCGAAATTTGAAATGAATAAATACCAGAGCATCAATGGGAAGTATTCCGGTAAATTTTACTTTTCCGATAATTATATATCGATGCTTCCGCTTTCGACTTCAATTTTTGCGCCGGGGAATATCATCGGCAGTTTTACTATCGATTTCTGGCTTTATACCTATAAAGACTATGACTATCAGTATATTATCAAATATATAGGCAACAACCTGTCGGATGAAAAAGATAAAAATAATTACGGATTTTCAATTTTCATTAAAAACGGAAGGGTAGTCTACCAGTTCATGAATTTTTTCTTTACTGAAAAAAAAGAATCGGTTTCACTCGATATCAAGGATGAAGATAATATTATCCTGAATAAATGGGAGCATCACGCCCTGACATTCGATATCAAAAGCGGCAAAATTTCAGTTTATAAAAACGGAATGGAACAGGACGTGAAATGGGTGACCGAGAGCGGCGCGCCCCTTTCAGAAGTACTTACTCCCAAGATTAAGGAAGAGATGAGCGCTCCGATCCTGATCGGAAAAAGCTCATTCTTTTCACTCGACAATTTTAAAATCGGAAGGTATTCAGCAACAGGATTCGACTTGAAAAAATTCAATACTGCAAATTCATATATGATAACGGATGTATACAAGTACTCGACTAATAAGGCGGTGCTGAAGAAGATTTCATTCCAGGCCGATTCTCCGGATTATTCCTTCATCAAAATGGCTTACAGGATTTCAGACACATATTTTCTACCGGGCGATAAAGACATCAAATGGATCTATATTCAGAACGGTTCCGCGAATTATCCGCCGGATTTAGACGGCGGCAAGTACATACAGTTTATGCTCAGTGTTTATCCATACGAAGATGAGGATAAAGAAGTCAATATATATTCCATAAAAATGGATTATTCCGTGGATAACACTCCGGCAAGCCCTGTAATAACAGGCGCCAAGCCTATGGACGGGAAAATTCTCATGTCATGGATCCCTTCCCCCGAAGACGATATTACAGGTTATGAAATTTATTACGGCAACAGGATCGGAGATTACATATGCGATGAAGCAGCGGAGGGAAAATCCCCGATATTTGTCCCTGCCGATGAACCGGGCAGGATAAATCAGATGAGTTACATGCTGACCGGGCTTATTAACGAGAAACCTTATTTCATATCAATCAGAAGCGTCGACAGGAATGGAAACAAAAGCCAGTTTTCAAAAGAGATATACGCAAGGCCGAGCACAATCTTCAACGATAATAAATACAGCGTTGGAAGGTAGGTCAGCGAAGAATTATTTCAGTTCCGATGCCGGCATTTGTCAACAGCTCGAGAATCAGAGAATGCTCTATCGTGCCGTCGATAATATGAACTTTTTCAACGCCGCTGTTTATGGCTTTTATAGCCGATTCGACTTTGGGAAGCATCCCTTTGTTTATTATCCCGTCTTTGATAAGTTTCTTTATTCCTTCTCCATCTATCGAAGGTATGAATGTCGATTCATCTTTAGTGTCTTTATAAATTCCCTTTATATCGGTCATGTAGATAAGTTTCGAGGCTTTAAGACTTACCGCAATTTCTCCGGCTGCCGTATCGGCGTTGATATTGAATGCTTCTCCGGCTGAGCCGGCCGCAACGGGAGAAATGACAGGGATATAACCCTTGTCAAGAAGGGTCAGGAGAAGCTCCGGGTTTATTTTTTTTATCGAGCCGACCTGGCCGAGTTTATGGTCTTTTTTGTCGGCTTCGATCAGGCTGCCGTCCCTTCCGGAAATTCCGACTGCTTTTCCGCCGTTAGAATTTATCAGAGCAGTAATTTCCTTGTTGATAAGGCCGCTTAAGACCATTTCCGTTATTTCCATTGTTTCCAGGTCGGTAACCCTGTGGCCTGATATAAAAACAGCTTCTTTACCTAACTTTTCCATGAAAGAGGTAATGTGAGGCCCTCCGCCATGAACAAGGACGATATTAAGGCCGACGAGTTTTAACAGGACAAGGTCGAGAATTACCTTTTTTTTGAGTTCCGGATCTTCCATGGCGTTGCCGCCGTATTTGATCACTATTGTTTTGTTTGAGAACTCTTTAATGAATGGAAGGGCTTCTGTAATTATGCGCGCCTTTTCAATGAACTTCTGCATAAATGTCTCCGTCATCACACCCCGGGGTAAAAAAAAGGGCTGTCCCAGGCTACAAAAAAGCGCATGAGACAACCCGGAAAATTCGGGGTGGTGAGATTCGAACTCACGGCCCCTACCACCCCAAGGTAGTGCGCTAAACCAAACTGCGCTACACCCCGATAACTCGGCCGTTTATAGTAGGTTATTCTAATTTTGAAGAGGTTAAAAGTCAAATTTAACAACTGATGAGGGCTGGGGCGGGACATCAACACGAAGAAGTTCACAGGGAGACGCTGAGGAGAAAAGAGATATTTAATATTCACATCATCTGCGTCAATGTGCGGTTACCGTCTACCGGTTGCTATAACAGCACCGACGATTCGATCTCACCGCTTGCGTAAACATAGCCGTCTTTATAGAACACGGCGAACTGGCCCGGGGCGATAAATCCGCGCTCCTCTTCGAGTACGACTGACGCGCGGCTGCCGTCGTGGGTAACTTTGCATGTGGCCAGAGGGCTCTGGTAACGGAAACGGACATCGCATTTTATTTCAGGGCTGAATTTATCTGTAAATATATTAAGACTGCGGACCGAGAACTCTTTTGACATGGGTTTGCCGCCCAATATTATCGTGTTGTCCCGGGTGTTGAACTTCCTTATATATACCCGTTCGCCCGCTGCGACTGCAAGACCGCGCCTCTGGCCGAAACTGTAATAGGCTATCCCCCTGCGGTCAGGAAATATTTTACCCTTGTATACGAAAAATCCCTCTATTTCCGGCACGCCCTGAGCTTTTAAAAAATCCCTGTAATCATCCTTGATAAAACATATATCCTGGCTTTCTGATTTACGGGGGGATATGGGCAATCCTGCTTTTTCGGCAAGGACGCGGATATCCTTTTTCAAATAAACGCCCATAGGAAGCTTTATATAAGGCAGCTTGCTTTTTTCAATGTATGAAAGGAAATATGACTGGTCTTTGGAAGGGTCGAGACCCTCGCCGATTAAATACTCGCCGTCTTTCTCGGTTATCCTGGAGTAATGGCCGGTTGCAAAAAAGTCCGCTCCTTCAGAGATGCTGTATTCGAGCATTGCGCCGAATTTCACATACCTGTTGCAAAGGACGCATGGATTGGGAGTCAGGCCTGCCCGGTAGCTTTTTACGAAATTGCTGATTATCCTGGCGCTGAAAACATCCCTTACATCGATGACTTTATGGGCAATGCCCAGGAAAGAACATACCTTCTTTGCATCGTTCAAATCTTCTATGCTGCAGCATTTCTTTAGGCCTTCTTCGCGGTAGGCTGTAAAAGTTATACCTGTTACTTTATATCCCTGTTCTTTTAAAAGGTAAGCGGCGGCGGAACTGTCGATGCCTCCGCTCATACCGACATATACTGTGGGCATTTTAAAGTTTTCTCAGCCTGTCTTTCTGGTTTTTCAGGAAGTCGAACTTGTCGAGATTCATTCCCTTCGGGAAGAATGTCAGAATATCGAAAAATTTTGTCTGTTTAGGTTTCATATTATCCTTGTTCATTTCGAGGAAATCGATAGTTTCCTTGTCGGTAATCTTGTCTACAAGGCGGGCTCCTTCCCCGGAGAGGCTTAAAAGATAATAGGTCGCGCCCACTTTCACGATCTGGAGATAGCAGCCCATTCCGATGAATTTTGTCATCAGTGTTTCGACAAGTGTTTCGTCGGCGGTGGCAGGCAAGCCGCCCTTTTTTGCAAGGTAACGGATCAGGAAATAGGCCGCTGCCGCGAAAACGCCTATATATAAAATAACCTTGACAAATACCCAGAAGGGATTGGGCTGATTTGATAAATTAGTTGTCTGGGCGCTGTTTGTGGTTTCATAGAACTGGCCGAGGTAATTAGTGTTTGAAGATGTTGAAATGCTTTTATTGGTATCGGCCGCCTGTGAGAAACCCGCCGCAGATGTGAAGATAAGAATCAGTAATGCCAGCGACAGTTTAATATTCATATTTTATCCTTAAAATCCAATGTTGATTATCGGCATGAAGCCGACCCAGCCTTCTTTGACGAAATTAAGAAATCCTATCTGTACGCCGTCAAGCCTGCCCGCTGTATTGATGAAGCCTATCTGGCAGCCCTTTACATTATTTGCTGTATTGACAAAGCCGAACTGGGCTCCGGTCATATCGCCGCCGGTTGAATTGACGAAACCGAACTGGGCTCCGGAAACACGACCCGCATCGTTAATGAAACCGAACTGGCCCCCGTAAACAGCGTAATCATACCCCATGATTAAATCGAAACCGGCGCCTGTGATAGTAAAACTTTCGGGGACCAGGGCGACTCCCCTGAAAAATGAAACCTGCACAGGAAAGAACCCGGGCTTATGGATCGTATTCGAGGGAGCGCCCGCGGCGGCGTCTGAACTATCGGTGTTCTCTTCCCCCCCGGATTTTTTAATTATCATATCGACTGCCGCCGGTATATTGTCGGCAATATCACCTATGCTTCCGCCCTTGATTTCCTGGGATATTTCTATAGCGCCCGTCGAAGAGTCTATGACTTTTATCAGGAGCTGGTATTCCCTGTCTATCCTGACAAGCGAGCCTATGATGACTTTATTAGCTCCCGCAATGCTGCCTATGCGGGAAGCTTCGTTCTCGGCGATTCCTGAGGCCTGCAGTTTCTGTTCTTCGAGGATTTTATAAAGCTGCGCCCTCTCCACTATTATATAAACCTTCCTGTTTACCAATGTGTTCTGGATTATCTCTGAAAATCCGGCTGTATCGACGTCTTCGCCTTTAACCCTCGAATCTATTCCCAGCACGGCAATCCTTGTCGAACTTTCCCATCCGAAGGCAGCCGAAATAATAAAAATCGCGATTAAAACAGTTATTATCCTTTGCATCCGGAACCCCGATTAAATAATGCTTATAATACCATTGTTTATTGGATAAATCAAGGAACAGTATTCCCTGTATAGCGGCCGGCTTTCCAGGCTAAAAATTTGTCCCTTATTACGCTGACAAGAATGTCGATGAAGAGATTATTTTCAGCTGAAATATAGATATGGTCCGGGAATTGAAGACGGTATTCAATCAATTTTTCCGGAGCCAGGAGGTCGATCTTGTTATAGCATGTTATAACCGGTATAGATTCCGCCCCTATCTCTTTAAGAGTGCTATTTACTATTTCCTGTTTTCTATCGAAAGCATGTGATGAAATATCGATAATATGCAATAAAAGGTCCGCTCCTGTGGTGTCTTCAAGCGTCGATTTGAAACTTTCTATCAATCCATGGGGTATGTCCCGGATAAAACCGACAGTATCGGTAATAACGGCCTGGGACGGTTTTCCATCTATAATGCCCAGCCAGAGTTTTCTGGTTGTCGTATCGAGCGTAGCGAAAAGTTTATCCTCAATTAATACGTCGGCTTTCGTGAGCCTGCGGAGAAGAGTCGATTTTCCTGAATTCGTATATCCTATGATCGCGATCTTGAACTTGCCGTCAGACCTGCTTTTCCGCTGCTCCTTGCGGCCCTTGTCGAAACTCTCAAGCTTCTTTTTAATAACGAAGATCTTTCTCTGTATGAGCCTCCTGTCGAGCTCGAGCTGCTGCTCGCCGGGGCCGCGTGTTCCGATTCCTCCTCCCAGTCTTGAAAGCGACAAACCCTTGCCCATGACCCTCGGAAGCTCATATGACAGCTGGGCCAGTTCGACCTGGAGTTTTGACAGGTTTGAGCGGGCATGAAGAGCGAAAATATCGAGGATAAGTTCTGTTCTTGTTATTACTTTCAGTTCCAGGGCCTTTTCAAGATTCCGGATCTGTGTCGGAGAAAGTTCATGATTAAAGATAAGAAGCGGCTTTTCAGGATAATTTGATTTTATCTGGGAGACCTTGCCCTTGCCGATAAAATATTTAGGGTCTATTTCCTTTTTCCTCTGGATAATAGTGCCGGTAATATAGGCGCCGGCAGTCCTGGCAAGCTCTTTTAACTCATCGAGGGATTCGTTTAATCCCGCAGGCGAGTCAAAAGGTAAAAGGACGCCTACAAGAAGAGCATTTTCTTTCATTAATCCTTCAACAACAGCATGAGCTCCTGGAGCGATTTGAGAATCTCATAACTTTTTGACAGTGAATTCAGATATTTTAAATTTTTAAGACCGCCTATCGTCCGGATGTTCCTGAGGTATTTCGGAGGTTTTGTCTCTATATCGCTGTTTAATTTTGTTATTATATCAAGCATTGACGGAAACCTGGAAGAGAATTCGTCGAAAAGTTCCTTCGCTTTTACATTGGCATAAGCGGTGCTTCTTTCAAGGTTTTTCTTGTTTTCGAGAAGGTTCCCTTCCTTTTTTTCAAGAAGGCTGGTTATTTTTTTTCCTGAAACTCCATTTTCATTCATATCGAAGATAAAATCGCGCAGCTTTTCTTCGAATTTGTCCAGGAAATAAAATATTTCGGACACCGCATTCTGGAAATATTTTTCATGAAACAAACCGTTAGTTACCGTAAGAGTGAGCATAGCCTTTATAGTCTCGTTATAATCGGTCCACAGGAATGTGTTGATAATTCCAAGATGGTAATGGTATGAAAAGCCGTTAATCCCGAAAGTTTCGATTTTGCCTGAAATATCGCTATTATAAATGCCAGCCCATTTGAATGAAGTAAACAGCTTTTTAACGGAAATGTCGATCTTCCTGTTCTTTTTCTCTATTAAAATAAACCTCGAAATATTTGTTATTCTCTCCTTGAAGATTTCAGAGTAAATCTTAACGATATCGAAACTGCTCATCATTATAAGAGGGGAATAAAGAGGGTCTTTTTTTACAATCTGTATAAGCTGGGTGAAATAGTTTTTGTTCATAATATCCTTAAGAGTATCGAAACAAAGGATGGCATCATTTTCAAACCTTTCTTTCGAGTCGGATTCACCCTGGCTTTGCTGTTTCCCCTCCTCGACAATCTGGGGAGGTTCAGCCAGCATTTGCATGAAAACAGAAACTTCGAACAAATTTTTAAATATCTTTACATTATCCATTGAAAGATCGATCTTGAATAAAATCTCCTCGAGTTCGGAAAGGTAAGGCAGCAATGCGTCGGATGAAATATCGTCAAAATCAGGGCTGACGCCGGGGTTATACCCCGAATCGAATCTCTTGAGAAAGGATATGAAATCAAAATCGGCGAGGTCTTTTATGTAAAGGAGATTGGTATATGCCTTGTTAGCTGCCACCGCGGTGTCGGTTTCAAAAGAATCAAGGTAGGATTTAATAGAATTTTCTACAGCGGTATTAGCTTTCTTACTGCTTTCAAAGTCGGCTAATATCCTGCTTATTCCCTGATATGAAAAATTGCTGTCCACTTCTTTCGAATTTATTCCCGCAGTTTTTTCAAAAAAATACTCAAGGCCCGTTTTATTGAACCTTTCGGGATTGTCCCAGAGTTCGGGGTTGCCAAGGGTATCTTCTATCACCTTTTTAAGGGAAAATATTTTTAAATAGGCGTCATGAATCTTATAGGCGAAGTACTTTGTTATCCTCTGTGAAATCGGGTTATAAACAGCGGGTTTGTATTTGTTCAGGTTTTTTTCTATTACTTTCAAGCCTTTATTAATCCTGAAATTTTCACCGGCCTTTTTATCGAAAATTGCAAGGAAGATCAGATAAATTCTCTCGAAAAAATTCAATTCGATATAAAATTCTTTTTTTTCGGGCGATTTTGATACTTTCATGACCGGAGTTTTATCCCCTGCGCTTTGTTCTTCCCTTGAATGCCTGCTTATTTCCTTCTGTATCTTTTTCTTTTCCTCATCGCTGAGCTCAAGGGCTTTCGGGTCAAAAACCTTATCGTTGAACAGGCCCTTTTTCCGGGCCTGGTCCATGGAGTCGCGGTCATAAGACATTAATATATCCTATATCTCTTCCTGTATTCCTGTATTATCAGCCGGTTTTATAGCTTCGGCGCTTGTCCTGTATACGGATATTCCCGAGCTGTCTTTCTTTAAAAATTTAATGCTGTCAAGGGGATACTTTTTCTGGTGATGATTTTCATCACATACATAAACTTCTCTCTTGATTATATTATGAGAGGAAACGGTATAATTTTTTAAGCCGTCGGCAACGACAGAACCTATCGCAGGATATTCCTTCCTCTCTTCATTATAAAATTGGGCTTCGTAGGAAAGGCAGCACATAAGCCTTCCGCAAGACCCTGTCAATTTGCTCGAATTGACAACAAAACCCTGGTCCTTTGCCATTTTCAGGTAAATGGAATTTATATGGCAGTTAGTCCGCATGCAGCAGTTGACGATGCCGCATACTCCGTAACTGCCTATGATCTTTGCCGCGTCCCTGACCCCGATCTGCCTCATTTCGATCCTTGTTTTAAAGAGACCTGCAAGCCTTTTTACAAGCTGCCTGAAATCGATCCTGTTGTCAGCGGTAAAATTAAATATTATTTTCTTTTTTTGATAAAGAAAATGAACATTTATCAATTTCATATCGAGCTTCAATTCGCAAATCTCTTTTTTTGCAGCATGGTAAGCCCGCTTTTCCTCTTCGCGGAATGATTGCCAGGATCTCAACTCTTCTTCGGTGACAGGTTTCAAAATTTTGAAATTTTCGACCTGTTCCTTGTCTATCTCAGTGGGAATATGCTCATCTTTTACATCTAAAATCGAGGTGTCATCGATTTCGATGCCGGCGATATCGGTTTCTCCGTTATGTTCCTGGACAGCCTTTTTGACAAAAAACTTGTCCCTTGTGATTTCCCTGACATCTGTGGTGGCCAGCCCTATGTCTTCGCCGAACTTCGTATTCACGAGGTAGTAGGTGTCAGGGGTAACTGTAAGCCCATCCGGTGCAAGGTAAGGCAGGATCATATTATCGAAATATGTCTTTATATATGCTGCTTTATATATCATTACGATACTCTCCTAGTTAATAATAACGGTTAATATTATTAATTTATTGATTATTATATAATTATTTTTTAAACTCATCAATTAATTGTATATAAAGAAAGATTATGGATAAAACGATTTACACCCTTTATAAGGTTCTTTTCGGCGTTTACGGTCATCAGAACTGGTGGCCCATAATAGAAAACGGGCGCTGCCGGTACCTTGACGATTACAGGAAAAGGGCCAGGACCGATGACGAGATACTCGAGATAATGGCAGGGGCTGTCCTGACACAGAATACATCATGGGAGAATGCCGCAGGGGCTTTGGCAAAATTAAAAGGGGAAGCTTTATTAAATATAGAAAGTCTTGACAGCGTCCGGGCTGTCGATATAGCTAAAATAATAAAAGGATCGGGCTACTATAACCAGAAGGCCGCGAAGCTGAAGGCCCTGGCAGGTTTTCTCAAAGGACTGCCGGGCGGTATGCTTGAAATAAGGGAGATGGGGCTTGAAGCGGCGCGGGAATGCCTGCTGTCGGTCTGGGGGATCGGAAAGGAAACTGCAGATTCGATCCTTTTATACGGATTTTATTTTTTAACGTTCGTGATAGACTCTTATACGGTCAGGGTATTTTCGAGGGTCTGGATAGGAGAAAATGAAGCCCCGGGCGATTATGAAAAGATCCGGTGTTATGTAATGGAGCGCTTACCCCGTAATACGCTCCTTTACCAGGATTATCATGCTCTGATAGTGCTGCTCGGCAAAAATATCTGCAGGAAAAAACCGCTCTGTGAAATTTGCCCGCTATCTTTCATGTGTGGTTACGCACACGGACGCACGGCTTTACGCACAATATAACGGAGGCTTCCAATGCAATGCAGACTATGCGGGAATGAACATAGTATAAAAAAATATACGATAAACAGGTTCGATCCCCCGTTTTTAATAAATGAATGTGCGAAATGCGGATTTTTATTCCAGGACGCCGGCGGGGATCCGGGCCGGGCTTATTCGTTTTATGACGAAGGCTATTATACCGGTACAGGGGCGTATACATATATCGATGAAAGGAAAGAAGAAGAAGCCTGCAGGGTTGTCTGGAAAAAGCGGGTTTCAAAATGGATGAAGTGGGACAGATCCGGGAAACCCGGAGGCAGTTTTCTCGATGTCGGATGTTCATTCGGAGGGCTTATGAAAGTCGCCGAAGAATCCGGTCTTAAACCTTACGGCATTGAAGTTTCTCTTTATTCGGGCGCCTTCGCAAAAAAAAGGTTCGGCGGGGATTCTATATTTATCGGGAGCGTAGAGGACGTTAAACTTCCTGAAAACGAGTTTTCAATTGTCAGCCTGATAGAAGTCATCGAGCATGTCCACGATATCAGGAAAGCGATAGGCAATATTTATGCATCTATGAAGAAGGGAGGAGTCCTTATTATTCAGACAGCCGACATGGAAGGGCTCCAGGCGAAATTATACGGAAAGAAATACGGATATTTTCTTCCGGGTCACCTGTCGTACTTTTCAAGGAACAATCTTGCCGGGCTTCTTAAATCCGCCGGTTTCAGCCGTATTAAATTCATCGGAGGGGTCGAATTCGGGCTTCTTTCAAAATTGATCAAATCCGGATATGGTTTTAAAAAATGGACAGATTATTTGAGATGGATTAAAATTTCAACGTACCATTTAATAAGCAAGGCAGCTTTTGGAAGGTTTCATATGACAAGTTCGATGGTCATGGCGGCCTGGAAGTAAAAGAAGGGAAAAGGCAAAGTGGAAAATATAAAGAGAATCACAAGTTATTTTTATATATCATTAGTAATAAACCTGTATATCATATTAATGCTGTTCATGTTTTTCGACAGGGATTTTTTCGCCTCCCTTTTCAATCCCTCTTTCATAAAACCTGTAACAACTGAAGAAACGACCATAGTGGATACCGCCACTGAAGCCGAGACAAAACCCCTCACCGGTATGATCTCGGATAAAGCCAATGTCAATTCGGCGCCAAAGCAGGGTGAAAACAGGTATAATTACGTCAATCCTGACATGGAGCAGAGCCCTTATCAGAAAAGCGTATCGGGCAAAACGGTAAAAGACTCATCCCGGAAAAGCGCTTCGGGGGAAGACTCAGTTCAGCTCGATACCATAAAGGGAAATCCTGAAGCCAGCACAACCGGCGGGGATTATCACACCTCATATTTCGATCCCCAGTCGCCGCCGGATGTCGAGATGGATAACAACGGGGATATGTCCCTGGCTACAATCCCGGAGGCTTTCGCATCTTATTTTCTGGCGATGGAAAAAAAAGTCGGCGAAAACTGGCAGAAATTTTTCCCCATATTTCAATTTTACCAGGGCCTGATTAAAAGCGGGGATGTCGTTGTCACATTCTGGGTTGACGATAAGGGGAATATTTTAAATCCGACTGTTATAAAATCTTATGGTTACAGCATCCTCGACGAGGCATGCCTCAACGCAGTCATATACTCAAAAAATTTCGGGCCCCTGCCTGTCAGCGTCAATAAAGGCAGGCCTGTGAAAGTCGATTTCAAATTCATCTATCTGTCCAGGTAGGAACTGTCCGGCTGATCGTAATTTGATATTTTTTTGACTGAATTATATAATTCTCCTTTGTGTAAAATTCCAGACATAAGTGCCGCTAACAATACACTGTACTATAAACGGCACAAAAGGAGCATGTATGATTTCTGTGCGGGGATTGAAAAAATTTTATGGCGAAGTAAAGGCTGTCAACGGCGTTGAATTCGATATTCAGAAAGGAGAGATTGTCGGCCTTTTAGGTCCGAACGGCGCAGGGAAAACGACGACTCTCCGGATGCTTACGGGTTATCTGACCCCCACGGAGGGCGACGTCACAATCGATAATCTCAGCGTCATCGATAATCTCAGCGATATAAAAAAAGTGATCGGCTATCTTCCCGAGTCTGCGCCTCTTTATGGGGATATGGCGGTTTATGACTATCTTGAATTTATCGCCAGGGTCCAGGAAGTCGGTGAAAGCGATATTGAAAACAGGATCCACTATGTTTCAGATAAGTGCAGCCTGAACCAGGTCATCAATAAAAAAATATCCGAGCTCTCCAAGGGCTATAAGCAGAGGGTCGGACTGGCGCATGCCATTATACACGATCCGGCGATCCTGATCCTCGATGAACCTACGAGCGGGCTCGATCCCAACCAGATAATAGAAATAAGGGAACTCATCAAGGAGCTTGGAAAGGAAAAAACAGTCATTCTTTCGACTCATATATTGAGCGAAGTTGAAGCGACATGCAGCAGGGTCATAATCATTAACAAGGGTTGTATAGTCAAGGATGCCTCGACGGATAACCTTATGGCCGACGCGGGCGCCGCGAATGCCGTTTACCTGCAGATAAAAACAGGCGAACCGAAAAAGGCGGTCGGCGATTTTCTTAAATTCAAGGGGGTCAACAAGGTCGATGTCAGCGAAGGTTACGCCGGCCTAAAAGATGTGTTTGTCTTTTCGGACAGCGGAAACGATATCAGAGAGGAAATCTATAAAAAGATAAAAGAGAGCGACTGGTCTCTTATTGAAATGAGAAAAGAAAAGCAGACCCTGGAAAACATATTCCAGGAATTGACTAAGGAGGCATAAAGTGAACGAGAATATAATTAATTATAAAAAAGTCTGGGTCCTGTTTAAAAAAGAGTTCAGGTTCTTTTTCTTTTCGCCTATAGCTTATATCTGCATCTGCCTGTTCCTGATCATTTCGGGCTGGGTATTCTTTTCCCAGTTTTTTTTATTCAACCAGGCTGAAATGCGTGAATTTTTCAGGAATCTTCCTTTCTTCTTCGCGATAGTGATCCCGGCCATCACCATGGGGCTGTTTTCGGAGGAATTCAGCGTCGGCTCTTATGAAATGATAAGCACAACGTCGGTTTCGATCCCGGACATTATATTAGGAAAGTTCCTTGCGGCATGCGCTTTCATGTTTGTAGCCCTTGTGCCGACTTTCATATTCCCCATAAGCATCGCGTTCCTGGGAGACCTGGATTTCGGGCCTGTCCTCGGAGGATATATCGGTTCTGTTCTTCTGATCGGGGCGTTTGCTGCGATAGGCATATTTTCATCCTCGCTGACTAAAAATCAGATACTTTCGCTGATAGTATCAATCGCCATCTGCGTCCCCCTGACTTTTATAGTATTCATGGACCAGTTTCTTCCGCCTTTCTTTTCAGATATCATTAACGATTTATCCGCCGCTGCGAGGTTCAGCAATATAGCCAAGGGCGTCATCGACTGGAGGGATGTGCTTTATTTCCTTTCCGTTATTTTCATCGCCCTGTATTCTACTAAGCTTGTGCTTGAGCGCAAAAAGTAGTATTCTGCCACTAACATAACAAGTGCCTGTAAGCGGCACAAGGAGAAATTTATATGAAACCTGAAATCCAGAAACAGCGTATAGATAGCCTTACCACCTACCTGATAGTGGTCGGCATAGTCCTCGTATTTAATATTGTCATTTCAGGCCTTTCCTTCAAACTTGATCTGACAAGCCAGAACGTATATTCTATCGCATCAGTCAGCAAAGATGTTGTAAAAAAACTCACAGGACCGATGACGGTAAAGATATTTTTTACCCCCGGCCTTCCAGCTCCATATAATACTATTGAAAGATACCTCAGGGATGTTATGGGCGAATACAAGCAGGCGAGTTCGCATAATAATTTTCGCTATGAATTCGTAGATCTCGTGAAAAATCCCGATGAGGCTATGGAATACGGCGTTTACCCTGTCCAGATCAGGGTAGTGGAAAAAGACCAGATCCAGATGAAAAAAGCATATATAGGGATGGTATTCCTCCATGCCGACATGGTTGAAAGGATAGCCCAGATCAAATATACGGACGGGCTCGAGTATAATATAACTTCAATTATCAGGAAAATGATCAACAAGATCGACTGGCTTAACGCACTCAAGGAAAACATAAAGATAGAACTTGTAGCCTCGTCCGGCATACCGCCGCTTATGGCGGCTTCGACAAACGGGTATAATGAAATTTCGGTGAGCCCTGAATTAGTCTCGAGGATCAGCAATTCCTTTAACTCTCTCAACGCTAAAATGATGGGCAAACTTGAATTCCATTACATAGACCCCTCAACCGGCAAGGAGGCTCTCCCCGATACATTCAAGAATAATTTTCATCCTATAGCCTGGAAATCGGTAGCCGACGACAAGGGAAAGAGTTATCCCGCCGGTTCCGGTTATATAGGCATGATGATCGAATATAACGGTAAGACCAGGCTTGTGAATCTATTATCGGAAGATATAATGGGCAATCCCTTCATAATGAATATTGACGGTTTAGAGGAACTGATGCAGGGGGCCGTTGACGACCTGATCCGGGTTAATCCTAAGATCGGATACCTGGCGGGAGATATGGAACCAGACCCGTGGGATTATGCAAAATACGGCGGGCAGGAAAATCCCGATTCATGTTCGAAATTAGCGGATTTCATCAATAAGGATTATGAGTTTGTCCCGGTTTCCGCCAGGGACGGCAAGCTTCCCGAGGGCCTGAGCGCACTCATTATTATGGAACCTAAACAAACAATGACTCCTTACGAACTCTTCGAGATCGACCAGTTTATCATGTCAGGGAAGCCGGTGGCTTTCGTTACACCGGGAATGTTCTTCCCGCCGTCCAATCCCCAGATGCAGCAGAGCGAACCTCCCAGGGGTTACAGCGACAAGTCGGGCATAGAATCGCTTCTTGAAAATTACGGAATAAAAATAAACAACAACCTTGTTCTCGATGACCTTTCTTACTATAAACCTGTTGTGGACCAGAACGAGCAGAAAGAACAGATAGACGTCGAATACGCACCCCTGATCGAGCAGGAGAATATTTCACAGAATCATGAAATTACAAAGAGGATCAAAGGGCTTATTTTCGTAAGCTCCTCGAGCCTCGAACCGATAGACGGCATAATTAAAAGCAACAAGCTATCTTATTTACCCTTGATCAAAACAACTAAAAAGGGATGGGAGCAGGGAGAAGGCGTATCCCTCGATTACCGGTTCCTGAAACCCAATGGAGCTACGAAATTCACCCAGTATACTTTAGCGGCTGTTCTTGAAGGCCGCTTCAACAGTTTCTTTGCCGGAAAGCCTTTGCCTGCCGAGCCGCCTACAACAAATAAGATCAGGAAGAACGGGCAGGAAGTCATCACAGCTTCGACCAACATCGATTTTATCGCTTCTACGGACAAGGCGAGGATACTTGTTCTGCCGGATGCCGACATCTTTAAAAACACAGTGCTCGATGAAGAGGGAATCAGTCCGAATGATATACTGGCAAAGAAAAGCGTGGACTGGCTTGCGGGTGACACCGTTCTGATCCGGATAAGGAACAAGGGTCTGACATATAACCCCCTTAAAACGACATCGGACCAGATCAAGGAGCTGATCAGGATTCTGAATTTGACCGCGGCGCCTCTGCTGATAATCCTGTTAGGTCTTCTGTTATGGAGAATGGATTTGAGAAGAAGGGAAAAAATAAGAAAAGATTTTCAGAAATAAGAGCTAAGTACCGCTAATTTACATAAGCTGTACTAAGGAGAGATAAATGAAAAACCGGACTAAATATATTGTATTGTCATCCGTACTTGCGGCTCTTGTGCTCGTATGGGTGGTGCTGGCTTTAAATCCGGAAAGGACCTATCAGGTCCCGGTAGTAAAAGCCCCGGCAAACATAACCGGTATTGAAATAACCAGAGGGTCGTCTGAAAAAATAACGCTTGTCCTGACTAATGGAAAATGGATGCTCGAACCGGGCGGCTTTTTCGCACAGAGCGGCGATGTAAACGATATGACGGCACAGCTTAAAACATTTGAGATTTCAGATCTTGTATCGGGCGGCGCATTAGTCAGTTACGGGCTCGATACTTCGAACAGGATCGAAATCAAGGCATATGACGGAAATAAAGCTGTCCTGGATTTTTTCATGGGCAAAACAGCGCTGACCTACAGGCATACATATGTTCAGCTTATTAATGACCCTAACGTTTACCAGGCCAAGGGAACGTTTTATTATGCCTTCAACAAGGACATCGACGGTTTAAAAACGAGAAGCATTTCCGAAATATATAAAGATAATCTGACACAGGTCACCATCAAGGAAGGCGGCAGTTCTTACACCTTGACAGCTGTCAATGAAAAGCCGGCCGGCACAAATGACGGTACGGGAATAATCCACTGGCAGGCTTCCTGGAAACCCGGCCTTCTCGACGATGCAAAAGTTGCCATGTTCCTGCAGAAACTGACGCCGCTGACAGCTGCGGGCCTTGCGCCCGGTAAAATGGACATAAACACGCCTTATTTAAGGCAGATAGAGATGAAAACCGGCAAGGAAACCCTTTCTTTATATATTATCAGGCGTGAAGAGACCAAGGACAAAAATTATATTGTCGGCGTGCAGGGAAATCCCTGCTTATTTAAAATAACCGGGGCGCAGGGGAAAGATCTGTTAAAAAGCATAAACGAATTATAATTATATTCCATTTTTCTCCTGTCGATATATTATTGGCGAAGGTATAAATTCAGGAGAGCTGCGGGTGGAAAACGAGGAAAGGATCTCCCTCATCAGAAGGGGTAATGAGCTTTTTAATCAGGGCGATTATAAGAATTCTCTGAAGATATTTCTGATGACCGATTATAAGGATGGAATAATCCGGGTCGCCGATTTCCTTTACTTCGATAAAAAGGACAAAGTTAGCGCCGTAAAACTTTATAAAAAGGCCGGCCACCAGAAAGTAATTGACGAGTTTTCAGAAAGAGTGGCCCTTCTGATCAAGCTGCTGCTTTCGGAAGACAAAGTAATCAAAGAGATAACTGAAACGATGATCGAAGGCGAAGAAGCATCCTCGACTTCCGGAGAAAAGTCTCAGAATTCTGTAATAAAGGAATGGAAACCCATTGTGATAAAGAGTGACGATATATCAGGTAAAACCGGACAGTGAGCGGTATTTTATATGTCGTTGCCACGCCTATCGGGAATCTTGGCGATATTACCAAGAGGGCCCTGGAAATATTAGAAAGCGTGGATATAATCGCCTGTGAGAACAGGGACAGGCATATAAAGCTTCTCAATCATTACAATATTAAAAAACGTCTGATCGAATATTCGCCTGCGAATGAAAAAAACAGTTCGAGAGGAATTGTGAAACTCCTTCTCGAAGGTAAAAATATTGCGCTTGTAAGCGATGCTGGGGCTCCGGGCCTGTCCGATCCTGGAGCGGTACTTGTGGAAGAGGCCAGGAGGAATTCAGTCAAAATAGTCCCTGTACCCGGAGCGTCAGCCCTTACGACATTGCTTTCTGTGTCGGGACTTCCGTTTAAAAGAACTGTCTTTATAGGTTTTTTGCCAAAGTCGCCGGGGCATATAGAAAAGGAACTGAAGCTTTACAAGGATTTTAACGGGGCCGTCGTTTTTTTTGCGAATCAGAGGCATGTAAAAAAAATATTAGAACTGATTAATAAAATTTTCGGTAATGTCGATGTTATTATTGGACGTGAAATGACAAAGATGAACGAAGAGTATATCGAAGATAATGTACTCTCCCTTATAGAAAAAGGCTTTGACGAACGGGGGGAGTTCACAATATTAATTTATAACAGGTTAAAGAAATAAAATATAAATTTCAGGAACAGGCGTTTTCCTAAAGATTGTTCCGGAAATGACCGAAAATAAACCGTCAGAAGAGGAGGTCCTTTATGGAAATTCGCGGGATCGACAATGTCAGAGGCATAGACAACAATTCGAAGATAAACAAGATAGCAAAAAAGGATAATGATTCAGCCAGGGTTCCGGATTCGGCTGATATATCCAAAGAGGCAAAGCAGCTTGCGGAAGAAGCAAAAATCCGCGAGACAATGGCAAGGGTTCCCGATATAAGGGAAGATAAAGTACAGGAAGCAAGGGAAAAGCTGCAGAACGGTTCTTACAACAAGGAAGAGGTAATGAACACGGTGGCAGAAAGGCTGATGAAGGTACTCGGTCTATAGTGCATAGCGTCAGGCATTAAATTATTTGTTATATAGCACCTGCGGTACTGCCGCAGGTGTTTTTTTTTGCTCTATATGTTATAATAAAATATGAAAAATAAAATACCGATAGTCGCCATAATAGGCAGACCTAATGTTGGAAAATCCTCCCTATTCAACCTGCTTCTCGGAGAGAGAAAATCGATTGTTGATGAAATGGAAGGCGTGACGCGTGATATCAATATGGGCGTTGTAAGAACGGGCCGCATGACTTTTAAACTCCTCGATACGGCAGGATACCTTGAAAAAGGGGATGACTTTAACAAGCTTGTCCAGGAGAAAATCAGGGAAGCGCTTACAGGCACAGATTTAGTCTTATTTATTGTCGACGGCAGGGAGCCTCATCCCTACGACGAGGATATTGCAAGGATACTCAAAAGGGAGCAAAAACCCGTCATTATCATAGCTAACAAGCTCGATAACAGGGAAATGGAAATTTTAGCCAGCCAGTTCTATTCTCTCGGTTTCGATACTATAATACCTTTTTCGGTTTCGCATAAAAGGGGTTATGTCCAGATAATCGAAATCATAGAGGATATGCTCTCGCATCTCGAATATTCCGGGTCAGACCAGGGGCCCGAAGCCGGCGAGATCAAAATAGCGATTGTTGGCAAGCCCAATGTCGGCAAATCCATGCTGATCAACAGGCTGCTCGGTTATGAAAGAAGCATAGTATCGGACATACCCGGCACCACAAGAGACGCGCTGGATGACGTATTTGAATATTCGGGGCAGTCGATCAGGCTCATCGATACGGCCGGCCTCCGCCGGAAATCGAAAGTCAGCGGCAATATAGAGTATTTCAGCAATGTCAGGACAGTTCAGACGATAGAACGCAGCGATGTCGTTATTATGCTTATGGACGCCGCCGAACAGATAACCCAGCAGGACAGGAAAATCGTCGAGATGGTCATTGAAAAAGGAAAGGCGCTTGTTATAGCTTATAACAAGTGGGATCTTAAAAGGACGAGATCGGACGATGATTATAAGCAGATGGAAGCAACAAGGAAACATACATACAGGGAAATCGGGATTTACCAGTTCGTCCCTGTCGAATTCATTTCGGCACAGGACGGCTACCATATAGACAGGCTTATGGAGCTTGTATTCAGGGTTGACAAGGATTATCACTTCCGCGTATCGACAGGGGTTTTGAATGCATGGGTCTCAAAAGAGTTCAGGGAAAGCGATCTTAATAAACCGAGTTCCAATCTGAGGATATATTATGCAACTCAGATCTATTCCGCACCGCCTAAATTCATGTTTTTTATTAATAAAAAGGAGCATGTAAGAAAGGATTTTCCGAGGCAGATTGAAAAAAAATTAAGGGAGGCCTTCGAGTTTACAGGCACTCCGATAAAAATAACTTTCAAGGAAAAATCGTAGCCCAGGAAATCAGCCGTAATCAGCAGGAGGAAAAATGAAAAATTGTCTGCCGGTCATAATTATGATGAGCATGATGCTTTCCGCAAATGCTTTTGCGCTCAACCAGGTTCCGGGGTCCCAGAATGTTTATATCGGCTACGGGGTTGACCAGCTTTCATTAGGCTATGCCGGTATTTCGGAGATCAACATAATCGACGGGAATTCATATAACCCTGCCTCCATGGGCGACATCAGGAGGATAGCAAACAGTCTTACAATAGGAGGCCTTGGAAGCGAAGATCTGCTGATAGGCGCAGGTATCGCTTATCCCACCGGCTTGGGCGTATTGTCTGTCAACGCACTTTACCTCTCCGACAGCGCTCCAGGCTCTCTTTCATCTTTAGCCGGCCTTCAGCTTAGCCTTGCCAAGCCCATTACTGAAAATTTATTCTGGGGTATAGATATAAAATACGGCACAGGCGCTGTTTCGAATGCTTCGGACTGGCAGCTTGGCGGAGATATGGGACTTATTCTCAGGCAGCCGACAGGCGTTTCAGGGTTCGGATATCTCGATCCCTCATACGGCTTGGTTTTGAAAAACCTGGGAAAAACAATAACATTAAGCACATACGACCCGTTTCCTGCTCTTGGGATCGGCGGCGGTTTATCATTCTACCCTGTCGAATTCGATGCATACAAATTAAAATTGATCGGCGACGCAGTGCTGCCGGTTAATCCATTCAATGTAGTCCTCGACGGGGGCATTGAAAACACCTTTTTTGATTTTTTAAAGATAAGGGCGGGTTATACATTTTCCGCTCCCTCGCAAAACCCTTCTCTCGGAATTTCATATATAGGGCCTTTTTCGCTGGGTATCGCGCTGACGGGTAAAATAGCATATGACACGACAAATTTTATACCTGAAAATGTCCGGATAAAAAGCGCCAATTCCCGCCTTGACAATTCGACCGATATAGAATTGGCATACGCCATGCAGCAGCAGACATTCAACGGAAGAAACGAGCTTGCGCACTTTGTAAATCTAAGCGTTGCCTGGGGTTATTTCAGCACAAAGGCTCCTGATTTAATGCTGAAGCCGGATTTTACCTACATTTCTCCTAATACGGAGTCCACGCAGGGAAAGGTTACAATAGGCCTCGACGTCAAGGACAGCGTTATTATGGAAGGCTGGGCCCTTGAAATAAAGGACCAGAGCGGGAAAACTGTTAAAACTTTCAAAAGCCTCGACAGGCTGCAGATCAGGATGCTGACCTTCGAAAAATTTATAAACAGGGTATTCTCATCCAAACAGCAGGTGGAAATTCCGAAAGAAATCATATGGGACGGGCATGATGAAAGCGGGGCAAGGCTGCCCGACGGCGAATACAGCTATACTATCCGTGCGTGGGATGAAAATAACAACACAGGCGAATCAGGCCGTAACTCTATCTTTATAGATACGGTAGCCCCGAAGGTCGATCCGTCCCCCGTATACATGGTATTTTCAATCAATAAGGACAGCTCTAAACAGGTCCTTCCCGTATCAATAAAAAGTTCCGACATAGGCAGCGGAGACAAAGTTCATGCCGCAATAGTGGATTTCAGCGGCAAAGAGATAAAGACATATGATTTTGTCAGCACATGCCCATCGAGCATCACCTGGGACGGGCATGACAATAATAACACTGTAGCTCCTGAAGGCGATTACAGTTTTTATATGAAAGCATACGACCTTGCAGGCAATAAAACTGAAAAGACAGTAAACGGCATAAGGCTTGTAACTAATTACGAAAATATCGATGCAACAGCCGGAGAAGAAATATTTTCACCGACAAATGACAGTACAAGGGATACTGTGACATTTATGCAGAAAGCCTCTGCAACAAGAGGGCTTGAGGAATGGTCACTTAAAATTTATAACGGCAGTTCGAACGTTGTCAGGGAATTCAAAGGGGCGCATGACCTTCCGGATGAAGTGGTCTGGAACGGAAGGGATAACAAGAATACCGTCGTTCCCGATGGAATTTATTCATATGATACGGGACTGACGTTTGACAGCGGTAATCACCCGGTTTCTCAGAGGAAAACAGTAAGGGTAAGAACAACGCCTCCTTTTATCGTGATAAAACCGGAATACATGTCATTTTCACCGAATAACACCGAAACAAGGAACACCATAGTTTTCGATAATACAATAGAAGGCGACGACGACGATACCATCGATATCAGGATATTGGATTTTTCAGGTAATGTCGTTTATTACAATTCCTATCAGAAAAAAGATTTTCCGGATAAATTTATCTGGAACGGAAGGGATAAAGATCTGCAGCCCCTCCCTGAAGGAAAATATACCTACATAGTAGACGGCGAAGACAAGGTTGGAAACAAGAATTCAAAGCAGATAACAGGGATAGTCCTGAAAACGGGGCTTGAAAAAATTTCTGTCCAGGGCGATTTGATCGCCTTTTCACCTAAAAACCAGATAAGCAACCGCATTGTCTTTTCGCCTTCGGTAACATCGAAAGACAATATAATAGATTTCAATCTATCCATTCGCGATGAAAAGAACAACATTGTCAGATCATTCGATACGAATACATTTTTAAGCCGGATAGAATGGGACGGGACCGATAATTCGGCAAGGAATCTTGCCAGGGACGGAACATATTCATACCAGCTCAAGGTCAGGTATGATTACGGCAATGAATTGAGTTCCGCTTTGAAGACTGTAAAACTCCTGACAAAAACCCCGGATATAACAATTACCCCGGATTATACCGTTTTTTCTCCGAACGGCGACGGCAACAAGGAGACCCTGACAATCAGGCAGCACACTGGAGAGGGTCCCGATATTTCATATACAGGCGTTATATTCGATAAAAATAATAAACCGGTAAGATCGTATAAATGGGACGGGTCGGCGGCAGTTCCTGCCCAGCTTGTCTGGGACGGTACGGATGAAAAAGACCAGCCTGCTCCGGAAGGATACTACAGGTATGAAATGACGGGTTCGGATATAGCCGGAAACAGGACGGTAAAAACGATCGACGGCATCAAGATGGTCAGGACATTTGAAAAACTTTCATTCATCAGCGACTCAAAGGCTTTTTCACCGGCTGCGGACGGAAATCCAAATTCCGTAAAATTTATACAGGAACTGTCATCTACAAACGGGCTCGAGTTTTCAGCATTGACGATATACGATTCTACCGGCAACCGTGCAAGGCAGTTCCAGAAAACGAACAGCCTCGATAAGCAGGTAATCTGGGACGGCAAAAACGATAAGGGAAATGTGCAGCCCGATGGAATTTACAGCGCTGAAATGGAGTGCCTGTTCGACAGCGGGAATGACATAAAATCAAAGATAACCAATATTATTCTCGATAAGATACCGCCGGCTTATAAGCTGGCCTTAAGCCCCGATCTCTTTACGCCCGATGGCGACGGCGAGAACGATATACTTTATATCAACCTCGAAGTCTCTGCGCTTGCCGGCATAAGGAACTGGGAGATCGATATTAGCAAAAAATTAGAAAACGGCGCGAAGGGAAGAGTATTCAGGAAATTCACAGGAACAAACGATACAGTCAGGCAGATCCAGTGGGACGGCTACAGCGACGACGGGCAGGACCTTGTCGAAAGCGTCCAGGATTATGTCCTGGACCTCAAGGCTGAAGACAACGTTGGAAACAGGCTGACAAATGTCACGAGGAATATTTCGGTCGGAGTGCTTGTAGAAAAGACTCCCGACGGACTGAGGATAAGAGTTTCGAGCATTCAATTCGCTTTCGATAAGGCCGACATGATCGGAAATTACAGCGAAAGCCTGGATAAGGTCATATATATCATCCGGAAGATCCTATCCGACCCCAAAAAATATGGTATTACCGACAACTATAAGATCGAGGTCAGCGGGCATACCGACGATATAGGTACGGATGAATACAACCAGAAGCTCTCGGAAAAGAGGGCGTCCCAGGTATACCAGTATTTCCTCCTGAAGGATATCGATCCTAAGATCCTCACATACGTCGGTTACGGCAAGACACGCCAGTACAAGATCGTGACCCCGGACATGCCTAAAGAGAAAAAGGATGAATACAGGGCCCGCAACAGAAGGGTGGAGTTTTTTATAAGGAAGTAGCAGGATTGACCCTGACGGAATAAAAAAACCCCGTCCCTATAAGGGGCGGGGTTTTCTATTTATGCTCTTTGTTCTGAACTGATTTAGAAATGCACTCTGATTCCCACCCTGAGGTTAAAGCCAAGGCTCAGTGTCGGCAGGAAATAAACTAAAGGTGCAATTTCTCCGAAGATCTCGAATCTCTCTACAGGAAATATCTGAAGGCCGATCGGGATTCTGCCTCCGATATCGAAACCCTGATTGCCTATTCCTGCAAATGCACCGACGCCGAGGTAATAATCAAGGGATCCTCCGAGATGAGCGTTTATAGCCCACCAGTCAACGCTGACATTAAAACTGGCAGTTTGACCCAGGTACCATTCAGCCCCTATTACAGGGAAGTTGTTGAATTTCAAGGTAAGACCCAGACCCTCTGCGTACTGACTTCCGCCGCCGATATAGTTGCCGTAAACGCCCACTGCGGTGGAACTGAAAGCGCTTACTGCTATCAGCGTAACAAAACCAAGAACTAACCCGATTCTCTTCATTATGCCCTCCATTAAAGTCATTTTTTAATCATTATTTTATAGAAAAATTTTCAAATGTCAAATTAATGGCACATGTTACGTATTGCGTGTACGTTAACTTTATTGTTCAAATATATTGACATTGCCAAAAACACGAATTAAAATTGAATTGACGAGCGTTTAAACTTAGATGAATGATGGAGGTTTAAATGGCTAAAGGTATTGGAGAAGGCTTTATAAAAATTATGGGCGGGTTTGATCATAGTTTAGCCCTTAAACATGACGGCACATTGTGGGTTGCCGGTAGAAACAGATACGGCCAGCTTGATTCCGAAAATAAAAATATCGCTATGAACTGGGTGCAGGTATTAAGGGATGTCAGATTAATATCAGGCGGAGGCTTTCATAGTTTAGTGCTGGAAAGCGGAGGGATATTATATGCTTCGGGAAGGAATGATCATGGTCAGCTTGGTACAGGCGATCTTAATGATTCAGGCAAATGGCTGCCGGTTTTAAAGGGAGTTTGTTTCATCGCAGGGGGCGAGTCGTTTAGCCTGGCTCTGAAGGAAGACGGGACATTATGGGCCGCGGGGAGGAACGAATACGGCCAGCTTGGCACAGGTTCCCGGGATGATGCAATTACATGGCAGCAGGTATTAAACGGTGTGAGTTCTATAGCCGCTGGATCCCGGCATAGTTTAGCTTTGAAAAAAGACGGCACTGTATGGGTAACCGGATGCAATGAATACGGACAGCTTGGTACAGGAGATGAAATTGAAACAAATAAATGGGTCCAGGTATTAAGCGGCGCCATTACTATCTCGGCAGGAGCCGATCATAGCATGGCATTGAAAACGGACGGCACATTGTGGGTAACGGGTGAAAACCACAGCGGGCAGCTGGGAACGAGGAATCGTGAACTTACAAATAAATGGGCGCAGGTTTTAACCGGAGTAACCTCAATAGCCGGAGGGAAAAATCATAGCCTTGCTTTAAAGAATGACGGCACTTTATGGGCGGCCGGTAATAATAAGCATGGCCAGATAGGTATAGAAGCTGAAAACAGCAATAACAGCTGGGGGCAGATATTAACCGGGATCACAGCGGTTGCCGCAGGTTACTACCATAGCCTGGCACTCAAAAATGACGGTACGGTATGGGGGACGGGAGATAATAAATGCTGCCAGCTCGGCTCCGGCAATCATACCGACTCAAAAAAATGGATACAGGTCCTTAACGGGGTGAGTTCGATCGCTTCCGGATATTATCATTGCCTGGCAATTAAAAATGACAGTTCGTTATGGGTGACAGGAGATAATACCGCAGGCCAGCTTGGAACAGGCAACGGAATTGTCACGAATAATTGGGCGAAATTGCCGAACATAATCATTTCGATTTCAGGCGGGTTCGATCATATCCTGGCCATTAAAAACGACAAAACCCTGTGGGCCACAGGCAGGAATGAATATGGCGAGCTGGGGACGGGGAATAATGGCAATGCCAGCACATGGCTTGAGGTCCTGAAAGGAGTAAAATCTATCGCAGCCGGAGATTGTTACAGCCTTGCGTTAAAAGAGGACGGCACCTTATGGGCGACAGGAAGAAATGAATACGGCGAACTTGGAACTGGAAATAATGACAATACCGGCAGCTGGATACAGGTACTCAGCGGAGTAAGCTGCATTGCCGGAGGAGATTGTTACAGCATGGCGCTAAAAGACGACGGCACGTTATGGGCTGCGGGAAATAATTCCAACGGCCAGCTAGGCACAGGGAATAATGAAAATTCAAAAAGCTGGATCCAGGTATCCGGCGATATCAGATTCATTGCGGCAGGCTATTACCATAGTCTTTCGCTGGGAAATGACGGGACGCTATGGGTGGCAGGAGATAATGAAAAAGGCCAGCTCGGCATTGGAAATCTTAGTTTTTCCAATACCTGGGCGAAAGCTCTGAGCGGGATCAGGGACGTCGCAGGAGGCAAATATCATAGTCTGGCGCTAAAAGACGACGGCACATTATGGGTTGCCGGGGATAATGAATACGGCCAGCTAGGCACAGGCAATAATAATAATGTCAGAAAATGGTTAAAAGTATTAAGCGGAGTCGCTTCAATTTCTGCAGGAGCCGATCATAGCCTGGCTCTGAAGAGTGACGGAACGCTGTGGCTTACCGGAAATAATCATGACGGACAGCTCGGAAGAGGAGATAACAATAATTCCAATTTATGGATAAGAGTAAATATAGCTGATGTTGAAGATGCCGGGATCGCAGAAACGGAAGAATAAATATGCGTGTACGTTAACTTTATTTTCCAAATATATTGACATTGCCAAAAACACGAATTAAAATAGGAAAGCTAAAAAGTGTTTAGAAAGGTTTTATGACGATTAAAGAAATAGCTAAATTAGCCAATGTTTCGATAGGAACCGTCGACAGGGTAATGCATGGCAGGGGCAGGGTATCGAAAGAAACCTCCGAGACTATTAAAAAGCTGATATCCGAGTCCGATTTCAAACCCGATATTTTCGGCAGGCGTCTTTCACTGTCAAAGGAATATTCCTTCGGTGTGCTTATGCCCAGGCTTTACCAGGATTCGAAGTACTGGGAAATGTCGGCCAGGGGGATAGAACATGCCCAGAAAGAGCTTAAAGCCTTTAAGGTCAAGATAAAATATTACTTCTACGACCGTTATTCGGAATCCTCGATTAAAAAAGAGATGGATAAAATCAATTCCGCAGGGACTGACGGCCTTTTAATTGCTCCTGTCCTCCACAGGCCGGTCAAGGTGTTTTTAGAATCCATTGCGGACAGGATCCCGTATGTGCTTTTTAATGCCAATATACCGGATTCCAACGCGTTGTCGTACATAGGGCAGGATTCTTTCCAGAGCGGCGTGTTGTCTGCCAAGCTTATGAAAATGATGGTCCGCGAGAAATGTTCCATTGCAGTTATAATCCCGGCTCCCGATGATTATCATATAGTCGAGAGAGCGGACGGATTTTATTCCTTTTTTGAGGAATATCCGGATTACAGGATAAGATCGTATAGTTTAAGCCCCTGCACTAGGGACATATTTTATGCCATGATGAAAGAGATAATATCCGATGAAGATGTGAAAGGCATATTTGTCGCAAATGCGGCGACTCATTATGCGGCTGAGTATTTAAAGGATCACCGGGGATTGAAAAAGATAAACCTTGTCGGGTATGATCCGACGGAAGAAAACATAAAATACCTGAAAGACGGATATATTGACTATCTGATAAGCCAGAAGGCGGAAATGCAGGGCTACCGGGGAATATACGCTTTATACCGGAGCGTTGTCCTCCAGGAGCCCCTTGAAAAACACATTATGATGCCCCTCGATATTATTACAAATGAGAATTTGATATATTATCAAAAGTATTAGTTAGGCCTGTTGCGTGTGCGTTAACACAAAGGCGGTTTTATGGGAAGGGAAAACCTCGTAATCGGTGTCGATTTCGGAACTGATTCCGTCAGATCGGTAATAATAGACGCAGGGAACGGATCCGAAGTTTCCAGTTATGTAAGCCACTACAAGCGCTGGAAAGAGGGTCTTTACTGCGATCCTTCAAAGTCGCAATTCAGACAGCATCCACTCGATTACATCGAAGGGCTTGAGGAATCGGTAACCGGAGCCCTTAAGGCAGCGCCGGCCGGCACTCCGGGATTGATACGCGGAATTTCAGTCGATACAACCGGTTCAACTCCCGCTCCGGTCGATCAGAGAGGCATACCCTTAGCTCTCATAGAGGGATTCGAAGAAAATCCGAATGCAATGTTTGTTTTATGGAAAGACCATACCGGAATAGAAGAAGCCCAGAGACTCAATGAAGCGGCCAGGCAATGGAAAGGAACCGATTATACGGTTTATGAGGGCGGCATATATTCCTCCGAATGGTTCTGGTCAAAGATACTTCATATATTGAAAACCGATAATGCCGTCAGAGAAAGCGCCTTTTCATGGGTGGAACACTGCGACTGGATCCCGGCCCTTCTTACAGGCAATACGGATCCTCTCGTAATGATGAGGAGCAGATGCGCAGCCGGCCATAAGGCGATGTGGCATGAAAATTTCGATGGGCTGCCCCCGGAAGAATTTTTAGCATCGGTAGACCCGGTATTAAGGGGTTTGCGGCAAAGGTTGTACAAAGAAACATTTACAAGCGATATTAAAGAGGGTTATTTAACCGGAGAATGGGCTGAAACTTTAGGCCTGGGAAGGGATGTCGCGGTAGGCGTCGGGGCTTTCGACGCTCATATGGGGGCCGTGGGCGGTGAAATAGAGCCTTATACCCTTTCCAAGGTTATGGGCACTTCCACATGCGATGTCCTGGTGGCGCCTATGAAGGAAATGCAAGGCAAGCTCATACGGGGCATCTGCGGGCAGGTGGATGGGTCCGTCATTCCCGGCATGCTCGGCATGGAGGCGGGGCAATCCGCTTACGGAGATGTTTATGCCTGGTTTAGAAAATTATTAGTCTGGCCTTTTGAAGCAATTATAGCAAATCAGAAAAAATTAGATGAAATTACTCATTTGATCCTTCCGAAACTTTCGAGCGAAGCTGAAAAAATACCGGCCGGTAAAACAGGCATTACCGCCCTTGACTGGCTTAACGGCAGGAGAACCCCGGATGCGGATCAATCCCTGAAGGGGGCAATTACCGGAATTAACCTCGGAAGCAGCGCGCCTGCTATTTTCAGGTCGCTTGTTGAAGCCACTGCTTTCGGATCAAAAAAAATAGTCGACAGGTTTATATCCGAGGGTGTTCCGATAAAGGGCGTCATTGCGCTTGGCGGAGTGGCAAAAAAATCGCCATTTTCTGTCCAGGTGCTATCGGATGTCCTGAATATGCCGATAAAAGTCGCCAGGTCGGATCAGGCTGTCGCCCTCGGGGCGGCCATGTTCGCTTCAGTTGCGGCGGGAATATATAAAAAGGTCGAAGAAGCCCAGAAGGCTATGGGAAGCGGTTTTGAAAAAATTTACAGCCCGGACAGCGCCAGTGTTTCAATATATTCCGATTTGTATAAAAATTATTCAAAGTTAGCGGAATTCATAGAAAGGGAGAGGCCCTGATGGATGATTACAGGGAGATAAAACAGAGGGCATGGGAATGCAACCAGGGACTGATGAAAAACGGGCTTGTTAAATACACTTTCGGCAATGTTAGCGCTTTTGACTCTGTCAGGGGCGTCTTTGCGATAAAGCCCAGCGGAGTGCCTTATGAGGACCTTAAACCCGGGGACATGGTCGTCGTAGATTTAGATAACAGGGTTTTAGAGGGTAAATTGCGTTATTCATCAGATACCAAGACCCATTCCCTGCTTTACAGGAATTTTCATGGAATCGGCGGAATAACGCATGTCCATGCTCCGTATAGCGTTGCCTGGGCCCAGGCGGTGAAGCCGATACCTGTTTTCGGAACGACCCATGCCGATTTAGCTCCTCATGATATACCATGCACCGGGGTCATGAGCGATGAAATGATCAGGGGAGATTACGAGGAAGAAACAGGGAACCAGATCCTCGAGGTATTCAAGGATATTTCCTTCAAAGAAGTCGAGATGGTCCTGGTCGCATGCCATGGGCCGTTTACCTGGGGAGAAACGCCTGAAAAGGCCCTGTACAATTGTGTTATACTCGAAGAGATCGCAAAAATGGCAATTTTCACGCTGGATATAAACCCGAATGCAAAAAGGCTGAAGAAAGCCCTTATTGACAAACATTACCTGAGAAAACACGGGACAGGATCATATTATGGCCAGGAATCAAAATAAAAATGACAGGAGGAGAGGATATGAAGATATCTGTTAAAAGGATTGTTTCCATAGTTTTTACTGCGGCTTTTTTTATAATTGTTGCTAATTCATACGCTGCCGCTGCGCTTAATGTGGTAGGATTATATTCGGAGACTTCGGCGGGGCATGTCGAGGTCCTTAAGGGGGGAAAATGGAATATTGTAAATGTCGGAGATAAAATTCAGCTTTATGCTACGATCAGGATCACCGTGGACAGGGACTGGGTTGAACTCAGCCCCGAAGATAATCCGAATGCCGTTTATGAAATAGACGGCAGCACGAAAGGGACTGTTACTAAAAAAATATCCGATTTAATGAGACAAAAACCAAAGTTAGTGAATTTTCCGAAAAAAGGGAATAAAGATGTGAAAATGTTTTCAGGGAGCGTTGTTGTAATTCAATATCTCGGCAGACAGCGTTACCGGGCAAATGACGACGCGGACTGGGTGGATATCAGGTACGGCGATAGATTGGTCAAGGGCGGGACAGTCAATATAATTGCCATAAACAACACCCTTAATGTCATATTTCCCGACGGGACCGTTTCGAATGTAATAGGCCCGTTAAGATTTAAAGTGGATAAGCTGCTCAGCGGGCAAAATCTTTATAAATATCTTAACGTTACTCAGTAATACCGGTAAAAAAATAATATAAAAGGAGGAAGCTATGTAGAAAAACCGGGGAGCAACAGCGTAAAACGCTGGGAAGTGTATAAGCGAGAGGCTTTTCTTTATTAATCCCCCTGTTATTAATAAGGAAAAGTAAGTTTTATTACAGGGGTATTTTGAAATAGGAGGATTTTATGAGGAAAGTAGTTATTGTTCTTACTTTATTGGTAGTCGGATTGACATTTGTTCTTAGTTCAGCCGGTTTTGCAAAAAAGAAAATTGTACTCGGTTTTTCACAGCTCGGCGCTGAAAGCGAGTGGAGGGTTGCATGCACAAAATCCATTCAGCAGTCGGCAAAGGACTATGATATCGATCTTATCTTCTCTGATGCGCAGCAGAAACAGCAGAACCAGATAGCTGCTATCAGGTCTTTCATAGCAAGAAAGGTCGATGTTATCGGATTGACCTGTATTGTTGAATCAGGCTGGGGACCAGTCTTGAGGGAAGCTAAAGCCGCCCATATACCTGTTATTATGATCGACAGGGGCTGCGATGAAAAAGACACATCTCTCTGGGCCACAAAGATAGGTTCCGATTTCGTGAAAGAGGGCCAGAAAGCCGCTAAATGGCTCGGTGATTACCTGAAGAAAAAAGGGATCGACGACGGTGTAAAGCAGATCAATATAGATGAACTCCAGGGGACAGTCGGGTCTGCTCCCGCAATCGACCGCAAAAAAGGTTTTGAGATGGTTATGAATGCAGAACATCCCAACTGGAAAATCGTAAGGTCTCAGTCCGGTAATTTTACTGATTCCGAAGGCAAGGCTGTAATGCAGGCCTTCCTGAAAGCTGACAAGAACGTCCAGGTTGTATTCGCCCATAACGACCAGATGGCTTTAGGCGCCATCCAGGCGATCGAAGAAGCCGGTCTTAAACCCGGAAAGGATATAACCATTGTCTCTATGGACGGTGTTAAAGGCGCATTCGTAGCAATGATGGCCGGGAAATTGAACTGCACTGTAGAATGCAATCCCCTTCTCGGGCCACAGCTTTACCAGGCAGCAGAAGATCTTATGGACGGGAAAACCCTGCCCAAACAGATCGATACGATTGAAGGCGTATTCGATGAGACTACAGCCGCTGCAGCATTTCCGAACCGCCAGTACTAACATAAGTCAAACTGATAACCGTTCCGCTGTAACGGAACGGTTATCTATATTATTAAGGAGGTTTCAAGATGCCGGATAACAGCAAAGGACCCATCCTTGAAATGAAGGGCATTAATAAAAGCTTTCCCGGTGTAAAAGCCCTTTCGGGAGTGGATTTCAGATTATTCAGGGGCGAAGTGCATGCCTTAATGGGCCAGAACGGCGCGGGGAAATCGACGCTGATAAAAGTCATTACCGGTGTAAACAGGCAGGAAGCAGGTGAAATACGCCTGGGAGGAAAACTTATCAGGCCGGATTCACCTCTTGACGCCCAGAGATTAGGGATCAGTACGGTTTATCAGGAAATCAATCTCTGTCCGAATTTATCGGTGGCTGAAAACATCTATATCGGGAGACAGCCGATCAGATTCGGTAAAATAGACTGGAAGGAAATGAATGATAAGTCAAATAAGCTCCTTAGTACCCTGAATGTCTCGATCGACGTAACGCAGTTACTGTCTTCTTATTCTGTAGCGATTCAGCAGATGGTGGCTATTGCCCGCGTTCTGGACATATCGGCCAAGATCCTGATCCTCGATGAACCGACATCGAGTCTCGATGAAAATGAGGTAAAGCTTTTATTCGGTGTCCTGAAAAAGCTCAGGGATAACGGACTGGCCATACTTTTTGTCACCCATTTTCTAGACCAGGCTTATGAAATCTCCGACCGTATTACTGTTCTTAAAAACGGGAACAAGGAAGGGGAATACATCAGCAGAGACCTGGCTAAGGTCGAACTTATCTCTAAAATGCTGGGAAAAGAACTATCGGAATTCAGCTACTCGCAAAAGGAAACGGTAATAAATACTGAAGGGAAAAAGATCAGAGATTCAAAAGAGGTTTTATTGAAAGCCGAAAATCTCGCCCGTAAAGGTTCTATAGCCCCTGTCGACCTGGATATTTCAAGGGGTGAAATTCTCGGGTTCGCCGGGCTTCTCGGATCAGGAAGGACCGAAACGGCAAGGCTACTATTTGGTATAGATAAAGCCGACCAGGGAGATATTTTTATTAAAGGTAAAAAAAAGAATATGAACAACCCTTCAAATGCAATAAACGCAGGGCTGGGCTTCTGTCCGGAAGACAGAAAAGTTGAAGGTATCATAGATCAGCTTTCCGTAAGAGAAAATATAATATTAGCCCTGCAGGGGAAAAAAGGAATATTCAAAAACATGCCCATGAAAAAACAGCAGGAAACGGCTGAAAATTTGATCAAAATGCTCGGCATTATTACAACGGGAACCGAGCAGGAAGTAAGAAGGCTTTCAGGCGGAAACCAGCAGAAGGTAATGTTAGCCAGGTGGCTCGCGACAGATCCTGAAATACTTATACTTGACGAACCTACCCGCGGAATAGACGTCGGCGCTAAATTAGAGATTATGGAATTAGTCCTGAACCTTGCAAAAAAGGGGATGGCGCTATTATTCATATCGTCGGAGATAGACGAAGTTGTCAGGTGCTCCAGCAAGGTTGAAGTTTTCAAAGACCGTGAAAAAATTAATGAATTAACTGGCGGAGATATTGACGTAAACAGTATCATGCATATTATTGCCGGAGGTAATTAGCTATGGGAGAAATTTCCGTAATCTGGAAGAAGTTTTATTCCTCGAGAATATTCTGGCCTGTTGCCGCGCTTGTATTTTTCCTGCTTGTCAATCTGATCATCAAAGCTGATTTTTTCACTATCGAGATAAAGGACGGTCATTTATACGGCAATATAATCGATATTATTAAGAATTCAATACCGATCATGCTCATATCGATAGGTTTGACCCTTGTGATCGCCACAAAAGGTATCGATATTTCGGTAGGTTCACTCGTTGCGATATCATCGGCAGTTGTGGCCGTAATGATCGGAGGCAACCTTGTCATGGTGAACGGCCACCAGGAGTTTGTCACACTATTTCCGATGCCCGTGGCGATTCTCGGAGCCCTTCTTGTGACATCGATCGCGGGGATGTGGAACGGCATGCTTGTATCGCGTGTAGGCATTCAGCCGATTATAGCGACCCTTATTTTGTTTATAGCAGGACGCGGCATAGCCCAGCTGATTACGACAGGCCAGATTGTTTACCTGTATTACGAGCCCTTCTTTTTTTTAGGAAGCGGTTATCTTTTTGGTCTTCCGTTTTCTCTCTACATTGTAATATTTGTACTTGTTATAACTATGTTTATTGTGAGAAAAACAGCGATAGGGATGTTTATCGAGTCCGTGGGCATTAATCCCACAGCCTCCCGCTTTTCAGGAATAAACGCTAAAAATATTATTTTCTGGTGTTATGTTTTTTGCGGGTTCTGTTCGGGAATTGCCGGGCTGGTCGTATGCTCGAATATTAAAAGCGCTGACGGGAACAATGCGGGTCTTTTGATGGAACTTGACGCAATCCTGTCTGTGGTTCTGGGCGGGACATCACTCTCGGGCGGTAAGTTCTACCTGATGGGGAGTATG
Organism: uncultured Brevinematales bacterium; assembly: GCA_964533855.1. Lineage (GTDB taxonomy): Bacteria > Spirochaetota > Brevinematia > Brevinematales > JAOACQ01 > CAVYGN01. The sequence goes on from CAZHNM010000005.1 coordinate 159,100, forward strand.
ATAGGTGCCTTGATAATCCAGACATTATCCGTAACGATCTGGTCCTTTAATGTTCCTCCCCAGATATCGCTTGTTGTAAAGGCATTTGTAATTTATATCATATGCCTGCTTCAGTCCGGTAAATTCAGGAAGGGCCTTTTCAGAATATTCGGCGGAAAGGAGATTGTGTCATGAAAAACATGTTTAGCACGAATAATAAATATCTGTCACTACTGGTAACAATCGCGCTGTTTATTCTTATGTTCGGGGCCGGTTCGGTCATGTACCCCGGGTTTTTCAGCTTCCAGAATATTTTTAATATACTTATCAACAACTCTTACCTGATAATTATCGCGATCGGGATGACTCTGGTCATCATTTCCGGAGGCATTGACCTGTCGGTCGGTTCTCTGTTAGCTTTTTCGACAATGCTGGCGGCCAGCCTTCTTGAAAATTACCATATGAGCCCTGTTGTCGTAATCCCGCTGGTCCTTGCAACAGGATCTATATTCGGATGCTTTATGGGCTGCCTGATACAATATTTCGACCTGCCCCCGTTTATTATTACTCTTGCCGGCCTTTATCTTGCCAGGGGTATGTGCTATGTTGTCAGCATCGATACGATCCCGATAACCAATTCTTTTTTTACATCAGTTGCGCAGTACGAGATCCACTTTTCTCCCGATACATTCATATCTATCAATGTAGTTATAGCGCTGGTGATGATCCTGATAGCCCTCTACCTTGCGCATTATACGAAGTTTGGCAGGACAGTTTATGCAATCGGCGGGAACGAACAATCGGCACTTCTAATGGGGCTGCCTGTAGCCCAGACGAAGGTGCTTGTTTATACATTCAGCGGATTTTGCTCGGCCCTTGCCGGCATAGTTTTTACTTTCTACATGCTTTCGGGGTATGCCCTTCATGGCACAGGCCTTGAGCTTGATACTATAGCTGCGGTCGTGATTGGCGGTACTCTCCTTACAGGAGGCGTCGGCTATATTGCGGGAACTATATTCGGCGTCCTTGTCTTCGGTACAATACAGGTCCTGGTAACAAATCAAAGTCTTAACAGCTGGTGGACAAGGATAGCGGTAGGCATATTGATATTCCTGTTCTGCCTGATACAGAGGCTTTTTGAGTCCGGAAAGGCGGCTGGAGGTGTAAAAACCCCGGAAGTATCCGATGCTTCCGTTAAAAAAATTGAATGAGCTTCCTCCTATCTATATTTTATTCCTTAACGCAGAATCCCGTCCTGGCAGCAGGGCGGGATTTTTAATTGAACTGCAGGGGACAGAGGCGATTTTAGCGGTTTCTGCTGTTTACCCATAATATTTAACAGTCAATCGTTCCGCCATCTCTTCCAGCATCCCCTTCTGATGAAGGTAGCTCAGGACAGTATACCTGGGTCTTATTTCCATGGCATGGAGAAGGCTTTCATGAAAATCATCCCTCGAGATTTCCAGTGCCATAGGGCTTGTAGCGCCGCCGGATATTTTCAATAAGTCCGTTAAATATTCGGGGCCCGGCGAAAACGGAATAAAGCCCCGCAAGTTATCCTTCAAGAATTCATAGATTTCTGAAATAACTATTGCGCCTACTCCTACGGCGTTTCCATGGAGTGCCGGTTCCTTCCCCTTTGAAAGTGATTTCATCTCCCAATAATGGGCGAGGTGGTGCTCCGAGCCCGAAGCCGGCCTTGAATTACCGACCAGGCCCATGGCAATGCCTGACAGTATCAGGGAATTAAATAATACTTTTACTCCCCTGGGATTCATCTCTCCGATTAAAGGCGCTGCGGATACGGTTTCAGACACAGCCTTTTTCATAAGAGACAGGCAGGCACTGCATATATATTCGCCGTTCTCCTTACCGGATAATTCCCAGTCCGACAAAGCAGTAAATTTCCCGATAAGATCGCCGAAGCCCGCCCTTATCATTTCCGGCGGCGCGCTGCAGATAACATTCTCATCTGCGATCACGGCGTCAGGATAAACGGCCGCAAAAGTTTTTTTAAAACCTCCGATAATCAGAGGCGATACCGTAGATGTGTATCCGTCGATCGAAGGGGCAGTGCACAGGATGATATAAGGAATATTGAGCATGAAACTTATATACCTGGATAAATCGTTTAATGTTCCCGAACCGGCTGTAACAATCAACTTGATATCTTTTCCTGTTTCAAGGAGCAGGCGGCCGACAGCCTTTTCGTCCGGGACGAGGCTGCGGCCTTCCGGGGCCTCAAAAACAAATGGACGTATATTAAACTTATTTTCAGAAAGATAACCGGAAATTTCCTTTCCGGACACCTTCCATGTATTGCTGTCCGCGGTAAAGAGAATATTACCGGCATCGTTGTCCCTGAGGAATCCTGTGAGCTCATCTTTTGCCTTGGGGCCCGAATATATTTTTTTAACACCGGAGGAATGAGAATGTCCGCACTCGCAGTCGAATGAAATTCCTGCCATTTTTTCTATGGGCAGGTTTATTAAATCAATCATAAGGGCTTCAATTTCTATTCAAAAGTTTCATGGCTGTATTTACGACATTTTCAACTGTAAATCCGAACTTTTTCATAAGGACATCGCCCGGAGCCGATGCTCCGAACCTGTCAATGCAGATAGTTCCGCCGGCGTCCCCGGTGTAACGGTGCCATCCATGCGAGATTCCCGCTTCAATCGCGAGCCTTACTTTAACAGCAGGAGGCAATACGGAGTCCTTATATTTTCTATCCTGTTCATCGAATAGTTCGCAGCAAGGCATGGAAACAACCCTTGCCGATATTCCGGATTTCGATAAGTCATGTCCGGCGCCAAGGGCCAGGAAAACTTCTGAACCCGTTGCGATAAGGATAATATCGGGATCTTTTTTTCCTGAATCGAATAGAATGTAGGCTCCCTTTTCAACCCTCGAAGGATCTGCTGAATATTCCCGTCCGAAAACCGGGAGGTTCTGCCTCGAAAGGATCAGCGCAACAGGACGCCCTTTCATTTCTATGGCCGCTTTCCAAGCCAGGGCTGTTTCATTGGCGTCTCCGGGCCTCATTACCACAAGGCCGGGGATAGCCCGAAGGCTGGAAATATGCTCGACTGGCTGGTGAGTCGGTCCGTCTTCTCCGACACCTATGCTGTCATGGGTAAAAATGTAAATGACATGTATTCCCATCAATGCGGCAAGCCTTATCGATGGGCGCATATAATCCGAGAATACAAGGAATGTCGAACCGTAAGGAATGATACCGCCATGCAGGGCAAGACCGTTAAGTATTGCGCCCATGCCATGCTCCCTTACGCCGAAATGGATATTCCTGCCTGAATAATTCCATTCTCCCCCTGCGGACCCCTGCAGATCCGCGGGCATTTTATCGGGGCTCTCGAAGTCGCCCAGGCCCTTTAAGGCGGTATAGGTCGAAGGATCGAGGTCGGCAGAGCCGCCTATAAGCGATGTCAGGCGGGGCGCAGTCGCATTCATTACTTTTCCCAGGGCTGCCCGGGTTGAAACGCCTTTGGCATCGGGTTCGAAAAACGGAATATCAGAATCCCACTTTTCGGGGATCTTACCGGCGATCAGTCCTTTTAATTCTTCCGCTAATTGGGGATAAGCGGCTTCATAAAGAGAAAATTTTTCTTTCCATGCGCTCTCGGTTTTTTTGCCTTTTTCAAGGGATTGCCTGAATACGGCAAGTGCTTCATCCGGAATATAAAACTGCCGGTCGGGCCAGCCAAGAGCCTCTTTTGTTTTTTTAACTTCGGAGATGCCCAGGGGCGACCCATGCGATTCGAATTTGCCCTGCTTTGAGGGCGAACCGTATCCTATATAGGTATGAACAATAATTATAGAAGGTTTTCCTTTTTCATTTTTAGCTGCAGCTATGGCATTTTCGATAGCTTCAAGATCGTTCCCGTCGCTTACCGCCTGGGCGTGCCAGCCGTAAGCCTCGTATCTCCGGGCTGTATCATCTGTAAAAGAGACTCCGGTCGAAGCCGACAGTGTTATGCGGTTATCATCATAGAGGCAAATAAGCTTTCCAAGCTTTAAATGACCGGCAAGGGACGCTGCCTCCGATGCAACACCTTCCATCATATCACCGTCGCCTGCAATAGTAAATGTATAATGGTCGATGATATTATGCCCCGGGCGGTTGAAGCGTGCGGAAAGCCAGGCTTCGGCCGCCGCCATTCCGACGCTGTTCCCCAATCCCTGTCCGAGCGGACCTGTTGTCGATTCGACTCCCGGAGTTAGAGCGGATTCAGGATGTCCGGGCGTCCTGCTTCCCCATTGCCTGAAATTTTTTAATTCATCGAGGCTCAAATCATATCCTGTCAGATGGAGAAGGCTGTATAAAAGCATAGAGCCATGCCCCGCGGACAGGACGAACCTGTCGCGGTCGATCCATCCCGGGTCAAGGGGATTATGTTTTAAAAAGCGCGTCCAGAGCACGTAAGCCATGGGCGCGGCGCCCATGGGCATGCCTGGATGGCCGCTTTCGGCTTTTTGAACTCCGTCGACAGCTAAAAACCTGATTGTATTTACCGAGAGTTGATCCAATTCTTTTGATAGGGTTGCGGACATTTAAAACTCCTTCATATGATAATATGTTTCATTCCACCTTATTTCCTTAATAAAATCCCTGATTTCGGTATTGTCGTCTATAAGAAGAAATTCAATACCCGCCATATCGGCAAAATCCTCGAGCTGCTGAGCGCTGACAGACTGGCTGAAAGACGAATGATGGGCTCCTCCCGCATAAATCCATGCTCCGGCCGCTGTTTTAAGATCGGGCCTGGGTATCCAGACTGCGCTTGCAACAGGTAATTTAGGAAGGGGTTCAACAGGCGGTATAACATCTACGACATTGACAATCATCCTGAACCTGTTTCCCATATCTATTATCGATGCGCATACAGCCGGGCCGCTTTTAGCTGTAAAAACTAAACGGGCCGGATTTTCCTTCCCTCCTATAGACAGGGGGTGGATTTCCAGCGACGGTTTGTTATCGGCTATCGATTCGCAGACCTCGAGCATGTGAGCGCCGAGCACGCAAGGATAAGGCTTTACGAAATGATAAGTATAATCTTCCATAAAGGAAGTCCCTCCGGGTAAACCGGCACCCATTACTTTCATAGCCCTTACGAGAGCGGCTGTCTTCCAGTCTCCTTCAGCCCCGAAACCGTACCCTTCGGCCATGAGGCGCTGAACGCCAAGGCCCGGAAGCTGGGAAAGCCCATGGAGATCCTCAAAGGTCGTAGTAAATGCCTTTATTTCATTCTGCCTTAGGAACGCGCGTAATCCCGCTTCAATCCTTGCCGACTCAAAAAGGGATTCATATAGAGAGCCGCCCTTCTTGATCGGTTCCTTAAATGTATACTGAGCCTGGTAATCGGAGATCAAAGATAGTATATCGGGTTCAGGCACATTTTTAACGAAATCGGCAAGATCCCCCACCCCGTATCCGTTAACCGAATATCCGAGCCTTATCTCTGCTTCGACTTTATCGCCCTCTGTTACCGCGACATCGCGCATATTATCGCCGAAACGCGCAATCCTGGCTCCCTGGGCGTCATGCCAGGCGCAGGCAACCCTGCTCCAGGAATCTATCGCATTAATGACATCCTCATCCTGCCAGAAGCCGACAACCACCTTTCTGGAGAGGCGCATCCTGCTGCCGATAAATCCGAATTCCCTGTCTCCATGCGCGGACTGGTTGAGGTTCATAAAATCCATGTCTATATCGGACCATGGTATCTCCCTGTTAAACTGAGTGTGAAGATGCAGGAAAGGTTTCTTCAGCGCCTTCAGACCTGATATCCACATTTTAGCCGGGGAGAATGTATGCATCCAGGCAATAATTCCAACGCATTTATTATCCGAATTCGCGGCGATACACAGATCATGTATGGACTTTGCGCCGGTAAGCACGGGCTTAAAGATTATGTTTACGTGTATCATACCGGACTGTGAAAGCCCCGCTACAATTGCCTTCGAATCGGCGTCGACTTTTTTCAGCGTCTCATCGCCATATAAATGCTGGCTTCCTGTTACAAACCAAATTTCAAACTGTTTTAGATCGATCATATGCCAATCCTCCTTAATGATCGCAAACTCTGGATCCCCAGAGGGGCAAATCAGGATTTCGGGTTGGCAACTGCGAAAAAACGCGCAAAGTGTATATTTATCTTTCTTATTTTAGTTTAATATAAATATTTTTGCAATAAAAAACAAGGCAATAAAACACACCTCTATTTATTTTCCTTTAAATCGATTTTGCTTTGAAAACAGGGGTTTGAATAGGAAAATGGTGGTATATATTCCGTTTCTCCTGAAAGCGCCCTGTTAAGATAGTAAAGGTAATGAACGGTATGGTTCTGGACTTCAAAAATGCAATCGAGAAAACGGACAGGGCATCCGGGAACCGGTTTAATTATATCTCTTATCCTGATATTATTCAGGAACCTGTCCATTCTTTTACGGATATTATAAAAATAATCCCTGATATTAACAAAAGGCCTGTGAACTATCCGGCCGGGCTGGAAACTTAAATCGTAAAAATTGTCGATAATCTCGGTATCGCTGACACCCCTGGCTTCGAGGAAATAATCAGGGTAACCTGCGGGACGAAGCGCCCATTTATCGATAAAACTCAGTATAAGAAGGACATAACGCCACAACGGCTTGCCGCTTATTTCCATGTTATAATGATCCATTTTATCCCGGATAAAATCTTCGATATCCCACAAAAGAAAATTTATATGGCTTGAAACTGTATCAAGCGAGCCGAAAGACGCTCCATGCATCACGGGGCCGGAAAGGACTGTTGAAACCTTTTTTCCGCTGCCGGTCTTTATATAAGCGTCATATTCTTTCCTTTTTACAGGATCGGCAAGAACTTTATAGGCATTGATGATAACCTTGAACAACGCTTCCGATTCGGGAGAATTATTGTTTTTATCGGGATGATGAAGCAGGGCGAGCTTTCTGAAAGAAGATTTTATCATGTCGGAAGACGCATTAAAAGGAATGTTGAGTATTTCATAAAATGAAGAATATGGCGTCATATTTTATTAACCATTTTATTCAAGAAGATCGCTATATGAACATGTAAGCAGATCTTCTTCCTTGACCCCGAAAAGGTCCAGATAATGACGGCATTGTTCCAGCAAAGCGCTGCTGTCAGTTCCTCCGGTGTTGTCTATTGCCTCAATTTCTATGAAATTCCCGAGGTTTTGTACGGTATCAATATGAAATTTAACGTTATCTATATAATAAATTTCTCGTTTTTTTTCTACTACCTTGAAAACGCCCATGGCCGAGGAAAGCATATTTTTTATCATGCTTCCGGGTTCTGTTTTTAAAAGATCGTATCGGGATTCCTTCGGGCCTTTCATGTTTTCTCTTTCATAATAAATAAGATTATTTTCTATATTGCCTTCCCTTAGTTTGAGCCTTCCCTTAGAAGCGTTGAAATAGGTATCTACCTGATGATCCAGTCCGCGGTACTCTGCTTCAAGGCCTGAAAGGATATTCCTGATCCTGCCCTGGTCGGCTGTCCTGGCTTTTATTTCAATGTTGAGGAATTTCATCCTTCCCTCCCAGAATAAAAACGCGGGGTCAGGCGGAGCCTGCGAGAGGCTTGCTCCGCCCTCCTTTACCGCGCTTGCCGGTTTTCGGCTTCACTTTTTCTTAAATATACAGGCTCAATCCTGTCCGGGTTGAAATCCGTGTCTTTTAATTCTCCCGAGGCAGCCATATCGCAGATCACGCATCCTGAAATAACTGCCCCGGCAATAAATATAAGTTCTTTGCCGGGTATAGTTGTAAAATAATCTTTATATTTTGTCAAACCGTCTCCGAGAAATATTACCATTTTATTATTTTGACTTTTTATCTTCCCGGCAAGAACCTGCGGTTCGATGTCGTAATCTTCTGAAATTCGTTTGTTTCCCTCATATAGGGCGGTAAAAACACGGCTGAGCCTTGCGTCAATAAGGGGGACAACAAGAGGATTGTTAATAAAAACGGCTGAAGGTATTGAATTAACGAGAAGATCGAGAGAAGAAAATCCGACGATCCTTTTTTTCAGGGACCATGCAATTGATTTTGCGCTTGCTATTCCTATCCTGAGTCCTGTGAAAGATCCCGGGCCGATTCCAACGGCAATAACATCGATTTCGTTCAGTGATTTTTTCAATATGTCAAGGCCTGATTTAACGGAGTAGAGTAATTTTTCCTCCTGGCTGAGAGGAGCTTTTAAATGCATCGAAAGACTGCATGGTTTTGAATCTGAAAAATACAATCCTATCGATGTATCCTCCAGGAATGAGGTATCGATTCCTAAAATATTCATAAATCAGTCTGACCCTGTTTTTTAAAAATAGAGAGCGAAGTGTCGCCGTACCTTTTTTCTTCCGTGAAAAAGGGATAATCCGAAAATTTATTCTTATTTCCATGTTCTAATATAAATGTACCGCGGGGTTTTAATAAATCGACGGCGATTTTATATAATTCCTCGAAATGAAATTCCGCATCCCTGTAAAAGGGATCTGCGAAAATAATATCGAAGCTTTCGATAGGAGATTTAGAAAAAAGATCTCCGAGAGCCAGGACATTATGCTTGATATAACGGTATTTTGTGCTGTCCTGGACTATTGCATCAAGATTCCTTTTCAAAAACATATAATTTTTCTTTGAATCCTCGACAAAACATGCGAAAGCGGCTCCGTTGGAAAGCGCCTCTATGCCTATCGCCCCGCTGCCGCAATAAAGATCTAAAAACCTGGAACCGCTGACCATGTTCTGAATGATGTTCATGACTGCAAGCCTGACTTTATCCGTAGTGGGTTTTATTCCGGAACCCGGTATTTCAAGAGGAAGGCCTTTGAACATGCCTGAGGATATCCGCATATTTTAAACTTCCTGGATTATGGTTCCCACATTGTCGCCGGATATGGCGCGCTTAACGTTACCCGGCGCAAATATATCAAGGACCATTATCGGGAGTTTGTTATCCATGCAGAGGGTTATTGCTGTAGAATCCATGATCTTGAGCTGTTTTGTTAGGACTTCCTGATAGGTAATCCTTTCATAACGGACCGCGTCATCGAATATTTTGGGGTCTTTAGTGTAAACACCGTCGACCTTAGTGGCTTTCATCATGATTTCGGCGTTAATTTCGATAGCGCGCAGAACCGCCGCGGTATCTGTCGAAAAATATGGATTGCCTGTTCCGCCGGCGAATATCACTATCCTTCCCTTTTCGAGGTGGCGGATTGCGCGCCTGCGGATAAAAGATTCTGCGACTGAGGATACGCTGATCGCGGATTGAACCCTGGTCTGGATTTTATATTTTTCTTCAAGGACGGACTGGAGTGCCAGTGAGTTTATTATCGTGGCAAGCATGCCCATGTAATCGGCTGTTGTCCGCAAGACGCCGAACTTTCCGGAATCTGTTCCCCTGATAATGTTGCCGCCGCCGACAACCACGCCTATGGAAACATTTAATTCCGAAGCATCGGCGATCTGCTTTGCAACCTGGCTGATGGCGTTGTAATCGAGGCCTTCCCGGTCCCCCCCGAATACTTCTCCGCTTACTTTTAACAGAACTTTTTTATACATGCGACACTCCTTTACTTTTCAAGGAATGCAAAAATAAGGCGGGTGTTTAGCCCGCCTGTTTTATTTTAATTTAAAGAGATATCCTGATAAAGGAATTAACTTTAAATGGAATGCCCTTTTCCTTTTCAAATTCTTCCAGCACTTTTCCAACCTTCTTTTCCTCATCGAGAATGTAAAGCTGCTCAAGAAGGACATTTTCACTGTAAAATTTCTCAAGCTTGCCCTTGATAATATTTTCAATTATCTTTTCAGGTTTTCCGGTAGCTTTTGCTTCTTCTGAAAAAACACTTGTAATTTCCGAAAGTTTTTCCTTTGATATAGATTTCGAATCGACTGCGACAGGGTTCATCGCGGTTATCTGCATCGCGATGTTCTTCATCATCTGCCTGGTTTCATCGGTCTGTTTCCCGGCTTCGATGTCAACTATTACGCCGACCTTGCCGAGGTGAAGATAGGGGAACAGTTCTTTATCAGATTTGATAAAACGCCAGTCGGAAACAAGAATATTCTCGCCGAGCTTGGCAATGACATTTCTCCTGAGTTCTTCAACATCCTCTGGAAGAGCTGCTGAATATTGATATTCCTTTTTATAAAGAAGATCTTTTACGGCAGCTACGAATTTCTTGAAATCTTCGGTCTGGGCGACGAAATCGGTTTCGCAGTTAACTTTCAGGAGAAGGCCTTTGCCCTTTCCGCACTCATAAACCACTAAACCTTCCTTTGCATCCCTGCCGGCTTTCTTGTCAGCCTTGCCCATGCCCTTTTTCTTAAGAATTTCGACAGCCTTTTTAACATCGCCTTTTGTCTCTATCAGGGTCTGTTTGCAGTCAACTACACCAGCCCCGGTCTTTTCTTTAACTTCCTTGATCAAACCAGCGTTGATTTCCATTATAGGCTCCTTTGGTATGGATAATTGCGCGTAATGTCTAAAAAAGATTAATCTTTTTTGATGAGAGCATCTTCTATTTCTTCGACTTCCTCGTATTCGGCCGGGGCTTCGCCGGCGGCTGCAGAGGATTCTTCAATAGCTTCTTCAGCGTCTTTTTTGGCGGCAAATGTCGAACCTTCGATCACTGCATCAGCCATTATCGATGTGAGAAGTTTGACAGATCTTATGGCGTCATCATTTCCCGGAACCACATAGTCGAGAAGATCAGGGTCGCAGTTCGTATCTGCAATGCCGAAGACCTTTACGCCGAGAGCTTTAGCTTCAAGAACAGCGTTGATCTCTCTCTTGATATCCACGATCCAGATTGCATTGGGAATCCTTTTCATATCGCGGAGGCCTTCATAAAAGGATTTCATCTTGGTGATTTCCCTTTCTATTTCAAGGGCTTCTCTCTTCGTAATGGTTTCCCTTTCGCTTTCTAATTTCTTTTCAAGTCTTTTCATCTTATCTATGCTTTTTTTGATGGTTGAATAATTGGTGAGCGTACCGCCGAGCCATCTCTTGGTAACGTAAGGCATTCCGCACCTTGACGCTTCTTCGAATACGGAAACCTGGGCCTGTTTTTTCGTACCTACGAAAAGAACAAGACCTTCCTGCTGGACAATTTCCTTTAACGCGGTGTAAGCGATCTTGACCTTTTCCATTGTGTGTCTTAAATCTATAATATAAATGCCGTTCCTTTTCACAAAGATAAAGGGTTTCATCTTGGGGTTCCATCTCTTGGTCTGATGTCCGAAATGCACACCCGCTTCCAGAAGACCGCTCATTAATTCTTTTTCGTCGTATATTATGCTTGCCATACCCTGCAATGCCTCCATGAGGATTTTATTGACATTTAATTTAAGAAGCTGGCTTGAATTTGTCAAATTTTATTGGTGTATCTTCCATATAATCTGTAAAATAGGCCGAATTCCGGATTTTTTACCGAATTTAGAAAGAATGGAACCGAACTATCGGTGCCGCCGAGGAAAGAATAAAAATCGAGAATTGACGGCAGGCCTCCCGATGTTATCTCATATGGAGATGCGATGACATATTCTGACCCGTTTTCAAGTAGATTTTTAACGATCCCCGATGCTTCAAGACCTGCAGAGCAGCAGTTGAGAAAAGCCGCATGGGCTTTTGCCGCCGGCGGCAGCCGGTCTGTATAAACACCGCCAAGTTCTATCATCCCCCTGCCGCCCTCGATCTTGCCATGCCCTGCAAAATGGAGGAAACTGTTTTCCCTGACATTATATTTATAGTCTCCGTATAAACGGCTGTTTATTGTCTCGAAATCGAAATGATTTTCCAGGAAATTTCTAAGCGCATTTATTTCATTCCCGTAATTATCGATATTATCCGAATAAATGATTGCTATGCTGCCGGGTTTCTCCGCTACGCGCGGAATGACGGATGCTGAAGGCAGAAAATATCTAACAAGGACATGGTCTAATGTTTCGAGAGGCAAATATGCTTTTCCGCTGCCATGGAGATAGACATCAAGAAGAGTATAAGTGCTCCCGCCCATGGGGATGCCGAGCTTTGCAAAGAGATCAAGGATCAATTTCCGGAAAACAAATATTATTTCACCGGCTCCATGAAAAGATGATGGAATTTTTATCTGCGAATCGAATTCTCTTCTCAGGTTATGCAGTTCTTCCTGTAATGAGGACCATTCCTCCCAATTCAGGCAGCTTTCTATAAAGAAGTGATTTTGATGATTAAAATATATAAAACGTACTTGCCGGCCTTCCTCTATCATAATATCAAGAACGGGGAAGCCTGGCCCGGAGAGAGCCTTTCCTATGGAGATCCAGCCTTCCACAGTATCGGCGCCGGATACCAGGTATTTGTTATTTGAGAAAAGCGATTCATATAGACCTGAAATGGCCGGAAAACTTTCGGATTCCGAAAATTTGATGAAAAGATTTTTGGATGTGTATAAACCCTTTGCCGATTCGATGCTTTTAATCTTATACCTTGCAGAACTTGCCGGGCTGAAAACAGCGATAAAATCTCCGGCTTTGATGAATTTATCTAAATCCCGGGGAAGACCTTTACCTGCGATTAATGAATCGCCCCTGATAATGACCCCGGATGAAGGGAGGCAGATCATTGGGATTTTACTACAACCACCTGGGACTGGTTGATTTTCCTGACAGTTTTAGGATTTGCGAAGAGCCTTGCCGCATCCTGGTTGTTCAGAATGAAACTTGTATTCATCTTTCCTGTGAGGCCGAATGGAATTGTGTAGAATATCCTCTCTCCGCACCTGGGCGACATGAAAGCCCTGTTAAGGCTGGTAGTATATTCGCATATGCCGAGTTTTTCAAGGTAAACCTTGTCCACTGTTTCAGGCCCGTAAAGAAGGACGCCGTCTTCGTCGAAGATCCTCATCTGGATGCTGGGATTGAAATTGCCGTATGAAAGAGTGTCTATTATAAGGCCGTCGAAATACTCGGTATTAATGGAATCAGGCTGTATATAATTGGTCAATTCCTTTTTTTCAAGGTCGCGGAAGAAAACCGACGCAATTCCGTTTTTCCCGAAAATTGCGAGTTCCGCTATTCCGGAGACGGTTTTTTCCTTTTCAATCACAGGGTAATATACGGCTTTATCCGCATAAGAAATAATTTCATACCTTACATCGCTTTTTATCGAATAGTAGTCTTTCAGAAGGTATAGATCGGAAACTCTCACATAACCCATCGCCTTTATCAGATTTTGATGCAGTTCGTCCCTTAACTGCGATTCGTAATCATTAATAATTTTTCCGATATTCGGGCTGTCCTCTTTTATCGGGAGAGATATTTCCGTCCTTACAATGCCGGCAGTCCAGTCGATGATGCTGTTATAATCCGGCACCTTCTCAATAAGGTCGGTTTTTTCGGCATCCTGGGGGTAATTATTCCCGGCGGTGACTGTTAAAAGTAAGCACAGCAGGAGAAAAAAAATATAACGGTTCAAAGAAAACTCCCGTATAAAAGATAATTATATTATCGGCAAAGCGTTGCAGGGCATTACCAGCCTCTGATATCGAAGCCGGAAAATTCGCCGCCATCTGTGTTTTCAACTTTATAATCCAGGTTTTCAACCCTTGCCCCAGACGGGCCTTTCCGGAGATATAAAAGAAAATCGTTTATACGGTCTTCTTCCCCTTCGGCGACGGTTTTAACATCTCCGCCCGAAGTGTTTTCAACCCAGCCGGAGATTCCGAGCATCTCGGCCTTATTAAGTATATAGTAACGGAAACCGATGCCCTGGACACGGCCCGAGATCACGGCTGTGATTTTTTTTAGAGGCATATTTTATATCCTCTCAATTAGAATTACACATCCTTCGGATAATAAATTCGGGAAAATCACCCCTGCCTGGTGCCGATGTCCCTTGAAATATACTATTTTTTTTATTTTTATTCCCCTTGTCCGGCAGAATTCCTTGAAATCGGCTAATGTTAAAAGGTGAATATTCGGGGTATTATACCAGTCATGGGGCAAAGCCATGGATTTAGGCATTCTTCCCCTGAAGAAAAGCTGCAGCCTTACATGCAAAAATCCGAAATTAGGAAAACTTACTATTCCGTATTTGCCGATCCTGAGGATTTCATTTATCAGCAGTTCGGGAAAAGTGAGTTCCTGAATCGTCTGGCTCAGGATAACATAATCATATGCGTTGTCCTTGATATTATCGAATTTTTCATTGAGGTCATGTTCAATGACGGGTATCCCTTTTTCAATGCAGCTGATTATGCGCTTGAGGTCTATTTCAATGCCCATGCCGTTGACTGATTTATTCCGGATCAGGTAATTGAGCAGGGTCCCTTTTCCGCATCCGAGATCAAGGACGCTTGAACCTTCTGCAATCCAGTCGGCTATGGTTGAAAGGTCGGCCCTGTTTTCGAGCAAAGGCAGGTTTTTATTCATGCATTCCCCCTGCCATGAAGTTTATTGTAAGTTGCCATGAGGAATTTACTTATTATTGCAGCCTGGGTATCCATCTCTATAAGGAAAGCGTCATGGCCGTATGATGATTTTATATTGATATATGTAATATCCTTTCCTGTTTTCATCAGGGCATCAACTATTTCTTTGGATTGATGGGGAGGGAAAAGCCAGTCGGAAGTGAAGGATAGGATCAGGGACCTTGCTTTGATATTTTCAAACGCTGTTTCAAGCTTTCCTCCACCGTATATTTCTCCGGCATCGAAGTAATCCATAGACTTTGTCACATAGAGATAGGAATTAGCGTCAAAACGTTCGACGAATTTGTTCCCCTGGTGATCGAGATAGCTTTCCACCTGGAACTCGTTTGAAAAATCGTAGCTGAACTCTTCCTTATCCTGCAGCCTTCTCCCGAATTTTTTGTGCATCGACTCTTCGCTCAGGTAAGTTATATGTCCTATCATCCTTGCTATTGCAACTCCGTCGCAAGGGAGATCTCCCCCGTAATAGTTTCCGTCTTTCCACCGTTTGTCGGAAATAATGGCTTTTCTTCCGACAGCATTAAAAGCGATGCTTTGAGCTGATGAACGGCTGGTAGCGGCAATTATCGCGCATGACATGGGTACATCGGGGTAACGCAATATCCATTCAAGAGCCTGCATTCCGCCCATCGATCCGCCGATTACATTCAGCAGCCTTTTTATTCCGAGGTGGTCTATGAGGCGTTTCTGGACCTTTACCATGTCGCCTATTGTAACGACAGGAAAGCTTATTCCATAGGGATTGCCTGTTTCCGGATCGGTTGAAGAGGGCCCCGTAGTCCCCATGCAGCCGCCTAATATATTTGAGCAGATAATAAAATATTTATCTGTATCGAGAGCCTTGCCGGGGCCGACAAAATTTTCCCACCATCCGGGATTATGGCCCTCTTTTTTATGAAATCCAGCCGCATGAGCGCTTCCTGACAGGGCGTGGCAGATCAGGATGGCATTTGACTTATCATCGTTCAGGCTTCCGTATGTTTCATATGCCACTGAAATGGGCCCGAACCTTTTTCCTGAATCGAGCTCAATAAAGGATTCCCCCGTATCGGAAAGATTGAAGCATTTTACTTCAACTATCCCGACGCTTTTATCATTCACTGTCTCTATTCCTCCGGCTATTTGTTCCCCTTGTTTTCCACTGTCCGTATGGAGAGTTCATCAAGCTGCTTTTCCGTAACCTGCGAAGGAGTGTCCGACATAAGATCCTGGCCTCTCTGGGTCTTCGGGAAGGCTATTACGTCGCGTATATTGGAGAGGCCCTGGAATTCCATGACCATGCGGTCGAGTCCGAAAGCCAATCCCCCATGCGGCGGAGCGCCGTAACCTAAGGCTTCGAGGAGAAACCCGAATTTTATCTTCGCGTCTTCTTCCGAAATATTGAGAGCCGAAAAAATCTTTTTCTGAATTTCAGGATTATGTATCCTTATGCTTCCGCCTCCAAGTTCAATCCCGTTAAGAACGAGGTCATAAGCGTCCGAACGGACTTTGCCCGGGTCTGTATCGAGAAGGGCGAGGTCTTCAACCTTGGGAGCTGTAAAAGGGTGGTGAACCGAATCCCAGCGCTTTTCATCGCTGTTCCAGTCGAACAGTGGGAAATCCACGACCCACACAAATTCCATTTTGCCCTTATCGCGTAAGGAGAACCTGTCGCCGATATTGAGGCGGAGGTTAGAGATCGAATCATAAACTACTTTTTTATTTACATCCGCGATAAAAAGGAGAGCGTAATCCTCTTTGGCGCCGGTGACTTTTATCAGGGCTTCCTGTATTTCGGGAGAAAAATATTTCACAATATTGGATTCAAGCTTTCCATCCTTTACCCTCATCCAGGCCATTCCCCTGGAGCCGTATTTGCCGACGAAAGCTATGAGATCATCCATGTCTTTTCTTGAAAGCCTGCTGCCTTCGGGAACAGGCAGGCATTTAACCATTCCGCCGGACTGGGCTTGCGTTTTGAAAACTGAAAACTCGCAGTTCCTTACAGTATCGGTAACATCGACAATTTCCATTCCGAAACGCATGTCGGGCCTGTCTATTCCATATTTATCGATGGATTCCCTGTAAGTGATCCTCTTTATAGGCGTTTTTAGTTTTATTCCGTAATTTTCAGACAGGGTCCTTGCAATCATATTTTCCATAAGAGTTATAATGTCGTCCTCTGTGATGAATGACATCTCGATATCGATCTGGGTAAATTCGAGCTGCCTGTCCGCCCTGAGGTCTTCATCCCTGAAACATTTTGCGACCTGGTAATACCTGTCTATTCCCCCCACCATGAGTATCTGTTTGTAAATCTGCGGTGATTGGGGAAGTGCGTAAAAATTACCGGGAGACAGCCTTGAAGGAACCAGGAAATCCCTTGCGCCTTCTGGGGTCGACTTGTTCAAAAGCGGTGTTTCGACTTCGAGGAAACCGTTTTCATCCAGGAAATTCCTGACGGTATTGACAATCTTGTGCCTGATGAAAAGGTTCTGATACATCGGAGACCGGCGTATATCGAGGTACCTGTACTTGAGCCTGACCTCTTCGCTTATTTCTTCCTGGTCTATCTGGAATGGTGGCGTTTTGGATTTATTCAGAACATCGATCCTGTCTATCTTAACTTCGAATCTGCCGGTAGGGATTTTCGGATTTATATTTTCCTCGGTCCTCAAAAGCACGATTCCGCTTGCCGATATCACGTCTTCGCTCCTGATCTTTTTTGCGATTTCATGAGCGTCGGGATTTGTCTGGGGGTCGAAAACAAGCTGGATAATGCCGCTTCTGTCGCGGACATCGAGGAAAGTAAGGTCGCCATGGTCCCTGTAATTCTGGACCCAGCCGTTTATTACAACTCTTTTACCGACGAGTTTATCCGAGTTGACTTCTCCGCAATACTGAGTTCGCTGCTGTTCCCTGGTAATCATAATTCCTCCGTTAGAGTCAATAAAACCAGTATATTTTATAGTAAAATGGAAAATAATACAAGGCAGAGCTTATCCTGATTGGACAGCGCCGCCGGCAATGCAATGCAGCGCGGCTCCTATCGCCGTCGCATATCCGGCGTTTTTCGGAATATGGTAATTAACGCCGTAAACTTTTGATAACCCGTCGAAAACAGGCCCGGCCTGCGGTATCATGGCTAATTTGCCCGTTAATATAATTTCGTTGACCCCGGCCTGCCTGGAGGCGAACATCGCCATTACCCCGATGGCCTGGAAAACAAGATTAATAAGCCCGAGAGCATAGTCGCCTTTTCCCGCTTTTTCGCTTATTTTCCCGAAGTTGGAAGCTGTTGCGTTCTGAGGCAGGCTGCCAATCTTTGTCTTCGAGATATCCTTAATGGTAAGGTCCGTATTTCCAAGATTTCCATTACCGGCTATTTCTATTATGCGGGCAATATCGCTGCTTCCTATAATGCATTTTGAAAGACCGAGGAGGGTTCCCCCTCCTATTCCCGTTCCTCCGAGGTGTTCGACATGGCTGCCGTCGGCAAAAACAATCGCGGTTCCTGTTCCCAGGCTTACTATAACGGCCTTTTTCATGCCGGACAGGTATAATCCGCCCATTCCTATGGCCTGGAACTCGTCAGCTCTCAATACAGGTATACCGAAAATATCCGATTTGATAAAGGATGCGCCCGCGCCGGTAATAACGATTTTTTCTATACCGGCCAGGTTTACATGAAAAGCGTCCATGAGCTTTCCAAGCGCTCCCGATGCAGATGCAACCGGATCGCTTGCGATGACGGTAAAAAGCGCCTGGACTTCCGGCCCATTGGATAAGCTCACTATTTTTGTCGTGGTTCCGCCGATATCGATGCCGATTATCATAATCAATCTCCAGCTTATAGCTTATAATATATTATAACCGAATTCAATGATTGGCAATCAGAAAATGCTTAAATTGCAGATTGGGGGCATGTATGTCAGGTTTAATGGAAATTCGACTGCTCCGCATACCTGATGGTCCCGGAAGCCAGGGAAATTTTAGATAAAAAATATTTTTTAATAAAAAAGATGCCGTTGAAATAATTTTGCCTATTTTCCGTCATGATTAATGGAAGGTGCAATGCTATGGCTAATATCATTCTATTCCATTCTATATTAGGCCTGCGGGCCGGAGTAAAAAAAACCGCTGAAAGGTTAAATGAAAACGGGCATAAAGTTTATACTCCTGACCTCATGAACGGCGAGATATTTGAAGAGGAGTTCAGTGCAACAAGGCGTTATCAGGAAATAGGCATCGCGGAAATGATGAGGCGGGCCAGGACGGCTCTTCAGGGTTATCCGGAGGATGCATTTTATGCCGGATTTTCATTCGGCGGAGTCTGCGCACTTGCATTTTCGGCTACCCGGAAAGGGGCAAGAGGATGTATCGCATTACATGCGGCTGTTCCTCCGAATGCACTGGGCATGAAAGAATGGCCAGCGTATGTCCCTGTACAGGTTCATTTTGCCGACAGGGATATCTGGAGAAACCAGGAAAACATCGATCTCCTGAAAAAAAGCGTCAAGGATTCAGGCTCGATATTTGAATATTTCGGCTACCCCCTGGGCGGGCATTTATTTACAGATCCTGATATGCCTGAATATAACCCTGACGCATCCGGACAGCTCTGGCAAAGGGTTGACAGGTTTTTATCTTCCTGATTTTCAATACCGCACAGTCTTAGCCCAGAAAAGCCCTATCACTTCAACTCCGGGATGATGGGCTGTTATTATGTTTTTAAATGCTTTGAAGTGTGTTCCTGTCGTTATCACATCATCTATTATATATAACCTGCCAATTTCACCGGTCTTGCTACTGAAGCCCTGCCAGCGGTAATTCCGGTTTTTTCCCCCCATGAAACGCGGACCTCCGAGATGGCTTGCCCTGAAACTGTTTTCAAGTATAACGGGTTCTTCTATAATAACATTAGGCTTTAATCTTTTTAAACCGGCAAGGGTTTTTTCAAGCCTGTCGTCATAACTAATGTCTGTTTTGCATTTTGAAGCAGGAATGAATGACAGATGGAATTTCTGAAAGTCAAAAAAATATTCAGAAAGTTCCAGGGCGAATTTATTTATTGAAAATAATTTATGGTTTTCAAGGTCAGGCCTTGTCGAAATGTTATGTTTGAAATTTTTGATCAGCTGGTTGGTTTCGCTGAAAAAGAAGCCCTTACCGGGGCAGTATTCCCTCCTGTAGAAGCATTCGTCGAGGAATGGATTTATGCAGGAAGGAATAATTTTATCAAGAGTGTTAATTCTTTTCCAGTCTGGCATATCCACCATCCTTAATTTCGGATGTTAACAATTATAGGTTGGCAATAACAAATATTTTATATAGAATTTAATATTTATTCAAATTTACTTTTGGTGTTTTAAATCAGGCCGATAATCTCTTACCGCCATGGTCGTTATGATTAAATTATGGGCGGTTTTAAAAACTTGATTTTTGGGAAACGGACTTTATAACGAAGCTAATAATTCCGCCCAATGCCCTGGTGCCTGGCCTGGCGCCAGTCCCCAGGACAAGCACTACCAAGCTGGTCCCCAAAGGCTTTAGTCCCCGTTAGGGGAGGCAGTTATTAGAAGTGCCCTTATCTTAAAATTAATCATAAATTAAACAGAAATTAATTATGGATTAATTCTATGTAAAATAATCATTAAAATATTTTGCAAAAAAGAAGTAAGTGAGATATACTATTTC
>CAZHNM010000006.1:0-169825 GCA_964533855.1 uncultured Brevinematales bacterium
CTATTTTCTTATCGCCGCCGTTTTTTACAATATTATTCTTTTTCTTTGTTTTTACGGGAAATTAAATAAAGAACAAAAGACAGCGTCTCTGGGCCTGTTTTTTATCATGCTGTTTTTTAATATTTATCACTATTTCATATTCTGGCAGTTGTTCCTTGAATCATTGAACCGTATTTTGGACTGGGTCAACCTGTTTTTTTATATCGCATGGAACTTTGTTTATTTCCCGTTATTTTTCAGGAGTATGAAGAATTTGCCTGACGATTTATTGGATATAAGCCTGGCTCCGGCTTTTACTAAAAAATACAATTTAACCGAAAGGGAAATAGAGATTACCGGAATGCTGATCCAGGGAAAATCCAACAGCTTTATAAGTGAAAAACTCTTCATTTCTATAAGGACCGTTAAAAACCATCAAAAAACCTCCGTAAAGAACCGCATTGAGCTGGCGTGCCTGATTAAAAACACATAGCGGTCCTGATAATTAAATTATTAAGCTTTTCATATATAATCAGTACCTTTTTCCTATTTCTTTTTTGAACATACATGTTTAAACTGTGAATAATATTTAACCGGGAGGTTTTGTTATGAAAAGATGTTTGAAATTATTTACAGTGTTTTTATTTTTAATGGTTCTTGTTTCTATACAGGCATTTTCCCTGGGCGGCAAAATACTGGATGTACCTATGAAAACCTATCCTTCGGTAAAAATTAAAGACGGGGAATTCCTCCATTACGGGATGTATTCAAGAGGGGAAAAATATGTTGATGTATATTATGTTACAATTAAGGAAAAAAACAGCAGCGGCGGTTTTTATTATCGGGTTTATGAAGACATCATTGCTGTTTCCGGCGGCAGGAAACTTCCCGGCCGATACACCGACTGGCCTGTATCGGTTTTGATCGACCCGGTCCTGGGGTCAACATTGGAATCGGAAGGAAATCTGAGCACGAACGAATTGAAGGATTTCGCCAGTTTCGGCGTAGGAGGGCTCATCTATTGGCACTATCAGTTATATCCGGGGCAGGGTATTGTAAAATATACTTCAAAATCAATGAAAGCAGATGAGATCATCACAAAAAATTACAGAATTAATGTTAAACCCGGTTTTCCTGCAATGGATGCTTTTTCGGAAGGGTTTATCATCAGCCGGT
Source organism: uncultured Brevinematales bacterium (assembly GCA_964533855.1). Lineage (GTDB taxonomy): Bacteria > Spirochaetota > Brevinematia > Brevinematales > JAOACQ01 > CAVYGN01. The sequence goes on from CAZHNM010000006.1 coordinate 1,156, forward strand.
TTATCGATCCTCACAGTCCTGGAATTGTCTATTATGTCATACCGGATTTTATGAAGGAGCCCTTCCCGCTAACAGTCCGTTTCGCCGGTAAAGAGAATATAACGATAAAAGCCGGAAAATTCAATTCGCTTAAAATTGTTTTTACAATGGGAGATCCCTTCATAGGTAAATTAATGGAGCCTTTTATGAAAGATTCCAGTCTTTATGTCGATTCTGAAAGAAGAATCCCCATAGAATCTAAATTGAACTCTGGTGAAACAATACTTGAAGAGATTTCTAATGTCACCGTATTTCCGGCTGTTTATATACCCTGACATGCTGCTGTCAGGATATTTATGCTATAATTGATGATCTGTCATATCGGAGGCATAAAATGATTGAGAAACTCGCATATTCCCTCGGGATAAACAATGAAAATCCCAACATCGAACTGGCGCTGGAATTGATCAAAACAAAAGATATCAAGGGGATCGATGAAATTGCAGCGGGATTGAAAAACCCGAAGGAACAGATAGCTAACGATTGTATAAAAGTCCTTTATGAGATAGGCGAAAGGCAGCCCGGCCTTATTTCAAAATATGCCGGGGATTTTATAGGAGCGCTAAGTTCGAGAAATAACCGGATGGTCTGGGGAGCAATGACGGCTCTTTCAAAAATAGCTCATTTAAAGCCGCAGGAAATATTCGATAACCTCGATAAGGTGATAAAAGCATATAAAAACGGGAGCGTTATTACCGTGGATAACAGCATAGGCGTTTTTGCGGGAGTCGCCGCATCGGGGAAAGAATATGAGGAAATAATATTTCCTGTCATTATAGGGCATTTGAAGAATTGCAGGCCAAAAGAGGTCGGCCAGCATTCGGAAAGGGCTTTTGCATGTGTAAATGCTGAAAACGCGACGGTTTTCAGGAGTGTGCTGCTTGAAAGGCGGGATTCGTTAAGCGAACCCCAGAAAAAGCGCGTCGATAAGCTCCTCGATAAAATCAATAGACAATGGGAAGGCTGAAAAACAGGTTGTCTATCACAACCTTGTTTATCCCCTGGAAAGTAATTCCCGTCTGCCCTTCGCTTACCGGGAGGTCATTGTCGCTGTATACGGGAATATTATCGAACCATATCCCCATGTTTTTACCCTTTGTCCTTATTTCAATATTATAGAATGTGTCGGTAATTATCGGCATTGAAATTACCGGAGGCTTTACGGTTGCCGCTCCGTTCGAAACATATAGAAGGTAATAATTATTGGATGAATAATCCATCCGAAGGGCTATATAATTATTTTCATCCGTTTTTTTGATATATATATCGACTAAGTTTTTACTTTCGGAATCCTTATTAAGATTGCCGCAAAGGATATTGAAAAACAGGTCTATGACGCTGTCTTTTTCTTTAAGCATGATGCTTCCGCTGTCGCTTTTATTGACAAATGTGTTTAACTCTTTATTGAAGCCTATATTCTGGTATTCTATGGAAGAATAAAAATTGGTCCTTAAATTTGAGACGCTCAGATTCAGGCCCGGGAACCCTTTGGAAATTTCCTTGATCTTATCCATATATTCAGGCGTTATAAATTCGGTGATTTTTTCTATATTTTTGATCGGGCTTACATAAGATACAAGATATTCGGTAGCTGTCGGGGCGGTTTCCGCTGATGTCGCTATCCCGATAATCCGGCCTGATTTATTGAATACGGGGCCGCCGGAGCAGCCGTTTATAACGGACAGGTCGCAGGCATAGAGCTGAACATCGCTTAAATATCTGTTTTTCGTTTCCTTGTATTTTCCGATTATTCTCTTTGTTTCGACAATCCCGAAAGGATACCCTATAACCATTATAGAATCGTCTTTTTTAGGGGCGGTCTCTTCATATGTGAAATTATTCGTCTTTAAAGAATCATACGGCACATATTCATAGCTGTTGAACGAGTTGATAAATTCGATCGGATACAGGACAGCGACGTCATTCGCATGGTCCCTGTAGCAGGCTCTTAAAACGTAGGTTACATTTTGATAAACCATTTTTATTGTCGAAGAGGTTCCTACTACATGGTTCGCAGTGATTATAAACCCCTCTTTTGTTATAAATCCGCTTCCGACAACATTTTGATTTTTATAAATTGCGCTTACCTGGATTATATTATTTTTATTTGACTGGAAAACATGAGAAAATATTTTTTCATCGCTGCCTGCCGGAACAGCAGAGGCGGCAGCCGGATAAATAAAATTCGCGGCCGAGGCAATTACAAAGAAGGTTATTGAGGATAAAAATATTTTTTTCATGAATAAACCCCCCTGAATTATATTCAAGTATTATAATATAAAGTTTTATTTTAACAAGTAAGAGATGTTTTATTTTGCATAAAAACTTGCATCGGGGTCTTGAGATAAAGCATGTTTGAAATTATTATAAAGTTCAGAGGGGGATCATGTGAAATATTTCAGGCGGATCCCGGCAATTATAATCCTTATGTCGGCGGCCGCCGGTATGTTTGCCGGACAGATAACCGTGGCTTCAATAAGTGTCGTCAGCAATGCAAGGACCAGGGATTTTATAATCACACAGGAATTAGAGTTTGAAAAGGGGAAGACTTATGATCAGGATATATTTGAAGGGCTGATTTCAAATAGCGTTCAGAATCTTAAAAATTTAGGAATATTCGGCGATGTAAGCATAACTTATAAAAAAGCTTCTGACGATTCATCGGCGGATATAATTGTAACCGCGGGAGATAAATGGACGTTTTTCCCCATTCCGATTTACTATTATGATACCAGGATAGGTTCCAGCGTCATGATCAGCCTTATCGAGGGTAACTTAGCCGGTCTTAACCAGTCTCTTGAAATCGACTATAATTACGAATACATACCAAATCTCGAGGGGATAGATTTTCAATACAGCTACCCGAGAATATTAGGATCCTATTATAATACAAAAATCGCTTTTTCTTACGAGTCGTTTATAGATTCTGCTTATGACATGAATCAGAATGTTTTATACAAGTCATACTATTCGTCCTATAGTAATTATATAAGGCTGGATAGGAAGTTTTTTGCGGGGGGCAGCCAGTGGGTCGTTTTTATCGAATCGGGCATTCAATATGAGACAAATGTGGTTGTGATTAATAATGACAGCCAGGCTGTTCAAAACGGTTTGTCTTTCTACCCGGGTATCGGGGTTGAAGAAGGTGTGGTAAATTATGACCTGGGAACGATATGGGGAAATTTTTACAGGGCAAGGATAGACATCTCTCCTTTATCCCTGGGGGTCCAGACCGAACTCCGCGCCGATCAGTATTTCCGTTTCTGGGAAAAGAGCGGTATAGCGGTCCGGGCGGATTTTCAATCAAGTTCGCTTGATCAGATCCTACTCACTCCCGATGAAATCCGGGGTATAAGCCTGGGCCAGATTCGAGGCAACTACCTTTTATACGGGAATTTCGAATTCCGTCCCTACATATTCACATTAACATGGCCCGCTGTAATGGATTTTTATATCCCTTTATTTATCGATGCCGGGGACGGTATTTTATCTGGCCAGAATACGCAGGGCGAGGGGAGCTCTGCAAGCGCAACAGCCGGCTTAGGAATCCGTTTTTATCCCAGGGATTTCGGCTCTGCCGATTCATGTATCAGGCTTGATTTAGGAGTGATATTGCCGTATGTCCTGGCGGGGTATTCCTTTAACCAGTATTTTTATCTGGCTTTCAATTTCCAGGATGAATTCGATTAAACTCCCTGCAAGTCAGGCTATTTGCCGATGAATAAGCAGACCGATTTCGGGACGGATAAAAATTCGTTCTGATTATCGAGTGGTTTTTCCTTACCGTCTTCTATAAAATCTTCGCCGAATGGAAGGCTTGTATCTAATATTTTATGCCATTTCATGCCTTTCATGAGCCCTGGCAGCCGGCTGGTTACCGGTTTATCGTCGGAGTTGATAGCAAGATAAATAAAATATTCCCCGAGATCCGATTTTTCTTCGCTCCCGTCAAGTTCATAGCTTAAAAAGCGCAATTCCTGATTGTTCCAGTCCGGAGTTTTTAAATCCCAGTCATACCAGGCGCAATCGGGCTTATTGTTGCAGTTATTATCTAATCCTGTAAAAAACTTCTTCCTCTGCATGATCGTGTGATTTTTTCTGAATGATACGGCTTTTTTGAAAAATTCGATCATACCGCAATTGATTTCGGAGAGTTTCCAGTCGACCCAGCTGATGTTGTTATCCTGGCAGTATGCGTTATTATTTCCCTTCTGGGTCCTTAAAAATTCATCACCTGCCATGAACATGGGAGTTCCGAGTGAAAAGCATAAAAGTGAAATATAATTTTTAATTAATTTGTGGCGGAGTTTAATTACATCCTGGTCTGCCGTTTCCCCTTCGACCCCGCAATTCAGAGAGTTGTTATCGTTAGATCCGTCCCTGTTGCCGTCTAAGTTAGCTTCATTATGCTTAACTTTATATGAAACCAGGTCATTAATCGTAAAACCGTCATGGCATGTAATAAAATTAATGCTGTTGTAAGCAGACCTTCCGCTGTCGCCGTATAGGTCGGCCGAACCAGTGATACGCCTGGCTAAGTCTCCCGCAATCCCCCTGTCCCCTCTGATGAATTTTCTCGCAGAGTCCCGGAATTTGCCGTTCCATTCCGCCCAGTCTATAGGGAAATTGCCGGCCTGGTATGTGCTCATATCCCAGGGTTCGGCTATCAGCTTGACATGTGAGAGGACCGGGTCCTGGGATATAGCGTCGAAAAATGATGCCGATTTCTGGAACATGCCTGCTTCCCGGCCGAGAACGGATGCAAGGTCGAAGCGGAACCCGTCTATATGCATAACTTCGGCCCAGTACCGCAGCGAGTCCATTACAAGGCGGATTACAGGAGGGTTTGTGAGATTGACGGTATTTCCGCAGCCGGTTATGTTGATATAATGGCGCTTGGGAGCGGCTGTTTCACCCGTCAGGTAATAATAAGTCGGATTGTCGATTCCCCTGAAGGATATTGTCGGCCCTAATTCGTTGCCTTCGGCCGTATGATTGTATACTACATCTAAAATGATTTCTATCCCGGCCTTGTGGAGTTCCCTTACCATCGTCTTGAATTCCTGGACCTGGCATCCGGGGGTTTTCTGCGTACCGTAGCATATTTCAGGTGCAAAAAATCCCGATGTATTATAGCCCCAGTAATTTGTGAGTTTTTTATCAAAGAGAAAATCTTCCACATAAAATTCCTGGATCGGCAGAAATTCCACGGCGTTGATGCCAAGTGATTTCAGATACGGTATTTTTTCCGCAAAAGAAAGGTAAGTGCCCGGGTATTTTACTCCTGAAGAAGGGTGGGCGGTGAAACCCTTTACATGAGTTTCATATATGATGAGCTTGTCAAAAGGTATTTCAAGAAGTTCATCTCCATGCCAGTCGAATGCATCGTCCACAACTATGCATTTCGGAACTATTTCCGTGTCATCCCTGGCGTCGAATTCAAGGTCTTTCTTTATTGAATTCGGATTATATGCGAGGAGAAGGTTTTCTTTATTATTAAATTTGTGGGTAAATGCCTTTGCGTAAGGATCGATAAGAAGCTTGTTCGGATTAAACCGGAGGCCTGAATCGGGATCGTATTCCCCGGTAATCTTATATCCGTATAGCTGGCCTGTTTTAAGGCCATGGACGAAACAATGCCAGATGTTTTTTGTTTTTTCTTCCATGCATATTATATCTGTGGGCATTCCCGACGGTTTATCGAATAGCAGGAGATATACCTGCAGAGCGTATTCGGAATATATCGCGAAATTCACCCCGTCAGGCGAAAGGCTGGCTCCCATCGGGTAAAACATCCCCTTGGAAACCCTCTTTTTTGTATTATTTTCAAGCGTGTACATTTCATCCCCTCTCTGAAATCATGCATTAAATATAAAACAATACCTTAATTTCATCAAAATTTTTGAACGATCTCCGGATTTTTCAGCATTCTGCATTCCTTTGCCAATTTATGGAATAAATGATATAATCCCGTGGTCTGATTTTTATATAAGGAGGGGTATATGCCTACCGGGTACCCTACGAAAAACGAAAGACTCATCAAGTGGGTCGAAGAAGTTGAAGCTCTCTGCCTGCCGGACAGGGTTTACTGGTGCGACGGGAGCAGCCAAGAATATAATCTAATGGCAGAAACTCTTGTAAAGAACGGTACATTTATAAAATTAAACGATAAGAAGAAGCCTGGAAGTTATTATGCCAGGTCGGATGCGGGCGATGTTGCCAGGGTGGAGGACAGGACTTTTATCTGCTCGCGCAGCCAGAGCGACGCCGGCCCCACAAACAACTGGAAAGATCCCGCCGAGATGAAGAATATAATGCGCAGTCTTTATAAAGGATGCATGAAGGGAAGGACAATGTATATAATCCCCTTCAGCATGGGTCCGATTGGCTCAAAGATTTCACACATAGGGATAGAAATTACAGATTCAGCATACGTTGTCTGCAATATGCGCATAATGACAAGAATCGGTACAAAAGTCCTGGAAACGCTCGGGAACGGAGAGTTCGTGCCATGCCTTCACTCCGTTGGCAAGCCTTTACTGCCCGGTGAAAAAGATTCATACTGGCCTTGCAACCCTGACAATAAATATATTGTGCACTTTCCCGAGGAAAAGACAATCTGGTCCTACGGCTCCGGCTACGGCGGCAACGCGCTTCTCGGCAAAAAATGTTTTTCTCTGCGCATCGCCTCCGTTATGGCAAGGCAGGGCGGATGGCTGGCTGAACACATGCTTATTCTTGGAATAACGCCTCCGGACGGAGAAAAGAAATATATTGCCGCGGCATTTCCAAGCGCATGCGGCAAAACAAATCTTGCAATGATGATTCCTACTTTGCCGGGATGGAAAGTGGAATGTGTCGGAGACGATATAGCCTGGATGAAATTCGGAAAAGACGGGCGCCTCCATGCTATAAATCCCGAAGCGGGCTTCTTCGGAGTAGCGCCCGGGACATCGGTGCGGTCGAACCCCAATGCTATGCTCGCCCTGGCCAGTAATTCCATTTTCACTAATACTGCATTGACTCCTGACGGGGATGTCTGGTGGGAAGAGATGGACGATAGCAATCCCCAGAACCTTACAGACTGGAACGGAAATCCATGGACCCCGGCAGGCAATAAAAAGGCCGCTCACCCCAACGCAAGATTTACTTCCCCTGCGTCTCAGTGCCCTGTGATCGATCCGGAATGGGAAAATCCCGACGGTGTGCCGATTTCAGCTTTCCTCTTCGGGGGAAGAAGGTCATCAGTCGTTCCTCTTGTATATGAATCTTTTAACTGGAACCATGGGGTTTTTCTCGGTTCCATAATGGGCAGTGAAACAACAGCAGCAGCTTCCGGAGCAGTAGGGCAGTTCAGGAGGGATCCTTTTGCCATGCTTCCTTTCTGCGGCTATAACATGGGCGATTATTTCAAGCACTGGATAGATATCGGTAAAAAGACAGAAGCGTCGAAGCTTCCCAGGATTTATACAGTCAACTGGTTCAGGAAGAATAAAGACGGCAAGTGGCTCTGGCCCGGCTACGGTGAAAACAGCCGGGTGCTGAAATGGATTTATGAAAGGGTCTCGGGGGAGGGCAGCGCTGTGGAAACTCCTATCGGGTTCGTCCCTTCGGATAAAGCCCTCGATTTAGGCTCCCTGAAGCTTGATCCCGCTGATGTAAAAAATCTCCTGTCAATCGATACAGGCGAATGGAAAGATGAAATACCGGGAATAAGAGAGCATTACAAGCGCTTTGGAGACAGGCTTCCCGCCGAACTTAACCGGGAACTGGAGGCCCTTGAAAAGAGGCTCTCCAAATAAAAGCTTTCAATCCAGGGAATATACGACAAGGCCGTCCCTGAGCTTGGGTTCGAACCAGGTGGATTTGGGAGGCATCAGCCGGCTGGAGAGCGTGATAGTCATCAGGTCTCCGATTTCCACAGGATACAGAGAAAAAGCCGCATCAGCTTCACCAGCGTCGACCTTGCCGGTAAGGTAAGACTCGGCTTTGCCGCCCCCTGCAAAAATCAGATTTTCAGACGTCCTGGGATCATTTATCCCGAACACAGGGGCAAATATATATTTCTGAAGGATCGAAACATCCAGGGATTCCAGAACGTCATCGTTCATTAAATTGTCCCTGAGAGTCAGGTGGTACTTAACGCCGCCCATATATAACCCTATCGTTCCTTTTCTGCCGGGTGTAATAGAGTCCTGGCCCGTACTTATATTGAAGCTGTTTTCTATATCTTTGAGGAATTGCGCCGGATTGAAATCCTTTATACCCCTGATCAGCCTGTTGTAAGGCAGTATATTCAGCTGGGAAGCCGGAAAAATCACGGCCATAAAATAACCGGAAGCCGGGGTTTTCTCCTCCGGGTGAGTGATGCTTTCTTTCCAGGCGTTGAAAGCAGATGCCGCCCTGTGGTGGCCGTCGGCGATATAAAATGCTCCGGTATTCCTGAAATAGGATTCTATATTCTTAATTTCCTGCTTCTCAGTTATTACCCAGAGCTTGTTTTCTACCTGGTTCTCATCGATGAAATTATAGACAGGTATTTTTTCCATGATCGGCTTAACGATATTTATATAACCGTCAATTTCTATGCCGCGGTCGTCAAAAGCTAAAAAAACAGGGCCGGTGTCGGCTTTTACGGTCCTTATATGCATTGTCCTGTCGGTTTCCTTATCCTTTCTCGTGTTTTCATGCTTTTTTATCAGGTTGTTCTCATACTCCCCGCATGAAACCGCAGCATAAAGGCCGGTCTGTGTCTGATAATTCCAGGTCTGTGATAAAAGATAAAAGCAGTCGGTTAGGTCTTTAGTCATTATATTTTTATTTATAAAAGATTCAAAATTTTCCCTCGCTTTCGAATAAACAGCAGGCGAGTATTCATCATCGAGAGCGGGTATTTCGGCATCGGACCTCGTTACATGAAAAAAGGAATAGGGATTGTCTTTTACCGCGTTTCTTACCTCTTCCCTGGTTACAACGTCATATGGCGGAACATTAAGAAGAGTCGCGTATTTTTTGGCGGGCCGAATTCCCGGAAATGGCTTTACTGTCATTATATTTTCTCCGCAGCAGAATTCAAAGTAAAATAATATAATAAATCGGGATAATTTTCCACTTTTCATAAAAGGCTTTGTTCTCCGGATTAATATTTTTTTAAAAATTGCAGATAATATATATAGGGAGCGGTTCCGAAAACCGGCATTGATATTAACAAATAATGTTTTTAAAGTAATGAAACCGGCCAGTGGGTCTAGGGGAAAAACAGGAGTAAAAAGTGCGTGCTATATCCGTTTTATTTATTATATTTTTTTCGGGCTGCATATACGGCCTAGACCTTGATGAGGCAAGTTTTAATTTTGCCGAAAAATTATATCTTCAGAAAAAATATACAAATTCTCTCGCTGAGTTCAGCAATTTTATAGATAAGTTCCCGGATTCGGCATATTATAATAAGGCTCTTCTATATAAATCGAAGGTATATTTTATCCTGAAGGATTACATCCTGTCGTGTTCGGCATATAAGGCGCTGGAAAATAACGCTGCAAATGACAATGACAGGAAAACAGCTATTTTCGGGGAAGGGGAAAGCTATTACAGGATGAAAGACTGGTCGAATGCCGCCCTGACCTTCAAGGAATTTGCCTTGAAATATAAAAATTCTCCTGTGAGCCATGCCGCCCTGTATTATGCCGGCAGATCTTATGAAAATTTAAACAGGTATCCTGAAGCCCGCATTTTTTTCGAATGCCTTATATCGGCTTACCCTGAAAGCTCATATTACAGGGAGGCTTTAAAGGAATTGACCGGTGCCGTTGTAGTAACTAACGGCGTTGCAGAATTGACCAATGTTGTTATCTATTCTAATATTGAGAGTGTCCCGGCTGTCAATTTTTCTACAAACAGCGGCTCAGTGCAGCAGGGTGAAAGGGATAAAAAACAGCAGGAAGAGGTCCAGAGGTATATGGAACTGATTGAATTAAAAGAAAAGCTCCTTGATCTAAAGGAAAAGGCGATAAATGAGAAAAAGGATATCCTTTATGAGACTAATATTGTAACCAATACCGATGAAAACACTAATTGACAGGGGAAAAGGGATGAAATTTCCAGGTTCGCAGATAAAGGCATCGGCGCTAATGCTAATATTTTCTTTCAGCATGTCTTTTTCTGTGATGCAAAGCATCCAGGGAAAACTCTTATCATTTTACCTTGACGAGGACTCAGGTAATTTCTACCTGGAAAACCCGTCTCCCCCTTCTGAAGATCTGCGGATTCTCCTTTTCAAGGACAAGCCGCCGGCTTCATCGGTCATGCTCATTGTTAACGGCAGGCCCTGGAAAATCGGTGAGATCAGGAAGACTACCGATTTCATGGCGGAAAAGGCAGGGGATTCTTCACTGTCTTACAAATTCAGCATCAGCCTTGTTACTTTCAAAGTTAAATATTTTATCACCAATCTCGAGAATTTAAGCAATAACTCTATTGTCTGCTCGATCTACGCGAAAAACGAGGGACAGAACAATTCATCAGTCGGAGGGAAATTTCTTTTTGATACCGTTTACGGAGAAGATGCCGGAAAACCTGTCCTTTACTTATCCGACAGGGAAAAAATAGAATATGACAGGCTTTTTAATACCGAGAACCTTCCCCAGTTCGTTTTTTCCGGCGCTTACAATGCCGATCTCGCTACTTTCGGCAACGGGATCTTTATCTATCCGTATCTGAACTGGCAGAAACCGGAAAAGCTTATCATAGGAAACTGGAAAAAACTCAGTGATAACGAACTATCCTACCAGATCGATCCCCGGTCTCACTTCAGGTATTACATATATTCAAATCCAGATGCGGCAGTAGCTGCTTATTTTAATAATATCAATATCAGGCCGGGAGAAGAGGTCTTCTTCGGCACGGTTTTATCGGTTAATAAACTTTCCCATGTTTTTATTTCATTTGATCATAATGCCGCATCGAACAACTATTCTCCGGCGCTCCCAGAGGCCCCGGCTGTCCCCGGACTCCAGACAGGGAGCAAAATACCGCTTACGGATGAAAGGGATATACTGGAAAAACTCAGTGCGCTTGTCGACAGGCTGACGGGAACTGCCCCGGATTCATCCATTGGAAAAGGCATTGAAAAATCTGCCCCCGAATCGGCCTTTGGAGATCCTTTCAATTTTTCGAATGAAACATTTTATACGGTTTATACAAATTCATATTCAACGAACATGTATCCAAAAGAGGATGTTTCCAGGCTTGAACAGCAGTATAATGATAAAATTTCAAAGCTAAAGGATTATTATAACGGCCTTTTAAACACGAATGTTCCCGCCCCGGCAAATAAGAGTGCTTCTGTTGCCCGCGGAAGCAGGGATGCAAGGTCTAAAAAAATCGGCGATGTGGATAACTCTATTTCCGGCATAGATAAAAAGATCAGTGTGATTGAGGAGCTGCTTGAATTGAATCTTGACTTCGAGAGCATGCCGCCTGAAAAAATGAATGAAATCGAATCGAAAATCAGCAATCTTGAGAAGAAGCTTGACTGATTCTGCAATGGAGAGCATATTTTAAGATGATATTTAAATTTATACAAAATGGACTTATTTCAGCTTTTATCATAGCAATTTTCTCCTCCTTTAATCCGGTTTTCGCCCAGTCTAATGATAACTACGCGAAAGGCATACGGTATTATTCTGATAGTAAATTTCTTATGGCCATAGGAAGTTTTAAAAAAGCGATAGACGATGGCTATAAGGATCCGAAAGTTTATTTCCTGCTCGGCAATGCCTACGCTAATAATGAAGATTATGACAGGGCTTTAGAAGAGTATAATACAGCCCGGAGCCTGACTGGCGATGCTGTTTTCCAGTCGATTATAACCCATAATACCGGGTATGTATTTTTTCTGAAAAAAGATTATAAATCCTCCATTGAATATCTGGCGAAGGCTTATCAGATGAACACGAATCTTGTGCAGGCATTCTGGTTCAAGGGAATGGCCTATTACAGGCTCAAAGATAAGACCAACACGATCAATGAGTGGGAAGGGTATCTCGACAGGGCGCCGCAGGGCCCGCAGAGCGACAATATACGCAAGGCGCTTGCGATTTTAAAGTCCGGAACTTTCGATTTTGATAAGGATAAAATTTTCCCCTCGGAAAATCAGGCGGGGACGTCGAATAAAGCCCCGAATGTAGAACCCCTGGTCAACATAGAGGGTGTGCTGGATCAGATAAAGCCGGTGGATAAGGGGAAAGCCCCGGATACCCAGGTTGAAGAAATAGAAAAATAACAGGAGCGAATTATGCCGGTGAAAAAGGTTCAAAAGAGAACGAGAAGCACTGCAGCGTCTGCCAAAAAGCCTCAGAAAAAGAAAAATGAGAATAACAGGGCGCTGGTATGGGCATGCATAATTGGAATTGCCCTGATATGCGCCGGAACCGGCGGATATTTTGTGATGAAGAAGATAAGCCTTGAAAAGTACATAACATTGGCGCAAAAATATATAAACGACGAGTCATACCAGAGGGCTCTCGATAATCTCGATAAGGCTTTCATGGAAGACCCTAACGATCCCAGGATAGAACAGATGAGGCAGAGGGTTATAGCCCTCCAGAAAGGCTCGGAAAAAAACAATGAAAAGCCCAGCGTTGTCAATAATTATATTAATAAAAGCCCGGAACAGAATTCATCGATTGAAAGCGCGCCTGAAAAAAAACCTCCTAAAATGGCGGTACGCCCAATCGTAAATAATAATATAAAAGAAACGGTTTCTAAAGAAGACCAGGCTAAAGCTCATATAGAGAACGGTAAAAAATTCCTGGCTAACGGGTATTACAAGGAAGCTTCTGACGAATTTATGACCGCAGGCAGGCTCGACCCTTCGAACGCCGACGCTGACGCATACCAGGCCCTGACCGACTACAAAATGAACAATATCCAGGGCGCTATCGATAAGAGCAGGGATGCATTGAAAAAAGACCCCAATAACGGAGTGGCGCATTATACTAACGGCAAGATACTTTATGACAAACAGGTTTATGACGAGTCGCTCGAAGAATTCAAGGCGGCGGCTGCTGGAAATTACGACAGCGCCGATGCGCATTACCTTATGGGCGTCATCTACTATATGAAAAAAATGTACAGCCCCGCGCAGACTGAATTTCAGAAATGCATCTCCCTTGACGCCGATTATGCAAAAGCATATTTCAACCTCGGGCTCACATTTATGAAACTCGGGGATGATAACAGCGCACTCCGGACTTTCCAGGACGCCGTCAAGAAAAACCCCGGAGACGCCAAACCACTTATCAATATTGGGCAGATTTACTCTTTTCATAAAGATTACGGCACGGCTGTAAAATTCCTGGAAAAAAGCATCGAAGTCGACCCGAAGAACGACGGGGCTTATGTGAAACTCGGCGGAGTATATGAGGAATTAGGCCGGTTCAGGGATGCGATGGCGAGTTATAAAAAGGCCAACGACATCAATAAAGACAACATCCTTGCCGATTTCAATTACGGCAGGATGCTTGCGATGAATAAGGATTACGGAAATGCGCTGAAAGTTTATGCGGAGGTTATCGGCAAGGACAATACCTATTCGCCCGCGTATTTCAACATGGGAAACTGCTACCTCGAATTGAAACAGTATACTGAGGCTGAAAGCTCCTATAATAAAGCGCTCCAGCTCAGCCCTAATGACCCCGATATATATAAAAATCTCGGGTTCCTGTATCTTAAACAGGATAATTACGACACTGCCCTGAAAAATTTTAAAAAAACCCTGGACCTCGATCCGAAATCGGATACGGCGTACAAGGGGATGGGGGACGCCTATTCGAAGAGCGGGCTCTATGACGATGCGATAAGCGCATATAAAAGCTGTCTCGGGATCAACCCAACAGATTATGAAACGATGGCTGAACTCGGTAAGATATATTACAATAATAAGGATTATGATAACGCGGCGGCTACCCTCGATAAAGCTGCCAGGCTCAGGGATGACCCCGATACCGAGCTTCAGTTAGCGGAATCTTATATCAAGCTTACAAAAAATGACGATGCCAAGACAGTTCTTCAGGGGATAAAGAGTAAGTTCCCGGGTTATAAAAATATGTCAACTGTTGATAATTATTTGTCTCAATTATAAAATATATCGCGGTTGATTTTAGGGGATGCAATGAATGTTTGAAAGTTTAATAATCATTACCCTTATCCTGGTTGTTGCCAGCCTGGGTATACTTTATCTGTTCCAGAATCTGATAGGGCCGCACAAGCTTGATTCAGTCAAGGCGCTGCTCGAAGCCGGGAAATATGAGCAGGCTGTCAATACCCTGAATGCTTTGATGAAAAAGGACGACAGAAATCCTTTGGCCCATCTCTACCTCGCGGAGGCCTATTATTTTACCAATAACAATGAAATGGCCATGGTGGAATATAAGCAGGTGATAACAACAGGCCATTTTAACGGATCGTCCACGGAAAAAATAATCAGGAAAAGACTTGCCGATATATATTTAAAATTCGGCCAGCTCGAAGAGGCGCAGAAGGAATTCGTAATACTCTCAAAGATAGAACCGCATAATTTTGAATTTCTCTACCAGATCGGCAGCATATTCTATGACAGGGGGATGAAGGAACAGGCCCTGGCCTATCTGGACAAGGCCTTGAAATCCGGGAAGAGCTCTCCGGATGTTTTTTTTCTTGTCGGGAAAATTTATTATGAGATGAGCCGTACAAATGAATCCCTGAACGCTTTTACAAACTGTGTAAGACTGGATCCTAAAAACCCCGAAGCGCATTATTATATTGGAATTATTCTGAAAGCCATGAACACATATGGAAAAGCGGTCCAGGAGCTTGATATAGCCGAGCAGACAAAGGACAATCTTCTTAAGATTAAGGCTATTTACCAGAAAGGGATCTGCAAGCTTGAAGTCGGAGAACTGGAAGGGGCCAAGGCCGATTTTGAAAGGGCCCTGAAATATTCCAATGAAGAAAACAATACAACGATTGCCATTCATTATACTTTGGGAATGACATATGAAAAAGAGCGCCGTCTCGTTGAAGCTGTGGAGCAATGGGAAAAGGTAGCCCAGCTCAGGCCCAATTACCAGGATGTGCAGGCCAAGCTTGCCGAATATGAAGACTTAAGGGTTGATGATAAGCTCAAGGATCTCCTGACTTCTACCCCGACTACATTCGAGATCATCAGCCAGAATTTTTTAAAATCGATGGGCTATGAAACTCTCGAGAGTTCTATGATCGACGACGATCATCTCGAGATAGTTGGAATGGAAAGGAGCATGAAATTCCGCGATGTCAGAGGCGGTAAAGTGCTTATCAGGATTTCAAGGGATAATGATGATGTCAGCGAGGACCTGGTTGCCAAATTAGTAGAAAATCTCAAGCTTGTGCATGGCATAAGGGCTATTTATATTACAACGGGCAAATTTACCCCCCAGGCTGTGCGGTATTCGGAGAACAGGCCTGTGGACCTCTATGACAGGCAGAGGCTTACATCGATTTTTAAACAATCCGGAATATAAGGTTGAATTTATGAAGCGGGCTGCCGTAATAATATCTTTAGTGTTTTTAGCAATAGTAGTTTTTTTTACAATCCACCAGTTATTCCTGGGAAATCCCTTCCGGGATGAAATCCCCCCCGCGCTGACCCTGTCATTATTTTTGATAATCGGCGGTTTCTGTTCATTCTATGTGTTTTCTCATGCAAAATAAGGACGGTTTATAATATGAAGAAGATCCTGAGCTTTTTATTTGTTTCCGCATTTCTCCTGCTAACCCTGTCGCAGGCATTCCCCGATGACCAGAGCCCTCTAAAGATCGTTGTGGTCAAGCATGAATACAAGCTCTATGTTTATAAAGGGACCGACTTGGTAAAAGAATACCAGGTGGCTATCGGGAAAAACCCGGGAGACAAGGTCAGATTCGGAGATAAAAGAACGCCCGAAGGTAATTTTTACATTGTCCAGATACAGAAAGCCAGCAGCTGGACCCATGATTTCGGAGACGGAAAGGGAGAAATCAAAGGGGCTTACGGACCCTGGTTTTTAAGGCTTTATACCGGAAAAGATGCGACAAAAAGCGGGAAAAAATGGATCGGCATAGGCATACATGGAACGCATGATAATTCTTCAATCGGGACAATGGCCAGCGAGGGATGCATCCGCCTTCACAACAGCGATATCGAGGAGTTAAAAGACCTCGTCGCTGTAAAGACGCCCGTTGAAATACAGCCCTGATCCTATTGGATTACTCCGTCACTGAGTGAGCCTTTCGATATCCGCCCCAAGGTTCTTCAGCTTTTCTTCGAGCCTCTCGTATCCCCTGTCAAGGTGATATATCCTGAGTATTTCGCTCTTTCCGTTTGCACGGAGAGCTCCTATGACCAGGCCGGCCCCGGCTCGCAGGTCGGATGCCATAACCGACGCGCCCGATAAAACGGGAACACCCTTGATGACTGCGATTGCCCCGTCGACCTTGATATCGGCGCCCATTCTGCAAAGTTCCGCGGCATGCATGAATCTGTCGGGAAAAATCTTCTCTGTTATTATGCTGATGCCTTCGCTCACGCAAAGAAGAGCCATCAGCTGGGCCTGGAGGTCCGTCGGGAAAAACGGATAGGGCCTCGTATCCACTTCTACAGGTTTAATATTATTTCCGCGGGCGATTATATGATCATTGGAAAGTATCTCTATTTCGACCCCTGCCAAGGATAATACCTCGATCGGTTTTTCCAGATGGGAGGCATTTACTTTTTTCAGGTGTATCTCGCCGCCGGTAATGCCGGCCGCCGCTATAAAAGTCCCTGTTTCGATGCGGTCTGGGATAATTTCATGGGAAGTGCCATGAAGCTTTTCGACGCCCTCGATAACTATTGTCGTGGTCCCGGCGCCCCTTATTTTAGCGCCCATTCCCGTTAAAAAGTCGGCGAGGTTTTCAATTTCCGGTTCGCATGCCGCTCCCTCAATTACCGTTATTCCTTTGGCTAATACGGCGGCCGACATAACGTTTTCAGTGGCTCCTACGCTCGGACCGCTGTTTCCAAGTAAATTTATCTTTTTACCTGTAAGTTCTCCGGCCTCTGCCCAGATATAGCCATGTTCGATGCGCAGTTCTGCTCCGAGGCTTTTCATACCGGTTATATGCAGGTCTATCGGCCTGGGCCCGATGGCGCAGCCTCCCGGGAAAGATATCTTGGCCTTCTTCTTCCTTGCGAGAAGCGGCCCCATTACCGCTATGGAGGCCCTCATTTTCCTGCAGATATCATAAGGGGCTTCATAGGGGGCGGGGTCGGTTTCTTCGATAATGACGGAGCCGCCGCTGCCGCTTACCTTTTTCCCCAGGAGAGTAAGCAGTTCTTTCATAGTCGCGATATCCATCAGGTCGGGAACATTCTGCAGGGTAACCCTTTCGTCGGTCAGGATGGAAGCCGCCATGATTGGAAGAGATGCGTTTTTCGATCCGCTGATCGTTACTTCCCCGGAAAGCTTCTTCCTTCCATGGATAACATATTTATACATAACGGCCCCTCGCTTTTTAAATAAATCAGGATGTAAATTATAAAATAATAAGGGGAAAAAATACAATCTCTGCTGCGCCCGTTATTTTACTGAGTAAGCCATCCGGTGCAGATCAGGACAATAACCCCGATAAGGGCCTGAATCCATTACTTCCGGCTGGTACCATCCGGTCAACCCGGTAATAATAGCCGAGGCTATTAGTAATGGCAGGAATCTGTTTTTAAATGCCTTTAAAAATATCACCTTTTATTTGAAGCGTACTAAAATCATGTGATGAGCCCTATGAATTCCTCGACTACCGTGGGAACCAGGCCCGTGATGGCCAGTCCGGATTTGATCCGGTTCCTGATCATGGTTGAGGATATTTCCATCTCAGGGAAGGGGAAATATTCTATGAATGGAAATCTTTTTTTTACTTCTGCGGTTTTTACTCCGCCCCGGTCCGCTGCGCAGAACCTCACCAGCGAGGAAAGCTCGATGTAATCTTTCCATGAATCGAGGATAAGGGCCTGGTCCATCCCGATAATAATGCTCAGATCCCATTCAGGGTTCTCCGAAAGCAGGTATTTTACAGTGTCTATTGTATATGAAACATCATTTCTGATGATCTCCAGGTCGGAAACTGAAATATCATCCCTGTGATGCAGCCCAAACTGGCCGCTGTATTTCCTGACAAAACTGCCTATCTTATCATCGCCGGTATTCGATAGCCCGAGGGACGACAGCCCGAGGGACATGATCGAATCGCCGGCCAGGCCGGGGTTGATATCAAATACGGCAAGTTTTGTCATAAGGGATCTGACCGGTCCGCTCCAGCCTTCTTTTATTTTTTTATGAGACGGGACATGAGTAGGCATGTAAATCAGTTTTTGTATATCGAGATATTTTAAAGAAGATTCCCCGAGCTTGATATGGGCATTATGGGGGGGGTTGAAAGAGCCGCCTAAAATACCGACCCTGCGCCTCATATCTTATTCCCTGACCTGACCGTCCCCGTAAACAACCCACTTTTCTGTTGTAAGCCCTTCAAGACCCATCGGGCCCCTTACATGGATTTTCTGAGTCGATATGCCGACTTCGGCGCCCAGCCCGAATTCCCCGCCGTCGGTAAACCTTGTCGAGGCGTTGGCGTAGACTGCAGCGCTGTCCACCCTGTCCAGGAAAAGCTGGATATTGTCATAGCATTCGCTTACTATTGCGTCGGAATGATGAGAGCCGTAGCGGTTTATATGGTTTATTGCCTCTCCGACGCCATCGACCATCTTAACGGAGATTTTCAGATCGAGATATTCCGTGAACCAGTCTTCTTCCGTGGCGGGTTTTAACGCTTTGAACATTTGAAGGACTCCGGCATCTCCGACCACTTCAACTTCCTTATCGAGCAGGGCCTGGATCAGCGACTTTGCATGAGGGTACTTTTTATGTATAAGCAATGTTTCGGCGGCGTTGCAGACGGAAGGTTTCTGCACTTTGGCGTTTATTGTAATGTTTTCAGCCTTGACCTTATCCGCAATTTCATCGACGTAGATATGGCAAATGCCTTTATCATGCTTGATTACCGGAATTTTGGAATGTTCTTCAACGAACTTTATGAGCTTTTCTCCGCCTCTTGGAATGACCACATCTATGCAGTTGCTCTGCTTTAATAATTCGGCTGCGTGTTCGTAATCGGTTTTCTCAATGAACTGGACGGAATCCTCGGGAAAGTTGTTCTTCTTCATGGCGTCATGGATCAGCCCGACTATAGCGCAGTTTGTATGGATCGATTCCTTTCCTCCCCTGAGAATAACGGAATTGCCGGTCTTCAATGTCATGGCCGCGATATCGCTGGTAACATTCGGCCGGGATTCGTAAATTATTGCCACAACCCCTATAGGAATCCTGATCTTCATGATCTTGAGGCCGTTGGGCCTCTTGTTGATCCAGTTCCCGCTTCCGATCGGGTCAGGCTGGGCCGCTATATCCCTTATGGTTGTGACCATCGCTTCGATCCGTTTGTCATCGAGTTTCAGCCGGTCGAGAAAGGCTTTGCCTTTCTCGGCGTTAAGGGCGAAGACATCTTTTTTATTAGCTTCCAGTATCAAATCATGATTTTCGGACAATTCATCTGCGATACTGTTAAGCAGGGCGTTTTTTTCACCGGTGCCCCTGGAGGATATTTCATAAGATACAGCCCTTGCCTTTTGAGCGATTTCTTCAATATAAGACTTTTGAGCAGGCATTGAATTCTCCTGTTGTTATTGATTTTTAACCATTAAATATATTCTATAGCTTAAAAAGTATCAATTTTTTGCCCCCTGCTCTTTGACAATAGTAATTAATATCTCTAAAATGATATAATAGATATCTCTTTAAGAGGTCGTTATGGAAGCAGGCGCTCCCGATCCTAAAATTTACCGGGACATTCCAGGCTGGGTCTCATATGATGAAAGGCAGAAACTGGAGATTTCCAATGACCTGGGCATAATGGATAAAAACGAGCTCGCCGTTTTTCTGGCCATCGCGGAATACTCCGATAAATATAAAACCGCGTATATTCCATTGCAGGAATTTTACAAATATCTCTATGAATACGGTCTCCGGACCAACACCAACGCCCTGAAGGTAGAGGATAATATCGTATCACTGTTGAGAAAGGTTTATTATTATCTCCACAAGAAAAACTATTGCAGGTCTGACACGAAGGATAATAAGATTTCAGCGCTGATACTTTACGATCCTCAAACCCTCAAACCCGAGGAAGTTCAAAACCTGATCAATAAGCTTAAAGTCGAGTATACCCAGATAAAAAAGGATTCTGAAAAGCCCTTTTTAACCGGAGATTTCATACCCAAAACAGGCCTCTCAAGCAAGGTCCTGACGGTCGTATCGATACGTGAATTAAGCCAGCCGAAGATATCTGAACTTGTAAAGGGCCCCCCCATTGTCAAGATCCTTTTTCCCTCGAACAACGATATAATTTTATTGTCCGAAGACCTTCCTTTCCTGTCCGATATAGCATTCGACAAGCTAAGGAAGTACCTTTTAAGGAACAGGGATATGGCCATGCTCCTTCTGACGAAATTGAAACAGCAGTTCCAGAGCCTGGCAACGGTAAACAGGATGGATGTGATCATTAAATCCAATGTAGTCGATCCGAATTTATGGGCGGCCATGGCGACAGAAATAATAAATATGTCGATGACCAACGAAAAAAATTCGACAATATTCGAGGCGAGCGAGATCATCAAGTTCATGTCAATTATAAAGAGCGACGAGGAGCAGAAGAAAACCCATTCGGACAAATCACTTGAAGTGTTGCTTAAGATAATGGAAACTTATGCCGTCCTTTTCGGCAGGAAGCAGTTATTGGCTCTCAGGGAAAAGCATGCCTATTTGAGGCTTCATACTGAAAGGGATTATATCGATTTAATCACCGATTTTATAGCTAAATATTCCGTTTCCGAGAGTATTTATGAACCGCCGAGGATTATCGGGATAAAAGAAGGCGGGGAACAAAAATATATTTACCGGTCGCACATTTTGCCGCATTTCTTCGAAAAATTAGACAGCATTGCCTATGAACTGAAAAAGCAGCTCAGCGACAGGATGGACAGTGAAAAAGAGGCTTTTCTAAGAGATCCCCTGATAAGAAACCCCGATCTTTTCGATAAATACATAAGCGAAATATTTCATAAAAAAGACCCGATGATAGTTCAGCTTGTTGAAAACCCCAATTTGCTTTATTCCCTGATGAAATTTTACGGTAAAAACGACCCCGGCATAGCCTTGAGGATTGACAGGTTCTTTTATTCCCCGACAAGAGACGATGAAGTGCCGCATATGAAAAGCCTCGATGAAGTACTTCTTATCAGCTGGGAAAAAATATTGAAGGATGTAAGAAACAGGATGCCTTTTATTTACAGGATCCCTATCCTGGGCTTCATCCTGAAATTACTCAGCGGTTTCGGGAAATACATGGATAAGGCTGTTGAAAATCAGCTGTATGAAAAGAAGAATCAGCCTAAACTGTCACAGCTCCTGCCCGCCAGGAAGGCGAAAAAACAGAAAAAAGAAGAAGTTCAGAAAGCTGCGCCTAATCAGGAATTGAATAAAGAAAAGCAGAATGCGAAATTGATAAAAGAGCGCATGCTTTCGCTTCAGCAGAAGCTTATTGGCGACAGAAACATAGACGAGATGATAGCATATTATGAAAGCAAATGGAACCACAAGATCAACCAGGATGCGAGGCAGGAAAACATCAACATTATAAAGACCAAGGTTCAGCACAGGCTCGGGTTTATAAAACAGGTTACTGCGGATATTATAAAGCGTGAAACCAATGATATGATGAGAACGGAATTATCTTTTCAAAAAGTTACGGACACCGAATCTCTTAAGATGTATATTACCCTCTATATGATAAGGTATTATCTTTCGAAATAACCGGCCTTTTTATCCCAGGGTTTCAAGATCGCCTTTTATCATTTCGATAGTCTTGATCTGGGTTGATATTATAAGGTCTTTCTGGGGAAGCGTTGATTTTTCGAGTTGTGCAATTCTTTCTTCGGTTTGTTCTATCTTGTTAAGCAGGGCGATTTTAGAATCGTGAGACAGCTTGCCCGGGCCGCTTTCATTTTCAAGGGCCTTGATGGCAATGGCGGCCGACTTTCTGACATAATCGGGTTTTTCCAAATCTGTAATGACCTGTTTGAAATATTCTATAACAGCCCGTGTATGCTGATCTTCAGTGATTATGCCGTTCCGGAGGAATATCAAACCGACTGGTTCGGAAAAGCCGATAGAGGTTAAAGTATATTCCTGTTCCCGCAGGGCTATATCAAGCTTATTTTCTGTAATGAATCCCAGGGTTAATAGAACTTCACCAAATTTCATACCGCACCTCCGATTATCGTACACGATATATTCTCGGCCGGATTACGGCGTATCTCAAATTACCTGCCTGATAGCCTCGATTGTCCTTGTTATTTCTTCTTCGGTATTGAAGCATCCTATGCTTATTCTAACGCTTCCCTTCGGGAAAGTTCCTAAAAATTTGTGCATGTAGGGGGCGCACTGCAGTCCCGGCCTTACGGCAATGCCGAATTCCCCGTCAAGAATCATGGCGGCGTCGGAAGGAGGCATTTTATCAAATGTCAGGCTTAAAAGCCCCAGTCCTTCACCGGCGTTAGCGGATGTGTAAATTTTAATGCCGTTAAGGTCTTCCAGCCCTTCAAGGAGGATCATTCTGAGCCTGTTCTCTTCAGCCCTGATGTTATCCATTCCCCTGTCGAGAATAAACTGGATACCCTCTCCCAGGCCGACGATGCCGGGGAGGTTTTCAGTCCCGGCTTCTAATTTGTAAGGCAGCTCTTCGGGGTGGAATTCGTTTTCAGAATCGTATCCGCTTCCTCCGACCTTGAAAGGAGGCAGGTTGACCCTTTCGGAAATAACAAGCGATCCTGTTCCCATCGGCCCGTAAAGGGCTTTATGGCCCGTAACGGCAAGTATATCTATAAAACTTTCTCTCATATTGACTGGAATAAGGCCTGCGCTCTGAGCCGCGTCGAGGAGAAAATACGCGTCGGAATGTTCTCTTACGATCTTTCCGATAGTCAGAGCATCCTGAATCCATCCTGTGACGTTTGAAGCATGTGTAAGGGCGACAATTTTCGTTTTTTTTGTGATCATTCTCCTGATCTCGTCGGGATCGACCTGTTCGCCCCTCGGCAATGCGCGGGTAATCCTGACCCCGCGTTCTTTCGCCATGAGGTTCAGCGGCCTTGAAAGCGAATTGTGGTCAAGAACAGTGGTGACTGCCTCGTCTCCGGGCAAAAGTAGTCCCGAAATCGCCATATTCAGGGCTTCCGTTGCGTTCGATGTGAATATTACGCGCTCAGAGCCGGGGGCATGAAAAAAACCGGCTAATTCGCTCCTGACGGTTTCAACTGCCTGGGCTGCGCTCATAGCCATTTTGTGGCCTGAACGTCCCGGGTTCGCCCCTGATTTTCTGTAAAATTCATCCATCTTTTTGTAAACCCGTTCAGGTTTTGGAAAACTTGTGGCCGCGTTATCAAGGTAAATCATAAGCCAATACTCCCTTCTAAATTTTAGCTGCCCTCGATTGTTTTTTCAAGTTATTACTCTGCCTTATAGGAGTGAGCCCCTTTGGCCGGCAAAGGGTGCATAAGGTTTGATATTATTGCAGCCTTGCATTATCATAAAAATATGGACATATTTTTATCGCTTATAGTCTTCGGCATGGCTGTTTTTCTCTTTTTCATGACAAACAATAAGATCAAAAATATAAAGGGAAGCATTATCATTGAAGATTCTAAGAAAGAACTCGAGAGCCTCATAACAGAATTTAACGGGGCCGCAGCCCGTAATATCGAACTGCTTGAAACGCGAATCGCCGAACTTCAGGAATTGTTAAAAAAGGCGAACACCAAGATGATCACGATGGATGAAAGGATAGAGAGGATGAATAAGCCTATCGTCATCGAAAAAATAGTCGAAAAAAGGTCTGTTCAGCCGTCCTCAGCCTTCCATAAGGAAAAAAAGAAATTGATCCATGCTGAACCGGAAGCTTCAGATATACCGGCGGCGGCAGAAAAAAAACATCCTGAAGCAGAAAAAATGCCTGAGGAAATAATCCCGGCGGAAATAAAGCCTGAAAAGCCCTTTGTAACTCCCCTGAATGAAATGACCAGGAGCGAACAGATCAAATATTATCTTAAAACGGGCAAATCCAAAGAAGATCTCGTCAATATGGGCTTTATGGAAAATGAGGTCAACCTGCTTTCATTTTTGCTGAGAAAAGGAAGCTGATTTTTCCAATATCATTTTCTGCGCTGTAAAAACGCTCTTTCCCGATTCGAACTTATAACCGAGATCTTTAAGAGTGAGCTCCGTAGCCTGAAGCAAAACAAGTATGTCCGACTTATCGACATATCCAAGATGACCGAGCCGGAATATTTTGCCTTTCAGAGTGTCCTGTCCCCCTGCGATCGTAACACCGTATTTATCCCTCATTATTCCCGGGATTTTACCGCCGTCCATGCCTTCGGGGACTTTTACAGCCGTAAGGGCGTCCGAAGGGACGCAGTTACCGAAAGAACCGGCGAGAAGCTCAAGTCCTATCGACTTAACGGAACTCCTGATGATATCTGCTATATCATGGTGGCGAGAGATAATGTTGTCCAGACCCTCTTCCTTCATCATCTTCAATGCCCTGTTGAGCCCCCTGAAAAGGGATATGGCCGGGGTCCAGGCAGTCGTCAGCTTCGAAAGGCTTTTGATCTCCCTGTTAAGATCGAAGTAAAACCTCGGCATGCCAGCTTTCTCCATCTTAGCCGAGGCTTTGGGCGATACGGCAATAAATGAGAGCCCGGGGGGTATCATGAATGATTTCTGAGAGCCTGCGATGGCGACATCGACCCCCCATTCATCCATGTTGAATTCCATTGCCCCTATTGCCGTAATACCGTCGACTATCAGAATTGCGCCTGTTTTGCGGACCAGTTCCGCATACCCCCTGATATCGAAAGCGACTCCTGACGATGTCTCGCTGTATTCCGTATAAACAGCTTCGATCCCGGGGTTATTCTTCAGGGCTTCTTCCACTTTATCAACCTTGATATCGCTGCCGTAAGGAGCTTTTATCTCGATCACTTCCGCTCCGTATGCCCTTCCGATTTCGCCGAAACGTTCGCCGAATTTTCCTGCAGAAACGACAAGAATCCTGCTTGCGCGGGAGAGGAAATTTGTAACCGAAGCCTCCATCGCCCCTGTGCCGGATGAAGTAAGAGTTATTACGGGGGCCTCTGTCCTGAAAACATATTTCAGCAGTTCGAGATTTTCACCGACGATATTTGAAAATAAGGGAGTCCTGTGATGTATGAGAGGCAGCGACATTTCTGAGAGCACTTCTGCGGGAACAGGTGTCGGCCCCGGCGAATTTAGAAATTTCTTAATCAATGTCGGTTCCTTTTTTCCCTGTCGGGAACATAAATAATATTGATGATTGTTCCTGTCCTGTCGCTGTACTGGTTCAGATTGTTCGGATCAGCTTTCCATTCGTCATCAACGACGAAGCAGTAGGAATGTATGCCGGGTTTAAGCCTGACTTTGACGAAAAAATCAGCCGCCCCCGTATTGGAAAGAACCGTCAGGTAAGGATTCCAATTATTGAAATCCCCGACCAGTGAGACGCTCCTTGCCGTAGTGCTTTCATATTTGAACTGATACATATCCTTTTCAAGCCATAAAGGATAGGTGGCCCCGGGGATAAAATCCTCTTTTAAATCGAAATAGGACACGGCCTGCCCGCTGTCATCGTTGATAATATTGGTATTTCCGGGATCGTTTATCCAGACGTCGTCTACAACGAGCTTATACTTGTAAGTGCCTTTAGGCAGACGCACTCCCCAGGAATACTGCCAGAAATTGGTTTCAGTTTCCCGCATCAGGAGTTCGGGCTTCCAGTCGTTAAAATCGCCGGCGACAAGGATCATATTCGCCTTGCCTTTGTAAAAAAAGATTATAGAATCTGCAGTGACAAAAGGCGAGTTTACAAAATAATCCTCCGTATTTGTCAGCTTCTCGAATTCCGCTTCCCTGCTCAGGCGCTCATCCTGCGCAAAAACGAGGGCAGGCAAAAATATCAGCGCCAGAGGCATGAATTTGATGAATCTCATTTCTTCTCCCTGTAAGTTATGAATAATTATCGGTCTTTATAAACTTTTATCAACTCGTTATATTTACCCCTTTTAGTATAACTTGTGTGGAGCAATTCATGGGACTTGTGCCCAAGTGGTTCTATTAAAAATTCTTTATACAGGGCCTGAACGAACGGGTTTTCATGAGATTTCCTCATGGGTTTTCCATTATCTTCCCTGAATATGGCATTCAATCTCTTTTCCCTGACGCTTTCAGGGCTGCCGATAGGCCTTGGCTGGCCCCCTCCGGTAATGCATCCCCCCGGACAACCCATTATTTCTATAAACTGATAAGGGGAGGTTCCGTCTTTTATCTGGTTTAACAGGATCCTCGCCCCTGCAAGACCGCTTGTAACGGCGATTTTAACAGTTATACCGTCGAGATAATCGAATTTTTTGACAGGATTTTCGATTTTGATCTCCGCTTCCTTGATCCGCTCTACACCCTCGATAGGCGTAACGCGGAGGTTTTCAAAAGGCAGTTCCCTGCCGGTAACGACTTCATAAACGGTCCTGAGGGCGGCTTCCATTACTCCCCCGCTTACACCGAAAATATCCGCGGCCCCGGTTGAAAATCCGAGGGGATTGTTGAACACCCCTTCGGAGAGGGAATTAAAATTAATCCCGGATTCTTTTATCATCCTTGCCAGTTCCCTTGTAGTAAGGACAGCATCCACATCCTGGTAGCCGCTGGATCTCATTTCCGGCCTTGTGATCTCGAATTTTTTAGCGGTGCATGGCATTACCGATACTACGTACATATCCCGGGGATTGACTCCTGCCTTGGCTGCATAATAGGTTTTCGCAAGGGCGCCCAGCATCATGTGGGGGGATTTGCAGCTTGAAAGATGGCCGAGATATTCTGGAAATTCATGTTCCATGAATTTGATCCATCCCGGGCTGCAGCTTGTTATCATCGGTAGAACTGGTTTTGTTTTGCCCGCGGGTCCGAAAGCGGCCTCTAATCTTCCGAGCAATTCATGCCCTTCCTCTATTATTGTCAGGTCTGCCGCAAAATTGGTGTCGAAAATATCTACAAAACCGATTTCTCTTAATGCGCTGACCATTTTTCCCGTAACAAGGGTTCCGGGTTCGTATCCGAATTCTTCGCCGAGAGCGGCGCGTATTGCCGGAGCGGTCTGTACTACCATTCTTTTCGATTTATCGTAGAGGGCCTTCCAGACCGTTTCAGTCGAATCATGCTCCTTAAGCGCATCGACGGGGCATACTACAGTGCACTGGCCGCAATTCGAACAGTTTACGGAATTCAGCGGCAGTTCGGCCGCCGGAGCGATTACGGCGTTAAAGCCCCTGTGGGTGAGACCCAGGACTCCGACGCCCTGTATTTCATTGCAGACCGTTACGCATCTTCTGCATGATACGCATTTTGAAGAATTCCTGGTGATAGCAGGGCTTGATTCGTCGATAAAATCCTTGGATTTCTGGCCGTCGAAACGGGAATTTTCTATCTGGATGATCTCTCCGAGTTTTTGAAATTCGCAGTTTTGGTTTCTAATGCAGTTCAGGCAATTCTTCGGATGGTCAGAGAGCAGAAGTTCGTATATAATCCTTACGGCCTTTCTTGCCTTTTCAGAATTAGTGTACACCACCATCCCTTCTTTTACTTTTGTAATGCATGAAGCCATGAGGTTCTTCATGCCTTCAACTTCAACGACGCATATGCGGCAGGCCCCCGGGTCATGCCCCGCCTCGCTGTGGCACAGGGTGGGTATTATGATATTATTCGTCTTTGCGGCCTCGAGTATGGTTATTCCGTCGTTTACATGGATCTGCTTCCTGTTTATAGTCATATTAACCATTTTAGGCCCTCCTGTCGCAGCGCAGGCAGCGCATGGATTCTGCGATAGCATTGAGCTTGTGGAATCCTATCGCCACTTCTTCGAAATTGCCCTTGCGTTTTTCAGGATCCAGGTATTTCATGTCGAATCTTTCATGCTCGACGATTGCTTTTTCTTCCTGGGCTCTGGGGATCTCAATCGGGCCTCCCGTGTTCAGGACGCCTTTGCCGCCGAGATAAACGTCAATGGATTTTGCCGCATTTTTGCCGTCCGCTATAGCGGTAATGACAATATCCGAACCCCTGACAATATCTCCTCCGGCGAAAACGCCTTTCATGCTGGTCATCAGCGTTTGCTTGTCGATGACGAATGTCCCCCATTCGGTAATTTCAACCTCGTCCTTTTTTATGAAGGGAAGGTCTGAAGTCTGGCTGACCGCCAGTATCGCCGAGTCGCATTCGATCAAATATTCCGAACCCTGGACAGGCGAGGGTTTTCTTCTGCCGGACCTGTCGAATTCCATCAGTTCCATCCTGACACATTCAACTTTTTCAAGCCTGTCCTTCCCGATAAACCTTACGGGCGAGCTTTGTTCGATTACTATGATTCCTTCCTCGACAGCGTCCCTTACTTCGCGCCTTTCCGCCGGCATTGCTTCCATTTCACGCCTGTATATAAGGGTTACTTCCGCCGCCCCGATTCTGAGGGCGACTCTTGCTGCGTCGACTGCCGTATTGCCGCCCCCTATAACGACGACTTTTTTGCCGATCGTATTCTTTCCATGCAGGTTTACATCTTTGAGAAAATCAAGGCCATGGAAGACGCCATCGAGGTTTTCGCCCTCTACGCCTATTGTGTTTGAAAACTGGGTGCCGGCGGCTATGAAAATTGCGTCATGTTTTTTACGGAGGTTATCGAATTGCTTATCGGAACTTATATAATTGCTCAGGTGAATTTTAACGCCGGTGTGTTCGATCGCCTCGATTTCCGCCTGGAGTATTTTTTTAGGCAGCCTGTATTCGGGAATGCCGAAAGCGAGCACTCCCCCGGCTTCGGGTGCGCTTTCATACACGTCTATGTCGTAGCCAAGCCTTGCCAGGTAATACCCGCAGGTCAGGCCTGCCGGGCCTGCCCCGATAATCCCTATGCTTTTGTTCTTTTTAGGGAATACTATGTCGGAATAAGGTTCTTCGACTGAAAGGACCATATCGGCGACATATCTTTTAAGATCCATTATCGCTATGGGTTCATCCATCTGGGCGCGCCTGCAATGGCTTTCACAGGGATGAGTGCAGACTCTCCCGCAAACTGCGGGGAAGGGGTTATCCTTCCTGATGAGGTTATAGGCATCGCGAAGCCTGCCTGCGGCTAGAAGAGCAATAAAGCCCGGCACGTTAACTCCGGCAGGGCATGCGTTCTGGCAGGGCGAAAGGAAGAGATCGCTGCATACGCCGGCCCTGCAGTATTTGTTTTTAATATGTTCTTCATATTCTTCCCTGAAATATTTTATTGTGGAGAGGACAGGATTGGGGCCGGACTGGCCTAAACCGCAAACTGCGCTTATCTGGATAGTCCTCCCGAGTTCTTCGAGGAGCTCTATGTCTCCTTCCCTGCCCTGGCCTTTAGTTATCCTTTCAAGTATTTCGAGCATTCTCTTTGTCCCGATCCTGCAGGGAGTGCATTTGCTGCATGATTCATCCTGGACGAAGTCCATGAAGAACCTTGCCATATCAACCATGCAGGTATCCTCGTTCATTATGATAAGACCGCCCGAACCCATTATAGTGCCGAGCCTGGCGAGATTGTCATAATCGAGAGGGACGTTGAGATTATCGGAAGTTATGCACCCGCCCGAAGGGCCGCCTGTCTGGGCTGCCTTGAATTTCTTGTTTTTGGGTATTCCTCCTCCGATGTCAAAAACGATTTCACCGAGGGTGGCTCCTATCGGCACTTCGACAAGGCCCGTATTCAGGATATTTCCCGCGAGCGCGAAAACTTTCGTACCCTTGCTGTTCCCATGCCCGAAAGTGGAGTACCAGGCGCTTCCATTCATCAATATGCGGGGGATGTTAGCGAACGTTTCTACATTATTGATAATAGTAGGTTTTTTAAACAGGCCCTGTTCGAACGGGAATGGGGGCTTTTGATGGGGCTCTCCCCTTTTTCCTTCTATGGAGGCCATCAAAGCTGTTTCTTCTCCGCAGACGAATGAGCCTGCCCCGATCCTGATTTCAAGGTCGAAATTGAAGCCGCTTCCGAATATGTTTTTACCGATAAGTCCGGACTCTCTCGCCTGTATAATGGCCTTTTCAAGCCTTTCGACTGCAAGGGGATATTCGGCCCGGATATAAATATATCCCCGGGAGGCACCGATCGCAAAGCCGCCGATTATCATTCCTTCTATAACAGAGTGGGGATCGCCCTCTATTACGCTCCTGTCCATGAAGGCCCCGGGGTCCCCTTCATCCGCATTGCAGACAATATATTTCTGGCCGCCTTCAACTGAAGCTTTTTTCCCGGCTTCCCATTTCAGGCCGGTAGGAAATCCTCCGCCGCCCCTTCCCCTGAGGCCTGAATCCTTGATAGTTGCTATTATTTCATCCTGGGTCATTTTATTCAGGGCTTTTTCAGCCGCGAAATAGCCGTCAAGCTCAATATATTCTCCCAGGGATGAAAAATCGATTTTACCGCAGTTGGAGAGGACAATCTTTGTCTGCTTTTTGAAAAAGTCTATATCTTCAAGGTGTTGTATATACTTGCCTGTTTTTTTATCGAAATATGTTTTTTCGTTCAAGACGGTGTCCGACATGAAGTGGCTTGCTACAATCTTCGGTATTACCGACGGCTCAAGCCTTGTATAGAAAACGTTTTCAGGTTCCATGATCATTACAGGGCCGATCGCGCAGGTTCCGATACACCCGGTTAGTTTTACCAGGACGCTTTCCTGAAGGTCTTTTTCTCTCAATGATTTTTCCAGCGCATCCTTTACAGCGAGGCATTCTGAAGATACGCAGCCGGCTCCGCCGCAAAGAAGGATCGTATGCTTGAACTTTTTTGCTTCTTCCGATGTTTCTGCCTTTATTTTAAGAAGATCTTTCATTGTTTCGATCTTTTTTTTCATAAAACTCTCCTGCTACTGAAAATTAACGAGCAGCGCCTTGAGTTTATCCGGATTGACCTGTTTATACACCTTGTCGTTGATAGTGATTGCGGGGGCCAGGCCGCAGGCCCCTATGCACCTCATCACTTCGAAGGTATATTTTCCGTCTGAAGTCGTTCCGCCGGGTTCGATATCGAGAATTTCCTTTAATTTATCGATTATCTTCTTGCCTCCGCGGACGTAG
This sequence comes from uncultured Brevinematales bacterium, assembly GCA_964533855.1. Taxonomy (GTDB): domain Bacteria; phylum Spirochaetota; class Brevinematia; order Brevinematales; family JAOACQ01; genus CAVYGN01. The sequence goes on from CAZHNM010000006.1 coordinate 32,574, forward strand.
CACGCTGTTCCCATGCAGACGCGGATAGTGTATTTGCCCCTTTGCTTTATTGAAAAGAAGGAATAAAAAGTAGCCACGCCGTATACTTCGGATAGGGGGATGTTAAGATTGTCGGCTATGAATTGCTGCAGTTTCACAGGCAGGTAGCCGAATATTCCCTGCGCCATATGAAGGATCTGGATAAGGCTTCCTTCCTTATTCCTGTAGAGATCGATCACTTCCTTGATTCTTGTGTACTTTTCCTCTTCTGTTTCTTTTGTGCACTCGCAGGGTTTGATACTAAGAGCCATGAAGCACCCCCGGATTTAATTTAAATACTCGCTTATCGATTTCGCGGCCATTCTGCCGGCGCCCATCGCAGTAACGACTGTCGCGGCTCCCGTCACTATGTCTCCGCCGGCAAAAACTCCTTTTATAGAGGTCCGGAATTTATCATCGACAATGATATCCCCGTTCTTTTTTAATTTCAAATCTTTAGTAGTCCTCGAGATTATCGGATTGGGCGTCGACCCGACTGCTACGATCACTTCATCGGTTTCCATCCTGAATTCAGAACCTTTTACGGGTACAGGGCTTCTCCTTCCTGACTGGTCCGGTTCGCCGAGTTCCATCCTGAGGCATACCATGCTTTTAACAAAACCGTGTTCATCACCCTCGTACATAACGGGGCTTGCAAGGGTGATAAATTGAATTCCCTCTTCCATTGCATGCCTTGATTCCTCGATCCTCGCGGGCATTTCCTTCTCGGTCCGCCTGTATATGATATAGACATTTTCTGCATCGAGCCTTTTCGCGGTCCTAGCAGCATCCATTGCCACGTTTCCCCCGCCGATTACAGCGACATTTCTGCCATGTCTGACAGGCGTGTCGTATTCTCCGGTAAGATACGCCTTCATCAGGTTTACACGCGTCAGGAACTCGTTGGCCGAATAAATTCCATTCAGGTTCTCGCCGGGGATGTTCATGAAATTCGGAAGGCCCGCGCCTGTGCCGATAAATACGGCTTCGAATCCCCTGCCGAATATATCGTTTATTGTCAGAGCCCTTCCGATAAGCACGTTAGTCATAAAATTTACGCCGAAACTCTCAAGCATATCGATTTCGCTTTTAACTATCGACTTAGGGAGCCTGAATTCAGGAATTCCATAGACAAGTACGCCGCCGGGCTTATGATAACCTTCAAAAACCGTTACCCTGTATCCCATCCGGGCCAGGTCAGCCGCGCAGGAGAGTCCTGCCGGTCCGGACCCCACAACGGCCACCATTTTCCCAGCAGGCGTAATTACGCCGGGCCTGTTACCTGTTTCCGGGGCCGTCAGCCGGTTTTCGAGGTCCCAGTCAGCCGCAAAGCGTTCAAGGCTTCCGATCGAAACAGGATCGCCTATTTTCCCCGCGGTGCAGAGGCACTGGCATTGTTCTTCCTGCGGACAGACTCTGCCGGTTATAGCCGGCAGGGCGTTGTTTTCATGAATTATATCTATAGCCTTTTTGATATCCCTGTCCCTGATCGCTTTGATAAAATCCGGAATTTCTATCGATACCGGGCATCCGGCGATGCATGGCTTGTTTTTGCATTGGATGCAGCGTTCGCTTTCCAGTACAGCTTCCTCCAGAGAATATCCAAGAGGCACTTCGTTCCAGTTGCCTGTTCTTTCCGAGGGCTTTTGTTCCCTCATAGCAATCTGTTTGTTATTGCGGGCCACCGGCGCACTCCCTGTTCCATTTTTCAAGGCAGGTTTTCTCCTCGTGTTTATAAGAATCCAGCCTCATCATCAGTTCTTTGAAATCCACAAGATGCCCGTCAAAATCCGGCCCGTCCATGCATGTGAAATTTGTTTTCCCTCCGACTGTCACCCTGCATGCGCCGCACATTCCCATGCCGCATACCATAAGGGAATTCAGGCTTACTATTGTTTTTAAATTATAATTTCTTGTAAGGTCGGCTACGGATTTCATCATTATTGCCGGGCCGATCGCTATTACCCGGTCGATCCGTTCTTCGCCTTTATTATCGAGAAGTTCCCTCAACACATCCGTTACGAAGCCCTTCCGGCCGCAGGAACCGTCGTTGGTGGAAATAAGCAGGCTGTCGGAGAACTTTTCCATTTTATCCATCCAGAACATATTATCCCTGGAACGGAAGCCGTTTATCGATATGATCCTGCTGCCGGCATTTTTTAAACTCTTTACTATGGGGTAGGCGGCTGCGATTCCCACCCCGCCTCCGACGACGGCCACATTTCCAAAATTTCCCATCTCGGAAGGGTTCCCCTGGGGGCCAAGGAGGTCCGGGATGACACCGCCCGGCTTGAGGGCCGCGAGCTGGGTTGTCGATTTTCCAAGCACCTGGAATACGATCGATATTGTCCCCTGCGCACGGTCGTAATCCGCGATAGTAAGGGGTATCCTTTCGCCTTTGCTTGAAGTCCTGATTATGATGAATTGACCGGCTTCGGCTTTGCCGGCGATGAGAGGGGCTTCGATGATTGCGTGTAATGTTCCGGGTGCAAGAGTATATATTTCCTTTATTTTAAACATATTACACTTCCATTAACCTATTATAAATTCAATCATTTTAAAAATAAAGAAAATGAGGATATTTTTATAATAAAAAGCTTTTATTCATTCATTGCCGAAATATTTTCATTGGTGTTATTTGAGATAGAATAACTAAATGTTTTCCTATGCTTTTACAGATGCTATGAAATGCATCCTGCTGGACCTGAGGATGATAAACATATCGGAAAGGAAGATCGGCCTTTATGAAATTTCTCAACATCTGTCTGTTATCGTCAGCGATTGTATTTGTTTTCGGCGCCTGCTCGGTCAATCCGTCAGGGGGAGGCGGCGGTACAGGTCCCGGCTCTCATTCTCCCGATTGGATGTGGGCTGCGATGGGGGCTGATACTGCAAGTCCTGGAAATAATGTTACCGGTTCCGGTGTATGGGGGACTCCTTCCAGTCCGCACAAGCCGCATCTCACGCGGCAGCAGTTTTGTGAGATAAGAAATTTGGAGATGATGGGGCTTGAACCCACGGCCCCCACAATGCCATTGTGGTGCTCTCCCAACTGAGCTACATCCCCGTGCAGTTATAATTATATTGACGGACACTCAAAAAAACAAATAAAATTACAGATTTTTATCCCCTTAGCGGATCAAAGCGAGCGAATACAGCCAGTTAAGAAATTGCATTCATGAGGCAGGATTATCATTTAATTGTTCTAAAGTGCTGTTGCAAAAAATATCCCCCACGAAACGGGCAGCGGTCTTGTCTCCGCCTCCCTTCCATGGGGGTGTGTCTAGGGGGTCTTTAATTTTTATAATTTAAAGGATCCGGCCCAATTATTTTAGCAAAATAGTATAAATTTATTCCCATAGAAATAAAATACACCTTGGGTCGGTATTATACCCGACCATGAGGGGGGAATGTACCCGACCCATGGGGGGCTATTTATAATTCATAACTGCCGCGCTATATGTTGCCCCGTCATCGTTTCTAAAAGCGACGTATGGAACTCCTGATGGAGATATAGCGAGACTGATAAAATCCGCTTCATCGGGAGTAAAAGCCTGGTTACCAAGGTATTTCCACGTGCCGTTCGTATAAATCATCACCGATGCGCCAAGGCTGTAAATGAAAGTGTCCTGGTAAGCTATGCAGGGGTTTCCGGATGGGGTCATTGCAAGAGAAACAAAGTAGGCTCCGCTTGCGGAAAAACCGCCGGCGCCTACATTCTGCCACATGTTGTTGGAATACATCATGACCGATGCGCCACCGTTGTAGCCCTGGTCGCTGTATGCGGTAAAAGGGACGCCGGAAGGAGAAAACGATATGGATACGTAATCCGAGGCGCCGGAAGAAAACCCGGGGGCTCCGACGGTCTGCCACTTATTATTTGAGAACATACATACGCTTGTCTTTCCACCGTTGGCGTCATCGCTGTAGGCAACGTATGGAATCCCTGAAGGTGAAAAAGCGATTGCAAGGTTTACTGCGGCTCCGCATGAAAAATCCGGATTTCCGACGCTTATCCAGTTATTATTGGAATACATCATGACAGACGCGTTCCCTCCGTTGGTATCGTCGCTGAACAGGACATATGGTATTCCCCATGGGGAAACCGCGATGGCGATATCCCCGACAGACCCTGGAGAAAATCCCGGATTCCCGAGGTTCTGCCAGCTGCCGTTGATGAAAGCCATAACCGTTGCACCGAATGAAACCGAAGCGTCGCTGTAAGCCGCATATACAGTTCCGCTGCCGGCGATAGACATGCAGGTATACCAGGCCTGGTCGCGTGAGAATCCGGGAGAACCCAGCGCCTGCCATGTCCCGTTAGTGAACTCCATAACGGTCGCTTTATAACCCAGGTTATAATCCATATAACACATGCATGGGGTGCCTTGAGCACCGAATTTGAATGATATGTAATCAGCCTCTCCTGAAGAGACGGCGGATGTCCCCACAAAATTCCAGTTTCCGGATGGTCCGGAAACAATCGGACTATTTCCGGGGCCTGAAGAATTAGAGCCGGACGGGCTGTTTGAACAAGATGTCAAAAGGGATATTAAAACCGGTATTAATAAAAATAAACGCATCCGTTTGCCTCCGGTAAAATAGAACCCGCTCCCGTCAGGAGGGAGCGGGTTTTGTTGATCCTGATATTAATGTATGATTAAATTGCTCAGTATTAAGCCTTCGCCGCTAATCCTCAGGTCCTGCAATCCCGGATTGAGCGATACTGTTATATTTGTATGCACCAATGCTTGATTTTGAGGAAGGTTCGCTAAAGTGGTAAAGGACGTATTTGCAGAATTCATTGATGAACTTATTGAACTCTGTATGTAGGTTTCATACCAGAAATCAAGGGTATGGCTGGATGCGGCTGTTCCTGGTACGCCGGGCATGACTATCGCATAATCAACCTGCTGCTGGGGGTAATCATAGCAGTCTGTAGTTAAGTATACGGGGCTGTTAGCATTTATTTGCGCCCCTTTCAAGCTGTATTTCGTGAAATCGATAGTAGTTCCGGCAGATGATATGCTCTGGATCACCGCACCGTTCAGGAATGAGAACTGCATCGATCCGAAATTAAGGCCATATCGTGTAGTCGCGACTGTGATCCTGTGGACTCCGGGAGTTAAAAGGCATGTGCTGTTAAATGTCATCCATGCCCCTGAAGTTCCGGCCACAACAACGGCGCCCTGTATAGTCCCGTCTACCAATATATAAACCTGGGTTGGAGTTTCCGGGCCATATGAGGGAGGATAGAGGGCGATCGTGCTCTCGACCCTGTAAGTAAGATTGTATACGCTGTACTGATAGGTAGATAGCGTGTTGTTAACATAGAAGTCATAAGCCAGTGAGGTATTATTTGTGCCCAGGCCGTTCTCGGAGCCGATATTCGTAAGGTAATTATGACCGTTAGTGCCGACGCAGTCCTCGGCGTTTATAAGCCCTGGGATGATATTAGTTGTAATTGAATTTGTATTGGCCGCGTCATAGAGGTTGATCATCTCGCCCGACATGTAGAGAAGCGAGAGCAGTCTCAGGGTATTGGCGAAATAATGGCCGTAAGGGGAACTGTAGGAGGTTTTGTTTGCCACGATATTGGAGTAAAAGCTGTTCGCATAGTAAATATCGCCGTAAGGGAGGGTTGAAGCGCCGATCATTGCCGTGAATACCGGAGGATTGTGATCTACTCCCTCTACTGCCCATCCGGTTGAAGGGCTGTACATTGTAATTCCCTCGTAAGAAGGTACAAGCCCTGTCCCGTTGATAAAATATCCGTCGACTATATTCTGGCCGTACTGGGCGATACCGGTTGTACCGTAAAATGGTGTTTTAAAGAAATTTGCGGCTTCGCCGGCATATGTAAATCCATTCAAATCGTTATTCCAGCTTGCAGCTGTAGCCATTCTCCAGGGTACGCGCACCGCATCGTAATAGAAGTTATAACTCTGGGCACCGAAATCGCTGCATAGTATAGTCTGGATGCATTGCCCGGTCGATGTGTCGCACCAGTCGGGGAATAATCCTGTTTTGTTGGCGGTGCCGCTTATTATAGCGAACTGCTGCCACATAGTCTGGGCGAGCGTCGACCATAATGCGTTCGGGACAACCTGGTTGAAAATCGGGTAATAAGCCGGAGTGAAATATGAAGGGTTGAATCCGGCTTTTGTTCCTTCAGGGGTGTAACCGCCCCAGGCTCCGTATGAACCGGGACCGTTATCATATACTCCGGCAGTCAGATATATATCGCCGTCCCCGTATAGCCACCCGGGTTTGAAATCATTCATGAGATATGTTACATAATTTACCGCGTCTGTATTCCAGGCAGAACCCCATTCCTTGGCAGCCATGCACAGGGATAGGGCGATATCCTCGTCAGCATCCGTTGCGGAGGTTCTTCCTCTTGAGTTGACATACGTCGGATAACCGTTGTTGACCGTGGTTACGGCAGCCCCTGCAGTGCTTGACGGCTGCTGGACGGTGCCGTCGGAATTTGTTGTCACGGCGCCGTTTGTATAAATAGCCGGATGAGGGGCTTGTCCGGCATTATTGACATAAAAGCCCCTTTCATCGATGTTGTTGCCGTACTGGTCGACCCTCCACTGCATGAGGCCCTGCGAATTGGTGTGAGCTGTCATGTAATTATAGATAGCCGTGAATGTCGCCTGGTCGTTGAAATAAACGGAAAGAAGCATTCCGTAACCTATACCTTCGGAGACGGTATCCCAGCCTGTTGTGGAATCACGGCGCACACAGGCTGCGCTTGAGCTTACATTTGATACGTAATGTGCAACCCAGTCCTGGTATTCCGCCCTGAGCTGGTCGTCATTGAGGCGTCCGGGAGCATAGGGCAGTCCGTACTTGTAAGTATTGATTACAGGGATGAAACCGTTCTGAACATGGCTCCAGTTGCCGTTGCTACCCGAGCCGCCCGGGCGGAAAAGCGCGCAGCCTGATAAAAACAAGGCTGCAAAAAAAAGAGTGGCAAGCAGGAAAATTTTACTAAAATATTTCCCGTGCGTTGATCCGGTCATATTGACCTCCCGAAATTATTTTTGATAATTAGCGGGTTAGATTATAGATCAACGGGAAAATTTGATAATATCCCTCCGGTCGGAATTATTGCCGCCTTATGGCCGGGGATATGCCGGACCATTGGTCGGGTATTATTCTTTCATCATTTTGCTCAGCAATGTAAATACAAAAGACTGGTAGCCGAAACGGTTAACCTGGTAATCCTTCATCTTGTCGAAGAATTCTTCCCTGCTCGCGACACCTATTTTGGAATAAATGCTGGTGATATGGTCTTTTACCGAACCTGTCTGAATGAAAAGCCTGTCGGCGATTTCCCTGTTTTTATAGCCCTGGATAACGAGGTCGAGGACTTCCTTCTCCCTGTTGGTAAAATGGTAATCCCGGTAAAAAGATTCTTCCAATTTAAAGGCCGAGGATATCATGAGCTTGATATCGATGGCATTCCAGCGGATGCCCTCGATTACATTGTTTATGTAAACGGGGTCTGCCTTGGAAAGGAAAGTTATTTTTGAGATGTCTTTCTTGATGAGGCGGAGGGCAATAAAATTCATACTCTGTCCGGTAATAACCTGGGATGCGTATTCTTCGACCTTGGGTCTGTCTTCATCGATAATAAAGTTCAGAAAAGACTGCCTTTTTTTCAGGGATTCTTCGTTCATTTCGAGGATTTCCATCCCTGCCCTGTTCAAAAAAACTATATTTAAATTCATATCCGTTTCGACTATTACGGTAGGAAGCAGCAGGGCCATCTCGCGGAACCTTTCCTCGCTTTTTTTAAGCTTTTCTTCCGCCTTCTGCTTTTCCTGCATTTCAAGATGGAGCTGCGCATTTGTCCTGTAAAGTTCGGATGTCCTTTGAATTACCTGTTTTTCGAGGTCCTTAGCCTGGTTCTGTATCTTCTGGAACATTAGCGTCCCTATGAGACTGTCGTTTATTTTTGCTCTTAATATTTCATAGATCTGCGCATTCCTGGGGCCGTATTCGAATATTACAAATCCTAACTGGGACTGGCCCTGGAAAAGATTTTCGGTTATCAATGTGAACGATTTTTCATAGGGGAGAATATCATCGGGGATAATATCCTGTGTTGGATAGATTCTGCCTTCCTCGGGAAGTTTTATCCTACCCTCCCTGTTGAAGGCGAAGATCAGTTTTGACGTCCTCATGGGGTTTTCAGGATCCTCATAAAGGGAAATAAAGCAGCCCCTTATCCCGAGGGCCGGAAGATTTGAAAAAAGCACGCAGAACTGATCTTCGAGGGTATACGTATTGGCGAGTTTAGCTCCTAAGTCGCTGATGTTTTCCATTTTAGTGTCAACCATGATCTTTTCTATCAGGTCTCCTCTCTGAATGATATCGCCTATCATGATCCTGGCTTCCTGGAAGAGATCTTCTGTTTCAATAAGCGTCCGTCTTTCAGGTATATATGAGATCATATGCCGCCTGAATAGTGAAAGCAGTATATGGAGAAAAGAAAATCCAAGGTCTTTTGTCGATGTCTCCCTGATGATCCTGCTCCATGTCAGAAGGAAATCGGCCGATTTTTCTCCGCCGATTACCCTGATCAGGCTGTCGAATAAAGATCTCAGCGATTCGCAGACCCAGGCCTCGTTCAGGTCCCCTATGCCGAGGTCCTTGCCTGATATTTTCGACACAAGGCTTTCACGTATTTCCTTGTAGTCCTGGGAAAAGATGTTGCCGAGAATTTCCTTATTGCCCGTATTCGATGCGGATACGCTCTCTGAAAAGCAGCCGCAGGATTCCCTTATTATCAGTTCGGTCGGGAAAAGCATATCTCCGCTGATATTTTCACCGTTCAGGCACCTTATAATAAGTTCGGCCGCATTCCTCCCAAGGTCATATACGGGCTGCCTGACTGTTGTAAGCTTGGTTTTCCGGCTTTCCTGTATATCGTCAAATCCTGTTACCGGTATTACATCGGCTGCGAACCTTCCCCTGACCTGCATTTCATCGATAATTCCAAGGGCCATATAGTCGTTTGCAGATACTATCGCGTCGAACTGGGCTTTCCTTTCATCAAGCAGGATCCTTACCGCTTCCTTGCCGGAACTGAATGCAAAATTTCCGCTTACTATAAGCTTTTCGTCAATTTCGAGGCCATGTTCCATGAGCATATCCTTGTAAGCGGCAAATCTTTTTTCAGAATCGGTGCTTCCGGAGGGCCCTGAAACATAGGCGATTTTTTTATAACCATGATATTCGATCAGGTGTTTCATAATATCCCTGATGCCCTTATCATTATCCGTCAGGATTGAAGGCTTTTGAAGAATTTTTTCCCCGACGCAGACCATCGGGAAATCGATATACCGCTTGAGGAAAGTTTCGAAGCGGTCGCGGCCCGAAAAATTGGCAAGGGAGGGAGCTAAGACAATCATGCCGTCGATTCTTTTATGATTGATGATATCGAAAAGGATGTTCCTGTTTTTTTCCCACTCATAAGGCGCGTCGAGCCTGCCTGTCGCAATGCATACAAGGTTCACTCCGAGCTTGTCGGTGATGTCTGATATGCCTGATAAAATTTCGTTATGATAAGCGGTATTCAGCCAGTCTATCAAAAGGCCGATCGTATGTTTTTTATTTTGAAACAAATCTCACCTCAAGAAAATGTGCTGAACACGATATGCATGGGTCGTAAGCCCTGACGAGCATTTCAAGAGCAAGCGTTATCTCCTCCCGGCTCCTGTCGAGGATTTCCGGTACTAATTTACGCATATCGCTTTCTATATTACCCGTATTTTGAGAAGTCGGAATAACGCAGTCAGCATTTATTATAATACCTTTTTCATCAATTTCATAATAGTGGAAAAGTGTGCCTCTCGGAACTTCGACCGCTCCGGCTCCTTTTCCTGCCCTTACATGAATGATACCGGATTCGTTGAGGCCTACAACTAATTCCTGGCTGCGGTCCGTTCCTGTATTTTTGAGACTTTCCACTATTTTTATAGAGTCTTCAAGGCATTCTACGCATTCGACAAGCTGTGCGGCTGTATTAAGATAAGGGTTGGTAATTTTTGCCTTCAGACCGAGGGTTCTTGCGGCTTCGAGGGATTTGCCTGATAGCTTGCTGCCGTTAAGGTTGTAGCGGGCAAGCGCCCCCACGAGATATGAATCCCGGGAAAGCCTGGCCCTCTTGGCGGTCGAATGATCGACTATATATTCGTTGGTTATTTTTTTGTAATCTATTTTATCCATCCTGACCCCGTCGCTCGACCCTATGTCGCCTTCGAGGAGGGGATATCCGGGGCCGTCGTTTACGAGAGCCACATATTCGGTTTCCCTCTCGAAAGATGGAAATGGAAGGCTGGAAATAAGCTCTAAAGTCGCTTCCATATCGGGCCTCATGCCGGTGAGAAGAGAAAGCATCAGGTCCAGTTCCTTTTCCCCGGGGATTTTAGTAAAACCGCCGACTATGCACGAAATCGGATGCACATGCCGCCCGACAAGGATTTCACAGATATCGTTGCAGGTTTTTTTCATCCTGAGCGCACGCCTGACAACAGAGTTGTGGGAATCGATGAGCGGAATAAAACTTTTTACTCCAAGAAGGTCCGGGGCTGCGAGGAGATAAATATGCAGTATATGGCTGTCGAGAATCTCCATATCAAGCAGGAGCTGGCGCAGGATCATTGTCTGGCTTGACGGGTTGAACCCGATGGCGTCCTCGGCAGCCTGTATCGACGCTAAGGTGTGGCCGCAGGCGCAGATCCCGCAAATGCGGGAAGTTATATGCTGAGCCTCGAAAATAGATCTTCCTATCAGCATTCCTTCGAAAAAGCGGGGGGCTTCAACGATATTGAGTTCGCACTTTTCCAGCCGGCCGTCGGCTATATCGACGACTATATTCCCGTGTCCTTCGACCCTTGTAAGGTATTCAACCTTGATTTTTATATTTTTTTCACTCATTCCGGTCATTCTCCCGGCACTTATTGTACATGTCCATCTTTTTAATAATAAGGTCAAGGGATATATCATATCCGTCAAGAACTTCCCTGAAACCGTTCTTATTGGGATTGGAGACCATCCCCCTGCAGCCGTAGCAGATGTTGCCGTTGTTTATGCACCAGGAATTGCATCCGGAGCGTGTTATCGGGCCAAGGCAGGTTGTTCCCCTGTCGTACATGCAGATATTTTCATTTAATTTACATTCCACGCACACGGCTTTATCGCTGACATGATAGGGCAGCCCGGCGAGGGCGGCTTTTAAAACCTCTATGACTTCAGGCGGATAAACCGGGCAGTTATGAATAAAATAATCCACATGGATGACCTGGTGGACGGGCATTGTCGGTATCGTATCGAATTCCGAGGCTTTATCGCCGTATACATATTTGCGTATTTCATCGAGCTTGTAGCTGTTCTTCATGCCGTTTACGCCGGCTATGGTCGCGCATGAACCGTAGGCTATAATGACCTTGGAACGCCTGCGGATCTCTTTTATCAATTCAACGGCATGATTTGTTGTTATGCTGCCCTCAATTATCGCTATATCGTAGCTCTGGTCCCATTTCTCTGACATTATCTCCCTGAATTCCACGACTTCGATCGAATCCAGGATATCTAGAAGCTTTTCCCCCATGTTGGCGATCTGCAGCTGGCAGCCTTCGCAGCATGCAAAATCGAAAAAAGCCACTTTTGGTCTTTTCATATTAAATCGCCCCTTTAATATCTTTAATCTGGTCATAGGGGAAAACAGGTCCGTCCTGGCAGCAATATATGCTGTGTATCTGGCAATGGCCGCATTTACCAAGGCCGCATTTCATATGCCTTTCAAGTGAAACAAGTATCTGGTTTTCGGGGATATTTTTCAAAACGAGTTCTTTAATTACAAACCTGTACATTACCGGGGGGCCTACTACAACGGCAAAAGTCCTGTCCGGTATCAGCGTGACTCCGGGTATCAATGATGTTATCAGGCCTACGTTTCCTGCCCATTCATCGGATCCCCTGTCGACCGAACAGTTAAAATTAACATCCATTCTCTTCGACCATTTTTCGACCTCATCGCCGAAGAGCATATTCTGTGGCGTTTTGCATCCTAATAGAATATCGACTTTACCGAAATCACGGCGGTTATCCATTACAAAATTAATGAGAGACCTGAGAGGAGCGATTCCCAGTCCGCCCGCGATCATCAGCAGGTCTTTTCCAAAAAGAGTCCTGACAGGAAACCCTTTACCGAAAGGACCGCGGATGCCAACTTCGTCGCCGGCATCGAGCCTGTGCATCGCTGTTGTAAATTTTCCGACCGCCCTCACGCAGAGTTCGAAGGATTCCCTTCTTGTCGGGGAACTCGCTATTGAAATCGGGGCTTCCCCTGCTCCGAACAAAGATGCTTCTATAAACTGGCCGGGTTCATGATCGAGGCTTTCGCCGTTGAATAAACTGACTTCGAAGAGCTTTTCCGTTTCAGTAAGTTTCCTTGATTTTATTATCTTAGCGCGTTTTATCTCGTAACTGGAATTATTGATCGTTATTTTATTCATGCCCGGCACTCCCCGGCACCTGGCCCCCTGCGGGATTATTGCACTCCTGGTACAGGACCCTGATCGTTTCCTTTAAATTTATCTTAGCCATGCATGTTCTGCTGCATCTTCCGCAGCCTGTGCAGAAGAAATGGTTGTTGCGGTCGACCGGATATTTGAATTTGCGGTTGAACCTGTGCCTTTTCCTGTCGCTTCTTTCTTTCCTGAAGCTTTCTCCTCCCGCTATTTTGGCAAAGGGTTCGCTCTGGCAGGAATCCCATATCCTTACCCGTTTTCCGGTTTTCAGGTCAAGATTGGGTATATCGTCCACATCAAAGCAGTAGCATGTGGGGCAGACATTGGTACAGTTCCCGCAGGCCAGGCACCGGTTTCCAATATCATTCCAGACTTTGGCATCGAAACCCCTCAGGAAAAGACCGGGAAGCTCATTCCTGTCTATTCCGACCTCGTTAATGAATATTTCCCTTTTTTTGGACCTCAGCGTCTCCAGTTCCTTGTGATGCCTGCCTTCCGCCTCGCCGAAGAGCCCGGACACCCCTATAAGATCTTCCCCGGCCTGGGTATGGATGTCCGCGATAAAATAATCACCCATATCTGTCAACATAATATCATATCCGCCGCTGGGCATATGAGTATCCATCATTGCGCAATTCGCAAAGGAATCGCAGTAAACGTTGCATTCTATTCCGATGATCAGAATTTCATTTCGCCTGATAAGGTAGTTAATATCCCTGGGTCTGTCGGAAAAGACAATATCGAGGCATTGAATTCCGGCTATATCGCAGGTATGGACGCCGAACAGGACCATTTTTTCGAATTCGACAACGGCCTGCATCTTCTGACCGGTAGTTGTGTCGTATTCGATGAGGGTTTCGTGCTGGGGCATGAAATATTTTTTTGGCGGGAGGATTGTTGGAATATATTTAAGGGCAATATCCCTTGAATCTTTGACTTCTTCGAAACTGTAGCTGTCGTAACCCCTTTTTACAGGAGCTACCACCTTCATATTTGAACTAAGGGCTCTTATGAAATTGTCAAGATTGCCTTTTTGAAGTATCTTGTAATCCATTTCATCATCCCTTTATAGAAATCGGAGCGGGACATTTAATTTAATTCCGTTTAAATTAAATGTAATTGCTAAATTTGTCAAGAGGATCGAAGTTTAATCACAAGTAGTCATGTAATCGCGGAGTGATTGTCTGCCGGCAACAATTGGCTTTTTAAAAAAAATTTATTAGTATATTATTAGATCCGATTGTATGTTATTAAAACGGAGGATTTATATGGATAAGGTAGTTCATTTCGAAATTCCTTTCGATAACAAGGAACGTGCGTTGAAATTCTATTCCGGGATTTTCGGGTGGAAACTTCAGGATCTTCCTGAAATGGAATATGTAATGGCATATGCCGCTAAAACGGACAAAAATAATATGGTTGAAGATAAAGGGGCCATAAACGGCGGTCTTTTTCAAAGGAACGATTCGGCAAAAGCCCCCGTTGTCGTCATTGGGGTCGATTCGATCGATGAAACCATAAAAAAAGTGATTTCAGCCGGAGGAAAGGTTGTTACTCCAAAAAGTCCGATCCCCAACGGCTCATATGCAAGGGTGTCAGACAGCGAGGGGAATGTGATCGGCCTAGCTGATATGTCGAAGTAACCGCTCGCCATCTGGAGATAATCAGTAGAGCCGGGAAACGGAATTTAAAACCCCGTTACTTCATCATTTCTTCTATCTGGTTGAGCGCCCTGACGCTGCAGAATTCCCCGCACATCGTGCAGTAATCCTTTGAGACGGCTCCGCTCGACTCCCGCCGCATTCTCGCGTTTTCTGGATCGACAGAAAGGCGGTACATTGACTCCCAATCCAGATTTTTCCTTGCGCGGGACATTTCATCGTCCATTTTTTTAAATTTATTGCCGTATTTTACCATATCGGCAGCGTGGGCGGCGATCCTGCTGGCTATGATCCCCTGTTTTACATCATCCAGGTCTGGAAGGCACAGGTGCTCGGCGGGAGTGACATAGCAAAGGAAATCGGCGCCGGCCGATGCCGCAAGCGCTCCGCCGATGGCGCCGGATATGTGATCGTATCCTGAAGCTATATCCGTAACAAGGGGGCCGAGTATATAGAAAGGGGCCCCGCTGCAAAGAGATTTCTGCAGGGAAATATTTGATACGACCTGGTCGAGAGCAACATGTCCCGGGCCTTCGATTATCACCTGGACTCCGGCTTCCCGGGCCCTGGCGGCCAGAGCTCCGAGAGTGATAAGCTCTTCTATCTGCGCCATATCCGAAGCGTCGGATGTAGCTCCGGGGCGCATCCCGTCTCCCAGGCTTAACGTCATATCATACCTGTTTGCAATTTCCAGGATCCTGTCATAGTGAGTGTAAAGCGGGTTCTCCTCTTTATTGTATTCCATCCAGACGCAGAGCATCGAGCCGCCCCTGCTGACGACATCGAGGATGCGGGTTTTCTGCTTTATATATTCCCAGGATTTAAGGGTTACGCCCGAGTGTATGGTAACGAAATCGACCCCTTCTTTTCCCTGGGATTCGAGCACGGAACAGAAATTGTCGATCGTTAATTCCTGGATTTTCTTTTTCCCTCTCGATATTTCAAAACCGGCCTGGTAAATAGGAACGGTCCCGACGGGGATAGTGGATTTTGAAAGCACCTTCTTCCTCACATCGTTAAGGATCACTCCCAGGCTTAAATCCATGACAGTGTCCGCGCCGTATTTTTCACAAACCGCCAGCTTGGCTAATTCCTGATCTACTTTCATCAATTCCGGAGATGAGCCGATATTGGCATTGACTTTGGTCCTTAAACCGGAACCAATGCCTACCGGGTTTATGTCATGACCGGAATTTTTTAAAATCACGATATGGCCGGCTGCCATCCTTTCAATTATCAAATCCTTATTGATATCTTCGGCCTCTGAAATATATTTCATTTCAGGCGTATATATACCTTTTTTAGCTGATTCTATCTGAGTCATATTTTCCTCCTGTCGGGGCATAGCAGGAAATGCGGCAGCGGTCCGTTTCCTTTTCCTATCTTGTACTTTGCAGCAAATCTTATTAGTTTATTTACATAATCGGAAGCCTTCCTGACTGAATTTATTATATCACCGCCGCGGGCCAGAAAAGCCGTCAGCGCGGAAGAAAAAGTGCAGCCTGTCCCATGGGTATTTTCCGTCATGACTCTCGGATGAACGAAATCATACCTTTTTATCGACTGTCCGTCCCTGACAAGTAGAATATCCGAGGAAATGGGACCTCCTGCATTGATATGCCCCCCTTTTATCACTATGGCTTTGAGCCTGTCGAATTTTTTCATCACTTTTTCTCCTGCCCTGACGGGGTCGTCTTCCTCATGCCGGGATAATATTAAAAGTTCATCGTAATTCGGGGTCATGATAGAGCTTTCCGAAGCTATATAATTCTCGAAAACATCCATTGAATCATTATCAAAAAGGCTCAGGCCGGATTTGGAAAATAAAACAGGGTCGCAGATCAGGAAATATCCCCTGACTGATTCTCCGGCCGCCATAGCTCCCCGGGAATTTCCAAGCATGCCGGTTTTTATGAAAGATATGTCGATATCTTCGAGAACGGCTTCTATCTGGCTCCTGATAAAGGCCGGATCAAGATTTATGATCTCTTTTACACCTGAAGTGTTCTGAACCGTCAGGCTAGTAAGCGCAGCGCATCCATAGACACCTAAGGATGTGAATGTTTTTAAATCCGCCTGAATCCCGGCACCGCCGGATGGATCCGACCCGGCGATCGAAAGGACATTTTTATTCATCATTAAAGACCTATTTGGTAAATATTATCTCCGAATCCGGGCCGACATTAAATTCCCTCGAGCCTTCGGATAAAAACGAGTTATCGCCCACCAGGGAACTGTCGAGTATCGTGTTTTCAACAATCGTCTCAAAACCGAGGATGGAGTTTGTTATCAGAGCGTTTTTTACGCAGGAATTTTCAGAAATTGAAACATAAGGCCCTATTATGGAATTTTCAATTCTTGTGTCATGGCCTATGAATACCGGGGGATTTATAATACTGCCCGGAATATTATCATTAGTTGCATGCTTGTCCAGCATCACCCTGTTTGTCTTGAGGAGGCTTTCCTTTTCACCGCAGTCATACCACTCGGGGATATTGAAGATTTTAAATTTTTCGCCGCGGTTTATCATCGTTTTCATTGCGTCGGTGAGCTGGTATTCATCCCTTGTTTTAATTTCCTCTTCGATAATGAATTTCAATGATTCAAAAAGCTTGAATGCGCTTTTAAAATAATACAATCCACCGATAGCTAAATCGCAGGCAGGATTTTCCGGCTTTTCAACCATATTTGTGACATAACCGTCTGCATCGACTGTGACGATACCGTATTTCCTGGGATCATCAGGCTTCATAATTCCTATCATGTTTTCGCTGGAACCTACCACCCCGGCCATATCGGCAGTAAAGATGATATCGCCTAACACTATCAAAACCGGTTCATCTTCGGTAAATTCGTCCTTGGCATGGTCAATTGCATGCCCCAGCCCGTTGTAATCCATCTGCCTGATAAATTTCATCGGAAAGGAGTATTTTGTATGCAGGTAAGTTTTAATCTGGTCTCCAAGGTGTCCGATTATATATATTATCTCTGTGAATTTCAGATCCAGGATCTGTTCCATTATATATCCTATTATAGGTTTACCGGCAACGCGTATAAGTGATTTCGGGATCACATGCGTTTGCGGCCTTAGCCTTGTGCCTATACCGGCAATCGGCATTATTATTTTCATCAGCTTCCTCCGTTGTTCATTATAACGAATAAACTCTGAGTTGTAAATATAGACCCACTTAATGTCCTGAGACTTGTCTCAGGGATATATCTCGTCAAGTCGCGTTCATTTGACGAATAATTATCTTCCTTTTAAAATAAATATCTTTACCCATGACCATAAGAGAGGGGATATGGAAGATAACAAAGTAATTATAATACAGGCAGATAAATCCATCCTGCTCGATACGCATCATCCTCGGTTCGAAGAGGTCAGGAAAAGACTGGTCAACTTCTCTGAATTGATTAAAACTCCCGAACATATTCATTTCTACAGGATAACACCGATTTCTCTCTGGAATTCGGCAGCTAACGGGGTTTCGCTTGAAGAGATAATGGAAACTCTCGAAATGTATAAGAAGTACGACATACCCAAGAATGTGATTGAATATACAAGAAAGCATTTTTCGATCTACGGCAAAGTAGTATTTGAAAGCGCGGCGGATTCAAAAATGGCGGTCAGGATCGAGGATGCGAAGCTGGTTGAAAAGGTGAAACCCCTCATAGAGAAGTATATACTTGAGGAAAAAGACGGGCTGGAATTTATCGTTGAAAAAAAATGGCGCGGAATTATCAAGGGCGAACTGATAAAACACCTTATACCGGTCAAAGATATAGCCGGTTTCGAGAACGGTAATAAATTAGGGATGGATTTCAGGAAAACAAGCCTCGAAGAAAAAGACTTCGCCCTGAGATATTACCAGTCCGAAGCGGTTTACAGTTTCTCGAAGTGGAGCGAAGGAAGCGGAATAATAGTTCTACCATGCGGGGCCGGGAAAACCATTGTAGGAATGGGCATAATGAGGGATATAGGAGAATATACTCTTATAATCACAACAAGCGTTGAAGCTATCAGGCAGTGGAAAAGGGAAATTCTCGATAAAACCACTCTTACTCAGGACGATGTCGGCGAATTTACGGCTCTTGTAAAGGATATCAAGCCTGTTACTATAACGACTTACAATATGCTGATCCATAAAAGCAATAAAAGCGAAGAAATGCGGAATATTAACATTTTTACGGACAAGAACTGGGGCCTGATTATTTATGACGAGGTTCATATCCTGCCGGCGCCGATTTTCCGGATGACGTCCGTGATTCAATCGAAGAGGAGGCTTGGATTAACAGCCACTCTTGTCCGCGAGGATAACCTGGAAAGCGAAGTATTTACTCTTATCGGCCCTAAAATATATGAATACCCCTGGAAAGCCCTGGAAAAAGAGGGCTGGATCGCCCAGGCGATCTGCTACGAGATCAAGGTGCCGCTAAACGAAAAAGATTACAATGAATACGTTAATTCAAACCAGAGATACAAATTCCGGATAGCCTCTGAAAATTCCCGCAAATACGGGATTATTAAAAAACTGCTCGATAAATTTAAAAACAATCATGTTCTTATTATTGGCCATTATATCACACAGCTTGAAGAAATTTCGAGGATGCTAAAAATCCCTCTTATAACGGGTGAAACTTCGAACCAGGAAAGGGAAATTATGTACAGGGATTTCAGAAAAGGAAATATAAAAGCACTGGCGATATCCAGGGTAGGCAACTTTTCAATAGATCTTCCGGTAGCCGATGTGGCGGTCCAGGTATCGGGTATTTTCGGATCCAGGCAGGAAGAAGCGCAGAGGCTCGGCCGTATTCTCCGGCCCCAGTCCGGTAAATCCTATTTTTACACACTTGTATCCAAGGATACGATCGAGGAAGAGTTCGCAAAAAAAAGGCAGCTGTTCCTGCTTGAGCAGGGATATCAATACAATATTATCAATCCGGGTGATCCTGATGAAAAAGATTACAGTCCGGGTATGAAGGTTAAAGCGGCGGTTTAAAGAGGGGGAAAAGATGTTTCAGGGCCAGACCGGGGAATTGTCGAGCGAATCTGTTGTCGACTGGTTTATAAAGGAAGAACCGCAGCTTGTGAAAAAAATATACGATTATTTTTTTCACACCGACAGTGAAGTCTCTTTCGACAGCGTGGAAAATACGAGGAAACTTGCGGAAGTTTCGAAGTATTTTGCAAATAACGCGCCGGAAATATATTCGGGGCTGAATAAGTATGAGAAGCTCCTCATTTATATCATGAAGAGCGGGTTCGGATGGATCGTATACGATAATATAGAATCCAACCTTAAAATTATATCCAAGATCTTTCATTATGATTATGAAGAACTTAACAGGGGGCTTGATTCATTGTTTAAAAAGCACCTTCTTTTTAAATTTGAAAGATTAAAAAACTACAGTTTTTTCTTCTCCCCCCCGGTCTTTTTAAGAAGCATTACTCATGAAATAATCAAAGAGGAAATTTTCGGAGAAGAAGACTGCCCTCTCGTTTCTCTGGATCTCCTGAGCCGCCAGTATATTCCTCTTATTGCCGGCCTGATTTCCTATGTAGTGACTTTTTCTCCGAGGAGTTCTGAAAATAATGAGATACATAAAATCGACCTCGCTAAAATGCTTGAATTTTTTTCGGATTTCGCTGAAAAAGAGTATCTGGAACAGCTTATAAAAAAACTTACCCGTTTCGGATTTTTCCAGAAATTCAACAACAGGATCATTATAAATAAATCACTCTTCGACGCCATAATAAACCTGTCGATCAACGAACAGCTGTTTATCATCTTCCTTTATGAATTCATGGATAAATTCGATTTCAGGAAAAGCGCTTTCATGACCCTGAAAATATTAGCCGTTCAAACATTCAGCCGGAAGGCCGGTATGCCCCTGCGCGAGCTCTTCTTCCATTACCTGAATAATGAAATTTATATTTCCCTGAAAAACGAGCCTAAAAACCTCATGTTTATGCTCAAACAGGAAGAGCTCAAGTTCATGTTTTTCGTGAAGATGCTTGAGACAGAAAGCATTGTGGAACTTCACCGGCATGTGCCAGACACCATATCCATAGCCCAGGATTATATAATTATGAATGAACCTCAGGCGTCGCTTTTAAACAACACCGATTTCTCCGGCCGTTTCCAGGATGATAAATTTATTGTTGAAACCAACTTCGAAATAATCGTAGAGCCTTTTGTCAGGCCGGATATACTTTTCCGCCTGGCGCTTATTGCCGAACCCCTGACTATCCAGACGATATCCATATTCAGGATAACAAAAGAATCCATTTACAGGTCATTCGCATACGGCATTAAAAAAGATGAAATCCTTGAATTCCTGAATACCCATTCAAGGCACCCTGTACCGGATATAGTGATCGAGGGCATTAAAAGCTTCATTAACAGCCTTTCGCTTGAAAATACGAACAATTATAAGATCATCCAGGTAAGCGCCCACTTTTCAATGAAGATAAAGGACCACTTCATGAACGAGGTTATCGAGGTGGAGCCGCATACATTCCTTGTTTTCGAGAGCGACCTGCTGAAAAGAATTGAAGAATTCTGCAAGAAAGAGCACCTTCCGATCCGATATATAAATGATTTTTTAAATGAAAAATATAATTCATCGCTCATTCAGAAGATGTTTTCTCATAATATTAAACATCTTCACACCATGAAGGATTTTTTTGATTTTTACGGCAATGAGCCTATAGGAGTTAATCTGAAGATCGATAATGGAATATAGGCCTGGTTTTTAATCCGGGGCTAAAATTTGTTATTTGAGTTAGAATTACTTATAATATAAAAAATAATTTTGTTAAAACCTTTCCCTTAGAAGGAGGAAATTTTATGAGATTGTCTGAACTGCTGAAACCTGAATTTGTTAAAATCGGTCTTAACGGCAAAACAAAAGATGAACTGCTGCAGGAAATCGCAGATTTTATTTCTGTAGCCCACACAGCAATAGATAAAAAAGACGCCTATAAGGCTATATCCGAACGTGAAAAAAAGGGTTCGACAGGGCTGGGCAACGGGCTTGCAATCCCGCATGGAAGGAGCGCAAGAGTCAACGGGATGCATCTTGTAGTTATATACGATGAAAAAGGGAAAGATTTCGAGGCTTATGATAAAAAATTGTCCCATCTTTTCTTTGCTGCCGTTACATCTGAAGATTACAGCCCCCATGAACAGCTCGAAGTCCTGAGGATTATAGCGGAAATTTATGAAAAAACAGACATCGGAATGTCTATCTCGGGCGTTAAAAATTCTATGGATGTTTACAACCTTCTTATGAAGAAGGAAGAAGAAATATCGTAGAGGCTATAATATGCCTCCTCAGAGGAAGAGAAGAAGAAAAAGCGGGAAATACGCTCCCTTGGTCTGGATACTTACCGCTGCCGTTATTGCCTTTTTTATAGGTTATTCGAATACCTTCAAGAACCTTTCCTTTTTACAGAATAATCCCCAGAGCGGCGCTTCAAGCGCATCATCCGAAGGGAATAATACATTCAACCTGACTAACCTCTTTCCACCGTCAGTTTCATCCGCCCCTGTTTCAAATGCGGTTTCGCAGGCATCAAGCTCACCAGGTCCAATCTCGAATGTTTCCCAGCAGCTTGTAAAAGTCAAGATCTATCTCGCAAGTAAAAACGATAAAGAGATCAGCCTTGTTGAAAAAACGGTCATGCTGCCTAAATCCCAGTCTTTACTCAAGGATACCCTGCAATATCTAATAAATTATAATGACCCCAAGCTTATCAATCTTGTGCCGATCAAAACGAAAATAAGAAAGATCACAATAAGAAACGGGATAGCATTGATAGATCTCAGCGATGATTTTGCATACAATTCTTACGGCGTTATAGGTTACAAGGTTCAGGTTTACCAGGTTGTTTATACGGCCGCACAGTTTAAGAAAGTGGATGCAGTGGCCTTTTATATCGACGGACGGCTTGCAGATTACCTCGGCGGGGACGGGTATCCTGTTCATAACCCGGTATATCCGTTTTCCAATCTGCCCAGGTTTCCCTTAGAATAAAACTCTTAGATTGATAGTGTTCAAACTTTTATAGTAAGAACTTTGTTTTTTATAACCTTTTCTTTATAAATCCCGGGCATGCTAACCTTTACTTTTTCAACAAGTTCTTCATCCGATATCGCGGTTATTCTGCCGTCTTCGTATTCTTTCATAACCCAGGAATATATATCCTTGACGGCCGGATTGTCCTTGTGGATCTCTTCGGATTTATCGAGGTTGAAATAGGTATTTATCCACCTGCAGACGCCAGCAGTTCCGGTCTTATCGGTTATGGTGACTTCAGGCGGCCTTCCGAGGATCCTATTTGTATCGAAGATATTATATATTTCCTCGTCTTTTAGCAGGCCGTCGGCATGAATACCGGCTTTGGTAGTGTTGAAATCCTTTCCGACAAAGGGCATATTGCTTGGAATTATCGTATTGGTGTATTTTTCAAGGTAATTCCGGATCTTTGTTATTACCGACAGGTCCATCCCGTTAGTGTTGCCGAAAAGCTGCGCATATTCGATAACCATCGCTTCGAGTGGCGTATTTCCTGTCCTCTCCCCGAAACCGAGAATTGTAGCGTTTACGGCGCAGCAGCCGTACAGCCATGCAGTAGCTGCATTCACCGTCGCTTTATAAAAATCGTTATGCCCATGCCATTCGAGCTGTTCGGCAGGCACTCCGGCGTATTCCTTGAGGGCGTATATTATACCCTGGACAGACCTCGGCAGAGAAGAGCCCGGATAATTCACCCCTAATCCCAGGGTATCGCATGCGCGGATTTTGATGGGCACTTTTGTCTCCGCTGAAAGCTTCATAAGTTCTGCGGCAAAAGGGACTACAAATCCGTAGAAATCCGCCCTTGTTATATCCTCGAAGTGGCAGCGGGGAAGTATGCCGGCGTCTAATGCGTCCTTGACGATACCCAGATACTGGTCCATGACCGCTCCGCGCGTAAGTTTCATTTTTTTAAATATGTGATAATCGGACACGGAAGTCAATATTCCTGTTTCCTTCACGCCTATTTTCTTTACAAGTTCCCAGTCGGATTTATTGGCCCTGACCCATGTGGTTATCTCGGGATATTTATAATCGAGGGCCATGCATTTTTCTAATGCTTGCCTGTCCTTCTTGCTGTAAACAAAAAATTCAGTCTGGCGGATCATCCCGTTTTCACCGCCAAGCTCGCTGAGGTATTTGAATATCTGGACGATATGGTCAACCTCGTACGGCGGGCGCGCCTGCTGTCCGTCGCGGAAAGATGTATCCGTAATCCAGACATCCTTGGGCGTCTGCATCGGGACAAATCTCTCGTTAAAGGGGACTTTGGGAATTTCAGTGTATGGGAAAATATTCCGGTAGTACTGCCCTTCGCTTACATCAGAAAGGTTGTAAATATCCGGCACTGCGCGGAGCCTTCCGGTCCTTTTTGATTTATAGAGAAGTTTTTCAAGACCAAGTTCCATATTAACCGCCTTTCGTTTTATCGGAAGAAATTATAATGCATGCAGGTAAAATTAACAAAATCTAAACCATAAAGTCAAACATGGAAATTATAATATAATCCATGTTAAAATAAACAGGCGCCCTTAATAAATTTACGGCGGTAAATTATGAACGCATTACTCTTCGGTATAGATGTCCGCTTTTAAATGGAGCTGGAATAACAATGAATGCTGTACTTTTTGATATTGATGGGACCCTGCTCACATCCCATGGGGCAGGGCGTTACGCCTTTGAAAAAGCAATCCTGAAGCTGACAGGTCTTTCCATTGACATGGAAGCGCTCGACTGGTTCGGACGGACCGATTACGATATCTGTGCTTCCGCCTTAGAAGGAGCGGGATATATGGGCCATATATCAAAGATCATGCCTGCCATTTTCAGGTCGTTTACAGGCTATTTTGACGAATATATAAGTTCCCACATGGATGTCGTGAAAACAATACAATATGTCCCCGATCTCCTTGCGTCTCTTGAAGTCCGCGGAGACATTTGCATCGGTCTGCTCACAGGAAATGTCATGGAAACCGCTTTTATTAAATTGAAAGCGGCGGGTCTCGACAAATTCTTCCCTTACGGCATCGGAGGGTTCGGAAGCGATGCCCGGAGCAGGAATTCGCTTTATAAACCAGCTATCGAAAGATTGAAAAAATATTATCTCAACCCGCCGTCAGAGGCCTTCGACAGGGTTATCATAATCGGAGACTCGCCTAAAGATATCGAATGCGCAAGGGTTAACGGTGTTTTCTCACTTGCAGTTGCCACGGGAAGAATGAACACTGAAATTCTCTCGGGCTACGGTCCCGACGCTATCATCGATAACTTTAAAAACATCGATAATATCATCGAACTCCTGGTCTAGGCCTTGACCTGCGTTGTAAGGAAAACGGGCAGCCCCATGTGTTCGATCTGGTCCTGGAGGTTTTCTATTTCATCGATGTGCCTGTCTTCATCATTCAGGATCCTCTCGAGTAATTCCCTTGTTGCATAATCGGCGGCTTCTCCGGCCTGTTTTATCGCGGCATTGTAGGCCCTGACAGCCCCGTCTTCGAGGTTATGGTCGTTGACAAGCTGTTTCGGGATTTCAGAACCTATTTTGATCTCCCTGTAGTTTGTAACTACGGGCATGCCTTCCAGAAATATTATCCTGCTAATTAGTTTTTCGGCATGTTTCATCTCGTCAATCGATCTCGTCTGAAAATGTTTCCCGAGCTTTTCATAACCCCAGTTTTCGGCTATCTCGGCATGAACCATGTACTGGTTGATAGCCGTGAGCTCGTCTGCGAGAAGCGAATTAAGCGTATCGATAAGCTCTTTGTTTCCTTTCATATCGTTTCCTCCATAGTGCCGCTTACTGCAGCGGTGATTTCAATATCGTTTAATATATTCAATTGACAAGGGTTTGGCAAGGAAATATGAGTTATTTTTGCAGCGGAAAATTTACTGTGAAAAAAGTTCCTTTATTGATAATGCTTTCGCATTTGACAGTGCCTTTCAATTTCTGGGTGATAAGATTGTTGACTATATGGAGGCCGAGTCCGGTTCCTCCCTGCCCTCTCCTGGTTGTGAAAAAAGGATCGAAAATTTTATCGATAATATCCGGGCTTATCCCTTTACCGTCATCAGAATAAATTATTACAGCATTGTTGTTCTGTTTAGCTATATCTATTACGATATTTCCTTTCTGGCCTTTATCATAGCCATGAGTGATCGAATTCATAATAAAATTTGTCAGGATCTGATAAATCGTTCCGGGATAGCTGTCAAATTCCAGATCCTGGCTGCATTTAATTTCAATATTCAGGCATGTTTTTTTTAAAGTTGGCAAGAGGCTTAATAATATCTGGTCGACATATTCCTTAACATTAAACTTGCGTTTGACTTCCGTGGATTGATCGACTGCCACTTGCTTCAGACTTCCGATCAATTCATGCGCCCTTTTGAGGTTGTTGAGTATCAATCCTGAAATTTCCTGGGCCGTTGCCATATATTTTTCAAGGTCGGATTTTTTCATATTCTTCAAGCCGTATAATTCCGAAAAGTCCTTCGTGATTTTATCGAGATGGGAAGCGGCTGTGACGCTTATACCGATGGGCGTGTTGATTTCATGGCTGAAACCGGCGACAAGGCTGCCCATTGCCGACATCTTTTCGGACTGGATGAGTTTTTTCTGGGTTTCTTTTAAAATATTCAATGTACTTGAAAGCTCATTATTGGCCTTTTCCAGATTTCTTGATCCCTTAAGGACCTTCTGCAGGAAAATAGTATTATTCAATGCTTCGTTTAAAACTCTTCTGCGCATGATGTAATAGAAATATCCCTCTATATTGATATCAAAAATTGCCATTCCAAGATGAACATTGCCGAAGAACAAAGGTTCTATGATCAAGGACGATCGCAGAGTATTATCCATATACTTGGCGGGTATAAGTGTTTCTTCCGGTTTGAAAAACTCATCGGCGGCTATGTCGATCCTTTTATTGTTTTTATATGCGAAAATCAGATGAAGATATGAGTTTGAAGTGTTATTATCGAGTTCTTCATCATAGAGGGAGAGATAAAATGTTTTGATCCAGAGGTTGGGCAGTTCCCTGATCAATATAGAGATTATTTCTTCCATGTTCGAACAGGAGACAAGTTCTCCGCCGAAAAGCCTGTGCTGTATGACCTCTCTTTCCAGCAGGGTCTTGTTGTAATTCAATCTGTTTTTCATATAATTGTATATATACCGGCTTATTACCTGTATGTTTTGATCTGCCGCCGATTTTTCAGGCTGCGTTTCAAAATAATTGATGATTAAATTCTTCCTGACAATAAAATAATTGAATAAATTATCCACCTCTATTTCCGATAAATTGCTTTTATTTATTATCATCGAGAAGTAATCGAGCAGAACATCGGGATTTTTTTCTCTTACCGAACAAACAAAATTGTCGGCCAGATCATATATTTCACTTTCGGAAAATCCTACATTCTGCCGGCTTAAACCAACGTATAAAAAATTCTTGCTCCTCATTCTGCCGGAATTATTATTTGTTATTTGAATTCCCTGGTCTGAAGTCAGGGGGTTAATAACACAGCCGCAGGATTCCCTGATGGCAAGTTCGGTTTTGATTACCGTTTCTTTAGCAGCGGATTTGTGATTGAAGATATTTCTTAAAATTTCGACAGCCTTGAATCCAAGCTGTGAAATAGGCATCTTTACCGTGGTGATAGAGGGGGAAAAAAGTTTGCTTTGAATCTGGTTATCGAACCCCACGACAGCGATGTCGTTGGGAACCGTGAGATTTTTTCTTTTAATGGCTTTAATCGCTCCGTAAGCCATATCGTCATTGATCGCGAAAATTGCTTCAATATTGCCTTTCTCAAGCAGCTTTAACGCGGCCTCATATCCCGATTTTTCGCTGAATGCTCCTGAAACGGCAATATCTTCATTAAAAGGTATCCCGTTTTCCTCTAAAGAGTCTTTATAGGCTTTAATTCTTTCCAGCACTTCCTGATTGTTGTCAGGGCCTTTGATTATAGCTATATTTTTATAACCATGGTGCTTTATCAGGTGTTCCATCATAAGTTTTACGCCGCTGTAATTGTCGGTTTTCACCGAGTAAGCGTTGTCGAGATCCTGGGCGATGCTCACCATCGGTATATTTTTATAATAATTTCTGAATTGATTCAGCTCTTCCGAAGTACAATAATTTCCGACGGGTGTGGACAGTATTATTAATCCGTCGAGAAATCTGTCATTCGCGTAGCTGTATATAAAATTTCTTGTCCTTTCGAATTTATTCGGGGATTTCAGGGCGCCCCCGACAAAACAGTAAAGGTTTATGCCGAACTTCTTTGCTCCCTCTTCAATGCCTTCAAACATCTGGAATTGAAAGGGACCGTCTATCCAATCGATAAAGAGCCCGATGTTGCGGAATGAAATATCATCCATTTAATTTCCCTGCAGCTCTAAAAACTTGTTTTTGATTTGAAGGATTTCGCTTATATTATCAAAAAACAGGTCCACTAAATCCGGATCGAAGGACTTCCCCCGTTCTTCCTTGATATATTCGAAAATTTTATTCATTTCCCATGCCTTTTTATAGGACCTGTTGCTTGAAAGCGCGTCAAAGACATCGGCCAGGCTTGTTATCCTGCCGTAAATATGAATTTGATCGCCCTTAAGGCCCTGAGGGTATCCGCTGCCGTCATACTTTTCATGGTGTTCAAGAGCGATGATACTCGCGGCTTTAAAAATAAGCTTGTTGGAGTCTTTGAATATCTGAAATCCGAGAGTCGTATGCTGTTTCATTTTCGAATATTCTTCCGGGGTATATTTTCCCGGTTTATTGAGAATTTCATCGAGAATGCCGACCTTCCCGATATCATGCATCGGGCAAGCCTGTTTGATAAGTTCAGCTATTTCATCGCCGAGTCCGTATTTAAGAGCAAGCAATTTCGAGTATTCCGCAACCCTTCTTACATGATTGCCGGTTTCATTGGAGCGCGTTTCAATCACTTCGCCGAGAGTTATCAGAAGTTCGGACTGCGTATTTACAATATCGTTATTAAGGCATATATTTTCGAACGCTGAGGATATAGTGTTGAATACCAATTTGATCAAATACAGCTGGTCTTCGTTCAATACCCCCTGGTAATCTAAGTATATTAAATACGAGTAATCCGTCATTGTTTTGAAATAATGCATGATGAAATCATCGCCGACAAGAAGATTAGGGCTTTTATTGGAAAAATTATTGATCAAATCGGCTAATTTCGGATCTATGATATCGAATAAACGGCTTCCCGTCTTATGATTGTAAACTCCGGTACCGTTGAATAAAATAAAGTCAAAATCGTTATTGATGGCTAGAAAACAATTCATATCCCTGTTAATATTCGTTTTCATCACCGCGAGTATATCGAATATAATGTGAAATATATCGCCAGTAAATTCTTCGATTTTCCTGTATAAAAACAGCTTGTTTGACATTTCTAAAAGTTTAACAAGTGATTTCCGGTTTTTTTCTATTGTCATAATATTATTATAAGATCTCAGGGAGGAAATTATAGTCGAGAAAAGCTTCTGGCTTGTCAATTCGGTTTTTTCCCTGTAATCGTTGATGTCGTAATCGATTATCACCTTTCTCTCGGGCGCCTGGCCGGGCTGGCCGGTCCTGATTACGATCCTTACAAAATTGTTCTTCAATATATTGCGGATATAATTTATCAATTTCAGGCCCGAATCGTCCTCTTCCATCACTATATCAAGAAGAATGATCGATATATCCGGGTTTTGTTCTATTAATGCCTTGGCATGCTTGCCAGTGAAAGCGTGCAGGAGCTGGATCTTTTCCCCGTTATAATTCACATCGGAAAGGGCTATCCTTGTCACATTGTGAATTTCATCGTCATCGTCGACAATAAGCACTTTCCAGCCGTATTTATCCACCTGTATCAGTGCAGGCGCATCTTCCTCCTGAAAAATGAGATCGTCTTCATTCCCATCTGATCCTTTTCCGGACATGCCAGCCCCCTGAAAAAAGTTTTAGACACGAATATATATAACATATTTGCCTTTACCGTGCAAATTTAATGGATTATTAAAAAATCAGTATTCCGGAGCGGCTATTAAAAACTCTGATCAGGAATTCATAAGCTTAATAAATTTCCTCACCCGTCTGGCGTTTGTACCCATATCTCCTCCGCCGACTCTCGAAAGGGAGCGGATATCGATCACAGAGCCGATGGAATCTTTAGTTATCCTGATGACTATGTCATCCTTGAAGCCGAACCAGAAAGTAGTGTCGAAGGCTTCGATCCTTCCCTCGCCTTTTTTCTGATCGACGATTTTCCATTTCAAAGCCTGCACGGCTCCAAGGGACTTTTCAAACGCTTCATCCGGCGTAATTTTCATGCGGAGAGTCTGAATATCCGGAAAAGCTTTTTTCTGCTTATCAGATACAACGGATCCTTCATATTCAACCGGATTAAGCGCGTTTTTGCGAAAGGGCAGGACTGACACGTACTGAGGAGGATTGACCGTATCTGTTGTGATATCATGTATCATAGGCGTGTTTCCAGCCCCTATAATCGAGAAGGCGAGGAGACCAGATGTTACCAGTCCTGAAACAAGTCCGGTCATGGAAGGAAGCAGATTTTGCGGTCCTGATGAAAGCCTTGCGATCGACATTATGACAGCCGCTAAACCAGTAAGAGATCCCAGGCCTATCAGAAGAAGTCCGATCGTGAATGGAAACAGCCCTATCCTCGTGCCGGGGCCGGAAAGCAGGACCATTATTACCGACAGAACTCCCAGGATAAAGCCGGCTTCAAGAAACGGATATTTCATATTGTTGCCTCCATAATAATCTTTAATTTAAGATAAGTAAAAGGGCGCTTCGAGGCAAGGCAAAATAATCCGCCCCGGAAACCGGGGCGGCCGTTAATTATTTTAAAACGAGGGGGCAGGTATAGGATGAGACATTAGTTAACGGGACCAGGTTTCCGTTATTCCAGTAACATGCGCAGGTAGTGCCGGAGGCGTTATTATATTGTCCGCAGGCGTAAATATTCCCGGAACTGTCAAAAGCCAGGGAGCATGTTACTTTTGAAAAGTAGACGCTGCAAATTGTTTTTTTAACGCCGTTAAGCCAGTAGCCGGCGCACTGTGTGCCCAGGCTGTTATTATAAAACGCTCCGGCGGCATATATATTACCCGAGCTGTCAACCAGGACAGGAGTGACCCAGGAATACATATCGGTGTTGTCAAGAGTGGTCAAATTGCCATTTTCCCAGTAGCATGCGCAATTGACTCCGCTGCTATTGACATATACTCCTCCGACAAAAATGTTTCCGGATCCGTCGAGAAATATCGAATTGCCGTACGAAGTGGTGTCGGTGCTGTCAAGAGTGCTTATAAACCCGTTCTTCCAGTAACTGGCGCATGTCAGGCCGCCGCTGCTGATGTATGACCCGCTGACATAAATATTCCCTGAACCGTCCTTGACAATTGAAGTGGCCCCGGAATTGATGTTAGTGAGAATCGTGATATTACCATTAATCCAGTAACATGCATTAGAGCAGGTTTTGCTGATATTGGAGCAGATGCCGCAGGTGTAAACATTTCCTGCTCCATCTATTGAAAGGCCCCATACATCGGAAATTACATTGGTCAGGGTTGTCACGGCGCCGTTTTTCCAGTAGCAGGCGCATCTTATTCCGCTATTGTTATAATATCCACCTCCGACATAGACGTTTCCCGCACCGTCTACGGCAAGGCCCCATACATCGGAAATTACATTGGTCAGGGTCGTTACAACCCCGTTCTTCCAGTAGCAGGCGTAAAAATTTCCGGTTCCGTTCTGGTATGATCCACCGACATATACATCCGGCCCGCTTACCGGACTGCCTGAACCTGAGCCAGGCGCGTTTGAACATCCTGTCATGAGTAAAACTGCAGATAAAACCCCCGCCGCCATTAGAACAGTTTGTAAAACTTTCAAACCGCTTTTCATATTTTTTTACCCTCCGAAATTTTATTGTCCATTATAATACAATTGTAATTATCTTAAAAAGGAAAATATTTTATTGTTTACAGGTTTTCAGCCGGGCATCTTTAAATTGACTTTTATACCCAATGCATTATTATTATCAGGCAGAAGGAGGGTTTATGGCGAACCAGGTTAAGATGAAAATAGAAAGCGGCGGGGAATCCGGGTTTTATAAAATCGACAATCTGTCTGTTTCGCAGCTGAAGACCATCAGGGACGCCTGTCTGGCGTATTCAAAACAGGGCTCTTCGATAGCCGGAGTAATGGCTGCCGATATCGTGGAATTCATGGATAATCTTGTCGTTTAAATTGTAAATAACTGTTCACAATTCTTTTCCCGGATGGATAATTAATTTAATATTATGTTGACAACTGCCGAAACTTTATATATACTTAATAAACTTAATACAGAGTAAAGACAGGCGGCAGTTATGAAATATCCTTTAGGCGATAAGATCAGGGAGATAAGGGAAAGAAAGGGCATAACAATGAAAGAGGTTGCCCGGCAGGCAGGTTTAAGCGAGAGCCTGATTTCCCAGATCGAAAGGAACAGGATTTCCCCGGCACTCGACACCCTCCTTTCTATTGTCGATATTTTAAATATAGACCTGGAATACCTTTTCAGCGATTATAAAAAAGAGCGGAATGTAAATATTGTCAGAGCCGGCGAGCGCAGGATAACGGCGATCGAAGGGACAAAATACGAGCAGTTATCCCATACGGCAGGGCTCGGAGAGGAACACTCCATCGAGGCCTATTACCTCGAGATAGAACCGGGCGGAGAAAAAGGCAGCCTTGAATACGGGCATATAGGGCATGAATTGGGTGTAATAATAGAAGGAACGGGGGAATTCGAGATCGGGAAAAAATCCTTCAGCCTTGGTTCCGGCGACAGCATATCGTTTTCATCAGATTCGCCGCATGTATTGAGAAATTCGGGAAAAGTAGGCCTGCGGGCTTTCTGGGTGGCAACGCCCCCCAAAATGATATTCGGGAAATAATTCGGAGGAATAATATGGGAAGAACGATAGCAGAAAAGATTTTTGATGCGCATCTTCTCGACAGGCCGTTCGAGGAAAGTTTTATACTGAAACTCGATGTTGTATTCTGTCATGAGATAACGACGCCTATTGCTATAACGGACCTTATGTCGAGGGGAAAGGATAAAGTATTCGATCCGGATAAAATCAAGGCTGTGATCGACCATGTTACGCCTGCAAAGGATTCGAAAACGGCAGAACAGGGAAAAATACTCCGGGACTGGGCGAAGAGAAACGGGATAAAGGATTTCTTCGATATCGGATCTAACGGCGTATGCCATTCACTTTTCCCTGAGAAGGGATTCGTAAGGCCGGGTTATACGGTTATCATGGGGGATTCTCATACATGCACCCATGGGGCTTTCGGGGCCTTCGCTGCAGGTGTGGGAACCACGGACCTTGAGGTTGGCATCCTGAAAGGAATATGCGCCTTCAAATACCCTAAAACGATCAAATTTGCACTGAAGGGTTGGCTGAGGGAAGGGGTTTTTGCCAAGGATGTGATTCTCTATATCATTTCGCAGGTAGGCGTCAACGGCGCAACCGACAAGGTGATGGAATTTACCGGCCCGATAGTAGACGGCATGTCGATGGAATCGAGGATGACCCTTTGCAATATGGCAATCGAGGCAGGGGGAACCAGCGGGATATGCTACCCCGATATGACGACTGTTGAATATTTATGGGAATTTATCAAAGACTCATACCCGTCTAAAGAGAAGGCTCTCGAGGAATATTCCGGATGGAAATCCGACAGCGATGCAGAATATGCGAAGGTAGTCGAGATGGATCTCAGTAATCTCGAACCTATGGTAACTTTCGGATATAAACCGGACCAGGTTAAAACAGTCAGGGAAATGGAAGGGACTCCTGTTGACCAGGTATACATAGGAAGCTGCACGAACGGCAGGCTCGAAGATCTTATCGAGGCTGCTAAAGTCCTTAAGGGAAAGAAGATATCTAAGGGAGTCAGGGGGATACTTTCTCCCGCGACCCCTAAGGTTTATACACAGGCTTTAAAGCAGGGCATTATCGAGATATTCGCGGATGCGGGTTTCTGCGTTACCAACCCGACCTGCGGCGCGTGCCTGGGGATGTCCAACGGCGTGCTTGCCAGCGGCGAAGTATGCGCTTCCACGACAAACAGGAATTTCTACGGGCGCATGGGAAAGGGCGGAATGGTCCACCTGATGAGTCCGGCGACTGCCGCTGCGACAGCGATAAAAGGGAGCATCATAAATTCTATCCTGTATAAGGGATTATAAGAGGCCAACGGGCATACCCTATCGGGCACAAGTACCCTATCGGGCACAAAGGCCAACTGGCACAAAGGAGATTTATATGAAAACATTCGGCGGAAAGGTCCTTTTTTTAAATAAAAACGATATCAACACTGATGAAATAATACCTGCAAAATACCTTACCGAGATCACTAAAGAGGCATTGATGCCCTTCTGTCTTGAAGACCTGAAACTCGAAGGTTTTGACAGGAAGCGGGATCTTCCGGGCAAAGGAGTGGTCATATCGGGTTCCAACTTCGGCTGCGGATCGTCGAGAGAGCATGCCCCATGGGCGCTTGAGGTCAACGGGATCAATGTGGTTATCGCAGAAAGTTTTGCCAGGATATTCAGGCAGAATATGTTTAATGGCGGTATGCTTGCTATAGAACTTCCGGCGCAGGAAATTAAAAAGATTTTTGAAAAATACGGCAAAAGCGGCGCTTCGGTAAAGGTAGACCTCGATAAATTTGTATTGACGGTAGAGGGGGGAGGACCGGATGAATCTTTTCCTTTCAAGATCGATCCGTTCGACGCCGAGCTCGTAAAATCCGGCGGATGGCTCGAGTATGCCGACAAAAAGTATTAGGGGCGGTTATTAGAAGTGCCCTTAACCGACAGGCAGGCCGAGAAAAAACAGGCCGCTGCAAGCTGAGAAGATAATACCCTGGTAGAATAATATCATCAGCAGAAAGTTATGTCCGCTTTCCCCGGCCTGCTGCATCGTGAAAAGATAAAATGAAATGAAAGGCGGCAGGACCGGGTAAATATATCTGAAATCGGCCAGGCATGACATGGGTATCCGGATCCTGAATAATACCATCAATATTATCGATATTAAGAATGTGGCGGACATTACATGCAGATTTTCGAATCCTTTCCTCTTGATAGCAGGGATTTTAAGAGGCATTCTGAGAAATTTCCCGGCCGTGTCCGCTGACAGGATGTAATCTCTTATATAAATAAGGAAACCGGACATCACCGTTATAATCATGGAAAGGAGAAGACAGGACATAATTTCAGCTATGATTCTATAACTGCCTTCCGAACCGGTCATCCCAGGTCGATGTGAATGGTTCCGACAGATAAGTTTTCAGGTCGAAATAAAGATAATTAATGAAACGATCACCGACGTAGAGACCGCTGTTAACCTGCGCAGGGTTGTTTAAAAAAGCGGCGAGGTACCAGTCGGGCCTTCCCTCTTTAAGCGCGTAATAATAATTTACTGAGGCATGGATCATAAAGCCGGTTAAAAATACTCCGGTTATGATCCCGATTTTTTTTATTGTTTCATGATTTCCATTCCACCCTCTTTTCCAGTGAATTTCCGATAGTAAAAACAGCCCCATGACCACGAAGAGTATTACCGCGTTCGACTTTGTCATAATTGCGAGGAATGCGAAAACAATAAAGAGGTAAAAAGCTTTTATGTCCTTGTCGAGGCAGTATTTCTGCATGAAATATATTCCCCCTGAAAAAAGGAAATATAGCAGTCCGTCATTGCCTATGCGCACTGCATGAATAAATCCCGAAGGCCAGAAAAACAGCATTATAACGCCTAGATAAAAAATAACGGGTTTTCCGAAAAGCCTTCGCAGTATCAACACCCCGAAAAAAAGGAATCCGGTAAAATAAACTAATGTCAGAGCCTGAAGCAGTTTATAGATATGATTGACGTTCAGAAGCTCTCCGATTTTATAAACGACAGCCGACGAGGCGTAATACAAAGGGGGCTGATGGTATTCCCATCCCCTGTCAGGCGCCGGGATGGACAGGTTGTTAACTATATATTCGATATAATTTATATGGCCTGTACCTCCTTCGAATATATCGTATGTTCTGACATTATAATCGGTATATCCGAAATAGTGGACATGGAGTGCGATTCCTGTGAAAACAATCCAGAGAAGGATCCTGTCTTTAATAAAATACGATAGAAAAAAATACCCTGAAAGTCCGATGAGAATCAGGATTAAAAGGCTGAAGAAAAGCGAATAAGGGTTTTGAATGCATGGAATGCTGTATATATTCAATCCGTACCTGCCCTTATTTCTGTCCGAAATGACCATTTCAAGGCTGTTTTCACCGTTTGTGAGGTAGCGGGCCAGATTTATTGTGAAGCCGTTGTTAAAATCATATCTTTCCTGCCCCGGGATTTTATCAAGCGGGACCGGTTTCCCATTGACAGCCAGGCTTAATAGATAATCGTCCGCTATAAACCTGACGTCCTTTGAACTCAGTGGCATGATTTTCACGCAGGCGGTGAACATATAAATATCCGCCAGTGGCGATGAATCGTGATTATAGGGCAATATTGACTGTATGGAATTTGTAACTGTCTGGAGGGTCCTGCCGTTCGTAGTTACAGACTTGTAAGTTAAATGTGTATTATAGGGGTTGAATTCGAAAAAAGGCTGGACCCGGTCGGAAATATAAACGAGTGCAAGGATAAATACAGCGGGCAGTATAAATTTAAATGTTTTCACAACAGATTATTCATAAAGTCATTCCGGAATGAACCGGTTACCATGGAACAGGGCCCGTATCCTCGAAAAATCCTCCGGTGGGGCCGTTCTCATCCAGCGTGGCGAGCCTGACAATAACCACCGAGGCCTGCTGGACAGTACGGGTACCCCTGAAACCGTTTAAATCCGTGGCTGTATAACCGGGCGCCGCCGAATTGATCTTGAGAGGGGTGTTTTTAAATTCCCGGGCGAACTGCACAGTCATGGCATTGACGGCTGTTTTGGAGCTGTTATAGGCGAGCGCGAGAAGACTTGCAGATTCGGGGCTGCTGTTTCGTTCAAGCGAGCCGAGGCCGCTCGAGACATTCACGATCCTTCCGCCCTCAGATTTTATAAGCAGTGGAATCATTGCTCTGGTCACAGCGAACAGACCGAAAAAGTTTGTCTCGAATGTTTCTTTTAAAACAGCTGTTTCCAGCCGGCTGGGGGATATGCCCTTTTCGAGGGAGATGCCCGCGTTATTCACCAGCACATCGAGCGAGCCGTATTCCTGTTCAATAAACGAGGCAGCTGCGTCAATCGTATCCTGTTTTGTAACATCGAGCAGTAAGAAGCGAGCGTTCAAACCTTCGGTTTTTAATACGGATTGGGCTTTCATGCCCCTCTGTCCATCCCTGGAACCGAGAAGAACTTCAAATCCATTAATCCCGAGCCGCCTTGCTGTTTCGAAGCCGATGCCTTTATTGGCTCCGGTTATCAAAGCGGTCTTTTGATGATTCATAAAAACCTCCTTGGACAAAAAATTTTATCTTTCCTGAAAATTAATGTCAAATCAACACCCTGATTGGGGCTGACGAGGTCCGGAAAGGGATGAAAGCATTTGTAATTATTCTTTTTTTAATTTAAAATGAAGAATGTTTTTTATTGGAGATAGAGGATATGAAGGATGAACTGATCAGGATCAGGGAAGAGGCGGCAAGAGAGCTGGCGGGAGCGTCTGATCCGAAGGTTATCGATGAATTAAAAATAAAATACCTGGGAAAGAAGGGTGTATTAAAGGACATTTTAGCTAAACTCGGTGATTTGAGCGTGGAAGAGAAGAAGGAATTCGGTAAAATTGCCAATGAGGTAAAAGACGAGATCAGCTGCAGATTAGATGAAGCGCAGGCAAAGGTTGAGAACAGAGAAAGGGATGAAAAACTTAAAACGGGTGTTCCCGATATCAGCCTCCCTGAAAGGGTCCCGATTCCAGGCTATTTCCATCCCCTTACTATTGTGCAGGACAAAATGGTCGGAATATTCAAGAGCATGGGCTACAGCGTTGCCGACGGCCCCGAGATGGAGGAGGAATATTACAATTTCGAGGCGCTGAACATACCCCCTCACCACCCGGCCAGGGACGATCATGACTCATTTTATTTCGGATCATCGAAGCTTTTAAGAACCCATACATCGCCTGTTCAGATAAGGACTATGAAATCGAAAAAACCCCCGATAGCGATAGTGGTTCCGGGCAGATGCTACAGGAGGGATGCAGCCGATGCGACTCATTCCCCTATATTTCACCAGATGGAGGGGCTTGTTGTCGACAAGGGCATAACCTTCGCGGACCTCAAAGGAACCCTTCTCCTGTGGTCCAGGCTTATGTTCGGAGAACATACAAATATTAGGCTCAGGCCGGATTATTTCCCATTTACAGAGCCTTCGGCCGAGCTTGCCGTTACCTGCCCT
Source organism: uncultured Brevinematales bacterium (assembly GCA_964533855.1). GTDB lineage: Bacteria > Spirochaetota > Brevinematia > Brevinematales > JAOACQ01 > CAVYGN01. The sequence continues at coordinate 70,383 of CAZHNM010000006.1, forward strand.
GTCTGCCATGGGAAAAAATGCGGTGTCTGCAAGCAGACAGGATGGGTTGAATTGATGGGATGCGGTCTTGTTGATCCTATCGTACTTGAAAATTGCGGCATAGACCCCGACATATATTCCGGGTTCGCTTTCGGGCTCGGTATAGAGAGAGTGGCCATGACTGTTTATGGCATAAAGGATATCCGCCAGTTTTATGAAAACGATATGCGCCTTCTTTCCCAGTTTGTGAAATAGGCATACGAGCATACCCTGGCGGGCACCTTCGCTTCGCTACGGCATAGGCCTGCGGGCATACCCGCGGGCATAAATATAGGAGGAATTATGAAAGTTACATATAACTGGCTCAAGGAATTTGTGCCTATAGATATTCCGGTCGAGGAGCTTTCACAGAGGCTTACCGGAGTAGGACCGGAAGTTACGGGTATTAAAAAGATTGGAATAAGCCCTGATAATATAAATAATATATTCCTGGCAAAGATTAGCGATATCCAGCCTCACCCTCAGTCTGGAAGCCTGAAAATAGCGACGGCCAGCGCAGGCAGGAATACTTATAACCTGATTTCAAACAGCAAGGCTCTCGAAAAAGGGGTTTACGTTGTAATCGCAGTTCCGGGAACGGTACTGCCCGGCGGAGCTGTTATACAGGAAGCGGTGATAAAGGGAGAAAAATCCGAAGGCATGATCCTTGCCAGGGAGCATCTTTGCCTGGAAGAGAAGAGCCAGGATATATGGATATTGGGCAAAGATGAAAAAAAAGCAAGATCGTTTTTTGAAATCTACACCGAGGAGGATTACCTCCTTGAGATCGAACTGACGTCAAACAGGTCGGATTGCCTCTCTGTCATCGGGATTGCCAGGGAAATAGCCGCAATGCTCGACAAGGAGCTGCATATCCCGAGCCCTTCGGCATATGAAACAACGGAAGAAATTCCGGATATTACTATTGAAGAGAAGAACCTCTGCCCGAGGTATTCCGCCAGGGTGCTGCGCGGGATCAGGGTTGACGAGTCGCCCGAATGGCTGAAAAGGAAGCTTGAACTTTGCGGGATCAGAGCTATTAATAATATTGTAGATGCCACGAATTATGTACTTCTCGAAACGGGGCATCCCATGCATGCATTCGATATTGCAAGGCTTGAAGAAGGCAGGATCGTAGTAAGAAAGGCTGAAGCCGGTGAGAAGATCAGGACCCTTGACGGATTGCCAAGGGAAATAGACGAAAGCATGCTAGTTATTGCCGACGGGAAAAAACCCGTGGCAATTGCCGGAATAATGGGGGGGGAGAACAGTCATGTAATACAGGATAGCGCTGATATCCTCCTTGAAAGCGCGTATTTCGACCCGGTTTCAATCCGCCGGACCGCCAAAAAGCTCGGCCTCAGAACCGAGGCGTCTTACCGGTTCGAAAGGACTGCGGACTGGGGCATCACTGTCAGCGCAATTGAAAGGGCGACAGAAATCATAATGATGACATGCACGCCGGCCGTATCCCGCGTCAGGGACGAATATGTGAATATTTTCAAAGATAAAATTATTAATGTAAAGGCGGATTATGTTTCTTCCAAGCTTGGTATAAAGATGCCGCTCAGGACAATAGAATCGATACTTAAAAGGCTGCGCTTCACGATTCTTGCCAAGAGGGAGGATGCTCTCGAGGTCAAGGTCCCGACATTCCGTTCGGATGTTTCAAGGGTTATCGATATCGTCGAGGAAGCGGCCAGGATTCATGGATACAACAACATTCCCCAGAATATGTTCAGGCCCCCTATAGATATCGAGGGTCTTAGGGGCAGGAAGGACGAGGAACTGTTCCTGAGGGAAAATTTAAGAGGCCAGGGCTTTACCGAAAGCTACAACTTCAGCTTCACAAATGAAAACGAAACGGCTTTTTTTAAAACAGGGGAAGAGAACCTGCTCAAACTTCAGAACCCTCTGTCGGGGGACGCCACTTTAATGAGAAATTATCTCTTTCCGGGGCTTTTAAAAACCATCGAGTATAATGCAAAGAGCGCATATATCGAAGAAGCCAGGTTTTATGAAATAGGGCGGACTTTCCACAGGAAGAAAAACAATTTTACGGAAACCAGAAAGGCCGGTTTTGTCATGTTCGGCAGCGGCTATGATTATTATTCGGTAACAGGAATTCTCGAATATCTTATTCTGAAGACGGGTGTAAAAAAAATAGATTATAAACGGATAACATTACCCTTCCTGCACCCTGTAAATTCGGCTGAAATATATGCTCTTGATAAAGCGATCGGGTTTGCAGGCGAGGTTCACCCGGATATCGCTTTAAAGCTTGACCTGAGGTTTCCCGCATATATATGTGAAATAGACACATCCCGGCTTAAAGAATTGTTAGACCTTGAGACGGATTTGAAAGACATAAGCAGATTTCCTCCGACCGGCCGGGATATTTCCATCATAGTAAATGATGATTTATTATCCCGTGGCCTGATGCTCGAGATAGAAGGCTTCCATGAGTGGATCAGGAATGTTAAGTATACGGATCTGTTCAAGGGCAAGCAGATCGGCGAAAACAAAAAAAGCGTGACATTTTCCATCCTGTTCCAGAGCTCTGAAAAGACCCTCACGGATGATGAAGTAAACAATGTAATGACAAAGCTCATCGGCATGCTCAAGGAAAAATACGGCGCTCTAATAAGGGAATAAAAGGAGTTGTTTATGAAATACAGGAATCTTGGTAAAACGGGGTTCAAGGTTTCAGAAATATCGCTGGGAACATGGCAGTTAGGCGGAAGATGGGGAGAGCCTTTCAGCTTTGAAATCGCTGAAAAAACCGTAAATGCGGCACTCGATAACGGGATAAATTTTATCGATACTGCGGATGTATACAGCGACGGCCGGAGCGAGGCGGCAGTCGGTAAAATAGTCAGGAATAGAAAAGAAAGAGTATATATAGCCACAAAATGCGGCAGGAGGATAAACCCCCATGTAATGCAGAATTTCAAGCCGGAGATCCTTTCAAAATTCGTCGAAGACAGCCTGAAGAATATGGGGCTTGATACCATAGATTTAATTCAGCTTCACTGCCCTCCGACTGAAATATATTACAGGCCTGAATACTTTGTGATGTTTGATAAATTAAAACAATCGGGAAAGATCCTTAATCTTGGCGTAAGCATTGAAAAAGTCGAAGAAGGGCTTAAAGCGATAGAGTATCCAAATGTAACGACCGTGCAGATAATTTTCAATATGTTCAGGATCAGGCCGTCCGAATTATTTTTTAGAGAGGCCCGGAAAAAAAATGTCGGGATCCTCGCAAGGGTGCCTCTCGCCAGCGGCCTTTTATCAGGCAAATTATCCAGGGATACTATTTTCGCGCCGCAGGACCACAGGACCTTTAACAGGGAAGGTGCGGCATTTGACAGGGGCGAAACCTTTTCCGGCGTTGATTATGAAACCGGTTTGAAGGCCGTAGCGGAACTTAATAAAATATTCGGGTCCGGTATTCCGCTATCCAATTGGGCCATCAGGTGGATATTGATGTTTAAAGAGATTTCATGCGTGATACCCGGGGCTTCAAAACCTGAGCAGATACTGGAGAATATAAAGGCTGCAGATTTGAAAGTATTGCCGCAATCGAAAATGAAAGCGGTGTTAAGTGTTTATGAAAAATATATCAGGCCGTCAGTCCATCAATTGTGGTAGTTTCACAACTGATGTTCCCAATTTGCATTATCTATTGACATTTAGTATCTTTAAGTTAAAATGAGGCGAGCGTGAAATTAACAGTTTTTATTAAAAAGATATTAAGGAGAGTATAATATGAAGAACAGATTCTTGATGATTCCGGCTTTTCTTATGATATTCGGTTTATCCTCTCAGGCTATGGGGCAGGCGGAAATAGGCGCGTTTTTGAGCCCCGATGTTCCGATCGGCTCGATTCCCAAGGATTTAAAGCTTCCTGACGCTATTTTACCTTATCTCGCATCCGAGTTCAATAACACTCTGGGAAAACAGGGAAGTTTTGATATGCAGTTCAAGATCGTGTTTCTTGCGACAAGGATTACAAACATTCCCTCTGCAAAATATGATTTCCTCCAGAATGTGGTGGAAACGGATATCAAGGGCGGAAACACTTCATCCAAACTTCTGATAGTTTCACCTGACGCAAGGGTGATAGCCATAGAGGATATAGGTCTCTCTTCAAATTCTCTATATATACCGGTGCTGCTCGATGTGGTTGAAAGGGACAATGTTCTGCAGACAAGGATAGCGGCGGCTAAAATTCTTCCATCCTTAGGCAATTCGGGAATGATCGTGCCCAAGCTTGTCGATCTTCTGAAAAACCAGTACGGATCGGGACGGGGTAAATTCAGCGAGGCTGACGAGAAAAGATATAACGATGACAGGGTTGCCCAGGCTTTGATTGAAACACTCGGCGATCTCGGCGATCCCAGGGCCTTTTCCGTGCTTCTGCGGACTGTAATGAGTCCGGAAACTCACAGGGACGAAACAATAAAGGCTGCATGGGACTCGATGAAAAAACTTAAATGGTAAAAGACATGAAAATAACCCTGATATTTTTATTGTCGGTTTTGTTCTGTTCGGCTCTTTACTGCCAGGAGTCCCTGAAAGATGCAAATTCAAATATTATAAATACGCCGGTAGATTTGAGCGCGTCTTCTGAGAACCTGAAATTGGCATATGCCACGCTTGCCAGCGTTGGTAATTACGGTGAAAAGAAAAAAATTCTGAAAATTTTCAATAATAATTATGCTGACGAAAATGTCATCGATATGACCATAGATTTGCTGGATCATTATTATAACAAGGATAATTTTCTTGAAAATGACCAGGATATGTATTACGATGACGTCATAGCGGCCGAGCTGATAAAAATATTAGGAAGAAGCGGGGCAAAAAAGGGTTTTCCACCGCTTTTAAAAATAGCTTTGAATTCATCGAACCACAGGGAAGATACTGTAAAAGAGGCCTGGCAGGCCATAGAGAAGATCAAATGGTAATTTTTAAAAATATCCTGGAGGTATTATTATGAAAAGGTTTGCAATTATTATTATATCCGCATGTGCGGCCTTAGCTTTAGCTGTGTCTTGTGCCCAGACCCCTCCCTCGAAGCCTGAAGTAAAACCTGTTGTAAAACCTGCACCTTCGGTAACTGCAACGACCAACCAGATGGACGATACTTCTTTTAACAATGTAATGTCGGTCCTGAAGTCCTCCCTTGACGATGAGAAGGCCAATCCGACAGCCGGCGCTAAGCTGAAGACCGCTGAAGCGTACATATTATTGATTAAGTTTATTCATACCGACAGGGAAAAAGTCGCGAAATCCGGTATGTCGCCCGATGATATAGCTTTTCTTATAAATGACGCGAAGGACAAAGCACAGTCAAGGCTCAAAGATGTTATAACGGGTGATACCACCCCCCAGAATGTCAAGGACGAGGCAAACGTTAAAATGAAAGAGCTCAACGCCCTGTAATTTTTCATAATCCCCTTTGAGAGGCTAAAATGGTCTTTTCGGAAATGGAAGGGACGATCAAGGATATATGTTCGTCCGTAGCTAAAGGTGATGTTATATCCTCCTATTCTCACTCGCGGCCTGTTGATTTTGAAATGGACCATTTAAAATCGATCGAAGACATCAGCAGGTTCAGCATAGGTCTTCGCGTATTCGGCGGGGGGCGTGTTGGAAATTCTTTTATCAACTCTCTTGATGATAAGGATATTTTAATTAACAACGCCCTGGAAAGTTCCAGCCTGGGTGATGAAATCGATTTCGACCTGCCCGGGGCGCTTGATTTCAAGCCCATGAATACGTTTTACCCGGGGGTAAAAGATTACGACGAACATAAGGCAGTGAAAATCGGCGAGGAAATCATTAAAAGGCTCAAGAGTATTGACAGCGAAGCCAAGGTCAATGCCGGCATTTCCGCCTCTTATTCACGAAATTACCTCACGAACACGAACGGTTTCTGGGGAAGCTACGATTCGACATTTTTCAGCGTTTCAGCAGGAATGCTGCTTGTCGATGAGGCGCAAGGCGGAGGTTTGCTTTCAGTCGACGAAGGGGACGCTTCGTATAATGACGATGTCGATATAGAAAATATATGTTCCACGATCGAATGGCGATATAAAAACGCCCTGAACAAGGTCTCTATGAATACCGGTTATTTCCCCGTATTATTCAGCCCCGACGCCCTGGGACTGCTTCTCGAATCTATAGAAATAGCCGCAAATGCCAAAACGCTGTTCAAGGGCATATCGGTCCTTTCAGGCAAGACGGGGCAGATCATAGCGGATCCTTCTTTTTCAATCACCGATAATCCGCTGCTTGAGAACGGATTGGGAAGCTATCCTTTTGATGACGAAGGGGTGCTCCCCGGCGTATTGCCGATTATTGAAAACGGCGTATTCAAAAATTTTATTTACGATCTTACAACCGCAAAGAGGCTGAACGCCAGGAGCACGGGACATGGATCCAGAAGCACGGCCTCTATGCCTTCTCCTTCATTTTCGAACCTTGTTGTAGGCACAGGCAGTTCTTCTTTCGAAGAGATGATAGGCTCGATCAAATACGGCCTTTATGTTTGCGAATTTCTCGGCGGAGGCATGTCGAATATGATCGCGGGGGATTTTTCCGTCAATGTGGAATTGGGTTATCTCGTGGAGAACGGACATGTCAGCGGACGGGTTAAGGATACGATGCTTTCCGGCAATGTTTACGATCTTCTGAAAGATATCGAAGCGATTGAATCCAGGACCCATAAAAAGGGATCTCTATATGCTCCGCACATTCTTTTCAGGAAAGCATCCATAACCGGATAAAATATGAAAAAAGCTTTCCGGGTTTCATTATTCATACTGCTGATCATCCTCGAATCCTGCGCAGTCAGGACAGACCTTATTCCTGACAACTCGAAGGACCTGGTTTACTTCAAATTTTTTCTGTTCCTTAAAAACTCCTCCCATGACCTTAACGGGAGCGGCGACGCAGTAATCAGAAGGGATAAAATAATAAAATTAAAGGTCTATGATAACTTCCTGAACAGGCATATTTTTGATTTTATATCGGATGCGAGCGGCAGAAATTCTGTTATTGTCCCTGACGACAGGGTCGTATATGAAAAGTACGATAATGCTTTCCCCGTCCTGATGACTCATTATATTTATGCTTTTATGGCCCTCGATAAAATAGACAGGGCGGCAGATCCCGGAATAAAAGAAATGATCATGGAAGGCCCCTATATTAAACAAATAATATTTACTTATTTCATGCGAAACATTAAAATAGAAATAGAAAAAAGATTCGAAGACGGCAGGCCGGAAAGGATAAAATGCGAAATGGACGGGGATACTCTTATATTTGATATTACAGAGTATGGCAATTATGATTTTATGATCGATAAAGCCGGGTTTAGAGAAATCAGGGATGGCTCGGCTAGGTCTCTTTTCGAATGGCTGGGAGATTTCTATGGACAAGGATAAGTTAGACGAGATAAGGGAAAAGTTGGGTCTCAATTCTCTCGATGAAAGCATGAAGAAAGACATTTTCAATAAATTTGTAAAAGCCGGCGGAAAGGTCGTCGATATCAATAAAAAGGGTAGAAAACAGCAGGAAAAGCAGGGTGAATCAAAAAAAGAAAAAATTGCTAAAGAGAATATTTTAAAGGAAAGGGACTCGATTTTGCTGAGGTTCGGCGAAGAAACGCTGCGGCAGAGGCGGGGCAAAAAAAAATCTTCATTCATGCCGGGTAATCAAAAAGACAACCCTGTCAATAAGTGGATTGAAAGGTTTTCATCGAAAATGGGTTGTGTCCTTAGCGGAATTCTAGCCCTTAATGGTGAACATTTTAAAAATTCTTTCCGCGAACTTATCCTTTACCAGTTTCAGAATATTTTGATGGATTCGAGGATGATACTTGCATCCGTGCTTTACCAGGACAAGTTAGTTGTAAATGAGATCAAGAAAGCTTCTTTTTTAGATAATATTTTTCCTTATAATTATGAATTGATATACAGGTTCGATAATCTTTACAGCACCGAATTGTTCGACCAGATCGGAGCTATGAGAAACTCAAGGCAGCTTGTAAAGAACATCAAGGGGATCCTGATACAGATATTCAAATCAATTTTTATCATTCAGCCCTATCATGCATATTTGAAAAATGCCGTCGAAAGCGCCCTTGTTTCGGAAAAAAATATCCGCGGGATGGATCCGGCCGTTACCTTCGATAATATCAGGAAGCTGAATTCGAATATAGATTATGTGTTTCTGAAAGTCTATCCGAAGCTTTTTTCATTGATAGACTGGTATTATAAGAACGACATGATCGAAGGGAGTAAAAGTTTTAAAAATTATCTTAAATTTAATGAGGAAGACGTCATAGGCTATTACACCGGGAAATGGAAGGCTGAACTCGCAGGGGCTTTGAAAAAGGAGAAATCTGTTAAAGAGGCGGGATCAGATCAAAGAGGTCAGGAGGAAGAAGATCAGCAGTCCGAAACTATCGATGCGGGTAAAAGCGATCCGATCAGGAAAGGCCTGCAGATCATGGAAAACAATATCAAGCTCCGGAAGATATTGAACTCCTTCAATGAAGCACATGATATCAGATCTCTTTTCCAGCTTAAAGACAGGGTTTTTATTACTCTCTGCCTGACTGATTATTTTGACAAGGAATTTTCCTTCCTGTTCAATTCGAATAAGATAGTGCTCAATATCGCTTTTCTTGACGGTAAGAGGAGCGATATGAAAAGGGAATTGCTCGATTCCTATTATAAACTCAGCCACATCCTGGAAAACGTGAACGGATACCTTAAAATTATAAAAGAGATCAAGAAGATGGAAAATGACGCATTAGTCAGTCTTCAGGAGAGGTCTTCGAGGTCGAACCAGTATTCGCTTCAGAGAAGCCAGCTTTCGAGGTCGATGCGCAAGGAAGCGAGGGAATTTTTCGAGGAGTTTTCGAAGAAAATTCTCTTTATATTGAGCGATTATCAGCGCGGCGGAAAGATAATTGTCAATGCGTCCCAGGTTCTTGAATTCGATAAAAAAATCGACGGGGAAAGGTACGCCGACGGCAAAAAGACGATCGAAGTGATTGAAGACGCTTATAACTTCAGCAGCGCGGCTCATTTTCTTCTATCCGAGGGAGATTTAAGCCCTTTAGGGTTGATGCTTGAAAAGAGATCCTACCTGCATCTCGATCTCGACCAGTTTAACGAATAGATATAAAAAAGGAGGAATTTTATGAACAAAAAATGGAAAGTCGCTGCGGCATTATTAATAGTCTGCTTTATCAAGGGTTATTCCTATCAAATAACTGAATATCCGCATAAAAGTAAATATGATCAGGGTTATATGAATGTCAGCGACACGAATATGCTCATATCAAGTCTTGACGACAAAGATCTCGAGGTTGAGTTTTCAGCCCTGAAAAGGATAGGCATTCTTAAAATATCCGCGGCAAAGCCCAAGGTTGAGGAAATAGTCGGCGAAAGCAATCCTGAAGTAAACCAGGGAAAAGCGCTGCAGAGGGCCGAATACAAATATCTGTTCGACATGGGAGTCCTGGTCCTCGGAAAAATCGGGGATGACGGGGACGCCGTAACGCTTTCTAAGCTGCTCAGGGAAGTCAAGGACGATGTAAGCCTGATTTGCGTATTGCAGGCGCTTGGAGATCTCTCCGATTCAAAAGTAGCGCTCGAATATATGCACCAGTATGCGGCTTTGATAGATAATTATTCCGACGGAAGGGTTGTTAAAGCTCTCGTTGATTCCATTACGGCGCACAGGTCGAGGACATCCGTACATGTTCTTCTTTTATTGATTGATAAAGCTCCGCAGAATCTCCGCGATTATATTAATGACGCGGTCAAGGAGCTCGAAAAAGAGCCCGTGGAAAAAGCGGATACCAATAAGGCGAAGTGACATGCAGGACGGGATATTTGAAAAGAAAAAAGCATTACGCGGGAAATACCTCGAAATGAGAAAAGCCCTGGCAAAAGAGGATGTGGAAATCATGTCGGGTGCTGTAATCAAAAGGCTTTTAAAAGCGATAAATGGAAATGAGAATTCAGTACTGCTTTATGTCCCGATAAATAATGAAGTGGACCTGCTTCCACTCGCAAGGGATTTATACATGGATAAAAAAAAAGTGCTGTTCCCAAAGCTTATAGGTTATAAGGATATCGTTCCGTATATAGTCGACGACCTTTACTTTGATTTCAAGCCCGGCGCTTATAATATTCCCGAACCTGATACAAAGCCGTTCAATGATAATATCGACCTCGCAATTATTCCCGGGATTGCTTTCGGGAAAGACGGAAGCAGGATAGGCTACGGAAAAAGCTTTTTTGACAGGTTTCTGATGAGCCGCAGGGTAAACAAAATCATAGGGGTCTGTTATGATTTCCAGATACTCGACGAACTTCCGCATACGGATAAGGATTATCCGGTTGATGTCCTTGTTTCAGAAAAATCGTTTATAGAAATTAAAAAATGATGAAAAAGTTTATATTTTATTTTATTCTTTTGATCCTTATAGCGGCGGCCTTATTCACGGCAGGCTGGCTTTTCTTTTTTCAATGGATTGTCAACTGGCTCTGGCTGGTAAATACGGGTTTTTCCGGTGTTTTCACCGGTGCCGCAGTTTTAGAGGCAATGGCGTTTATTGTACCCATGATCGTTTCACTTTTTATAACAGGTGGCTGGTTTTATATACTCAGGAGATTAAAAAAGAATTCTCTCCTCAATTTTATGATCATTGCACTCTGCCTTTCATGCGCATTCTACGGATTAGCTAACTGGAAGATGCTGCTCATAGATCCATTCGAGGCGATGAGAGGGTATTCGGATCCTTTTTTCCATCTGAACGCCTATTTTTACATCGGCATACTTCCGCTGCTCAGACAATTGCTCTTCATTTTCAATATAATAATAACTTTTACACTTGTTTTCGATATCATCCTCTCCGGGAACAGGCAGTCAGCGGCCGGTTCTAAAATCAGATTCAAATTCGGAACAGCGTTTATCTTTTCATTGTGCATGGTTTTATGGGTATTATTTTACCTGCTCTGTGTTATGGAGATCCTTGTCAGCCAGCCCGAAATGAAAATCGGGGTCGGCTTTTCGGAATTTTATGCCCTTGCCCTCGGCGCGGTCATCTGGAGCGCTCTAGTCATTCTTGTTTTATTCTTCCTTATATTAAGGTCTCTGAAGGGGCTCAGGATCGCCGAGGTTTTTGCCTCTGCAATTCTTATCGGCCTTCTTTATTTTGGCCTGACAGGCCTTTTCCCATTGATTATGGAAAACTATTTTGTAAAACCCAATGAACTTATGCTCCAGAGGCCGTTTGTGAAATACCGTATCGACGCTACCAGGACCTCTTTCGGACTGGTCTTTACAACTGTTTATTATCCGGTTCTCGATAACAGCATTAAAAGCCTTTCAACATCGTTAGACTCGCTCAGGATCTGGGACAGCGATCCGTATAAAAAGGTAGTCGACCAGGTTCAATCCATCAAGACATATTTCGATTTCGCCGACGTAGATGTGGACTCATATATGGTACCTGCGGCTCCGTCAGAAACAAACCTGGTTCAGGTTCTAATAGCAGCAAGAGAGCTGAATATTTCAAATCTTCCTCCGGAGGCGCTAAACTGGGACAATATACATCTGAGATATACCCATGGACATGGGGTTGTTGTTTCTCCGGCGCATATTATAGATAAGGACGGCAGCCCTGTTTTCTGGGTAGGAGGCATCGACAGGCCGGCTAAATATCCCATATTTGATCTGGTTTTTCCGCAGATATATTTCGGTGAGCTTACCTCCCGCTATATTATAATCAATACAAAGGCTGATGAATTCGAATATACTACTGAAACCAACAGGATCACCAACCGTTATTCCCTTGAAAGGGGGGTCCCGGTAGGAAATATATTCTCGAAACTGCTTTTCAGCATTGTCTTGAGAGAAAAAAACATTCTCCTCTCAAGCTACATTACAAAAGATTCGAGGATTATGTTCCATAATAATATTATCGAACGTATTAAAACTGCTTTTCCCTACCTGAAATACGATAGCGATCCTTATCCTGTAATTTTAAAAGGCAGGCTTGTCTGGATCATAGATGCTTATACTGTCAGCGACAGGTTTCCCCTTGCGGAGAAATTCGATACGCCCTTCGGCAGGATAAATTATATCCGGAATTCAGTTAAAGTAACGGTAGACGCATATTCGGGAGATATTAATTTTTATTTAGTCGACGATAATGATCCTATCGCGATGTCCTATAAAAAGATATTTCCCCTGGTTTTCCAGTCTGAAATTCCGGCAGGCCTTGAAGCCCATTTCCGTTACCCCCACTCTCTCTTCCGGCTCCAGTCGGAGGTTATGTGCCGTTATCATACTGATAACGAGGACAGTTTTTATAACGGTGACAATGTCTGGGACATTCCCAAGCATATTTACGGGGAACATGTGACCAATTTCGAACCGTATTACATGCTTTCAAGCTTCAAAACCGATGATTTTAAGACAAATTATGATATGCATTTTTCTATCATCGAACCTTTTACTCCCAGGGGCAGGGAAAATATTTCAGGATGGATGATGGCATATTATTCCAGGGGAATGAACCTGGCGCTTTATTATCCCGAAGAGACCGGTTCGGTTTATGGGCCGATGCAGATAGAAACGAAAATAAACCAGGATGACAGGATGTCGAGCTTCTTTACCCTGTGGAGCCAGAAGGGCTCAAAAGTGTTCAGGGGGAATATCAAGTTCATACCTATCGGAAAAGACATACTTTATGTAGAACCTATATTTCTCGAATCCGAACAGATCGGTATGCCGCAATTAGTTAAATTAGCGGCGGTTTACAGGGGAACGGTATTTATAGGAAATAATTACGAAGACCTCATTGCATCTATAGCCCTTTCCGCAGGGAGAGGAAAATGAGCATAACCGGTACGCCGCTGTCCGAACAGCTGAGGATAGTCCTGATCGGCCTGCGAAACACGGGGAAATCTTCCCTGATGAATAATCTCTTTGAAAGACCCGTTTCCATAGTATCCGGGGTTGCAGGCACAACGACCGATCCCGTTACAAAAAGCATGGAGATGGCGGGGCTGGGTCCAGTCGCTATAACAGATACCGCAGGCCTCGACGATACCGGGGAATTAGGAGAGCTCAGGATATTAAAGACCCTGGAGCGTCTGAGCGAGGCCGATCTGCCGGTATTAGTAACGAGAAGAGACATGGAACAAACGGTTCAGGAGGAGGAAGTTCTCGATAATCTTATTGATCAGAACAGGAAATTTATAATTGCTGCGACTTTTTCAGATCTTGCTGTTAACGAAAAAAAAATGAAATGGCTTGGAAAAATTACTTCCGGAAAAGCGGGTTACATCGCAGTTGATAATATCAATAAAACCGGGATTGAGAGATTAAGGGAAAAGATCATTGTCCATGCTCATACATTGGTGAGGGAATTGACCCCTGTAGAGGGGCTGGTCAGGGAAAATGAATTTGTTATTCTTGTAACGCCGATAGATCTTGCCGCTCCGAAAGGCCGCCTGATTCTACCCCAGGTTGAGACTATCAGGGATCTTCTTGACAGGGACTGCGCGGCTCTCATAGTCAAGGAACGGGAATTGAAATATTTTTATGACAACCTGTCCATAAAACCCGGACTTGTCATAACCGACAGCCAGGTATTCAATAAAGTTGCTGCAGATATAGCTCCCTTCCAAAAGATGACGTCTTTTTCAATATTATTTGCGAGAAAAAAATGGGACCTTCCTTATTTTGTCAGGAGCCTCTCTGCCCTTAAGGATTTCCCGTCCGGCGGCAGGGTTATAGTTTTTGAAGCCTGCTCTCATCACAAGCAGGCCGACGATATAGGCACTGTGAAAATACCGAGGCTTTTCAGGCAAATGATACAGTCGAAGGTCGAATTTGAATTCGTGCATAAGCTTCCCGATGAACAGGAGTTGAAGAAATATTCCCTTGTAATAGCCTGCGGCGGGTGTATGGCAACCAGGAACAGCCTGATGGGAGAGCTTGATATTTTGAAACGGAACGGCATAGCAGCCGTTAATTACGGATTATTCCTGGCGTATGTCAACGGCCTTCTTCCCAGGGCCCTTGAGCCGTTTCCTTATGAGCATGGACTTTTTGCAGGAAATTAGTTCAATTCCCAGACTGAAATGTTTCTTTCCTTTTCATTGTAGAAGATAACTCCGTTCGTATCAAAGACAGAGGCGTAGGCGAGCAAATGCTTCAGATATTCCTTTTCATCGTAAACAGGGGCGAATAACCCGACATATCTCCTCGACTTTTTTGTGATTAAAAAATCAGCTTTTAATGAAACGTTTTTAAACTGGCCGTTCGATGTGTAATCTATTTCTTTTACCCTGTTGCTTGCTTTTACGCTGAACCCCGAAGTCCGGAGCCTGTACCAGAAAAATCTTTTCTCCTTGGGCTGTCTTAACAGGCTTGTCAATAAATTCTTTCTTTTGACGATATTATAATACAGCCAGATAGAAGGGCCGCCGACTAAGATAAGAAAACCGAGAAGGGCTAGAATTAACCGGAAACTCATTTACTTTAGTACTTTATCGACCGCATCTTCAGCAGAATTTATTATTTCGAAAAGGCCGTCAAGTTCAACAATTTTGAGGGTTTTAATAACATTCGAACTTAGATTTGATAATATCATCCTTCCCTTGAGGTCCTTGAGCTGCCTGAGAGTGGCGATGCAGACGCGGATGCCGCTCGAAGACAGGTAATGAACGTCTCCGAGATCGAAAACAAAATATTTACTTCCGCTGTTGATCTGAGCGTTGATAATTTCTTCAAGTTCCAGAGCCTGGTTTATTTCAAGCCTTCCCGATACTTTTAAAACAACAACTTCTCCCTTTTTCTCAACATTAACCATAGCTTACCTCCATACGGCAAGGCCAATTATTTCATGAATTTTTATTTTACTTTTAAAGACAGAATCTGTCAACTCGTTTTAACTATTTTTGTACCATTTCGCATTGACCTTCGAAAACAACTCCGTCTGCAATTTTCAATTTGGCCGTTTTAATATCGCCGTAAAGTTTTGCGCTTTCCAGAAGTTCGAGGCGTCTTCTGGCATATACGTTACCCCTGACTTCTCCGCCTATGATTACTTCATCGCAGATAATGTCGCCTTTCAGCTTTGACTTGGGGCCGAGAACGAGCAGACCGTCAGCGTCGACTTTTCCGGTATAATCTCCGTCGATCCTGAGAGAATTTTTAAAACGTATTATACCGTCAAAGAGCGATGTGTCGCTGAGCGTTGTGGTTGTCGGGTAATCCTTATAGGGATCTATATTCTGGGGCATATCTTCCTCCTTATTTTGTAGTCATGACAAAAACGCCATCCCAGTCGGGAGGAGGAGGGTTTTTAATAAAAGCATCACACCTTTCAACATAAATCTTCGAAGGTCCGTCTCCGGGAAGTATCTCAAGGCATTTTTTAAAAAGATCTCTCGATTCGCCGAATTTTCTCAGCCTGTATAGTTCCAGGCCTTTATTATAAAATTGGAGCATTTCTAATTTTTCCTTAGTAATCATTACTCCCCCTTTTTTTCTTTCTGGGACAAAGCTTCCTTCAGATCTCCAACCTTTCCGGCGGCGTTTGCCGCGGCTATGTTAGCGCTCTGTATTTCATCATAAATTTCTTTTCTGAATATTTTAACGGTTTTAGGGGCGACGATTCCGATTTTTACCTGATCCTGCTTGACGCCGATGACTTTAATCTCTATATCATCGTTTATGATTATGGACTCGTCTTCGCGTCTTGATAAAACCAGCACTCTGTTTCCCCTCTTTAAATTTTTGCAGCGTTTGCCTGTTCTTTGCGGGTTTGCGTAACTTCTTCCTCAACCGTCGGGAAAATCCTTACTTTAGTACCGTAATCGTTGTTCAGGGAAATACCCTGGATTGCAACCCTTTTATCGACATTAATAACGATCGGGCCGAGAAGATTCATGGTCATTTTATTGATATCCTCGGGTATGTTGACAATAACAAAATCCGTCAATTCGTTGCCTTCCTCTATTTCGAGGAGGCCTTTATCGATTTCATCGATCTGGAGCTGGTAGTCGGGCTTGAATAACCTGGGATTGACAACAATAAAAGCAAGTTCAGATTCATCCTTGGACTGCAGCCAGTAAAAGTTGGGCAGGTCGCCCATTTCTATCAGATAATAATACCGGTAATTTTCAAAACCAAGAATCTCGCGCTTAAAGCTGATCGCGGAGTCTTCCGCCACCTTGATCTCACCGTAAGCCTTAGTCTTAATCGTTTCCACGGTTTCCTCCGTTTATAACCAATATACTGTATAACTATTAACTAAAATATTCAAATAATTAAAGGATGACATAAATTAACTCAAACTATCTCAGAAAGTCAAGGAGAGTCCTGGGGAGGATCCTTGCTCCGATGTTGAGAGCGACATCATGAGAGAATTCGAGCATCTTCATTTCCGTCATCGCCTTTGAAATATCCGTACCTATTGACTGATCTTTAGCATCCGTCAGGTAAACCTCGTCCGTTCCGAACCTGTTGTTGATGGAGTCAAGCCTCTGGGATACCGCTCCCATGTGGGCGCGGAACTTCAATATATTATCAAGCGAACTGTCTATCTGGCCGAGAGCCGTACCGCCGATCTGGAAAACATTGTCAGCCTGAAGTGATTTCCTGAACTCTATCATCGCATCGAAAATGCTGCCTGTGAAAACCCTTGCCGCAGGCGAATAGTTATAAGGCGGATTCATCCCATGATCGATCATCCCAAGGTCCTGGAGGACAGTTCCTCCCTCCGAATCCATCAGAGATATCTGGTGGGGCGATGTACTCTCTATTGTGAAATAGCTCTGCTCACCCTTTGTCTGGATGGATGCCTTCACCGCGGAGCCGGATTTATTTATCTTGTCCGCGATAATATCGAGATTATCGCCTGTTCTTATATCTACTGTATTTCCGTCTATGATTATTTTGGAATCTTTAGAGGCGGTATATCCAGAAACCGACTGTGTAGAATATACCTGCATATTATTTGACCAGAATATCTGGTTCCCGGGCTGGTTTACCTCGATTTTTTCACCCCTGTCCGCTTCAACAACCTGAGTCTGGTTATTGCCGATGTACCTTACATCCTGGAGAAATTCCTCCCCGGTTTCGGGATCAGTCGCTAAAACAGCCTTGAAAGGGGGTTCGTCTGTCATTGTACCGCCGAAAAGAGCATTGTCCTTGTATGTTGAATTGGACTGCTGAAGAACTTCCCTGAGAAGCTGATCGACTTCAACCGCCATATTCTGCCTTTCTTCCTTTGTGTACGTCCCGTTAGCGCCCTGGACTGCAAGCTCCCTGAGCCTCTGGATGACCTGAGTAACGCTGTCAAGGGAAGAATCTATCATATTGATCTTTGATTTGGCATTGTCGACTATCGATTTGTAAGTTCCTATTTCTTTAAGCCTTGAATCATAGTCCATGTAATTTATAGTTGCGACCGGGTCTTCTCCAGGGAGGCTGACCCTGTAGCCTGTAGAAAGCTGATTCTGCGATTTCTGCAGCTCTTCCTCCCTTGCATGGAGATTATTGTTAAAATCGCTGACCATATATCCCTGTGTAACTCTTCCGATCATAAATACCTCCTCCTTAGTAGCGCTTAAAGAGCGAAGAGATTTTAGCGCTACTCATGCCAGTCGGCCTATGTGCCAGTCGGCCTATGCTCCCATGTGTATCAATGTTTCGAGCATCCTGTCTACCGTGCTGACAAGCCTTGCCGATGCATTGTAACCATGCTGGAACATGAGCATTTTTGTCATTTCCTCATCAATGTTAACTCCGCTGACTTCCTGCCGGAGATTGACAAGGCTGTCCACAACCGCCCCGTTTTTATCCATATTGATTTTAGCGGATTCGGAGCGTGTGCCTATATCGCCTATCATAGATTTTACAAAATCCCCCATAGTTGAGCGGGTTTCGAACATGAGTGGTTTCTGCCTGAGATCTGCTATGGCAATAGCCGTCCTGTTATCGCTTATCCCGTTTATCCTGTCTGGTTTCCCGCTCCCTGTCGTATCCAGGCCTGCCGCAGCGGCGATGCTGTCGGGGTTTGCCACTATCTTGTCGTCAATATCAAGCCATGCCGAAGGGTGTTTTTCAGGAGTCAGAGAAATATTGAAAGCTGGTACGTTGAATTTAACTATATCGCCGACATTATGGAAATCGAAAGCCCCCTGCGCTCCCGAAGCGGCTAACATCCCTGTTATCCCTGTAAGAAAATTCCCATTGTCCTCTACATGCCTGAGGGTGAAGGCGGGATATGCGTCATTACCCGGAGATTTCGCCTTGAAAGTCAGTTCATCCCTGTGGTTAAGGTATGCGACAACCCCGGCATTGGACTGGTTGATCCTGTCCATGACGTCTTTGACCTTATCACCCGGTTTATAGTTTATAACTATGTCCTGGCCGTTAGGGGTTGAAGGGCCGAAGTTGAGGGTTCCTGCGGAACCTACGGCTGTATTCCCGCTTACCTTTTCTGTTCCGCTGACTTTGAATAAGGCTGTCCCGTTGACCTGTCCCGTATTATTGAAATCATAATTGCCGTTTGCATAGGGAGAAATTGGCAGGGTCTTGAAAAAATCGTTATTCGTTGTAAGATTAAGCCCGAATCCGTCCCTGTGTATCTCGTTTGTAGCGTCAGTCAGGTTCAGGGCAAGGGAATCGATATTCTGGATCGCACTTTTCAGATCGTCGTCTCGGGCCGAGAAAAGTCCGGCAAGACCCCCCATTCCGAGCTTTACCTTTCTTCCGTCATCCCAGAGAGCGTCGAGGTAGCCTTCGTTAGCCGGATTTCCTGCGCCGTTTATTTTATGAGATATATCGCCCTGGACCAGATTTTCGCTTCCAATGTAAACGATCAGTTCATGTTTGTTGTTTCTTTCCACCCTGATATCCACGGATTTGGATAATTTTTCTACCAGGAGGTCCCTTTTATCATACAGATCATTAGGCTTGTCCCCCATGGTTTCAGACTTGACTATCTGCGTATTCAATGAGGCTATTTCAGAGGCCATGTGATTGATATCGTTGATTCCCTGGCCGATAAGGTTGTCGGCATTCTTTCTCAGGTCGGAGAGCGAATCGTAAGTATGCTTGAATGTCTCCGCCATCACCTTTGTCCTCTGTACCAATTCCTCTCTCGAAGCTCTTTCTGTCGGGTCCGAAGCCACTTTCTGCCAGCTTTCCCAGTAATCATCGAGGACTGTCCTTATATTGGGTTTGTTAGGCTCATTATGGACCATTTCTATCTGATGAAGAAACTGCTGTTTTGCTTCCCAGTATCCGAGGCCGCCCTTTTCAAAATTGATCCTGTCGTCGATAGCCTGGTCTCTTACCCGCTGGATGTCCTCAACTACGACACCTGTACCGTACTGGCCGGGAGTTTCCACCCGGTTGGCGCTCGGTTCATAAATCGGCACGAAGGTTGTGAGATTCACCTTCTGTCGGGAATAACCCTCGGTCTCAACGTTTGACAGGTTGTGGCCGGTGACTTCAAGCCCCGCGTTGTTGGCTATAAGCCCCTTTTTACCGATTTCTATACCGGAAAATGTAGACAACATATTTAACTCCTTAGCTTGGCGGTAATTATGCCAACTGGTTGATCAAATAAATGCTCTCCCTGCTTTCTTTTTTATTTCTGTAGTCATATGTTTCTTTTTGAGCATTCCTGTTGGCGAAATTTAATGTAAGTCCGATTATTTCCAGATTTGCCTGAATAATATTTGAATTTTCCTTCAGGGAAATCTGGAGTTTTCCTATTTCATCCTTGATCAGGGTCCGCAGGCCCATAAGCTCTTCTTTTATAGCTGAGTCATCGTCAGAACATATGTGGTTGAAAAGCTCCGAAAGAGATAAATTCTGATCGAAACTGTAAGTTTTTGAGAGGGTTTGAATCAGCTCCTTCCTTTTTTTCTCGATTGAAGCGAGGCTGTGAAGAATGTCATCCTCCTCATTGTTGATCTTCATGAGGCTCGTGACATCCACCTGCTTTAAAGCCTCATACTTATCCTCTTCCTGTGATACAAGACTCGAGAGATAATTAGCTTCAAGTTTAAGAAGCTCCCTGAATGATTTGAGGTAATCCATTGCCGGTCCCATAGTAACCCTCCTTGGTTATTATTTTCAACATCCTTGTTTTAGGCTTACCTGAATTATTTTTCTTACCTGCTTTAATTTATATCGGACAAATAAAAAAAAATTAAACTAAACCGGGAAGTATTTATGGAATAGAAATAAATGGCATCAAAAACTCATTGTTTTTTATAATAAGCGATGCTATATTATTCCGATTGTAAAATTTAATTTCCCGGAGGGGCGTTATGAAACATACACCGGCTGTTATTGCCATAATAGCCATAGCGGTTTTATCCGGCTGCAGCGTCACTTCAAACGGAGGCACTTCACCCGGAGCAGGCACCTATACAGGCTTGAGCAACCCTGAACCGGTTACAATCAGCGGGTACTCTGGCGATGCTATGGAGCCTTTCATCAGCTGCGACAGTAATTACCTTTTCTTCAACAACAACGCTCAATATAAAGCCGTTTATTACGCAACCCGGATCGATGATACCCATTTTCATTATCAGGGGCCTATTTCAGCTATTAATTCCCTTACCGCAGTTACAGGAACGCCTGCGATAGACAATTCCGGCAACTTTTATTACATTGCTATGGCCAATTACAATCCACCGGCTTCGTACGCTACTCTTTATGGAGGTTCCTGGAACGGCAGCACTGTTACCGGTATTACGCCGTTGAATAGCCTTACAATCAGCACACTGCTTATTCTATACTACGATATCGATGTAAGCCCTGACGGATCTACTCTCTATCTAAGCGAGGGCGACTTTACAAGCGGGACCGGCATTCCTTCAACTTCAATTATAGTCGTTGCTGAAAAATCCGGCAGCGGTTTTACTATAGATCCCGACAGCGCTGCTATAATGGCCAATGTAAACAGCGGTAATTACTCTTACGCTGCCGATATATCTGCCGATGGTCTGGAACTCTTCTTCACTCAATATAATACACAAACAGGAGTGTTCGGCATCTATCGGGCTGCGCGCTCAAATATAAGCGATGTATTCGGCGCTCCGCAGCTGGTAAGCGCAATTACCGGGATTGTTGAAGGTCCAGCTTTATCGCCGGATGGAAAATCTCTTTATTACCACATGAAAAATCCAAATACCGGGATATATGAAATTTACCGTGTAACAAGGCCGTAATCTTCTCAGCGGAAATTGGAGTTTTATATGGAATATTTCATAGTCGATGTTTTCTGCCATGAGAAATACTCGAGCAACCAGTTAGCGGTAGTATTGTTAGATAAAGAAATTCCTGATACCCGGATGCAGGATATAGCCTCCGAGTTCCATTTTTCAGAAACGACATTCATCCTGAAATACACGGATAATAGCGCAGGCTATAATGTACGTATTTTTACGCCGGCCGGGGAAGTGCCCTTTGCCGGTCATCCGACTCTCGGAACGGCTTATATAATCGGGACTGAGATGCCCGGAAAATTTCAGGGGAAAATAGACCTGAATTTAAAGGCCGGTAAGATCCCGGTAACTTTCATGGGAAACCCTGATAACGGAATACTTTGGATGCGCCAGAGGGAGCCGGAATTCGGTCAGGTCTATGAAGCGGGGGAGGTTGCGAAGATCATCAATCTCGGTACCGAAGAGATAGATATGAATTACCCGGTCCAGGAAGTATCGACCGGACTTCCGTTCATGATAATACCATTAAAAACATTGAATTCCGTCAAAAAAGCATCTATAAATATGGCATGCTACCGGGAATTTTTCAGGGACGCAGACGGCCGGCCTGCCCGGCCGGTTTTTATCTTTTGCCCTGAAACTTATGACAAAGGCAATCAGATCAACTGCAGGATGTTCGCCGACATCTACGGCGTTCCCGAAGATCCGGCTACAGGAAGTGCAAACGGATGCCTGGCCGGATATCTTGTTAAACACGGTTACTTTAAAACCGGCGGCATCGATATCAAGGTCGAGCAGGGCTATGAAATCTGCAGGAAATCGCTTCTCTATCTCAAAGCGGGAGTGGAGGACGGGAAAATTACCGTGAACGTCGGCGGGAAGGTGGTGAAGATCGCGCAGGGCAGACTGGTTTAAATTCACAGGGAGAAGCGGAGGCACGGAGAGTTTAAAAATCTGTTGATATTAATCAAGCCCCTATTCAATAAGCAGCCCTCCGCTGCCCCGCACTGTAAACCTCGCCTATTCCCCTGCCGATAAAATAAAGATGAAAAACAATAAGAGATTATTTATTTTATCTTTGACGGTTCTAGTTTTATTCTCTAATGTCCCGGTGTTCTGCGCCGGCAAACAGGTCTATACAAACACGAACAGGCTGATAGTTCCTGCAGATCCGTCAAGCCCTGCGGAACCTGCGGTGTCTGATACGGATTTCTCCAATTTCTCTTTTACGGATGTCAATGAACCTCCTGCGGAGAAACCGCGTTATCTTGTGATGATGAAGGCGGGAGTAATATTTTCAGACGGTTCGATGTCAAACGGCATGCTGTACCTTACGAATACGCTTCAACTGAAGTTAACCAATGCTGCTAATAGCATCGCCAAGGGAAAAACCTTGAAAGTCATCAATCTTTACGATATTTCGAGGATCGATATAATAAGATGGCAGCCTCTCGATAACGGGGATGGGACCTATCTTTTCACCCCGGTATTTTATAAAATTTACACGAATCGTGATTATAAGGATGGAATCGATTATACCGGAAACATAGGACTTTTTAACAGTTTCGATTTCGGAAGTACGGACGGAACTAACAGCGTATTATCATATTTTTCAGATACATGGGTCAAAGGAATTAACGGGGATTTTCACTGGCAGAATTCAAAATCATCAATATTCGGCTATAATTTCACACATCCGGTCGACGGGGTTGTCGTAAGCCTGTTGCTCAATAACACTTACAGGTAAACTGCCGGTTTCGTTCCTTCAAAAGGTGTAATATTGGAAAATCGGTTAAATCATTATATAATACTAACTGCAGGAGATTATAATGAGAAATGTGCTTGTTACAGGCGGCGCCGGCTTTCTTGGAAGTTTTTTATGCGAAAAATTACTTTCGGAGGGTAATCATGTCATCTGCGCCGATAATTTTTATACCGGCAGGATGGTAAATATTTTCCACCTTACCCCAAATAAAAATTTCGAGATAATCCGCCATGATATAATAGAACCCCTGATGGTGGAAGTGGACTGGATTTTTAATCTTGCCTGCCCGGCTTCGCCGGTCCATTACCAGGCAAACCCGATAAAGACCATCAAAACGAATTTTATGGGCGCTTATAATATGCTCGGTCTGGCCAAACGTCTTCATGCGAGGATTTTCCAGTCTTCGACAAGCGAGGTATACGGCGATCCCCTGGAACACCCCCAGAAGGAAACCTACTGGGGGCATGTCAACCCCGGCGGTATAAGGAGCTGTTATGATGAAGGCAAAAGGATCGCCGAAACTCTCTTCATGGATTACCACAGGCAGAATAATGTCGATATCCGGATTGTAAGGATTTTTAATACATACGGACCGAGGATGCTTTCAAACGACGGCAGGGTTGTTTCTAATTTTATAATCCAGGCGTTGAAAAACGAGGATATTTCTGTTTACGGGGACGGAGAACAGACCAGGAGTTTCTGCTATGTGGATGACCTTATAGACGGTTTCCTTATGATGATGAAGAACGACAAAATTATAGGGCCTGTTAATCTCGGCAATCCCGGGGAATTCAAGGTGATCGAATTAGCTGAAATTATTCTTGATCTTACCAATTCAAAATCTAAAATTATCAGGATGCCTTCTCCTCCCGATGATCCGTTAAAACGCAAGCCGGACATCACTCTTGCAAAGGAGATGCTGGGCTGGGAACCTAAAATTCCCCTGCTTGAGGGTCTTAAGAAGACAATTAAGTATTTCGAAAATGAAATTAAAAAGTAATAAAATTATACCTGTCTCTGACGTGGGTTTAAATCATCGCTGTCAGCGCCTCTCATGAGGGCCGTCATGTTTGCAAAACAGTTAAAAGGAACAATCCGGATGGAAAGGGAGAACGGAGTCAGAATTATTCTTGAATTCGATAATTAATTTCAGTGAGAAACAGCGGCAATCGAACTGCTGTCGGCTACAGCGATAAAAAAATTATTGCCGAAAGTTATAAATGACCAGCCCGCCGAACCCGGAAGCGTTGCAGATGACCAGTTCGTGCCATCCGGCGAAGTCAACGCTGCCGTGCCGCCGTAGGCCACGGCAACAAACCCTCCGTTCCCATAGGTTACACCTGACCAGCCGGAAGCTGCGGGAAGATTTTGCGGTGACCATGTCGAGCCGTTGGGCGAACTGGCGTATGCTGAATAGTACTCCGCAACAGCGACATAAATTCCGTTACCGTAAGCAACAGAGCTCCAGTTCTCCGATGCGGGCAGGGAAGCGGCCGCCCAGCTTGAGCCGCTGAGAGAATACGCTGCCGCAGTTCCGCCATAGGCTACCGCGACAAAACCGCTGCCTCCGTAGACAACCGACGACCAGTTGGCAGAGTAAGGCAGCGATGCATAATTCCAGCCGATCCCATCTGCTGAATAAGCCGCCGCCAATCCACCGTAAGCCACAGCCACAAATTTACCGCCCCCGAATGTCACGCATGACCAGTCGGCATTAGCCGGTAGGTTTTGATTGACCGTCCAGTTTGAACCGTCGGGAGAAGTCGCTGCTGTCGTCCCGCCGTATGCGACCGCTACAAATTTACCGTTGCCGTAGGCTACGCTGGACCAGTCGGAAAAATTGGAGAGGGATGCGGCAGTCCAGCTCGAACCGTTGAAAGAAAGAGCTGCTGTGCCTAACTGCGCGATCGCGACGAATGTATTGTTCCCGTAGGCGGCAGAAGTCCAGTTGGCAAAGTCGGGAAGGGCTGCAGATGTCCAGACTGATCCGGATGAAGTCCAGTCCGCGTAAAGAATAACGTTTGCCGGACCTATCTGGAATGTATTTCCGGGCTGATAAGACGTACCCGACCCGTCGGACCGGGTATTCCAGCTGTAGAAGAAATATCCGGATTTTAACAGGTTTCCGGTACTGCTCATTACAGTAACTGTTGCATCCTGGAGATAGGTGTTATTATCGGCAGGGACGCTGCCGCTGGAAGCCCCGTTGGCATTATAGGTAAGAGTATAATTCTGTATAGGTCCGGCCGCGCAAGCGGCCGTCAATATCGAAAGGATGATCAAAAGAGGAAACAGAAAAATCTTTTTCATATATCCGCCATGTACTTTGTGTCTCTGCGATGAAGCCTGTATTATAAAATTTTAAAACTTTCTTCTACATTCTTTGCCTTGAGGGCCACTTCATCTTTCAATTTTGCCTTGTAATCCTTTATTTTACCTCTAAGATCCGCATTGCCGCCCGCTCCGAGCATTTCGGCAGCGAGTATCCCGGCGTTAGCAGCCCCGTTGATCGCCACAGCGGCTACTGGTATTCCCTTCGGCATCTGGACAATTGAAAAAAGCGAATCCATCCCGGACAGGCTCTTTGACAGGATAGGCACGCCGATCACGGGCAGCGGCGTCAATGCCGCTATTATCCCCGGAAGGTGTGCCGCCCCGCCGGCACCCGCGATAATTACGGAAAGACCGCGAATTTCCGCCGAACGGGCGTATTCGAACGCCCTTTCCGGCGTTCTGTGAGCGGATATGACGGTAATTTCATAAGGTATGCCGAAATATGCAAGCATTTCGGCGCTTTCCTTCATTACCGGGAGGTCGGAATCGCTGCCCATTATTATGCCGACCAGGGGTCCCTTTATGACTTCCGGTGACATATGACGCTCCTTAATTTAATATTTATTATATTTATTATGCCATTCTGAAATAAATTGCGCAATTGTTTAAAGGTTTTCTATACCCGAAGATAATAAACTCCATTTAATTAACCCAAAATTAACATTTCCTTCATCGGGTATTCATACCGCCCCTTTAAAATATTTGCGGTTTTTATTATAGTTAATGTATTAAATCAATTTTGGAGGTATAGATCATGAAAAGGATTCTGACGTTATGTCTGGTTCTTGTTTCAATCGCAACGTTCGCCGGTGCAACGATAAAAGTTGAGACAGAAACCTGGTTCGACGCTAACACACTGCAGTATAGCGAGTATTCGCCCACCTACAATAGCTCGTTCTTTAACCCGGGCGGCCAGTTCTTCCTCGGAAGGGCTTATCTTACCATCAGCGGTGACCTCGGCACAGATTACTGGGGCGACCCGATCAAGGAAAGGGTAACTTTCGATTTCGCCAACGCATCCACCAACAACCCTGCAGGCATAATCAAGTACGCTTACTTTGATTACGACCTTCTCAGGATCAGCTATGACTCAGTAGATGCAACCGGCCAGTCAAACACAACCAAGCTCGGCGCTATCGTGTTCGACTGCGGTCTCCAGCCCGTGTATTTCGGAAACATCGCTTTCTGGAATTACGCTCTTCCTATCAAGGACGCAACCGAATTGTACACCAAGGTGCAGTATCCTGGCGACAACCCCGGGAACGGAATGCTCAGTAGTACAAACTACACAGGTGTTAAACCTACAGCTTCCGCGGATTTTGGATTCGGCCTCTCGGGAAAACTTTTACCGATACCCAATATGACTTCGTATCTTATTTTCTACTCACTCCAGATGCTTGACGGCGACGGCTACACAAGGTATTTCAACAATAACGGTTTCCCTGAAAACAATCCGGTCGGCCAGACCAATGATAACAATTTCGCTTACCAGGCTTCAGCATGGCTTTGCCCCCTCGACGGCACAATGATCGGCGGAACATACAGGGTTTACAGTTATGACGATAACGCAATCGGCGGAAAGATCAACAACACTGAAACCTCATTCGATGTTATGCTTTCTGCAAAGAACGTAATGGGCATACCTGTTGACTTCCTTGTCCAGTACATCAATGAAACAAGCACGAACAACTGGGCAGCACCCAACAACGGTTCAGTTTCTGCGGCAGCTTATGATTATATAGGCGACGTTTTCAGCGTATCTCTCGGTTACGGATTCTTCGACTGGGCTGTAGAGCCGATGATCAGGTACGATTACTTTAATCCTAATGCGAGCCAGAGCGTTGCCGACGTTTCAAGCTCCATCCTTTATGTCGGCGGCAGCATAAAGCTCGACGCTAACAACCTGACAATGAAACCTATGGTAGGTTTTTATCTCACACAGAACGGACAGCCCAGCTCGGACTGGCTTGTCTGGCTTGAATTCGCTTACAAGCTCAACTTTACAATATGGCAGTAAGACTTTTTACAAAAAATGTATTATAATTATAGGGCGGGCCGGAAGGGCCTGCCCTTATATTAACAAGGGAGGAAATTCATGAATAAGATAATATTAGCTGCAGCAGCATTCCTGCTTTTCGCTTCAGCCGGCTTTTCGGCAGACAAAGTCGATTCATTACTGGGTGCGGGAGCTACTTTCCCTTACCCCCTTTATTCTAAGATGTTCGAGGAATATTACAGCGTAAAGCAGATGAAAATCAATTACCAGGCCATCGGCTCAGGCGGCGGTATACAGCAGCTTATCAGCAAAACCGTCGACTTCGGAGCTTCGGATGCTCCGATGAACGCCGGTGAAAAAAAGGCGGCAAAGGATGAAGTCATACATATACCCACATGCCTTGGAGCAGTCGTACTGACTTACAACCTGCCCGGAAATCCCCAGCTTAACTTCACCCCGGCAATCGTAGCGGACATTTATCTCGGCAAAATCACGAAATGGAACGATCCTGCGATTATTGCAGCCAATAAGGGGACGACTCTCCCGGATACTCCTATAACTGTCGTTCACCGTTCAGACGGCAGCGGAACGACATACACTTTCAGCGGCTATTTGACAGCGGTAAGCGCCGAATGGGCTTCCAAAGTCGGACAGGGCAAGTCCCTTAACTGGCCGGTAGGTATCGGCGGAAAAGGAAACCCCGGCGTAACGGCTTATATCAAACAGGTACCCGGCGGTTTCGGTTATGTTGAACAGGCTTATGCGGTTCAGAACGGCATGCCTATGGGCGCTCTCCAGAACAAGAGCGGCAAATTTATCACAGCAAGCCTTGAGTCTGTAATGAAAGCTGCAGACGTCGATCTTCCCGCTAACGGCCAGGCATCGATCGTCGACACGGCTTCTCCCGAGGGATACCCTATCTGCACATTTACATGGATTATCCTCTACAAAGAACAGTCTTTCGGCGGCAGGCCTTTAAACAGGGTAAAAGCAACCGTAGACCTCATCTGGTGGATGGTGCATGAAGGCCAGCAGTACAACGAAGCTTTATTGTATGGCAAGCTTCCTCCCAAAGCGGTCAAATTAGACGAAGATTTAATTAATTCGGTGGTTTATCATGGAAAACAGGTCCACTAAAAATTTAATAGATAACGGGGCGGGACGCAAGTCCCATCCCCTGCAATTATTTTATAACAGTTCTTTTAAAACGGCAGTGCTGATCTGCGTTATGATAGTCTGCATAATGCTGCTGGCGATTTTTATAAGCCTTTTTATTGCAGCTCAGCCGTCGCTAAGAAAATTCGGGGTTTTATTCTTCGGAACCTCGACCTGGGACCCTCTCGGAGGGCAGTTCGGAGCGCTCCCGTTCATGCTCGGCACACTTTTAACTTCGATAATCGCTTTAATCGTATGCATACCCTTTTCGCTTTCGGTGTCGCTGATACTCGGAGAATATTTCCACTCCGGCCCTGTTGCCACAATCCTTAATTCAGCGATGGAACTCCTTGCCGGAATTCCGTCGATTATCTTCGGCATGTGGGGGCTGTTCGTTCTTGTCCCTATAATAAGGGGATTCGAAGCATCGATAGGCGTCACACCCCTGGGTGTCGGGATTTTTGCCGCCGCTATCCTGTTATCGGTAATGATCATACCTTTTGCGGCTTCAATATCGAGGGAAGTTATAGGGATGGTCCCTAACGACCTGAAGGAAGCAGCATATTCACTCGGGGCGACCCGTTTTGAAGTTATAAGAAAAGTAGTTATTCCCTATGCGGGTTCTGGAATAATTGCCGGAATACTGCTTTCATTCGGAAGGGCTCTCGGGGAAACAATGGCGGTAACGATGGTAATCGGGAATTCATATTTTATGCCGACCAATATCTTCGGGCCGGGCCATACGATCGCCAGCATAATCGCCAATGAATTCACGGAGGCCGCCGATCCCATGTATCTTTCGGCCCTGATAGAAATGGGGCTTGTCCTCTTTATAATCACGATAGTATTCGGAATAGCGGGCAGATATATCATTACAAAAGCCAGTGTTAAGGATTAGGCCGATGCAAAACAATGATAAAAATAAAAAATCCGTAAGGTTGAATATTTTAAAAGACAGGATATTTTTTATAACTATCATAGGCCTGTCGCTGATTACCGTTGTTCCGCTGATTCTTATCCTCTTTTATATTACTAAAAACGGAATTTTATTTGTAAGCCTCGATCTTTTTACAAAACTTCCCAAGGCTACAGGAGAATTAGGCGGAGGAATTTTCAACGCCATAGTGGGTTCTTTAATTATTGTATCCATCTCCGCAGTGATAGCGATACCGGTCGGGATACTTTCAGGGATATATCTCTCGGAAAACCAGGAAAGCCGTCTCGGGCAATTTGCCAGGGTGGCCGTGGACGTTCTCCAGGGAGTCCCGTCCATTATCCTCGGTATCATTGCTTATGTATGGATAGTCCTGCCCTCGGGCGGTTTCTCGGCAATTTCGGGCAGCGTAGCCCTGGCGATGATGATGCTCCCCCTGATAATAAAAAACACGGAGGAAACCCTGAAGCTTATACCTTACTCCGTAAAGGAAGCGGCCTATTCCCTCGGGGTCCCTTACTATAAAGTCGTGCTGAGAGTAGTCCTTCCCGCCGGTTTATCGGGTATACTTACGGGAGTTC
This sequence comes from uncultured Brevinematales bacterium, assembly GCA_964533855.1. GTDB lineage: Bacteria > Spirochaetota > Brevinematia > Brevinematales > JAOACQ01 > CAVYGN01. The sequence goes on from CAZHNM010000006.1 coordinate 100,468, forward strand.
TTGTCGGAATCGCTCGTATTATGGGAGAAACTGCTCCCCTCCTCTTTACATCTTTTGGAAACCCTTATACGGAGCTAAACCCCTTTAAGCCAATGGAAACTATACCGCATATTATTTTTACATACGCGACCAGCCCTTATACGGACTGGCAGAATATAGCCTGGGGAGCTTCATTTATACTGGTGGCATTCGTCCTGTTTTTAAATTTAATAGCGAAGGTGGTGGCAAGCAAATGGAAGGTAAAGTTTTAAATCCGATTCTCAATGTTGAGGATCTGTGCGTATATTACGGAGACCAGAAGGCATTGAATAATATTACTATGAATTTTTATGAAAATACAGTTCATGCCATCATGGGTCCTTCCGGCTGCGGGAAATCGACTCTTATAAGATGTTTTAACAGGATGCATGAATTGACTCCCAATTCGAAGGTTGAGGGTAAGATACTGTTAAACGGCGAGGATCTTCTCCTGATTGATCCTATTCTTGTAAGAAGAAGGATAGGAATGGTGTTCCAGCGCCCGAATCCCTTCCCCACCATGACGATCTATGACAATGTAATTGCCGGATATAAACTCAACGGCATTCACTTGAAAAAGGCGGATGCCGATAGGATAGTAGAAATTTCTCTTACAAAAAGCGCGCTATGGGGAGAAGTGAAAGATAAGCTTAATAAAAGGGGTACATTTTTATCGGGCGGCCAGCAGCAGAGGCTTTGCATTGCAAGGGCTCTTGCCATGGATCCGGATGTTCTGCTTCTTGACGAGCCGACTTCGGCCCTGGATCCCAAAGCGACCTCTCATATCGAAGAATTGATAGTTGAGCTGAAGAACACGGTTGCCATTATCCTGGTTACACATAATATAGCCCAGGCAGGACGGGTCTCGGAATATACGGCTTTCATGTATCTGGGCGATCTGATTGAATATGGAACGACAGAAAAGTTATTTACAGTGCCGCAGGATAAAAGAACAGAAGAATACCTGAGTGGAAAATTTGGATAGGAGATGCTTATGCATGAGCAGCAGGTCAATGAATTAAAACAAAAAATCGTTAAATCGGCGTCTATCGTGCGCGAAATGATCGAGCAATCGGTCCAGGCCCTTTTAACACGAAACGCGCCGATGGCCAGGCATGTAATTGCGGATCTGGAGCCACAGATTAACAGGGCGGAAATAGATATAGACGAGGAATGCATAAGCCTTATAGCGCGCTTCCAGCCTGAAGCCAAGCAGCTCAGGCAGGTAATGATGATCTCAAAGATGATCACGGATCTTGAAAGAATGGGCGATCATGCGGTAAATATAGCAGAGAGTTCCGTTTACCTTATAGACCGGCCTCCGGTCAAGCCTCTCATCGATCTTCCGCATATGCTTGCGGAAACAATTAAAATGTTCGATGACAGCGTTATCGCTTTTTTAAACGAGGATTCGAACCTGGCTTTTGAAGTTTTTCCCCATGACGACATAGTCGACGATTACCGGGACCAGATTCTCCGGGAACTCATTACTTACATGGTAAGCAATGCCACTCTCATAGAAGCATCGATTCAGCTCATCAGGATTGCAGAAAACCTCGAAAAGATCGCCGATGTCACATCCAATATCTGTGAAGAGGTTATTTATATCCAGGAAGGGAAAATAATAATGCATTCCAAGCACGACAAGGAATGGACCAATAAAGTAGAGGCATGGCACAAGAAGGTTTAAATAAATAGCGATCCGGCCCCGATATTACAGTATGGATCCGTTGATAGTTATTATTTCCATACTGTTGTTTTTGAGCATTGCCGGGAGCCTTGCCTCCGACAGGTTAGGCGTGCCGTCTCTTGTATTGTTCCTTGTCATAGGCGTTCTTGCCGGCCCTGAGGGGCTGGGCAGGATCAGCATGACTAATCCGGAGATTGCGCAGAGGATAGGCGTAATAGCGCTTGCTTTCATAATATTTTCAGGCGGTTTCGGGACCCAGTTCAGAACGATCAGACCGGTGGTAACAGAGGGGATCCTGCTTTCATCCCTTGGTGTAGTCATTTCCTGCCTGATTGTAGGCGTATTCCTTTACCTCGCCCTCGGATTTTCACTTATAAACGCGCTGCTGATAGGCGCCATTGTATCCGCTACCGACGCCGCTTCTGTTTTCTCGGTCTTAAGTTCAAAAAATGTCCTGCTGAAAGGTTCGCTCAGGCCCGTGCTTGAATTCGAATCGGCGTCGAACGACCCTATGTCGGTTACGCTGACGCTTGCGATCATACTTTTCATCAGCACACCTTCGATGAACCCGGCGGGTATAATAATCTTTCTCTTCAAGCAGTTCGTTATAGGCGGAGCCGTCGGTTTCGGGGTTTCCGTCGTATCGGTATATCTTCTCAAGAGATTTGTCAGGCTCGATTACGAGGGCGTTTATACTGTTCTGACCGTAGGCCTTGTGCTTTTTACATACGGACTTGTCGATATGCTCGGCGGGAATCCTTTCCTGTCGGTTTATATTCTCGGACTGTACCTGGGTAATAGCGATATATTATATAAGAGGAACATTCTCCGCTACCATGACAACATTTCATGGCTTGCCCAGATAGTGATGTTTTTATGCCTGGGTCTGCTGATCTATCCTTCCCAGATAATCCCGGAATCCGTGAAGGGCATATCGGCGACTCTTTTCCTGATATTTTTTGCAAGGCCCGCCAGCGTATTTTTAAGCCTGGCTTTTACGAAAAAGTTTTCCGTCAGGGAAAAATTTCTTATCTCATGGGTGGGACTCCGGGGTGCGGCGCCGATCATCCTTTCAACTTTTCCGCTCCTTGCAGGAATTCCGGGGTCTCATGAAATGTTCTACATAGTGTTTTTTATCGTGATAGCGTCCGTTCTCCTTCAGGGCACTACAATTCCCTCCCTTGCGAAATTCCTGAATCTTTATGATACGGGAGTTTCCAATATCAAGTATCCGATAGAATTTGAAAAAACAGGGAACATCGAGGGCGAGCTGAATGAAGTGGAGGTTCCTGAAAATTCCGTTATAGTCAATAAAGCGGTTATGGACCTTGAGTTATCGGATAAAATGCTGATAATCCTGATTTACAGGGATGGAATATTTTTCCCGGTAAATGGGAAAACAGTAATCAAGCCGAAGGACAGGCTTTTAATTCTTGCTCCAATCTCGGATTTTTTATCATTCAGCATGAAAGTCCTCGAAGGTTAATAAATTTCTTGATTAAATGACTCTATGAAATTAGAATCTTGGGTGAACAATCGGTTGAAACGAGAATCCCAATTTTATGGACAAAAACCAGTGGATTCATCCGGAGAAATTAATGGCTGATAAAAGGGGGACTTCCGAACCCGGAGAAAGGCAGTCAATATTCACAAGGCTGCGCTCTCTGATAATTGGCGAAGCAAGAAACCCTGAAGACAGGTCCGTTTTTCACAAATTATCGTTAATCGCCGTTTTTGCCTGGATCGGCCTGGGTGCGGACGCTCTTTCGTCTTCCTGCTACGGACCCGAAGAGGCTTTCAGGGTAGTTCTTAAATATCCCTTTTTAGGCCTTTTTGTCGGTATTGCGACATCGGTCACTATTATAATCATAAGCGCAAGCTATTCGCAGATAATAAAACTCTTTCCCGGCGGCGGGGGGGGATACATCGTAGCGAGCAAATTATTATCCCCTTCTATCGGAATGGTCGCAGGGTGCGCCCTTATGGTGGATTATGTTCTTACGATAGCCGTTTCGATAGCCAGCGGAGCAGACGCCATTTTCAGCTTCATGCCCGGGAGCATGCTCAGATATAAAATATATTTTTCGGCGTTTTGCATTCTGGTACTTATCATAATGAACCTCAGGGGGGTGAAGGAATCAGTATCCATTCTCGCACCGATTTTCATATTGTTTATACTCACGCACACCTTCCTGATCCTGTATGGATTTTTTGTGCATGTATCCAATCTGCCGGTTGTAGCCGATACGGGATACAGGGATTTAGCCAGGATAAACATGAACCTCGGGCTTTTCGGGGCTGCAGCGCTTTTTTTAAAAGCTTATGGAATGGGCGCCGGCACCTATACCGGAATTGAATCGGTTTCCAACGCCATATCTATTTTGAGGGAGCCGCGGGTACAGACCGCAAAGACGACAATGGTTTACATGGCTGCTTCGCTTACATTTATGGCTTTCGGAATAATGGTTATATACCTGCTCTACGGCGTATCGCCTGTCCCCGGGAAAACTCTCAATGCAATATCTTTTGAAGCGATAATGAAAAGCTGGCCGCCGATCCTCTCGAATTTCTTCCTGCTGATCACCCTGATTTCAGAAGCGGTTCTCCTTTTTGTAGCCGCACAGGGAGGTTTTCTCGCAGGGCCCAGGGTACTTTCGAACATGGCAGTCGATAAATGGATGCCTTCACGGTACACCCAGCTTTCAAACCGGCTTGTTACCGAAAACGGGGTGCTCCTGATGGGCGTAACTTCGCTGCTTATACTTATAGTTACCGGCGGATCTATCGATATTTTGATAATACTTTACAGCATAAATGTTTTCATAACATTCAACCTCTCCCAGTTAGGAATGGTGAAGCACTGGTGGAGCAGGCGGAAGTCGGGGGAAGCCTGGTTTGGAAAAATGCTCGTTAACGGCGTGGGTCTTGTTCTCTGTATTTTCATACTTATCTCTTTCCTTGTCACGAAGCTCAACGAAGGCGGATGGGTCACCCTGCTTATTACCGGGGCGTTAGTAGCCTTCTCCCTATGGGTTAAAAAGGAATATGGAAAAGTGCAGAAGCAGCTTAACAGGCTGAACTCCCTTGTGGAAGCTGTTGAAAATTCAGAACATATTTCAAAGGAATCTTTTGAAGATTATAAAGATTATCCGGGGAAATACGATAAAAATGATAAAACAGCGGTACTTCTCGTTAACGGATATAATGGAACCGGACTTCATATCCTGTTCGGGATTCAGAAACTTCTCGGGTTCAGCACATTTAAAAATTATGTTTTTATACAGGTCGGTGTTGTAGACTCCAATAATTTTAAAAGCGCAGATGAAGTCGACGGCTTAAAAAAGGAGATACAGAAAAGCGTCAACTCATATGCAGTCCTGATGAGGAAGACGGGATTTTATACGCAGACTTTTACATCTCTCGGGACAGACGCGGAAGATCAGATCCTGAAGACTGCGCCGGAGATTCTGAAAGAATTTCCGAATTCTATATTTTTCGGCGGACAGTTAGTATTTTCAAATACGGGCCTCTTCACGAAGTTCATGAACAATCTTCTTCATAACAATCTCATATTCACCCTTCATGAAAAACTTTACTACCTGGGAATCCCCTTTGTTCTCCTGCCGATCAGGATTTAAACAAAAATTTGCCATAATTTAACCGTCCCTTAACAAAAACGTGTTATAGTATAGCATTCCTCATGGGGGTAATTTGTGAAGATCGGTTTTATCAGGCATTCCAAGGCTATTGAAAAGGAATTCTGGGATAAAGATAATGCACTGCGGCCTTTAAGTAAAAACGGGATATTCAGGGCGAAGAGATTTGCCGCGCAGCTCCTCAAATTTTACAAGCATGACATCGATTACATGATCACAAGCGATTATGCTAAAACGCTGGAAACCGCGGAGCATATAAAAAAAGAAATTAAACCGCGCCATTTCATTATAGATCCTGTTCTTAATCCCGGATGTGATTTTATTAAATTCCAGAATCTTATCAAGAGTCTTCCTGGAGACGCTGAAAAAGTCTTTATAATAGGGCACAGTCCCGATTTTCCGTTAATTATATCCGAAATCATCAGGGATAAAAAAAGGATGCCTTATTTTAAAAAGCCGTCAATCGTTGAAATTGAAATGGTTGAATTTCCTTATGGAAAGATAAGTTTTACCTATAACCTCGATGACGGGGAAGAATTTCCGTTTAAAAAACATGAACCCTATTTGGAAGAAGTCGGCGAGATACCGTTATAGCTCAGAAACACGGCCGTAATATCGTCGTTCTGGGTTTGAGGCGCGCGGAAAGATGTTATTTCTTCAAGAAGTTTATCTTTGAGCTTGGATACATCCAGGTTTTTATTGTTCTTGATGATCTTATAAAGCCTTTTTTCACCGAATTCCTCGCCTTTGGAGTTTGTCTGTTCGACTATGCCGTCTGTTATCATAATAAACAGATCGCCTGGAGCCAGGATGAATTTATCGCACTGGGGACTTACATTTTCCTGGATCCCGAGGGGTATATTCCCTCCGGAAGCCCTGAGCCTGAATAGCTTATCCTGCTTGAAAAGGTAAATATAGGAATGGCCCATATCAAAGATACACAGGCAACCCGTTGTTTCATCGAAATCGATAAAAGCCGCAGTTACAAATTCGAATGTTCTGCATATGTAATAATTTAATTTCGAAATAAAGTTTTCAGTGCCGTTTTTAAAATCGTAAATATTAAGCATTCCTGCTATACTCGTGGATACCAGCGAAGCCGCGAGCCCCTTCCCGCAGACGTCGCATATCGTTATAAACCACTTGCTGTTTTCGTAATTTGTAACACTGTAGTAATCCCCGCCGATCCCCTTCGCCATGTGGGAAGCGCAGCTCATTTTAAAAAAGTCCTTTTCGATGGAAAGATCCTCTTTAACTATTTTGTTCTGCAAATCCCTGGCCAGACGCATATCCCTCTGCGTCATAAGCGACAAATACATCATCATGTCTATGGAAGTGAATATTCCCGCGAATTTATTTTCTTCCTTGTATAAAACAAAACTTACCATTGCCGTGCTGTTTAAAAAATCCTGAATTTCTTCCGCAACGGATAATATGCTCCTGTCAAAAGTGAATTTTATGGCCGCGGTCCTGTATTTTTCCACTTTTTTATGTTTGAGAATATCCTGTCCGTAGGGTTTTCCGAGTATGTTGAAGAGATCTTTTTTTATTATTATTCCCTTTATATTGTCTTTGCTGTCGGTGACGCCCACAGCCTGGATGTTATCGTTTTTATCGAGATCGGATGCAAGATCGAGAACCTTTTCATCCTCCCTGACATAATAAAAGCTCGATATGATCTTTCCTATATTCTCTCTCTGAACCTGTGGGTTATGGATTTTCTTCAGCACTCTGTAATGGCTGTCTGTGCTGAAGAACCTGTCAGGGGTAGAATCAATGATTTTCATAAACACCTTTTATACAACAGGCTGAATACTTGCCTCGCTTGTTTTTCTTGTCCTTTTTGCATTTGAGTGGATTTTTGCGGAAGGTGCGGCAGTTTCAGACTTTTCATCATACATGTCGCTTATGAGGTTATCCCAGTTGTGGTTTTCAAGCATTCTCATCCAGGAAGCCAGGCACATCTCTCCGTAGCGCCGCGGCTTGTTTTTAATCATGTCGTACATTGTTTCAAGCTTTTCCGCCCAGTCTTTTCTATCGTCCGAAATGGCTATCAAGCCTGTAATCCCTTCCTGTATAATTTCCTTGGGGCCGCCTTTTTCTGTCACGATAGCGGGAAGACCGCATGCCTGGGCTTCAAGCACCGCCATTCCGAATGTGTCTGTCGTGCTTGGGAAAACGAAGATATCGGCGTCGGAATAAACATCCGGAAGTTCCGCGTGGGGTATCTGGCCTGTAAAAAGTATCCTGCTTTCTCCCGATAGCCTTTCACGAAGTTCTTCGAGGTAAGGCCCGTCTCCTGCAAAAATAAGATTAATGTCCTTATTCTTTTTTATAACTTTTTCATACGCTTCTATGAGGATATCCAGGTTTTTATCTTTTGATATCCGGCCTGTATAGAGAAGGTTTATCCCCTTTTTAAGGGAATGTGCGGTCTTAAAATAATGGCTTTTTTGCGGGCGGGGTTTAAATGAGCTTGAGTCGAATCCCCTCCTGAATATGCCGATTTTTTCTTTCAGGTAACCCCTTTTTTCAAGGATCGACGCGTATTCTGCCGTAGGGGCTTTGATCTCGTCGCAGCTGTTGTAAAACCACCTGATATAGTTTTCAACCATGGAGGAGGTGTCGGGGTCTTTAGTAAGGCTCTGGGCCTGGAGTGTAAAGTCAGTATGGAAAACACTTACCGATTTGACATTGAGAAGTTTGGCTATCAGCAGGCCGGCAAGACCCATTGCGCCCGGAGTTGAAATATATATTTCATCCGGGTCGTATTTATATACTTCCTGCAGAATGCGGAGGAGTGAAGGTATCCTTATCCTGAGGTTTTCGTAATAAGGCATTTTAAATGAATATACCGGTTCGAAGATTGAAGTATTCGGCGGGAGTTTATCGTCTTTTTCATCCTCGTAAAGGCAGGTCATGAGCTTTAAATTCTTGCGGCTCAATATGCTTTGAAAAGCGATCTTTTTTAAAACTACCGATACGCCGTTGAGATCCAAAAGCGTATCGGTAAACCATAGGATTTTCTTATCAGAGGTTAAGCTGGGGCCTTTGCCGAGAGATTCGGACAGTTCCCTCGACAGGTTCCGGTCATTAAACAAATGCATAAAAGCGGTTACGAAAGGAACTGAAAGGAAAATTCCGGGAAGGGATATCGAAAAATCACGGAATAAAGATACTATGTTCCCCTTCGACAGGTCTTTCCGGATGCTTTCAATGCAGTAACTGATGAAATGATCAGATATTTTGGCGAGGTTTTCATAAACTAAAGTGAGTGTGTCATCGATATTACTGTAATTATTGAATTTTACGCTTTTAATAAGGTCGTCGATAAGATGGTAGGGAAGAGCCTGTTTCTTCTTTTTTTTAAGATGAGAGAACAAAAGTTTGCCCTTGAGGTCGATGTCCTTTTTATCGAAGATAAAATCTGTCAGCTGGCTGAAGAAGTTATTGGCTATAGCCCTGCTTTTAGTCTTTGAAAACTCGTAGGCTATCTTGTATATTGCAAAAACCAGGCCATGAAAATTATTGTGCCGGCCGCCGGAAAGAGTTTTTTTTAATCTCAGCTGGTTCAAAAATTCTTCGGGGGTATCAGCTTCAGCGCTGGTATAGGTCCTGGAAATAAAAAGCCCGGCATGGTCGTCCGACCCGCCTGTAAAACCCTTAACCCATGGATCATGGCTGAAAGGTTCGATCTTATGCTTATTAAAGAGTATGTCTATATCCTCTTTTGTCAGGGATGTAAGGAGGCTCTGCCATTCGGTATTCATCCTTTTGTTTCTTGCGCCGTTGAGCACTTCGAAAACATCGAAGAGCAGTATGAGCTTTTCAAGGTGTTCCTGTTTCAATTTACGGTTAACGGAATAATTGGCATGAGCGACCGAGTAAGCGAGATTCTCCTTCCTGATATAATCCCTGAGCCTGTATATATCATTTCTTATTACATTTATCTCTTCGAACTGGGCTTGGTTCATACCGTATATCAGAATATGAATTTTACATCCGTCTTCGGGAAAATAGGTGGTTGCTTCCATCCCGATAATTATTTCACCGGGGTGCTTTGCCATTAACAGGAAGGCCCCTTCGACCGCGTTATGGTCGGTTATGGTTACAAAACTCATCCCGTTTTCTTTAGCCTTGGAATATATAGTAGACGGTTCCGTATAGGATTCGGCAGCGCCGATTCTTTGAAGAAACCATTCGGACGGGTGCTTTGAAAATTTTGAATGAACATGCAAATCGACTTTGGCCATAAACAACCTTCCCCTGAATAATTTTGATCTCTATACATTTTAGGGGAATATTGTTAAGCCAGTATGAATTTTATAATAATTTTAGGTGAAGCCGGTCTCTGAGGCCAGGTATAGGCAGGATGGAATATTTTATTCCGGTTTGTCGTCAATTTTATAGCCTACGCCTCTTACAGTTTTGATGTAGGTGCCGTAAAGACCCAGTTTCTCTCTCAAGTGTTTTATATGAACGTCTATTGTCCTGCCGGTTATGATCTTTTCGCCGCTCCAGATCTGGTCCATAAGCTTATTCCTGTCGAATACCCAGCCCTTTCTCTTGGATAATATGACGAGGATCCTGAATTCGACAGATGTCAGTGGAATTTCTTTTCCGTCGACAAAGGCCAGGAATTTATTCTCATTTATTTCTATATTGCCGATCCTGATAACTTTGCTTGAGAGATTTTCCTCCTGGCTGTTCAGAAAAGATCCTGAAGAACGTCTCAGAAGAGCCTTGATCCTGGCTGTCAGTTCGCCCTGGCTGAAGGGTTTGGAAATATAATCATCGGCTCCGAACTCCAGCCCCAGTACCTTGTCAAGTTCGGTATTTCTTGCCGATACGATTATCACCGGTATGTTTTTATAAGCCTCGAAAGCCGAATTGTTTTTTATAAGTTTCAGAATCTCGGTTCCGTTCATTTCCGGAAGCATGAGATCGAGAAGGATAAGGCGGATATTTGCAGGGCCGCCGTTCCTGAGATCTATCAGGAAATCGGAGCCTGTCCTGTATATCCTTGTATTATAGCCTTCGCGAGCAAGGGACATCGCTTCCAATTCAGCTATATCTTCTTCATCTTCTACAATCGCTATAAGAGGCTTCATAAGATAATTTCCTTAACCTTATTTATAGAAAGTATATAATAGCGCATTTAAATATTCAAATAATTTATCCTCGCTGTCATTCCTGCCGGTATCCCGGTCGCCCATCTTTCTTTAATTTTTTCAGACCATGGTATATAATAACATAACTATGATTTAAGGGGGCCTGTATGGGTAAGCGGCTGTTTTTCATCCTGATGATTGAGAATGGGGCGGCTTTTCTGCTGGCCGGCCTTTTCGTGATTCTTTTTTTCAGGTTATATCCTGACAGGATTATAACTCTTTATCCCTGCATATTTATCCTGGGCCTGGCGGTCGGAGCCCTGGTTTATCTGCCGATAAAATCGCTCATCGAAAAGAAATAAGGCGGCTGTTATGAAAATATTGCGCAATGCGTCTATTATTATTCTTGGATTGATCGTTATATTACTGATAGCGGGCAACATATTTTATTCCCCTATACGGACCTTCCTTGAATCCGGCTTCCTTAAAATAGAGCTGAACGGCGATGAATCGGCGAGGCTTAACGAAGAGGATAATTCCGATTATCAATTGAAAATCGAAACTGATAAGAAAGTTTACCAGAAATTTGAAAAAATAAAATTATTTGCACGGATTGAGGAAAAAAACGGGGCTAAAGCAATTCCGGAGAATGCTGTTATCCGTGCAGAGTTTTATAATAACGGGGAAAAAATCAAAAACATAGACGGCGATGACAGTGTCGCCCTGATTTACTATAAGGACCAGCATACATGGATAGGCTATTATTTTCCGGAAAATCCCGGGATAGAAGGGAAGATAGATATCGAAGCTTCGGGTTTTATTGACAGCCCGATAGCTCCAGTCATCGCGAAGAACAGCTTCGTTATAAACGAGACCGGGCCGAAATTCGTGCTTGATAAGGGGCAGGTATTCCTAGGAATAGATTCTCCTGAAAGAGTCTCGAAGAGGAATATTTTATCCATAGAGGGGAAGGAAGTCGACTGGAATTATATACCCGAGTGGGTGAATTTCATCTCGGCCGACGGTATTATAATGCTTTCAGGTATTACAAGGACATATGAGAACGTGACTCTCGATTCTCCATGGGACAATGATAAACTGAGCGAATCGACTGCACTGGCAGGAATGATAAGCAAGAGGAATAAACATTTTGGAGTTTATGCCAGGTGCCTTAATGCTGATGGGGGCGATACCAAAAAAATAGGCTATAAGACTGTCCTTTATTTTAAGGGCGACAGCTACGGCGAAGATTCGAGCTATATATCGCTTTTAGACGACAGCAGGAAGAAGAGTATTGTAAAACTCCTATCCTCCTTTATGGACAATGAAAACATCTCTTATGTTGGAATGTCCGATGTATTCATGCCTGTCAATTACGGCGCCGAGCTCATCGATAATTATTTCAGGGACTGCGGAATAAGCGTTCCCGGCAACTGGGACAGCCTGGACTTCGACGGAAAATTCGGATTTTTCAAGAACAAGATGAAAGACAGCGCTGGCCAGAACAGGTTCAATTTGTGGAAGCTTTATTTTATTGCCGATTATATCCGGGATACTGTGGAAAAAATAGGGCATAAAAAACCGATATTTTACAGGATGGATTATAAACTCCTGATGGATAATCCTTCGATCCTTCCTGCTCTTATATCCGCAGGCATAGATTTTGTTATTGTAGATTTCAATATCGGTTATGATAAAATTCCCGAAGGTCTCGCCGATATGAGTAAAAATCCTTTTATTTCCCAGTATATAAACAGGCTTATAATTTCTTATTATTTCGATTATCAGAATGTTGATGTAAACGGGTTCGATATAAGCGCAATTGAAAATTATGTCAGGGCGAACCTCCAGTTATTGAAAAACGGTTCGAGTACCAGGATAGCAAACGGTATTTTGATAAACGATCTTTACCAGATCATGTTCGGCAGGAGGGGTCCGTATACGCCCAACGAATGGATGCTGGGCGTAGGAGAGATCATTTACCAGTTAAAAAATTCTTACAATTCGGAACCGGTTGTCATAAAGATATCATCATCCAGTATCAATCCGGAGAAGAAAGAAATATTGATCGGGATCGACGTGGAAAACACGACATCGGGCAAGATAGATAATTTTAAAATCGAATATCTGACAGACTCGGGTAAATTAATTGCGCGCAATGATAATATCAGAGAAATTCTTCCCGGCAAGGAAGTTAATCTCAATGTTATCCTTCAGATGGATACAAACAACTCCCTTTTCCTGAGAAAGAAAAATTTCCTGGGGTTCAGGGCAAGCTGGGATGATGCTAAAGGGAGATCCGCATTTTTATTCTTCGAACCTGTCAATCCGGCCGGTGACGAAAAGGATAAAAAAGACCAGCCTGTTAAGTAAAGAATCCCGATGCTCCGCCGATAATTAAGCTGGAGGTTCTTTATGGAAATCGGCAGCGAGAGCGTGTTTACCGCCAGGGAAAATATGGAAACCGGCAGGATCGAATCCCTCGGCAAGAAAAATTATAAAGGGATGGACGAAAAAAAAATAAAAGAAACCTCCAGCCAGTTCGAGACCCTTTTTATCGAACAACTGTTTAAATCAATGCGAAGCACAGTACCCAAGGATGAATGGCTTAACGGCGGCCTCAAGCAGGATATCTTCGAAGACATGCTTTACAGCGAATATTCAAAGCTCATTTCAAAGTCCGGCGGCATAGGACTTGGCGATATGGTTTATAAATTCCTCATTTCGAACAAGTAATAAAACCACCAGGGGCCCTACCTGATTTATCCGGTCATTAGTTGTTTTTTTTCATTAGAAATGATAATCTAATCGTGAGCGGCGTGCATAAAAGGATGAATCAATGGTTTACCCTATGGACATAATCCTTGATAAAAAGTACGTACATAAAAAGCTGCAGGAAAATGTTTTTATCAAGAACCTGCGGCGGAGCATCCCTTCATATATAGAAAAGGAAACGGCTGAAAATGTGATCATCCCGGCTTTATCCTTGGCCGACAGAGCCGTGTTTTTAGAATACTACGTGCTTCCTGAATCCGGCGAGTGTTATGAAATATTCAATGTGCCGCATATGTTAGATGCTCAGATCCTCGACGATAAAGTCAATCTTATGAATCTGCCCGTCAAAGACCTGGAGATCCTTTCCGGATTATACCATATAGATGGCAAAGACGGGAATTACAAATTGAAAAAGTACCTGTCCGGTCCGGAAGAAAAAATGCTGAAAAGCATACTGGGGCTTCATGGGATGAATTTACCGGACGCGGAAAGGGCTCTTATCTCACGCATTTTAGAAAGTGTTCTGGAGCTGAAAAAAGACGATATTTTTTATTCAAATATGGAAGTCAACAGCTCTCACAGCTTTTTCTTTGAACATACCCAGGAGCATATACCGGGGATAATGATCCTGGAAGCAGCCAGGCAGATGGTAACGGCTTGCGGTCATATTTTCGGGAAAATACCACTCCAGGGATACCAGTTTGTTTTAAACCAGATGAACTCAAGGTTTATGAATTTTGTCGATCCAAATTATCCTGTTGAAATGGTTGTCGAATTGACAGAATTGGAAAACAAAAAGAATGGAGAATGGGAGTTCATCATATTTAAAGTATCTGTTTTTCAGAAGAACTTTTTATGTGCGATTATTGATATAGACAGCAGGAGTGTGAATAAAAAGATTTTCAAAAGAATACGCAAGGGTATAAAAGATGTCCCTTCGCTCCGTTTTTATCCTGTTAATCCCGATAACTGCCCGGTTTCTTTATGGAGCCCGGATATGAAGAGTTATTACATCGGCAGGTTAGAGGACTTGTCTGCACAGGGTTTCAGCGCTGAATTCGAAGAAAAGCCCGAAGGGCCGGTGGCGGACTATGAATTCGTGATGCATTTCCAGGAAATAGGCTTTATCAGAGGGAAATGCAGGAAGATATGGATGAACGGTAAAAATGATTTGTTTTACTGCGGGTTTAATATACTTGAAGCAGAAAAAGCGGATTTAGAGCACCTTGAAGATGCGATTAAAAAATATTGTCAATTAAGGACGGATAGAGAGCAGTATGAAAATATTTGATTTATCAGGCGTTATTCTCGATTTCGACGGTGTGATTTCGAAAAACGCGATGGATATAATACTGGATTTCACCTATGATTTTGTAAATTCTCATGCAAAGATCCCGAAAATATTTATTGAAAATTATGTAAAAAATTTAAGCGCTTTTAATGCAAAAGCAGGCGTGGAGCTTGTCCTGTCATCTTTAGGACTTGCGGGAAAAATAGACAAATATTTTTCAGAATTAGGATCCCTTGTCGAATATAAGGGCATGAAAATGTCCATAGAGGAAGACTTCTGGGGCTTTATGAAATTTTGCGAGGACAATGGAATAATCTGCCGTTTCTTTTCAATGGCGGAAAGGTCGTGGGCCAGGCTTGGACTTCTCGGGGAATTTTTCAAAGACAGGTATTTTTTCAAAAATATCATTCATCCTAAATCGAATCCGGTATCGTTTTATCAATTAAAGGATGAAATCGGCATCCCGCTTGAAAAGCTGCTTCTTGTAGACGATTCGCCCCTCGCCCTCTGGAGCGCGAAAACCGCCGGCCTGAAGACGGCCTTTATGGCAAATAATGTCTTTAAAGGCAGCGATTACAAACCTTACAGGGAGGTGATCGATTACAGGATAAATTCTTTCAATGAATTGAAGAAAATATTTATTTGTAAAAGGGTTTTAGTGTGACCAAGCATGAAACAAAATAAAATCGTATCGATTATTTCGGCGATTTTCCTGTGCATATTATTGTCTATTCTTTTATGCCATTTATTGCTTCAGAGCCATGAATCCTGGGTGTTTATTGCGGTAAGGCTGCTTGTAGTGATCGCTTTTTTCCTTATGATCCAGTATCCGAATAAAGCCATTAAACAGGCGGGAGACGAGCTCAGGAAAACAAGAAATTATCTTAAAAATATAATTGATTCGATGCCGAGCATGCTGATCTCGATAAACCAGCAGGGCTTTATTACCCAGTGGAACAGCACCGCCGAAAGGGAAACGGGCATTTCAAGCCGGGAAGCTCTGAACAGGAAACTCCTCGATCTCATCCCGGCTTTCACAAAATACAGGGGCAATTTTGAAAAGGTCGTCGAGACCTGCCTCCCCATGGAAATTAAAAGGGAGAGCATTTCGGAGGAAGAACTCCGTTATTTCAATATTTCCTTTTATCCGTTAGTATTCAACGGCGCATGCGATGTCGTGATCAGGCTGGACGACATTACCGAGCTTGAAAAGAAGGAATTTCAGCTCAGGCAGGCTCAGAAAATGGAAACAGTCGGGACCCTTGCCGGAGGACTGGCTCATGATTTCAACAATATTCTCGCCGGTATTATCGGTTCGGTCTCCCTTCTCCGTTATATGCAGGAAACCCCTGATGGAATCGGTAAAAATACTTTAAAAGAGCATATCGAGATCATTGAAGACTCGGCTAAAAAGGCCTCTGAAATGGTCAACCGTTTATTATCGCTTGCACGCAAACATGATATGGTGATTTCCGATGTCGATCTCAATGTCTTCGTGAAAAATATTGTCAGGATCTGTACAAATACTTTCGATAATTCTGTGGAAATAAGGATATCGGCTCCCGATGAGCCGGCTTTTGTAAAGGCGGATCCGAGCCAGGTAGAGCAGGTTTTGCTGAACCTCTGCATTAACGCAGAGCATGCAATGACCATTATGAGGAAGGAACATGAACGCCAGGGAGGGATTATGCTTATTTCTCTGGCGAAAATGACATTCGATTCCACAATGATCGGATATCACCCTGAGGCTAACGTCGGCGATTACTGGATGGTGAGCGTGGAGGATACCGGTGTAGGAATAAGCAAGGAAACTATGCATAAGATCTTCGACCCCTTCTTTACTACAAAGGGGAAGGGAAGAGGCACAGGCCTGGGCCTTGCTATGGTCTACAACATAGTCCATCAGTTAAACGGCTTTATCGAGATAAGTTCGAGGGAGGGTGCGGGTTCCGAATTCAGGATATACCTCCCTGTATACCTCCCCGTAAATGAAAGCTTGGTCCAGCCGGATGGCGATCAATATCCGCATAAAATCGAAGAACCCCCGAGGGGGAATGAAACTATACTCTTAGCGGATGACGATGAAAATGTGAGACTGATCGCCGGTTCCATGCTTGAAAAATGCGGATACAGCGTTATCATGGCTGACGACGGCAAAGATTGTGTCGAAACATATAAAAAAAACAATGAAAAGGTATCGCTTGTTATCCTCGATATTTCAATGCCGCGTCTGACGGGTAAAGACGCTTTTATCGAGATGAAGAATTTGAGTCCAGGCCTCAAGGTGCTGCTGACTTCAGGCTACGCCAATGACAGGGGGCTTCTCGATACGCTAACCCTCGGCGCCAGGGGGTTCATTAAAAAACCGTTTTCAATGGCGCAGCTTGCAGAGAAGGTCAGGGAAGTCCTGGATAGCTGAAGCTGACCGCGCCTGCTAAGGCCCTCCTGCGATTAATTCCCCGGCGATGATCCTTGCCTCCCTGTCCTTATCGAGGATTGCCTCGAGCGTAAGCCCCTCAGTATGGTTTTGAGCAATATATTTATCAATAACCCGCCTGACAATCACAGGGATATCGATGAATCTGATTTTTCCTTCGAGGAAGGAGCACACAGCCGTCTCATTGGCGGCATTAAGGACAGCCGGCATGATCCCGCCTTCGATTCCGGCTTCGTACGATAATTTTAGCAGGGGAAATTTTTCGAAGTCCGGTTTAGAAAATTCAAACATTCTACCGTTTAGATCGAGCGGAGCGAACTTTTGCTCCGGAATCTCGGGGTAAAAAAGGGATAATGCTATGGGGTAACGCATATCGCTTGGCGAACATGCCATAAATTGAGTTCCGTCTATCGTTTCTACAATTCCATGAACAAGGGATTGCGGATGTATCAGAACCTTGATCCTTTCATAATCCATATGGAAAAGGTAATGAGCCTCGATAACTTCAAACCCCTTGTTTATCAAAGTCGCGCTGTTGACCGTAATGGTCTTTCCCATCTCCCATACGGGATGGTTTAAAACTTCATCCATGCTGATGCCCGGTGTTATAGTCTTATTCAGAAAAGGCCCGCCAGAAGCAGTCAGGCTAATATTTTTAACAAAAATAGTTTCAAGCCTCGAATAAATGTTGAATATAGCATTATGCTCGCTGTCGAGGGGTATTATAAAAAGGCCCGCCTGAGAAAGGGCGCTGTTGATAATATCTCCGGCGGCTACTATGGATTCCTTGTTTGCGGATAGAATTCTTTTCCCGGCTTTCACTGCGGCAAGGGTCGGCGACAGTCCGGCTATCCCGGATATTCCTATAACTACGGTGAGAGCGGAAGAAAGCCCTGCTAAGGAGACGAGCCCGTCTTCTCCGAAAACGAATTCCACAGATGGAAACTGACTGATAAAATCCCTGTTTTCTTCAGGACTGCCTGACAGGCATGCTAATTCGGGAGTAAATTCCCTCAGAATTTTCCCCAGTTTTGGGAGATTTTTATGCGCGCTCACGCCGGCCAGTCTGAATTTCGAGGGATAACTCCTGAGTACATCGATGACAGAAGAACCGATCGAACCGGTAGAGCCGAGAAGGACAATATTTTCCATATTTTAAACTGCCTTGCTATAGTATTTATTGAAAATACCGAGGATTTCCCTTCCGATATCCTCTTTATCATTTTCACCATTGATTATAACCATGCCTTTTCCCCGAGCCGCCATTTCTTTAAAAGAATCCCTGACCCTGCGGTGGAATTCGAGCTGCTCCTTTTCAATCCTGTCGAAAGAATCTCCGGCTGTTTTTTTTCTGGCAAATCCTGTTTCAGGTTCTATGTCGATAAGGAAGGTCAGGTCGGGCATAGCTGTGCCGACCGCAAGGGCATTAATGCTCATTATTGTATCCCTGTCTATACCCCTTCCTCCGGACTGGTATGCTAATGTCGAATGATAATACCTGTCGCATATTACAACGGCTCCCCTTGAAATTGCGGGAATTATCAGCTCCTCGACATGCTGGCTCCTGTCCGCCATGAATAAAAAAAGTTCGCTGTATGGAGAAAGGGTCCTCGAATTGAGCAGTATATCCCTGATCCGCTCTCCCGTACCTGTTCCTCCCGGTTCATGGGTAAGAAGCGTGTCTATCCCTTTGCCGGACAGGTATTCATAAAGGTAATGAGCCTGCGTCGATTTGCCGCAGCCTTCGATGCCCTCCATTGTAATAAAAAAGCCTTTCATTTTTCCTGCCTCAAGCTTCAATTTTTATCGAGAATGTCGGCGACAAGGAGTGTTATATCGTCTCTTGCGGGAGATTTCATAGTAAAGTCGCCGATATCCTTGAATATGTTATCGACCATTATCTCGGGAGTCTGGCGGCGGTTTTTCTGTAGCGTTTTTATGAATCTATCCATGCCATAAAACTTCGATTCATCATCCCTTGCCTCGGGTATTCCATCTGTAAAAAGTACCAGCCTGTCGCCGGGCATTATCTTTACACTGGTCGAATTGAATTCATAATCGGTCTTGTAGCCGATAACCGGAGAATTAGGGGGTAGTTCAATAATAGTCTTTTCATCTCTCTGAAGCATAATTTCAACATGGCCCGCATTGCAGTATTCTAATTCTTTTTTATCCATATCGATAATGCAGTAAAAAGCCGAAAGATACTGCATCAATTCCTCTATAGCCTTGCAGAGTTCCCTGTTGACAAGTTCGATGGTGTCGCCGGCGGATTTACCTTTTACGGCGTTTGAATTAAAGGATATCTTTGCCATAGCTGTAATGAGGGCAGCCGGAACTCCATGTCCGCTGACGTCCGCAATTATAATGGAAACAATATTTTTATCGAGATAAAATAGATCGTAAAAATCGCCGCCGAGCTCCTCCATCGGGATATACCGCCCTGCGAGGGAAAGCCATGGTATCTCAGGGAAAACATCAGGAATAATAGCCTGCTGGATTGTATGAGCCACCCGTAGTTCGCGGGCCATCGTTTCATAGCGGCGGGATAGCTCCCTGTTGACTTCCTTGAGCTGGAGCGTCCGCTCTTCGACCATTATTTCAAGGTTTTTGCTGTAGCTTTCAAGTTTGTCATACAGGCCGGCATTATCGATGGAAATACCCATCTGGCCGGAAAGGATATTCATGATCTGGAGCCTTTCTTTAGTAAAAGCGCCCGTCGAAAGATTGTTTTCCATGTATATCACGCCTATAACCAGGCCTTTGTTGACTATCGGCTGGCATAATACCGACCTGACCCTGTTGTCATGTATATATTCATCCCTGCTGTATGCGCTTTCATGGTACGCGTCATCGATGACAATGGATTGCTTCTTCCTTGCCACATACCTGATTATCGATGCCGGGACAACCAGGCTTTCATCGATGTTTGCATTATAGGGCCTTTCTATTTCATCCGATCCCGAATTTCCGACAGCTTCAACATTCAGGACTCCTTTCCAGAAAAGGACGATGACGGTTTTCTGGGCTCCCGCGTTCTCCATGGCGATCTTTACAAGCCTTCCGAGAAGTTTATCCATCTTTATTTCGCCGGAAATGGCAGAGGCGGCTTTCATAACGCTTGAAAGATCCAGGGGAGCCAGTACAGTACTGCTTTCCGAGGATGATTCCGACTTCCCCGCTGTTTCTTCGATAGCTTCGGGGGAGGGCAGTATATCAGGGTGTTTTTCAAAAAGCTGCCTGAGTTTGGCGCCGGCACCCCAGATTTTATAGGCCGAGAAAGCCTCTTTTAAATATACCGATGATACCTTTTCCATGCCTTCCTGGTCATAAAAAACAGAGGCCCTCTCAAGGATCATTGCCTCTTCGTTGATAAATCCGTTCCTGTGAGCCGTTTCCACCGCGCTGTCGTATAGCTTCATGGCAATATCTTTACGCCCTGAAACGGCGTTTATTTCCGCCTCTATAAAAAACTGTTTATGAAGGCAATTTTCGGGGCATTGTATCGCCCATTTCCTGATCTTTTTCAGGTTGTTTTTAACGATCCTGAGGTAAACATTGCTCTGTTTTTTACCCGCGGCAGGCAGGGCGCCGAGAAGCGCAAGCGCCTGGTAATAAAAATATTCCTTGTAATATGGCATTCCCGATATGCTGTCGAGATAGTTATTCCCCTCGGCGGCAAAACCGATGCATCCTTCGTAATCCCCGTACAGGTAGCAGAGATATTCTTTCCAGAAAGTATAAAAACCGAGGACCGTCAGATTTTTTGTTTTTTGAAGCTCCGGGACAATTAAATCTTCATCGAATAAATCACCCTTTATTGAACTCAAAGTGCCGGTATTTTTTATGAGTGATATGACTATCTGGTAGAACATGTTGAAATACTGCTGTGTGTCAACCTGCATTATCTTTTTCATCACGCTTGAAAATTCAGACGCCCTGTCTTTAACTATTTCGAGGTTTTCACCGCTAACGATAAGGTTTCCAAGCATATGATTAATGCAGTATGAAGCGAATTGAATGTCGCCTGTCTCCATTCCTGCCCTGTATCCGTTTTCGAGGAAAGGAATATTTTCCCTGATGGGTCTTTTCCAGTGATTGATCAAATTCCCGAATAAAAAATTAACTTTGCTCTGCACAGATTTTGTGTCTATGATTTCACCGAGTTTAAGGGCAAGTCTGCCGAACTGAAATCCTGCATCGTATTTTCCAAAAGTAGAAATAAGAATGAGTCCATATACAACATAGGCGAATGCGGAATATGCGGAATTTCCGTTCTTCAGCGTATAATTGAGCAATTTAAGGGCTATAAGGGGGTAATAATCCGGGTTAGATATATAAGCAGGGGTTGTGATCGACATTAAAATTTGGGAAACAGCCAGCTTGACATGGTCGCTTACATGTGGAAGTTCCAGAAGGGAATCAGCGTTTTTATTCTTTACCAGCCTTTTTACCATGCGGCTGGCTTTCATCAATTCAATTATCAGAATAAAGGGATTCGATTTCTCCGGGAGGTTAACGCCAAGCAGTGCAAGGGCTTTCCTCCCTAATTCTATAGCCTTGTCCCTCCTGCTGTTTTCCGTATGAAGCGGAACCTGTATGCTGTATATCTTAACCTTATCAAGGGGTTCCACCGCATTTGTCAGAACTGTCTCAAAATACTCCTCAGCCCCCTGGTTTTTCCCGGCGAGGTACATGGCTTCTCCGCCCTCTGAGTAAAGTGCAAGGGTCAGCCTGTATTCGTTTTTCCATGGATTTTCGGGAAGCAGCATGATCCCCGTATCGAAGAATAGGCATGCCTGCTCGTAAGCGGTGGAAGATTTCGCCTTTATCCCGGCTGCAAGATTCATCCAGGCAAGGATCAGCCTTTCATGGGGATCGGATATTATGCTTACCGCGTAATTCAAATGTCCTATAATTGTAAACAGCCTGTTCTCTTTTTGATCGGGCAGAGTGTTTTCAAGAAGAGCCTTTCCGAGAAGATAATGATTTTTTAACCTTTCGTGTTCGGTTGTCAGCGAGAATACCGCCTCCTGGACCCTGTCATGTGAAAACCTGGCCGTGTTGCCGATCTTTATGATCATTCCTTCATCTATTGCCGGTTTAAGGATCTCCATGGTTTCGAATTCGGTCCTGTTAAAAAGCTGTGAAAGAGTATCGAAATAGAATTTGTTGCCCGTGCATGAGGCTGTTTTCAGAAGCTCAAGCGTCATTGCAGGGACACGCTTGATTTTTTCAACCATCAGTTCTACGATATTATCGGTTATCTTAGTGCTTTCTATTGTTTTTATATCGTACTGCCAGCCTCCGCTGTATGTTATCCATCCGTTTTCATAAAGGGTTTTCAAAAATTCATTAACGAAAAAAGGGTTGCCGCCTGTCTTGTTAACAATACTTTCGGCGAGTTTTCCGGTATCCTCCCTTAATAGTGTTGCAGAGACTAAAGAATTGATATCTTTCCCGGAGAGAGGCAGAAGATTTATTTTCTTCCATTTTATATTCTCTTTTTCCAGGCCTGCCATGAAGCTTTTCAGAGGATGTATGCCCGCAACTTCGTTAGACCTGAAAGAACCTATAAACATGAAATTTTTAAGCATTGCGTCGTTTAAAATAATTTCAAGGCAGTTCAGGCTCGGCCTGTCGACGTTCTGGAGGTCGTCAAGAAAGAGCACTAAAGGATGGTCCTCTCCTGCGAAAACACGGATAAAGCTCTGAAAAACAAAATTAAAACGCCTTTCCCTTTCGGCGGGGGGAAGTTCCGGAGCCACGGGCCTGTCGCCTATTATAAGCCTGAGCTGGGGAAATATATTCACCATGACGCTTGCGTTATCGCCGATGCCGCATAATATTTTATCCCTCCACACCAGGATTTCGCTTTCATTTTCAGAGATTATCATATCGATAAGAATGTTGAAAGCCGCAATGATCCCGCTGAACGGCGTATCTTTTCTGAACAGTTCGTATTTTCCGGATATAAAATATCCATTTTTTTCGGCAAGCGGTTTTTGTATTTCATTTATAAGCGATGTTTTCCCTATCCCCGGTTCGCCCGATACAAATACTAATCTTGACCCGGCGCCGGGAATTGACGATAATTCAAGTTCCGAATTCAGTATATTTAAATATTCCAGCCTGCCGTAAAGCTTTTCAGGAATGCGGAAAATATCGGATACGTCCTTTTCACCGAGAGTGAAAGATTCGATTGAACTGCTTCGTTTATAGCTTTCAAGACACTTTGTCAGATCGTGTTTTAAGCCCTCACTGCTCTGGTAACGGCCCTCAGGATTCTTAGAGATCAATTTCATGACTATGTCCGATAATATTTCAGGTATGTCGGGATTGATGTCAGAGGGCCTGAAAGGTGTTCTTGCAATATGGGCATGGACCATTTCCATCGGGTCGCTGTAATTAAAGGGGAGTTTTCCCGTCAGCATCAGGTAGAAAGTGATTCCCAGCGAATAGAAGTCCGACCTGAAATCCACGGAATGATTTACCCTCCCAGTCTGTTCGGGTGACATGTAAGCTAATGTCCCTTCGAGTTTATTTGCATTGACAGCCTGGTTTGATTCGCGTTTTACGATGCTCGAAATGCTGAAATCGATTATTTTAAACTCGCCGGTTTCCCTGTTTAACAGTATGTTCTGGGGTTTAATGTCCTTATGTACAATGTTGTTTTTATGTATTTGAGATACTATGCCTGTAATTTTAACCGCGCTTTCAAGGAAATCCAGGACATTCATCCTTTTTTCCCGGAGGTGGTCGTAGAGGGTTATGAAATCGAAGTCCTCCATAACCATAGCTTTCGAATTGCCGAATGTTTCAAGGCTGCTGGGCATAATCGTTCCGGGTATATTCATTTTCTTAAGAAGGTTGAATTCGAATTCTATCTTGTCTGCAGAATTGCGGGTCTGATCCGTCCTGGGGAATTTTAAAATAACGGGTCTGTTGTTATCATTTAAATTCTTGCCTTTATATATGACGGACTGCGAACTCTCATATATCCTGTCATTAAGGACATAGCCCGCGATATGATATTTAAGCTGGTCCTGCATTAAGCCCTCTTTCTTTAGCGATATCAGATATTATTCATTGCTTCGTCAAACGATGACGCTTCGATGAAATACTTCATAAATCCGACAAGATCGAATACTCTTTTTACATCGGGTTTCATATTTATAAAAATCATTTTACCGCCGCTGAATTTATATTTATCATATAAATCCATAAATATTTTTATTCCTGCGCTTGAAACATATTCCAGGCCGGTGACATCGAAGATGAATTTACTGCTTTTTATATCGGCAGATCTGCTTCTGATATATTCAAGTAAACTATCTGCCGTCTCGATATTTACATAACCGACGAGTGAAAAACAGGCGGCTCCGTTTTCTTGCCATCCGTTCATCTTCAGTTCTTCCTGCATAAACTTCTCCCTTTATATATGTTTGAGCATTGTAAAACGATTATATTCGCCCGGTTTCACTTCGTAACTTATTTTATCCATTATTCTGCGGATAAGGAAGAGCCCCATGCCCCCTCCAGTCTTAAGGTAATTTTCCCCTATATCTTCAGGGGAGGAAAATCTGCCTGTATTTTCGATCCGGAAATCTCCGCCCTTTTTACCGAAATCATCTATTATTATGGTGATCATGGAATTATCGAATAAAAACCTGAAATCTATGACCGGCTCTTCTCCGGCGGAATATGAATGTTCTATGATATTGGCTGCGGCTTCCTCGAATGCTATCAGCAAGTCGCTTAAAATAATCTTATTATCAATGAACAGAGCTAAAACTTCCCTGGTTTTCTGCTGAAGAAATCCTAATTTGACAGGCGGAGAAAAATCCCTTGTTGAAAAACTGATCGAAAGCTTTGAATTTCTTTTCCTGACAGATTCGTACTCTTCGGCCAGCCTGTTTTTTGTATCTTCTTCCAGCAATGAAGAGCCTGAAAATAAATGGTATTCGGCGTTATTTTGATTCATATCTATCCGCCCGATGGTGCATAGTGCATGGGTTTAGTTTAAAACAGTAAGCAGGTGATGTCAAGGAGGCGTGTTTGAGGCATGTTTGAGACCGGTCAGGGTCTTAACCATGGGATTGATATTACTGTCAAAGTATTGACAAATGTCCAGAAATTGATATAATTAAAGTTAATCGGGGAGGTTTTTATGAAATCATTCATAGGTAAATTCGAACCTTATATATATTCGATCTTTCGTATTATCGTAGGATTCCTGTTTTTGTGGCATGGCTCTTCGCTCTTATTCAAGTTTCCAATGCCGATGGCAGGCGCAGGGGAAATGCCCGCGGTTATGCTCTATACCATCGGCTGTCTGAACTTTTTCTGCGGCGTGTTAGTGATGATAGGGATTTTTACTCCGGTTGCGGCTTTCGTCGCGTCAGGAGAAATGGCTATAGCATACTGGTCCGTTCATGCCCCGCATGCGCTTCTTCCGATCATTAATCAGGGCGAATTGTCGGTATTTTATTGCTTCGCATTTTTATTTATTGCAGCCAGGGGTGCCGGTATCTGGAGCCTCGACAGGATTATCTTCAAGAAATAAAACCGGGGTACCCGCTGAAAGTATCTGGCTGTCGCTTTCGGATCTGTTCGAATATTATAGTATCATTATGATAAATAAAATTTGATTTCATGAAATTTTCAAAACATTCTGATTTCAGGTCTCCATATAAATCTTTATAATAATGGTGTTTGCGGAATCTTTGTGCTTTAATGTTCTTGAATTATTAGAACTGCCCTTATATAATATTGAACGTATTTTCACAGATCGGAGGATTATTGTGGCTCTGGTTGTACAGAAATTCGGGGGGACTTCCGTCGGCGATGTGGACAGGATCAGGAATGTAGCCGCTAAAGTCATAGGTACAAAGAACAAGGGGAACGATGTGGTTGTCGTGGTTTCGGCGATGAGCGGAGCCACTGATTATCTTATCAATCTTGGAAAGCAGGTTACAAAAAACCCCTCTAAAAGGGAAATGGATATGCTTATATCGACCGGGGAACAGGTTTCGATAGCCCTGCTTTCGATGGCAATACATGACCTGGGAGCCGACGCCATATCCTACAATGCCGCCCAGATCGGGATCAAAACGACAGCCGATTTCACAAAAGCGAAGATTCTCGATATCAATACCGAAAAAATCATGAAAAGCCTCAGGGAAGGGAAAATAGTGGTGGCGGCGGGATTCCAGGGTATCGATGAAGAGGGGAATATCACGACCCTAGGAAGGGGCGGTTCCGATACGACCGCAGTCGCAATAGCAGCGGCGCTTAAAGCCGACAGGTGCGATATATACACTGATGTCGACGGCGTTTATACAGCCGATCCCAGGATAGTGAAAAATGCGAAAAAACTGCCGCAGATAACTCATGATGAAATGCTCGAACTCGCTTCAATGGGGGCCAAGGTCCTTCATGACCGTTCGGTGATATTTGCCATGAAATACGGAGTTCCGCTCAGGGTTGTTTCAACATTCGTTGAAAACGAAGGCACAATGATTGTGAAGGAGAATAGCACTATGAATATTAATATGGAAGATATGGTAATAACAGGGATCGCGAAAAAGGCGGATGAAACACAGGTCAACATTTCGGGAATACCGGACAATCCCGGAGTGGCTTCGGAGATATTTAAAAAGCTCGCGGAATCCAATATAAATGTCAATATGATCGTCCAGAGCGTCGGATGGGATTCGAAAAGTGATATTTCTTTTACGGTATTATCAACGGATATCGATGAGACTAAAAAAATAATGGACGAACTCAAGAAGAAACTCGGCGCTGAGGATGTTACCTACAACCAGGATATTGCCATAGTATCTGTCGTCGGTATAGGGATGAGAAGCCACGCCGGCGTGGCCGCCTCGGTTTTCGATGAGCTTGCGAAGGCGGAGATAAATATACAGATGATTTCTACATCCGAGATAAAAATATCCGTCGTGATAATGAAAGACAGGGCAGACGATACGGTCCGCCTTCTGCATAAACGCTTTTTCGGAGACTGACGCCTCTTCTTCAATCCTGCTTTTTCAGGCTCAGCCGGACTTTTCTTTCAGGGCTAAGAATGCTCTTTATTGTATCCCGCGCCCTTTCTCCTGCAATAACTTTCCTCGGGGCTCTTTCAAGCTTTTCAAGTTCTTCAATCGGCCGCGGCAGAGAGGCGCCGGTTTTATCCTTCAATAACTTCTGTATGATGAACTCGTCTTTAACGGAACTGTCGCCTGTCAGGGCGTAATATACCGAGGAATTGAACTTATAAGGCGAGGCCGTTCCGCAAATAATGGCGGGATTGACGGTTTTCAGGGATTTCCTGTAATCGGCAAGCGATTTCACCCCTACGGACGTATGTGTATCTATAAGGTATCCGTACCTGTTAAAAATATCCTTTATATTGTCGAAGGTATCCTCTTCCGTGGCAAAATCGCCGAATAGAATGCTTCCTATCCTCTGGCGCGTCATGTCATCGACTTTAAACTCTCCCGTGCTCTTCAGATCATCGAACCACCTCACTATCTTGAGGGGATTACCGCCGGAGACGGCGAATAAAAATCGTTCGAGATTGGATGAAATGAGAATATCCATTGAAGGACTGACGGTTTTATAAAACTCTCTTTTTTTATCGTAGATTCCCGTGTTAATAAAGTCTGTCAGAACATTGTTCATGTTGGAAGCGCAGATGAGCTTTGAAACAGGCAGGCCCATTTCCCGCGCATAAAACGCCGCAAGTATGTTCCCGAAATTTCCAGTAGGGACGCTGATATCTATTTTATCGCCGTTCATGAGTTTTCTATGTTCGATCATTTCCATATATGCCCGGAAGTAATAGACAATCTGGGGCGCGAGCCTTCCCCAGTTTATCGAATTAGCGCTCGACAGTTCGAAACCATTTTTATTCAAAGCGGCATTATAAGACGGGTCGGCGAAAATATCTTTTACGATATTCTGGCAATCGTCGAAATTGCCTTTAATCCCTATGACATGAGTATTGTTTCCTCCTGTCGTCAGCATCTGGGCTTCCTGTATGCCGCTTACCCCGCCTTCAGGGTAAAATACTATTATTTTAGTGCCGGGTATGTTTTTAAATCCTTCGAGAGCGGCTTTCCCGGTATCGCCCGAAGTGGCTACAAGGATAACTATCTCTTTTTCCCTGTGAAGAATGCGCCTTCCGCCCGTGATAAAGTATGGAAGGATCTGAAGAGCAATATCTTTAAAAGCCGCTGTAGGCCCATGCCACAATTCAAGGACTGCGGTATTTTCATCAAGGTAATGCAGGGGAGTTACCCTGCCGGAATCGAATTTTTCTCCGTTGTAGGCTTTATTTATATAACCGGTTAGCTCGCCTTCAGAATAATTGGAGTCTGAACATAA
The DNA here is from genome assembly GCA_964533855.1 of uncultured Brevinematales bacterium. GTDB lineage: Bacteria > Spirochaetota > Brevinematia > Brevinematales > JAOACQ01 > CAVYGN01. Next base: position 128,837 of record CAZHNM010000006.1, read on the forward strand.
AAAATGCCTGAGGATTTCAAAAGCCGTATCCTGGTAGGATTTTCCGATAAGCGGTCCGATATCGATCTCAGGAAGTTTACCCGGGACGAAAAGCCCGCCCTCCGGGACCATTCCCGTCAGTATGGCTTCGGCGCTCCCGACGGGAGCGTGGTTGCCCCTGGTGCTGATATAATTCATTCTGAATTTTCTCCTTTATTGTATGGAAAACAATGCTATTATTATATTTGAAGGCCGGCTATTAATCAAATCTGCACGGAGCGGTTCGGATCAAAAGACGCCCTTGACCAGCCATGAAACACCGAAAGATACTAACATTACCGTTTCGCATACGATGTTTATAACGGAGCTCTTCATCGGGGTAAAATGCAGTGCCAGCAGGGTTAGAGCCATTGCTATGATAATAACCCCAGCGGTTCTGAAAAGGATGTTTTTCCAGGCTTTTGTCCCATGGGTTTTGATCTTCTTTCCCTCGTGGGTCCTGGTGAAAAGGAAAAGCGAGATAAGTCCCAGAATGATGAAGCTTATACCTGCGCTTGCCGAATGAATAAGGTCAGATACGTTCTTGTCGATAATGCATGACCATGGCGCAATGGCATTAAACTCAGGGATGAGGGCGATTAAAGCGCACATAACTCCTGCAGTATTAGTGCTCCAGTTGTCCCATGCATCATAGCCTTTGTAGCAGATCAGGAAAAAAGAGATCGCGAAAAGTATGCCGGTCATTACTCCCCGCATTGAAGAATAATAATATGCGCTGATAGTGGGCAGAACCCCTCCTATATCGCTTAAAAATAATCCCGGTAATATTAAAATAAAGGGCAGCGCTATTCCAAGGATGCCTACTGCGATCCTCATCTCCCTGAATGTGATGACAACAGGAATTTCATTGTTCTTTTTTGCCATATTTTTTTACCTTCCTAAATAAATTTTATTATACAGGTTAATATTATAAAATAAAAATCCCATCCGGGGAAGCCCCTTTTTGACAATTCTCGGGAGCGAGAATAAAATAAACGCCTGAATAAAAAAATAAACCGGAGAAATGATATGAAATTAATACCAAGGCTCATGCTGCTTATCGGCATATTAGCATCCGGGACTGTGCTTGACCAGGGAACAAAGATGCTGGCGAAACAAAAACTCTCGGGAGGCCAGAGCTATTCATACTTCTTCGATTCCTTCAGGCTGCAGTATTCGGAAAACCGCGGAGCATTTCTCTCCATGTTCGATAATATCCCCGATCCGATGGGATCGATAGTATTAGCTTTTGTACCGTCTGTAATACTCATCCTTCTGTTAATTTATATGATAGCCTCGAAAAAGATGACTTCCGTATACTTCATCGCCCTGGCCCTGATTTTTACATGCGGCGTTAATAATGTTTTCGGCAGGATCGTCAATCACCGGATGGTCATAGATTTTATGAGCTTCAGTGTGGGACCGTTCTTCAGGTTCACCGGGATCCTTAATTTCGCGGATATTTACGGGACGGCAGGCGTGATCATTCTTTTCCTGACCGCTGTTTTTGAGCGTAAGCCGGATAATACCTCAAAGGCGGGCGGGGGCGGACATTAATACCTCCAGATCTCGAGACCCTTGTAGCTGGATTTGAAACCGTATCTTATCAGCGCGTTACGGTAGGGGCTTTCAGCAGCAGGCGCTCCGTTGATCTTTTCAACCCTTACAGACTGTAAAGGGTTGAACTCCCTTGTAAGGAGAACTTTTACAACCTCGAGATAGCGCTCTATCGCCGGATTGTCGGGCCCGGCATGAAAAACAAGCTCCCTGCCTCTTTTGGCGAGAGTAAGCACGAGTTTTTCCCCATGGAAAACCATGATGCAGGATTGAATTCTTTTCGGGTATCCCTCGCTTAAGCCTTTTAATCCCGTACCGCAAAGCGAGGCCGGGTCCGCCGCGGAAAGCCAGTAAATGCTGTCATCGGGAAGTTTCTGCTGAAGTTCGCGGTAAGCCTCATGCGAAGCGAACTGAGGGCCGGGTATGCTCTCGAAAAAATAGCCTGAAAGGATCTCCCCGGAAATCTCCATGAGACGTAAAGTTTTAAGGAGGCTTCCCCACCGCATTTCGGGCGCTTCATTTGCAAGGATTTCCCTGAATATTATTCCATACCTGTCGAAAAGAACCCTGGCCCTGTTTTTCTCGATTTCCGCCCTGCTCATCAGGTCTTCCGTCTGCCGGGAAACCTTGTTTGCATGCCAGCTGCCGGCGAGGGGCCGGCTCGATTCCCACCTGCTTCTCAAGACCCTGCTGCCGGCGCCGCTCAGGTCTTTTATATCTGAAGGCAAGAAGCCGTTTAAAATTCCCTTCCTGACAGATTCATATGAATCGCTTGACAGGAGCCCCTTCCATGCCATTTCCCATATCTTTGCCGATGCTTTTTCGGTATCGGTTTTCAATATCTTTGCAAGATCGAAAAAATTATAGCGCTTATCATCCTCCAGGATTCCGGCATCTCCAGGCCCTCGGGAAGAGGAAAAAAGTTCGAGGTCCTCAGGGAAAGCGAACGATAACTTTTCCCTGCCGCAGCCGAACCACAAAAGGCCCGTATTCTGAAGAAGGCTGTCAAGCCATGCCGGAAAGTAGGGGGAAAGCCTTGCGGGGAATATTAATTCTTCCCAGGCAGGGGCGCCGGCCCTGAAGCCGAAAAGCCTTTCGAGGCATTTTTTCATCGCTTCGATATTATTGCCCGAAGCGCCCGCCGTAAGACCCTGCCGGTTTGCAAGGTAAAGCTGTAAGGATCCTATGGGAAGGGCGCTGAATTCAGGCTGTCTCTGCCTTCTAAGGATCCGGAGCAGAGCCTCGAGGTTGGACCTTTCCGAGACATAAACTGCATCAGAACCTTCTATAAGTTTTCCGATCATCAACTCGCCTGATTCCGTCAGCTCTTCGAGGATTTCGGATATGGACTCTCCGGCTAAACCTGTCATGACGGGAATAAGGGTTGCATCCAGAGCAGCATAGTAAGATATCCATTGCAGGAAAAATCTTCCCCTGTCGGAGAGAGAGGATTGTTCGAGGCCCGGAGACACTTTTTTATAAATAGCCTTTACAACAGCGCCCGGGACTTCGGTCCCGGGAGGCACTGAGGCGATGTCAAGACTTTCAGGAGGCAGGCCGCAGAACATGGAAACAAGGGGGAGGTTTTCAGCGGTGCAAATCAGGCGATCCGCAGAAAGGGGCGGTTTGATTGAAAATAATCTGCCCTCTAACCCGCCTGCCTGTTCAATTCCGGCGATAGTGATAAGCTCCTCCCACTCTTTGCCGGGAATCAGCAGCCTCTCCTCAGCCCATTCGAGAAGGTCTGAAACATTCCCGGGTCCGTAGCCGGGCCAGGTCCTTTTCAGTTTTTTATCGAGCTGTGACACGGTCTCAGGCGGGATAAGAGGCCTGAGCCCGGAGGTGGAAAGTATTTCCCTGAAAATATCGTCTGAGAGGCTCGACCGGCCTGATGGCAGGGGAGAATCGTCTTCATATATATACTTGTTCTTCTGCTGCCAGATGATATTACCGCAGAAAGGAGAAGGCCATGGCGTATTTATTTCGCTTATAATGATCTCCCCTGTGCGGATCTCCCCGAGGAGTTTTTTCAGATTTTCAAGCTCGAAAACATCCTGGATGCATTCACGCCAGGTTTCGATCGTAACCGGAAAATCGTTCCAGGTCCGTACGGCCTCGAGGAGCTTTTTGGCCCTCAGGCGGTTAAGCCAGAGCGGAACCCTGCTCTTGAACCCCCTCTTTGGAAGAAGGAGCGCCCTGCCTGCATTCTCGCGGAAATGGGCCCCGAAATATCCTGTATTTTCGAGGCTCTCTTTGAGCAGGCCTTCGAGGTCTGCCGTGTAAAGAATCTCAAAAACGTCGTTTAATTTGAAATTCTGAGGAAGCATAATCAGGATATTGTCATCCCCGGCCATAACTTCGATAGGATTCCCGTAGATTTTCCTCCATGCCGCGGAAAGAATAAATGAAAACGGGCGGTTTACCCTTCCGCCCCATAAAGTATGCAAAACCAGTCCGCCGTTTTCTCCGGGCGCCTGGGACTTTACATGCTCGGCAAGAATATGATGCCGCCCTGGAAGTTCGGATTTAGTGAAATCAGCCTGGGATTTGAGAAAGCCGTACAGCTCTCCGGCTGAATCTGCCGTCATGGAATAGTCTTTGATAAGCAGGCTTTTGAATGCCGTTTCTCCTTCGTTCAATATTTGCCCGGCTTTTTCCAGGAAAAGGCCGACCTTTTCGAAGAAAAAGAACCCGCGGTCCATATCCTCCGCTTTCCAGAAAGGTATTATGTTCGGAACTCCTCCGGCCGGCGCGGCTATGACATCGTTATTTGTTATGCTCATTATCCTCCATACGGAAGGTCCCAGGGAGAATGTGTCCCCCGCCTTTCTTTCCCAGACAAATTCCTCGTCGAGCTCCCCGATCTTGGAATGGGTGTCAAGGACCCGCAGGTCATAATATCCCCTGTCCGGGATCGCTCCGCCTGAAAGATATACAAGCGATGCCGCACCGCCGAGCGCACCCGCCCTGTTCTTTAATTTATCGATGAATATCCTGGGTTTGAGCTCCCTGATCCTGCTTCCGGCATACCTGCCGTTAAGCATATTCAAAACGAGAGTGTACTGGCTTCGCAGAAGATTTCTGAAAGGGCTTATTGTTTTGATAAAATCGAACAATTCATCGATATCCCATTCTTCCTGGCATAGCATCGAAAGTATGATCTGTGATAGCATGTCAAGAGGGTTCTCGACGGGCCTCACAGGTTCGATCTCATAATCCTGAGCGGACCTGGCTATAACAGCCGCATCGATGAAGTCCCTGCCGTAAGTCGGAAATAACAGGCCCCTGCTGATGAGCCCGGTTTTATGGCCGGCTCTTCCGATCCTCTGCAGCGCTGAAGATACGGAACGGGGGGCCGATACCATTATCACCTGGTCAAGCTCGCCTATATCGATCCCGAGCTCGAGTGAGCTTGTGGCGACTATCGCCTTGAGAAGGCCTTTTTTAAGCTTGTCCTCTACCTCGAGCCTTAATTCTTTTGAAATAGATCCATGATGGGAATACGCGATGATCCCGGGCTCGTTTTCATTTATCAGCCTTGTCGTTTTTTCAGCCGTCCGGCGGCTGTTGGTGAAAAGGAGGGTGGATTTGCGGCTCTTTATAAGATGCTTAAATTCTTCAATGAGGGCAGGCCAGTTAGAATCCTCTTCGGGATTTGCACCGGTTTTCCGCGGAAATTCGATCTTTATCTCGAATTTCTTCGACCTCGAAGCTTCGACTACATGCATATCCCTTCCGCTGCCGGCCCAGTCAGCTATGAGATTTACAGGTCTGATAGTGGCGGAAAGCACTATCCTCTGGAATTCCCCGGATATCCTGGCAAGCCTTTCGACGGAGCTGATTAATAGCGTTCCCCTCTTATCGCCTGCGATGGCATGAATTTCATCCAGGATAACGGTTTTAATATTGCTGAAAAGCAATAGGCTGTTTTTCGAGGTTAAAAGTATATGCAGGCTTTCCGGGGTCGTTATCAGGATCTCGGGCGGGTGTCTGAGCATCCTCCGCCTTTCTTCGGGCGGTGTGTCGCCGCTCCTGACCATTACGCCGATGCCTGCCCCTATCTGCTCGATGGGAAGGATGAGGTTTTTCCTGATATCGTTATTTAAAGCACGCATGGGAGATATATAGAGCACCGATGTTCCTGCGGCTCCTTTTTCCCATTCTCCCGTCATAAGCTGGTTTATAGCCCATAGAAAAGCAGCGAGAGTCTTACCGGTTCCGGTAGGAGCGCTCATAAGTACATGGCTGCCGCCTGCTATTACAGGCCATGCCTTTTCCTGTATCTCCGTCGGTTTCCCGACTTTTTCCTCGAACCATTTCTTTATCCGGGGATGGAACAGTGATAAAGAGTCCATCAAGCACCTCTATGCATTTATAGAATAGTCCTTGAACGTTAAAAAAACAAATTTTATTGCCTTTTATCGGTCAGACTTTAATGTTAATAAAAGAAAAATCCCTCCCGCTTTTTGACTTTTATCCCTCCTGAAACTATTATAGATAGTTAAGATCATATCTAATACAGCATGGTTATTCATAATAAAATTTTGGAGGGAAATATGTCGACGATTGTTGACGTACATGCGAGAGAAATTTTCGATTCAAGGGGAAATCCTACAGTCGAAGTAGAAGTGGCTCTTGAAGACGGCACTGTCGGAAGGGCCGCAGTACCAAGCGGGGCTTCAACAGGCGAAAGGGAAGCCGTGGAACTCAGGGACGGCGATAAAAAGCGTCTTGACGGCAAGGGTGTTGAAAAAGCGGTTGAAAATGTGAATAGCATCATATCAGAAGAGGTCGTAGGCCTTGACAGCCTTAACCAGGTCGAAGTCGACAAGGTCATGATCGAACTTGACGGCACTCCAACTAAATCAAAACTCGGCGCAAATGCTATCCTCGGCGTATCGCTTGCCAACGCCCGCGCTGCCGCGGATTATATCGGAATGCCTCTTTACCGCTATATAGGCGGCGTCAACTCGAAAGTCATGCCTGTTCCGATGGCCAATGTTTTGAACGGAGGCAAGCATTCTGACAACACTGTAGACCTGCAGGAATTTATGATCATGCCTATCGGGGCCCCTTCTTTTAAAGAAGCCCTGGTATATATGGCTGAAACTTTTCATGCCCTGAAATCCATCCTTAAAAGCAAGGGCTATTCGACCGCGGTAGGCGACGAGGGCGGATTCGCCCCCGATCTGAAAAATAACGAAGAACCCCTCGAACTTTTAGTCGAAGCCATCAAGAAAGCCGGTTATAAACCCGGGGAAGATATCAGCATAGCTCTCGATCCCGCTGCCAGCGAATTGTGGGGAGAAGCGGAGAAAGACGGCAAAAAAGGCTACAAATTCTGGAAATCTTCAAAGGAAATTTTCAGCTCCGAGAAGATGGTCGATTTTTATGTCAACCTTGTAAACAAGTATCCCATTATTTCACTTGAAGACGGGCTTGGCGAAAACGACTGGGAAGGCTGGAAGCTCCTGACTGAAAAGCTCGGCAAAAAGATCCAGCTTGTAGGAGACGATATATTCGTAACCAACCCTGCTATTCTTAAAGAAGGCATTTCCAAAGGGATCGCGAATTCAGTGCTGATCAAGCTTAACCAGATCGGCACCCTCACGGAAACGATCGACTGTGTTGAAATGGCTAAAAGGGCCGGATATACCGCAGTAGTATCACACAGAAGCGGTGAAACAGAGGACACGACAATTGCAGATCTCGTTGTCGCCCTGAACACCGGGCAGATAAAGACCGGCTCCATGTCGAGGACCGACAGGGTTGCCAAGTACAACCAGCTTATCAGGATCGAGGAAGAACTCGGCGACTTTGCCCAGTACAACGGTAAAGCGGTGTTCTATAACCTCTATAAGTAAAGAAGAAATTTAATACAAAAACCCCGCTCTCTGCAGCGGGGTTTTTGTTTTACCAGCGCCATTGCCAATAAACAGTTGGATAAATCGGAATATACAGAGCTTCATATTGCTGCGCATCGGGGAAGTAAGAGATAAAAGCTGCGAGCTGAATAGTAAATGTCTGTAAAAATCCAAAATTTAACCAGTAAAAAGGAGCAATATTAACTCCGTAAGTTGCCTGCCACTTTCTAGGCCTGTTTTCATTGTACTCAAATGTCTCGCCGTATGAAACTCCGGAATGGGCACTGAGCCAGTCAAGCGCCCGCCAATCTAAACCTATCGATGCCACGGGCTCGATATAATTGCTTAATGTAATACCATAATTCACAGGCATATTATAGTTTGATATTGACAGATTCTGTGAATATGATAAACCGCCCGAGAGAAGCAACCGGAAATCTGTAAAGATAGTAAACGAAGTGTCTGCCCGAAAAACATCCGACCACCCCGGCCGCTCAAAAAATATATAATACTGGTCGCTGCCCTGCTGTGCTCCTTTATTAAAGTTGCCATAGCTGCCGGGTATATACATAACCATATTTTCAAGCGCCAGGCGAAAAATTTTACTATCAGGATCTGTTAAACTGTATTTTAAAAATAAATCGGGAATACCTCCGAGCCATGCCGTTAAATCAAAAAGCATGGTCAGCCGATCGTTAATTCCCCAGAACACCCACCCCGGCTCAAGAGCAAAGGGCTGTCCATATATGAATTCCCCTGCGCGGAGAACGTCAGGAGTAAGAGTATCAACAGGAGAAATCATTCGTTCTGTGATAAGTGAACGTTCTGATATCTGCGGCAAAATGTTAGTCTGATTGTAAATAATAATAGCAAATGCAGTGTCAGAACAGTGACCGGAAAAAGTTTATTAATAATCATAGTGAAATTTTATTTATATAAAAAACTAAATTACTGCTGTTCGCCGCTGTCCTTTTCAAGCTCGTTGAACACGCGTTTGATGTTTTTCTTCATTATGCGAAGTTTCTTCATCGTAGCGGCATGTGAATTCCTGAGCGCCGATAACACGTCGGCCTTGTTTGCCTTAACCCTGTCGATCGACTGTTCGATGGCCCGGTTTTCATCCATTGTCAGTGTTATCGTCTGATTCGACTCGGCGTTGACTGTAAGGAGGTCCTGAACTTCCCCGTCATCCTTGTATTCATCCGGAATATTTACATTCCTTTTAATGCTGACCTTACCGCTCGAAACTGAGATGTTTAGATTTTCATCGTCGGAATCGACTTCGAATTTTGTGCCTCGTACTGCCGCGTTAGCCACAGCCGTCTCGACTGTAAAGCTTTCTCCGGGCTCAAGTTTCCTGCTTATGGCGAAAATGGCGTTGCCCTGCCTTATCTTTATCTGTTCCACCTGCTTTCGCAGCTCCTTTATCTGGATCGTAGTGTTGTCCATGATCCGGAAGACTCCTCGTTCCGGCATCGATATATCGCAATATGAATCGATTCCCGTTTTTACCATGGATTTTTCTATCAATTCAAGATCCGGGAAAGCTTTAAGCCAGTTTGAACCGTTATTCTGGGAATATTTAACTATACCTACAGTAACGCTTACCGAATATGCTGTATTTGTGGACGGGAAAAATTTACCCGGCATCAAAAATAAAAAGCCCGTGAGGAATAATATTAATGATTTTTGCATTGAGAATCCTCCTATAAGATATTCCATACCGGATATAATACCCTCATTTTTAATAAAAATAAAGCCGGGTTAAAGCTCGATTTTGAAAATTGCACCGGACTTGCCCTGAGTCTTCGAGTCCGCGTTTTTCACGGTGAGTTTCCCGCCCATGTTTTTTTCTATTATGACTTTCGACATATAAAGTCCGATGCCTGTCCCGAATTCCTTGGTTGTGAAATAAGGGTCGAATATTTTATCAATTATTTTATCATCAATACCGCCGGCGTCATCCTGGACGGTAAGCACAGATCTCCCCTTCTCCTCCCTGAGCGTTATCAGAACGGTTGCATGCTGCAGCTTTCTTTCGATAACCACATCTTTTACATTGCTGAGAAGGTTCATTATAGCCTGGCAGTATTCATTCGGGTAGCCTTTCTTCGTGATTTCCCTGTTATGCACAAAAGTAATTACAATATTATGGTCTTTCAGGCTCGATTCGATGAAAGAAATGGTTTTATTCACGGCATCGTTGATGCTGAAATCCTCCTGCTCTTTGTCATGCTTGAAAAAATTCCTGAAATCGTCGATCGTATGGGACATATACATTATTATCGACATTGCCTTGTTAACCGCATCTTCGATATATTTTTTAGTTAGCTTGTTATAATCGAAGGATTGTTCTATATTCTGGATTATTATCCCTAACGCATTTATGGGCTGGCGCCACTGATGGGCAATATTCCCGATCATTTCACCCATTGCAGCAAGCCTTGACTGCTGGATAAGCATCTGATCCATTTCCCTGTTTTTTTCAACCTCGGACTGGACCTTTTTATCGAGGTTCTTATTGAGGTCGGCGAATTCGGCAAGAGTTTTCTGTAATTTTTCTTCCGCCGATTTCTTCTCGGTTATATCTTCTTTCAGTGCGATAAAATGTGTTATAACGCCTTCACCGTTCTTGATCGGTGAAATGGACGCCGATTCCCAGTAAAGGTCGCCGTTTTTCTTTTTATTATGAAAGAAACCGCGCCATGTCCCGCCGTTTTTTATTGTGTTCCATAAATGCGCATAATCCTTCGCCGGCATATCCCCCGACTTTAAAATACCGGGATTGCGGCCTATAACCTCTTCTCTGGAATAGAGTGTGAGTTCCTCAAACCTTGAATTGACGTATTCGATAGACCCTGAAATATCAGTTATAATGATGCAGGAGGGGCTTTGTTCTATGGCGAAAGAAAGCTTCCTGATCTCATCCTGCTCTTTTTTTATATCGGTAATATCAGAAACCACAAATATATATCCTGTGATTTTTCCGTCTTCCCCGATGAGCGGCGTGCCGGCTATACTGACGTAAATAAAGGGCTTTTCTTTCCGGATAAGGCGGGCTTCGAAGGTTTTGTTCTTCCTTGATTTTTTTCTGCCAACTATTTTCGGGAAAAAAGCGCTTTCTTCCGGTTTAAAAAAAGAATAGAAGGACTTTCCAAGCATTCCGGAAACCGTCAGGCCTGCCATCTCGGCCATTCTGGGATTTGCGAAAACCGTTTCGAAATTATTATCGAGAGACCATATGCCTTCCTCGGCGAGTTCAACTAACTGCCTGTATTGCTTTTCACTTTTCTGAAGCGCATTTTCAAGCTCGTTTCTTTCTGATATATCGTGTATAAAAACAAGGTCCAGGAGCTTGTTACCGATATCGACGGTCGCCCTGGTGATTTCGGCCTCGATGAGAGACCCGCCAAGGGTTGAAAGTACATATTCGCCTTTTGTGATCTTGTTCCGGATCATTCTTTCGATGACGCATCCCGCGGAAGTTTCGGATGTGTTATTAAAACCGTACAGTTTCCCCGCTTTATCATTAAAATCCACGCATACTTCCTTCTCTAATAGGAATATAGCGTCTCCCGCCTGATCGAAAATATGCCTGAATTTCTTCTCGGAATCGAGCATCTTCTGCTGGAGGGTCCTCTTTTCGGTTACATCCCTGAAAATAAGCACGACTCCAAGTATATTGCCCGCTTCATCCTTGATCGGTTCTGCGCTTTTTTCGATGTATATATGTTCGCCGGCCCTCGATATGAGTATCTGAGTATCGAGCAGGCTGTCTTTAACTTTTAATTCCCTGTTCTTCAAAAGGCTGTTCGTCAGATCCTCGCCGGTCTTTTCATCAATAGTTATAAACACTTCTGAAACTTTTTTACCTATTGCCTCTTCTTTATTCCAGCCGGTTAATTTTTCTGAAAGAGGGTTCATCCTCCTGATAATGCTGTTCCTGTCCGTCGCTATTACCGCGTCGCCCATGCTGTCGAAAGTCGATGTCAGCCAGTCGCTCCTGTCAATAAATTGTTTTTCAAGCCTGTGTCTTAACAGGGCGATCTCGATATTAGCCTGAAGCTCTTTATGCGTGTAAGGCTTTATAATAAAACCGTATGAACCGGAGCTTTCAACCTTTTTGATGGTGGCCTCATCCGAAGAGGCTGAAAGGTAAATGATGGGGATGCTCTGTGTTTTTCCGATGACTTCTGCGGCATCAATGCCGGTCATCGGCCCTCGGAGCGTTATATCCATAATTATAATATCCGGATTGGTTTCGGTAACTTTAGCGACAGCCTCCTCTCCTGTTACAGCAACTCCGGTAACGAAATAACCGTTTTCAGACAGTTCGGATTTAAGCTCGTCAGAGATGATAACTTCATCTTCGACGATAAGAATCCTTGTTTTTTCCATAATCAGTTCTCGTAAAAAGTTTAAATACGCATGTTTATTTTTTTACAAAGGGTTAAAAAAGTCAAACTATGCGCTATTGGCGATTTGCGATTGTCGGATTATTGCTTTATAATTATTTTGCGGGCCGACATAAACTGCCAATATTGCAAAAGCTGATGGGAAGGGGCTTCTTTGATGAGAGTATTTTTGGGATATACATTTATCGCCCTGTCTGCTATCCTGGTCCTTGCGTTGTCCAGTTTCAATCCCGGGGACTCCGCCCTTCTTGTATCGAGCATCAATCATCCGTCATTGAACATGGCAGGATCTCTTGGCGTACTCGTCTCCTCCCCCCTTGTTCTGCTTTATGGGAAATATGCATCCCTCGCCCTTTCGTTCGGTCTTTTCGTTATAGGTATAAATATTATGGTCGGGGCAAAAATCGGAAGGATACTTATCAAGGCCGCCCTTTTCATATTTGTGACGATCAGTATTTCAGTCATCATAGCTTCGGCAGTGTCCGGGGCGACTTACATAGAGGCGGGGCTTTTGGGGCTGGCAATCTCGAAAAGCCTCACGGAATTGATCAGCTCATACATGATCATAGGTATATTTTCCGTCCTTCTCCTTTTATCGCTTGCTTCAGCGATGAAGCTGTTCAGAAATCTAACCTACGGGCTTGCCAGGGTGATAGGCCTTTTCATACTCGCTCCATTCCAGATGTTCGGTCTGATCCTGCGGGGAAAGGATGAAGTAATAGAGAGAGGGGATGTCCTTACTTTCCGGAGAGATGGCGATGAGCCTGAACAGGTCTTCCGCGAAGAAGCCCCGCCGGAACCGTCTTTTTTGAAGGATGTGCCTTACAGGGATAACCTTTCCAGGGACTTTCCAGGGCAAAAGACCACGGGACATGAAAATGCCCCCGGGTGGCTTACAGGAGAAAAACCCCCGGAAGAGGTTTTAACGGAAATCGACAGGTATTTCGATGTTGAAATCGGTGGACGAGCCCCTGCCGCAGATGCCGTATCCGCTGCGGCTGCGGTCGCCGGGCCGGCAGGCATTGCGGAAGTCTCCGAGATTGTCGAGACGCCGCTCCCCGAAATTCCCGGACTTGACGAATCGGCGCTGGACGCCGGGTTTACAGAGGATATAGTCGGGGAAGAGGATTACTTAGAGGTTGCCAGATCGAGGGGAGTGGAAGAAACGGTTCCTGAGCAGGAAGAGCTTTTCAAGGAGCCTGCTGAGAACCTCTCCTACCAGTTCCCGGATAAGAATATACTTGAAAAGGGTATTGAAACCTTTTCTAAGGCGGAGGAAAACGAGGAAATCGACAGGGTTTCGAAAGTAATCGAGAATACATTCGCCAGTTTTAAAATAGAGATCAGGGTTTCCGGGCATTCCCGCGGACCCGCGATAACGAGGTACGAGATAGTGCCGCCTTCCGGCCTCAAACTGAAGAATATTGTAAGCCTCACGGAGGACCTGGCGCTTAACCTCGGGACGCGGAATATCCGGATCGTAGCCCCTATCGGAAATAAAAGCATCATAGGCGTCGAAGTACCTAACAGGTTCAGAAAGACGGTTGTCCTGAGGGAAATTATAGAGAGCCCTGAATTCTCCAGGACAAAGGCTAAACTTCCCCTGATATTAGGAAAGGATATCGCGGGAAATATAGTCATAGAGGATCTGACGGAAATGCCCCACCTCCTGATAGCAGGCACGACCGGCAGCGGAAAGAGCGTTTATGTCAATTCGCTCATCGGCGGCATCACTTTCAATAAATCCGCGGATGAAGTTAAATTTATATTCATCGATCCGAAAATGGTTGAACTCGAGCTTTATAACGGAATACCCCACCTCCTGGCTCCCGTGATCACCAAGCCTGAAGAAGCCATCGCAGTGCTTGAATGGACGTCCGCTGAAATGGATAAGAGATACAAGCTGCTCAGCGAACTGGGCGTTCGCAACATGGAGGATTACAACCGGGAGGTAAAGAAAATAAATCCCCCGGGAAGGGGTCCGGTCAAAGAAAACGAGAAAGCGGCTTACGAATATTTTCCATACATAGTAATAGTGATCGATGAATTTGCAAACCTGATGCTGAGGCTTCCCAAGGAAACTGAAAAGGTAATTTCAAGGATAGCTGCCATGGCCAGGGCGGTCGGCATACACCTTGTCGTCGCAACCCAGAGGCCAAGCGTAGACGTGGTGACAGGCATTATCAAGGCAAATTTCCCGTCGAGGATAGCGTTCAGGGTAAGTTCCCAGACGGATTCAAGGACAATTCTCGATAAAAGCGGGGCTGAAAAGCTTCTCGGAAAGGGCGATATGCTATTTATGACCCCGAATTTCACCGACATGCTGCGCATCCAGTCTCCTTATGTCTCGAACAAGGATGTGGAAAGCCTGGTAAGGGAATTAAAGCGCAATGGGACTGCTGATTATGTAATCGATATAGATAACCTGATGACAGCGCCTGCGCCTGAGGCGGAAACATCATATAATGTCGATTACAGGGAGGATCCCCTCTTTCCCGATACGCTTAAAACAGCCGTCGAGAACGGCGAGGTTTCTGCATCCTATCTTCAGCGCCGTTTCAGGATCGGTTATAACAGGGCATCACGACTCATAGAAGCGATGGACTCTTTGAGGATACTCGGACCCGCCACGACTTCCAGCAAACCCAGGGAAGTTCTCATTGGAATCGAAGAAATGAACAACCTGCTCAGCAGAAAAAATTAACAGCCTGTCAAAGGAGCCATGACTTGAAAAAACTTGCCTCGGAATGTTTCACACAGGAAGCGATAGATTATATCAGGAATGAAATAGAGTCCAATTCGGGACAGGAGGTTTCCTTCGTAGGCAATGTTGACCGGGAGGGAATAGTTTACGAGGTCCAGGCGATGGCCTACGGCAACGATAATTCTGCGCCTGTAGTGCTCATGGACACGCTCCAGGGGGATGTGCTCATTCATAACCACCCGGGACTGGACAGGGATACTGCAGAAGCGGGAGATCTTCTCAGGGCTTCTGAAAACGATATTCAGCTTGCCGCCGAATTAGCGAACAAAAAAATAGGTTTTTATATAATCGATAATGAGCTTCATTTTGTCAATGTAGTCTTCAAGCCGGAGGGAAGGGTTTACCTGAAGGACAATGAGGTCAGCAGCATTTTCGATAACGGCGGCATACTCGCGGAGTGCATAGCGAATTTTGAACCCAGGGACGAACAGATCAGGCTTGTCAGGGCTGTCATCGAAGCGGTAAACGAATCGAGGATCCTGATATCCGAGGCTGGAACAGGTACAGGAAAGTCTCTGTCATACCTTATTCCCGCGGCAGTCTGGGCGCTTGAAAACAAGAAGAGGGTCATTGTTTCGACCCATACCATAAATCTGCAGCAGCAGATAGCCTTGAAGGATATGCTCATAGTCGAGAAAGTTGTTCAGGCATATCTCGGGAAAAAAATAAATTACGCGGTTCTCATCGGCAAGGGCAATTATCTCTGCAAAAAAAAGCTCTACGACCTCATAAAGGATAAAGAAAGGCAGGAATCCCTTTTCGGGGATACAACCCGTTCCGACATCATTTTCGATATCGAGGAATGGTGCTTGAGATGCGAGGAAGGGACGATCGGCGAATTCGGCGAATATGTTAACGACGAGGTCTGGGAGGAGATTTCCTGTGATTCCTCAGGCTGCCCCAGGAGAAAATGCGAATTTTACAAGGATTGTTTTTATTACAGGGCCAGGCTCCAGGCGGAGAAGTCCAACATCATCATTGCCAACCATTCTCTCGTTTTCAGCGCGATCGACGAACAGAGCAGGAGGATAATGCTCCCGTTTTTTTCGGGGATAGTCTTTGACGAGGCCCATCATCTTGAAGATGTTTCCATAAAAACCCTTTCCAGGGATTTCTCTGTGCAGTCGCTCTTATACCAGCTCAGGAAGCTACACAGCGAAAGAAAGGGCCGCGGGCTGGGCCTTTTTACACTGCTGAGAAAAAGGGCGAGCATGGATTCCTATACCGAACTGTCATTGGGCTTTGAAGAGATGATGAAGATGCACGGGGAACTGACCCGGGCGCTTTCGGAATTTCTTTATGACATGCAGGATCTGCTCGGAAAATGGACAAAAGAAACCAACTCAATCGGAATAGACGAAGACTTCATCGGCAATCCGGATTTTGCAGCCCTCTCCGGCGCTCTGGAAAGAATATTCAAAATGATAAACCAGTTTACTGTCCATTTCGAAGGGCTCTCGGAGAGGATCAAAGATAAAGCGGTGCGCAGGGAAGCCCTCGATATCATACAGGCGGCCGGCTACAGGATGTCGAGCCTCAATGAGGCAAGAAATATTTATGACCTCATTTTCAATACCGAGAACGAGATCAATTTTGTAAAGTGGATCGAGATTACAAAGAAGAACATAAGGTTTTATTACAGTCCGCTGGAAGTCGGGGATTTCCTGGCGAATTCGATTTTTGCAAAAAAAGATTTTACGGTTTTTACTTCAGCGACACTTATGATAAACGGCAAATTCGATTATTTCGCCGGAGGAGTCGGGCTGCAGCTGGCAAAGAACAAGCAGAGGGACGATATTTCACTGGAGTCGCCATTTGATTACGCCAAACAGGCCGAGATCTACATACTTGAAGACGATCTCGACCATGGCAACCTGACAAAGGAAAAGACCATGCTGGTCAAAGAGCTTTCCATGATGAGCGAAGGCGGGGTGCTTGCCCTTTTCACATCTTATACAAGGCTTAACCAGATGCATGAAATACTCAAGGACGAATTAGCGGCCGAAGGCCTGTATCCTTTAAAGCAGGGCGAAGCCCCGAGAGGGGAGCTGCTCGCAAGGATGAGCGGCCACTCCAATGTCGTTCTCTTCGCGACGTCCAGTTTCTGGGAGGGGATCGATATACAGGGGGACAACCTCCGCTGCGTGATAATTGAGAAGCTTCCTTTCGATTCGCCGGCGGACCCTATATATAAAGCGAGGGTTAAACTGATGGAATATAAAAACATCAATCCTTTCATGAGCTACAGCCTGCCCAGGGCGGTCCTCCGTCTAAAGCAGGGCATGGGAAGGCTGATAAGAAGCAAGACGGACAAGGGTGTCATAGCAATACTGGATAACAGGTTAAAGACCAAAAGGTACGGGAGCGTGTTTTTGAATTCATTGCCTCCCGCCAGGATTATCAGCGGAGGCATATCGACAATTCTCCGGGAAGTGGAGAGCTTCTTTTCAACGAGGTTTTAAACAGCCGTACTTTTACTTCAAATACCGGCAGGCTGAAACTTTAAGTAAATTATTTTTGATAAACTATTGCATTTTTTGTTTACTTATGTAATAATATGATTTAGTAGTAATAAAAATACTAATGTTGGATTTGCAGCGCACAATTAAGCACTGCCTGTGCATTTTGGGTTTGCAGGATTGGGAGGGGTTCCGTGAATAAATACGGGGTGTTTTTGCTATTCTCCTTTATTTTATTCACTTCGCCTGTAAACGCTCAGCAGACCGGGGGTCAGAATATTCCGATCCCGACCCTCAACTTTAACGTCGAAGAAGCCAGGACGCCCAGGCAGGTCGCTTTATCTCTTCAGATCCTTTTCCTTGTAACCATTATCGCTCTTGCACCCACGCTTCTCATAGTGCTCACGAGCTTCGTCAGGATTTTCATTGTCCTCTCTTTTGTCAGCAGGGGCCTGGCTACCCAGAACATACCGCCCAACCAGATAATAATCAGCCTTTCTCTGTTTATAAGCCTGTTCGTCATGTTCCCGGTATTTACGAAATCATATAATGACGGGGTTAAACCTTACCTGGATGGAAAGATGTCTTTGAACGACGGCTACACCAAGGCCATCGAACCTGTCAGGCAGTTCATGTTCAGACAGACTGCGGACAGGTATATATACAGGTTTATAAAGATGAGTAAGGTGGAAAGGCCGAAGAGTCCTGAGGACGTTCCGACATATGTCCTTATTCCGGCGTTTATTTTAAATGAGCTGACTATTTCTTTTTACATGGGTATGCTTATCCTGATCCCGTTTGTAATCATAGACGTCGTCGTAGCCAGCGTTCTCATGTCCATGGGTATGATGATGCTGCCCCCCATTATGATATCCTTTCCCCTTAAGATCCTTTTGTTTTACGTTGTCGACGGGTGGGACCTGCTTGTCGAGAAATTGATACTCAGTTTCAGAATGTAGGACATAATAATGAATCAGGGATTAATACTTTCTATCGTCAACCAGGCGATGTACGAAATACTTGTTTTGTCGGTTCCGCTTCTCGGAGCCGCGATGGTTGTCGGGCTTGTAATCAGTATCTTCCAGGCTACTACGTCGATACAGGAACAGACTCTGACATTTGTCCCTAAAATTGTAATTGTGATAATAATATTAATGGTCGCCGGGCCGTTTTTTATGAATAGTATGATAGATTTTACGAAAAATCTCTTTAATCTGATGGCCACGGCCAAACTTTAAAGGAACCGTTGATGGTTAATCTTTATGACGGGTTTGTAAGGGATTTTCAGGTGTTTTTGATAATTCTGCTGAGGCTGGTAGGGCTTTTTATAACAGCGCCGTTTTTCTCGGGTTCGGCCCTCCCCTTCAGATTCAAATTAGGGCTCGGTTTTTTTGTAAGCCTGATTGCTGTGCCTTTAGTCGCCCAGATGGGATATAAAGAGGGCGCGGATATTTTGGAATTCGGACTGAACTGCCTGAACAGTTTTATTTTCGGGGCCGGGGTGGGGATGTTTATATATATAATCGTCTCGGCCTTCCAGGTTTCAGCCCAGATTTTCAGCATACAGATGGGGCTGGGAATGAACGAAGTATTCGACCCTGTTTCCGAAACTCAGGTCCCGGCGATCGGGAACCTTTTCGGCGTCCTTATTCTCCTTCTGCTCGTGAGGGCTGACGCGCATTTTCTGATGATGCAGGCTATCGTGGACAGTTTTAAGAATACTGCGCCTCTTTCAGTACAGACGATAGGGGTTGTGATAAAAGGGTTTGTATCGGCTATCATGACTATGTTCGACATAGGGCTTAAAATATCGCTGCCGATAATCGGGGTCACAATCCTCATGGATATGGCGATGGCTATTATCTCGAGGGTCGCTCCCCAGTTTAATGTAATGATAATGGGGTTTAACATTAAACTTATTGTAGGATTTATCGTTATATGGCTTATCCTGCCTTCGATAGTGGACCTTGGCGGGAATGTCATCAGCGGGATGCTCAGGGATACTAATGACCTGATCCGCTTATTAAAACCGGCTCAGCCGGCGTAAGGTATAAATATGGAATATTTCAGCAAAAGCAATATTTTTGACCTTTTTGAGTTCGCGGAACCCGTCGGCGGACCGGCTGCGCTGCGATTCCGCTTCGACCTCCAGTTTTTTGCGGCCGAAGACGAGGGAAGAACAGAAGAACCTACTGAATACAAGAAGAGAAAGGCCCGCGAAGAAGGCAATATTCCCAGGTCCCAGGAACTAACGGCAATCATAGTTTTCCTTACGGGTTTCTGGACGGTCGCACTTATCGGGGGGTTTATATACAATTCCCTGGTACAGATCATGAGATATTATATGGAAAACCTCCTGACGATAAAGCTTTCCAAGAACAGCGTTGTTCCGTTTTTCATGGACATGCTCTGGCTATCATCGTCAAGCGTGTTGCCGCTGATGATCGTAGGCGTAATATCTGCTGTGGCCGCAAGTCTGATCCAGGGCGGTATAGTTTTTTCAACCAAGAAAATATCGCTCAATTTCAGCAAGATCCTGACAAATATGGGTCCGAATTTCATGAAGATGTTCTGGTCCAGGGAAGCTATTTTCAACCTCGCCAAATCAATCCTCAAGGTTGTGGGAGTTTTTGTAGTAGCCTTCATAATAATCAACCAGCGGCTCGCTCAAATGATCACCATATCGAGGATGGAACTCCTCGACGCTTTCGGCCTTATATGGGCGATCCTTTTCCAGTTTGTGAGCTTTTCAGGGGTGCTTCTGCTGATTTTCGCGATTGGGGACTATGCGTTCCAGCGATATATCTACAATGAATCCCTTAAGATGACCAAGCAGGAAGTCAAGCAGGAATTCAAGGAAATGGAAGGCAACCCCGAAATCAAGGCCAGGATAAGGGAAATGGAGAGGAGGCTTCTTTCGAGGAAGATGATCCAGGAGATCCCCAAGGCCGATGTTGTTATCACAAACCCGACACACATAGCCGTAGCCCTGAAATACGAGCCGAGCTTTATGAATGCGCCGGTCGTGATAGCGAAGGGCGAAGGGCCGGTAGCTGAAAGGATAAAAAGCATAGCCAGAGACAATAATATATATATACTGGAAAACAAACCGTTAGCCCGGGAACTTTACAAGAGGGTCGATGTGGGGCAGGAAGTCCCGCCGGAACTCTTCATGGCGGTAGCAAAGATCCTATCACTGGTTTACCAGATGAAGGATAGCGTCGCGGCCTGACGGAGGCCACAGAGGAGTAACTTATGGCAGCCACAACCAAACAGGGTGTTTTTAAACTTTCAGACAATGTCGATATATTGGTCGCTATCGCCCTTATCGTAGTCGTATTGATGCTTATTATTCCTATACCCACGTTCCTGCTCGATATACTGATAATAATAAACCTTGCGCTTTCAATAATGATAATTTTAAGCACTCTTTATGTTAAAAAACCTGCGGATTTCTCCGCCTTTCCGTCCCTGATACTTCTGACTACGGTTTTCGGGCTGGGCCTGAACGTATCGGCGACGAGGCTTATCCTCACGCTCGGTCCGGCTTTCGACGGAAAGGTCATCAAGGCCTTTGGTGATTTCGTGGTATCCGGAAATTATATAGTCGGGATAACAATATTTATCGTCATCCTGGCGATTCAATTTCTTGTCATCACGAAAGGCGCATCGAGGGTTTCAGAAGTCGCCGCCCGTTTCACATTAGACGCCCTTCCCGGCAAGCAGCTATCCATAAACGAGGATCTCAATGCCGGCCTTATCACGGAGGAGGAGGCCCGGAGGAGAAGGGATGAGCTCAGGCTCGAGGCTGATTTCTACGGAGCTATGGACGGTTCGTCCAAGTTCGTTTCGGGAAACGTCATGGTCGCCTTCGTCATTACTCTTGTCAATATAATAGTCGGACTTATCACAGGAGTCCTGGTACATGGGCTTGCCATAGGTGAAGCAGCGACGACATATACCCTTCTCACGATTGGAGAGGGTCTCGTGTCCCAGATACCTGCCCTCATGATCTCTACGGCTACCGGCCTGATCGTGACAAGGACGGCTTCGAGGGAAAAATTCGGAAAGGATGTCGTTTCCCAGATAGGAGCTACGCCTCCCGTTTTGTACATAGCCGGCAGCGCTATTTTTATCATGGGTTTCGTCCCGGGGTTCCCGACTATTTTCAATATAATAATCGGCGCAGGAATTATTGCAATCGGTTATTCCATGAGCCGTTCCATAGAAATGAACATTAAGAAAAAGGAAGATGAAAGCTCCAAATCGAGACAGGCGACCGACCAGGTAACAACCGTCGAGGACATAGTCAGGATAGACCCTATGAACCTCGAGATCGGCTACAACCTGATCCCCCTTGTCGATAAGGAGCAGGGCGGAGACCTTCTCGACAGGATAAAGCTTATCCGCAGGAGGATAGGGCTCGACATGGGCATCCTGGTTCCTCCTATCAGGATCATCGACAATGTAGGGATAGACGCTTCAGAATATATATTGAAGATACGAGGTTCAGAGGTCAGCAAGGGCAAGATATATATAAACAGGTTCCTCGCAATGAACCCGAAGTTAGACCTGAAATCGATCGAAGGCGTCGAGGTCAAGGAGCCGGCTTTCGGATTGGACGCCAAGTGGATATCAAATGAGGAGAGGTCCAAGGCGGAATCTTTGGGGTTCGATATATTCGATCCGCCATCTGTCATTGCCACTCATATAACCGAAATCATTAAGAAGAACGCGGGAGAACTGCTGACAAGGCAGGATGTAAAGAGCATGATAGACGCCCTGCAGAAGGAGTATCCCGTAGTTACAGAGGAAGCCCTGAAAAATTCAAGCGTGGGCGAGATACAGAAAGTCCTTCAGAACCTTCTCAAGGAAGGCGTGAGGATCAGGAATATGCTGACGATCCTTGAAACCATTTCAGATTACGGATCGAGTATAAAAAATATTGATCTTATAACCGAATACGTCAGGCAGTCGCTTGGAAAGCAGATAGCGTCGAGCTACGCTGATGAAACGAACACTCTCAAGGCCATAGTCATAGATCCCGAGGTAGAGCAGATATTTACGGATTCCATCCATGAGACTGCCCAGGGCCTTGTGTCGACCCTCGAACCCGATCTTGTCAACAAGTTTATAACGGGAGCGAGCCAGGTCATCGACGGGGTAATTAAAACAGGCCGCCAGCCGGTTATTTTATCGAGCCAGAAGATAAGAAGGCTTGTAAGGGAATTGATAGAGAGATCTTTCCCTGGGATCGGCGTGCTTTCCTATTCGGAGATACCTACGAATTATTCCCTGGACCAGATAGGGATAATCAGCATTAACTAAAGGAGCAGTTATGAAATACGCTATCTACGAAGGCAAATCTAAGCAGGAAGCGGTTGATAAAATGTTCATGGCGGCAAGGATGGAAAACCGCGTTAAGGAAACAATGCTGATCAGGACTTATCCCGAGGAAAGGAAAAAATTTTTAGGCCTGAGGAAAGAAACCGTATGGATAGCGACTGCATGCATAGATGAATCGAGAGTTATTGAAAGAGATAGGAAAATCGTAAGAAAAAATACTATCCAGCCCGACCTTTTCAAGGATGAAGAGACGGAAAACACCGGTCAAACCGTCGGATCCTTCCAGAGAATGGTAAATTCTCCTGTGCTCACAGGGGCCAGGGCTTCGTTTGCAGCCGGCGCCGAGAAAAGTAAAAAGCTGGAGGAGGAAGTCAAAAATCTTAAAACCTCCCTTGAAGAGATACAGAGTTTTATTAAAAGCGAGTTCGAGGAAATTAAAGACGGGCTGATCAAAACATCCCGCAACGCTTCGCTCGAAAACAAGAAAAAGATCATACAGGATTTGGAAATATCCCAGAAAAACATCCAGTGGTGCGAGGATTTCCTGATGGAAAGGGAATTCCATCCCGGCGTAATTCATGAAATTCTTGAATACCTCAAGACACAGAAAAACGAGATACTTATCGATAAAACCCAGATAATTGCAACCGTTAGGGATTTCTTCAAGACCAATATCATCCGGGAAGATATCCTGATGGAAAACTACTCCAACGGGAAAAATATTCTTTTCGTAGGGCCTACAGGAGTTGGTAAAACAGTCAGCATTATTAAAATGGCCGCCCATATAGCCGTCATCCGCCAGAAGTCACTCCGTTTCATATCGATTGACAGATATAAAGTAGGAGCCGATTCCCAGTTAAAGACATATTCCGACCTGATGAAGGCGCCGTTTTACCCGATTAACAAGGAAGAGCAGTTTTACAACATACTTGAGCAGGATGAGGCGCATTACACTTTTATTGATACCGCGGGAAAGAGCCCCAAGGACACGATAGTCATAAGGGAGCTGTCGGACTGGCTGAAGAAAACAAAATTAAAATTCGATATACACCTGGTTGTCAGCGCGACGACAAAGCCCAGGGACCTGGACCTTGTCATCGACAGTTATTCATGTCTTGATTTTGCCCATATTATTGCCACAAAGCTTGATGAAACAATGTATCTTGGATCCGTTGTTTCATCACTTTACAAGACAAAAAAACCGTTATCATTCGTAACAAACGGGCAGGGAGTGCCCGAAGATTTTGAAATAGCTAATGTCGATAGATTAATTGCCGATTCATTAAAATAAACGCCGGGGCAGAGGTAAAAAAATATGTCAACTCTTCTGGGTCCTGATCAGGCTGAAGGCCTTCGCAGGATGATGGGTGAATATCCCAGTACAAATACGCAGATCATTGCGATAACCTCGGGAAAGGGGGGGGTGGGGAAGACCAGTTTCGCCCTGAACCTCGGAATAAGCCTTGCAAATATGAAGGACAACCCGAAAAAGGTTATCGTATTCGACGCAGACCTCGGTCTTGCCAATGTGCATGTTCTCATGGGGCTGATCCCCAAGTATAATCTTTATCATGTAATCAAGGGCCAGAAAAAGATGAGCGAGATAATTTATAAGACTGAGCTCGGGGTGGATATCATAGGCGGGGCATCCGGTTTTACCCAGCTTGCCAACCTCGGCGATGAAGAAAAGCAGAATCTCATCGAGGCCATGAAAGAGATCAGCTATGCCGATTATATAATCATAGACACATCTGCCGGGATCTCTAAAAACGTCCTGAGTTTTGTCATAGCGGCTCATGAAACAATAGTTATAACTACTCCTGAACCGACTTCAATGACAGACGCGTACGGCATCATCAAGGCGATAGTGACCGAGTCCGACACTCCCAATATCAAGCTCGTTTTAAATAGGGTCAGGAATATTGTCGAGGCCAACAAGGTATCCAGGAAGATCATCGATATCTGCGCCCAGTTCCTTAACATAAAAATCGATAATTTCGGATTTATTTTTGAGGATCCGATCATTGGCGAGGCCGTAAGGAAGCAGACCCCGTTCACTGTTTATAATCCGCACTCAAGCGTTTCCCTTTGCATAAACCATATTGCAAGAAGGGTCTTGAATATGGCTTATTCAGAGGAGCATACCGGGTGGCAGAAATTCTTTGGAGTGTTTTTTAAGGACAGGGAATAAAAAAAATAGGAAGTGCAGTTTAAAAATTATCAGATTATTTTAACATTATTTGGCTACGATACCTTGACAGTAATCTGATTTGATTTTAAATTATAGAGTTGATATTTTAATAATTTGCAGGGGAATTATATGTTGATCATTTTATTGACTGCTCTCCCCTCTCTTTTGGCCGGCTGTATTGCCGGTTACTTCGTGAGAAAATTAATCGCGAAGTTCCGATTGGAATCTGCTGAAGAAAAAGTTAAAGAAATTCTGGCGTCTGCTGATAAAGAGGCTGAAGCCAGGAAAAGAGAAATTCTTCTTGAAGCTAAAGACAAATTAATTGAAGAAAGGAAACAGTTAGACAGAGAATTTAAAGAAAGAAATTTTGAACTTCAGCAAGCGCAGAGGCGTCTTGTTCAGAAAGAAGATGCCCTCGATAAAAGATTCGAATCCCTGGAGAAAAAAGAAAGAGAGCTGGAGAACGAGGAAAAAGAGTTTAAGAAAACCGCGGAAGAGCTCAAAAAGGCATACGAGCGCCACTTAAGGGAACTCGAAAGAGTTGCCCAGATGACCGCTGCGGAAGCCAAGCAGCAGCTGATGCATGAAATGACCGAAGACGCGAAAATGGATTCCATCAATATCATTAAAAAGATTGAAGATGAAGCCCGCGACCAGGGTGAAGTAAAAGCCCGCGAGATCATTGTTTCAGCCATTCAGAGAAACGCGGCTGAAGTCACGGCCGAACGGACAATTTCAACGGTCACTCTTCCCAATGACGAGATGAAGGGAAGGATCATCGGAAGGGAAGGCAGGAATATCAGGGCCTTCGAATCTATTGCCGGTGTCGACCTGATCATCGACGACACTCCTGAAGTTGTGATCATTTCTTCATTCGATCCATACCGCAGGGAAGTAGCCAAGCAGTCCCTCGAGAAACTCATTGTCGACGGCAGGATACATCCCGCCAGAATCGAAGAAATCGCGGCCAAGGTCGAAAAGGACATGAACCTCGAGATCATAGAAGTCGGCAAGCAGGCCTGCATGGACCTCAAGGTTAACCTTCCCAGGGAGCTATACCCTTATATAGGAAGGCTCAAATACAGGACAAGCTACGGACAGAGCGTTTACCACCATTCCATAGAAGTCGCCAACCTGGCAGGAATGATAGCTGGAGACCTTCGCACCAATGTTGACCAGGCCAAGATAGCCGGTCTTCTTCATGACATCGGCAAGGGTATAAGGACTACCGGCGAAGGCGTGCACTCGCTTGTCGGAGCCGAAGTCGCTCATAAATACGGTATGCCGGACAACATTGTAAACGCGATCGCATCGCATCATGGCGAGGCTGAATTGAAATATGTCGAAGCTTCCATAGTAATGGCAGCCGACGCTATTTCGGCATCAAGGCCCGGTGCGCGCCGCGAATCGTTCGAGGAATACCTGAAGAGGCTGCAGAACCTTGAAAATATCGCGACCTCCTTCCCGGGCATCGAAAAGGCCTATGCCATCCAGGCCGGACGCGAAGTACGCGTGTTCGTATCCAGCGATGCAGTCACTGATGATAATGCATACCTTTTAGCGAAGGATATAGCCAAGAAAATAGAAAATGAAATGAAGTACCCCGGCCAGATAAAGATAACCCTTATAAGAGAAACCAGGGTAATTGAATACGCTAAGTAAAGAAGTTAATTATTAAAATAATACCGCCTGCTTCCTGAGCTAATCGGGAGCAGGCCATTTTTCAGGGTGACTCATGTCCGATTTCCCCATGTCCGGCGGCTACCAGGCAGGCCTCTCGAAAAAAAGGATCCGTTCTTTAGCAGGGTGCATTCCGGAAAATTCCCCGCCATTTATTGTTAAAAAAGAGAAAGACCAGTACATATACGACATCGATGGGAATAAATACGCCGATTTCTCCCTGCATAGCGGCTCGGTAATCTGCGGGCACAATTTTAAAACCATAACCCGGTTCGTTAAAAACGGCATCTCGGCAGGCACTTCGCCGGGCTTCGTCGATAAATTCCGCCATCCCCTCGTAAAACTTTTCAGGACCTTCTGCTATTTCGATAATATCTCGTTTTACGAGAGTGCGGCAGGGGCTTTTGCAGCGCTCGCGGCGTCGGCTGGTTCGAAAACTATCGGCGTCACATCCTCCTGGCTTTTTGAAAACATTGCGAAGGCTATTCCCGGCATAAAAGTCGAGAGGGCCCAGCCTGACAGTGAATACGGGATCCTGTTTTTCGAACCAATCGATTTCGACGGGGATCTAGGCGATTTTGACTATAAGAAATTCAGTGCTGTGCGGAAATGCGCTGTCGAGAGCAGAACAGCTTTCAGGCTGAAAAGCGGGTTTTCGAATTCTCTCAGTGATGCTGATTTTATCCTTTGCGGGCCTGTCATAGCCAATGGTATTGACAGCGCTGTTATCCTGTCGCGATTGATGCTTGGGGGCGAGAATATTCCCTCGTACAAATCCATCGCAATCCTTGAAGCGATAAAATATTACCTCAGGTCCGGCGATCTTCACAAAAGGGAGTTTAAAATTGATTCCGGGAAAATATTATTTTTAAGGGGCAGTATTTTCCGGACCGACCTCGGCGGGCCTGCAGGGTCAGCGGAGCTCTTAAAAAGAGGCGTCTGGCTGGATGGCGACACCGGATATTTCTGCATGCAGCACACTGAGAACGATATAAAGCGTCTCGAACGGGCGCTTAACGGGGAGTAATTAACACGGAGACCTATGTGCCCGCAGGCATGGAGAATCGGAGAGTCGATTATAATTCATCCGAATAATTCAGAATGCGAACCTGTTCTGGTAAAAGTCACATAATTGACATCAAGTTTATAGATTAACAACCAATCCGGCTCAATATGACATTCTCTGAAATCAGAAAAGTATCCTTGTAGTTGATGATCTTCATTTGATTGATCCAGAGGTATTTGGCCGGCTTTTTTTTCCATTAAAATATCTAATGATTTTATATTATACCGACCTGAATATTTCAATTTTTTATAATCTTTTTTAAAGCGGGAAGAATATTTAATTTCAAGCAAAACTAACCCTCAAGTGAAGTTAAAAAGGTTTCAAAATTTTTATATGTTTGCAATGAATTAGGATTTCTTGATTCATTGATAGCTTCCAAAGTTTCATTATTTGGAATTTCATTAGGAAAATATTCTGCTATATAAGGTATACTATTAATTTTAATTGTATTTGAAACAGCAGTTTTTGATGTTGAGGAATAATCCAGGTATCCTACAAAAGAACAGCTATTTTCGGAAAATTTAATAAAAAGAGAACTGTTAATTGAGTTATTCATGCTTCCACCCCTCAAATATTCTTTGATCATTTATTGCAATTCCTTGAGGATTTTGAAATTTAGTTATTCTACCATCCGATATAAAGTAGTCAGAACCGCCATCGAGACTTTCTACTAAAGCCCTTGTTATAGAATAATCGGCAGAAATATTTGAACCTAAAAGGGTAATAGGATCAAAAGCTTTATTCAATTGTAAATCATTAAAAATATCATCGTAAATTTCTTTAATAATTTTGTAAAGGTTATCATCCGGAATTTCAACAGGTAAATGTAATTCTTCCTTTGCTTCTTTTCTATTTATAGTATAATCGTGACTTCCTGATTCGCTGCATAAAAATTCTATTATCTTTTTTCTCTTATTCTCATCTGAGATATGATTTTTTAATAATTTTCTTGCTAACATTTGTATTTGTGCCCGGGCTCTAAAAACCTCACCAAGCACTAATGGATTTACTTTTTCCATTAAACTAGTAAGCAATGCTGCTAATTCATTTGAATTTTTAATTTTTAATTCTTCTTTTGCAAGTTCTATAAACCCTTTTATAGCCTCGACATTCACGGGATAAGGCATTGTAGTACCCGGTGCTTGAGGATTTGGTATTTGTGGATTTAAAGGTGTACTAACACTTGGATCAATCGGACCTAAAGTAGCCTGTTTAGTCATTACTATATTGTTTGAACCCAAGCAAATAAGAGTAGCAGCGCTACGTGCTTTTGATGGGACAATGACTTCAAACTCTTTACAAAATTGCCTGATTAAATTTACTATACCCCATGCAGCTAAAGTATTACCACCTCTTGAATACAAATATAAACTGATTTTTTGATGTTTGTTTATAATATCTAAATGAGTTATTAACAGATCTAAAACTTCTTCATGAATTTGAGTTTCCCATCCTCTCCTGTCACCGGTTATATAAACAATTAACTTTGAACCTCTTATGTCTTCAAGAATCTTATATAATGGTTTCCTTGTCTTATAAGACATAAACACCTCACGATAATATAATAAGTAATAAAATAATAAATTTCAACAATATATTATCAAATATTTGTTAGCAATATAGGATTATTATTATCAAATCAGGCTTGAGTGAGGAAAAGTATCTCCATGTCTCCGTGTTAAACGTCCGTTAGCTTATTTTCGAACCGCTTTCGATATCGGATTCCGGCGTCAGGAAAATTACCTTCGTATGCCCTTCATCGGAAGCTGCAAGCATCATACCCTCCGATTTCTCGCCCATAAGGGTCGCTGGTTCGAGGTTGTTAATGATAATGATCTTCCTGCCCTTGAGCGCTGCCGGATCGTAATACGGCTTGATTCCCGCGAGGATCTGCTTTTCGGTTTCCCCAACGCGGACTTTCAGTTTCAGAAGTTTTTTGGATTTTTCAAGCGGAACGGCTTCGATGATCTCCGCCACGCGCAGATCGAACTTTTTGAATTCGTCGATGGATACTTTCGGCGCTTCGTCCCGGTTCGATTTTTTAAGCAGGCGGTCTATCTGTTCCTGGATGATCTTGTCGTCATATTTGACGAAAAGTATCTCAAGTTCGCCTATTTTCCGGCCCGGTTTGATCCTTGAAGAGGCGAGGCTTGCCCATCTTTCGGAAGCGATATCGCCGGTTTCGCCTATCATTTTCCAGAGCCTTAGAGCTGAATCCGGCATTACGGGATACATGGCCACCGATAGAACTCTCAGGATATTCATACAGACATTTATTGATGTTTTCATGCCTTCAGGGTTGTCCTTTTTCTGAACCCATGGCTTTGCGTCGTCAAAGTACTTGTTACCAAGCCTGGCGATATCCATCAATATTTTTGAAGCTTCCCTTACATGGAATTTATCAAATGCAGCTGTTAATTCTGAAGTATATTTATCCAAGAGTGCGAAAGCAGTTTCATCCTCGATTTTGTAAACGCCTTCAGGGATAATCCCCTTGCAGTTGCCCTTAAGGAAGGTCAGGGTCCTGTTAGCGAAGTTTCCGAGTATATTTGAAAGCTCGTCATTGTTCCTTGCCTGGAAGCTCTTCCATGAAAAATCGGCGTCCTTGGTCTCCGGCGCGTTTGCGGCAAGGTAGTAGCGGAGAGGATCGGGCGGAAATACCGCAAGGTACTCGTCTACCCAGACGGCCCAGTTCTGGGATGTGGAAAGCTTTTCTCCCTCGAGGGTCAAATATTCGTTTGCAGGTATGTCATAAGGGAGCTGATATTCCGTTTTCTGGCCCATGAGAATGGCGGGCCATATGATTGCATGAAAGGGGATATTGTCTTTCCCGATAAAATGAACGATCTTTGTATCGGGTGAAAGCCAGTAATCTTTCCATTTATCGGGCTGTCCCGTTTTTCCCGCCCATTCCACGGTGGAGGATATATAGCCGATAGGAGCATCGAACCATACGTAAAGGACCTTCCCCTCGGCTTCCGGCCCCTTTACGGGTACGGGTATTCCCCAATCGATATCGCGGGTTATCGACCTCTCGCGGAGTCCTTCCTTGTCTATCCAGCCCAGGACAAAATTGCGTACATTATCTTTCCAGTTCTCTTTTGATTTTATCCAGGCGACAAGTCTTTCCTCGAAATCCTGGAGCTTTAGATACCAGTGCATCGTTTTTTTAATAACGGGTTTTTCACCGGATAGAATGCTTACAGGATTTATTAGCTCCATGGGATTTAGCAGCCGGCCGCAATTGTCGCACTGGTCTCCCCTTGCCTTTTCATATCCGCAATGGGGGCATTTTCCCTCGATGTAGCGGTCGGGAAGGAAGCGTTTTTTTGTGTTGTCGAAGAACTGTTCTTCAGTTTTTGTTACGAGGTAATTGTTTTCGGCAAGTTCAAGGAAAAATCTCTGGGATATCTCGTGATGCTTGGGCCTGGCCGTGCCTGAAAAGTTGTCGAAATCTATCCTCATCTTTTTAAAGCTTTCAACCATTTCGTTGTGGTATTTATCAACGATAACCCTGGGGCTTACTCCTTCCTTTTCAGCCCTTATCGTGATCGGCACTCCATGCTCGTCGCTGCCGCAGATGTAGACGACGTCGTCTCCGTTTAATTTTTTAAACCTGACGAATATATCCGCAGGAAGATATGCACCTGCCAGATGGCCGAGATGAAGCGGTCCGTTCGCGTAAGGCAGAGCGGATGTAACAAGATATTTACCCATGATAGCTCCTTAGAACCGCTTGAAGCGGTCTCAGTCCCCGCTGTTAGCGGTTCTTAGTCCTGCGCTAGCAGGGCTTAGCAGGACTCAGTCGCACTATAATTTCTCTTTTACAAACCTGGAAATATCGATCAGGCTGATCTTGCCGGACAGATTGTCTTTTTCATCGAGGACTGGAAGGGCGCTGACATTTTTTTCTATCATCAGGTTTAAGGCATCCCTTAAGCTGACCTCGTTATAGACAAAAAGAAGCTTCTGGCCTTCAATAAGTTTTGAAACAAGCATATCCCTGGCGCTGTCTGCAAGGAATGTAATCTTTAATATATCCCAGGCGGATACGATCCCGACAGGTTTTGCCGCTTTATCCACGACAATAATGCTGTGTTCCCTTTCCCTGAGCATCTTTTCAACCGCTTTGGATACAGGCATATCGATAGCTACAGTCAGAGGTTTTTCAAGACTTATTTTCCCAACTTTAACGTCATCTAATTCGTTAGCCATAGTTTAAGCCTCCAGAATTTTATCAATGAGATATTTTTGAAAACAGCCAGAGTAATGCAAATGATCCGAAGATAGTTGCCAGAAAATCGACTGAAAGCGGATTCTTTATAAGTGATTGGGTGATTGACTGGTTGTTGATATTGATAGTACCCAGAAAATATGCACCTAAAATACCGCCGATAACACCGAAAATAATAGCTCCCCAGAACTGCCCGAACATGGGCTTTTTCATCACTTTCAGATAAAAAATTCCGGCTAAAGCACCGACAATCATCTGGATTAATAATGTAACAAGAGGCATCCTTCCCTCCTATGTGCCAGTAGGCCTGTTTATTTTTATTTATTTTTATTTATTTTTAAGCGAAATCCGCAAGCTCTATTTTTACGATCTCGAACTTTTTCAGCTCGCCGTTATATTCGAAATCTATCTTATCGCCGACTTTCCTGTCAAGCAGAGACTTCCCAAGGGGGGAATGGTAAGAAATAGTCTTGGTGTTGAAATCCACATCCCACTGTCCGAGGATCTGGTATTCGTCGATCGTGCCTTCTGGCGCCTTGACGGTGACTTTAACGCCGACGTCTACTATCGATATATTTACCTTGTTTTTGTCGAGGACCTTAGCCTGGTTTATCTCTGTTTCAAGCTTTGAAGCCGAGGCCTTCAGCTGGTCCTGCTTTTCAAGAGCCGCTTTGTATTCCGCATTTTCGCGAAGGTCTCCCTTTTCCATCGCTTCGCCGATAGCGCGGCTGTTTTCAGGAATTTCGGCTGACATGATCCTTGCAAGTTCGCGTTTCTTGGCTTCAAGCGATGTGTTTGTGACCAGGAACGGGTGCCTTATGAAGATCTTTTCCTGCTTGCTTATCTTCTTGAGCGAGGGATAGAGGGCTATGATCTGGTTGATAAAAGCCTCTCTCATTTCGGTTTCAAGGGTCAATGTCGAATAAAGAAGGGACAATAGAGATTTTGCCGTAGCCTCGTCCGACTTGGCTATGAGCTCCTTAAGCATGCTCTTCTTGAAAAGTATATCGTATATTCCCTGGATGATCTTTTTATTCCTTGCTATATTGGTCTTGGATTCGATTTCGTCGTTAAGGATATCTATAAGCGACAGCAGCCTGAACATGACTTCGCTCTCGCGGACCCCTATCTTGTCTTTAAGGTTTGTCGTGCTTTCCTCGAAAAGCACCTTGGAGATCCACAGGAACAATTCGGGATTTTCATGGAAGGCATTCATCGAGGCGACGAAAATGCTGTTGATGACTTCGAATTTCTCGAACATTTCAAGCTCGTTAAGCATAAACCTGTTCAGCTTTACCACAGAAGAATGGATGATGATATCCGCGAACTTGAGATCCCAGTCTTTCAGCTTTTTCATCAAAAGCATCAGGAAGGTTTTCTTGAGTTCGGGATCGAGCTTGTCGTAAAGGTCGTAAAGGCTCTTTATTTCAAAGAAGTTCGAACTGTCGACGTCGCTGTCGCTGTATTTTTCATAATTGGAATACTTCAGCGCAACAAGTGAAACAAGCTGCTTATCGTTTGATTCGCTGGAAGCCTTGATGATCTCGTTGAAATAGTCTACCATAGCCGCTGCGGGCGCCGAATTCACATCGCCGCCGCGCAAAACGAAATCGATGAACAGTTTGACCTTATTTTCGAATGTTGTTGTTTTTTTGAATTTGCTGATAATTTCATCGACGATGCTCTGTTCGTTATCCCTGAGCTCTATCATATTCCTCTTGGTCGGGTTCTGGATGACGGTTTCGCTGGTCTCGAGCTGTTTTTTAGCGCCGAGCCACCACTTGTTCCACTCGCTTTCTTTCATCATATCGGGGACGAAATAGGCCTTAATCTCCGTGGATGAAATTTCACCCCTGTTGCTCTTGAGGACTATCTCTATAACCTTAAGAGGGTCTGTCTTGAGAAGGCCGCGGAGCTCTTCGGTCTTATGCTTTTTCCAGATGATTATATTGTCGGCGTCTAATATGTCGAGAGCCCTGAGAGCGATCTCGAGAGACATTTCATGGTTCTTCTTGCTTTCGAAATCTATGATAACCTTATCGTTCTGGATCTCCTTGACAAGGCCGATACCCCAGCTTTTATGAGAAACGAAGATTCCCTTGTCGAAAGCTATATGAGTTTCGAAAAGCCTCATGGCCTCTTTGTGGGGTTTCCAGCTCTGGCCTATGGCGGAGAGTTTTAAGTATTTCTCGAGCTGGCTGTGGTCCTTGTAGATATTCCTGTAGCAGTCTTCGATCGCCTTGCGGAACTGCTTTTCCGTAGTCTTGAAATCTATGATTACTTTTAAAACCCTGAGGGCTTCCCTGTATTTTTCATTCTTTATAGCCTGCCTGATAAAATCGTTGAAGACCATATCGGCCGTTCTCTCTTCACCGAGGACTTCCGTGATCTTCTTGGACATGCTGATAACAAGGTTCGCATCCTCCGGGTAAAGCTTGATGACCTTGTTCCAGAGATCCTCGACCATCTTTACGCTTCTTGCCTTGATATAGCGTTCCATAGCCAGGCGGTAATAAAACATTGCCTGGTCTTTATCGCCCTCTTTTTCATAATATTCGCCGAGGTACTTGGCGTTAGCGGCATCTTTGCTGTCGATAAGAACGAGCCTCTTTTTAATATTGAAAAGCTCGTCCTGATTGCCGTAATCTTCGTAAACCGTTTCAAGGGTCTTCAGGGCGAATTTATTTTCGCGGTAGGAAAGGATCTTCTCCGCAAGGAATTCGGCGATCTTAAGCTTCTTGTTATCCATGAAAAGCTTGATGATCTGGGGAATATGAGTGTCGTCGACAGACGATTCTTCCAGGGAAAGTACGCCAATAATATAAAGCCCCACAACGCTGTTCTGATAGTGTTTGAGGTTTTCCCTGCAGAGATTTTTCAGATCGTCCTTGAAATTGTCGTCGATAGACATCCTGATGATGCTGTCGAGTTCAATGAAATTCCTCACGCTGTAGCTTTCAATTGCAGCCCTGGTCCATTTCTCTTCTTTAAGTTTTTCCTCTATATCGAGCAATATATCTTCTTTGTTCTTGATCATTGTTTCAGCCATTTCAGTTTCTCTCCCGTTATTTATTTGAACGCCGAAATTCTGCGGAACTGGTTCAGGCGTTTATTTATATCATTTTTTGAAATCCCGTTAAGCCCTTCAACTCCGAAATCCTCGACAGCGAATGATGCAACAACAGTGGCATAGGCAGCCGCGTTTTTAAGGGTAACCTGATCATACTTCCTTCCATGCCGGTCGAGCCAGCTTATAAAAGCCCCGGCGAAACTGTCCCCGGCCCCGGTAGGATCGGTTATATCCTTTAGAGGGAATGCGGGAAGAGAGACAATGAAATTCTTTCCGAATACCATCACCCCGTTGGCGCCCTTCTTGACTATGATCATCTTGAAATGAGGACGGAACATCCTGTCGGCGGCTCTTACTATGTTCTTTTCGCCTGTAAGCTGAAAAGCCTCTTCTTCGTTGACAATAATCCCCTCGACGGAATCGAGTACCTGGTTTAATTCCTTGGGCTTCGAGCTGATCCAGTAATTCATGGTGTCGAGAATACGGAGATTACTTTCACGGCTCTGGTCGACGACTTTTTTCTGGATTACAGGATCGATATTGGCTAAAAAAAGAATAAAAGGCCCCTTAGCCCTGTATGAAAGAGGAACCATGGGATCGAACTTTGCAAATGCGTTAAGCTCGGTTTTCAGAGTATCCCGCTTCTCGAAATCATCGGAATAAACGCCTTCCCAGAAAAAGCATTTTTCATCTTTTAATATTTCTATCCCTTCGATGCTGTTTGCTTTTGATTTTATAAAATCCCAGTCGCTGTCCCTGAAATCTCCGCCGACAACGCCCACCATATCCGGCCTGGATAAAAAAGAGGCGGCGCTGGCAAAATGGGTAAGCGAGCCTCCAAGAACCCTTTCCCTTTTACCCTTAGAAGTATTAATACTGTCGAATGCAAGAGAACCAACAGCAACTATTGCCATAAATCTTCCTTAACTTGTCTTTTCGGCCGCCTTTTCTGCGGCTTCTTTAACCGCCGCCTGTTTAGCTAGCAATCCTTTAAATAAAAGGGCTGCGCGTCCGGCTAACTTGTTCTGCGTTTCAAGGCGGCAGTTCGCTGCGCCGATAAGGTCCTGGATCCTCTTTGCGACATTCTCGGCTGTC
Organism: uncultured Brevinematales bacterium; assembly: GCA_964533855.1. Classification (GTDB taxonomy): domain Bacteria; phylum Spirochaetota; class Brevinematia; order Brevinematales; family JAOACQ01; genus CAVYGN01. The sequence continues at coordinate 164,596 of CAZHNM010000006.1, forward strand.
TTGAATGCGCCGAGCTGGTAGATATAGTAATCCAGTATCCACAGGTAAAAATTTATAAGCCTGGGAACAATAATGTTCCTGACCTTCCTGTCTATTTTCAACGACTTCTCGTAATCGAGGATCTTCTCTTTCATTTCCATGTAGTCGTTATATTCGAGCTTTCTCCGGGCCGTCAAACCCTCGTAAAGATAGCCGTAAACGGCAATCCATTCGAGGACTTCATTTTCATGAAACCCGTCTTCCGCCACCATCTCTTTGAGTTTTTTTATCGCGGGGTATTCTATATTCTCTATATTAACAAGCTGGGGAAACTTCAAAAAAGCCTCGTTGAACATGACCATCGCCGAATCGCTTTCGCCGATCTCGTAATAGATATCGCCGAGAAGCAAATAGACCCTGATGTCCTCGTCGCCCTTTGAAAGGCTCATTGCATATTCGAGGGTCTCGAGGGCCCTGTCGAGGATCCCTATCTCATAAAAAGCCTGCCCTAAAATTATCAGCGTTTCCCTTTCAGGGACCGGCGACAGCCGGTACGATTCTATTAAAAATTCAACAGCCTTGCTGTAAACATGATTTTTAATCGATAACACTGCTTTTTTGTTGTCAAGACGCTGGTCTATGCAGAATTCAAGGAATTTTTCCCATTCCCCTATAAGGGTCTCGCCGCCGCCCGGCTCATACTTAAAAAGCCCGGCGCGGTTTTGCCAGAATTTGATGACCTTGAGGATCTTCTCGTAGTCGGTGTTGTGAATATCTTCTTCCATACCCTTAAGGGTCATCTCTTCCGCCGGCCCGAGTGCGCCGTTCCGGAGGCTTTGATAGATATCCTTTTTTAACTCGATGTTTTCCATGACCTCCTATCACCTCCGTCCGGGGCCGATAGGGCAATAATTCACTAGCCTTACATTTTAACAGATTTTCAGAAATAAATCAATTGTACGTAATTGTTATATGAAAATGCCTAAAAAAAGGGCTTTCACTGCAAAGCCGCTAATGGCCGAAGATCCCTTTGGGATGCAAAGAGGGCAAAAGGATGAACAGAGATTGTGAGATTTGAGATTATTTAGATTCCCACCCTATTATCGCGGTTATTGATTTCTCGGGTTTCAGGATAAAATTTTCAGGACTGCATGTCAATCCGATCTTTTCAGCGCCGAGAAGCTTCAATATTTCAGGCTGTATATCGGTCTTCAGGTCCCCGTAGCCGGGGCTGAAGCGCATCACGGGTTTCAAGTTCCGGAGGACCTTTTCCCTGGCAAGGACGCTGTTTATGTACTGCGCGAAGGCTTCCACGGATTCGCTCGCCGCCGCGTCAAGGATCACAGCCCTTGAAATTTCGCCTTCTTCGGTCAGCCTTACAATTTCTCCGGTCAGGGCGCTTCCTATGGTGCATGCAAGCACTGTGGCGGAGACGCAGTTTTTCATGATAAGGGCGAGTCTTTTTGAACGGAAGACTATCCCGCAGTCGAGAGTCACGGATTCGGGACCCTTTCCGGCTACCAGGCAGTCGACGGACAGGCCTACGGGTTTATTATAAGGCATAGAGTAGCTTATCCCGCCTTCGACAAGGCCGAGGGTCCTGTCGTCAAGCTCGGTTTTCTTGGGGTTATATCCCAGGCGTCCAAGGACATCTGAAAGCCCTGGCTTTATGACAGGCAGTGCGAAGTACCTTGCCGTCATTCTCAGGCGGGCAGGGAAGCTTTCGCGGCTTTATCTTTTTTCAGCAGCGGGAACCCGAGTTCCTCCCTCTTTTTAAGGAACGCCGCGGCGCAGGCAGATGCAAGCTTCCTGACGCGCAGAATATAGCTTTCCCTCTGGGTTACGGATATAGCGCCTCTTGCGTCGAGTATATTGAAGACATGGGAGCATTTCATGGTCAGGTCGTACGCAGGAAGCACCGCGTCCTTTTCGATAGCTTTGAAGGACTCGGCCTCGTAATCATCGAAAAGCCTTTTATAAAGGGATACATCGGCTATCTCGAAGTTGTATCTTGAAAATTCGCGTTCGAGCTCCTCGTGAAGGTCGCCGTATGTGAATTCCGCATTCCACTGGATATCCCTGTAGTGGTTGACATTCTGGAGATACATCGAAATCCTCTCGGTTCCGTAGGTAATCTCCACGGGGATCGGTGAAAGGTCTATGCCGCCTACCTGCTGGAAATACGTGAACTGAGTAATCTCCATGCCGTCGAGCCAGACTTCCCATCCAAGTCCCCAGGCGCCGAGCGTCGGGGATTCCCAGTCGTCATGCACGAAGCGGATGTCATGCTCCCGGAGATTGATGCCGAGGTATTCGAGACTCTTCAGGTAGAGGTCCTGGATATTGTCGGGCGAGGGCTTGATGATCACCTGGAACTGGAAATAATAGCCCAGGCGGTTCGGGTTTTCTCCGTAACGGCCGTCGGTGGGCCTGCGGGAGGGCTCGACGTACGCTACTTTCCATGGCTCCGGTCCGAGCGAGCGCAGAAATGTGTCGGGGTTGAAAGTGCCCGCGCCCTTTTCGAGGTCGTAAGGCTCCCTGATAAGGCAGCCCTGCTTGCCCCAGTATTCTTTCAATTTAAATATTACATCCTGAAAAGTAAGCATTAAAAACGCTCCTGATAAATGATGAATATTATAATTGCCGGAAGGGGTTTAATCAATTAATCGGGGTACGTGGCGGCAGAGACAAATTCTTCAGAAAAAAATATTTTTATCCCGGATTTCATATTTCGTATCCACACAGTCGTATTATATAATGATGAAAATAATAGAAAAATTTAGTTGTATAAAATTTGCCGAATTAAAATCTGCTTCCTATAATCAACAATTGAAAAAGGCCTATTAAATCCATACCTTTTAAGGTTTTACTCACCCGGCTTTTTTAAATCAATAATTATTTCGAAACTTGTGCCTGAATCTTGACGTGTCTAAGAATGTTCCTATGCCTGGCGGTATTTCCAGGGGGTCGGAAAAATCCGCTAAAAAATCCAAGGGTTGATTATGGAGTATAATTTATGAAAGCACTCGTTTTAATCGCTACAATAACTGCCGCTTTATTTTTTGCTGCCGGAACGGCTGCGGCTGCCGACCTGACAAATTCCACCCTGCCGGTGAAGCAGGCGGAAAAGTTCTATATACTTCCCATCGAAGATATAAAGAGCTCAAAGTCAAACTCTTTCCAGCTAGTAGTATTCAGGTCGATCTACAACTTCATGAGGATCATACCGTCTGTCGATGTCCCTGAAGACAATCTCATGAACGACCTCTTCTGGCTTTCGCCGGTACTTGCAAAATGGGACAGGATAAAGCAGGAAACAGCACCGAAGCAGGTCTACGACGCGGATTACATCCTCTACGGGGATTACGACGTCAAGCAGAAAGATCCCGAAAAGGTTGTTATCAGGATCGGTGTCTGGTCGAAGGCCGACAATAAAAATGTTTTCACGAAATCCTATGAAACAGCCACAGATATCGAGATTTTCGACAGCATCGACCTTATCCTTAAAAACGTCATCGAGGACGTCCTGAAAATAGATTACTCCCTCGGAAGGCTCGATTTCGACATCAAGGCGGGCTCCGAGAAATATGATATTTTTATCAACAACAAACTTATAGATGCCGCCGACAAGAAAGACTACAGGAAGAGCATGAGCGTATTGGGCGGCCAGACTTATACTATCAATATAGTAAGGCCCCGCGACGGCAGGATTGTTTATTCAGAGACAAAAACCCTGGGCGCGAAAGAAAACTTCCAGATCACATATTTTGCCACCGGCTCAGTTATTGTAGATCCGGTCAGCTATGCCCAACGGGGTCAGAAATTCATCTATACAGTCGACGGCAAACAGGCATTCGAGAACGAGGAATTTACAAACATGAACGCCCTGTCGAACCATAATATTATCGTTGTCGACGATCATACAAACCTTATTTACATGGGTTCCTTTAATGTCGTGGACGGCCTGACCAGCCATGTAACCCCGGAGGAGAAATGGGGCGGGCCTCTTCATGTAAAGTTAGACCTGCCGGGGCTAGGCATCGGATACGGCGGTCTTGCCGTAGAGTACTTCCCCTGGAGATACTTATGGATCGAAGCCGGCAGCGACATTGGCTGGTATAATGTACCCGAACTTTCGGCCACGCTTTACGATATAATGCCAAGGTTCGATTTAGGATATTACTTCTTAGGGGACATGGCGGCAGATTTCCGGGCAGGTGCCGGGATAACAGGCTCTTATTACATTTACTTTTCCCAGAGCGCTATAAACCAGATCAACCCCGCTTACCTGAACCAGATAAATTCCAGCGCTTATCCGGGCAGCGGCCCTGTAAATGCCTACGATTATTCGGCCGGGCTCTTTGCGGTAGCCGAGTGGAAATGGTTCAGCCTAAGGGTCGGCGCCAGCTACGATTTCGGGGCCAGGAGCTTCTTCCCTGTCGCGGCAATAAGCTTGAAATTATAGGAAGAGAATATGAGAAGAATCTATATATTAATTTTGATATCAATAACATCTATAATTATATTTGCGTCCTGCCAGCTTTTGTTCAACCCTGATTTCTCGAACAAGTCAGGATTGAATCAACCGGCGGGCTATGCTTCGAACCAGGTTGTTTTTTATATGGCTGGAGCAGATGGAATAAATCGAGCCTGTTACTGGACAGGCACTAACCAAACCATTTTGGCAAATGGAGGTTATGCAAAATCGATATATATTTGTAATGGTACACCATATATTGCAGGATATGATGGTACTACTGCTTGTTATTGGACAGGGTCAAAAGAAACTCCTTTGGTAAATGGAACAGGCATGAGTGCTAACTCTATATTTGTCAAGGATGGCATAATATATGTTGGTGGATATGCAAATATTTCTAGTGCTAACTATGCATGTTATTGGGTGGATAATACAGTGGTTACAAACGGTAAAACAGGAGTAACATATTCAATATGTTTAGATGAAAACAATAATGTGTTTTGGACCGGGTATTTATATAATAGTCCCAATAATTTTTATGAGGAAAATACTTCAGGGTTAAATGATATAACTGGCTGCAATCTGCAATCGATTTTTATTGATAACAATAATACATTATATATTGCCGGACAGGATAATAGTTCTTATGCCTGTTTCTGGAAAGGTTCAAGTTTGAATGAGACGATTCTATCAAATAAAAATGGTTTACCTGTAACGGGACCCCGTGTGTTAGGATAGTTGTCGCCTAAAATATTAGGAGACAAAAAATGAATA
>CAZHNM010000007.1:0-161218 GCA_964533855.1 uncultured Brevinematales bacterium
CGTCAGCTCGTGCCGTGAGGTGTTGGGTTAAGTCCCGCAACGAGCGCAACCCTTGCACTTAGTTGCTACATTTAGTTGAGCACTCTAAGTGGACTGCCGGCGATAAGCCGGAGGAAGGAGGGGATGAGGTCAAGTCATCATGGCCTTTATGTCCTGGGCTACACACATACTACAATGGCTACTACAACGGGGAGCGAAAGGGCGACCTGGAGCGAATCTTTAAAAGTAGCCTCAATACGGATTGTAGTCTGCAACTCGACTACATGAAACTGGAATTGCTAGTAATCGCGGGTCAGCCAAACCGCGGTGAATACGTTCTCGGGCCTTGTACACACCGCCCGTCACACCACCCGAGTTGGTTTCTCCTAAAGCCAGTTACTCGAACCGCAAGGACGGGGCTGGTAAAGGAGGAGTTGGTAAGGGGGGTGAAGTCGTAACAAGGTAGCCGTATCGGAAGGTGCGGCTGGATCACCTCCTTATTTAGGGAGAAAAAAGTCACTGGACTCTCATCTTTATATTAAAATAAAGAATGAATAATAAAAGATTATCTCACTTATGGTGGGGTAATATGAAGCTCATTAGGGTGTAATGAGCTCTACGCCTCGCCAAAAGCTCGGCGTGAGTTATGAGGTGAGCCCCGGACGCGCAAGGCGCGTCGGGACTAATTCGCCCAACGCCTCGCAGAAGCTCGGCGTGGGCTCATTAGGGTGTATAGCTCAGTTGGTTCAGAGCGCAGCCCTGATAAGGCTGAGGTCGGTGGTTCGAAACCACCTACACCCAACGATAGCCAACACGAAAAAGAGGTGTTGTCCATCTTGGGGGTGTAGCTCAGCTGGGAGAGCGCCTGCCTTGCAAGCAGGATGTCAGGGGTTCGATTCCCCTCATCTCCAAAGTTAGTAGTCTATAAAGAAAGATAGGAAATCCCGCCGTGCTGACGCACGTTGGGATAATTCGCTCAACACCTCGCGGAAGCTCGGTGTGAGCTCATTATGAAGCCCCGAATGCGCTGAAGCGCATCGGGACAAATTCACTCTAAGCCTCGCGGAAGCTCGGCTTGAGTTCATTTGGTTATAGGAATAAGGTAAGAAGGTCAAGGGAAAAGTGCTAAGGGGGAATGCCTTGGCACCAGCGAGCGAAGAAGGACGCGAAAAGCTGCGAAAAGCTTCGGGGAGCCGCAAATGGCGTAGATCCGGAGGTGTCCGAATGGGGGAACCCAGCCGAAGTAATGTTCGGTTATCCTTTCGCAAGAGAGGAGGCAAACCCGGGGAATTGAAACATCTTAGTACCCGGAGGAAAAGAAATCAAAAGAGATTCCGCGAGTAGCGGCGAGCGAAAGCGGAAGAGCCTAAACCGGCGGATTTATCTGCCGGGGTTGTAGGACCCCATTTAAGATTCTCGGAGGTTAGAGGAACGGTTTTGGGAAAGCCGGCCGGAGAGGGTGAAAGCCCCGTACTTAAAAACTGAAGAGACTGAGGGGTATCCTGAGTAACACGGGATTCGTGGAGTCTTGTGTGAATCTGGGAGGACCATCTTCCAAGGCTAAATAATGCTGGTGACCGATAGAGGAAAGTACCGTGAGGGAAAGGTGAAAAGAACCCCTGATAGGGGAGTGAAATAGATCCTGAAACCCTTAGCATACAAGCTGTAGGAGCCGGGTTCCGCAAGGAACGCTGGTGACTGCGTGCCTATTGAAGAATGAGCCTGCGAGTTACTACAAGTTGCGAGGTTAAGGCGTTATGCGCCGGAGCCGAAGCGAAAGCGAGTCTGAATAGGGCGTCTAGTAGCTGGTAGTAGACCCGAAGCCAAGTGAGCTAACCATGGGCAGAATGAAGTCCTGGTAACACGGGATGGAGGTTCGAACCGGTAGGCGTTGAAAAGTCTTCGGAAGACCTGTGGTTAGGGGTGAAAGGCTAAACGAACTTGGCGATAGCTGGTTCTTCCCGAAATGCATTTAGGTGCAGCCCTGTTTAGTAATTGCCGGGGGTAGAGCTCTGGATCGGCTAGGGATAGTAATATTACCAACCCGAACCAAACTGCGAATACCGGTAATGTAAGAACGGGAGTGAGCGTGTGGGGGATAAGCTCCATGCGCGAGAGGGAAACAACCCAGACCGCCGGCTAAGGTCCCTAAATACTGCTAAGTGGAGAAGGAAGTGAAGTTGCAAAGACAGCCAGGAGGTTGGCTTAGAAGCAGCCATCCTTAAAAGAGTGCGTAATAGCTCACTGGTCGAGCAGTTTTGCGCCAAAAATGTACGGGGCTAAGCAGTATACCGAAGCCGCGGATTGCACCGCAAGGTGCAGTGGTAGGGAAGCGTTCTATTTGCGACGAAGCCGTTTCGGAAGGAGCGGTGGAGCGGATAGAAGTGAGAATGCAGGCATGAGTACACGATAAAACGGGTAAAAAACCCGTTCGCCGAAAGCACAAGGTTTCTTGGGCTACGATTTTCGTCCCAAGGTTAGCCGGCCCCTAAGGTGAGGCCGAAAGGCGTAGCTGATGGGAATCCTGTCATTATTCAGGAGCCGTCTGGTGGAGTGATGGGGTGACGCAACGGATGACTTTATGCGGACTGTTGGATGTTCGTCGAAGCGGTGAGGATGTGGTGAGTCAAATGCTTGCCACGCAAGTCCAAGCCGGGAGCGATCCTCCCTTCGGGGAGGAGAAGATAAAGGAGTCTGCTGCCAAGAAAGAGCCTCTAAGCGATGAAATCAGGCGACCGTACCAAAACCGACACAGGTGTGCGGGAGGAAAACTCTAAGGCGCTCGAGATAACCCTCGTTAAGGAACTCTGCAAAATTGCCCCGTAACTTCGGGAGAAGGGGTGCCGTCGCAAGACGGTCACAGTAAAGAGGTTCAGGCGACTGTTTACCAAAAACACAGGTCTCTGCAAAATCGTAAGATGAAGTATAGGGACTGAAACCTGCCCAGTGCCGGAAGGTCAAGAGGAGGAGTTAGCCCGCAAGGGCAAAGCTTCGAATTTAAGCCCCGGTAAACGGCGGCCGTAACTATAACGGTCCTAAGGTAGCGAAATTCCTTGTCGGGTAAGTTCCGACCCGCATGAATGGTCCAACGATCTGAACACTGTCTCAACGAGGGGCTCGGTGAAATTGTATGATCGGTGAAGATACCGATTACCTACAGCAGGACAGAAAGACCCCGTGGACCTTTACTGCAACTTGGCATTGAGATTTGATTTACCATGCGCAGGATAGGTGGGAGACTATGAAACTGGGGCTTTGGCCTCGGCGGAGTCAACCTTGAGATACCACCCTTGGTGAATTGGGTTTCTAACTTATCCGCCGCAATCGGCGGAAAGGACAGTGTCTGGTGGGCAGTTTGACTGGGGCGGTCGCCTCCTAAAGAGTAACGGAGGCGCCCAAAGGTTCCCTCAGCATGGTTGGAAATCATGCGTAGAGCGTAAAGGTATAAGGGAGCTTGACTGCGAGACAAACAAGTCGAGCAGAGACGAAAGTCGGGCTTAGTGATCCGGTGGTCGCGTGTGGAAGCGCCATCGCTCAACGGATAAAAGGTACCCCGGGGATAACAGGCTGATCTTCCCCAAGAGTTCACATCGACGGGAAGGTTTGGCACCTCGATGTCGGCTCATCGCATCCTGGGGCTGTAGAAGGTCCCAAGGGTTGGTCTGTTCGCCCATTAAAGCGGTACGTGAGCTGGGTTCAATACGTCGTGAGACAGTATGGTCCCTATCCGCTGTAGGCGTCTGGACACTTGAAGGGAGCTGCTTCTAGTACGAGAGGACCGAAGTGGACGAACCGCTAGTGTACCTGTTGTCACGCCAGTGGCATAAGCAGGGTAGCTATGTTCGGACGAGATAACCGCTGAAAGCATCTAAGCGGGAAACTCTCCCTAAGATTAGGTGTCCCATTCATCCCGTGGTAGACTACCACGTCGATAGGCTGCAGGTGTAAGTGCAGTAATGCATTCAGCCGAGCAGTACTAATCGGATGATCGCCTTGACCTTCTTACTTTACTCTTATAACTGGTGATTATTTCTTTCTTTTATGAGTAAAGAGTAACGAGTGATCGTCACGATTGCTCGTTACCGTTTTAATTGCTCTCGACCATAGCGCAGGTGTTACACCCGGTCCCATTCCGAACCCGGAAGTTAAGCCCTGCGTCGCCGATGATACTCGTTTACGGGGAAAGTAGGTGTCGAGAGCTTTTTTTATTTATGGGCATGCCGTTTGGGTTAATTTCATATTGACCTTCGCCTTTGGAAAAGCTAACAGCAGGAACAATCCCGTCAGCAGTAGTATAATCGAATTAATGAGTGCTTTCGTATAATAGCCGTCCTGCAGGAAATATCCGAAAATTCCCGTTGCAATAGCCATATTATAAGAGGCATGAGCGATCATGCAGATAATTATACTTTGAGTATGGTCGTAAATCCATGTCAGGATCAGACTTAAACCAATTATAGCTATCGTAAAAATTATAAGGTCCATTGAGTAATAAGCTCCCTTTATGACTATCAGAGGATAATGCCATATCAGCCATACCAACCCTATAACGAGGCCCGAAAATAAAGGGCTGTAATACTTTTCCATCTCGGGCAAAGCTAATCCCCGCCATCCGAATTCTTCGAGGCCGCCTCCGGCAAGCATTAATAAGAACAACGGGAAAAGCATAAACCAGGGGCCGTTCATTCCTATGGTGAAACGGTTGCCTGAAAGAATTATTAAAAAATAGACTGAAAGAAGGGACGCTCCGAAAGTAATTATAAACGGTAATATGTACCAGAAAATATTCAGGCGCCACCTGAAAAGACGGCATAAATAAATTTTAAACCCTCTTTTATTGCCTGTCAATGCAAATGTTATGAAAGGTGAAAAAGAGGGGCCGAGACTCCCGATAAACAGGATTACAATATAATAAGCCTGCCCATGATGCAGTATATTGAGATTTACAAGAAGCGCCAGGCCCCACCAGCATGCCCAGGTGATAAGAAAAGTAAACAAAAAAAATAATATCAGCCTTATATATTTCATCCGATTCCTTGATATTTTACTTTACACTATATATATTTTACTAATTTTGTTTTAAAAAATCCAATAGAAAATTATGGGGTTTGATCATGCTTTTTACGGGGTTTACTGAAAAAACAATAAAATTTCTTTTCGAGATAGGCTATAACAACAACAGGGAATGGTATGAAGAACACAAGCCCGATTATAAGAAAAACGTCCTGCGCCCTTTCCAGGACCTTGTAGCCGATCTCGGGGAAAAGATGAAAAATATCGATCCGGAATTCGAGCTGAGGCCGGCGGTCGATAAAACCATTTCGAGGATCTACAGGGACACAAGATTTTCAAAGGATAAAACTCCATACAGGAATAATGTCTGGATTTCTTTTAAAAAAGCAGTACCGGACTGGAAGGAAACTCCAGTCTATTTTTTTGAAATATACCCGGAGTATTATCATTTCGGAATGGGATTTTTTAACTATCCTTCAAATTTAAAGGAAAAATTGCGTGAAGCCATTCTCAAAGATCCGGCAGCTTTTAAAAAAGCGATATTTTTCTATGGCAAAAAAGGTCCTGCGTCGCAATTCGAAATAGCAGGAGAAGTTTTCAAAAGGGTCAAAGACAAAGATGTGCCGGAAGATCTCAGAAAGTGGTACGAGAGAAAGGGTTTTTACCTATACTGCCGAAAGAATCTGGACGATTTGGTTTTCGGGCCTGGCCTCGTTGAATTTTTGTATAAAAACTTTCTTACTATAAAGCCTCTATATGATTATCTATGGGATGTCATTCGACAACCCAAATTAACTTGATTTTTACACAATCAACTTGTAAAATAATGCGTTACGCGGGTGTAACTCAGTGGTAGAGTGTTAGCTTCCCAAGCTGAAAGTCGCGGGTTCAAATCCCGTCGCCCGCTAATGTTATTATATTATCATTCCGTGCAGACGGCACCGCCGGTTTAATAAGGATTTTAAAATGATCAACGCCCTTTTTCTGCTTTTAAAAACTAAAATTATACATTTCAACCTGCTTAATTATATAACCTTCAGGACAATGGCGGCATTTGCCACTTCCTTCCTTATAGGAGTTTGTGTCGCACCGTTCTGCATAAGGAAATTCAAGGAATTCGGGATCAAACAGTCCATCAGAAAGGACGGACCCGCATCTCACCTTATTAAATCCGGCACTCCTACAATGGGTGGAATATTGATAATTATTGCCGCACTGATCTCGATCATACTCTGGACAAAATTCAACTACTACACCCTGATTGTCTGTCTGGGTATCGTTCTCTTCGGGATGATAGGATTTATCGATGATTTCATGAAGATCAAGTATAAGGACTCGAAAGGCATCAAGGGTATTGTAAAATTATTAATGCAGACCGCTGTATCGTTCCTGTTAGTATTCTTGCTAACGCTCAATCCGGGGTTTTCCGACATTTTCTGGAAATTTTATATCCCGATAATAGATAAGCCAATATTTATATGGCCCCATTACCTTGCCTTCATATTTTATATTTTTACAATGGTTGCGTTTTCAAATGCGATGAATCTTTCCGACGGATTGGACGGGTTAGCTTCGGGAATGGGAATAATACTTTACATACCGTTCGGAATTTTAAGTTATGTTATAGGAAACGCCGTGGCCGCTAAATACCTGATCTTTCCTTTTATTACAGGCACCGGGGAGCTGACTGTAATAATAGGCGCCATGATAGGCGGTTTAACCGCTTTTTTATGGTATAATATTCATCCGGCAGAAGTATTTATGGGTGACACCGGTTCGCTGACCATGGGAGGCACGATCGCCATTATCTCGATAATATTAAAACAGGAAATACTCCTCCTTATAGCCGGCGGAATGTTCGTAGTCGAGGCACTGTCGGTCGTTGTCCAGAAGGGTTATTTTAAATATACAAAAAAGAGATACGGCGAGGGAAAAAGGGTGTTTTTAATGGCGCCCATTCATCATCACTTTGAAAAAAAGGGCTGGAAAGAAACCCAGGTTGTAACAAGGTTCTGGATCCTTTCGGCCTTATGCGCGCTCATGGCTTTAGCCACATTAAAAGTTAGATAAGGGGGAGCTTACTATGCCGCGGATTGAATTCAGTATTAATCAGAAAAAGGACCTGCTCAAAACAGCACGCATGACAATCGAGCGCATGCTCACAGGTAAAGAATCACCAGGGATTCCTTCCCTGTCGGATAAGGTTTTTTCAGAATCTTACGGGATCTTTGTAACTCTTAAGAAAGGGGAAGATCTGAGGGGATGCATCGGGAATATCACAGGCGAGAAACCTCTCAGGGATTCTGTAAAGGAAATTGCAATTGAATCGGCTTTCCGCGATCCCCGGTTCACACCGCTATCTAAGAATGAACTTGAAAAGCTGAAAATTGAAATATCTATTCTCTACCCCCTTGAAGAAGTAAAAGATGTCGGCGAAATCGTTCCGGGAAAGCATGGCATCGTTTTAGAAAGAGGATACCAGAAAGGCTTGCTCTTGCCCCAGGTTGCCACGGAAAACGGCTGGGGAAGGGATGAGTTTTTGAACCAGACATGCAGAAAAGCCGGTATGGAAAATTATTGCTGGGAAAATGACGCGAAGGTATATAAATTCGAAGCAGTGGTGTTTAATGAAAAAGAGCTGGGCGTTTAAGATAAAACCGGCGGAATTAGCAGGATTCATAAAAAAATACTGGAAAGAAACGGTATTTGTAGGATCTTTTACGATCCTCATTCTTGCGATATTTTTTGCCGTCAGCGTGACAAACAGCCAGCTGAAAGAAGCTGAAATAAATTCAAAAATCAATCTTATCAAATATAATGTCGTCCAGTCATGGCGGGGGACCAATGGAGAGGTTGTAAAATCGTTCCAAGCCGATGTTTCGAATGTGTACCTCGCGTTAGGCGATGACGGGTTTTTAATACTCGGGAATCCCGATCTTAAGCAGAAATCCTCTTTAGTTACCAATTTATCAATCAATGATGTTGCAGTCAATAAAACAGCATCAGGCACATTGGCATTTCTCGCCGCGGGGGGGATTGAAACGCCGGGAGGCCTTCTTGTATGCGATATTACAGATATAACGAACATAAGGGTGATTAATTCTATACTTGAAACCAATGTAATTTCAGAAAATATTAAAACCTTCGAACATGGCGGAAACGTTATCGATATTATAGCAAGCGATAAAGATAAAGGATTTATCCTGTATTCATATGATTTCGGGAAAAACCTTCTCTCAACCGGCAATTTCGGCGGACGAAGAGATTTTCCGGGCGAGAGAATAGACCTCAATAAAAATATTATCTGTTCTGTTTCAAAAACAGGAGCGGTTTACCTGTTCAACTGGAGAGGGGAGCTCCTTTCCACTGTCAGCAATGCGCTGTCTATGGCTAACAGCGTTTATCTCGACGAAGAAACGCTTATAATCGGGGACAGGATGGGCGGCGTCGTGATTTATAATATAGCGGACCCCAGGAACTACCGGTACATAATCAATTACAACACCTCGGGGGACACCTATGACGCCTCCGAGCTGAGTAATTCTATCTACATTGCCGACGGGATCAACGGTATCCTGAAAATCAGGAGAGAAAAGTTCTCCGATTTCACTCTTGAAAAGCAATTCAATGACGGCGCTATTTATAATAAATTATATTATTTAGCGGAAAAAGGGGAGCTTTTTGCAGGCTGCGGGAAAGACGGTCTCAGGATATTAAACTAAGGGCTAAAAACTGACATTGTTATTAACAAATGATGTTCTTATTGTAATGAAACCAGCCAAGGGGCCCTGCCTTGCCGTCATGGCAGGAAGGTTTTTAGAAGCGCCCCTAAAGAAAGAAGCTCGATTAAACCGATATTTTGATAGAAAAAGTCATTGGAGTCTGATATGCCGGGGAAAAAAACTTCCAAAAGACCTGTTTCCGCACCTAAAAGGGATGCTGATAAATTCAAAGAACTGCTGAGGATAACGGAAAACCTGAACCATGTCAAGGATGTGGATTCGCTACTCGATAATATCCTATATGAAGCCAGGCTATTTACAAAAGCCGATTCGGGTTCGATTTATCTTGCCGATGGTAAAAAACTCAAATTCAGCTATGTGCAGAATGATACCCTGGCAAAAATAGACGATACTAACAATAAATATATATATTCCATATTTGAAATTCCGATTAATGACAATTCCATCGCCGGTTACGTCGCTTTAACGGGGGAATCCCTCATCATAGACGATGTCTATAAGATAGGAAATGACGTACCCTATTCATTCAATTCCTATTTCGATTCCATGTCTTCATACAGGACAAAATCCATGCTGACCGTGCCGCTGATTACAAGCCGGCAGAATATATTAGGCGTAATGCAGATCATCAACGCGAAAGGACCCGATGGAGAGATAATACCCTTCACCGAGGAAGACAGGATGTATGTCGCCTTTTTCTCGAACAATGCTTCTGTAGCTATTGAAAGGGCAAAAATGACAAGGGAAATCCTGCTGCGGATGATAAAAATGGCCGAACTCAGAGACCCGAAGGAAACTGGAAATCATGTTAACAGGGTAGCAAGCTATTCAATAGAAATCTATGAAAAGTGGGCAAAGAAAAAGGGCTTCAGCTTGGATGAGATCAAGCAGGTGAAGGACATACTCCGTATCGCCGCCATGCTGCATGACGTCGGCAAGGTCGCGATCTCAGATACAATTTTGAAGAAACCCGGGCGGCTGACTCCCCAGGAGTTTGCCCAGATGAAGATGCATACCGTCTACGGGGCAAGGCTTTTCGATGACGCGGTTTCCGATTGGGACGCCCTGTCGGCCGAAGTAGCCCTCAACCACCATGAGAGATGGGACGGGCAGGGGTATATGGGAAGGGTGGTTTGCGGCGAAGACGAATGCGATACGGGACCCGGGAAAGTCGGGGAAGAGATCCCGATACTCGGCAGAATAGTTGCACTGGCGGATGTATACGATGCGCTTATATCGGCAAGAGTATACAAGAATGCCTGGCTGGAAGAGGATGTTCTCAAATATATTAAAGACGGCAGCGGAAAACATTTCGATCCTGAAGTCGTGGAAGCATTTTTTTCTATCTATGATGTAATAAAAGCTATCAAGGAAAAATACGCAGATTAAGCCCATTTTGATTGGAGAGTTTGATGCAGAAAATAAAAAGCCTGAGGGAACTCTCAGGTGTAATTACGGAATTGCCCCGGGGAGGCTATCTTGTTGATACCTCTGCCGGGTATATCCAATTCGGTTCGCCTCCTGAAACCCTGAAAGACACGATATTTCTTCCTAAGGGTGTCCCGCAGGTATTCGTTCTTCCGATAGAGCATTTCGATCCCAAGCATGGGATGAGCGTAGCAGAGATCGAGTTCCCTATTTACTATAACTTTTTTTTAAAACAAAAAAAAACCAGGATATTTGTTAATCCCAATCATATCGAGAATATGAAAATTGTTCTCCAGGAGGCTGTTTTCGGGCCTATGGAACTCGATATTGAGGGCGATGTGGAAAAGACTGAAAACGGTCATATCCCTGATATAATGTCGGAGATGAAATTTTTCAGGGGCAACAGGGTTATGGAAGACCTTGTGGAACTCAAAGAACTTATACCCGGCGGATTTTCTATAGACAATGTGAAAATAGTCCAGAGGCAGGACGGCGGGTTCGATGTTTTTGATAACGGGGTTTTGACCGCGTCAGTCCCCGCCAAAATAAGCTTCAAGGCCCTTTACGACCTCGGTACTACAATAAGCGAACCTTTCATCCCGCCCGAATTCGGAATAACCTGCCTGGGGCCGAGTCACGGGTTCGATCCCGAGCAGAACACATCCGGGTTCATACTCTGGATAAATAAAGTCGGCATTATGGTAGATCCCCCCGCCAACTCAACTTTATGGCTGAAAGATTCCAATGTCAATCCCAAGATAATCGACAGCATTATTTTCACACACTGCCATGCAGACCATGACGCCGGGACTTTCCAGAAAATACTCGAGGAATCGAAGATCACAATATACACAACCCCGACGGTCATGCAGAGTTTCCTGCGGAAGTATTCGGCGCTGACAAGGATCCCGCCGGCGACCCTCATGGACCTTTTTAACTTTTACCCGGTCAAAATGAACGGAAGATACAATATCCATGGGGCTCTTTTTAATTTTTATTATTCCCTGCATTCAATACCCACTATCGGATTTCATTTCAGCTACCGCAATAAACGTTTTATCTACTCTTCCGACCATTTGAACGAACCTGAAATCATCAAAAAGCTTCATAATGACGGAGTGATAGCAAAACCAAGGATGGAACAGCTTCTGAATTTCCCATGGCATTATGATCTTATCTACCATGAATCGGGAATTCCGCCTCTTCATACGCCCGTCAGCTATCTTAATTCGCTTCCTGTGGAGACCCAGAAGAGGATAACGGTATACCATATAGCCGAAAAAGATTTTCCGAAGGATACCAATCTGAAATTAGCCAAATTCGGGATCGGCGAAACGATATACCCCGACATTGAAAAATACGAGTTCGAGGATGCATACAGGATCCTCGATGTATTCAGCAGGATAGACGTCTTCAAGGATCTGCCTTTTGAAAAAATAAAAGATCTTCTCCTTGTTACAAAAAAAGAAAGTTTCAACAAGGGCGACTTTATAATACATAAGAACACGCCCGGCGATAAATTTTATGTGATAGTTTCAGGCAATGTAAGCATCAGCGGTTTTGAAAACAACGAAATCAAGGATAAGGTATACGCTACCTTCGAATATTTCGGCGAAGCGTCAATAATTCTCGACACGCCAAGGATGGCGGATGTTGTGGCTGTCACCAATGTCGAAGCCTATTCGATTAACGGAGAATCCTTTAAGAGACTGATAGGAAATACTATCGTTGAGCAGAATATTCGAAAGCTTGCGAATGTGAGAAACGAGCAGACCTGGACAGTTATTAAATCCAATCCTTTTTTCAAGAACCTTTCTTCCTTCCAGGTCACCGGCCTCGAATCAAAACTTAAACCTGCCGAATTCGAAAGCGGTGAAATTTTATTCGAATCCGGAAAGAAGAGCGACCATATATTCCTCCTGATAGACGGGATTGTAAAATTATACCGGCAGGATAATGAAATAAGCCTGGGCAGCAAAGGCGATATAATAGGGGATGTTTTTTCGATAAAGGACAATAAAGCGATAAAATTCTCGTACAAAACTGAAACGCACGTCAAGCTATACAGGATCGAAGGAAAGGATATACTGTCATTTCTGAGAGAAAATCCGGGGGTTTTAATGAATATGATGTTTGAGAAAGGCCAGATTAAATAATTTCAAAAAGAAAGAATCCATTTAGGCCTACTGGCACATAGGCCTGCTGGCATACCCTTCGGGCACAAGTACCCTAACGGGCACAAGCAAATAGGAGTATAAATGTTAAATAAAGGCGATTTCATCTATATATATTATGATGATAAGGTATCTTTCATGATGGCCTACCAGGATAATATGAGCGTATCCACCCATAAGGGCGAGCTCAAAATACCCCCGGAAGCCGATTACGGCGACAGGCTCTTAGCAAATACGGGAGAAGCATTTTATCTTCTCAGGCCTGTGCTCTCCGACTGCATGATGAAGGTGAAGAGGCGCACGACGATCATTTATCCCAAGGAGGCCGGTGTCATCATCCTGGAACTCGGCATATCGGGCGGGAAGCGGGTTATTGAAATTGGGACAGGATCGGGATCGCTGACGCTTCTCCTTTCACGGCTTGTCGGCAGCGAGGGCCGCGTTTATTCCTTCGAAAGAAGGGACGAGCACCTTGAAAACGCCATAAAAAATGTTAAGAAGTTCAGCCCTTACGATAATGTCGAATATTTTATGAAAGACCCTTCTGTGGAGGGAGGCTTCGGCGTTGAAAATGCCGACGCCCTGTTTCTCGATGTCCCCGAACCCTGGAGGCTGATCGATGAAGCCTATAAATCCCTGATACCGGGAGGGGCTTTAGGCGTAATTTCACCCAATATTGAACAGGTCCAGACGACCGTATATAAGATGAATGAAACCGGTTTTGTCAGGGTCAGGTGCATGGAAACCCTTTCGAGGGGCATCAGGATCAAAAAGAACCTCACAAGGCCTTTTGACAGGATGATAGGGCATACGGGGTATCTGTATTTCGCCCATAAGGTAAAGAAGGGGATAACAGAAAAGGCCATAGATTATTCTATCTAACGGGCATGCTTTTTAAGTGATTTCTGGTACCACCTTGCCATGTCGATGAGAAATCCGGGAAGGACTGCGGCCGGCGTGACGTTGTTGAACCTTATTTTATTTATAAGATAACCTATCCTCGATGCGAACTCTTTTAATTCGGCGGTATAAATAGAATGGATCGCCGGATCGAGGATCTTCTTATAATCTGTATCTATATATCCGGACAGATCTGTTTTCCTCAGGTACTGCTGCCGGAGAAGCTGAGCGTTCCTGATGAATTCGATCATTTCATTGAAAAAGTGAACAGGGGACCTCGAGTTCTGGCCAGAAACCATTGTTTCTATAAAGGTAAAAACACTGTTTCCCTGCTGGATGGCAGGGGCTATCGAGGTAAAGAACTCCACAACCTTTTTCTTCCTTTCTTCATGGAAACCGTACAATTGATCCTCCATCAGCTCGATGGTGGAATAATAAGAGCCGATGATCCCGTTCGAGCCCAGTATGCCGTTTACCAGGGCGGGAGTCAGCTGGTTAAAATGTATTATCATGCTGCGGGATAATATGGTTGGAAGTATCGTATTGCTTGAATTTGCGGTAATAATTATCAGATTTCCAGCCGGAGGTTCCTCTAAAAGTTTAAGGCTTGCATTCTGGGTTTCTTCAGAGGCGTTTTCAAAATTACCGATAAGTGTTATTTTACGCCCGGATTCTGACTTGATGCCGTTGAATTCTATAGCCCTTCTAATGAAATCGATGGGAATTCTCGATTTTTTTGAAATCTCGTCAGAAACAATTATAAGGTTTGAGGAAAATGCACTCGGATTTTCAATCAAATCGAAGAAGGTTTCCCTGTTTATGATATCCGGCAATTCGTTCCTGAAATCATTGACGGTATAGGATGCCCCTGTGCCGGGGAACATTTTTTTCAGCTTTATTGCGGCTATTTCCCCGAGAGAAATTGCAGCGGACAGCCTTCCGAGAAAGTAATTCAAATAATCGGAAAAAATAGATTTTATTTTTTCGTTTTTTATATTATTGAGAAAATAACGGGTTTTTACAGAAAATAAGTCGTTCCTGTAAAACATAAAATCCGGCGATAAAAACGGGCTTTTGTGGAGCAGAATTTCCGCCAAATAAGCTGCCGCCGTAAATTTACCGCATCCCCGTTCGCCAAGCAAAATAACAGTCCGTCCGGAAATATTCTCATCTATTAGGCGCGATATAACGGAAACCGCCCTTGCCTGGCCCTCTATCAGTCTCTTCATATCGCTCTCTTGATATCGATTAGATTTAGCCTCAATTCCTCGTTTCCCTGGTATTTATTGATCTCCGGCGTAACGATGAGGTCAAAAAAAGCCTCCTGGCCTGTCCCGGTTGCGATAATTCTGATCTTTTTCGCCCAGTTCCAGCCGGTCACCGTCAGGGATTTACCATTTCTCTGGATCGTCATAAGAATATGTTCGCTGTTCCTTCCTATATCCCTGTTTGATACTATTTTCACGCCTTTCATCAGCAGCCTGGGAATTTCATTGCCGTTGCCCGTAGGCTCGATAACATTTTCAAGGTATCTGATCATTGAAAGATTCAAATCCCCAGGGTCCTCGATCACCGCGTCTACGATCAGTTCCCTTTTCAGATCTTCTGTTGTAAGGCGGTCCATATAATCGACTATTTTTTCCCTGAATGTTTCAATGTTTTCAGTCTTGATCGTAAAACCGCCTGCGGATTTATGACCGCCGAATTGTACGACAAGGTCTTTTAAGGAGTCGAGCATTTTGATGACATCAAAGCCGTTCGGGGCGCGGATAGAACCGGTCGAAAATCCCCTGTCGATAGCTATAATGACCACAGGCAATGTGTAAAGATTTGAAAACCGGTTGGCGAGGAGTCCGGTCGTTCCTTTGGAAAACCTGTCGGAAGATATGAAAAACATCCTGTCCGCGGCCTTAGAATTCAATTCGAGCATCTTGTTTATAATTTCTATTCCGTCGTCTACAATATTTTTTCTTTCAGTATCTTTAGAAATAATAGCCTGCACGAGCTCTTCGGATTCCTTAACCTTGTTTGAAATGAGCAGTTCCACGCTCAAGCTTGCGTCTCCGACCCTGCCCGGAGAATTCAGGATCGGCGAAACGTTCCAGCTGATATCCCTGCTTTTTACCTTCTCGATATTCATATTGATTTCGCGGAGAAGCGTGATAAGGCCGATAGACGTATGGGGAAGCAGGCGCAGCCCGTTTTTTACTATATTCCTGTTCTCGTCGACCAGGGGCATAATATCGGCTATTGTTCCGATGGCGGCGAGGGGCAGGTATTCCTCGTAAAGTTCTATAAGTTTTGTATTCCTGTTTATTATAAGGCGCCTGTATACCTCGGAGCACACATAGCTGTCAAAAAGGCTGCGGTGAAGTTTACCGGGCTCAGGATATAATCCGAGGAATTTAGCGACTGTTGAAAGTTTATAATCACTGATCTTTTTAATCATCACCCTCGACATTTTCAGCGTATCCTCAACAGGGTTGCCGATGCAGATCTTTAAATATTTTTTCAGCTCCCTTTCGATAAATTTAAGGTCGAATTCGATGGAATTGTGGCCGACGAGCCGGCAGCCTTCGATAAACCGGACGAACTTTTCAAGCACTTCGGCGACAGGTTTTCCGTCCTTTTCAAGCATTTCATTGGTAATGCCCGTCAGCGCAGTTATCTCTGCGGAAATATTGGAAGAAGGTTTGATAAGAGCCTGGAATTCGCTTATTTTTACACCGTTTATTACCTTGATCGCGCCGATTTCTATTATTTCATCCTTTGAAAGGTTTAAGCCGGTAGTTTCTATATCGAAAAATACGATTTCAATATTATAGGTTTCACTAAGGGTCGATTTTTCAGCCAGCCCGCATACAAGTTTGAAAGCGACGGAAGCGCCGCTTAGAAAAGCGAAGGGATAACAGTCGCTAGAGATCTTCGGATTGATCACAGCATAGGCGGCAGGGTGATTTTCCCTTGCTTCATGGTGGTCTGTTATAATGACCTCCATTCCGATCGAATTGGCGTATTCTATCTCCGCGATAGATGTTATCCCGCAGTCAACCGTTATGATCAGGCTGAAATCGTTAATAGCCGCCCATCCGATCACATCCTTTGAAATACCGTAATTTTCAGAACCCTCAGGAACCCTGTATACGACATTGGCGTCAAGACGCTGGAGATATTTGTATAGAATTGCCGTGGCGGTTACGCCGTCAGCGTCCTTATCACCGAATATGAGTATGCCCTGATGTTCGTTTATTGCCTTTTCTATCCTGTCTACAGCCTTTCCCATGTCTTTGAAATAAAAAGGCGAATAAAAATTAAGCGTCGAAGGTTTAATATAATTCAGTATCCTTGCGGCGGTGTCTATACCGCGCCCCAGGAGGATATTTGTTATAAGTTCGGGGTAGTGAAAATTCTCTGAGAGTTCGTTCAATAATTTAGGATTGCGGGGAGTAAACTGCCATGATCTGTCCTTGCTGAGTAAATCCATTGAAAGCCCCTTTATTTTTCAAGTACGATTGATAAAATTGCCATTCGAATAAAGAGACCGTTGTGTGCCTGGCGGAAATAAGCGGATCTCGGGTCTCCGTCAACTTCATACTTGATCTCGTCAACCCTTGGAAGCGGGTGCATGATTATAGCTTTTTCCGGAAGTATATCGAGTATTTTCCTGTCTATTATAAAAATTCCCCTCGTCTTTTCATATTCTTCCATGCTCGAAAACCTTTCACGCTGTATCCTGGTCTGGTAAACCACATCGACATTCGAAACGGCTTCTTCGAGTTTTTCCGATTCTTCATAAATTACATTGTGGCTTTTAAGATAAGATTTTATATCATCATTCATCCTGACATTCGGAGGGGCTACGAAAACAATGCTAATGTTCTTAAACTTTGTAAGAAGGTAGGCTAAAGACCTGGTCGTCCGTCCGTTCGCGAGGTCTCCAACCATTGCTATTCTTAAATCGTCTATATGGCCGAGCTCTTTTTTTATCGTATAAAGATCGAGCAGCGACTGGGTAGGATGCTGCCCGGTCCCGTCGCCGGCATTAATGACGGGAATATCGGAAACGCGGCTCGCTTTAGCCGCGGCCCCGTTCTCCGGGTGCCTGATTACGATAACATCACCGTATCCGTTTAAAACCCTTATCGTATCCTCGATGGTTTCGCCTTTTGCGGCGGATGAAAAACTTGCCGCGTTTTCTGTAGAAATAACGCTTCCGCCGAGCTTTATCATGGCAGCTTCAAAGGATAGTCTCGTCCTGGTCGAAGGTTCGTAAAAGAGGGTGATCAATATCCTGTTTTTCAGGACAGTTTCCTGGATGGACAGCTTCTCCATCTTATTGGCTGTTTCAAAGATGTATTCAAGGTCCTGCCTGGAGAACTGCTGAGACTCAATTACATGCTTTAGCTTCATATAATATCTCCTTAGCGCTAATTGCTTGTGCCCGCCGGCCCTAACCGCCCGATAAACAGCGGAAGGAGGCTATAAATAACCGCCGCTGTAACGAATAGCGAGCTGATAGATATCATCTTCTGTTTCTTTGAAGAGATGGGTATTAAAACCGGCCTTCGTCATCTCCGCATAGTCAGGAGCGGAAAGCTTCCCAATATATAGCGCATCTTTTCTGGCAAGGTTCAGTTTTTCAAGGCATAGATTGACAAGGGCCATGGGTTTTGTTATCCCCGCACCGTCTGAAAAATTAAATTCGTCTATGCTGTCATATATGAGAAGGTCTTTGAGAAGCATTTTAACAATATCGCCCGGTGTTTTATCAGATGTAGAAAGGACAGAGATCTTTTTGCCCCTTTCCCGAAGCAGGTCAAACGCCGCTTTGACATTTTTCCTGAGTTTCGGGGAAATTTGAAGGAGCGCGTCGATATAGCTGTCGTAGACTCTCTTGAATACCACCGAATCCTTTATACCTAATTTCCGAACCATATAATTAACCTGGTTGAAAGGTCCGAAAGAAAGTCCCTTTTCGTGCTCATAGGCGCTGGCAAACTGTTCCGATTCAAGATAAATTTTTCTGAGCGAGCTGAATTTAACGGGAAAAAGCGATTTTTCAAGGATCGTGTATATGTTGTCAAGCCGGTATTTTTCCCTTTCGGGGCCGCCATGCGAATCGTCAAGGATAGTCTGGTAGAGGTTGAATATTACACAGGAAAAATCACTCATACCATCTCCGGCTTTTTCATTCCGTAACTTTAACTGTGGATATCGATGAAACCTCGTCATCGCCCTTTATATCCATCAATTTGAGAAGATTCGGCCCGACCTTATCGACGCCCATTGATATTCTACGCCCGTTTTTAGTGGTTATTATAAGCGTATCGTCTTCTTCACAGATCACGAAACTGGCCAGGCTGCGGCCCTTGCCGAGCAGGACTAGCTTATGGCCCTTTCCGCCCCTGTTGACAAGTTCGGAGAATTCGCCGGGTTTTACCTTCCTGCCCCTGCCGTCCTTCGTGATGAATATGATCAATCTGTTTTCTTCGGCAAGTTCCATGCCTAACACTTCTTCTTCGGCACTTGACACTGAGGTGGCTTTTTCGCCGCCTACCCCCCTGTTATGCACGGAGAATAAGTTTTCATCGAACCTGAAGCCCTTTGCGTTTTTTTTGATTAAAAACAGCTTTTTAGTTCCGTCTGTGATCACAGCGCCGGCGACCGCGTCCCCGTTTTTCAGATTGATGCTGTTTACGCCTGTCCTGTTGATATTTTCGAAATGGTTGAGGCCTATTCTTGCGGCTTTACCCTTTCTCGTTATAAAGAGGATGAAATGCTTTTCAGTAAACTCATGTACAACCAGGACCGCCGTAATCAACTCGCTCCTTACCTCGATTTCCCTGAGCCTGTCAATATTGCGGATGTGGGACCTTGTAATCTTGCCTTCAGTATCTCCTCTGATCTCGTAGCATTTAAGGGAATAGATCCTTCCCGAATCCGTTACGAAAAGTATAGTGTCCTTGAGGAAGCCCGAAACCGTCGCGAAAATGAAATCATCGGATTCAAGACGGTTGCTGTCGGTTACATCGCCCTTTCTGCCCCTCGTTCCCCTGGAGCTCATCTTGATCGTATTGCCGATCTCCCTGATCAGGAATCCTTTCTTGGAAACCGTCAGAAGGATCGGATCATTCGAGATCAGTTCTTCCGCGCCGATCTTTTCAGTGACTATTGTATCGAAAGTGGTGCGCCTGTCGTCTCCTACCTCTTTGACCATTTCGTCAAGTTCTGTCTTGATTATCTGGTCGCGGATTTTAGAGCTGGCTAAAATTTCACGGAGGCTTGTTATAGTTTTCTCAAGTTCAGCTTTTTCATCGCGAAGCTTGCCGGTTTCAAGCCCTGTAAGCCTCTGGAGCCTCATATCGAGTATCGCGTCAGCCTGGAGCTCGGACAGTTTGAATCTGCTTATGAGGTTGGCTTTCGCCTCCGGAGTGTCCTTCGATGTTTTTATAGTATGGATAACAGCGTCGATATTGTCGAGAGCTATAAGAAGGCCTTCGACGATATGGATCCTCTTCAGGGCCTTGTCGAGGTCGAACTGGGTCCTGCGAATGATGACCTCGCGCCGGTGTTCCAGGTAAGTGTTAAGCACGTCCTTTAGCGGAAGCACCCTTGGGTGGTTCTTCACCAGGCCGACCATGTTGACCTTGATCCTGACTCTGAGGCTTGTCTGGTTATAAAGGGCTGTTTTAATCGCTTCGACGCTTGCATCTTTGAACAGTTCGATGACGATCCTTATGCCTTCCTTGCTCGATTCGTCCCTTACCTCTTTAATGCCCCTGAGGATCAGGTTATATTTGCTTTCATTGTTTAAATAAAGGGTGGTGATCTCCTGGACTAACTTGGATTTGACGACGCGGTAGGGGATCTCTGTTATAATAAGATCCTTTCTGAGCCCCTTTTCTTCAAGGAGTATCTTGCCTGCAAGTTCTATAGATCCCAGGCCGGTTTCATACACATCCTTCAGGGCGGAAGCGTCAGTCAGAATCCCGTACGTGGGGAAATCGGGACCCTTTACGTACTCCATCAGGCCGCTTACGGTGATGCCGGGGTTATCTATCAAAGCCGACAGGGCGCCCGCAACTTCTCTGAAATTATGGGGAGGTACATCGGTCGCAAGGCCTACTGCAATGCCTGAAGTGCCGTTGCAAATAAGATTCGGAAATTTTCCGGGAAGGATTGCCGGCTCTTTGAGCGTGTCGTCGAAGTTGGATTTGAAATCGACAGTGTTTTTATCGAGATCCTCGAGAAGGTATTCGCCCACCTTGGATAACTTTGCCTCTGTGTACCTCATGGCCGCAGGCGGGTCGTCATCGATTGAGCCGAAGTTTCCCTGCCCGATTACAAGCGGGTACCTGAGGTGGAATTCCTGGGCCATTTTTACAATGGCAAGGTAAATTGAAGAATCTCCATGGGGATGGTATTTACCCATAACCTCGCCGACGATAGTAGCGCTTTTCCTGGTCGGCTTGTCATGCCGAAGCCCCAATTCGTTCATCGCGAAAAGTATCCTTTTCTGGACAGGTTTAGAGCCGTCCCTGACGTCCGGAATTGCACGGGATGTAATCACGCTGTATGCGTAGTTGAGGTAGGACGTTTTCATCTCGTCCTCGAAATAGGAATCGGTTATCTGGGATTTATCGAAAATATCGTCTGAAGGCATTTTTCCCCTCTTATCACTTTAAAAAAATCTACCGTTCATTATACCAAAAAAAGGCATTTTTGTAAAGAATACGGAATGCCGGGCGGCCGGTTATCGAATTCCTGACAATGATTCCGGTTGTCAGTTTATTTTCAAACCGGTTCTGCAATTTCGAAAAGGGAATTTGAAATTCGTTATTCCATTTATTTCCTTTTTTCTCAATCATTTGTTAAAATGTATAGCTAATTTTCCCCGGAAGGAAATATGTTGGTAATAAAGTTAGGCAAGGGCAATGTGTCCTTTGAGGGGCCTGTGACAGTCAGCAATGTTATCGGTTACCTCAAAGCAAATCCTGAAAAGGCGAGGGAACTCGGCGTTCAGGGCCAGCTGAATGATACCATCGTAGCAGATTATAACGGAAGCCTGATCGACCTTTCTTCAATTATCAGCGTTGAGGGCGATCTGAAATTGCTCGGCCCAGGATCCGAAGAGGGGCTTGACACGCTAAGGCATAGCGCCAGCCATATAATGGCTCAGGCTGCCCTGAGATTATATCCGGGATCTAAATTAGGGATCGGACCGACGATCCAGGAGGGGTTTTACTACGATATAGAAACCTCCTCTCCCATAAACGAGGAAGATCTTGCCAGGATCGAAGACGAAATGGAAAAAATAGCGGCAGAAAATTTCCAGTTTTCACGGCAGGAAATGGGAAAAGATAAAGCCGTCGAATTATTTAAAAAAGCAGGGCAGCCTTACAAGGTTGAAATTATTAAAGATATAGCCTCTGATGAGGTCAGCCTTTATTCGCAGGGGGAATATACCGATCTTTGCCGCGGGCCGCATATACCCTCGACAAAACACTTAAAAGCATTCAAGCTATTGTCCGTATCGGGCGCATACTGGCGCGGAAGCGAAAAAAATGCGATGCTTACAAGAATTTACGGGACTGCTTTTGCGGACAGGAAGTCTCTCGATGCTCATCTGGCTATGCTCGGTGAGGCGAGGAAAAGGGATCACAGGAAAGTCGGAAAAGAACTCGGATTATTCAGTTTTCATGAAGAGGGGCCGGGTCTGCCTTTCTGGAAACATAAAGGACTGATCCTAAAAAACCTGCTGATCGATTATATGAGGGAAAAGCAAAACGCCCTCGGATACATTGAAGTGGAGACGCCGACAATACTCCGCGATATTCTATGGAAAACTTCGGGACACCTTGGCAATTTCAAGGAGAACATGTTTTTCACTGAAAGGGAAGAAGAAGTTTTCGCATTAAAGCCGATGAACTGCCCGGGCGGGATTTTGATATACAAGGAAGACCTGCATTCATACAAGGAGCTGCCGCTCAAAATTGCGGAATTCGGCAAAGTTCACCGTTTCGAGCGTTCGGGCGTCCTCCAGGGACTTTTCAGGGTCAGGGGATTTACACAGGATGACGCCCATATTTTTACAACGCCCGATAAACTCAAAGCAAGTATTATTGAGATTATAAAACTTGTCGATGCTGTTTATAAAGACTTCGGGTTCGAATATACTGTGGGTCTGTCTACCCGTCCGGAGCAGTCGATGGGAACCGATGAGGAATGGGACAATGCTGTCAGCGGGCTTAAAAACGCCCTTGATGAAACCGCCATGTCCTATACGATCCATGAAGGCGAGGGGGCTTTTTACGGGCCCAAGATCGAATATAACCTTAAGGACGCCATAGGCCGGACGCACCAGTGCGGGACAATACAGCTTGATATGAATAATCCCGAGATGTTCGATATAAATTTCATCGCCGAAGACGGCAGGGAACACCGGGCCATTATGCTTCACAGGGCGATCCTTGGAAGCCTTGAACGGTTTATAGGAATATTGATCGAGCATTACGGGGGCAAATTTCCGCTGTGGCTTTCGCCGGTCCAGGCCGCGATTCTGCCCGTATCCGATAAGTTCAATGAGTATGCTTCATCCGTCGAGGCCATTCTTAGAAGCGGCAAGGTAAGGATGGAATCGGACCTTTCATCCGAAAAGCTCGGATATAAAATAAGAAAGGCGCAGATGGGCCAGGTGCCTTATATGCTGATTGTCGGCGAAAAAGAAGTTGAAACGAAGACGGTTTCGGTCAGGCACAGGGAGAGGGGAGACCTCGGATCTTCGAAGCCTGAAGAAATTTTAAAAATTATTCTTGAAGAAAATGCAAATAGAATGTAAAATGAGGTGTTGTATACAGGAGGCAGATTATCGCTACATCAAAAGACGACAACCTTAGGATAAACGATCAGATTAAAGCCAAGGAGGTCAGGGTTATCGATGAAAACGGAGCGCAGCTTGGCGTTTTAGCTATCGATATCGCCTTGCAGAAGGCCAAAGAGCTTGAAGTCGATCTTGTCGAGGTTTCACCCGACGCCGAACCGCCGGTCTGCAGATTGATTAATTACGGCAAATATCTCTACCAGAAAGAGAAAAAGGCTAAGGAATCAAGAAAAAAGCAGAAGGTCATCGAAATAAAAGAGATGAAATTCAGGCCTAAAATAGATCATCATGATTTTGAATATAGAATCAAGCAGATAAGGGAGTTTCTGGACAAGGGCGACAAGGTAAAAATTACGATCAGGTTCAGGGGAAGGGAGCTTATTCATTCCCAGCTTGGTTTCGACCTTGCGGCAAAAATAGTGGAAGCCCTTTTAGACCTCGGAACACCTGAAAAATCTCCCAAGATGGAGGGGAGAAATATAGTGGTAATTATTTCGCCTTTACATAAAAAATAAAATAAACCAGGCCTATGACAGATGGAGGATATATGCCTAAGATCAAGACTAATAAATCGGCTGCAAAAAGGTTTCATAAAAGCGGTACCGGAAAGATAATGAGAAACAAGGCTTTTAAAAAGCACCTGCTGACACATAAGAGCAGGAAAACCAAAAGAAATCTCGGTAAGAAAGCGGAGCTTTTTTCGGGTGACGTTGTAAGAATTAAAAAACTCATTCCCTACGCATAGGAAAAACGGAGGAAAATAATGCGGTCAAGATATACCGTTGCTAGCAGAAACAGGAAGAAAAAGGTACTGGACAGGGCCAAAGGCTTTCATGGCGCAAGGTCGCTGAGGATTAAATCCGCAAAAGAAGCGGTGATGCATGCCCTCAGATACCAGTATCGTGACAGAAGAAACAGAAAGAGGGATTACAGGGCGTTATGGATTACAAGAATAAATGCCCTTGTCAGGGAAAATGGGCTGACTTACAGCAGATTCATCGAAGGATTGACCAAGGCGAATATTGTCGTCAACAGGAAGATGCTTTCAAATTTAGCTGTTGAAGATCCTGCAGCATTCGAAAAATTTGTCGCTATCGCCAGAGAGAATGCCGGCAAAGTATCCAGGTAATCTGTAAGGATTAACTCGTTTGAACGGCCCGGTAATTTGTTCTTGATATTGATCATATCTGCCGATATAATCTTGAGTCAGTTATCTAACGGAGATTATGATGTCCTATAGCGAGTTAAACGAGAATGAGATCATAGGCCGGATGAAGGACCTTATGCAGTCAGCCGGCCTTCATGATGATGTTGTCAGGCAGTATTTCCAGGAAATATACGAACGCTTCTATTCTCAATGCTACAATATTGCCCGTTATTACGGGCTGAAGCGCAGCGACGCCGAGGACGCCGTCCAGGAATCCTTTATTAAATTCTTCACCAACTTCAATTCGTTCCACATCGACAGGCCGTTCAAGCCATGGATTTTTAAAATTGTTTTAAACTGCGTCAGAGACCGGTACAGGGACCTTATCAAGCATGCTTATTCTGATATTGAATCAGCCGGACAGATCAAAAACGACAATCAGGAAATATTATTGGATGAATTTCACATGCGTGATGTATTTCATAGTATTATTATTAGGCTACCTGAGAAGCTGAGAACAGCAGTCATTATTAGAAACTATGGAGGGCTGGATATGCAGGCTACTGCAGACATGCTAAGGATCAGCTTAAGACAGGCGCATAACCGGCTTGAGGCGGCCTACGCTCTTATTAAAGAGGGATTGAACAATGAAATATGAAGAATTGGAAAACATCTTCAAATCAAGGGCTTTCGATGACAGCCGCCCCGATTTTAATTCACTCTGGGCAAGGCTGGAAAAAGATAAAGGATTTAAGGAGGTTAGTATGCCTGAGAAGAAAGGGGGCGCTAGAATACTGGTATGGGCGATAAGTTTCGTCGTGGTTGCGGCGATCGTGTGGATAGGCCTTACCAGAATAACCACAATTAAAAATAATGAAAAAATAGAAAAAGGAGAATCCATCGTCGTAAGTCTTGTCGTCGGCGATGTTCAGGTCAAAAAAATGGGAGCCTCCGGATGGAGGGTGATCAACGTTGCGGATACTCTTCAAATGGGCGATTCCATCAAGACGGGCAGCGATTCATACTGCGAACTTCAAATGGTCAATAGAGGGCTGTTCAGAATAGAAGGTTCCTCCCAGCTTTACCTTGCCAATCTTGTAAGCAAGGACGATAAAGTTGATTCGAGAATGAGACTTGATAAGGGAACGGTGGCCTTAAAACCGAAGAAGCTTAAACAGGGCGAAAATTTCGAGGTTGAAACCTCGACAGCTGTGGCGGCCGTAAGAGGCACCAAATTCAGCGTTAATGTTTCAGAGAACGGCGATACGAAAGTTGCTGTAAACGAAGGCCAGGTTTCCGTCAAGCCTGTTATCAAATCGATCGACGAAGCCCAGCAAAAGGGGCTCTGCGATGAAAAGGCATGCGATATTCTCGAGCAGCAGATAGTAAAACCTGTCGAGGTAAACCCGGGTGAAGAGATAAGCATGCAGACTTCTAAAGTCCAGGCCATGGACAGCTCCATAGGCAAGGTCATAGAACAGGTCGCGGAAAAGCAGGAAGGGAAAAAAATTACAGAAGATTCTCTTGAAAGCATAACAAATGTCAGGGAAAAGACCGGAAAGGGCAACAGGACGGTTGAAGTAAAGGTGCCTGAAGCCGAGCTGATGGCCATGACCGTAGCCCAGGATATGAACCCCAAGAATATGCCTGTTGTGAGTAAGCCGGGAGCGACCAATGAACTGAATATCAGCTCTTCAACGGTCGAGAAGCAGGAGATTTCCGAAGGTTCCAAGAAAGAAATGGACAATTTAAGTGAAAGCAATATTATAAGTAAAGTTGTCGATATGAGCATGGTTCGCTTCGAATCTGCACCGGCAGGAGCCGATGTTTATGTCGACGATATCAAGCTCGGCGTTACACCTATGAATACGCTCCTCGAAAAGGGGAAAACCGTTAACGTCCGCATTGACAGGGACGGTTATATCGAAGATTCGAAAAGTGTTTCCATCGGAGGGAATTTAACGGTGAATTCAATCCTGAAACAGGTTCAGCCCGGACAGACCAATGAGGTTACTAACGGACAGACCACCAATATTTCAGGCGAACCTAAAAAACTTCCCGGTGAACTTTCATGGCAGAAGCCTCTTCCCCTCAGGCTCGAATCCGCTTACAAAGAACCGGCCGACCCTGTATTATACGGCGGCAGGATATTTGTAACCAGGAACAACAGGCTTTATATCATTTCCGTGGAAGGAAAACTGCTCAGATCGATTCCTGTCGCTGAAGAAGGCGTGAAACTTACAAAGCCTGCAGTAAACGAAGGCGTAGTTTATGTCGGTTCGGATAACGGCGGCATTTATGCTTATTCGTCTTACGGCGAGCTCTTATGGAAAAAAGATGCAGGAAGCGAGAAATACGGCGCGAGCCCGTCGGCATCCGGCGGTGTTATTGCCGTTCCTTCGATCGATAAAGGAGTAATGGTATTCGACAAAACGGGAGAAGTTGTAGCCCAGGTCGATTCTGACTCGGTTTATTCGGCACCCCTTATCTTAGATAAAGGCAATACGATAGTATTCGCGACAGAGAGCGGGAATATTGTTTCTTATGATATCGGGAAAAAGGCGCAAAACTGGAGCAAGGGCTATAACGAAAGGTTCCTGTATCCCCTCGTCGGAACCGATGAAATCATAGCGGTTTCGAGGGCAGACGGAAAAGTAATAGCCGTAAAGCCTGCCGACGGATCATTATTATGGACCCAGACTTTCGATGAGATACAAAAAACCAGGATAAACCCGGGCTTCACAGACGGCAAACTGATACTTGCCAACAACGACACAAAATCTACTGTCATTGTCGTCGACGGCGCTTCGGGCCAGGTTATTTCAAAAACCTTGTTCAAGAGCGAGACAATAGCTCCGCCGTTTATCCTTGACAGGGCGGTTTATATAGGAACGGAATCAGGAAAGGTCTATTCCTATAATGTCGGCAAGAAGAAATACGACTGGACGTTCAATTCTACCGGCAATCCTATTTCGATGGTAGTTGCTGATAAGGATAGCATTTATGCTCTGTCGAAAGACGGTATGCTCAAGATTGCAAGATAAAATCCAAAGGCAGATAATACGAAAGGGACCGCTTAAAAACCGGTCCCTTTTTTAATATTATCAAACCAAGGAGGTTATTATGCCTGCAGATAAGGGGGGCGGTAAATTATTGTTATGGGTTGTCAGTTTCGTGGCTGTATACGTGAATTCCATCCTGTATACCAATGTTTCAGCTGAAGTTAAAAAATTTCATGGCGGACTTATTTGGAAGAAACCTTTGCAGCTGCAATTTGAATCGGCATACAAGGAACCTGCCGATCCTGTGATATACTTCGGAAGGATATTTGTTACCAAAAACAACAGCCTCTATATCATTTCAACAGGAGGCGAACTCCGGAGTTCAATACCTGTCGTCGACGAGCATATAAGGCTCACGAAGACTTCAGTAAGCGACGGAGTTGTTTATGCCGGTTCCGATAAGGGCGGCATATATGCATATTCGACAAACGGCGAGCTCTTATGGGAAAAAGATGCCGGAAGCGAGAAATACGGCGCCAGCCCGACAGCCGCGAACGGCATAGTTGCCGTTCCATCGATCGATAAAGGCCTGACGATTTTCGATAAGACCGGCGAACTTTTAGCCCATGTCGATTCAGACTCGGTTTATTCGGCGCCGCTGATCCTCGATAAAGGCAATACCCTTGTATTTGCGACAGAGAGCGGGAATATTGTTTCTTATGATATCGGGAAAAAGGCCAGGAACTGGAGCAAGGGTTATAACAAAAGGTTCCTGTATCCCCTCGTCGGGACCGATGAAATCATAGCGGTTTCGAGGGCAGACGGAAATGTCATAGCCGTAAACCCCGCGGACGGATCTTTGTTATGGTCTCAGACTTTCGATGAGATAAAAAGAACAAGGATTAACCCCGGCTTCACGGAAGGGAAACTTATCCTTGCCGGCAGCAGCGAAACAAATTCTACAGTTATTATCGTCGACGGCGCTTCGGGCCAGGTCATTTCAAAAATTTTGGTCCAGTGCGGGACAATAGCTTCGCCGTTTATTTTTGACAGGGCGGTTTACATAGGGACGGAATCCGGGAAAGTCTATTGCTATAACTTCGTAAAGAATAAATACGACTGGACGTATTATTCCCAGGGCAGTCCCATATCGATGGTTGTCGCGGACCGTGGTGGAGTCTATGCCCTGTCGGAGGATGGATTGCTCAAGATCGCGAGATGAAGAATTTACAGGTGAAGGACGCAAAAAGGGGGGGGGAATCCGCAGAATAACGCAGATGCCTTGGAAAAATTGCATCTCCGCTCCTCCCCTGATTTTCAATCAGGGTTCCGTGTAAAAAATCCCCTGTAAGCCTCGAAATAATTCCAGGAATCGTGCTAATAGATCAATGCTTTTCATATAAAAATCTATCTGCGTAATCTGCGCCATCTGCGGTTCCCGTTCCCCTTTTGCGTTCATTTATTCCCGATTATTTCAAAAATCCTGGCTCTGAAAAACCTGAAATTCATCAGGAGCTTGAGAACTATGCCGGGAACAGGCAATATGTTTTTATTCGCCTTTCTCAGGGTTCCGCCCTTGATTTTCCCGAGTGTAGCCAGTTCTTTTCCGGCCTGATAATATGCTTCATATACATTGTATATTTTTGGAAAGGCCCTTTCTTTCCCGGAGTCTTTTCCGGATCCTGCCAATTTACAAGTCTTCCTGACCAGTGTTCCAACCTGTTTTGCGTCCATAAATTTCGAGTAAGTTTTAAAATAGGATTTTATGTTTTTAGGGGTCTCGTTCTCCATATTATCGCAGCAGGCAAGAAGGACGAAAGGTTTTGAGCAGATTGACGGTTCGATATGGTGAAAAATAAGGCCGCTTTTTGATAATTTGATATCGTTAGAATCCCCGGTTGCGTGCAGCCGGTCCAGTAAGGTTTTCATTAACCCTGTCATTCCGAATACATAAACAGGAGAGGCGAAGACAATGATATCGGCCTGCGCCATATTATTGAAAATTTCCCTGACATCGTCCTTGCTGTCGTAAATGCACCGGAATTTGTGACTTCCCATCTGGCATGCCTCGCAGCTTTTGCATGGGGTTATTTTCATGCCTGCAAGCGTTACGACCCTGCAGTCAGCGCCGGCATCTGATGCACCCTTGAACAATTTACCGATAAGAAAAGAGGTAAAGCCCTTATCTCCCCTATGGCTTGAATTGATGGCAAGAAGTTTCATATACTAATAACCCCCTCTTTATACCTCTTTCTGTCCCATGCGCTTGAGCCACCTGTAATGGGATGCGACCGCAGAGTGTATCGATGTATGCTCCCTGTACGGCACTCCGAATTTCTTGCATGTCTGCTGTACGAGGGGTGAAATGACAGGGTAATTGACATGGTTTACAACGGGAAGCAAATGATGCTCCTTATGAAAATTCAGGCCTCCGAGAAGCCATGTGAAATAGGGGTTATTCCTGTCGAAATCGAGAGAAACAATTGCCTGGTGGACCGACCATGGCCTGTCCATGCGCCCGGTTGCGGGATTGGGCATGGGGTATTCGGATTCCTCGACGCAGTGGGGAAGCTGGAAGATAAAGCTCATCAGGAGACCGAGGACCATTGCGGCGATAAAATAACAGCCTAAAACAGGCAGGACCCGGTGATGAAGCAGGGGGATTCCCAACGCTAATACTAAAAAAGCGATCTTTCCAAGGAAGAATATCGGGATTTCCCAGCCCGAGGGTCTTGGTACGGTATGGGCGCCTACCTTGCGGGTAATAAAGGAATAGTAATCATCGACAAAATGCCATTTTGGGACCATGAGGCTGTAAAGAACCCAGATATAAATATGCTGATACTTAAAATAGAACCTGTATTTTGCATGGGGCTGGAAACGTCCCAGAAAACCCAGATCGGCGTCGGGGTCGTATCCGTAAATATTGACATAGCGGTGATGAAAGACGACATGTTTCCATTTCCAGTAGTATGAACTGCCCCCGATGATGTCAAGGGTCATCGCCATCATTTTATTTATCCACTGGTATTTCGAATATGCGTTATGGCCGCCGTCATGCTGTATATTAAAGCCTATTCCCGCTATAGTCAGGCCTAAAAAAACCGAAAGGGTGACTGCCTGCCACCAGGTACTTGCGTAAAAAACAAGCAGGATATATGTCAGCGCGAAAAGCGATAGTATTACGACCGTTTTGAAATACATGACAGGGCTGTCCCTGAGAGAGCGTCCTGTCTGAGAGAAAAATTCGTCGACACGCCTTTGAAGCTCGATCTTGAATTCATTGTTTCCGTCAAATTGAAGTTTTAAAAGCGGATCATTGTATTTTTCAGCCATATTTTGCCCTCCCATATGTTAGTCCGTAAAATGGATGGAAAAAGTTTATAAATAATATATTAATATATAAGCTCAAAAGTCAATTTATTTAAAATATTTGACGGAAGGTTTAAATAATATTATTATTGTTAGTGAATGCTAACTAACATAGGAAATTTATGAAATTTACAGCCAGGCAGGAAGAGATCATCCTGAAATCCATGGAAATAATAGCCCGTGAAGGAATTTCAGCCCTGACCATCAAAAATATATCGGGAAAAGTCGGCGTGTCAGAAGCCGCCCTTTACCGGCATTTTAAAAATAAGGACGAAATTCTCCTATCTATCCTCGATCTTTTTGAAAAAAGGTCTATCGATGTTTTTGACGGGGAATTCAGGGCAGGGACTTCGGATTTTGAAAATATTTACAATATCCTTTTAAAAAGGACCAGGGATTTCATGACTAATCCCGCTTTTGTAACGATAATTTTATCGGAAGATATCTTTCCCCAGGATTCGGGCCTGTCCAAAAAGGTTCATGAAATTATGAAGATAAACCACGACAGGATCTGCCTGCTTGTAGAGCAGGGGCAGAAGAAAGGGGAAATAAGGAAGGATATACTATCAGAACAGTTCTTCAACTTGATTATAGGTTCATTCAGGTTCCTGGCCGCACAGTGGAGGATTTCGGATTTCGGATTCGACCTGGAGGAAAAATTCAAAGAGACATGGGAATCCCTTAAGATTATTTCCCTGAACAGAAAATAAAACCGGAGGAATATATGAAAATCCGCAAAATAGCGTTTTTTGATTCGAAGGCTTATGACAGCGAGTATTTCGACAAGCTCAACGACGGGGAATTCGGATATGAACTGAAATATTTCAAGGGACATCTGACTCCAGATACGATACCTATTGCGAAGGGTTATGATGCTGTGTGCCTTTTTGTCAATGATGTGGCGAATGCTGAGATTATCAGCAGTCTGAAAGACTTCGGAATAGGCCTCATAGCAATGCGCTGCGCAGGCTATAATAATGTTGACCTCAAGGCGGCATACGGCAATGTTCATGTCGTTCGCGTCCCGTCCTATTCTCCCTATGCCGTAGCAGAACATGCGGTTGCATTGATGCTGACACTTAACAGGAAAACCCATAAGGCATATTACCGAAACCTCGATAAAAATTTTACTATAACGGGACTTCTCGGATTCGACATGAATCAAAAAACCGCGGGAATAATCGGCACAGGGCAGATCGGGAAAGTTCTTATCCGCATTCTCAAGGGTTTCGGAATGAAAATCCTCGCTTATGATGCTTTTCCGGATAAAGCATTCGCGGAGAA
The DNA here is from genome assembly GCA_964533855.1 of uncultured Brevinematales bacterium. Taxonomy (GTDB): domain Bacteria; phylum Spirochaetota; class Brevinematia; order Brevinematales; family JAOACQ01; genus CAVYGN01. The sequence continues at coordinate 31,923 of CAZHNM010000007.1, forward strand.
AGAGGGTTTTGAATATACAACGCTCGACAGCCTATACAGGCAGGCGGATATAATTTCACTTCATTGCCCTCTGACGCCTGAAACACAGTATATGATAGATGAAAAATCGATCGGTATAATGAAAGACGGGGTGATGATAATAAACACGAGCAGGGGCAAGCTTATTAAGACAAAGGCATTGATAGACGGCCTTAAAAATAAAAAAATAGGGTATGCCGGTCTTGACGTCTATGAGGAAGAAAGCGAGTATTTCTTTGAGGACAAATCCGGCGACGTGCTTGATGATGATGTTCTTGCAAGGCTTCTGTCTTTTAACAATGTAATAGTGACCAGCCACCAGGCATTTTTTACAAAAGAGGCCCTGACAAACATTGCCCGGACAACTCTACAGAACATCAAGGATTATTTTGAAGGAAATCCTTTGAAAAACGAGATCTGCTATAACTGCGGGCAACCGAAGAAAAATTGTTCGAAAATAAAAGGGGGAAGGTGTTTCTAGAAAATCTATAATGGACATTACGGATGGAATAGAATTTGTTGCTTTAAAAAAGTTAATATTATGTTATAATCTGATATGCCTGAATCAATATTAAAAACCAAACTGATTATCCCCCTTCTCAGGCCGGACATAGTCCTCCGTCCTCATCTTTTCAGCAGTCTTAACGAGGGTCTAAAGTGCAAACTTACACTTGTGTCCGCCCCGGCAGGCTTTGGTAAAACAACTCTTGTCGGATCCTGGGCTGCAGGCTGCGGTATGCCAGCAGCCTGGCTGTCTCTTGATGAAGGGGATAGCGACCCTGCAGTTTTTTTCTCCTACCTCACGGCCAGTCTTCAGACAATTGTCCCTGACATCTGTAAAAGTGTGACGGGCCTGCTCCAATCACCCCAGCCTCCGGTAGAATCTATCCTGACAGTGCTGCTAAATGATATCTCGAATATTCCCGCCGTCCCGGAAAATTTTATACTCGTTCTTGACGACTATCATGTTATCGATTCCAGGATCCTTGATAAGGCCCTTGCTTATCTGCTGGAGCACCAGCCGCCCCGGATGCACATTATAATCGCCACTCGTGAAGACCCCGATCTGCCCCTTGCCAGGCTGCGAGCACGTGGGGAATTGACTGAAATCCGTACAGCTGATTTGAGGTTTACACCCGTGCAAGCCGCCGGGTTTTTCCGGGGGGTTATGGGGCTGAACCTTTCTGCAGAAGAGGTCGCAGCACTGGAAGCCAGAACAGAAGGCTGGATTGCAGGACTTCAGCTGGCGGCGATTTCAATGCAGGGACAGAAAGATGTCTCCGGCTTTATTAAATCTTTCACCGGGAGCCATCATTTTATTATGGACTATCTCCTTGAAGAAGTCCTGCAGCAACAGTCTCCGGAAGTACAGGCTTTCCTGCTCCGCACGTCCATACTTGACCGCCTGTGCGGCCCTCTCTGCGATGCGGTGACACTCGAATCATCAGGGCAGGAAACTCTTGAATATCTCGAACATGCCAATATGTTCATAGTGCCGCTTGATCATGAGCGGCATTGGTACCGGTATCACCGCCTTTTTGCCGATCTTCTCAGGCAGCGCCTCAGCAGCCGCCAGGACCTTTCGGCAGACCAGGCTGCCGGATACCACAAGCGGGCCAGCAGCTGGTATGAAGAAAACGGGTTTGAGATTGAAGCTTTTCACCATGCCGCCGCAGCAAATGATATCGACCTGGCTGTACGCCTTATTGAGGGAAAAGTGATGCCGCTTCACTTCCGGGGAACAATGGCAGTAATTACTATATTAAAGTGGTTAGAGTCGCTGCCGGGGACTGTACTGGAAAAGCGGCCGCCGCTGCTGGTAAAATATGCCTCGCTTATGCTTGTTACCGGCCGGACGACCGGTGTTGAAGAGAAACTGCAGGCTGCAGAAACAGCCATGGAGGGCGCTGAGCAGGACGGCAACACCCGTAATCTTATCGGACAAATTGCAGCAGCTAGGGCTACTCTGGCTCTCAGCAGGTACGATGTTGAAACCATGATCTCCCAGTCCCGCCGTGCCCTGGAAAACCTTGATCCCGGCAACCTGCCTTTACGCAATATAGCTATCTGGACCCTTGGTGTAGCCTATCATTACCAGGGAGACCGTGCCCGGGCCAGCCGGGCCTACAGCGAAGCCATGTCTATAAGCCAGGCGACCGGTGATATCCTGAATACCCTACTGTCTGCAATCGGCATGGGCAATATACAGGAAGCGGAAAACCAGCTTTATCAGGCGGCTGATACCTACAGGCGCGTTCTGAAGCTGGAAGGAGATACCCCGCAGCCGGTTTCCTACGAAGCCCATCTCGGCCTGGCTCGTATCTCCTACGAATGGAACGACCTGGAAGCTGCAGAAAAATTCGGACAGCAGAGCCTCATTCTGGCGCGGCAGTATGACAGGGTTATCGACAGATTTGTCATCTGCGAGGTGTTTCTTGCCCGCCTGAAGCTTGCCCTTGGCGATGCTGCAGGTGCAGCCGATATTTTACACCGGTCCGGTCAGTTTGCAAGGGATAATAATTTTGTACACAGGATACCTGAGGTTGCTGCAGCACAGGTGCTTACATTCATACGCCAGGGCAACCTTGAGGCAGCCGCCAGCCTGCTTGAGAAGCACGAAAATCCTGTAAGCCGGGCAAGGCTGCTCCTGGCCCGTGGAAACCCGTCAGCAGCATTTGCTTTACTGGAAGATCTAAGGGAGCAGGCGGAATCAAGAGGCTGGAAGGATGAACTGCTTAGGGTCAAAATCCTTCAGGCGATCGCTCTTCATGAGAATGGCGATAAAAACGGGGCTGTTCAGGCTATAGGCGCCGCACTTGCGGAGGCGCAGAGCGGCGGTTTTATCCGTATCTTTGTTGATGAAGGTATCCCGATGGCCAATCTGCTGTCAAGCGCGGCGGGAAAGGGCGTTATGTCTAAGGGAGTCTCCCCTGAATATTTGGGCAGGCTAATGGCCGCTTTTAAACCTGAAAAATCACAACCTCTGATAGAGGAGTTGAGCCGGAGGGAGCTGGAAGTTCTCCGTCTCATTGCTGCAGGATTTTCCAATCAGGAGATTTGCGAGAGGCTATTCCTTGCCCTGAGTTCGGTTAAAGGGCATAACAAAAATATATTCGCCAAACTGCAGGTCCGGAGCCGCACAGAAGCTGCGGTGCGAGCCCGCGAACTGGGTCTGCTCTAGTTTATATCCTCCCATCAAAAACAATACCTCAAAACAGTACTTTAGTATCTTTATGGCAATACCTTACAGCTTCTATAATATCATTATAGAATTGCAGAAGAAGGATAAGGAGGTATTATGCCAAGATTAATAATTATTATTTTTGCATTTATCCCGGCAATATACGGGTGCTTCTTTACAGGAAACGGGAAAAATCCTGCTCCTGTAAATAGAGTTGCCATCACTGACGGGGAATTTCTTGTTTACGGCTTTTATAACGGAGGCGAGAAAACCGGGGTCATGAATATTGTAACACGGCTGGAAGGGAACGACAGGGCTGTCATGTACATAGACAGGACAAATACTGAAGAGAATATGCCTTCAAATTACACCAATTATCATGAAAAGCTGGAGATTTCGTTATCAGCCGGTTCTATAATAAAAATCCAAGAAAACCGGCTTGATGAACTGAAGAGGACAAAACAGAAAGGGAAGGCCGGCTTTGAGATAGATATCAATACCAATGATATGGTAGCCTTCTGCAGGGAATATGACTGGGATGGTGCTAAGATTTCGACAATTAACAGCCGCATGCCCTTAAAAAAAGGATATTCATACTGGGATCCCGATTCTATCGTCATAGGGTTACGCTTCCTCGACATGAAAAAGAACGGAATCGCTTATTCCATCATTCCCCGGGTTGTGAAAGCGCCGATTCCTCTTTGCTTTAAATATTACGGCGATGAAAAAATCGATATACCGGCGGGAAAATTTGAGGCTGGAAAATACGGCTACGCCGTCGCTGATCCATTCCTTGGGAAACTGATCCGGCTTCTCCATGATGCTTCGCAGGACTATTTATATATTGAAAAAAGCGAAAGGGGATTGCTTGTCGAGACAAAAACTTCGGACAGCATTACGAAGCTTGAAAAGATCGGAGCCTGGAAATGATCTATCAGATAAGGATAAAGGGCCACCTGAGCTATCAATGGGCAAGCTGGTTCAACGACCTTGCTCTCACCCAGGAAAATAACGGCGATACGCTTATTACGGGCCCGGTAGCCGATCAGGCTGCCCTTCATGGGCTGATAAAAAAAGTTTTTAATCTCGGCTTGCCTCTTATCTCGGTCAATCCTGTCGAATTTGAAAAATAAACTGTATAAGCGCCGCTAAGGGTACAATTACCCTAAACGGCACTAAGGAGTAATTTTGTGAAGAGAATATTATTGATGCTTTCCTTAACATTTGCTGCGGCCGCAATGTCATTCCCGGCAAACCTCTTGTTAAAAGTCACAGACGGTTCTTCCGTCGCACTGGAAGATGCAAGTATTGTAATTCCCGGACTCAAGTTAAATCAGCTGACTGATGACAGGGGTATCTGTGTTTTTAAAAATCTGCCAGGAGGAAAGTACACACTGTTTGCCATACTGCCGGGGTTTGAAAAATACTCAAATACTGTTGAATTAAATGGTTCGAACATGAATATCAATATTAGCATGAAGGCTGCTGCATATTCCTTAGGCGAAATTAACGTCGAATCGAAAAGGAATGAAGGAAAAGTAGACAATCAGACAACCGTGAAAAAAGATGAGCTCTATGCAAACTCCCAGACAGTTATGAACGACTCTGTAAAAACTCTCCAGCTTATGCCCGGAGTTTCTTCAGGCGGAGGCGCTGCGAACAGCGCCATGTTCATCCAGGGGGGAAATTCAGACGAGTGGATAGCTTACATGGATGGAATTTACATACAAAACCCGATGAGATGGAACGGTTACATGAACACTACGATGCTGGCAAGCTATATAAGCGTATCCATGTTCAATCCTTATGTCGTAGACAGCATAGATCTTTATACTGCAGGCTATCCTGCAATATACGGACAGGGCCTTTCGGGCGTGGTCGCGGTCGATACCGTCAACGGGAGCAGCGACAGGTGGAAGGGTTTTATTGATGTTTCCCTTATGGCTGCTGAAATACTGGCAGAAGGGCCCGTAAAATCGAATCTGACAGTAGTTTTCGACATGAGAAGGACTTATTATGATCTCTGGCTTCCGGTTGTCTTTTCAATAGACGAAGGATCCGAAACCGTATTTCCATATCTCTGGGACGGTTTTCTCAAGCTCAGCTGGGATATTTCACCCGAAGACAGGCTCTCCTTCGACGGGTATTTTTCGCTGGAGGGAATGGACTGGTCGCTTACTGCCGATACGAATGCACCTCAAAACGGTTATAATTATTCCGGGGAGTATGAATACCAGGTCCTGAATGTAATAGGCAGCGCGAAATATTATCATAATTTCGGAACGGGAGACTCCTTCGATATCGTCGCCGGGATAATGCCGGTTATAGGAAATATCGATATAAGCTCAGGCCTGTCATTAAACCTTAATGAAAATTTCAGCCAGTATTTCTACCAGCTTAGTTCGGATTATTATCTGAATTCAATAAACGGGCATAAAATACAGGCAGGCGGCATCGTTTTATACGACAATCCCTCGTTCGGAAATGAACAGATGAGCCAGTACATGCTCACTCCCCAGGGCACATGGACGAATATTCAGAACATAAATCTGACTATCAATAATCTCCAGGCCGCTTATTATGCCGCTTACCTCATGGATAACTGGGAGATCCTGCCGTCCTTTATACTGGAGCTTGGCGGCAGGGAGGAATATTACACACTTAACAATGAATACGCGTTCAACCCCCAGGGCGGAATAAAGTGGGAGAGCACTGAAAACCTGGACTTCTATATAAAGGGGGGCCTTTATCATGAATATCCTATGAATATCCTCGAGCTCAACAGCCTGACAGGAAACCCTGACCTGCAGAGCGAAAAAGTCTATCATGCGATTGCCGGTTTGGATTACAGCGATTCGGACTATATGTTCAGGATAGAAGGATTTTACAAGTATTACTATGATCTCGATGAAACTGATTCCCTTCTCAACATCAATAATTGCGGGATCAGAAACGTGTACGGCGGGGATGTCTACATCCAGAAAAAGCCTAAAAAGGGTGACTGGCTGTCAGGCTGGATATCATATACTTATGTCAAAGGTATGGAGGAGCTTACCAACCGTTCTCCCGAAGATCCCGCTAACCCGTACCAGATGCCCCTCAATCAGCAATTTGTGCCTGCATTCCTGATTTCGCATACAATTTCCGCTCTTGTCGAGCTGACATATTATAAGAACCAGGACCTGCGGCCATCATTCTTCGATTTTATGAATGAATGGAAATTTTCTGCCGAGCTGACGATGGAGAGCGGTATTCCTTATACTCCCGTCACGAATTATACGGCGAACAGCGTTAACGGCATGCCGCAATATTATTTTTATAACGGTGCATATGACAGCATGCTTACACCCTGGTACTGCAAGCTCGATCTGAAATTGACCATGCCTTTCGACGCAGGCTGGCTGAAAGGCTGCTTGGGCCCCTATGTCCGCGGATATGTTTACATTGAAGTCCTCAACGCCCTGAATTATAATAACATTTTATCTTACAATTATTCGGTTAATAACGGGCAATTGACAAAAAACCCTGTAAACGACCTGCCGCTTATACCCCTCGGAGGGTTCAGGATCGAATTTTAATTAAGCGGGCCGGTCTTCCGGCCCGTTTTTATCTGTTTCCTGCAAATTACGGTAAAATCATTGGGGAGGTAATTGTCGAGAATTTCTATACTGAAAGTTTCGCCTGGCACGGTTTTGAGAATGCTCCGGACGTCGTCGGGCTGGTAATAAAAATACCGGTTATCCTTATCGGACGACCTCATATGCAATAAGTTGAAAACGACCGCTTTCTTTGCGAAACTCAACAGCCTGTTCACGGCGAAAGGAAGAAAATTCCGGTTATTACCCAAATTGATATTGAAAATCCCCGAAGAGAAAACAATATCGTAAATGCCGCTTATCCCATGGTTTTCATTAAAAACATCAGTCAGATATATCTTCGTGCCTGGATACCTTTTTTTGGCTATTTCGACCATTTCGGTCATTATATCCGTTCCCGTGTAATCCGTCTTGATACCAAGACTGTTCAAATATTTAAGGAGGCTGCACAGCCCGCACCCGACATCGAGGAGGCTTTTTCCTGTCAATTCGAAAGCGTCCGTCAGTACTGAAAAACGGCGCAATTGCGCTTCTTTTGTTTCCCAGCCTAATATTTCATGATCCTCTGATGTTATATAAATCCTTGTTTTATAGTATTTCCGTATCGATTTTATACGACTCATGCTTATTAATCCGTCCTGTCGAAAAACCTCTCAGGAGTAGTCTTGATGATGTATATTATCTTAATAAAAAAAGGGAAAGTCAAGGCCCATTTTGACGGATCGTTTTTTCCGCCTGACCGTATCGGGCAATTTGCAAGGAAATAGCCGCAGCGGAAAGTTTAAAGGATGTAATGAAATTCGAGCTCATAAGTGGTAGCGGCAAACAACATAAACCCGGAAAAAGGGCTCCCAAAATCGAACGAGAACGTTCCGGACACCAGCAGGTGTTCCCAGCCGCAGTAAGTTAAATTAAAGATTTGCACACCGCTTAAGTCATCCAGGTTCATAAGAGTCGTGCTTGTCAGAGAGAATTTTGCGATAGTTCTCGAAGGTGAGAGCCTTATCATTACAAAATTCTGCCCGTAGTCCAGATAGTAATTGGCGCCAAAGAATTGCGCCAAAGTTCCCAGATTTGCCGGGCTGAAAATTCCCTCCGGATTCGAGTCGTAAGCACTCCTGAAATCTTTCATCGCATTCAATATATCATTCCACTGACTGTAATTGAAGCCTGAAGAATTATAATAATATTCAAGCATAATACTGATGGGATCTCCGTTGTAAGACCCTCCAAGAACGATCTTGAAAATGTTGGAAAGTTGCTGTGGTGCGATCCCGAGGAGCGGTGAATATGTGTCAGTCAAATCGTTTGTTGTAAGAATGTAACGGTAAGTTGAACTAATCCATACTCCCTCGGCATGCGCTTCAATAAAATCTCCTATAGTGGTTGAAAGACCTGTCCCCGCGCTCAAGTTAGTATCGTAATTCAGGGCAAATGCAAAATCGATGCCGGAAATGGTGTTATTATAGCGTAACTCCTCTTCCTGATTTTGGGAGCTTGAAAAATATGCCGTTAAGTTACTGGAAAAAATAATTTCCGGAATATAGCAGAATCCGAACTGACCGATATCTGTATACCAGTCTAGATTTGCCATGTATTTGCCTTCCGAGAACATGGTATCAAACGATTTATCCCTCGAAACATCGTTATAAGATCTCATAGCGAAATCCATCGGCGTCACAAGGAAAGACATGCTTTGCGATACTTTCTTTTTCCCGAGATCTAAATAAAAATCCATTAGATTATATGATGCATAAATCTCGGAAAGGTAGTTTGTCACAGGGAAGTTTGTTACAATAGTCGTGAAACCTATGTCGCATGCCTGAATAGAAAATGGATCGCTTTTCCATTTGAAATCCAGGTAATATTGTGCTGCGTCGTATACTCCCGAATAAATACCGAAAACATTGTCAGGATCGATCGGGCTCGAATATGAAGAATATTTTTCATCATCAAAAATTTCAGCATTATAGCTAATATAATGCCGGACATCGTTAGAGTCACCATTTGCAGTTGCAAAACACAGAAGCAAGCTAAAAAACGCGAATGAGCAGATAAGAGATTTTGAAAAAATCACTCTTACATCCTCTTTAAATATTCCCTGTTAAAGTATTTATCATCGATGTCGGCGCTCTTTTCATCAAAATTCTCAATGGTAGTAAAGTTGTTGGTCACTACCTCATCGAAGATCGTCATCTTAGTGACTGTATTTCTACTTTCAAAATTTTTTATGCCGCTGTAAAAAACGGTTTTTAACTTCTTCCCGCTCAAGGTAAAGCAATCTTCCTTAACCGGATAATATGTTTCCTTTTCAACCCAAAGGATAACTTTCTTGTACGTAGCCCCTGTTCTTTTGGCATTAAGATCCAGCTTATAACAGTTCCTTTTTATACCGTCAATATCGGGAATTGTTTGTTCCCCGGACAAAACGGGAGAATAATCGGTTTCAAATCTGATTTTCAAAACATCGCCGTTCGAGGCCTGCCCGAGGAGCCTCTGGGAGGCTGTTACTCTGACGGGTTTTTGTGTATCGGGTATGAAAACCCACATATCGTCATTTATCGATAGGATTTTACGGTTTTTCATATTGAAGGGTGCTGTGTATATGATCATGGATTTCTCGGAACCCTTGATATATCCCTTCATATCCGAGGTTTCGGAAAGTTTACCCATCGAGTAATCCTCCATATGTATTAACAATTCACAAATGGATGATACTCCCCTGGTCTTATCAGTATTGCTCACGATTTCATCAGCGCTTAACGAAAAAGCCTCAAGCCGGATCAGCAGGAAAACGGCAATAATAATGTTTCTTTTCATATTATATCCAGCGCAGGGCGTCTGCAATACTCATCCTTGCAGCCTTAATAAGCGGATATATAACCGCAATTGCTGAAATTATTATGAACAGCAGAAAATATATCGATACAACGGTAATGTCCGGACGTATGTGTGCCTGGTAACCGGAAGGCTGTCCCGGTATTGAAACATGTATTCCGCCAAGCGAATTAACCAGATACGATAATGTAAAACCTGAAATAATGCCGATTGCAGAACCTATAAAACCCAGGATCAGGCTTTCAGACATTATTATCTTCAGGACCTTAATTCTGGTTGTCCCAAGAGATCTGATCGTACCGATCTCCCTGATCCTTTCAAAAAGGACCATCATCATTGTATTTGCAATGGCAAAGATAGTAATACTGAAAATAATGAACATCGCAAAATCTAAAGCTGAGCTGTAAAATTTTTTGGCATCGTAATACATCGGAAAAATTTGATCCCACCTCCTGTATTCGAGTCCGAATTTATCACAAATTTGAGAGACTTTATTTTCCGTGCGTTCGACATCCTCAGTTCTTGTTAAAAGCAGGACCAGAGAGTCTGAAGAGTTAGATACGTTGAGAAGTTCCTGAACCGTTTTTATATTGGCAAGCGCATAAACTTTATCAAGTTCTTGAATAACCAATCTCTTTACACCCGAGATATTGAAATCCAGAGCATTGATACTTCCGTCGTTCATTGAAACTATGACGGTGCAAGGATCACCGGCTTTGAGCTTAAGCTTTTTTGCGACGCTTTTACCTATAAGAAGACCGTTCGTATCTTCTTCTGTAATGTTCTGCCCGTCTACCACCGAAGAAAAAGCGCCGAACATGCTTTCTTCCCCAACGGGATCTCCGGCGTTTCCTAAAATTATCGCACTATTGTCGGAATTTGCCAGAAGCCCGCGAAAACCAAGGCGGGGAGTGACCGCCTTGATACCGGGTATCTTATTTATTTCCTTTATTATCTTATTATAATCCGTAATCAGGTATTCGAAAGGCTTTTCGTCTCCCTGGGCAAGAAAACCTTTCTTATATATCTGAAAATGGCCTATCCCTCCCCTTATTATACCTTCCCTGAACCCCCAAAGCGTATAATTGATGAAACCGTTAGCCAGAATAAGGAAAACCATTCCGATTATTATCGTTGAGATTGTCAGAATTGACCTTCTAATGTTTTTAATGATGTTTCTAATTCCCAATTTCAGATATAACATAACTTCTCCTTAGTAGCGCTTAACGACGCGCAGCAAGTTTAGCGCTACTTATGCTTAGCGAGCTCTGTGAGCTAAGCTATATATACCTTAACGTTTCGGCTATATACATCCTTGATGCCCTCCGGGCCGTCATCAGCGCCGATACAGCAGCGTCCAGTATAAATACCAGCATATAGATCAGTATTCCCTGCAATTGCGGAGCGATAAAGGTGTGATATCCCGAAGGTCCATGATAAATCCCGCCTGTCAGATTGATACAAAGGGCCAAAAGCAAACCTAAAATAATCCCTGCAAAACTTCCGATCAGGCCTATAAGGGAACTTTCAGCCAGGAATATATACATCACTCTTTTCCTGTTCGTCCCTAAAGCCCTGATTGTACCGATCTCTCTCATCCTCTCAAGGAGGTTCATTGACATAGTGTTGGCAATTATGAAGGTCAATATTGAGATTATTATTCCGCAAAGTATGTATTCGTTCATTTTAAACATGTCTCTAATTCCCTTGAAAACAACTGCCAGTTCGTCCCATCTCCTGTATTCCAGCCCGTTATTGGAACATATCTCCCTGATTTCAGGTTCGACTTTTTGCATTTTTGCCGTATTGTCGAGCATTACCAGAAGCCTGTCCACCGATTGTCCGACGCCCAGGAGGTGCTGGGCCCTATCAAGGTTTACAAGGCCGTACATCTTATTACGGGCATCGGCTTCACCCAGGTCGATGACACCTTTAAGCTTAACGTCAATCCCATTTAATCCCTTCCCTTTCATTGTTGCCATGATGGTAAACGTATCGCCTAATTCTCCGGACAATCTCCTGACAAGGCCTTTACCCGCTAATATGCCTTCGGGGTCGTCCGAACTTATAAAGGATCCGTTAGAAATTGTATTATGCCAGAACTTATTTTCCTGCCGCGGGTTTCCGGCCTGGCCGTATATCGTTGTGCTCGTATTGTCGCTTGCAATGAGCCCGCTGAAAGAAAGCCTTGGCGCTACAAACTTTACTCCCGGGATTTTCATCAATTCACCGGATATTTCCCGGTAGCCTTCGATCAGGTGATCGTAAGGATGGTCGTCCACATTCGCCAGATACCCGCTTTTATAAATCTGAAAATGTCCGTATTCCGACCTTATAAGGTTCTCGCTGAATTGCCCGAACACATAGGCGTTTGAACCGTTATAAAGGAGAATGGCGGCCATTCCGATTGTTAATGTTGCCATAGTTAGCATTGTCTTCCTGAAATTTCTTATTATATTTCTTAAACCGAGCTTAAAATAAAACATCTTCCCTCCTTGTTTTTCAGGATTGAAATTCGCCGTCAAGAATGTGAATTATTTTTTTTGCGTATTTTGAGACAGCTTCGTTATGAGTTGAAAATAAAAAAGCCGTATTGGATTTCTTATTCAATTTAAGGAGCAGGTCTATGATTAAATCCCCGGTCCTGGAATCCAGATTTGCCGTAGGTTCATCCGCAATAATTATATCCGGTTCAGTCACTATAGACCTTGCAACCGCCACCCTCTGTCTCTGCCCGCCTGAAAGTTCATCCGGCCTGTGTTTAATATAATCCTGGAGACCTACAGATTCGATTACCGACAAAACCTGCTCTTTATCAACTTTCCTGCCGCGGATCATCAAGGGATATTCCACATTTTCATAGACTGTCAGGACCGGGAGCAGGTTAAAACTCTGAAAGATGAAGCCGATGTGCTTGTTCCGGAAAAGCGAAAGGCTTCCGTCATTCATTTCTTTTACATTTTTCCCATGAATAATAACATCTCCTTGCGTTGGGTTTTCTATACAACCTATCACATGAAGTAAAGTGGATTTCCCGGCTCCACTGGGCCCCATCAGGCAAATAAAATCTCCAGGCTCAATATCAAGACTGACATTCTTTAACGCCTCGATTTCCACCCTGTCCATTTTGTAGATTTTCGATACGTTTTTCACACTTATAAACATATTGATCTCCTCAATGACAAAACTTCTTCAATGATCAGATAGTTTAGATCGCTTATTAAACGTTTCCAATTGCCCGATAGGATGATTTTGCGGTTCAGATTGTCGTTCCAAGGGATGATTTTTTAAAATTTCAGCCGTATTTTGCGGTTTTATGAACACCTGTATGCCGGGACACCTTCTTTAATGTTTGAAAATAATATTATCTTGCCTTAGACTTAAAGGCGGGAGTAGATTATGGGCCAGTGGTTCATCCTGTATTTGTTCATCATTCTGATGATCGGGATATTTGCTCTCAATGCTTTGATCCAGCTGGTTCTTGAAAGCCGCGACAGGCTTCTCCGTGAATTCCTGCTGCTATTCGGCAACTTTACCCTTTTGATCCTTGAAACTCTTATTCTCGACTATATCGCAACAAATATCCGGCACCCTTCGGTTACACCGGTCCGTTTTTTAATTATTCTTATCTTTTTTTCATACAATCTTGTGCCATATACGATCTTCAGGTATGTCGCTCAAGCGAAGAAAATTGCCGGGGTTGCATGGCTTCGTTATTCGATTATTTTCGCCTCTATATTATTATTAATTTCTGAAATATTGGCTTTTATGGAATTGCCTTTTCAAGGCTTTAAACTTCCACAACCCTTCGTATGGATATATATAGCGCTAAATATCATCATTATAGTAATTGCTTTTATTCCCATCCGGATAACGCAAAGTCCTCTTACAGCACCGTATAAAAGCTATCTGCATGATTTTTATAAGAGTATTCGGATAATCAGCTTTATTTTCACACCGCTCATGTTTACCGATATGGCGCTTAACATCAATCCTGTTATCCCGTTTTATTCTCTTCTATATTGCTCATTTGCCATCCTGCTGATAGTTTTTTTAAACCGCGACCGTGTTAATTTATATAAAAAATCATCGTCGCTTGTTCCGGAAAGTTCTTTTTATAAAAGATTCGGGATATCCAGGAGAGAATCGGAAGTTTTGCAGCTTGTCATGCAGGGAAAAACCAGCCCGCAGATAGCCGGAGAACTTTTTATTTCTCTTGCAACCGTCAAAACCCATATCCAGAGGATTTTCCAGAAAACAGGAGCGGCCAGCCGCTTCGACCTTATCCGCCTGCTGCTGTCTGAAAAAGGCTCCGCCTGAGGGATTGTAATCAATCCCGGCGGAACATGTAATATTGCATTGTTGCTTACCATGATAATCCGAATAAAAAAGAACAATAATGAAAACAGTAATAATTTTGAAAAAATAGCCCTGAAAATAAGAATATTATAAAAACGATTGACAATATAAAAAAATTATGCTAAAATTTTCTAAATGACCGCATGGTCATTGTGGTGTCAATCAGGCTAGAAAACTTCTCTTGGTACCGGTTGGTATTCCTGTAAAACGATTATTAAAGAATTTTACAAGAATGTCATTAAAACAAGCTGCTTTGAAGAAGAGAGGAGGTTTTAGGATGGCGGATGGCATCGGTTTGATTATTATTACCTCGACATTTCTGTCCATTCTGAAAGATTTTAAAATTTTCTAATCATGGGTAATGCCGCTTAGATCATGATCTATACGCCTCTTAATACTATTTGATTTTCCTGTAAAGTGTTGCTTTACAAGAATGTCATTAAGCTAAACAACTATGAAAATAAGAGGAGGTTTATATGATGAGTGACATTATTTTTGCCATAGTGTTATTTTCAGTTCTAGTTCTGCTTGCCGTGTTGTTAGGCAAGTTCATGTCAAGGGTATTTGAAGGCACCAGGACTTTCCTGACACCTGTCTTTTCACCGCTTGAAAAGCTTATTTACATGCTATGCCGGATCGACCCGTCCGAGGAAATGAACTGGGTCAAGTATGCGTTTGCTCTTGTATGGTTCAACCTTGCGGGCTTTTTACTGCTTTTTATCATCCAGCTCGTGCAGGGAATATTGCCTTTCAATCCCCAGAAATTCGGGGCGGTCAGGTGGGATACTGCACTTAATACCGCTATCTCTTTTATGACCAACACGAACTGGCAGGCGTATGCAGGGGAAAGCACCCTGAGCTATTTTACGCAGATGGTTGGCCTGACTGTACAGAATTTTGTTTCCGCAGCAACCGGATTCGGGGTGATGCTTGCGTTGTTCAGGGGTTTTACACGTAAAACAACCGACAATATCGGGAATTTCTGGGTCGATATGACAAGGGCAGTTCTTTATGTTCTTATTCCGCTGTCAATTGTGTGGGCGGTCATACTCTCGTCACAGGGTGTCATCCAGACTCTTGGGGGTTATGTTAACGCTATTACCCTTCAGGGACATAATCAGGTGATTGCAGTAGGCCCCGTTGCCTCGCAGGAAGCGATAAAAATGCTCGGGACAAACGGAGGCGGGTTTTTTAATGTCAACTCGGCTCATCCTTTTGAAAACCCTAACTGGTTTACTAATTTCATGGAACTCCTTGCAATCATGCTTCTGCCGGCGTCTTTACCTTTTACGATGGGATATATGTTCAAGAGCCGGAAAAAAGGATGGGCCATGTTCATGGCTATGTTTATTCTTCTTATTGTAGGAATTGTATTTTCAGTTTATACCGAGAACAAGGGTAACCCGATTTTTTCAAAAGCCGGAATTATTCATGGCGTCAACATGGAAGGCAAAGAAACCCGCTTCGGGGTTTTTACATCGGTCCTGTGGGGAGTTACAACTACGGCGATAGCCAACGGCTCTGTTAATGCGATGCATGACAGTTTTCTGCCGCTCACTGCCATTTTTCCTATGTTCAATATGCTTATCGGCGAAGTGATATTTGGCGGTGTTGGAGTAGGAATTATAGGGATGTTGTTCTATGCCTTTATGACTATGTTCCTTGCGGGTCTTATGATAGGGCGGACTCCCGAGATATATAATAAGAAACTTGAAGTCCGGGAGATGATATGGACTCTTGTCGGAATAATAACGGGTCCTCTATGCGCGCTGATATTTACCGCCGCGGCCTGCATGCTTAAAGACGGCCTTGCCGGCCTTAACAATGGCGGGCCTCATGGTTTTTCTGAAATGCTCTATGCGTTCGCATCTGCCCATGGCAATAACGGTTCCGCTTTCGCGGGGCTGAACGCCAATACACCCTTTTATAACCTGATGACTGGCGCTGCTATGCTCATAGGCCGTTTTGCGACAATAATACCAGCTCTCATAATAGCCGGTTCTCTTGCGAAGAAGAAATTCATACCCGACACCGCTGCAACATTCCAGACGACAACGCCGCTTTATGTGGTTATGCTGGTTTCGGTGGTCGTGATCTTCGGAGGGCTGACATTTTTCGTCCCCTTCGTTTTAGGCCCTATCCTTGACCATCTCTTAATGTTTGCCGGGCATTTATATTAATAATTACAAATAGGAGGAAATTTATGACAAGCGATAAAATGAAGAAGATAGACTGGAAGCCGATCATGCTTGATGCATTGAAAGAATCTTTCATAAGGCTCAATCCTTATCTCATGCTCAGGAATATAGTCATGTTTGTGGTGGAAATCGGAGCTTTCATAACAACAGCAATAACTATTATCAACATTGTCAATATTCAGCCATATAGTTTTAACCTAAATATCAGCCTCTGGCTGTGGTTTACAGTGATATTTTCAAACTTTGCTGAAGCCATAGCCGAGAGCAGAGGCAAAGCCCAGACTGAAGCTTTGAAAAGCTCGAGAAGCACCCTGACCGCACAGAAAATATCAGAAAAATCCACAGTGGACAATCCGGGCGAAATGATCATGATCCCTGCTTTAAATCTGAAAAAAGGCGATTATATTCTTGTCAGCAAGGGAGAGTTGATAGCCGGGGATGGAGAAATTGTTCAGGGGACGGCACTGGTAGACGAATCGGCTATAACTGGTGAATCCGCACCAGTTATCAGGGAATCCGGCGGAGACAGGAGCGGTATAACGGGCGGGACACGCATTATCGAGGGTATCATCAAGATCAGGATAACCGCGAATCCCGGTGAAAGTTTCCTCGATACAATGATATCTATGGTTGAAAGCGCGAAAAGGCAGAAAACTCCTAATGAAATTGCTCTTGAAATTCTCCTGGTTGCCCTTACGGTGCTATTCATTGTTGTTGTTGCAACTTTAATTCCATACGACAAATATACAGGGGTCTATGTCAGCATACCGGTTTTAATATCCCTTCTTGTCTGTCTTATGCCGACTACGATCGGCGCTTTGCTTCCGGCAATCGGGATTGCTGGAATGGACAGGCTGATTGAGAAAAATGTAATAGCGTTTTCCGGCCGTGCTGTTGAAGCATCGGGTGATGTCAGCATAGTTCTTCTGGATAAAACAGGAACTATAACCCTTGGTAACCGTATGGCAAAGAAATTTATTCCGGCTGACGGCGTGGCTATGGAAGATCTGGCGAAAAAAGCATTGTACTCATCTCTTGCTGATGAAACCCCCGAAGGCAGAAGCATACTCAGTCTTGCAAAAGAAACCCTCAATATCCGGGGCAGGGATATAACAGATTATGACCATTATAAGTTTATACCTTTTACTCCCGAAAGCAGGATGAGCGGGGTCGATATGAACGGCGTCCAGGTATGGAAGGGCGCGTACGAAGCCATTGAGCATCATGTTTTGAACAGCGGTGGAAAAATATCCGACGGGATAAAATTAAGTGTTAAAAGCATATCGGAAAAAGGCGGTACTCCCCTTGTAGTTGCGGAAGGGAACAAAGTTCTGGGAGTCATACAGCTTACGGATATCCTGAAGACAGGAATTAGCGAGAGGCTTGCACACCTGAGGAAAATGGGTATTAAATCGGTTATGATTACCGGTGATAACCAGCTTACCGCCGCGGCAATAGCCGCTGAGGCAGGGATTGATGATTTTGTGGCCCAGGCAAGGCCGGAAGCCAAGCTGGAGATGATCCGCAAATACCAGGCAGACGGATACCTTGTCGCAATGATAGGGGACGGAACCAACGATGCCCCTGCACTTGCCCAGGCTGATGTTGCAGTTGCAATGAACGCCGGGACACAGGTGGCAAGAGAGGCTTCGAATATGATAGACCTCGATTCCAACCCGACAAAGCTCCTTGATATTGTTGAAATCGGCAAGGAGATACTGATAACAAGGGGGGCAATGACTACTTTCAGCATAGCCAATGATGTATCAAAATACTTCGCGATAGTTCCGGCAATGTTTATGGTTGCTTTTCCGGCACTCGGGTTTTTGAATATTATGAGGCTAAGCACTCCGGAATCAGCTGTCCTGGCGGCTATAATTTTTAACGCGATAATCATACCTATGCTGATTCCGCTATCACTGAGGGGTGTAAAATATAAAACTCAGTCGCCAGCATCCCTTTTGTCCAGAAATTTACTGATATATGGGCTTGGGGGTGTAATATTGCCATTTCCGGGGATTAAGATAATCGATATGATCCTGAATCTTTTTAGATAGGAGTATTATATGAAATTAGTTATTCAATCTATCCTGATGCTTATAGTGTTTACAGTTTTCACAGGAATTATATACCCGATGTTCATTACCCTGGTTTCGCAGGTTGCCTTCAATGACCAGGCTAACGGCAGTCTTGTAAAAAAGGACGGTAAAATTATCGGATCAAGCCTGATAGGCCAGTCTTTTACAAACGATTCATATTTTAACGGAAGGCCTTCGGAATGTGATTATGATGCAACAAATTCCGGGGCTTACAATTATGGACCGGCCAGTTCAAACCTGATATCGATGGTTAAAGCGAAAATAGATGATGTCAGAAAGAAAAATATCCTTGGCCCTGATTCGCCAGTTCCTTCTGATATGGTGACGGCATCAGCCAGCGGGCTCGACCCCGATATAAGCATTGAAAACGCATCGATCCAGGCTAAAAGGATCTCCTTTCTGAGGAATATCCCCCTTGCAAGAGTAATGGAGATAATCTCAAATAATTCTGAATCGAGGGTTTTCGGGTTCTGGGGTATAGATAAGGTTAATGTTCTGAAATTAAATCTTGCGCTCGATTCAATAAAATAGTTGAAGACTTTCCCTTTTTCACGGTGCCGCGGATATTATTAAATAATATTCCGCGGTACACCTTATTATAACGGAGGATAGCTTTGAAATTTATATCCTGGTTTATATTTATTGGCGCGGCATTATTAGAAGTAACTGGCGATGCAGTTATTCGCAAGGGACTTCATGGTTTAGGTTTATTTATTATCATTCTAGGATTCGTTATGTTAGGTTGTTATGGTATAGTTGTAAATATGGTTAATTGGGATTTTTCAAAAATGCTCGGAGTTTATGTCTCAATTTTCGCTCTGATCAGCATATTATTCGGCCGTTTCGTATTTAATGAAAATATACCAGCTTCAACCTGGATAGGTTTGATTGTTATAATTTGTGGTGGTTTGATCATCCAATTCGGAGGCAAATATTAGGTTGTATTAAGTGTGTTGGCGGCACTTGCTGTTTAACAAAGTAATCGTTGGTCATGGCATAGGAAAATAATTGATAAAACCTGTCATCCGGTAAAATATAGCGTATGATGGCGGATTTTAATTGACAACATCTGTCAGTCTTGTTAACTTTATATTGAAATGGATAAAAGGGAGAAAATATGAAATTATCGGCAAGGAACCAGTTGAAGGGCAGGATACTTGAAATCAAGCACGGCGCCATAATGTCTCAGGTTAAAATAGACATCGGCGGCGGCAATATTATAACATCCCTGATCGGCAAAGACAGTGCGGATGAACTGGGCCTAAAACCCGGCGATGAAGCAGTCGCTATCATAAAATCAACCGAGGTTATAGTAGGAAAATTATAACTTTTCGCTGAAGACCTCAATCCGGAGTTTTGAAAATCATAACCTTTTATATTATCTTTTATTCAAGTGGCATATATGTTGCCCATTGTGTGTTAATCGATATAATGAATAATAAACGCCTTTTTTTTGCCTGTATTTCAAACAACGGCGAAAGTTTTGAATAATAGTTAATCATCATGGGGGTGAGAATGAATTCCAGGACAAGCAAGGCGTCCCGCGAAATTCAGGAGCTTTCCCTGCTGTACAAAATCAGCCGGGATCTTAACGAAAACCTGGACCTGACCACGGTTTTAAAACCGGTCCTCAAAATGATGTCGGAACACATGGAAATTATCAGGGGGGCTCTGACCATCCTTAACAGGAAGACAGGCGAAATTTTTATCGAGGAAGCTTACGGCATCCTTCCGGAACAGCAGGCCAGGGGTATTTACCAGCTCGGCGAAGGGGTCACGGGTAAAGTTGTTGAAACGGGACAGCCTATAGTCATACCCAGGATATCCGAAGAACCATTATTCCTTGACCGTACCGGTTCGCGGAAAAATTTAAATAAGGAAGATATATCCTTCATTTGCGTACCTATTAAAATAGGTGCAGAGGTCATAGGCGCTCTTTCTATCGACCGCCTTTTCAGGGAAGATATTTCCCTCGACGACGATGTAAGGCTGCTGACTATAATCGCTTCCTCCATATCGCAGGCCGTCCGGCTCCGGCAGATAGCCGAAGAGGAGCTGGAAAAGCTCCAGGCGGAAAACCAGAGGCTTAACGACGAACTTAAGGTCAGGTTCCGGCCTTCAAATATAATAGGCAATTCCAAATCGATGCGCAATATTTACCCCATGATCGAGACGGTCAGTAAAACATCTACAACCGTCCTCATCCTCGGCGAAAGCGGCGTTGGAAAGGAGCTTGTGGCCCAGGCCATCCATTATAATTCAAGCCGGGCAGAGAAGCCCTTCATAAAATTCAACTGCGCCGCGCTTCCTGAAAATCTTATCGAAAGCGAGCTTTTCGGGCATGAAAAAGGGGCTTTTACCGGTGCGACCGCCGCAAGGGAAGGGCGTTTCGAACAGGCGGACGGAGGGACCATTTTCCTTGACGAGATCGGCGAGATCTCTCCCGCCGTTCAGGCCAAGCTCCTGCGCGTCCTGCAGGAAAAGGAGTTCGAACGGGTCGGAAGCAACAAGACAATCAAGGTAAACGTCAGGATTATAGCGGCTACCAACCGCGACCTCGAGGGGCAGGTAAAGGAGATGAAATTCCGCGAGGACCTTTTTTACCGGCTCTATGTATTCCCGATTATTGTCCCTCCCCTCCGTGAACGGAGGACTGATGTACTTCTACTGGCGGACCATTTTATCGAGAAATACAGCGGGGAGCATGGAAAGGAAATAAAACGGCTTTCCACGAGAGCATCCGACATGCTTCTGGCCTACCGCTGGCCCGGAAATGTCAGGGAACTTGAAAACTGCATAGAAAGAGCCGTAATTCTATCGGAGAACGGAGTAATCCACAGCCACAACCTTCCCCCCAGCCTTCAGAACACGCTTTCCAGCGATACTGCCGAAACGGGATCTCTCGACGAAAAGATAGCCCGTTTTGAAAAAGAGCTTATCCTGGAAGCCCTCAGGGATTCAAAGGGAAATATGACAAAGGCCGCGGAAGAGCTGTGCATCACGGAACGTATAATGGGGCTGAGGGTCGTTAAATACCGGATAGATCCGAAACGTTTTAAAAATTCAAATTAATTCCTACATTTATGTAGGAATAAAGCCCTTAAACTACATGAAAGTAGCGTCATCAAGGGACCTAAAACCTGAAAACCCGTCTTGCCCATATTTATTATCATGTCACAATTCATTCCTAAATAAAGATTTACCTTTCTTATAAAATCAAATATTCCGGTTCCCGGAATGCCTTGGCACGGCTCTTGTCATATAGTATAAGTGCCGCTAACTGTAAAAATACAGTAAGCGTCACTAAGGAGAACAATATGCGCAAGATAGCTATTTACGGAAAGGGCGGGATCGGCAAATCCACAACCACTCAAAATACCGTGGCCGCCCTCGCCGAAATGGGCAAGAAGGTAATGGTAGTCGGATGCGATCCAAAAGCGGATTCCACGAGACTTCTTTTAGGCGGGCTTTCACAGAAAACCGTCCTCGACACATTGAGGCTGGAAGGCGAAGACCTGGACCTTGAAGATGTAGTCAAGGTGGGTTTCATGGGAACCCGCTGTGTTGAATCGGGCGGGCCGGAACCGGGCGTGGGATGCGCCGGAAGGGGTATTATAACCTCGATCAACCTCCTCGAACAGCTCGGGGCATATTCTGAAACCTTCGCCCTCGATTACGTATTTTACGATGTATTAGGAGACGTGGTATGCGGCGGGTTCGCTATGCCCATAAGGGACGGTAAGGCGGAAGAGATCTACATCGTAGTCTCCGGTGAAATGATGGCCATGTATGCGGCGAACAATATCTGCAAGGGTATTGTCAAATTCGCCGAAGCGGGTGTAGTAAGGCTCGGAGGACTCATCTGCAACAGCAGGAAAGTCGATTTTGAAAAAGACCTCATCATGGCGCTGGCGGAGAAACTCGGGACGCAGATGATCCACTTCATCCCCCGCGATAATGTTGTCCAGAGGGCGGAAATCAACAGGAAGACTGTCGTGGATTTCGAAGCTTCGGCCTTACAGGCTGACGAGTACAGGACCCTCTGCAGGACGATAGACTCGAACAAGAATTTCGTGATCCCCAAGCCCCTTACCACCGACGAGCTCGAAGGCTTGCTGATCAAATACGGCATCGGTCAATAGGAGGAAATTACAATGATAATGATTAGAGCGATAGTAAGGCCCGACAAGGTAGACTTTGTTATGGAAAGTTTGATGGAAGAAGGATTTCCTGCTGTCACCCGCATGAACGTTTCAGGACGCGGCAAGCAGCGGGGCATTAAGATCGGAGATATTACTTATGATGAAATTCCAAAAGAGCTTCTCATGATAGTTGTTCCCGACCAGGACAAGGAACTGGTTATCAAGACAGTGATACAGGCCGCCCGCACGGGAGATAAGGGTGCTTTCGGAGACGGCAAGATATTCGTGACTCCTGTGGAAGAAGTATACACTGTATCCTCCGGAATAAAGGAAAGTTCCAGCGGTACAGCGGAGGTAAAAATATGAAAGAAGTGCTGGCGGTTATCCGCATGAACAAGATCAATCAGACCAAGAAGGCCCTTTCAGACACTGGAATTTCATCCCTGAATGGAAAGGAATGTCTCGGAAGGGGAAAGGGTCTTGTTGACTTTTCAGTCCTCAGGGGCGCAGAACAGGGCTACGAAGAGGCGATCTCACAGCTCGGAAACAGCCAGAGGCTTATCCCCAAGAGATTGATATCGATAGTAGTTCCCGACGGATTGGTCGCCAGGACTGTTGATGCCATCATAAAGAGTAATCAGACAGGCAAGGCCGGGGACGGCAAGATTTTCATAATGCCGGTCTTTGATGCGATAAGAGTCCGCACCGGGGAAAACGGAGACACAGTGCTCGACGAAGCATAAGCGGCACTACGCCGCTAAGGGCGGCATAAGTCCTGCTAATATCGCCAAAGGCTTCTATAAGCAGGACTAAGGAGATATATATGTTTGAAGGAAAAATACCTGAAGCAGTCGAGGTTAAGGAAGCGATTCTGAAGAAATACCCCGCTAAATTAGCCAGGAAGCGTTCGAAACAGATACTGGTAAACAAGGTTGACGAAAACGGCGTAGTGCCTGAAATAATGGCGAACACAAGAACAACCCCCGGTATTCTTACTATGAGGGGATGCGCTTATGCCGGATGCAAGGGCGTGGTCCTGGGCCCGACAAGGGATATCCTCCAGATAACCCATGGCCCCATCGGGTGCGGTTTCTACAGCTGGCTTACAAGGCGCAACCAGACAAGGCCTAAAACCCCCGGTGATACAAACTACATGCCTTATGCCCTGTCAACAGACATGCAGGAGGATGAAATAATCTTCGGCGGCGAAAAAAAGCTCAAGAAGGCTATAGAAGAAGCGATAGCGATTTTTCATCCGAAGGCGATAGGAATATTTTCAACATGCCCTGTGGGGCTTATCGGTGACGATGTTCATGCAGTAGCCCGTGAAATGGAGCTGAAGTATCCGGACGTAAATATTTTCGGTTTCTCATGCGAGGGATACAAGGGAGTCAGCCAGTCGGCAGGCCACCATATTGCCAATAACAAGGTTTTTACAGACGTGGTCGGACAGCTTGAAAAGGGCAAAGAGGGAAAGTTCAGGCTCAATATTTTAGGCGAGTACAATATCGGAGGAGACGCTTTCGAGATAGAAAGAATAATGGACGCGACGGGCTTTACCCTTCATTCCACATTCAGCGGCAATTCCGAGTACGACGAATTTGCCAGCGCGCAGATGGTCGACCTGAACGTGGTAATGTGCCACCGTTCGATCAATTACCTCGCCGAAATGATGGAAACGAAATACGGCATCCCCTGGTTCAAGGTCAACTTTGTCGGGGCCGAAGCAACCGCAAAATCACTGAGGAAGATGGCAGCCTATTTCGGCGACAAGGATCTCATCGAAAGGGTCGAGAATTTCATAGTTGAAGAAATGAAAGAAGTCGAAAAGGTCCGCCTGGAAATTGAAGGCAAGTGCAAAGGCAAGCTTGCCATGCTCTTCGTGGGAGGGTCGAGAGCCCACCACTACCAGGAATTGTTCAGGGAAATCGGCATGGAAACAATATCTGCCGGCTACGAATTCGCCCACCGCGACGATTACGAGGGCCGTAGGGTCAAGGGCAGCATAACGGTGGATGCGGATACCCGCAATATAGAAGAGATCACAGTTGAAAAGGACCCCGTGAATTATCGCGAGAGGAAAACTGCTGAAGAAAGGGCCATGCTCAAGAAGCAGGGGATTGAACTCTCAGAGTATCACGGCATGATGAGCGAAATGAAGGATAACACCCTGATTATCGACGACCTCAACCATTACGAGGCCGAGGTGCTAATAGAAAAATACAAACCGGATGTTTTCTGCGCTGGCATCAAGGAAAAATATGTGATGCAGAAAAGCGGGATACCGCTCAAGCAGCTCCACAGCTACGACTACAGCGGTCCTTATGCCGGTTTCAAGGGCGCTATGAATTTCTACAGGGAAATAGACCGGCTTGTAAATACAAAAGTTTTCAGCCTGACGAAGGCGCCCTGGCAGGAAAGTCCTGAGCTCGCTGGCAGCTACGTCTGGAATGAATAGTGCCCGTAAGCGGCACCAACCCCGCTAAAGCGGGATAAGTAGCACTATGCTCGCTACGCTTGCTAAACGCTACTAAGGAGATGATATGTTATTAAGACACACAACCGAGAAAATTGAAGAAAGATCGGCGCTTACAATAAATCCGGCAAAAACATGCCAGCCAGTAGGCGCCATGTATGCGGCTCTCGGCATCCACTCATGCCTTCCGCACAGCCATGGCTCCCAGGGATGCTGCTCGTACCACCGCAGCGCCCTGACAAGGCATTTTAAAGACCCGATTATGGCGACAACAAGTTCCTTTACAGAAGGAGCCTCTGTTTTCGGCGGGCAGGCTAATCTGCTAGAATCCATAAACAATATATTTTCGATCTACAATCCGGATGTTATTGCAGTGCATACAACATGCCTTTCCGAAGTGATCGGGGACGACCTGAAGCAGATCATAGCCAAAGCTGTGACAGAGGGAAAAATTCCAACGGGCAAGAGGGTGATACATACTAACACCCCTAGCTTCAAGGGTTCTCATGTCACAGGTTTTTCAAACATGACAACCAGCATGGTGCAGTATTTCTCCGAGAAGGGGAAGGAAAGGAAGAAACAGGTGAATATAATACCCGGGTTCGTAGAACCGTCGGACATGGCTGAAGTGAAGCGCCTCGTGGCCGAAATGGGCGTTAAGGGAATTATGTTTCCCGACACCGCCGGCGTCACCAACAGCCCGATGACCGGGAAATTCAATATGTTCCCCGATGGCGGAGCGCTTGTCAGCGATATCGTAAGCGCCGGTGACAGCTTTCTGACCCTCGCGCTCGGAAGGACGGCCTCCATGAGCGCAGCGAAACTCCTCGACACAAAATGCAAGGTGCCGTGCGAAATCCTGGACCTGCCGATCGGCGTCCGCGGAACCGACGCGTTTATCAACAGCCTGAGGATGGCCGCAGGCGTCAATGTTCCGGAAAGCATAACATTCGAACGCGGCCAGGCGGTGGATGTAATAACGGACATGCACCAGTACTTTTACGGCAAAAAGGTCGGCCTCGTCGGAGACCCGGACCAGCTTGTGTCCCTTACCCAGTTCCTTACAGACCTCGATATGAAGGTGCTCTACGTTGTAACCGGGACTCCGGCCGGGCCTAAGTTCGAAAGAAAGATAAAGGAGTTTGCGGGTGAAAATACGATAGTAAAATACGGGCCCGGAGCCGATTTGTTCGCGTTCCACCAGCTCATAAAGAACGATAAGCCCGACCTTATATTCGGAAACACATATGCCAAATATATTGCAAGGGACGAGGATATCCCGATGCTGCGCATCGGTTTCCCGATATACGACAGGGTCGGGCACCAGTATTTTCCGATTGTCGGATACCGCGGAGCGCTCCGCCTTCTCGAAAGAATGCTCAACGCCATCCTTGACAGGCAGGACCGTGATGCGCCGGAAGAAAGGTTCGAGTTAGTGATGTAGGCCGACTGGCATACCCTATCGGGCACAAGTACCCTTGCGGGTACAAGCCAAGGAGTTCATATGATAGATATCCTTGAAGGGCGCAAAAATCAGGTGATTGAAAAGGGCAGCTGTGAAGAAGGCGTTATCGAATGCGGCAAGGCAAGCCTTGCCGGTTCCGTAAGCCAGCGCGCATGCGTATTCTGCGGGTCGAGGGTTGTACTTTACCCCATAGCCGACGCCCTGCACCTGATCCATGGCCCCATAGGATGCGCGGCTTATACCTGGGATATCAGGGGATCTCTGTCAAGCGGCCCGGAACTCCACAGGATGAGCTTTTCAACAGACCTCAGGGAAAACGACGTGATATTCGGGGGCGCGAAAAAACTATACAACGCGCTTACAGAGCTGATTGAAGAGTACAATCCGAAGGCGGCTTTCGTTTATTCCACATGCATAGTCGGGCTCATTGGAGACGATGTGGACGCGGTATGCAGGAAAGTCGGTGCAGAAGCGGGCATACCCGTAATTCCAGTACAGTCCGAAGGCTTCAGGGGGACAAAAAAAGACGGTTATAAAGCGGCATGCGATGCACTGTCCGTCCTGGTCGGCACCGACAACGAAACCCCGGTTTCCTGCGAGAGTATAAATATCCTGGGCGACTTCAATATTGCGGGCGAAACATGGATCATCAAGAACTATTACGAAAGAATGGGAGTTGAAGTAGTATCATGCATAACAGGTGACGGGAGGGTGGATGAGATCCGCAAGGCCCACAGGGCCGCCCTGAATGTAGTCCAGTGCTCGGGCTCGATGACGGCCCTCGCTAAAAGCATGGAAATAGAATACGGGATTCCTTTTATCAGGGTTTCATATTTCGGACTTGAAGACATGGCCAGTGCCCTTTACGATGTGGCAGGGCATTTCAAAAATCCGGATATCACTAAGAGAACAGAGGAATTAGTGAGCCTTGAGGCCGGGAAGATCATTCCCGAGATCGAAAGGTACAGGAAAGCGCTTGCCGGGAAAAGGGCGGCAATTTATGTCGGAGGCTCTTTCAAGGCCTTTTCACTTGTCAAGGCCCTCAGACACCTTGGAATGGTTACCGCAATAGTCGGCTCCCAGACAGGAAACCCCGAAGATTATAAATTCCTCAAGGAAATTTGCGATGACGGGACATTGATTGTTGACGATACCAACCCCCTGGAACTGTCCGCTTTCATGGCGGAAAAAAACGTAGACCTCCTTATAGGCGGCGTAAAGGAGAGGCCTATCGCTTATAAAATGGGAGTTGCATTCTGTGACCACAACCATGAAAGGAAGGAACCCCTTGCAGGATTTTCAGGGATGCTTAATTTCTGCCGCGAGGTATACGCATCCGTGATGAGCCCGGTATGGAAATTCACTCCGGGAAGGAAAAGGTTATGAATAAAAATTTCACGGCTGCGAGGAACGCATGCAAACTCTGTTCACCATTGGGTGCAAGCATAGTTTTCAGAGGAATAAAAGGATGCGTACCTCTCGTGCACGGATCGCAGGGCTGCTCTACTTACATACGCAGGTATGTCATAAGCCATTTCAGGGAACCGATAGACATAGCCTCGTCGAATTTCAGCGAAACAAGCGCTATTTTCGGAGGAGCTCAAAATCTCAAAACTGCCATACAAAATGTAAGCAGGCAGTACAGTCCGGAGGTTATCGGTGTTGCGTCGACCTGCCTGTCGGAAACTATCGGTGACGACGTTACAAGGATAGTCAGGGAAATAAGTGCAGACTCGTCCGGGAACGGAGGTCCGGCAATAATTCCAGTATCGACTCCCAGCTACAAAGGAACCCATATGGACGGTTTCCATGCGGCTGTGAAAGCGGCGGTGGAAACACTTGTTATTAAGGGCCGCTGTGCCCCGGGACCGGGAAAATCTAAAGGCGGGAAAAAGAGGGTCAATATCCTGCCGGGATTCGTTTCCCCCGCCGACTTAAGAACATTGAGGGAAATCACCGGGGATTTCGGGCTCGATTGCACGATCCTGCCCGATTATTCCGAAACCCTGGACGGAGAGTCATGGGCAACATACCAGAAGATCCCTTCAGGCGGTACAAGCCTGGACGAGATCAGGGCAATGGGCAAATCCGACCTCACCATAGAGTTCGGTGAAAGCCTTAAAGGCAAGGACACAGCCGCCGGTTACCTTTTAAATCATTGCGGCGTAGAATTTAGAAACATTCCCCTTCCCATAGGGATCGAGGGAACTGACGTTTTTTTCAATATTTTATCGGAATTATCCGGCATGTCCGTGCCGGGAAAATATACCGCCCAGCGAGGCCGTCTTGTAGATTCCTATGCCGACGGGCACAAGACCGTTTTTGAAAAGAGGGTCATCCTCTGCGGGGATGAGGATCTTACTCTCGGCATAGAAGGATTTGTAAAGGAAATAGGCTTATTGCCATTAATCAGCGCGACCGGCGCCCTGTCGGAGGAAATGACGGGTGATATGGATTACGTCTCAATACTCGATTATGTTAAAGACGGTCCGGCAGACCTCGTCATCGGACCGAGCAAGGCATATTTCATATCGCGTAAGCTCGGCATACCCCTTGTCAGGACAGGTTTTCCCGTGCATGACAGGATCGGAGGACAGCGCATAAGGCACCTGGGGTACGGCGGAACCCAGGAATTATTCGACCGCATCGTAAACGCCCTTTTAGAGGCGAAACAGGAAAACTCGCCGGTCGGTTACAGTTACCTCTAAAACCGACTGGCATGCCCTTCGGGCACAAGTACCCTTCGGGCACAAGTACCCTTCGGGCACAAGTACCCTAGCGGGCACAGGCAAAAGGAGAATTTTATGGACATACATAATCACCCATGTTTTAATGACAGCGCAAGGAAAAACTTCGGGAGGATCCATCTTCCCGTGGCTCCCGGATGCAATATACAATGCAATTTCTGCGACAGGAAGTTCGACTGCCTGAACGAGACTCGACCCGGAGTCACCAGTGCGGTACTATCTCCTGCCCAGGCAGCCGGGTACCTGGATAAGGTTATGGAAAAATTGAAGAATATCTCTGTGGTCGGCATCGCAGGTCCGGGAGATCCGTTCGCCAACGCGGAAAAAACTCTGGAAACCCTCAGCCTTATCCGCGGAAAATACCCTGATATGCTTCTCTGCACCGCTACAAACGGACTCGAGCTGGGCAAATATGCAGGAGATCTTGCAGAAATAGGTCTCTCCCATATTACCGTAACTCTTAACGCAGTCGACCCCGAGATCGGAGAAAAGATATACGCATGGGTTAAGCTCGATAAGCGTATTTACAGGGGAAGAGAAGCTGCGCAGGCCCTTCTTGAAAAACAGGAAGAAGGCATACGAAAAGTCCACGAGAAGGGGATAACGGTCAAGATCAATACCGTTATCATCCCGGGTTTTAATGATAAACATGTTCGCGTTATTGCTGAAAAGGCGCGGGAGTTCGGAGCCGACGTTATGAACTGCATGCCGATGTATCACGTCGCAGGGACGCCCTTCGAAGCGATAGATTCTCCAGGGCATGAACTTATGGCGGAGCTCAGGAAGGAAGCAGAAAAATTTATTCCCCAGATGGAGCACTGCATGAGATGCCGCGCCGATGCAGCCGGGCTGATAGGCGGGAAGGAATCGTCCGATGTAATGAATTTATTAAAAAATGCCTCCTATAATAATCATCATACTACTCCTCAAAGGCCCTACATCGCGGCATCTAGCCGCGAGGGCCTTTTTGTTAACAGCCACCTTGGCGAAGCCGAGAGCTTCTGGATATACGGCTGCAAAGACGGAGTGATCGAGCTAAAGGAGAGACGATCTGCGCCTGTTCCAGGATCGGGTATCGACAGGTGGCTAGAACTAGGCATGCTGCTCAAAGACTGCAGCGCAATACTAGCAAGCGGAATAGGAAGCACCCCTAAAACAGTTCTCGAGGGAATGGGAATAAAGGTAATCGTTATGGAAGGGCTGGTCCGCGACGGGCTTACCCCCCTTTTCAACAAACAGGATATCCCGAAGGCGCTTTTAATTAACCCAGGCGGAGGAAAATGCGGCATCGGCAGCTGCGGCGGCACCGGCGGGGGATGCGGATAATTATTTGAATTTTTAATGAGGAGCAAATAAAATGACTAAACCGGAGCATCATATTTTCGTATGCGGAAGTTTCCGCGTTTCTGGAGAACCCCAGGGCGTCTGCAATAAAAAGGGATCAATCGGTCTTATGCAGTATCTCGAATCGGAACTTTCAGACAGGGGTATGTCGAATGTGGCTGTTTCAGCCACCGGATGTTTAAAAGCCTGCGACAGGGGGCCCATAATGATCGTCTATCCTGAAAACCTGTGGTACGGCAAGATCGACAGCAATGAAGCCGTTGATGCGGTTCTTGACGCCATCGAGGAAAACAGGGCAGCCGATTCGCTGCTCCTTTCGTAGACTTATAATACAGGAGGTATTGGATATGTTTAAAATATTCCCGGCAGTCCTAACATTAATATTTATTTTCGCAGGGGTTTTAAGCGCGAGCGGCAATAGTCTGACCGTTGTAGCCGCCGCTAATCTCTCTTTTGTGATCGCCGAGCTTAAAGAGGATTTCATAAATTTAAATCCCGGCTCCGAGATAACTGTGATAACCGGCTCGAGCGGCAATTTTACCGCTCAGATAATAGCCGGAGCCCCGTTCGATATCTTTCTTTCCGCCGACAGGGAATTCCCCGAAAAGGTCAGGAAGGCCGGTTTTGCGGCTAATGAACCGGTGGTTTACGCTTCGGGCAGATTGGCATTGTTCAGCGTTAAAAAATATGATCTTACAAACGGCCTTTCCTTCCTGAAAGGTAAAGACGTGCAGAGGATTGCGATCGCCAACCCGGCTGTCGCACCCTACGGAAGGGCGTCTATAGAATCCCTGAGCAATTCGGGACTCCTTGCCGATGTAAGCAATAAATTCGTATTCACTGAAAATATTCTCCAGGCGGCCCAGGTGACCCTGACAGCGGCCGATACCGGATTTATCGCACTGTCGCTTGTTTACGATCCCGCTATTAAAGATTATAATAAAGAGGGAATATACTGGATTGAAGTCGACCCCGGCCTCTATACGAAAATAGAGCAGAGCATGGTTATATTGAAGCATGGCTCCGGGAACCCTCTGGCAGAAAAATTCTTCAATTACATGCTTTCAGAAGGGGCTGTCCGGATATTGAAAAAATACGGGTACAGGTAAATGGCTGTGGAAAAAAAGAATATCATAAACGGCTGGAGCGATTATTTCAGCGAAGGCTTGCGCTTTATGCAGATCGCCGAAAAGGCCTCCGGAAAAACCGGGATTTTCACGCCCGAGATCCTGTATAATATAATAGCGATGGGTATTGAAAAGCTGATAATGGGTCTTCTAATGTACAGGGGCGTGCTTCCCGAAAATCATACCCTGCGCGACCTCCTCGCAGGCCTGGAAAAAGTTGCGGAAGTCCCTGACGATGTCGCCGGAAGGCTGGTCTCAATGGACGGTTTCCAGGAGATCTGCGTGATCGAATTTTATAAAAGGAAAATCCCGACAGAAGAAGATATAAAAGTATTCCTGGGCACCGGGACAATGGTTTCCAAACTTGTCAGGGAGAATCTGCCATGCACGGACTAGACCTGACCCCTTTCATCATCTCATTGAAACTTTCGCTTTCGACAACCCTGATATTGTTTATATTGGTACTCCCCCTGGCATATATCCTTGCTTTCAGGAATTTTTACGGCAAAGGAACCGTCGAAGCTCTTGTCACGCTTCCTATGGTGCTGCCGCCGACGGTCCTGGGCTTTTACCTCCTTGCCGCTTTTTCGACAAGATCGCCAGTAGGGAATTTTTTCCATGCGAATTTCAGCCTCGACCTCGTTTTTTCATTCCCGGGAATTCTTCTGGCTTCATGCATTCACAGCCTGCCTTACATGGTCCAGCCCCTGAAAAACGGTTTTCAAAATACAGATATGCCCCTGGTAGAAGCCTCGTATATCCTTGGAAAATCGCGTTTTACAACCCTCGTCCGCGTCATTCTCCCCAATATGAAACCGGCAATACTAAGTGCTTTTATTATGACTTTCATCTATTCCCTCGGCGAATTCGGCGCTATTCTCATGATAGGGGGGGCAATACCCGGAGTGACCAAAGTCGCTTCCATCGCCCTTTACGAAAGCGCGGAGAATATGGATATGGCATCCGCGAACGCTTACGCCCTGATATTTATCGGGATAAGCTTCGTGTTCATTATCATCATGAACAGGATATCGAATTTACAGGGTGGGAGGGGCGTTGCTCAGAATAAAAATTAAGAAAAACCTGATATCGTCCCGCGGCCCGATGGTCCTGGATGCCTGCCTGGAGATCGAAACCGGCTGCATAACCGTTCTGACAGGCCAATCCGGCAGCGGTAAGACGACGCTTCTCCGGATTTTATCGGGGCTTGCAAAACCGGAGGAAGGTTTTATCGCATCGGGGGATATAACCTGGCTCGACACGGAAAAAGGAGTCTGCGTAAGCCCTCAGAAAAGGAAGATCGGCTACGTTTCCCAGGATCTCGCCCTCTTTCCGAATATGACTGTGCTGGGCAACATGCTCTATGCCGATCCCGATCGCAGGAAAGCTATGGAGCTTCTCGAAAGGGCGGAACTTTCAAAGCTTGCCCAGGCATATCCTCAGAATCTTTCAGGGGGGCAGAAACAGCGCTTGGCCATGGTCAGGGCAATATCCCGCGAGACTGACCTTCTCCTCCTCGACGAGCCCCTTTCAGCTTTGGACCATGCCTCGCGCCTGCGGCTGCAGGATGAAATCTTTTTTATCCATGAGAAGTTCGGAATTACTATAATCCTTGTCAGCCATGATCTGCAGGAAATCTACCGTTTGGGGAAACGGGTCCTTTTCATGGAGTACGGAAGGGTTGTCAGGGACGGAAGCCCGGCCGAAGTATTCATCAATACGGCGACCTCTCATAAATTCTCTTTCGCCGGCGACATTCTCGAGATCAAGTCTGCGGATGTTTTTTTCATAGCAACCATCGGGATCGGTGGAAATATATGCCGGGTAATTTTGACAGCAAGGGAAGCAAATTCTTTTAAGGAAGGTGACAGGGTTCTGATAGCAAGCAAGGCTTTCGACCCTGTACTGATTAAGATCTGAAATACGGGGGCATATGAATATTCTTAAAGGCAATATCTCCGGAATGCAGGAAAGCGGAAGCATACATTATCTGTCCGTAGACTGCGGCGGTGCTGTTGTAAAGGTTCTTACACTCGAGCTTGACGGGCGTTTTTCAGCCGGAAAGGCCGTCAATCTCCTCTTCAAGGAAAGCTGCGTCATAGTGCTTGGCAGAGAAACGAGCGTCAGCGTCGTTAACTGCCTCCCGTCGAGGATAGCTGCAATCAAAACCGGGGAAATATTATCGGAAATTCAGCTCGAGACGCCCATAGGAAACATTGAAGCTTTAATGATCTCGGAACAGGTCATAAAAATGGGGCTGGAACCGGGATCGCCGGTTTTTTCGCTCATCAATGCAAGCGAGATAGGCCTTTCGTTGCAGGCGGTGCAGGAATGAAAAGCCTCTATATCCTCGATACGACGCTAAGGGACGGGGAACAGGCTCCGGGAATAAATCTCAGTGCTGAAGACAAGCTCGCAATAGCCCTGCAGCTTGAAAAACTCGGAGCAGACATAATTGAAACCGGTTTTCCGGCCACTTCTCCCGGGCAGTTCAAATCATGCCTGTCGGTCTGCGGTTCGGTAAAAAATTCGGCGGTAAGCGTTATGGCGAGGGCGGTCAAAAGCGATATTTTAAAAGCCCTTGAAGCCCTGAAACCCGCAGCTCTTCCGTTCATTCATATCACGATTCCAACTTCTCCCCTGCACAGGCGCTTCAAGCTCGGGAAAACCCGGGACCAGATAATCAGGATGGCGCAGCAGACGGTCCTGATAGGCAAAAGCACCGGAGCGGTTGTGGAAATCGGCGCCGAGGACGCGACACGGACAGAGCCGGATTTCCTCCTGCAGTTCTTTAGAAGCGCAATAGACGCCGGGGCAACGGTGATCAATGTCCCTGACACGGTCGGTATCATGACACCCGGAAAATACGGGGAGCTGATAGGCTATCTTGCCGCAAATATTCCGGAAGCCTCGGATGGGAGAGTGAGGATTTCAGCACACTGCCATAACGACCTGGGGCTGGCCTCGGCGAACACTCTTGCTGCGATAGAATCGGGAGCATCCCAGGCAGAAGTTACCTTGCTTGGCATCGGGGAACGGGCCGGAAACGCGCCGCTTGAAGAAATTGCAGCAGCCCTTTTCAGCCTGGATGATTATTCTTCTATTTATTCAACCCGGCTCAATCCGGAAGAACTGATCGGAACCTGCCAGATGTTTTCCTCTTGCGCCGGACTTCCCATTCCTCCGGGAAAAGCGGTTGTCGGCTCGAATGCTTTCGCGCACAGCTCAGGAATCCATCAGAACGGATTTTTGAAAAATCCGCAAACTTATCAATGGATGTCCCCGGAGTCTTTCGGGAGGTTTGAAACCGAAATACCGCTCGACAGGAATTCCGGTTCTAGCGGATTAGCTTACAGGCTTGAAAAAGCTTCCGGAATTAAAGCCCCGGAGGCGCTTAAGGAGAAGATCAGGAAAGCCCTCCAGAGTCTTGATGGAAATCCCGGGACTATGACCGATACGGAACTTATCAGGCTGGCCGGGATAAGAAACAAAAAAGACAGGCTTCTTCTCGAATTGAAAAATATCAGGATCGAACAGATTGATAAAGGGAATTTCCAGGCCGCTCTGAATATTCTGGAAAACGCCTCAAGGGACCTTTTTCCAATATTCTCCGGTAATAGCCCGCTTGAAGCATTGATCGGGGCATTAAAGCTTATTTTACCCCGCGGCCTTACACTTAATCACTATTCCTGCGGGTGTGCGGGAAGCACGGGTACATGCTTTTTTCAGGCCGAAGTTTCTCTCGTCATAAAAGGGCTTATCCTGACTGGAAGGGGTACCGGCGGTAACGATTACTTAAAAGCTATAGCGGAAGCTTTTATCGCAGCGGTAAACAGGTTCAATGTATTATGATTATTATACGGAGGGCATGGAAAAAAGATCTGCCTGAACTCACAGGCCTTTTAATGGAGCTTTTTTCGATAGAGAAGGATTTCAGATTCGACAGCCGGAAACAGCGCATGGGACTTCTCCTGCTTTTGAAAAGGAGGACGGAAGCGGTCATAATTGTTGCAACAGAAAAAGGGTCTCTAACAGGGATGGCGACCGGACAGCTTGTCGTTTCTACAGCCGCAGGGGCTTATTCGGTTCTCGTCGAAGACGTTGTCGTCAGGCCCGAATTCAGGAAAATGGGGATCGGAAAGAAGCTCCTCGAAAGGATTGAAAGCTGGGGAGTATCGAAGGGCGCGAAGAGGATGCAGCTCGTCGCGGATAAAAATAACATCACGGCAGCCGGCTTTTACATGAAAAACGGCTGGAGTGAAAGCTCGATGATAGGGTTTTATAAAACCATTTCCGGGTAACGAATTGCCGGGCGCACCCGGCGCCGGATTGGCGATGAGCGACTTTGGGATAATCGATGATATTATTTTACTGTTGTTTGCCCTGATTCACGTAAACGCCGACGATGAGAAGCCACGCAGCTGAAATGAAAAAAGCGAAGGATAGCACCATGGCTGCGGATGCCACGTAAAGTCCGGCAACATATCCTGATATAAGTAAGACAGAGCCTATTATCTGAGCTAAGTAACAGGTTGTGCCCATGAAAAAGCGGCCGATGCTCAGCCCCACGGGGCTTCTGCCGATTTTTTTGGCCCGGATGTATACTCGTATGTAAGTAATCATCGGAAAGAGCGTAACGACCAGCCATTCAACGCCGATCCATTGATAGTTTTGATTTCCAATGAGGGCTAATCCACAGATAATGAAGATGGCAGTGAAGCCCGTTAGCGTTGCTATGGCACGGTTTTTATGGGTTGCATCCCGGGTGATGATCGAAAGATTGATCGACATGGCTATAAACACCAATCCCGCGAGAGCTGCCGCTCCGCCTCCTACCATAATGAAGAAATTTTGCCATCGGTCGATACCCATTATGCTGCCCCCATAATGATGTGATTGCCGAAATCTCTGCCGGGGGCGGGAATCGAACCCGCACAGGCATTACACCCGAGGGATTTTAAGTCCCTTGTGTCTACCAATTCCACCACCTCGGCAAATTAATAGGGGATGGTCGGAATTGAACCGACGAATAACGGTTTTGCAGACCGTCGCCTTACCACTTGGCTACATCCCCATAACCTAATTAGGGATATAATTATAAAGAATATCGCATAGCGTGTCAATTTTATAGGAAGCGCGCCCGCCTTTACTAAATTAAAAAACCCTGCCCGATGAAAAGCAGGGTTTTGCATTTGTGTGATTTTTAGATATTGCCCTTTACTGTTCTGCTGAGGAATTCGGAAAACATCTGCCTGATCTCTGCTGTCTTTTCTTTACAAACCATTTTATGGCCGGACTGAAAAACAATTATCGTATCCGGTGTTTCCTCGAGGAATTCCACTAGAAACATATTGATAGTAAATTTAGTGTTGTTCAAACGCGTTAATTCAATCATTGTCTATATTAATCTCTCTTGAGATTGAGAATTTCCCTGAGCATATCGTCGGAAGTGGTCACGACTCTCGAATTTGCCTGGAATCCTCTTTCTGTTACGATCATATCTGTAAATGTTTCTGAAAGGTCCACGTTGCTCATTTCGAGAGCTCCCGCGTAAATCCTTCCTCTCCCCTGGGATCCGGCTGTTCCTGTATTAGCCATACCCGAGTTATTGGATTCCGTATAGAGGCTTTCTCCTTCCTTTGTCAGACCCATCGGGTTTGTGAATGCCGCGATTGCCACCTGTCCAATCGTCCTGCGTTCGCCGTTAGAATATGAACCGGTGATCGTGCCGGAATCATCAATCTTGAATGATTCAAGGTAGGACATCTCA
Organism: uncultured Brevinematales bacterium; assembly: GCA_964533855.1. Taxonomy (GTDB): domain Bacteria; phylum Spirochaetota; class Brevinematia; order Brevinematales; family JAOACQ01; genus CAVYGN01. Next base: position 69,283 of record CAZHNM010000007.1, read on the forward strand.
TATCCGTCCTGGAAATACGCTTTCGTTGTCGTAGGAGAACTGAACTGGGTGATTGAATCCGTCACCTGGCCGACGTTGCCCAACTGCATGTTGAAGTTTCTCGTCTGCCCGTCGGGAAGAGTGTAAGCGATTGTCGTGGTGAGAGAACCCGTGTTTGCTGTCGCGGGTGCGGCTCCCGCTGCTTCTGCAACCGATGCAATAGTTCCGTTAGTATTGAAATTAATTATCATCGAGTTATTTGAATCCGCCTTGACGGCCCCTACATTTACCTTGATCGCGTTATCCGGGATTCCATCGATTGTCACATTGGCTTTCCACTGGTTAAGCCCCATTTTCTGGAAATTAACGACCATCCTTCTCTTGTCGCCGTACCGATCGACAACATCGATGCTTGTCGAATGAGTGTTCTGGATCAGTTCGTCAGGGGAAGCGTTGGCGCCTACGACAGGTGTTTTCAGGTCGAGATTGCTCTTCATCCTTACAACGCCTGTTTCCCTGGCTTCAAGCTTTTCCATTATCGGGATTTTCATATCTTCAAGAGGAGATGCCGTATTAATAAAACGGTCTCCGTTCTGGAGGGTTACGGCATTCCATCCCTGAACCTTCAAACCGTTAGGATTTACAAGAAGTCCGTCCCTGTCGAGCATAAAGTTTCCGGACCGGGTATAGAAAGTCCTGTCTCCTAACTTCGTAGTAAAAAAGCCTTCGCCTGTGATCGCAAGGTCAGTATTTTTGCCCGTGGTCTGGATGCTTCCCTGGTTCATGAGGGTGTCGATACTGCCTATCGACATGCCGAGCCCGATCTGTTCGGGATTTAATCCGCCCCGCTCTTCCGAGGGCTTGGCTGCACCCGTAAGGGTCTGGGATAAAATATCCTGGAAGGTCATTCTTCCCTTTTTGAATCCCGTTGTATTGACATTAGCCACGTTATTACCTATAACGTCCATCCTGGCCTGGTGATTCTGAAGGCCGGATACCGCGGAATAAAGCGATCTCATCATAAGCTTTTCTCCTTACGTCTTTTGTTATTATTTACTGGCCGGATCTTTCTTTTCAGTGTCTTTTACGGCGTCTTTAACCTCGTTTATCTGGTCGAGCGGCACTTCCATGCCGTTTATGTTTAAAAATGTATCGCCGTTCTTGACCTTGATGCTGCCTACTGTTCCTGTATTATACCTGCTGTTCTCGTCTGTCCATGAAATTGATTTACCTACGAGCGACACTGCCTTCGTGAAGGTAAATTCCTTATTCATTGCCTTTATATTGTCAGTAAGCTCGTTCATTTCCTTAAGGGATGTGAACTGGGCCATCTGACCTATGAATTCCTTGTCATCAAGGGGTTTCGTCGGATCCTGGCTCTTCAGCTGGGTTATCAGGAGCTTCATAAAATCAGCCTGATCGAGAGTGTTTTTGCTGACGATCTTCTGATTTTCTTTCAGGGACGAATTGAATTCGGAAACCCTGTAATTGAGCTTATTAAGGTCTTCAGGTGCAAGCTGAGTATTTATGTTCATAAATCCCTCCTATCTGCAATTTAAATTTATGCTAAAAAATTAATATTACTTTCAAAAAGCGACATATAAGCCCTATGGGCCTCCCTCTGCGCTTCTTCAGGCTTTTCATTAAAAAGTCCCGCAAGTGACCTATCCCAAAGTTCGCCGTTAGGCTGGCCGGCATTGTCCTGGCCCCGGTCTGAAAGGCTGACATTGAGGCTGCCGATATTCACTCCCGCCTGCTGAAGCGCTCTCTGGAGATCGCCCAGGTTCTGGTCGAATATCGCCTTGGCTTCAGGAGTCGAAACGACGATCTGGCCGGACATCCTTCCTCCCTCAAGAACGAACTTCATGCTCATCCTTCCAAGTTCGGGGGGCATAAGGTTCATTTTAAGCTCGCTTTTTCCGTCTTTGAGAGTTACTAAAGCCCTTCCCGTGATACTGGCCATCATAGCTTCAAGGCCCGCCTTGGTGACAGGCATGGCGCCCTGCACTGCGGCAGTACGCTGAACCTGGGCCGCCTGGTCGGCTTTCCCGGCCTGCAGCGAGGTCATGTCTCTCTGCATGGATTTATCGTTTTCCGCTTCGGCCGCTTTTAAAGTCTGCGGAGAGACGGCTTTCGAGGACTGTGTTTCAATTTTCAAAGGCTCTTTCGAGATTGATTGTTCCCCCGATTTTTTACTATTATCCGGCTCCGCCTGCGTTTTTTCTGCATCGGCAGTACCGGTCCTTTTATCAATTACTACGACTTTTTCGGGTGTTATGTCTTTTTCCTGTCCGCCTGATTTACTCAGGCCGGCCGGTTTCTCCTGCTGCCCTTCCGCTGTTTTCACGTTATTTCCGGCGTTTTCTTTAACATCGGCAGCACCCTTTATTTCTCCGAGTTTTTTCTTCAGAGCATCGAGCGTATTTTGTTTCTGGTTTGCGTCCTGGTTATCGAGCATGCTTATAATCTGCTCAAGAACCTCTTTGATAAATGACATGAGAGTAACGCTGTTCGTTCCGGGTTTAATATCAGTGCTTGTATTATTATTATCTTTCATTGCGGCGACAAGCTTTTTTATTTCTTCAAGTATCGACTTGAGTCCTTCGATCTCTTTTGCTTCCTTTGAATCCGGATTTTTCGATATTTTTTCCTTTGCTTCGAGAACGCTTAGCTTTTTCTCGATTTCATCTATTTTATTCCTGATATCTTTAAGGACTGCAGGTTCTTTTTCCCTGCCTTCTTTTTTATCGTTCCTGCTTATACCCCTGAGAACATCCTGGAAAGATAGATCGCTTCCGGCTGCGGACCTGTCCCTTGAAGCCTGGGTCCTGTCGGTTTTCAGGTCACCTGTGCCTGCGGAAGGCATCCTTGATAAAGTCATAAGGTTAGAACTATCCATATTTTGGACACTCCTTTTACCGTCTTGTTATGATTTTCGGTAGAATGAGAAAAAGATTGAGTCCGGCCCGGTAGTTTTTGATCTTTTGTTTTTCCTGAATTATACTTGAACCTGACTATCGATTATGGCGGTTTCGGTTATCCCGGTGACTACCTGCAGGGCCAGGCGTTCATTCATAAAATTTCACGGAACCTTCCAGCGGTTTCTTGACAGGACCGGAATTTATCTTTGCCGAATAGCCGACGGGTACGACAGCCATAAATTCGCCGCCCGGATTACCCAGGAACTCGAGGAGTTCTTTCTGTATCATAATCAATATTCCAAGCCAGACTGAAGAAAGTCCTAATGACGTCGCGGCTATGAGCATATTTTCCACGGCTGCCGCCGAGCTCTGGATTTCCATTATTCTGAAAAAATCATGGATGGTATCATTGGCCACCTGAAATAATTCCGGACCCCGCCGGATCAATTCGCCGGTATTTAAAACCGCGATTACAAGCGGTGCGCTTGAAATGCTCCGGGCCGCCATCCTGAGCAGGGCCGAAGCCGGACGGGGAAATCTCGGGCAATTATCAGTGATCAGGTTGACAAGTTCCGTTTTTTTACTGCCCCGGAGGACTACAAAGCTCCATGACTGCTTATTATGCGCGGAAGGAGCCTGGTTGGCCGCGTTCAAAATCGCCAGTATATCTTCGCTTGCGACTTCCCTGTCAAGGTACATCCTGTTGCTGTGCCTGTTGTATATCGATTGGATCGTTTCATTCATATTTGCCTCCGATCGAACAGGGTTATTTATCGTAGGAAATATCATCCGGGAGTTCGTTGCTGTCTCCGGCACCGGCAGGAAAATGTTCTTTTAAAGTCTTGCCTATCCTCTTGATTCCGTATTCGAGGCCGCCGGCGAAATCATCGTTCCTGAAATGGCTTTCCATTTTTATGGAGATCTCTTTCCAGCATTCATCACCCATCTTTTCATGGATTCCTATGTCGCCTATTATGGCAAACTGCCTGTTTTTAATAGCGAAGTAGATCATGACCCCGTTTCTTAAAGAGGTATTGGTCATGCCTATCCGTTCGAAAGTCCGTGAAGCGTCATGGAGGATTTCCCTGTTGACCTTTTTGGAAAGGTGCACGCGGATCTCGCCTGAAGTCCCCTTTTCAGCTTCTTCAATGCATTTGATTATATGGTCTTTTTCCTTTGATGAAAAGAAAATATGAGGATTCCCCGGCCTTTTGACTTTAACTGTTTTACCATCCGCCACTTGAACCTCCTCCTCCGAAACTTCCGCCGCCGCCTCCGCCGAAAGAACTGCCTCCGCTGCCCCAGCCGCTGCCGCTTCCTCCGCCGAATCCGCCTCCCCGCATCAAAAAGAGATAAAAGATTATCTTGAATATGCCCAGCGTAATGCTGAAGATGATAAGCCACTCGAAAAAGGAATAGCGATGGCCGTAATTTCTATGTCCGGACATGTAATAAAAAAATCTTAATATATCAAGCAGGAACAAAACTGCTAATACGCAGAGGATTATAATTCCTATCTTGATAAGCTTTTCCTTGTCGATTGTGAAGTTTGACGGGCCGGAAGAAGTTTCAGTTTCATCCGTGCTTTCACCCGATACCGTTTTGGCAATCGCCTGTACGCCGGCTTTGACGCCGCTGTCATAATCGCCTGCCTTGAAATATGGGGCTATCACGTTTCGGATAATATAGGAAGCAGACGCATCGGGAAGCTTGTCCTCGAGGCCGTAACCCACTTCTATCCGCAATTTTCTTTCCTGCTTGAAGATCACCAGGATTACGCCGTTATCCTTGCCTTTCTGGCCTATTTTCCATTTTTCAGCGAGCCTGATGGAATAATCCTCCAGGGATTCGCCTTCGAGAGACGGAAAGGCGGCAACGACTATCTGAATCCCTGTCCTGCTTTCAAGATTGGCAAGATAAGCCTCGATAGCAGCCCTTGTGTCATCTGAAAGCATGCCGGCGTAATCATTAACCCTTGCCTCGGGAGAGGCGGGTATAGCTAATGAAAATGTTGCCGCAAAAGGGCTAAAAAGCAGGATAGATAAAAATAAAAATAATTTAGCCGTTATATTGAAAGGCTCGCGCATTAAAATTTCACCTTGGGAGCCGTCTTGGCGCCTTCTTCAGCCTGGAAGTACGCTTTTTCCTGCATCCCTGCCATGTTGGCTATAATAAAAGCCGGGAAACTGCGCCTTACCGTGTTGAACTCCTGAGCAGCGTCGTTATAACGCTTCCTTTCCACCGCGATGCGGTTCTCGGTTCCTTCGAGCTGTGACTGCAGTTCAAGAAAATTCTCATTGGCCTTAAGATTTGGATAATTTTCCGTAACCATCATCAGTCTTGAAAGGGCGCTGGAGAGCTGGCCCTGTGCTGCCTGGAATTTCTGAAAACTTTCAGGGTTGTTAATCACGCTCTGGTCCACGGTGAATGAACCTACGCGGCTTCTCGCATCGACCACAGCCTTGAGAGTGTCTTTTTCATGAGCGGCATAGCCCTTGACCGTTTCGACTAAATTGGGTATCAAATCCGCCCTTCTCTGGTAAACGTTTTCCACCTGGCCCCACTGCGCTTTTACGGCTTCTTCAAGCCTGACGAGCTTGTTATATGTACCGCCTGTCAGATTATAGATTAGAATCCCCAGGACCAGTATGATCCCGATTACAATCAGACCCGTCTGCAAACCTTTAGACATTATAAAACTCCTCAATAATAATAAGATTGCTTTGAATTTAATATATAATAGAGATAAAATCAAGAAAGGACCCGGTCGGGGATTACTATGCACTTAGGCGAAAAATCCCCGGTTTTGCTTTATAATGAATGGCCCCGAAGAGGGGCTAATAAAATCCGGGATAATAAAATGATACAGGTCAGAGATCTCAATAAAAGCTACGGTTCTGAAAATCTGCTCGACAATATCAGTTTCAACATTAACGCGGGAGAAAGATGCGGGCTTGTGGGAAGGAACGGGCATGGAAAAACTACCCTTTTCCGGATCATCGCAGGCATGGAAGAAAAGGATTCGGGGTCGATCATGGTCCCGAGGAATTATACGATAGGCTACCTCGACCAGAAGATAAAATTCTCGCGGCCTACGGTCCTGCAGGAGGTCTGCCTCGGCCTTCCTCCGGATCATAAAGAGGATATCTGGATGGCTGAAAAGCTCCTCGCGGGGCTCGGGTTCAGCACGGCCGATATGGAAAAGAACCCCGATATTTTTTCAGGAGGCTACCAGGTAAGGATCCAGCTTGCCAGGACATTAGCGGGAAACCCGAACCTGCTTCTTCTCGATGAACCGACAAATTACCTCGACATCGTATCGATCAGGTGGCTGTCCCGCTTTTTGAGGGACTGGAAGAAAGAGTTCATACTCATTACCCATGACAGGTCCTTCATGGACAACGTCACGACTCATACCATGGGTATTCACAGGCGAAAAATCAGGAAGATCCAAGGCGGCACGGACAAGCTATATGAACAGCTGATAATGGAAGAAGAGGTTTATGAAAAGACCAGGGTGAATGACGAAAAAAAACGTAAAGAGGTGCTGCTTTTTATTTCGCGTTTCAGGGCTAAGGCGAGGCTCGGGGGCCTTGTCCAGTCGAGGGTTAAACTGCTTGAAAAGACAAGAAAGCTTGAAAAACTGGAAAAGATGAAAACATTGGAGTTTTCTTTCAGGGAGGCTGAAACAGCCGCGAAGTGGGTGCTGGAAACCAGGGATCTTACCTTTTCCTATACTGCCAAACCGCCTTACATAATAGAAGGATTCAACCTGACGGTCGGAAGAGAGGACCGGATAGGCATAATCGGAAAGAACGGAGCGGGCAAATCCACCCTTATAAAGCTCATGACAGAGAATCTTATGCCCCAGAGAGGGGAGGTAAGGTATTATCCCGGGGTTAAAAAGGGGTATTTTGCCCAGACCAATATAGACAGCCTCGACCCTTCCAGGACCATAGTCGAGGAGATACAGGCGTCCCATCCGGAACATGACCCTCAGGCTGCCAGGGATATTAGCGGCGCAATGCTTTTCGAGGGAGATAATGCACTTAAAAAAGTATCCGTCCTGTCCGGAGGAGAAAAAAGCAGGGTCCTGCTCGGCAAACTCCTCGTTTCTCCCACGCACCTCCTTATGCTCGATGAGCCGACAAATCACCTTGACATGGAAAGCTGCGATTCGCTGGTTTCCGCCCTCGACGCTTTTAACGGCGCAGTAATAATAGTAACGCATAACGAGATGTTTCTTAACGCCCTGACAAACAGGCTTATCATTTTCGACCGCGGCAGGGTCACTCTGTTCGAGGGTAATTACAGGGATTTCCTTAAGGATATCGGCTGGTCATCTGAAGAAAATCCCGGCATTAAAGGTGAGATAAATCCCGCCGGCAAAAAGGCCATAAGGCAGGCGCGGGCCATTGCCCTGAAGGAGAAATCTAAAACATTGAAGCCGATAGAGGAAAAGATAAAGGAAGCGGAATGCGCTATCGGTATGCTCGAAGAACAGATTAGCAAAGACAATGAGCTTGTTATAGAGGCTTCGATAAAGGGCGACGGGGGGCAGATCGCGGTATTATCCAAAAAAATCAGCGATGGCAGGGCAAAATTAGACGGCCTGTATGAGGCATGGGAAAACCTTCATGCCGGCTACGAGGAAGAATTAAAAAAATTCGATGGAGGAGCTTTATGATCCGTTTTTTTAACAGCCTTACAAGATCCCTTGAAGAATTTGTGCCCATCAAAGAAGGCGAGGTATCAATCTATACCTGCGGACCGACAGTCTATAATACTCCTCATATAGGCAATCTCAGGACATTCATATTCGAGGATCTCCTACACAGGTGGATGGAATACCGCGGCTATACCGTCCATCATGTGATGAATCTCACCGACGTCGATGATAAAACAATCAGGAATTCAATCCTGAAGAATATGAGCCTCTCCGATTACACCGATATTTATAAAAAGGAATTTTTCGACTCCATAAAACAGCTAAACTTCAAGCCGGCCGAGGCTTATCCGAGCGCGACCGAATACGTTCCCGGAATGATCGAAATGATCAAAGGCCTCATAAAGAAGGGTTATGCCTATGAGAGTTCCGACGGGGTCTATTTCAAGGTTTCCGCCTTTAAAGATTACGGGAAGCTTGCCCATATAGACAGGGAAGCTCTGTTAGCAGGGGCAAGCGGAAGGACCCACAGCGACGAATATTCAAGGGATGAAATATCGGATTTCGCCCTCTGGAAAAAATGGTCCGGCGAGGACGGGGATGTTATGTGGCCCTCTCCTTTCGGAGACGGCAGACCCGGATGGCACATAGAATGCTCGGTTATGAGCATGAAACTTCTCGGCAATACCATAGATATTCATTGCGGCGGCATAGACAATATGTTTCCCCATCATGAGAATGAAATAGCCCAGAGCGAGGCCTTCACAGGGGTTAAATTCGTGAATTACTGGCTGCATGCGATGCATCTTCAGGTAGACAGCGAAAAGATGTCGAAATCAAAGAACAATTTTTACACTCTTGCAGACCTTGCAGAGCGGGGGCATAACGGAAGGGCAGTAAGATATGCCCTGCTTAGCGCTCATTACAGGAAGCCCCTGAATTTCACATTCGATCTTTTAAAGCAGGCGGAATCGTCTCTTAAGAGGATTGACGAATTTGTTTTCGAACTCGGAAAGGTTTCAGCGGAAGGCCGCGGAAATCCTTCATTTTCAAAGGCCCTGAAATCGTCTGCGGAGCTCTTTGATAACGCGCTTGACAGCGATCTTAATATTTCGGAGGCTCTTTCAGCCCTTTTCACCCTGATATCATTTTATAATAATAATAAATCAGGCGCAACCAGGAAAAACGCGGATGATATTAAAGCCTGGCTTGACTCTATAGACAGCGTCCTGGGTTTCATAAGGCCTGCCGGCGAAGATGGCGGGATATCTGCCGGAGCTGAAGCGATTTCTCCGGAAGCAGAAGAGCTGATTAAACAGAGGACCATCGCGAAGGAAAACAAGGATTATAAAAAGGCCGATGAGATCAGGGCGAAACTGCTTGAATCGGGCATAGAGGTCAGGGATACTAAAGACGGTGCGGTGTGGAAGAAAATCGGGAGTTAAAATGAGGTATTTAATAGCTCTTACCGGCGGGATGATCACATTCATATCACCCTGCGTCCTGCCGCTCGTGCCGGTTTATATAGCATACATAACCGGGATATCAGTGAGCGACCTGGAATCAGGCGGGAAAAACAAGCCCATGGCCAGGATTTTCATCAACACTCTTGCTTTTGTCGCGGGGTTTTCAATAGTATTCAGCCTGCTTGCCGCCCTGCTTTTCATATTCCTGCAATTCCTCGGCCCGTACAAGGAATGGTTCAACAGGATAGCCGGCTTCGTGATCATCATATTCGGCCTGCAGATGGCCGGTCTTCTGAAATTTAAATTTTTAAGCGGCGAAGCTAAGTTCAGCCCTGCTGTCCGCAAAATATCCCCCGGTTCTTCATTTATAATCGGGGCCGCTTTCGGCGGAGGATGGACGCCCTGCGTGGGGCCGGTTTTAAGCTCGATCCTCCTCACTTCAACGGCCGGCACCGGCTGGACAGGCGGAGCCATTTCTATTCTGCTTCTCCTGACTTATTCTGCCGGGCTGGGAGTGCCTTTTATTTTGACCGGCCTGCTCACGGGGAGGCTTTTCTCGATATTCGCGGCTGTGAAGAAGAATTACAGGGTAATAGAAATAATCAGCGCGATATTCCTTGTCGCGCTCGGGGTGATGCTGACGGCAGGCTGGACAGGGTATGTTTCAGGGATGTTTTCAAAAATTATCCATGTCAACGCCGGGTGACGGAAAAAAATTCAGTTGAATCATTGACAAATATACCCCCTCTGTCTATATTTAAATCAGAGGGAAGAGCAGGTTTTTGTACCGGGCCCCTGCGGGGGCATCGTTCATTATCTTGCGTGAATAAATAATTGGCCGTTTAATAAATATATATAATGATTGAGAGACTTCCTTCAATTTAAAATTTAAAGAATTAAATTGGAGAATATGTCCTATGGGTAAATATATATTTATGAGCGGCGCTATAGCCCTCATGATCTCCGGACTATCTCTTTACGGCATATCAGGAACAGCGAAGTACGAACCGCCGGCCGGGAAAACCATCCTTATCGTCGGCCAGGATTATAAAACGATTCAGGATTATGTTAAATCGACCGGGGCAGTACCGGCCGGGTTTATGGTCTACACTTCGATTAAAAACCTCGAAGGCCTTGAAAGCGATTCGCCCGATTACGGGTCCGGCATCAATGACGCAGACAAGCTTCTTGAAGCGTATCCGGGATCGTATCTGCAGATCGGCCTGTGCATGATCGGCGAGCTCAGCAACACTTATTCGGGTATGAACGACGGAAACATAGAAAAACTCGGACGCTGGCTGTCCGGGATATCAAGCCCGGTATTTCTCCGGATCGGTTATGAATGCGACGGAACTCATAACAAATACGGTCCGGCGGAATATGTAAAGGCCTACAGGCATATCGTCGACAAGCTCAGGGCGGAGAATGTAACAAACACCGCTTTTGTATGGCATGTGCATGCCCACAAGTCAAATCCGGACCTTAACAGCTTTTACCCAGGAGATTCATACGCCGACTGGGTCGGCATCAGTTATTTCGACCAGCCTGAATCCATGATAACACCGGTACTGGATTTTGCTAAAGCCAGGCAGAAACCTGTGATGGTCGCCGAAGGAACCCCCAAGGGTATCGGAAGCGTTAAAGGGCGTGAATCCTGGGAAAAATGGTACGGAAAATTCTTCGATTTTGTAATCAGGAACGATATCAAGGCCGTTTCCTATATAAACAGCGACTGGGACTCGCAGAAAATGTGGAAAACGGAAGACTGGAAAAACGCCAAGGTGGAAGCTGATGCATATGTACTAAGGCACTGGATAAAAGAGGTATCCGGCAGCAGGTTCATCAGATATTCGCCTTCGTTATCGGCATATTCCGGCCGGTAAACCTTCAGTACAGTTCTATTTTCTCTATAACCGCAGTCCCGGTATTCTGCCTTCCCGGCAGGGATATTTCAAAATCATTAACTGCCTGCAGGTCGATAGTCTTATTCCCTGTCTGGTTTCCCCAGACCGGCCTTATATTGAATGTATCAAAATCAAAATAATAATCTTCAATTCTGCCAGTGCCGTAAGCCTCATCGGAGGAATAGCTTTCTCCATCGGCCCCGTTGGCTCCCTGGTAGCTTTTCTGCCATGGTTCTTTAACTCCGCTTTCATTCAGATATATGAAAAATCTTACTTTAGGAGGCAGGGACATCCGGAATTTTATGCCTTTATATCCGGAGGCATCGTAATAACCTGTCATATTATGCGAAACAGAGAAGATTGTGGCTCCGCAGCCCCATCCGTATCCGCTGGAATACCACAGGATGAGCCTGGAAGATACCTTCTGGACAGTCATCCTGGCATTGTTTTCCTGATCCCCCCATGGGGTTACAATATTATTTTGAAGGGATCCGGAATCAAGATATACAGGTTCGAAGGCGCTGTTTTTAGTTCCTGCCCTGACCTTTATCCGAGGTATATAAAAAATTTTTTTTGTTGATAATTTCGTGAGCGGGACTGTCTTATGATCCGGAAAAGCTAAAGGATTGGCTTCACGCATTGCATCCATGAGAGCTTTATATGGTCTGCCCGACTCGTCGACTATGCCGTAATTATTGTCTTCATCATTGGATGCTCTTCCGTCCTGGGGGTCATCGAAAAACTGGAACCAGTGGTATCCAATGACAAAGGGAAGTCTTGCAAATGATCCGGTATATACTTTGTAATGTTTTCCCCTGTCTTCCTGCGAAGCCACCGTTGTATCGGGACCGATTCTGTTCTTGAGCCCGGAGGTGTTATCCATCGAGCGGAAGGTGAACTCCGAAATCAGTATAGGTTTGTTTACAGTTTCGTATAGCGTTTCAAGAAAACTTTTATCCACATCCGGGAGATTTTTATAATAGTTGAACGATACCGCATCGCAAAATTTGCCGGATATCCTGAGGACCTGCTCCGGGACCGAATTTGCAAAACGGTCGCTGAAAATAAGATGGTTTTTATCGGCCGCTTTTATCTTTTCAGTCATAAGGCTGTAAAAGCGTTCCGCTACTACGGATAAAAATTCTGTCCTGATCGCATTGATGTCCTTGATGTTGAACTGCGACATCTTGAGATTTGCTATATCTTTAAAATCAGATATTTTAAGATTCCATGCGCTGTTAAAGCTGCCTATAGTGCCATACCTTGCTTCAAGGAATTCAATCACCTTTTTTTTGCCTGCCGAAGACCCGTCAAGATCGAAATAAATATCGAAGAGGTATGAAGTGTGCCCCATGTAAAAGGAATAATCACCGTACCAGTTCAGGTCATTTCCTATGAAATAGCCTACAAGGTAAGGATCATCGCTCCGCTTCGAGCAGTTTTCCTCGACAGCGCTTTCAATCATCTTTTCAAAATCCGTTGAAAAAACATCGACGAGCTTGTCTTTTTCCTTTTTTTTAAATTCAATTATGATAAAATACGGGACTTTCATTTTAGTTATTTCCGGAGAGGACCAGCATCCTATCGTATTGAACCCTAAATTTGTCACTGTCTGAATTGCTTCTTTTACCCAGGCGGCCATATTAATCTTTTCAATGCCGTTGTAATGTCTGGCACCGAGTTTGTAATCCCTGTCTTCGCTGTCGATCCTGCTTATGCCTATTGAAAAGAAGGGATTGTTATCCGGATCCACCAGGAACCACCTGCCTGAAAAATTTTTGACGCTGAAGAAGCCGTTAGTGCTTTTATAACCTGCCGGAAATAATGATAACGGGATCAGAAACCATAAAATAAGCAGCACCATAGAGATTTGCAACCGGACCATTTAAACCTCCCTTGACCCTTTACCGGGTTTGAACAAAAAAGTCCTGATAAGAAAGGCCGCTATATACAGGAATAAAAAAGCCTGGGTTATTATAATGAGGGAAAGCCAGCCTATGAAAACATATGTAGTCCATTGCCTGAAAGTGATAGTCTTCAAATTGAGGAAAAGTGCGTTATAAATGTTGAAAGCTTCGACGGCAACGATCAGACCTGTCATAATCGAGAATAGTATAAAATGCAGAGTTATCTTGCTTTGCTTCATGTTCGAAGGGATCCAGATCAGCTCCCTGGTGAACAGCATAACTATCATAGTATAAAGATAGGCAAACGATTCAAGGGTTGAAGAAATAAAAGAACCGGGATTTATCTTGCTCTTCCTCATTGCCGGCTGCAATACGATGAGAAAGAACAGGTACGGCATGAAAAAAATAAAATAGCGCGTGTCGATCAGGCTGGGGGCAAATATCATTATCAGTGTAAATACCAGAACGGCAAGAATAGAAAAAGCCTCCGAGAAATAGTAAAATATATTTGAGAGGTATGACAGCCGGGTGGTTAACTCCATTTTTGACCCGAACATTTTTTTTGAAAATAATAGACGCATCGAACTGTAGCACCAGCGCCTGTGCTGGTTGAAATAAGATTGCGGATTATCAGGGGAGCGCCCTTTCGCCAGGATTAAAGGCAGATAAAGTATGCGATTGCCGTTAGCCGTTATATTAAAACCTGTCTCGAGATCCTCGCACCAGGGCACATAAGCGATCCCCCCGGCGGCTTCGAGGGAACTTCTCCGGTAAATAAGGTTGGTTCCTACGCATATTGCGCCATGAAAAGGATTTCGCGAGGGCTGGATAACCTTGTAAAAATCCTCCTGGAGAGCGGCTCCGCCGGAAGTCAGCAGATTTCTTACTATTCCGGGTCCCTCCGATGAAAAGTATTGAGGGGATTGTACGAGCCCTACCCCGGTGTCGGAAAAATAGGGCAGCAGATCCCTCAAAAAATCCCTTTCAGGAATGAAATCGGCATCGAAAATCGCTATGAATTCACCATTTGTCATTTTGACGCCGTGGGAGAGGTTGCCGCCTTTCCTCATATGGCCTATGTCAGCCCTTCGCAGGTAATTTACGCCCATTTCTTCCATAACTTTTTTCACATCGTCATCGCCCGCGTCGTCGAGCAGGAAAACTTTTTTATTGCCGTAATCCATATTTAAGGCCGCAAGACATGTTTGTCTGACGATGCTTATGCCTTCACCGCTGTATGGAATAAGTATATCGACCGAAGGTCCGGAAGCGGCGTTAATGCCGTTCCAGTAATTTTCGATGAATGTTTTGTGGTTTTCGATAGAGAACCTGTCATAGAAAAGGTTGAATATATAATGAGTGGAATAATAGAACAGGAAAACCAGCACAAGGGGTGAAAATATGAGAAGATAAACGAGATTGCTAAGCCCGATTATCAAAAGGCCCGAGAGCATAAAAAGACTGGATAAAAGCCCGAAGATATTTATTATCTTTATTAACAGGGAACTGCTTTTTAAATATCCGAACTTGAGCGGCAAGACAGCTTTTTTTTTCTCCTTCATAACCCCTTCCCTGTTAAATGTATTTAATTCTAATCAAAACAACAGAATAAGGCAATTATAACAGATAGACCCCGGTTTCAAATATTTATTTCATAAAAATCGACCGTATCATCCATAAAATTGGAAATCGCCAGGATCTTGCCTCCCGGATGAATAGCAAGGCCGATAGGCTGATTGCCGACTAACAACTCCTCGACTGAATTGAAATTATTTTCAGAATCATATATCACGATCTTTCCGTCAAGCGGGCTTCTGTATAAATAGCCCTTCCTGTTATTTGGTCCGCGGTTGGAGACATAAACATAACGGTTGTCGGGAGAAATTTTAATGTTATCGGGGTGGTCCCATGTCGGAATTGTTTTAATTATTTTATCGGTCTTCATATCGTAAACAAAAAACTTGTTTACGCCCATATTGTTGACATAAGCCAATTCCTTGGTCCTGTCTATCCTGAATCTTCCGCATGAACCGCCGGTCTTTATCCTTTTAACGATTTTGTAATCATTGGTGACAGAGTACTTGATAAACTCACCCGAGTCGAACAGGGTCACATAAACAAAATTTCCGTCATCGGAAAAAGCGACTCCCCGGGGAGCTCTCCCGATGGTATTGAACTTCCGGACAAAAGAATATGTCTTCGGGTCTATAATTGTAACGTCGTCGCTGAGCCAGTTGGAAACATAATAGTACTTATAATCGGGGGTGAATTCCCCGACCTTTGTCCAGTCGGCATGTGTGGGAATATTTGTCTTTATTGAAAAATCCTTCATCGAAAGAACGAATACCCTTCCATGCTCGTTCATCTGTGTGAACCAGTATTCGCTGCCGTCCTGATTAAATACGCCCTCAATGAACCCGTACAGTTTATCATAGCCTCTCACATGAATATTTGTCACCGAAGAGTCTTTTGTATCGTAAATCTGTATGAAATCGGTTCCCATTGTTGAAATCATAAGATATCTTCCGTCCGGAGAATATATAAGATCCTTCGGCTGATGGCCTGTCTTTATCTGTTTTATGAATGTAAAATGGGAATTTTCAGGCGAAAGCCTCACAAAAACCGAGGAATTATTTGTTAAATTCAAATCTTCAGAGAAAATTTTATATCCGTTTTCTTTCACTTCGATATGGAACATGCCGGTCTGCAGATTTGTTTTGAAAACAGTTAATCCCGCATTTTTATTGTCAAAAAATACGCCGGCTTTAGAGGGACTGGAAGATATCTTTAATTCCCAGCTATGGACCGGTTCGCCGATATCGAGAAATATTAACATACACACTGAAAATAATGTAAATCTGACCAACTTGAGCTCCTTGTTTAAAATTATCCGTTGAATTCTAAATCATAAATTGATTTCTGGCAAAAAACGGATTAATTGCCCCTGATAAAAACGGATATATCATAATTGATCAAAGTCAGGATATTCTGGCTGTAAATTGAGGCTGGTTTGATGGAATTGTGGCATGGTAATTGCCATGAATCTTATATAAAACAAAAGGGGCTGATTAATGAAGGGGTTGGCAATCATACTTGCAATTACATTCGCAGTGGCGGTATTTTCTTTTTCCTCAAATCTCACGGTAAAAGTCAGTGACGGGAAAATAGCGATTGAAGACGCCAGTATCTCCATACCGGAAATAAAGGCAAATCTTATCTCTGACGACTTGGGGATTGCAGTTTTCAAAAACATTCAAGCCGGATCATATATACTCTATGCTGTGCTGCCCGGTTATGAAAAATATTCCAATGTGATAGAAATCAATAATGTAAATACAGAAATAAATATCAGGCTCAAACCCTCGGTATATTCTTTAGGGGAGATAAGTGTCGAATCTAAGAGGAACAGGGGAAAGGTTTCAAGCCAGACTACAGTGAAGCAGGACGAACTCGGAGCAAATTCACAGGGGCTTGTGAACGACTCATTCAGGACTCTCCAGCTTATGCCGGGAGTCTCTTCCGGAGCCGGCGCGATGGACAGCACTATGTATATAGAGGGGGGGAACAGTACGGAGTGGCTGGCTTCCATGGACGGGATATTAATTCCCGATCCGGTAAGATGGGGGTCGGGCTTCACAATATCGATGTTCAACCCTTATACTGTGGACAGCATCGACCTCTATACGGCAGGGTATCCGGCCAGTTACGGACAGGGACTTTCCGGCATAATCGTAGTCGACACTATAAACGGCAGCAAAGACAGGTGGAAGGGGTTCATAGACATATCGGCTATCGAGGCTGAAGCTCTTGTTGAAGGCCCGCTGACTTCGAACCTTACGGTTGTCTTCGACATAAGAAGGACTTTTTATGATCTTTATGTTCCCCTGATAACGGGAACCGAGAATTCGGGAGTGCAGTATCCATATCTATGGGACGGCATCCTTAAAATCGGCTGGGACATAACTCCGTCAGACAAAATTACATTCGACGCCTATGGATCGTTAGAGGGCTTGAGATGGATTTTGACGGCCGATACCAACGCTCCTCAAACCGGGGGAAACCTTTCGGGAACATATGAATACCAGATCCTGAATATTATCGGAAGCGCCAGATATACGCACCAGCTGAACTCAGAAGACTCGTTCGATATTGTAGCAGGGGCGACGCCGAGTTTCGGATACGATAATTTAAGCCAGAACCAGTCCTTTTCCGCCAGTGACAACTGGGGCCAGTATATATACCAGCTAAGTTCGGACTATTTTTTAAATTCAATCGCGGGACATAAAATACAGCTGGGAGCGATGATGTTTTACTGCAATCCTCTCTATGCGAGTGTTGATGAAAGCCAGTACATGCTTACTCCCCAGGGGCAATGGACAAATTTCCAGAATCAGAATATCAATATACCTTCGATGCAGGCCGAGTACTACGGCGTTTACCTGATGGACAACTGGGAAATAATCCCCTCGTTCATAATCGAACTCGGAGGAAGGGAGGAATACTGGAGCCTTAACAACGAATACGCATTCAGCCCCCAGGCCGGTATAAAGTATGAATGCACGAAGGATCTTGATTTTTATTTAAGAGGGGGGCTTTACCATTCTTTCCCCCTGAGTGTCTTCGATCTTTACAGCAGCACTGGCAACCCGGACCTGCAGAGCCAGAAGGTGTATCACGCGATAACCGGAGTTGAATATGCGGACCAGGATTATATGTTCAGGCTGGAAGGCTTTTACAAGTATTATTATGACCTTGATGAAAGCGATTCCGTCCTGAATATTAATAATGACGGCATAAGGAACGTTTACGGCGGGGACGTATACTTCCAGAAAAAGGCAAGGAAGGGGGACTGGCTTTCAGGATGGATTTCTTATACATATGTAAACGGGCTCGAGGATATCACCAACCGCTCCCCTGAAGACCCGAACAATCCATATATCGAGCCTTTAAACCAGCTTTTTGTCCCGAATTATCTCAGGTCTCATACGATTTCGGCAGTTATTGAAATGACTTATTACAAAAACCCCGATCATGCAACTTTCCTTGATTTCCTCAACGGCTGGATTTTTACCGCCCAGCTTACCGCGATGAGCGGCGTTCCTTACACCCCTGTCACAAACTTTGTATCTGCAAGCGTCGGCGGCCAGGGGACCCAGTATTATTTCCAGAGCGGCGATTATGACAGCCAGTTAACGCCATGGTATGTCAGGCTTGACCTGGTATTGAAAATTCCATTTACTGCCGACTGGCTTAAAGGTTTATTAGGTCCGGATGTCAAGGGGTATGTTTATGCAGAACTCATCAACGCACTTAATAATGACAACATCCTTTCATACTCCTATGAAGTTGTTAACGGGCAATTATCGCGGGTTGAGCAGAAAGACCTGGGAATAATACCCCTCGCTGGTTTCAGAATAGAATTCTAAACGGTTTTTCCGGGATTATTTGCGAAAATATCCCGAATGATCTACAATCCTTCTTCTTTTAAATGGAATAAGGACGGTCTTAACTATGTTTACCAGAATACCCGCGGTATTAATGCTCGTTTTAATGTCTTCCCTGCTGGCAGGACAGGAAATCAACAGGTCACTTTATAATTATTCGAAACTCGAGGCAAGGATCAAAGCCCTTACCAACGGCATAACAGGGGGTAAAATCTCCATTTCCGTCATTGGCAAAACCCATGGAGGCAGGGATCTGCTCTGCGTGAAGTTTACCGGAGAAAGCGCCGCAGCCGGCGGAGGGGAGAAGCGCCTCCTGATAATAGGCGGCACCCATTCCCTTGAATGGCCCGGTTACGAATGCGGAGTTCGTTTCGCTGAAACTCTCGCCTCCAATATGAAAGCCGGGGTAAGCCCTTACGCGACAGTGTATATTGTTCCGGCTGTTAATCCGGACGGCTTCGATTACATGCAGTATATTCCCAAACCGTATTACAATGCGAGAAAAAACCTCGGATTTTCACCTTCGGAAAAAAACCCGAGGGTTTATACACAGGGCGTCGATATAAACAGGAACTTTCCCTGCGGCTGGAAATTCCAATCCAGCCCATACAGTGTATTCTATGCCGGTGCAAAGCCCGGAAGCGAACCGGAAACCAGGGCTGTCATGGATCTGACAAGGGCGGTCAAACCCTATTTCGCAATATCGCTTCATTCCCCCGGCCGGAGGCTTCTCTATCCCTGGGGATATAAAAAGGATAAAATAAACGATCCGGCCCTTGTCGGCACCTGCGAAGAATTCGCGAAAAGGGTAGGCTACGGGTACAGGGCGGAACAGGACTATACCAACTATCCTAAATTCGGCGACGAGATAGACTGGTTTTACGGCGAACTGCACATTCCATGCTTCAGGCTCGAAATGGCCAGGGACCTTATAACGTATACTTTCGAAGAATACGGCGGAGTGGAAAAGGCTTTATTCTGGCTGATCAATGAAAAGCTGAAATCCTGAACAGATTTCACTTCGGGCATCTTTTTTATTAAATTATTACTTATAATGTCAGAAGTTGCCCAAGGAACAAATTTTCAATTTACGGCTGGTGAATATTGATGAAAATACGTTTTCTTTTTTTAGCTTTTGCAGCGCTGCTGTTTGCCGGCGGAATTTACGCCGGAGGCGGCGATACTACGACTATGACCCTGCAGAACGCAATCGATACGGCCCTCAAGAACAATCTTGACATCCTGCAGGCCCGGAAGAACGTTAAAGTCGCCCAGGCCCTTTTAGGCCAGAACCAGGCCCAATTATGGATACCGACTGTCACGGCTAACGGGACATTTACCTATATAGATCCAGAGACTGCTTCAAAGGGCACATACACGGAAAACACAGGGAACCAGTCAATAGCCGTCACAAATACATACCAGGACAATTATTCATCCTCCATTTCCCTTACAAAACCGATTTTCGCGGGGCTCAAATACTGGAATGCCGTCATAACGCAGCAGCTCAATGTTAAGCTTGCAACAGATAAATTAGAGGACCTTAAAAAAGGGATAGAGCTCTCGATAACAACTAATTTTTATAACCTCTTTCTTCTGCATGAAAATGTCCAGATCTACACCGAAATAGACAGCTATCTGAAGGGTGTAAACGCGACAGCCGAGGCTGAGTACCAGAGGAAAATGATTTCCGAATTGGATTATTTAAAGGCGATCCTTCCCTATAAATCGAATATCCCCCTTTTGCTGAAAGCCAGGCACAGCGAAGTATTAGCAAAAGCCTCTCTATGCGATGTGCTGAATATTTCCAATTATGACTCGGTTGAATTTGTCGGCAATTTCATGGACCTGACGAATTTTGATGCGGAAGCGACAAATGAAATGGAATATTTTGAGATGTCTCTTTCCAATGACATAAGCCTTAAAACCCTTGTTTTTAATCTGGAGTCATCCAGGCTTAATAAGCAGACTGCGGACCTGTCCCGCCTGCCATCTGTAAACCTGGGATATACATTCGACGAGGATTATATCAATTCATCGGGCGACCCGATAAACACGAGGAGCTGGACTCCGGGCTGGAATATAGATCTCCAGCTTTCAATGCCTCTCGACGCCATTCTCCCTTTTTCATCATTATCAAAGAGCATAGAGGCTATGGATGAAGGGATAAAACAGCTTGAATATTCAAATTCGGAACAGATCAACACTATCAGGGAATCGGTTAAATCCCAGGTCCAGCAGATAGAGGAATTGAAGGAGACTGTTGTCAGCCAGTCAGATAACCTCGATATAGCAAAGAGAAGCCTTGATCTGGAAAAGGGCCTTTTTGCAAGAGGCGCCGCCGTCGACCTTGACGTGGAAAACGCCCAGATAGCTTACGACCAGGCCCTGTTAGCCTATTATCAGGCTATGCAGTCATACATCGACGCCGTGCTCATTCTCGAACGTGAAGGCGGAGTGGATTTTTACGGTAAAACAAAGGGGAGAACCCTTTAGGGCTGAACAAGGAGAATGATTTATGAAAATGAGAACTATTATTATTCTTGCGGTACTGGTAGTTATAATAGCCGCCGCTCTAATCTTTTTTTTGAACATGAAACATAAAATTGACTTCACATATGCAAAGATCACCAGGGGTGATATCGAGAACACGATCGAGAGCACCGGCAATCTTCAATACGAATTCACGAATAATGTCAATGCCCTGGACGCCGGCACTATTGTAAAGATATATTCGGATTTTAATAAAAAAGTTTACAAGGGACAGGTCATGGCAAAGATCGACGACACCGCATTCAAGGCATCCCTTGACCAGGCGGTAGCAAACCTCCACAGCGTGCAATCGTCGCTTTCCCAGGCCCAGCAGAATTATGACGACACCAAGGCTCTTTTCGACCAGAATTTCACAGCCCAGTCCAACCTCGAAGCGTCCAAAAATATTCTTGACAGCTCAAAAGCAATGGTCGAGGTGGCCAGGGCGCAGGTTGAAACAGCCCAGGTCAATTATTCCAACTGCGATATATATGCCCCAATGTCGGGCGTTGTCGTCCAGAGGAATATCGACGTGGGAAATGCCGTTGGCTCGCTTTCCTATGCCGGGCTTCCTCTTTTTGTGATCGCCGCCGATACGGGCCGTATGCAGATAGTGGCCTCGGTTGCTGAAAGCGATATCGGGGTTGTCAGGCGCGGGCAGAAAGCCAGGTTTACCCTGCAGGCATATATGGATAAAACTTTCGATGGAACGGTCCATGATATTTATGTTATGCCGGCCCTTGTTCAGAATGTTGTGAATTACCAGGTTATTATCGATGTTGATAACTCGAAGGGTCTTTTTTTCCCCGGGATGACGGCAACTATCGACATTGTTACCGATAAAAAGACCAATATATTGGAAATTCCTAATTCAGCCCTGAAATTTCATCCTACTTCCGAGGTATTAAGGCAGATCTTCGGCGGCGGCCAGAAGCGGCGTCCCGGCGGAACCGGAAGCAGTTCGACCAATCAGGCCGGAACGGTCATGCTCCTTATCTATAACGAGGATACCGGCAGGATAGCGCCGATTCGGGCAAAGATCGGCCTTTCAGACGGCGTTATGACCGAAATCGATTCGGATAAGATAAGCGAAGGAATGATGGTTGTAAGCGGAATTTCACTGTCCAACCAGCCGTCCCAGCCGCAGCCCGGCAGGATCCCCGGAGTTGGCGTACCGGGAATGGGCGGAGGCATGGGAAGGTAATGCTTTATGAATAATGAGAATGGGATAGTAATCAAAACAGTAGGCCTGACCAAGGTTTATTCGACCGGCGATGTTAAAGTGGAGGCTCTCAAAGGCATAGACCTGTCGATAGAGCAGGGGGCTTTCACGGCGATAATGGGGGCATCCGGCTCGGGAAAAAGCACACTAATGAATATACTCGGCTGTCTTGACACCCCCACAGGGGGAGACTATTATCTTGACGGGATAAGGGTAAACACCCTTACCAAAGACCAGTTGAGCGATATTAGAAACAGGAAGATCGGGTTCGTTTTCCAGGGCTTCAACCTGCTTTCAAGAACCACCGCGCTCGAGAATGTCGAACTTCCCCTGTTATATAACAGGGAAGCAGGCCCTGCGGCAGATTCTATAAAATTAGCCGGACGTGCCCTCGAAAAGGTCGGGCTCGGCGACAGGGTAATGCATTTTCCAAACCAGCTGTCAGGGGGGCAGCAGCAGAGGGTCGCCATAGCGAGGTCCCTTGTTAATTCGCCCGCCCTTATCCTCGCGGATGAACCGACCGGAAACCTCGATACGAAGACAAGCGTGGAGATAATCGCTCTGTTCCAGGAATTGAACATGCAGGGAATAACTATCGTTCTCGTGACACATGAAAACGATATTGCCGAATATACAAAGAGGATTGTCGAATTCAGGGACGGGCAAATAATCAGGGACCATATTAACAAAAAGCCGAAGGAAGCTTCTAAAGAGATTGATTCGACGCCGGCTCTTTAACCGGCGCTTTAGGAAGAAATATGAAATTGACATTTTTATTAAAGGTCGCTCTCCAGTCAATATTTAAAAACAAAATGAGGACCCTGCTGACCATGCTCGGAATCATTATAGGAGTGGGCGCTTTCATCATAATGGTCGCTTACGGCCAGGGCAAACAGCAGCAGGTCAGGGACCAGGTTCAGAGCCTGGGCGTCAACCTTCTGACCGTATTTCCTGCCGCTTTCACTTCAGGAGGCGTCAGCTACGGCGGGGGTACATATTCGAGGCTCACCCTCGATGACATCGTAAAACTTAAAAAGGACTCCTCGACTTTAGCAGGCGTTTCC
Organism: uncultured Brevinematales bacterium; assembly: GCA_964533855.1. Lineage (GTDB taxonomy): Bacteria > Spirochaetota > Brevinematia > Brevinematales > JAOACQ01 > CAVYGN01. The sequence continues at coordinate 92,388 of CAZHNM010000007.1, forward strand.
CCCTCGATCAGGGTCACGGCCCAGACTATTGGCGGCGTAGGCAACTGGAGCACCTCGGTTTTCGGAGTTTCAACCGACTTTTTCGATATAAGGCAATGGACCCTTTCGAACGGCAATTTTTTCACCGACAGCGATATAAGGTCCCAGACAAGGGTTTGTGTAATAGGAAACACCGTAGCTTCCAATCTCTTCCCGAATATGGATCCTGTCGGGCAGAGGCTGCGGATCAGGAGCGAACCCTTCAAAATAATCGGACTCCTTGCCCCGAAGGGTTTTTCAGGCAACGGGCAGGACCAGGATGACGTCATACTTGCCCCGTATACTACCGTGCAGTACAGGCTCAACCAGAGCCGCTATGTCCAGTCTATACTGTGCAGCAGCGTTTCACCCGACCAGATGAGCGCCTCCCAGGATGAGATCACTACGATTCTGAGGGCGTCGCACAAGATCTCCGAGGGCGCTCCCAACGATTTCGCGGTCAGGAACCAGGCCGATATAATCAACACCGCTAACCAGATTACCGGCAGCGTAACCGTCCTGTTAGCCGTCGTGGCGAGCATTTCCCTGCTCGTTGGCGGAATAGGGATCATGAATATCATGCTTGTGTCGGTTACCGAAAGAACCAGGGAGATCGGGATAAGGATGGCGATCGGGGCAAGGGGAAACGACATTCTCCTTCAATTTCTTGTCGAAGCGGTTGTATTATCGCTTGCCGGGGGCGGTATCGGGATCCTGATCGGATACGTAGTCGCTTTTATTATTAATGTCGGGTTTGACCAGCCAATAGTTTATTCATTACCGCCCGTGCTTTTAGCCTCGGTTTTTTCTTTTGTTGTCGGCGTATTTTTCGGATTTTACCCGGCCAGGAAGGCGTCAACTTTAAATCCGATAGACGCATTGAGATACGAATAAATATTATGCACCGGGCTTCCTTCAATTATTTTGATAAAATTCAGCACTTATGTCATAATTTTAGCCATAGAATATGGCTGTAAATTAAGCACTCCTATCATCGTATCCTGATGCTTTTCTTGATCTTTTTCCCAGGAGGAAAACATGTTTGAAAAAAAAGAAGCCGCCGTATACTTCAGCGACAACCTTCTTAAGTACATTGAAAAATGGAAGGACGTCCGCGGCAGCCTCATAATGATCCTTCACAGGGTCCAGGAAGAATACGGGTTTATACCCAGGGAAGTCGCGATACAGCTTTCAAGAAAGCTGAACGTGCCCCTGGCAAAAATATACGGTATAACGACATTCTATCATTTCTTCAAACTTAAAAAGCCCGGGAAGAATAAAATTGCCGTGTGCCTCGGGACGGCTTGCTATCTGAAGGGCGGCGAAGACCTGCTAAAGGAGCTTGAGGTGCATCTTGGCATCGGCGTAGGCGGGATTACGGAAGATGAATTATTTTCACTCGAAGTCGTCAGGTGTGTCGGCTGCTGCGGATTGTCCCCGGTACTGACAATAAATGACGAGGTTTTCGGAAGGCTTACCAAGAAAGAGATACCTGAAATCCTGGCCATATTCAGCAAGAAGATATAAGGGGGAACTCGATGGAAAAATTCAATCTTAAAACATTACAGGCATTCAGATTAAAAGAGAAAAAGAAAATGAGCGATAAAAATTCGGGTCCGGTGACAACGATTCTTGTGGGCATGGGCACATGCGGAAAGGCCGCGGGCGCCGGAGAAACACTCAAGGCATTCAATGAACAGGTTGCCAAGCTCGGCCTCAAAGACATCGAGGTAAAGCAGACCGGCTGCATGGGCAGCTGCTATGTGGAGCCCACGGTGGAGGTCAGGACGCCGGGAATGCCCGCCATTCTTTATGGAAGGGTTACGCCCGTCGTTGCCGGGAAGATTATGGAAAGGCATGTTATCCAGAAACAGCTTTTAAACGATTATGTCTATGACAAGCCTGCCATAGACATCCTGAATTAAGGGGGGCTTCTGAATATGGGTTACAGAAAATTTGTCATGGTCTGCGGTGGAGAGGGTTGCGGCGGGAAAGAATCCCTGCGGATTTATGATAATATTAATAAAGAACTGATTGCCGAAGGGCTCAAGGATGAAATACAGGTCGTCAAGACAGGGTGCCTGGGCTTCTGCGGGGAAGGACCCGTTGTCAAGATCATGCCCGATGAGATCTTGTATGTCAATGTCAAAGCTGACGATGCCGGGGAAATAGTCAGGAGTCTGCTCGATGACGGCAAAGAAGTTACCCGGCTCCTGTACGACAGAAAAAAGAGCACGAAGAACGTCAAGCTTCCGGGCATGGATTTTTATCAGAAACAGTTCCGGATAATTCTCCGGAATTGCGGGGTAATCAATCCAGAGGATATAAACGAGTACATAGCCAGGGACGGCTACATGGGTCTTGAAAGGGCGCTTTTTGAGCTTTCTCCGGAAGGAGTAATCGAAGAACTCAAAACATCGGGCCTGCGCGGGCGGGGCGGAGCAGGTTTCCCTACATGGATGAAATGGGAGTTTACAAAGAAAGCTCAATCCGAAACAAAATATGTCATATGCAATGCGGACGAGGGAGATCCCGGGGCTTATATGAACCGGAGCACCATCGAGGGGGACCCTCATTCGATCGTCGAGGCCATGATCATAGGCGGGTATACGGTAGGAGCCCACGAGGGCTTCATCTACATAAGGGCGGAATATCCAATAGCTATCCAGAGACTGGAATTAGCGATCGAGCAGGCCAGGAATCATGGCCTCCTGGGAAAAAATATTCTTGGAAGTTCATTCGATTTCGATATAGAGCTCCGGCTCGGCGCGGGCGCTTATGTCTGCGGCGAGGAAACAGCCCTTTTAGCTTCCATTGAAGGAAACAGGGGTATGCCCAGGCCCAGGCCGCCTTTTCCGGCGACCAAGGGACTTTGGGGCAAGCCTACTGTAATAAATAACACTGAAACCTGGGCAAACATACCTGTCATTCTTACAAGGGGCGGGGCATGGTATTCAAGCATCGGGACAGAGACATCCAAGGGAACCAAGGTATTCGCGCTCACGGGAAAGGTCAATAATTCCGGGCTTGTCGAGGTGCCTCTCGGCACTACGCTCAGAGAGGTTATTTTCGATATCGGCGGCGGGATCAGGGGCGGAAAGAAATTCAAGGCTGCCCAGAGCGGGGGACCTTCGGGCGGAGTTATTCCCGAGGAATACCTGGATATACCGATAGATTTTGAAAGCCTTAAAAAACTCGGGGCTATCATGGGTTCAGGCGGACTTATTATAATGGACGAAGACGACTGCATGATAGACATAGCCAAGTTTTATATGCAGTTCGCTGTCGACGAATCCTGCGGTAAATGCTCCCCTTGCCGCATAGGAGGCAAGCAGCTCCTAGAGGCCCTGGAAATGATAAGTATCGGAAAGGGCGAAATGGAGCATCTTACGAATCTCAACAGAATATGCGCTGCGATGCAGAAAGCATCCCTTTGCGGACTGGGGCAGAATACGCCCAATCCTGTGCTGTCTACCATGAAATATTTTGAAAACGAGTACATAGAGCATATACAGGAAAAGAAATGCCATTCCGGCTCCTGCAAGAGCCTCCTGAGCTATGTGATCGATCCGGAGAAATGCATCGGCTGCAGTCTATGCGCCATGAAATGCCCTGTCTCCTGCATCAGCGGCGAGAAGAGAAAGCCGTATACGATAGACCAGCTGAAGTGCATAAAATGCGGTACATGCTTCGAGGTTTGTAAATTTGCCGCAGTTATTAGAGAATAGGGGGAAACATGGACAATGTTGTCAAGGTAAATATAAAGATCAACGGGATTCCGTTTAAAGTCAATAACGACAGGACGATCCTCGAGGCTGCGAAGTTAGTTCAGGTAAACATACCCAAGCTCTGCAACCATCCGGATCTTCCGCCGAGCGCGGCCTGCGGCCTCTGCATTGTCAAGATCAAAGGGTCCGCCAGGATGTCCCGGGCCTGCACAACTTTTGTGGAAGAAGGCATGGAAATAACCACCCATGATTCCGAGATATTCGAGATCAGGAGAACAGTCCTGGAACTCATACTTTCAAACCATCCCAACGACTGCCTGCAATGCCCCAGGAACGGAAATTGCGAACTCCAGCAGCTCGCGGGGGATTTCGGCATCAGGGAAGTCGATTTTCCGAAACTCCTGGTGAACCACCCGGTCGACAATTCCACGGGTTCCATCGTTTTGAATCCCGAGAAATGCGTCAAATGCGGCCGCTGCGTCGAAGTATGCCAGATCATGCAGAACGTCTGGGCTATCGAGTTTATCGGCAGGGGCTATAACATGAGAATCGCACCCTCCGCAGATACATTCCTTCAGGATAGCACCTGCATAAAATGCGGCCAGTGCACTGCGCATTGCCCTGTCGGCGCACTCTATGAAAAAAGCGACAACAGCGCTGTATGGGAAGGACTCAAGAATCCCGATTCACATAAAATAGTACAGATAGCTCCCGCGACCCGTGTCGCCTTAGGAGAGGCTTTCGGGCTTGAGCCCGGCGCCGTAACGACAAAAAAGATGTATACGATTTTAAGAAGGCTCGGTTTTGACGCTGTTTTCGACACGAATTTCGGAGCAGACCTGACGATCATGGAAGAGGCTTCAGAACTTGTCGAGCGTTTCAGCCATAATAAAGCCGAATTGCCGCTTATCACGAGCTGCTGCCCGGGATGGGTGGATTATCTTGAGAAATTTTATCCCGAAATGATACCATATTTCTCAACGGCGAAATCCCCGCACCAGATGGTCGGCGTCCTTTCAAAGACATACTATGCAAAGAAGATGGGGCTGGATCCGGCGAAAATTTATTCGGTTTCGATAATGCCCTGCACTGCAAAAAAGTACGAGATCACCAGGGCTCATGAAATGTTCGCCAGCGGCTACCAGGATATCGATGTTGTGCTTACTACAAGGGAGCTTTCACGTATGATCAAGGCTTCGGGCATAGATTTCCTCAATCTTCCCGATTCCGAAGCGGATTCCATCCTGGGCGACTACTCCGGGGCTGGTACAATTTTCGGAGCAACGGGAGGCGTAATGGAAGCGGCCTTGAGAACCGCTTACCACCTCATAACAAATAAAGAGCTTGGAAATGTGGATTTCATTGAAACCAGGGGACTTAAAGGGATAAAATCGGCGACAGTCGATATCGAGGGTACTCCCGTAAAAATTGCAGTCGCTCACGGAATAGCCAATGTCGGGCAGATCATGGAAGAGATAAAAGAGGCAAAACGGGAAGGGAAACCTCTTCCCTATGAATTCATTGAAGTTATGGCATGCAGGGGCGGTTGCGTCGGCGGCGGCGGCCAGCCTTACGGGGCTACCGACGAGATCCGCAAGAAAAGGGCTGCCGGCCTGTACCAGGACGACCGCGATAAAGTCAGGAGATGTTCTCACCAGAACCCTTATATAAAGGAGCTGTATGAAGAATTCCTCGGTTCGCCGCTCTCCGAGAAGGCAAAAGAGATGCTCCATACTACATACCACGAGAGGCCGCTGTACAACAAGTAGTATTGAATAAAAAATAAAGTTTCACGGATTCCCCTGCCCTGAGGAGCAGCGTCCGGGAATCTGTGAAATCCGAACTATTTCAGGACCGGTACGGGCTTTAGGCCGGATACCTCATTTGAAATCAAATAATTCAGCAACCCCTTTGAACCGGCAACGTTTACCGGCTGGCTGGATATTTTTGACAGGGATGAGACCGCGGTGCTGTTAAACTGGTAAGCAGTCAAACTATTGAATCGCAGACAACCCCCAGGGCGTAAAAATAATCATTCCCATCGCTGGAGCTGGTTGTTAAACTTCCGATTGCATTAATGTACTGTATCTCGTAATTCGAGGGAAGGCCCGCAGCAATTTCTTCAGGGACAATCACATCGGCAGTGGTACTGTAAATCAGCTGGCTCGCTGACATGCCGCCCTGGTTCGCGGCTATTATGCATAGTACAGTATATAAGTTTGAGGGAATAGTGGGGCCGGTATTAACCAATTCCGCTGTAAATTCCCCTTCATACGGGGTACCGGATGGATCGTCCACCCAGCTGCAGCCTTCAAGAGTTAAACTGTAACTCTTGCCGCCCGACGAAGTTGACGGCGACGCGGCACACCCCGATATCAGAATGACGATCGACACTAATGACACGCAAAAAAACGAATGAATTTTAAGAGCCATAGCAACTTTCTCCCCCAAAAAATATTTCTATCCGGATTATAGTGGTCAGTATTTATCAAAAAACGTTTAATGAAATTTTATCCCGATAGTTATGCATTGTCAAATTAAAGCTATCTAAGGCGTATAGGCAGGTTCATCCGCTGAAGTCACCATTTCTCGTTCTGGTAGATCAGGGACAGGAATTCGCTCCTGGTAGTATGAGAGGAGCGGAAAGCGCCGAGCACTGAAGAAGTTATCATATTGGAGTTCTGCTTTTCAACACCCCTCATCATCATGCAGAGGTGCTTGGCTTCTATCACGACGCCGACCCCGTCGGTTTCTATTGAGTCATGAATTGCGTTGGCGATCTGGTCGGTAAGCCGTTCCTGGATCTGCAGCCTCCTTGCGAATACATCCACGATCCTGGCAAGCTTGCTTGCTCCGAGCACTTTGTCAAGGGCAAGATAGCCGATATGGCAGCGCCCGAAAAACGGGAGAAGATGGTGTTCGCACAGGCTATATATTTCAATGTCCCTTATAATGATCATATTATTTGTTTCCTGATCGAATATAGCGTCATGAAGCACGGTTTTGACATCCATGCTGTAACCCGAACTCAGGTACTGCATCGATTCCGCAAAACGCTGCGGAGTTTTAAGCAGACCCTGCCTGGCAGGATCCTCCCCTATCTCGATAAGAAGCTCTGTTACGAGGCGCTCAACTTTTTTGGTGTCCATGGATACTCCTCCCTTAATTTTCCCGTGTAATCAATTAACGGTTTAAAAGCATAATCATTAAAATTTTCAAAAATATTTTCTATGCCAAGGCCCCATTCAGGAAAATAAAGCTGCGCATCCAGCTCGGATAATTCAGCCGCGAGATATGGGCGTTTTCTTATATCGGGGTCCGGTATGTCTAATCTGTCGTTATGGATCGAAAGGCTTCCATATGCGAGAATATCAAGATCCATAGTCCTGGGCAGAAACCTGTCCCCGCCCGGGCTCCTTTTGCGGCCCAGAGCAGCTTCTATAACTCTCAATAAAGAGAATTTGAGATACTCCGGAGAATAATCCGTAAATATTCTCACGGCGCCGTTATAAAAGAACGGATCATGGGGCCTTCCTACAGCCCCGGTCAGGTAGAAGGTCGATATTCCATTTAATGGGATTTCCATATTCAAAAGCTTTAATGCCTTGTTTATATTGGATTCGGGTTCTATATTCGATCCCAGGCCGATAAAAACCGGGGTCACTTTAAGCCCCCCTGGTCCTGTATATTTCTACCCCGACGCTCCTGGCGAATCTTAACGCAGACGGCTTTTCCACTAATATTTTAGCGGCTTTAACACCGTCGTAAGACAGGCAGAGAGAAGCGACTTTTTCTGCGAGAGCTTCTACAAGGAAAAAACTCGAAGACTCGGCTGTTTCAAATATACTTTTTTTTATAGCCCTGTAATCAACAGCATCCTCGAATCTGTCGGAAATTCCGGCTTTTTTCAGGTCCGCTCTGAGGGTTATATTGATCAGGACATCCTGTTTCTCCCTTCTCTCATCCTCATTGATTCCGATTATACACCGGGCAAGAAGGTCTCTGATTAAAATACTATCCATGCAAGGTCTCCTTACAGGCTTGCTCCTCCGTCTACGAATACCGTTTCACCGGTAATGAAGGCGTTCCTGACAAGCATCAAAACGGCCTGGGCTACATCCTCGGCGTTTCCATGCCTCTTCAGGGGAACAGAACCTGTCAGATTTTCGAGGTATGAAGCGTCCTTACCCGGAGGCGGCAGTATCAGGCCGGGTGCTACCGCGTTTACCCTTATCTTGGGGGCTAATTCCCTTGCCATAATCAGGGTCAGGGATTCAAGGAGTTTTTTACTTATTATGTATGCCGTATGGGAAGGGTCATGGGAGTCTTTTATCCTCGAATCGAGAAGGTTGATGATAACACCATCTTCTGACTGGGCTGCTAATTCCCTTCCAAGATAAAAAGGGACCCAGGCATTGACCAGCATGTTCCTTGAGAGTTCGGGCCACTCTAAATCCCCGGCAGTACCTTCGGGAAAAATCGATGCGCTGTTTATCAGGATATCGATATTGCTCCCGCATGCAAATCGCGCCCCTGATATTACTTTTTCATATTCACCGGGCTTTTCAAAATCGGCGCGTATTACCCATGCATTAACGCCTAGCCCTTTTAGATCCGAGGCAAGAGCTTCCGTGTCTTTCGAAGAATTCCTGTGATGCAGGATAACATTCACACCTTCGGTCGCCAGGGTCAGGGATATGTCTTTACCTATCCTTCTGGCGGCCCCGGTAACAAGGGCGTTTTTACCTTTCAGAATATAGGGCTGCATTTTTTCTCCGTCAATAAAGCTTATAGTTAAATCGGCACATTGTTAAAAAACAATAGCGGTTTTAAGCTCTTCGCCGCTCAGAATTTCCTTTTTATCGATCAATTCCCTTGCCATGTCTATTTTGTCCCAGACATTGCAGAGCATGACCCCCCTGACAAGCCCGTCTTTCATATAATATATAATCCCGGTGTCGAATTCTTTTTTCCAGAAAGAGATGGTTCCTGATTTCGGGTTAATGTCGCCTGCCGCCTCGAACCCGAAATCGAAAAAATCGGAAAAGAAATACGGGATATGGTTATATGGCGTCTTTTGGCCGGCCATATTCAAACCTGCTGTTTTGCCTTGCCAGATGGCATTATCCCAGTGCTCAAGCCGCATGCGTTCTCCTGAAGATATTGAAATAAAATTAGTGTTATCGCCTGCTGTGTAAATATCGGGATCCGACGTCCGGAGATTCTCATCGGCTGTAATGCCGTTGCCGACAGCCAGACCGGCTTTTTGCGCGAGTACTGTATCCGGAATTATACCGATCCCGGCGATGATAAAGTCCGATATTATTTCCCTGCCGTTCTTTGTTTTTGTCAGCAAATGTCCCTGTTTTTTTTCGATAGATACCGGGAGATCGCCGCAAAGCACTTCAATACCCTTTTCCCTATAATTGTCAAGGATCTTTTTGCCGAGAACTTCCGTAAAAACACGGGAAGCCGGGAATTCCTCTGGAAAGACCATTGTGACTGAAACCTTGTTCATATTGAGGGCAGCTGCTATTTCAGTTCCGATAAACCCTCCTCCTATAACAAGCGCTTTGCTCCCTTCACCGGCCAGCCTCCGGATATTCTGATAGTCGTTAAGGGTTCTGAAATAACAGATTTCACCGGTTCCGCCTCCGGGAATACCGAGCTTCCGAGGGATGCCGCCTGTGGCAAGGAGTAGTTTTGAGTAAGCGATTACCCGCCCGTCCTCGAAAACAACCGATTTTTCAGACGGTTTTATCTGAGCGGCAGCGTACCCGGGGTATAAATCTATACCCTGGTTCTTATAGAAGTTTTCATCATGCAGAAAAATCTCGGAAACTTTTTTCGCGCCTGTCCAGAGCTTTTTTGTAAGCGGCGGCCTGTCGTACGGCATGTTATTTTCCATACCCGCCATCAGAATATCACCCGTTTTGTCTGCTTCCCTTATCCCCCCGGCGGCTGAAACGCCTGCCAACCCGCTTCCGATAATTACGTATTTATACGAATTTTTATCCATAAACCCTCCGCGATCATTGCGCTTCTATTGGAATCTAAACATTTTGATTTAAAACGCAAAGCGGATTTTTGATTTTTAAAAGCCCCCTTTTTAGAATCATATCATGAGAAAAATCATCAACCCGTTTACAGAGATCAGCGGATATAACTGCTTCGGCTGCTCTCCGGATAATAATCATGGCCTGAGAATGGAATTCTTCGAAGAGGGGGATGAAGTCTGCGCTGTCTGGCAGCCTCTTGATCATTTCCAGGGCTATGGAAAAATCCTGCATGGGGGCATCCAGGCGGCTCTCATGGATGAACTTGCGAGCTGGTTTATATATGTAAAGAAGAATACCGCCGGCGTCACCTCGCGGATCGATGTAAAATATATCAGACCGGTATATATAAATAAAGGACGGATAGAGATACGTTCTAAGCTCAAAGATATTACAGGCAATTTAATGGTGATTTATGCGGAATTAAAAGACGGTGCAGGAGAGCTCTGCTCATCATCAGAAGTAACTTATTTTACTTATCCGGAGAAGGCGGCAAGAGCGAGGCTGCATTACCCCGGCAGGGAAGCATTTTTTGAAAAATAAGGGAGGCTTTTATGCCTAAAAATCCGCTTGAAGGTATTACCGCGATCGATCCCGAATTCATGGAATTTATCAAAAATTCAGACAAGCTCATCTACGGCGACGGAGCACTGCCAAGGAAGTTCAAACTGCTTATCGCTCTTGCATTCGATGCTGCAAACGGCGCACAAGACGGCGTGAAATTCCTTGCGAACGCGGCCATTAAAGCAGGTTCAACCACGCAGGAAATTGCAGAGGCTCTGCGTGTCGCCTATCATCTTTCAGGAGTAGGATGCCTTTATACAGCGTCACGGGCCCTTGAAGAGAAAGCCTGATTTAAAACAAAGCGGCTCTCTTAGTTCCAATTTATTTTTAATGATGCTATAATTCATAATCAACCGGAGCGGGTATAATTATGGACTTTCTCAATATGATAATAAACAGTTTTTCAAACCTTGAAAACAGCATGGATATTCTCATATTCAATCATGGCATCCTGACTTATTTTCTTTTATGCCTTGTAATATTCTGCCAGACGGGCTTTATATTCATGTCGTTCCTGCCCGGAGATTCCATCCTGTTTGCCACGGGAGCGCTGGCGGCTACGGGTTCTTTCGAATGGTATATACTTATTCCGCTCCTCATAGCCGCCGCCTTCCTCGGGAATATCTGCGATTACTGGATAGGATATTTTCTTGAGGAAAAGGCTTTCCATGAGAAGAAAAAGGGAATATTCAATATCAGTAATCTCAGAAAGGCACACCAGTTTTATGAAAAATTCGGCGGATTTACCATCGTTTTCTCGCAATTTGTTGTGTTCGTGAGGGCGTTTGCCCCTTTTATCGCCGGTATTGCCAGGATGAATTTCAGGAAATTTTTAATATTCAACCTCATAGGCGCATTGCTATGGGTAAGCGCCTTTGTAATAATGGGTATGCTGTTAGGGGAAATACCTTTCCTCAAGGAAAACCTTCTCCTATCTATCACCATGCTTTTTGTCTTTTCAATAATATTTATCCCTGTACTTGCGCTTATCATCAGAAAGCTCGGGAAGACCCAGAAAACCTGATTCGGATGGAGTTCATATGAATAAAGGTAAGGACCTGAAAAGATACCTTGACAACCTTCGTTCTGAAACCGATGCCATTGCCCTGTATTCTCATCTTGGCGCAGCGGAAAAGAATCCCGAATTAAAACAGATTTATATAAAACTTTCAGAGACTGAAAAAAAACATGCCTCTTTCTGGGAAAAAAAGCTTATCCAGGCCGGGGTGACGATTCCGGTTTTCAGGCAGACATTCAAGACGAGATTTTACGGCTGGCTTGCCGGGAGGCTTGGCAACGCCGCAGTTCTGCCGGCTTTAGCTTCTATTGAGAAATCCGCAGCTTCGGGCTATGACGGGCAGCCGGAAACCGAAGGGACCGGAATGCCTTCCGACGAAAGGTCGCATGCGAGGGTATTCGGTTACCTTGCGGGCACGTCAGGCGGAATAAAGGGAAGCGATCTTGCGAAATCCGAAGGACGGCACCGCACAGGGGGCGGGAACTCTCTGAGGGCGGCCGTGCTCGGAGCAAACGACGGCCTTGTATCGGTTTTCTGCCTGGTAATGGGTGTCGCCGGGGCGGGGATAGGAACGAAGTACATACTTCTGACAGGCCTGTCCGGGCTTCTTGCGGGATCTCTCTCGATGGCTCTTGGGGAATGGCTTTCCGTGCAGAATTCAAGGGAATTTTATGAAAACCAGATCGGCACGGAGAAAACCGAATTAGAAGAAGCCCCTGAAGAAGAGATAGAAGAACTCACGCTCATATACCAGGCCAAGGGGCTGGATGAGAAATCGGCAAGAGAGCTTGCAAACCGCCTGAGCTCCGATCCTGCTTCTATGCTCGATACCCTTGCCCGGGAAGAGCTCGGCATCAATCCTGAAGAACTTGGCGGATCGGCCATAAAGGCGGCACTGACATCGTTCATTCTATTCGCTATGGGCGGCATCCTGCCGGTAATACCGTACCTTTTATTCTCGGGAAATAACGGAATTATAGCGAGCGCCGTTTTAAGCGGAGCCGGCCTTTTTTTACTCGGCGCCGTTACATCTTTAATGACTGGCAAAGGCGTCATCATGGCAGGGATGCGCCAGCTTCTGGTCGGCATGGCCACGGCTGCTGTGACATTCGCCGCTGGCAGCCTGATTGGAGTTAATTTTAAATAAAATAACCGCGGTATCTGCGGCCGCATTTTATGATATTAAATTTTGAGAAGGAGACAAAACATGAAAAAGTTCCTGTTAAAACCAATCCTATTAATGGCCGGTGTTCTGGCCCTTTCATGGGGCACTTACGGCCTGGCTATAGCCGACGACGAACCGGCCGTGATATCTCTTTCGGTTGAGCCTCAGCTCGTGGTAATACCGGGGACGGATACCTATTATATGGACGGTTACCAGTCCGACGTGTTTTTCTGCGACGGGTTCTGGTACAGGCCGTGGCATGGCGGATGGTGCAGGTCTGATAGTTATTCGGGAAGGTGGGTTACAGTGAGGGCTGAAATGGTCCCCCATGATGTATATGCACCGCCGCATGGCTGGAGGAATTCAATAGCCGGCGCACCCAGGATGAGATACGGCGAGGTAAGGGATAACTGGCAGGGATGGAAGGCAAACCATTACTGGAAAAACAACGGATGGAAAAGGCAGGGGCCTACCGGACATGACAGGGGCCAGGTTGATAACAGTGGCCAGAAACATGACAATCAGAATATTAAGCATAATAACAGCGGCCAGGGAGTTAAAACTACCTTGACATTGAACAATGTAAAACAAAGCAATAGTAAACAAAACAATCAGAAAAATAATCAGGCTAAGAGCGGCCAGGGCCAGGGGAAAAATAACGGCGGCGGCGATAATAAGGGCGGCGGCGAAAAAAATTCCGGCAATGACAAGGAAAAGAAAGACAAGTAGAATTTATATCGCACTATCGGCCGGCGGGGAAACCTGCCGGTTTTTTTTGGGGTGCGGGACTGCAGTCCTTAGCGCCTCTGCGGTGAAGTAATCCCCTTCCTAGAACATAAACTCCATCACGTTTTCCTTTGCCTTGAAACCGAGCTTCTCATACAGAAGAATCCCTTCTCCAGTGGCATGAAGCCATACTCTCATGCATGGGACTTTCCTTGCTTCCTCCATGATAAGGTGGGTTATTTCCGTAGCCAGACCCATCCTTCTGAATTCCGGAAGGGTGTAGATATTGAATATATATGCGTCTACCCCTGTTTCTTTCATCGAAAGGGGAGGGTGCTTGAATATTAAAAAAGCGCCTGTCGAGACGATTTTATTATTTTTTTCTATGAACCAGATCATGGCCTCTTTGGAAGCCATGCTGCGGAGGAAAAAATCTCTGGATTTTTTTGTAAGGATTTCAGCCTCTTTTTCGCTTCCTATGGTTCCCAGGTCCCTCAGAAAATCGAGCCTGAGCGTCGTGATAGTATCAATGTCGTCGAGGATTGCCTGCCGGATCTTAAAAGATTTATCCATTATTTTCTCCAAAAAATTCATACTCGTAGCGGTTGGTATAAGAATTCAGCGGATTCGAATCGTCCTGCAGGATGACGCTCCTGAGGAGCCCGCCCTCATCGAAGTCATAACTGATCTTTAAAGCGCCTGCCTTTTTGAGATTGAACTGCTCCCGCCTTTCCTGGTACGTCATGACGTTATCTGCGTTGAACCTTTGAATTATGACGGCGCCCGCCTGTTCAATTATTTCCTCCCTCGAACCGTCATCTTCATTATATTTTATCTCTGCCTTTCCCTCCTCCTCAGGTGAATTGCCGCCGTTTGAACTGACCCTTACCAGGCGGCCTTTATCATCATAAAATTTCTCTTTGAAAGATTTTATACCCAGGCTTACCTTGTCGGTACGTATATCCCTTCCCTGCGCGTCATATGTGTAGGTTGCGGATTCTGTTATATTTCTTTCGGAATTTTCGATCCTTGACGCCTTTAAAAGGCCTTTATCATCGTATTCATTATAAACGGCCCCGCTGAATGAAGAGGGGTCCTCGTCGTCGAATTTTTCTATTGAAAGAACATGGCCTTCTTTATCGAAAACGGTAACTGTTTTAGTGTTTCCCCCGTCTAAAAAATATTCACGGTCGATTTTTATCATGTTTCCATATTCCGATTTGACGGCAGTACTAATATTTTCTTTAAGATAGGAATCTTCACGCAAGATCAGGCGGTCCGAGCCGTCGTAACGGTTAACCTGCTTATGCACTGCTGCGCCGTTTGTATCGAAATCTGTTACAGTCCTCGTTTTTTTATCGTCCGACCATTCGTCTGTCGACAGGAGGGTAGGGGTGCCGCCCCCTGCTGCACGCCGGATGGTGATCTTCTTTATATCCATGCCTTTTAAAACCTCGCAGAAGATTATATAACCTGCGGGCAGGTTATGTCAAAATGCGGCCCTGACATCAGGACGGCAGTTAATCGAAAATAAGCCGCTGAATGATGCCTGGCGCTTAAAAGATTTATCAATATATGAAAGGGAGCAGCCTCTTCGTCTTTTTCATATATTCCCGGTATTCATCCCCGAAGCTTTCGAGCATCATCTTCTCCTCAGCCCCGATCCTGTATATATAGCTTATGGGGACAATTGCTAAAATTGTGAATATGCAGAAAATGTTTCCCGAAGCGATGCCGCCTCCGGCAAGCAGGGATATTACACCGAGGTAGCCGGGATTTCGTACGTATTTATAAATACCGCTTGATATAATCCTGTGGTTTTTAGTTTTTCTAAGCACCCTTGTATAATATCCTCCCAATGTCAGGGCAGCTATGATCCTGACGGATAATCCGGCAACCATCATCAGGATCCCCGCGAGGCTGACCGTGAGCGGCCAGCCTGTCCATCCCGACCTGTAATAATTAAGTGCAGGGGAGATAAAAACCAGGATGCTTGAAACTACCATGGCCAAAGCTATTAAATTGGTGCTGCCCCTGTCCTGGGAAGTCTTTTCCATGCTTTTCGATTCGGCTCCCTGCCTGAGAAGTCTCTCAATGATAAAAAAAGACAGAAGAATGACGTCTGCGATTATATAAATTAAAGACATTTGAAACTCTCCTTAAATGTGCAAAATAACTTTTAATATTTTAAAATGATGTCGTCTTATAATCAATAATAGCCGAATGCTGACGGGGGGCAAGATGAGCGGGGAAATCAGGTCTGAACAGAGGACTGCGGTTAAATTCAACGCCCTCTGCGATTGCAACGGAACAGTCACTGCATGCGACATTCTCGATATTTCGCCCCAGGGAGCGGGCATCAGGATAAACAGCCTTCTGGTCGCGGGCGATATGGTAAGTATAATATTAGGAGAACAGTGTCTCCCCGCGAAGGTTATACGCGCAAATGGAAATATGGCCGGCTTATGGTTCCAGGACCTGTCGGCGGACCAGACAAGCTATATAAAATGGCTCTGCAGGAAGGGTCTGGAAGGAAACCCGCCCCGGCAGGAGAATAACATGGTCAATTTCGGCACGAAAGTTTATGAATTGAAGGCTGGCAGCGAAAAGGACAGAGGGCTGATGGGGCTTTTCCTTTCATCCCTGAAAAAAAACTGCAAGGGTTTTATAGCCGCCGATCCCATGGCTAACGGCAGTTTCCAGATAGTGATCAGCGGGAGCCCTTCCTCGGTGTCTTCTTTCGAATCTCTCCTTATGTTCTGGAAAGCGGGAAGCCTGATAGTGAAATAGATAGGCCGCTATACACATATCCTGCCGCGCAGGAAACCTCGACGAGGTTTCAGGCAAGGCCAAGAAGAGGCAGAGGGAAGAGGGGAAAAACTCGGGAAAAAGGGGATAATTATAAAGAGCCTGTCCTGGCGCGGGATCGCCTACAAGCATGTGGATACGGTCGTTTCGGACGCGCACAACGCGGGTCTTTCGAAGAAGGTCGCAAGGCTCCTGCCCGTTATCTGCGTGAAGGGATGAAAATCACTGCCTGGTGTATAATTGTTCGCCTGAATATAATCCGTAGTAGTCGATAATAAGAGTAGATTCACCCGAGTTAATCTGGTAGTAATATTCGACAGTGCCATAGCTTGTAACAAGAGTCAGCTCCCCGGTCGTATTGTCGATATAGTATGTGCCGGTTACGGTCGTCGGGACACTGCCTGTCGGCGTGCATGTATCCGAAAATGATCCGTCGTAGGTGAACTGGTAAGTATCGCTAACTATGCCGCTGGTTCCTCCCGGGAAAAAAGGATTCTGACCCCCAGACCACGTCCCCACGAGCCTTGTATCAGTCGAATTTTCCACGGAGTTGTCGTTGGGGCCGTAAAGGCCGCATCCTGCCATTAAGAAGAAAGGCAGCAGGGCAGCGGGCAGGACCGCCCTGTATATGATGGTTTTAATATTCATGCACTTGACCTCTTGCATTTTATTATATAATATATCGGCAATAAGGGCAAAATATACACAGCGGAGGAATATAATGAAAAATAAAAAAACGGCGCTTATAACAGGGGCTTCCAGCGGCATAGGCTATGAGCTTGCGGAAGTTTTCGCTTCACATGGCATAGAGCTCGTTCTATGCGCCCGCTCTTCGGAAAGATTGGAACAGGCGAGAAAGGATATATCCGGAAAGTACGGCATAGCAGCCAGGGTCATCACAGCCGACCTGGCCGATCCGGCGTCGCCTCAGAATATTTATAACGAAATTGTGAAGAATAATATAGAAATAGATGTCCTTGTCAATAACGCCGGGACACAGGTTTACGGCCATTTTAAAGAAAGCGATCCGGAAGCTCTCGCCGGCATGATAAATGTAAATCTCGTTTCCCTGACCAGCCTGACAGGGCTCTTTCTGCCCCGGATGGTAAAGGCCGGATGGGGAAGGGTCCTCAACCTCGGTTCGACCGGATCGTTCGTTTCAGGCCCTCTAAATGCGGTATACTGCGCAACAAAAGCCTACGTGCTGAGTTTCAGCGACGCCGTCGGAGAGGAGCTTAAAGGTACCGGTGTAAAAGTTACATGCCTCTGTCCGGGGGCAACGGCGACCGGTTTTGCTAAAAGCGCCGGTATTACCGGCACGAGGATCTTTCAAAGCGGCGCAATGAAGGCGGAGAAAGTAGCCATGGCAGGCTACCATGCCATGATGAAAGGGCAGAGGATAAAAATTCCGGGCCTTGGAAATAAACTCATGGTCTTAGCGGTCCGTTTCACACCCAGGGCGGTCATCGCTCCCTTGAGCAGGTATTTAATGAGCATTCCCCTGAAATGATTTGAATTCGATACGGAATAAGACGCCTTTTTTTGAGGGTACATTTTTAAAACTGCCCTTTATCTGCTCTGACAGGAGATTGACAAGGATCATTCCAAGTCCCTTCGATTTATTTATATCGAATTCCGGATGGAGGCCGATCCCGTTGTCGGAAAACTCTAAGAGCACATTATCTTTTTTACATTCAAGAAGGATGCGAACTGATCCCTTACGGTCTCCGGGGAATGCGTATTTGAGAGTGTTGGTCATAAGCTCGTTTAAAATAAGGCCTATTGAAATCGCTATGCTGAAATCGACTTTAACATCATCGAGCTGAAATTCCAGGGTTCTTTTCTTTTTTGCGTAACTTGCCATGAGGGTAGTAGCCGTTTGACGGATATAGCTATCCAGGCGGATGGTTTTTAAATTTTCGGAACCCTTCAGCATGCCGTATAAATCAGCTATCGAATGGACCCTGTTTTCTATATTCAGGAGGGCCCGGGTTACTTCAGGCACGGACGACCGGCTGGATTCTATCGATATGAGCGAAATAATAATGGCCAGGCTGTTCGTAATCCTGTGCTGGAGTTCATGCTGCAGAACGTCCATATTATTCATTTCTGCCTGGCGCGAATCCTCAAGCTCTTTACGTTTTTTTATATCCCTGATATTGCATTGAATAACACTGCAATCGCCAACAGAATAAACATTGCTGACGAATTCCACATCAACTATGACTCCGTTCTTATTCAGGAGAGGGAGATGTTCATAATGGACATAAGTGAGTTTTTTAAGTTCTTTGAATTTTTTTTTGTTTTCAGCTATATCCTTAAAAGGACTGATTTCCCAGAGAAATTTTCCGACAAGCTCATCATATGAATACCCTGTCAATTCAAGAAGATAAGGATTGATATCGATTATCGCGCCGCTGTCGCTGTTGAGAATAAATATTCCGTCCTTCGCGGCTTCAAACAGGCGCCTGTATCTCAGCTCGGAATCTATCAGGGATTGCGATTTGTTCCGGATATCATCATTGGCGATGCTCAGTTTAAAGGCCATTTTGATAGCTGCGTAAAGCACGTTATCGCTGGAGCCTTTTACAACAAAACCATAGGAGGTAATTTTATCTGTTTTTTCGATTACCTCGGTTTCAGTATGGCTTGACAAAAATATAAGAGGAATCTTATGATCGAGAAGGATTATTTCAGCGGCCTGGGTTCCGTCCATCCCTTCTCCGAGGTCAATATCCATTAAAATCAGATCTATATTATTATTTGTCTTGAATACTTCAACCGCTTCTTCGCCGTTAACGGCTTTAATTACTTTATACCCGCCTTCTTTGAGCATGCATTCCTCGGCGATTGAAATGTTAATGTCATCTTCTACCAGGAGTATCGTTTTTAAAACAGGTTCCAAAATAATATCCTAACGGACTTTGTAAGTTTGTTCTTATAATAAACTTACATACTATTAATCTATTTGTCCAATAAAATAATTTTATAAATCCATTCCATTGAGCTTTCGCCCGACGAGTAAGCCAAACGATGTCATTTAATTTCCGCTGTACGCTTCGATAATCCTGTCCATCATCCTGCCGGTCTGTTCAAGGACGATTTTTCTCGAATTATCTGCGTCGAACCAGGCAAGAGTCCTCTTAATACCTTCGGAGAAGGGTATGACAGCTTTGAACCCCGGCACGAACGCCTTTATCTTGCTGTTGTCGAAGATAACGCTTTCAGCCTTGTCGCCTAAGAGGTTGCCGGTCAAGGAAGGTTCGACTGAGCAGATAAAATCTGAAGCAATATGGATTATGTCTGCTTTTCTGCCGAGGGCCGACGCGAGAAGACCGTAGATCTGGTCCCAGGAGAGTATCTCGTCAGAAGTTATATGAAAGGCATGGCCGATTGAGCGGATGTTCCCGATAAGCCCGGCAAAACCGGCCGCGAAATCGTCGGCATGAGTAACAGTCCATAACGATTTCCCGTCGCCATGGACAATGACCTTTTTACCCTTGAGTATTCTATCCGCTATCGTGTACTCTTTAAAGCCGCCGATCGCAACGGGGATAACGGTATCGTAAGTCAGAGAAGGCCTGACGATGGTGACGGGAAAGCTTTCATGACGATAAGCTTCGAGAAGCCTGTCCTCGCATGCTATCTTGTTCCTCGAGTAATCCCAGAAGGGATTGCAAAGCGGTGTCGATTCTGTTATCACCGGCATTGACAGGGGTTTCTGGTAAGCTGAAGCGGAGCTTATGAATATATACTGGGAGGTTTTTCCCCTGAAAAGACTGACGTCCCTTTCGACTTCTTCAGCGGTGAAGGCCACCCAGTTCACCACGCAGTCCCATTTTTCATTCCTGATATCATCGGGAAGTGAGCCGCTTCCGATATCACCCCTGTGAGAAATCACGCCGGGCGGAATTTCTCTTCCGGCGGCGCTTATTCCCCTGTTCAGGTGATGGAGTTCCGCTTTACAGTCTTTCAGGCCGCCGGCAGCGATAAACCTGCTTACCGCTGAACTTATATTTCCGGTCCCGCCGATAAATAATATCTTCACAGGCTTGCCCCCGTTTTCGAACGGTTCCTTTCGACAAGCCCCTTGAATTCCTCCACGCTGTTGGCGGGTCCGAAATAACTGTGGGGAATAAGGATGGCCTGCCTCTTTCCCGTATATATCAGAATGTGGGTTTTTAAGAAGGATATCTTCGAAATATCCTCCCATTTTACCGTGTACTCTCCTTCTTCGTTCTTCATTTTGAGTCCCTCTTCCGTCGTTTCATATTCCTGATCTAATTTCATAGCCTCGCTGGAATTGTAAAGACTTTTCACCCTGAAATAGAAGGAAGTGAACAGGACGGAGGTAATAGCCAGAGCCAGAGCCACGGACAAAATAATCCCGGATTCTATGGGCGGGAGATTGAAATGCAGCCCCAGGTTTTCCCCGAATTTCAGCACGAAGCAGCCGCCTGCAAATAGGGCGAACATTATGCTGTAGCGGGGAATGGCGTAATGCAACTGGTAATTCCAGTAATCCTGGAAAGAAAGCCTGCCTTTGATGATCATTTTTTGCCTCTTTAAATTTAATATTTCATTTATTGCCCGGAAAGCGGTCCGGGTTGTTCGTTAACATCGCATTCCCCGGCGGTCGAATGAGGTATCGCCTATAAAGGCAATGGCTTTCCTCATATTGATATATTAGAACGGTTTTACAAAATTCTCAACTCTAACACCCCTGTGTGCTTTGCCCACAGTATTGACATACGTGAAGGTACGCTTTAAAATACCCTGTTCAACTGCAGCCGGGAGAATAACATTGAAGGTTTTCGTCGAAACGATAGGATGCAAGCTAAACTACTTCGAATCCGAGGCGCTGGCCCAGGATCTCAGATCCAGGTCTATCGCTCTTGCGGATTGCCCCGAAGATGCGGATTATGTAATTGTAAATACATGCTCTGTGACAGGCAGGGCTGACTCGAAATCGGCCCAGGCAATGAAGAAGGCCAGGAAATTAGGAAAGAAAGTCGTCGCAACCGGGTGCTACACGACGACGGATTATGAAAAACTCCAGGATCAGGGCATTGCGGATATTGTTGTTAAGAATGAGGACAAATATTCCATACCCGAAATTCTCGGTAAAATCGCCTCAGGTCCCGGCGTTCCGCCGGCAGGCGGCGAGTTTCCTATCGTCAGGCATTTCGACAGGACAAGGGCTTTTATTAAGATCCAGGACGGGTGTGCAAAATCCTGCGCATACTGCAAAATCCCGGCGGCAAGGGGAAAATCGAGGAGCATCGGCGCCATGTCAGCTCTCGATTATGTAAAGGCCCTCCTCGAAGGCGGATATAAAGAAATAGTTCTTACCGGCGTAAATATAAGCAGTTTCTCCAGCGGTGAAGATTCCCTGTACAGCCTGGCAAAGTCCATTATAGAGTTGCCGGGGGATTTCCGCCTGAGGCTCTCTTCCCTCCAGCCCGATGAATTCGACACGAGGCTCATCGGGCTTCTCGATACAGGTAAACTCGCCTCCCATTTCCATCTTTCCCTCCAGAGCGGGAGCCGGGGGGTCCTGAAGAGGATGGGAAGGTCTTATTCTCCGGAATTTTATCTCGGCCTTGTCGAAAAGATAAGGTCCAAGGATCCGGGATGCGGGCTGACTACGGATATCATTGCGGGTTTTCCGGAAGAGACCGACGGGGAATTCGAAGAAACTCTCAACATAGCAGAAAAGGCGGAATTTACAAGGGCGCACATATTCCCATACTCCCCCAGGCCGCACACCAGGGCCTTTTTAATGAAAGACCTGCCGGATAAGATAAAGAAAGAGCGGGTTTCTATACTGGAAGAGAAGGTTTACGAACTTTCGGCCGGTTTTGCCCGCAGGGTGATCCTCGGAAAGAAGTGTTCAGTACTTCTCGAGAATATGGAAAACGGAAAATGGACGGGTTATGCTTCGAATTATATCAGAATAAGAACCGGGATTGACGGGGGCCATAACGTTATGGCCGATATCGTCCCTATGAAGATAATAAAAAACGGGCAGCACCTTGAACTTGAAGATGAAATATAAATTTATGGGAGAACCTGATGGGCGTAATAGCTGAAATAAACGGAGAACAGATAACGATGGAAATGCTCGACAGCGCGGTAGGTCGTTATATAGTCCAGCTTGAGGAAGATGAAGAGGCTGATTTCAAACCTACGAAAGAGAATATGAAATTTATTAAGACGGAAGTTCTCAATTTCCTGATGGAGAGGAAATTACTGCTGAAAAGGGCCATGGAAGAGGGTTTCCTGGCCGCGGATGCCGATGTTGATAAAAGGGTGGGGGAGCTCAGGAAAAATTTCTCGAATGCAAAAGAATGGGAAATCAACCTTACCGCTCTCAAGACAGACGAACCCGGGCTTTTCATTGAGGTCAGAAACGATCTGGTCATTGAAAAATACCTGAACAGCAAGCTCGACCAGACTATGAAATTCGGCGAAAAAGAGCTCAGGGATTATTATAATGACAATGAAGAAAGCATGAGGGATCCCGATCATTTTTCCTTTTATGACGTCCATGCCGATACAGCCAATGAAATCAAGGCTATTTATGCGTTAATGCAGAAATATCCCTCTTTCCAGGATCTAAAAAAAGAGCTCGATAACATCGGGCTTGAAATCCACAGCCACAGGGATATTCCTGAAAACCAGCTGTCGGAAGAAATAAACCATATGCTCAGCGATCTGGAACCCGGCAAAATAGCGACGCTCGAGTCGCCGGAAGGCGGGATGTCGGTCTTCAGGCTGATTGAAAAGACGCCCGGCGGAAAGCTCCAGTTCGAGGTTATAAAGGAAAAATTAGCGGAATATCTTGTTCACAAGGCCAGGAAAGAAACCATCGACAGCGTTATAACAGAGGAAATGGAAAAAGCGACCATAGAATATAAGGATATAACCTATCTTGAGAGGTAATTCCTAATCAATTACCGCTTCGACCGTATGAGCTTTTCCGTCTCCGAATAACGGGATTATATTTCCCTTCAGGATTTTTCCGTCGACACTCAGGCTCGATAAGCCCTTGTTCCTGTGTGAAGGATTTTTGACCGTTATCCTGAATTCATCTCCCCTGAAAATGCGGACGGCTTTGAAAGAATCCCATTTTGAGGGTATGCATGGATCTATTTCGAGCCCTTGATAAGCCGGTCTGATGCCGAGAATATATTTTACGGCCGCCTGGTAGCTCCATGAAGCGGTTCCCGACAGCCAGCTGTTTCGGGCAAGCCCGAACTGCGGGTGCTCGTCCCCGAGGATGTTCTGGGCGTAAACATATGGCTCGCATTCATATTCTTCAATTATGTCGTTCTTGGCTGCCGGATTTATCTGGTTGTAATATTCATAAGCCCTGTCTCCATGACCGAGCATGGTCTCGGCTATTATTACCCATGGGTTTGTATGAAGAAAAATTCCCCCGTTTTCCTTGGCGCCGGGAGGATAGCTTGTTATGCCGCCTTTTTCTTCGTCATACCGGTTAAAACCGGGCGTGCTCAGCTTCAGTCCCTTGCTGGTATTGAGCATCTTCCTTGCCGATTCGAGGGACTTTTCAGCCCTTTCCGGAGTGGCCATTCCGGAGATCAGCGGCCAGGCCTGGGCGTAAAGATAAATCTTTCCCTTTTCATTGAGATGGCTTCCGAGGGGAAATCCTTCGTGATCGAAATAACTTACGTACCATTCTCCATCCCAGCAGAATTTATTGAAAATTTCCTTTAATTCCTCATAATCCTTCCTGTACTCTTCCGCGCTTTTCTTATCCCCGAGGAAGCTGCAGAGGTCGATCATTTCAAGAAGGTCCTTGCCGTATAAATGGGTGTTGAAAAGCGATTCCGAACCGGAAGGGAGGTTGACGCAGTCGTTCCAGTCCGCAAAACCGAGATGGGGGAGGCAGTGCTTCCCCGTATCCTTCTTTGTATATTCCAGGGACCTTTTCATGTGGTCCATGACAGTACCGGAGTCATTTTTATAATAGGGAATGACCTCGTTGAGGAAATCCATATCCCCGGTTTCCTTCAGGTAGGCGCTCACTGATAAAATAATCCAGAGATGATCATCACCGTAATATTGCGGCCTGTCGGGGCGGTCCCCGGTTTCGCCTATAGAGCCTTCCATGGAGAGGGGATTGAAGCCATGCATTGCGTTCCCTGCCGGTTTCTGCACCATCAGAAGTTTTTTAAGCAGGTCTTTGCCTTCTTGCGGGAGCTTGTCGAATATTCCCATGACGTCCTGGGAGCTGTCGCGGAATCCGAGCCCCCTTGTGCCCAGCCCGAGCTGGTAATAAGAAAGGTACCTTGACCAGTTCTTTGTAATGAAGCACTGCCGGGGATTGTGTATGTTCACCATGCTGTCCATATTGGGGTCCGGCGTTTCGACATTGAATTTAGAAAGGTACTCTTTCCAGAAAGAAGCCAATTGTGAAAAGGCTTTATCTACATTTTTCCTGGACCTGAACTTCTCAATTCCGGACATGGCTATGCCTGTATTTTCTTCCTGCCCTAACTGGGTAATAAATTCTTTTGTCTCGCCGGGTTTAAAATCCCCTAATTTAAGCAGCAGGGCCCCGATGTTGTCGCCTCTGTTGGCCTCGTATGATTCGAGATCGTCTTTCTGAAGGGAAAGCGGATTTGCCCAGGTGCCGTATTCATTTTCGCCTAAGAATTTCTTCCTGTCAGTTTCGAAAGAGGATACCGGGTAATTCGATGTGAAATAATTTTCGCCGGCATCTTTTTTCATAAAAGCGCACTGGGTAAGGGTCAAAAGACCTTCCTTTTCATTAATGCAGCGGGACTGCATCGTCTGGGGAACCCAGTCGGCGTTGTTGAGCTGTTTTACCGCATCAAAGTGCGTGTATTCAACGACAGGTATGGCGTCTATGGCGATATTATTTTTAGATATATTGGTGATCCTTGTCAGCCGGATTTCCCTCGATTCACCGGCGGGGACAAAAATGCAGCAGTCGGTCCTGATCCCGTAGAATTCCGAGATTATCCGTGTGTAGCCCAGGCCTATATGGCATTCATACTTATCGTATTTATCGAGGGTGGGGACGAAAAACGGTGAAAAAACCTTGTAGGAGCCGTCCTGCTTAAACCTCAGGTAAAGGGTTTCTCCCTTGAATTCGGATGAAGGCATTTGCTGAATATATTTTGTTATCCGGTTTATTGACGGATCGCCTTTGCATATGAGGGCTCCGCCGGTATGGTCGGCAAAACCTCCGAAGGAAAGGGTGCCGATGTAATTGATCCATTTTACAGGAGTTTTAGGATTTGTTATAACATACTCGAAATTTTTATCATCAAAAAATCCGAAGGTCATGCCGGATTGCCTCCCTAACAAATAAAGTCTGCAAAATGATATTCTATACAATATTGCAGGATAAGTCAAAATTGGAAAAAAAAGCACGAAGGGCCCGGTGAAAAAAAATGACGCCTAAATCTTGAGTATTAAAAGGATTTTTATGATAATATAATCGTATGAAAAAGGGAAAAAGCGTATGGGAACTCTGAAAGAAAAGAAAGATAAACTCGGGATAGATAATCTTGGCTTCGAAAACCAGAGCAAGCTGTTCAATGATTTTGTCAATGTGGGGGGGAAAGTCGTCGATCTGAAGTCGGCGGGTCCGCAGAAAGTTTTAAACGAAAAGCTCGAAAAATGGATCGATCTGAAAGAAGATGAGCAGCAGAGGCGCATTGAAGCCGAGAAAAGAGGAATGGAAGAAGAAATAATCCGCCAGAAGACCCAGGAAAGCCGTGAAAAGCTTCAGAGCATTTTAGGAAAACATTCTTCCCCCGTGCGCGAAAAGAGAACCGGCGTAGAAGAGTTCGGAGCTCCTCCTAAATTGAAAAAAGCGAAGGAACCCAACCCGACACAGGAATATTTCAGCCGCCTGTCAGCCAGGATCGTCTGCATAATATACGGTGTTATAAGCTTCTGGGGCAATCATTTTAACAGGAACTTTCTCGATATGACCCTTTACGACCTTAAGAACGGGCTTATTGAAAACCAGCAGATATTGGTATCGATCCTTCACCAGGACAAGGCATTCGCCGCAGAGGTCAGGAAGGTTTTGAAAGAAAAGGGGTATCCATTTTATTTCGAGCTGATATACCGCTTTTATTTAATTTTTGACGACGAAGTATTCAACCTTATCAGGGAGCTCAGGACAGCAGAGAACCCTATACAGCGCGGGAAATTCGCTTTTGTCAGGCTTTTCAAAAAGATACTTGTCCTGGCGAGGTACCACCCGTCTCTGACAAACGCCTTTTCAAGAGCGCTTTCTCATGAAAAGATATCGAGGCACTTGACAGATAACGTGGTTGATTTCAATCTCAGGAAATTGTATCACACCTATCATTTTTTATTTTACAAATATTATCCGAAAATATTAAATCTCGTGGACTTCTATTATAAAGACGAACTGTTTCTTGGCAGAAAGATATCTTATGCGGAATTTCTCGGCTTTAATGAGCAGGACACGTTAGGTTATTATACCAGGATGTGGGAAGAGGAAGACTCCAGGGAAGGGGCGAAGGCTGAACATCCCGCAGGGGCTAAAACGCAGGAAGAATCAGGAAAACAGGACGAGAGCCGGAACGGGGACGCCGGTCAGGCTGCGCAGGCAGAAGGCAAGGAAAGCTCCGGAGAGCTTGAAAAACTTCCCGAAGAGGTCTCATTAGGCCTTACAATGATTCGTGACAGGCTTAATTTCAATGAAGTCATACAATACTACTGCGGCATAAAAGACCCGAGGATGGTGCTTCCTGTTTATGATAAGGCGTTCCTTGCCGCCACACTTCTCGAAACATTCGATAAAGAGTACTCCTTCCTGTTCATCGCCTCGAATGTGCAGTTCAATATATTTTTTGACAGGGGCATGAGAAAAGATGTAAAGGGTATTTTAAAAGATCTTTATTTCAACATGGATGATGTCTATAAAAAGCTTTACGAATATGTAAAAGTCATTAATGAAGTTAAAAAATTAAAAGAAGATTCTTTCATGCCGTCTAAGGAAAAATTCACAAGGCTCCACCAGCTTATATCTCAGAAGAACGGAATTTCAAGGATGATAAGGAACCAGACCTATAATATCATGAACGATTTTCAGAAAAACCTTCAGATGGTTCTTACAGATTATAAACGGGACAAGTTTTTCATCCAGAATCCCGACGAGGTCATCAGTTATGAAACGACCTTTGCCGGTAAGAAAAACAGCCATAAGGAAACTATAGTCGATATTTTCAAGCTTGCATATTTTTTTGCGGCAGCGATGACCTATTTACTTCAGAACGGCGAACTTAGCGGCGTGTTCGTCAATCTCAAGAAACCGGTCTATCTGAAAGGTCTTATAACACCGGCCGAGGAAGACGAGGATATTGACATTCCTACCACTTGAAAAAAGTTACTATTCGGGGTATTATTTCCGGTGTTACACTATTTTATGGAGGCTATCATGAAAAAATTACTGGTTATTCTGGCTTTTCTGACTGTATATGCCATGGGTTATTCCGGCAGGGAAACTTTCGACGATTATTCTTTCCTGCTTAATCTTTACGGTAATTTCGGCTTCGGAGTGAGCGGTCCGTTAATGGACCAGGAGGTCAACTCCTATTCGGTAACAGTCCTTTATTACGACGGGAGCACCCAGACGTTTAATCCCAGCCTTACTGCGATTGACGGCGGAATTTCAGGAGAGTTCCTGCTCGGACATTTCGGTTTCGAGCTCTCTTACAACCCGATATATATAGATGAAAACCTTACGACCGGCAGCAGCGACGATTATAATTCGCAGAGTTACGGCGGAACTCTTCTCTCAGGCAATGCGTTTTATTTCGGGATAAATTACCATGTCCCATTCGATTTCAGGAATGGCTGCGGAAGCTTATTTTTCGGCGTGAAGGGCGGATATCTCACGGCGACTCTGACGCCGTTTATTTCCGAACTGGATAACATGGGTGAAACATCATCGGAGGTGTATATCCCTCTTACCGGATACAGCATTGTTCCGCATATAGGAGTCGATTTCATGTTCGATATTTTTACATTCGGAATGTCTCTTTCTTACGATATCGATTACTTTAAAGCTCCCAAGGATCTCGGCAGCTATGATATCAACGTTTCCGACGGGGTCATAGGCTACAATTACAGCAGCTCGACTTTCAATATCAACTATCTTACGATCGATTTCTTCATAGGGCTTGCTTTTTAGCTTCAGGACCTGCCGGGCGCCGCGGAATGGAGAGGGTCGAAGAGTTTATCGATTTCTTCCGCCCGGAGCCCTGTCAGCTCCTTTACAAGGGCTTTATATTCCTCCATGCTCCCGGGGGACTTCTTATCTATGGCATGGTAGAGTTCCTTGATCCTGTAATATCCAAGGGCGGGAAGAAGCGTGTTCAGAAGCACGTTGGATCTGACCAGGTTTCTTTCTATCCTGCCGTTGTCCAGGGTCATCAGGGGGAAAAAACTTTCGATGAGGGAAGAAACGATCTTTTTTATCCAGTCATGAATTTCAATAAAAGAAGCCGCTATGAAAGGCAGGAATGGATTAAGCTGGAGCTGTCCGTTCTTTGAAAATTCCATTATCCTTGCGGACGCAGATTCAATATTTAGCGATAACCCCCGTGAGAATTCGAGAATAACAGGGTTTGTCTTTGCCGCCATTATAGTCGAACCGTACTGCAGTTCGGGGTGCAGGATCTCGCCTGTCATCGAAGAACTGTAAATAAGCAGGTCTCCGGTCATTTTGAAAATATTTCCTGCGAAAATACCGTATCCTGAAGCCAGTTCTGACCATTTGTCCTGGTTGGATATTTCGTCGGTGAGGTTCTGGCTCCTTGAAAGGGGCAGGCCGGTAAATTCCCTGAGATATTTTTCCGCGAGAAATATATAGTCCCTCGGGGCTGAAAAACATGTCCCTATGGCTGTTCCGCCCAGCGCTGTAAGCCGGATCCTTTCCTTGAGCTTGTTAAACCTCCACCTGTCTCGTTCAATAGGCCCCGCCCAGGAGGAAAAAACCTGTCCGAGGGTTATGGGAAGGGCATCCTGCATCTCGGTCCTTCCCGCCATCAGGATCCCTCCGTATTTCCTTTCCCCGGAGATCAGGACCTCCTGGAGTTTTATTACTAAAGACTCCGCCTCGCACAGGTGCCTGTAAAGCATCACTGTCAGGGCGGTGGGGAATGTATCGTTTGTCGACTGGTGAGAGTTTATATCGCTGATAGGGTCTATCTTTATTTTTTCCCCGGTTTTTTTAAAAAAGAGTTCCATTGCCCGGTTCGATATCACCTCGTTGATGTTCATGTTGATGCTCGTTCCCGCCCCGCCCTGTTCGAGAGGCAGGGGAAAATCATGATCAAGGCTGCCTTCTATCACTTCATCCGCCGCCTGGACTATACACCGGAAGACATCTCTATCGAAAGGCGCTTCACTGTCCTGGATAGAGTATATGCAGCTTTTTTTAACCTCTCCGTATGCCCTTATGAGATCCCTTCCGATAAAACCGCTGCCGAAGTTCTCCAATGCCCTTGCTGTTTCCTTCCCATAATGCTTTTTCATAACGAATTATAAAACGCAACTGAAAAAACCGCAATGGGAAATCCTTACCCTGTCCTGCCGGACACAGCACAAAATTAAGAATAATTTAACCGCATATTAATATTTAATTAATTTTAATATTATACAATAACAGGCATTAATAAGTGCCGTTTCTATATCATTTCATATTTAAAAATCAGAATTAAAAGGCTCGTTTTATTTGCTTCAGATTTGTTTACAAGCCGGAAATTAGGAGACCTCAATGCTCTTGCTCAATGAATTGGCCAAGCCGAAGTACCATGGCGAATCGATAATAAAAATCGCCAGCAGCATGTATTATGTTCATGAAAAAAGCCCGGTCATAGACCTTGCAAACGACCTGGATAAGATGAAACACATACATTCTGTCGGAGTCGTAAATGATAAGATGAAAGTGCTTGGAATACTTGTCCGCAGGGAGCTTTTCGATCTTCTCGGGAAACCCTACGGCCAGGATATACTCAAGCATAAAACAGTGGGTTCCCTGATGAGGCCTACAACATATTTTAACTACGAGAGGAATATATTTTCA
Source organism: uncultured Brevinematales bacterium (assembly GCA_964533855.1). Taxonomy (GTDB): domain Bacteria; phylum Spirochaetota; class Brevinematia; order Brevinematales; family JAOACQ01; genus CAVYGN01. Next base: position 122,596 of record CAZHNM010000007.1, read on the forward strand.
GTCGCCGGTGAATTGGAAAATTATCTTTCGAACCGGAAAATAGAGTACTTCCTGCTTACCAGGGATAACAACGAGTTCGCCGGCATATTCGCTTCAATAGACATGATGATATATCTTTCGACAATCACGCAGAACGACATTAACCTGGCAAGGAGCCTCCAGGCTAATATTGTCAAGGACAACACTTTAGTCGGCAAAGATAATTTCTCGATAACCGGGGCTTCAAAGATGGCGAAGGAAGTAGGCGGGGATTTTTATAATATCAAAAATTATAAGCCCGGAAAATGGCTTGTTTCCATCTGCGACGTATCGGGAAAAGGGGTCTCGGCCTCACTTCTTACAACCAGCGTTTCCGGTATGTACCATACATTTAATTTCAACGAGAGCGTAGTCATGCTTATTGAGAAGATTAATGAATACATATTCAACTCCTTTGAAATGCAGAAGTTCCTGACTGCGGCTTTTATCGATTTCAAAGAAAATACGGGTGAAGTTGTTATTTATGACATGGGCCACTCGTATATTTATCTTCTTTCAAATGACAGGGTAAGCCGCCTCAGGTCTTCAAATTCCAACAGGCCGCTGGGAATCGAGAGCGGAATAGACCCTAAGGGATGCGCGCTCAAACTATCCGCGGGCGATATACTGATAAGCATAACTGACGGAATTATCGAGCAGGTAAATTCAAAAGGGATAGAATTCGGTGAAAACCGGTTCGCCTCAATAATAAAAGAGAATAAACATTCAGGCATCGCCGTAATGAAAGACAGCCTTTTAAGCTCCTTATATCTATACAGGGGAACACAGCCCCAGCATGACGATATGACAGTCGTAATGATAGAATATAAAGGCAGCACTGAAGAAATCAAATCGAATAAAAGCCTGTGAGGCCGAAAACAGCCTAACAGGCTTTAACCCTCAGAGCGTCGCCTCTGTCTTTTATAACCGTTTTTCCCCTCGATCCGGCGCGAAGTTCCAGGCATCCTATGCATTTTATTCCATCTTCATCGAGGCAGATCTTTCCCGGATAAAGGGCGTAATCCTTTCTATAGGGAAGGGGAGTAATATTGGGCATAAGGACATTGGCGCCCGATGAAAGAATTTTTTCCCGGCCCTGGGGGTCTATGCTGCCCGCTGCAGTAGTCGCTGGTATGTGAGCCCGCGGGATTAGTAGCCTTACAAGAGCTACCGCCCTGATAGTCATTTCAAGTCCCGGATAAGCGTTGTCCCCGAGAGGAGTATCGGGGTGGGGAATAAAAGGTCCGATCCCGGCCATGTCGAGGTCGAGTTCCCTGCAGAGCAGGGCATTGCCAATCCTTATCTCTTCTGTTTCACCCGGAAGGCCGACCATATAGCCGGAACCGACCTGGTACCCCGCATTTTTGAGGTCGCCTAAAGCCCTGAGCCTTTCTTCAAGCCGGATCCCCGAACGCAGGTAGGCATGAAGGGCAGGGTCCGAAGTTTCGAAACGGAGCAGATACCTGTCGGCGCCCGCAATTTTCAATTTGAGATAGTCCTCTTTGCTCCTGATGCCGCAGGAGAGGGTAATGGCGGCTTCTCCTCCCGTCGCGTTTTTAATCTTTTCCACAAGACCTGCCAGGACTGAAGTAGAGTAGAACATGTCTTCTCCGCTCTGCAGCACGAATGTCCTGAGGCCGGCTGAAAAACCTGCCCGGACGGTATCTATAATCAATGCATCGGTCAGCCTGTACCTGTTTACCTTGATATTATTCATCCGGATGCCGCAGTAAAGGCAGTTTTTTATGCAGTAGTTTGAAAATTCGATAAGCCCGCGCAGCAATACATTATTCCTGTGGTTTTCCCGGGAAACCTCTTCGGCTCTTCTGACAAGTTCGCCGGTGGTTGCAGTCCGGTAAAATTCCAGTATCTGTTTTATATCAATATTCATGTTTTCCTGTATACCACGGAAGCCGACGCCTGGTGGACCGGCATCAGCGTTATTTCCGATATCTGTACGTTTTCCGGTGCGGATACCGCGTACATCACCGCATCTGCGATGTCCCCGGCATCGAGGGGTTTTATTCCCTTGTAAAAATTCTTGGCCTGGTTTTTGTCTCCATGAAAACGGACCAGGCTGAACTCCGTTTCCGCGAAGCCGGGCTGTATATTTGTGACCCTTATCGGCCGGTCGACAACTTCCATCCTTATCGAATCGGAAATAAAACGGACCGCCGCCTTTGTCGCGCAGTAAACAGCCCCGTTCGGGTATGCCTGCGTCCCGGCGATAGAACCCATGTTGATTATATGTGCCTGCCTGTCCTGGGTCAGAAGCTGCAGGAAATGGCGTGTAACATAGAGAAGCCCTTTGACATTCGTATCTATCATCGTATCCCAGTCGTCAATATTACCTTCCTGGATCTTTTCGAACCCGAGCGCCAGCCCGGCGTTATTTATCAGGATATCGATTTTTTTCCATTCATCGGGAAGGTTGCCGAACCAGTATTCGACCGATTCCCGGTCGCGTACATCTAATTTTCCCGAATAGATGTGGGTATGGAAGCGCTGCTTCAGATCGAGGGTGACGGTATTAAGCATGTCCACCCTCCGGGCGCAGAGGATCAGGCGGCATCCAGCCTTAGCCATCTTTTCAGCGCAGGCCCTGCCGAACCCGCTTGACGCTCCTGTTATAAAAACAGTTTTGCCCTTCAGATCGCCGTGAACCATATCCTCCCCCCTAAAAATAAATGTCCCTTTCACCCGAATCTATTTTCTCAAGCACTCCGGTCATTTTCTCCTTTAAAGCCTGGTTTTCAATTCCATGAGTTAGCTTATCTATCAATTTGAGGCCCTTTACCCTTGTGGCGGGAGACGCGTAATCGTTAAGGTACTCTTTGAATGTAAAGACCGCGTTCGGAAAGCAGAACTCCTTGATAAGACCCGGTTTTGCAAGGTCCATAAAATCATGCCCGACCCTGCCTTTACGGTAGCAGCCTGTGCAGAACGAAGGGACATAGCCGTCGTCAATGAGGCTGGATATAACCTCGTCAAGGGATCTGTGATCTCCAAGTGAAAACTGGCTTCCGGTGTCCGAGCTTTTCTCCCCGGCGTAAGCCCCGGGGTTCGTGCGGGAGCCCGCCGATATCTGGCTTATCCCGTAATGGAAAAGTTCAGTGCGGACTTCTTCATTCTCGCGGGTCGAAAGTATTATGCCTGTATATGGCAGCGCCATCCTGATGACAGCCACGATCTTTTTAAAGTCGTCGTCGCTTACGGCGTGGGGTATGTGCTTTGTAAAGGGAACGCCCTCGGCGTATTCTATCCTGGGAACGCTGACCGTATGGGGTCCGCATCCGAAGGTTTTTTCAAGATGTGACGCATGCTCCATCATCGAGAGCACTTCAAACCTGTAGTCCGCGAGTCCGAGGAGAGCTCCGATGCCTACATCGTCGATGCCCCCTTCCATTGCCCTGTCCATGACTGAAAGCCGCCAGAGGTAATCCGCTTTTTTTCCTGACGGATGGTATTTTTTATAAAGAACCTCGTCGTAGGTTTCCTGAAAGCAGACATAGGTGCCGATCTTCTCGCTTTTCAGCTTTGCGAAACCTTCCGTTTCCTGGGGGGCTATTTCTATATTCACCCTTCTAACATATGCTTTATCCTCGCGGGCGGCATAGGCTGTCCTGATCGATGAAACAAAATAATCGAGAGGAAGGTCTTCGGTTTCGCCGCAGAGCATGAGTATCCTTTTGTGCCCCTGTCTCAGGAGGGATTTGACTTCCTCCTCGATCTGGGGCAGGGTAAGGTTCAATCTTTTGATGGACTTGTTATCGCTCCGGAATGCGCAGTAAATGCAGTTGTTGGAGCAGATGTTGCCTATGTAGAGCGGGGCGAACAGCACAAGCCTGTTGCCGTAAATTTCCTGCTTGACCTTGTTGGCTGCCCTGAAGAGCTTCTGCATTGAGTCATGCTTTTTTACCTGCAGGAGCGCCGACACATCTTTAAGGCTGAGCCCCTTCAGCTCAAGAGCCTTGTTCAGGATCCCGTCAAGTTCGGCGGTATCGGGTTCCGGACGGACCGACAGTTCGTAGAGATAGTCCCTGTCAATGAAATTCCTTGGGGTCTGGGTCAATCGAGGGTTCATCGTTTTCCTCCCTGTATCTGGTCAAAACGGATTTGACCTGGACGCCTTCCAACTTGCCGATTTTTCCTGTCAGGGAGCCTATTGAGTCGGTTGTGCCTTCAATTATAAGGGAAATTACGTTGATGCCTCTATCGCGGATAGGCAAGCCCATTCTTCCCAATATTATGCCGCTGTGCTCTGAGAGAATGGTGTTGAGTTTCTGGATGTGTTTCCTGTTGTTGACCAGAATTGCTATGACTCCGATTCTCTTTTCCATCAGATAATCTCCTCTGGATCAGCAAAAAATTTGACTCTTTACGGCTCCTTGAAACAGTTTAACCGTTTTGTCAGAGACGATCATAAATAATAGTCGGATTTGCGATTTATTGCAACTATTCCTCATTTATTATACCTCATACATCCGCAGGTTATCGGCGCGTGCGCGGAAATTATCATGGTTTTCATAAAAGCCGCTTTTTAAATCGGCCTGTCGAACATCAGCGCGAGCATTATGAAATTACTGCAGAAGCCCAGGAAGAGAAATAATGTACTGAGCTTTAATTTAAATTCGTATTTGAGCAGCAGGAGGATAAGCAGGGCTATAAAAAGCAGGGAAAGTCCGTATATTGCGTTCCCGATATGGGTTGTTACTATTGCGGCCATGAAGGGCGATGCCGCAATGGATTTGAGCCCCTGGAGGGTATCCTTAGAGGCTGCGGTCGCAAGCCTTAAGTGTCCTATGCTCTGTCCGATGAGCATGCCCGATAATAAATAAAGAAAATATTTCCCTGCCGCGCTTAAAATCCTGATAAGCATAAACAAGTCCTCCTTTTTTTAAATATTATAAATGAGATTTGTTATTTATGTAAAATTATTATTTGTTATTTCGAACCCTTCTTGACACAAATAATCCGGATAAATAGAATATAAAGGGTAGCTTATATCGCTTTCGTAAGGAGGCTATATGTCCGGCAGATCATTCCGCCTTTCGAATCTGCTTTCCCCTTTCTTCCTTCTCCTGGTTGGATTAAAACCGGGAGATGTGCAAACAGTGTTTCAAACCGTGAAACCGGACCCCCTCGAATTAGTGGACTGAGGGCGGTTTTATTTATGGACAGCGCTGAAAAAAGATCCTGGATCGAATCTATGGTTACTTCCGAGATATGGAAAACAGACATCAAAAAACGGGCGGAAGAAATCAGCGGGGAACGCATCGGGAAAGGTTCACAGGGCGACGAATTATCCGACTGGCTGGCCGCAGAAAAGGATATAATCCAGGAGATTACGAACTATTACAGCCTCATGGCGGTCGATCCCGCGAGGCGGTATGATCAAAGCCCGCACCTCCTGAAATATCACAGCCGCAAGGTGAAATGATGCCGGAATCGAAACCCTGAGGGGCAGTCCCGGCGCTAACCGGCACTAAATTTGCAAAACTATGCAAATATCTTTATAATTTCTACCCCTGTTTTAAGTTAAGGATAATTTGATGAGCCAGACTTACAAGGTGCGCCCTTATAAAAAAGGCGCTTTGAAAGCCGTTCTCAGCCTGCCGGGCTCCAAGAGCATAACTAACCGCGCGCTGATGATGTCGGCGCTCGCACGGGGAAATACCAGGCTTTCGAATTTCCTTTTTTCCGACGATACCGTCTTCATGGCCAGGGCGCTTGAATCGGCGGGAATATCCGTAAAATCAGATGAAAATAACAAAACCTGCGAAGTGGCGGGAGGGCTACTGCCTTCGGGCGGCCTCTCGGTGTTCCTCGGTAATGCCGGTACTGCGGTGAGATTCCTGACCTCGTATTTTACGTTAGGCAGCGGCCTGTACCGGATAGACGGCGATGAAAGGATGAGGAAGCGCCCGATAAAAGACCTTCTCGACGCGCTGGCCCAGCTCGGCTGCGATATCAGATCCGAAAATTCCAACGGCTGCCCTCCTGTGATAATTAATGCAAACGGCCTGGAAGGCGGGAAATGCACTGTTGCAGGTGAAAATTCAAGCCAGTATATTTCATCCGTTTTAATGGCATCCCCATACAGCAGGAAAGGGGTAACGGTTGAAACGGCAGGCAGGGTTGCGTCGGGGCCTTATATTGAGATGACGATGGCCATGATGAACCAGTTTAGAGTCAAATGCGCCAGGGACGGCCTGAGGGAATTCAGGATAGGCCCGGGCGAATACATCAGCCCCCGGGAGTATTTAATTGAGCCCGACGCTTCAAGTTCTTCCTATTTCCTGGCCGGCGCCGCGGTGCTGGGCGGGGAGATCGTCCTGCGCGGACTCGGGTCCGGTTCGATCCAGGGGGACGCGAAGTTTGCCTCTGTGCTCGAAAAGATGGGATGCGGCGTCGAGATAGGCATCGACAGCATAAAGCTCTCTTCGGACGGCAGGCTCCGGGGGATAAGCATAGATATGAACGATATCCCGGATATGGCTATGACGCTTGCTGTAACAGCGCTTTTCGCGGAAGGGTCCACGGCGATTAAAAATGTGCCTAACCTCAGGATTAAAGAAAGCGACAGGATAAGCGCGCTTTCAGCGGAACTTAAAAAGCTCGGGGCGGGGATAAAAGAAAATGCGGACGGAATTGAAATATTTCCGGCGTCTCTTTATAATAGCGCGGTCATAAATACGTATAATGACCACAGGATTGCGATGTCTTTTTCGATTGCAGGCTTAATGATTGATGGGATAGAAATAGACAACCCCTCGTGCGTGTCGAAAACTTTTCCGGACTACTTCGAATATTTCGGCAGGGTTTTTGAAAACCCTTTAATATTTTGACATTTTTTGATAATAAGTAGTATAATAAAAGATGCTTCAGGCCCATATAGCTCAGCTGGTAGAGCACCTCCATGGTAAGGAGGGGGTCGGCGGTTCAATCCCGCCTGTGGGCTAATGGAAATTGAAATGGGGTATAAATATGCAAATAGTTACGCTTGAATGTGAAACCTGCGGTGAAAGGTTCTATACAACTAATAAAACTAAAGAGATGGTTCAGCAGAGGGTTAAGCTCAATTTGAAAAAATATTGCCCCCGCTGCAGAAAGCACACTGCCCAGAAGGAAGTGAAATAGAGACCGGGATTTGCCGCCATTTGGCAAATATAGGCCTGTAGCTCAATTGGCAGAGTAGCGGTCTCCAAAACCGTTGGTTGGGGGTTCGATTCCCTCCAGGCCTGATTACCAGGAGTTTAATTATGGCTGTTTTGTTTAATTGGATTTTTGCTTTTGTCACGCTTGTAGTGGCTGTTATTTTATTGATAACGAACAGGGTGTTTGTACGGGAAAGCTATCAGGAGTTAAAGAAGGTCACATGGCCGACAAGGGAATTAGCGCTTAATTCAAGCCTGGTTACCATCGGGTTTGTGGTCGGTTTTTCACTTCTTCTGGCCCTGCTCGACTATATCGTTAATTTAGTTACCAAAGGGCTGGTTAGATAGGATGGCAAGAGGATGGTTCGTTATCCAGGTTTACACCGGATATGAAAAGAGGACAATGACCGATCTCATAGCCAAAAAGAACAACGGCTCCCTGAAGGATATCCTCATTGACGTAAGGGTTCCGGAAGAGGAATATGTTGTTGAAAAAAAGAACAAGAAGATCGTAAAAAAGAGGAATCTCTACCCGGGTTACATTCTTGCCGAGCTTGATTTTCCCGATGAGGACACGGCCTGGAAAAAAGTTTATTCCGAGATCAGGTCTGTTACAGGCGTCGGGATGTTTTTAACGGCGGGCGGAGGAAACAAGAGACCTTCTCCTTTAGCTTATGACGACGTCAAATCGATCTTCGAGAAAACCGGCGAGATAAAGCCGCATCTCGCAAAGCTCGAATCGGGTTATTCGGTCGGCGACAAGGTGAAAATTAATGCGGGACCCTTCCGTGATTTTGAGGGAGAGGTCCAGGAAATACATAACGATAAAAACAGTCTTACAGTCAGAGTTGAAATATTCGGAAGGCTTACCCCTGTGGAACTGGATTTTAACCAGGTCCAGAGGATTTAGCGGCCTTTAACTAAAAAGGAGATTACAGATGGCGCCTAAAGCTAAAAAATTAAAAGCGGTGGTTAAGCTGCAGATTCAGGCCGGTCAGGCCAATCCGGCACCTCCGGTAGGGACGGCTCTTGGACCTCATGGCATACCCCTTATGGATTTCTGCAAACAGTTTAACGAAGCCACTAAAGATAAAATGGGTTTTGTTATCCCGGTCGTCCTGAACGTATACGAAGACAGGACCTTCACATTCGTCTTGAAGACTCCCCCTGCTTCGAACCTGATAAAGAAAGAGCTCGGCCTTGAAAAGGGTTCTGCGGAATCTAACAAGCAGAAGGTCGGCAAGATCACAATGGAACAGCTAAAAAAGATCGCGCAGATCAAGATGCAGGATCTGAATGCCAAGGATATTGACGCCGCGGCCCGGATCATCGGCGGTACAGCTAGGAATATGGGAATCGAGTTGGAGGGTTAGATGAAAAAATTAGTTAAAGACGGCGTCGAATTCAAAGGCGGAAAAAGATATCTCAAGACTATAGAGGCAAACGATCTTTTTAAAGCTTACAGCTTCGATGAAGCCTGCAAGATGGTCAAGGTTACTGCAAACGCAAAATTCGACGAATCGATAGACTTGAGCTATAAGCTCAATATCAAACAGAAACACACGATCAGGGACGTTGTCATTCTCCCCCACTCTACGGGCAAGATCGTCCGAGTCCTGGTATTCGCCGCCGGAGAAAAAGCGACGGAAGCTCAGCAGGCTGGAGCCGATTATGTCGGAGGCGAGGACCTGGTGGAAAAGATCACCGGGGGCTGGCTGGAATTCGATGCAGTTCTCGCAACTCCCGATATGATGAAAGGCCTGGGGAAAATCGCGCCTATTCTCGGAAGGCGCAAGATGATGCCCAACCCCAAAACAGGCACTGTTACTCTCGACATCGCAAGGGTTGTTAAAGAATCCAAGGCAGGCAAGGTAGAGATCAGGGCCGATAAAACAGGCAACATTCACGTTGTAGTCGGTAAAAAATCTCTAACCGAGCAGGACCTGTACGAAAATGCTTTTGCCATACACAAGGTTCTCATAAAGAATAAACCCGCTGATTTGAAGGGCGATTATATTAAGACGATGGCCCTTTCATCAACAATGGGACCCGCTGTAAAGGTAGATTTTAAAAAGATAGCTGTTTAACAGAAATAAAGATAAGGATGGTCTATATGCCTAGTCCGGATAAAATTAAATTCGTTAAAGAAATAAAAGCAGATTTAGACGGGGTTAATGGCCTTGTGCTTGCTGATTTCAAAGGCCTCACAGTGCTCGAGCAGGACGAATTAAGAAAGAAAGTGGATAAAGAAGGCGGAACGGCCAAGGTTATCAAAAACACTCTTTTGACAAAAGCCCTCGAGGGTTCTGCGATTACGGGCCTTGATGGATTTTTAAAAAACAATACGATCGTGTTTTCATCGAAAGAGGATATTTTAGGCCTTCTTAAAGTGATCTCCGCATTTTCAAAGACCCATGAAAAGTTCCTTTTGAAGGGCGGTTTTCTCGACGGCCAGGCTTTCGATAAAGCGGGAATTTTGGCGATGGCCCAGCTGCCTTCGAGAAAGGAGCTTTTAGGCCAGATAGCCGGAGGAATGAATTCCATTATCGCCAACTTTATCGGCGTTCTTAATGGAATTATGACGAGCTTCACCGGCACATTAGAAGCTCTTGAAAAGAAAAAAGGCGAATAACAAAATAAAAATAAGATAAGGAGTAATAACATGGCTGAAAATAAGATTCAGGAAGTCATTGATCTCATTTCCGGTATGACAGTCGTTGAACTTAATGAACTAAGGAAAACAATGGAAGAAAAGTTTGATGTTAAAGCTGCTGCACCTATGGCGTTTGCCGCACCTGCTGCTGCCGCCGGCGGAGCTGCCGCCGCTGAAGAAGCTACCGCTTTTTCCGTGTTCATAAAGGACCCCGGCGCCAAGAAGATCGAGGTTATCAAGGTTGTAAGAAATATTACAGGCCTTGCTTTGAAAGAAGCTAAGGAACTTGCTGAAAACGCCGGTAAGAGCCCCTTGAAAGAAAATCTTTCAAAGGTTGACGCTGAAAAGCTTAAAAAAGAGCTCGAAGATGCCGGAGCGATTGTTGAGCTTAAGTAAAAATATCTTTTCTTATATTGTATCATATCCTGATATTTGTATTCTATTTGGTGTTGTTCAAGCTTCCCCTTCTTTATGGAAGGGGAAGCTGTGTTTATCCTATAATTAAGCGGGGGATTTAAGTATGATTGCAAGGCAGCAAAGGATTTCTTTCGCGAAAAATAAAGACAGAGCTCCACTTCCGGATTTACTTGATATTCAGCTTCGCTCGTTTAAAGATTTTTTGCAGATAGATAAAAAATCGAATGAAAGGGAGAAAAAGGGGCTTGAATATGTATTCAGCAGCTTTTTCCCTATCGAAGGCGCGAACGGCGAAATTATAATTGAATATGTGGGCTATGAGGTCGGTAATTTCAAATATACTGAGGATGAATGCTTTGACAAGAACCTGACTTACAGCGTGCCTGTCAAAGCTATTTTCCGTCTCATAGACAGGAAAACAGGAGAAATCAAGGAAAAAGACATTTATATCGGTGATTTTCCGCTGATGACAAAGCGCGGAACCTTTATATTCAATGGAGCTGAAAGAGTCGTTGTTAACCAGATATATAAATCTCCCGGCGTTCTATTCAGTTATAAAAACAAGGAATATTCTTCAAAAATCGTTCCTGAAAAGGGATCATGGCTCGAATTCATAGTAGATACAAAGAAAGACCTGATGTATGTCCGCATCGACTCGAGGAGAAAGGTGCTCGTCACCATGTTCCTCAGGGCTCTTGAACTCAGCACAGCCGATATTATCAACGCTTTCTTCAAGATCAGGAAAATTGATCTTTCCCGTATCGAAAAAGACGAGGCCATAACCAGGCTCGTCGGCAGGTATGTCGCCGAGGATGTCGTCGATGATGAAAACAATATTATCGTGGGGGCGATCGAAAAACTCTTCCCCAACAGCATCAACCAGCTCTACCAGAAGGGCAAAACGATCATAAAGATCATCGACCCCAAGTCGGTTGTCGAAAACAGGCCGCTGATAAATACGCTTGAAAAAGACGATACAAAAGATGCCGTCAATAAGGCGATCAAAAAGATATACAGCATCCTTCACCCGGGTGAAGCGGCTCCTCTCGAAAGTATTGTCAGAGAGCTTCACAACATGTTCTTCGGCCCGAAAATGTATGACCTGGGAGAAGTCGGAAGATACAAACTTGTACTCAAGCTTTACCCGGAATTGAATCAGGACGAGAAAAAGGCTCTGATCGAACAGAGAACCTTATCATACGAGGACATCAACAGGACGCTCGCACACCTTATAAAGGTATATAATAAACAGACAAGCCTTGACGATGTAGACCACCTTGGAAACAGAAGGGTCAGGAACGTTAACGAACTGCTTGTCAACCAGCTTGTTTCGGCCTTTACGAAGGTCGAGAAATCCATACATGAGAAGCTTTCTTCACGCGAAATCGAAGATCTTACTCCTCAAAGCATCATAGCGATCAAACCTATCGTATCCGCTTTGAACGATTTCTTCGGAATGAGCCAGCTCTCACAGTTCATGGACCAGACCAATCCTATTTCTGAACTTACACATAAGAGAAGATTATCGGCTCTCGGCCCCGGCGGTCTTTCTCGCGACAGGGCGGGATTTGAGGTACGCGACGTCCATAATACACATTATGGGAGGGTCTGCCCCATCGAGACTCCCGAAGGACCGAATATCGGGCTTATAGTCAGTCTTGCGACATACGCCAATGTCAATTCTTACGGTTTTCTTGAAACGCCGTATGTCGTCATCAATAACAGGAAAATGACAGATGAGATAAAATACCTTTCAGCGACCGAAGAGGAAAACTTTTACATTGCGCAGGCAAATGCGAAAATGAGCGCATCCGGCAGCATTGTCGAGGACTTTGTCCAGGCCAGGTTCAGGGTTGAATTCGAATTAGCCCCCAGCGACAAGATCCAGCTTATGGATGTATCTCCCAAGCAGATACTTTCCGTATCGGCTTCGATTATCCCCTTCATCGAACATGACGACGCCAACCGCGCTCTCATGGGTTCGAATATGCAGAGACAGGCTGTACCGCTTCTCGCATCCGACGCGCCTATTGTCGGGACAGGTATGGAATATTATGTTGCAAGGGATTCGAGGGCGGTTGTGCTCGCTGAACAGGACTCTAAAGTTTACAAGGTCGATTCAGAAAGCATCGTGCTCCAGGATCCATCGAAGACTCTTCACACATACAACCTTGTTAAATTCAGACGCACAAACCAGGATACCAGCTTCAATCAGAAACCAATCGTAGACGAAGGCGAAACCCTTAAAAAGGGAGATGTTATCGCCGACGGTTTTGCCAGCGAGGGCGGAGAGCTTGCCCTCGGCAAGAATATCCTTGTCGCGTTCATGCCATGGAACGGATATAATTACGAAGATGCGGTTTTGATCAGCGAAAAACTTCTTAAAAACGACGATTTCACTTCGGTATATACAACAGTTTTCGAATGCAAGGCGCTCGAAACAAAACTCGGAAGCGAAGAGATCACCAACGAGATCCCGAATGTCGGGGAAGACGCCATAAGGAACCTTGATGAGAGCGGAATCATAAGGGTCGGTGCTTATGTAAAGCCCGGCGATATCCTTGTCGGCAAGGTTACTCCCAAGGGAGAACCAACCGAGACTCCCGAATTCAGGCTGCTTCATGCGATTTTCGGAGAAAAGGCAAAAGATGTACGCGATACATCACTACGGGTTCCTCATGGCGAGGGCGGGGTTGTTGTAGATGTCAAGGTATTTGCTTCGGAAAGCGGCGATGAGCTTGCTCCCGGCGTATTAAAGCTTGTAAAAGTATATATGGCCAAAAAGAGAAAAATAAAGCCCGGCGACAAGATCGCAGGACGCCATGGTAATAAAGGCGTTATTTCCCGCGTCCTCGCCGAAGAGGACATGCCCTTCATGCCCGACGGCACGCCGGTAGATATTGTATTAAATCCCCTCGGCGTCCCGAGCCGTATGAACATCGGGCAGCTGTTCGACAGCCTTTTAGGACTGGCCGGCTGGAAACTCGGCATTAATTACGAATGCCCGGTATTCGAAGGCGCCACCCTTGAAGAAATTGAAGAGCAGATAGAACTTGCCAACAAGAAGATCCATAAAGACCTGATTGCCGAGAGAAAGGCATACGGGGACTCCGATAAGGAAATATCGAAATACTTTGACAGGATTAAGCTGCAGAAGGATGGAAAAACCGTTTTGAGAGACGGAAAGGGCGGCGAGATCTTCGAGAAGCCCGTTAATGTTGGCGTCATGTATATCATGAAACTCCATCACATGGTCGACGACAAGATACATGCCCGCTCTGTAGGGCCATACTCGCTTGTTACGCAGCAGCCTCTCCGCGGAAAGGCCAATTTCGGAGGCCAGAGACTTGGAGAAATGGAAGTATGGGCTCTCGAGGCATACGGCGCCGCAAACCTTCTCCAGGAAATGATGACAATCAAGAGCGACGATACCGACGGAAGGGTCAGGATTTATGAAGGCATTATAAAGGGCAAGTACACTTCCTCGCCCGGCATACCCGAATCATTCAATGTGCTGGTGCAGGAACTCAGGGGACTCGCGCTCGATATCCAGGTTTACGACAAAAACGGGAAGCGCGTGCCGCTAAACGATAAAGAGAAAGAACTGATAGATATGAAAGTCCACCTTATTTAAAAGGCCAACTGGCATACCCTGGCGGGCACCTTCGCTGCGCTACGGCATAGGCCAACTGGTACAAAGGAGAATAACGATGAAGGGTTCGACAAGTTTCGGAGCTATATCAATTCAGCTTGCCTCTTCGGAACTCATAAAAAATCTCTCCTACGGCGAAGTAAAAAAGCCGGAGACGATTAATTATAGAACACTGCGTCCTGAAAGGGACGGGCTTTTCTGTGAGAGAATATTCGGGCCTACAAAGGATTACGAATGTTCCTGCGGGAAATTCCGTTCGATCAGGTACAAGGGCATAGTTTGCGATAAATGCGGAGTTGAAGTTACAGAGGCAAAGGTCAGGAGGTACAGGACAGGGCACATCGAATTAGCCGCCCCTGTCGCACATATCTGGTATTACAGGATTGTACCCAGCAAGATAGCTCTTCTCCTCGACGTCGCGCCGACAGACATCCAGAGCATCCTTTATTTCGAAAAATACATTGTTATAGACCCGGGCGAAACGGATCTTATCCAGAACCAGGTTTTGACCGACGAAGAATTCGAGGAATACAAGGAAAAGTACAAGGAAGCCTTTACGGCCGATACAGGCGCTGTAGCCGTTAAAAAGATCCTGAAAAATCTGGACCTCGATGTCCTTATAGACATCCTGCGAAACCAGATTGACACCAAGCTCAAGGTCGATAAAAAAGTTCTCAAGAGGCTTGAACTTGCCGAAGAGATCAGAAAATCGAACAATAAGCCGGAATGGGTAATCCTTGATATTATTCCCGTTATACCGCCCGATCTAAGGCCTATGGTTCCTCTTGACGGGGGAAGATTCGCCACCTCGGATATTAATGATCTTTATAGAAGGCTGATCAACAGGAATAACAGGCTCAGGAAGCTCAAATCGGTAAACGCGCCCGATATTATCATTAAAAATGAAATGAGGATGGTTCAGGACGCAGTTGATTCCCTCTTCGACAACTCGAGGCGTTCTCATCCTGTAACCGGCAACGGCGACAGGCCGTTGAAATCGCTGTCCGACATTTTAAAAGGAAAGCAGGGGCGTTTCAGACAGAATTTGCTTGGAAAACGTGTGGATTACTCGGGAAGATCTGTTATTATAGTAGGCCCGAATTTAAAACTTCACCAGTGCGGGCTTCCGAAGCTCATGGCGCTTGAACTTTTCAAGCCTTTTGTAATGAGAGGCCTTGTCGAACAGGGCTACGCCCATAATATCAAGGCAGCCAAGAGGATGATAGAAACGGAGCATGAACTTGTCTGGGGCATACTCGAGAATGTGGTAAAAGGCCACCCGGTGCTGCTCAACCGCGCTCCCACTCTTCACCGTCTCGGAATCCAGGCCTTCGAACCGATATTGATCGAAGAAAAAGCCATACAGCTTCACCCGTTAGTCTGCCATGCTTATAACGCGGACTTTGACGGAGACCAGATGGCTGTCCATGTTCCTCTTACTCCAGAGGCGCAGATCGAGGCATGGATGCTTATGCTTTCTTCGAGAAACCTGCTCAATCCGGCTAATGGCAAACCTATAGTATATCCGACGCAGGACATGGTCCTCGGGATTTACTTCCTGACAAAAGTCGACAATACTTCTTCATCGGATAAAAAATACTACGACAACCTGGATGAAATATTCCTCGCTATCGAGATGAAAAAAGCCCACTACAATCAGAAGATAAAATATAAATTCAGGGGCAGCAAGTGGATTGAAACAACATTCGGAAGGGTTATTTTCAATGAAATAATTCCCGAGAAGATGGATTATATCAACGATACACTGACAAGCAAGAAGATAGAATCCCTGATCGCCGCATGTTACAAAATGTACGGCATTAAAGAGACCGCAAAGCTTGTCGATGATCTCAAGACCCTCGGTTTCAAGTATTCCACGATTTACGGCGTAACAATTTCCGTTTCAGATGTCGAAATACCGCAGGAAAAATACGCGATCGTCGAAAAGACCGAGAAAGAGGTCGAGAAAACTGAAGATAACGCCAGAAAAGGCCTTATCACACATGATGAAAAATACAATCAGGTTATAGACCTCTGGGCCAGCGCAAACGAAAAAGTTAAAAAGCTGGTAGAGGGAAAACTAAAGGAAAGCGAAGGCGGATTCAATTCGCTTTACGCGATGATGGACTCGGGCGCGAGAGGTTCGAGGGAACAGATCCGCCAGCTTGCCGGAATGAGAGGCTTGATGGCCAAGCCGTCAGGCGAAATCATCGAACTTGCCATCAAGAGCAACTTTAAAGAAGGGCTGTCGGTTCTCGAATACTTCATATCGAGCCATGGAGCGAGAAAGGGTCTTGCCGATACGGCTCTTAAGACAGCCGACGCCGGTTACCTTACAAGAAAGCTTGTGGATATATCTCATGATGTCGTTGTGACCGAGTTCGACTGCGGAACGGTGAAAGGGATAGATATTTCATCCATTAAAGAAGGCGATGAAGTGATAAAGCCCCTTAAAGAGAGGATACTCGGACAGGTTGTCGTTTCAAATATATATGACCCGAGGAACGGCGATCTTCTTGTAAAGGCAAACGACCTCCTCGATGAAGAGAAGACAAAACTCATCGAAGACTCGGGAATAGAAATGGTTAAGATCCGCAGCGTACTGACGTGCGAATCGAATCATGGCGTCTGCGCCAGCTGCTACGGCTGGGATCTCTCGGCCCGTTCCCGCGTGAATATCGGGGAAGCTGTCGGCATTATTGCCGCCGAATCCATAGGCCAGCCCGGTACGCAGCTTACAATGAGAACATTCCATATTGGCGGAACAGCGGCGACCCAGCTTGAAGAAAGCGAACTTAAATTGAATTATGACGCCTACATGGTCGAACTTCCCGAAAACCTTATCTCGAGGGAAGTCGAAGGCAAGGAAAAAGTAATTGTTCCAAGGAAATCCTACGTAAAGGTCAGAAAAGTCCTGAGCGCATATAAAATATCAGACATCAAGGATCAAAAGGATCTTTCATCGGTCGACGGGAAGGAGTTCCTCAGTGAAAAGACGGTGTTTGTATTGAACGACGGCACAGAGGTGAAGTTCGGCAAAAAGATATTCGTCCTTGTCCAGGAAAAGGATGTTCTGATCCTTGAAAGCAGCATTGTCGAATATCCTGTCAAGATCGGATCCTTTGTTTATGTAAAGCAGTCGCAGGTTGTAAAGAAGGGAGAAAAGATCGCTGATTTCGACCCTTATAACGAAGTGTTTATAAGCGAGCATGACGGTATCGTCGGTTTCGCCATGGAAAAAGGCGAAAATGAAGAACAGAAGAATAAAAACATTCTCGTTATTTATAACGATAAAAACAAGGAACTTGAAAGGTTCGTGCTCGTGCATGGAACAGCCCTTGCAGTGCCCGAAGGAGAAAAGGTTAAGAGAGGCGATATCGTTGCAAGAAGGCCTGTTGCGAAAAGGAGAACAAGGGATATCATCGGCGGTCTGCCGAGAGTTACAGAGTTGTTCGAATCGAGAAAACCGAAAAATATTGCCGTTATTGCGAAGGTAAATGGCTCGGTGGAAAATATCGAGCAGAAAAAGGGAAAATATATAATCTGGGTGAAAGGAAATAACGGTCTCGCTTTTTCCCATATCGTCCCGACTGGAAAGAATATATTCGTCAGGATCGGCGATAAGGTCCAGGCAGGAGAATCCCTCTGCGACGGCGTGGTAAGTTCTCATGACATTCTGAAAGTTCTCGGATATACCAAGGTAAACGAGTTCCTCCTGAACGAAATACAGTCTGTCTACCGCCTTCAGGGTGTCGATATCAATGAAAAGCATATAAGCGTAATAATCAGGCAGATGCTCAAAAAGGTTGAAGTGGTCAATCCCGGCGATACTGAATTTATAACGGGGCAGAACATTGACAAGAGCAAGTTTTATAAAGAAAATGAAAAGATAAAGAGCCAGGGAGGGCAGGCCGCAAAAGCCAGGCCTATCCTCATGGGCCTTACAAAAGCATCTTTGTTCACTGAAAGTTTCCTTTCAGCCGCATCGTTCCAGGAAACCCCGAGGGTGCTGTCGAGCGCCGCATTGAAGAGCGCCAGGGACAAACTCGAAGGATTGAAAGAAAATCTGGTCATCGGCCAGCTTATTCCCGCCGGAACAGGTATTAAGGATTATCAGTTTATCAAGGTGAAAACACAGGAGTAAGGTCTTTTCTCACTATCTTATAATCGGACTGGAATATGTCAAAATACGGCGAATAAAAGAGGGAGAAGTAGTCTCATTTATAAACCGTAAAAATTTGACAGGAAAGGGCATGTTTATTATAATATGTCCCTTGTCCAAAGACTTATGAAGAAGAGGTTGTAAATTATGCCCACTATAAATCAGCTGGTGAGAAAAGGCAGAAAATCCGTTATCACCAAGAGCAAATCGCCCGCCCTGCAGTCCAATCCCCAGAAGAGGGGAGTCTGCGTCAGGGTTACAACGATGACACCTAAAAAGCCTAACTCGGCTTTGAGGAAAATCGCTAGGGTAAGGCTTGTCCAGGGCCTTGAAGTCACTGCTTACATACCCGGGATCGGGCATAATCTTCAGGAGCACTCTGTTGTGTTGATCAGGGGAGGAAGAGTAAAAGACCTTCCCGGCGTAAGATATCACATCATCAGAGGAACTCTTGACTCTATGGGCGTAGAAAAGAGAAAGACCAGCCGCTCCAAGTACGGGGCAAAAAAAGCTAAGGCTTAAGAGGAAGGAAAGAGATGCCTAGAAAAAAAAGAGTGTATGGAAAACGCGTTATTTTAGACACCAAGTTTAAAAATATGATGGTTATGAAATTGATAAACCGCATGATGCTCGACGGCAGGAAGACAACCTCTTCGGGCATAGTATATGGAGCCATTGACTATCTGGCCGAAAAGACAGGCGAAGAGGGCATAGCGGCCTTCGATAAGGCTCTTGCCAATATCAAGCCGCCGGTTGAAGTCAGATCAAGAAGGGTCGGAGGCGCGACGTATCAGGTTCCTACGGAAGTAAGGCCGGAGCGTCAGAATTCGCTCACCCTGAGGTGGCTTGTCAACCTCTCGAGAGATAGAAAAGAGCATTCGATGATAGAAAAGCTCGGCAGGGAGCTGCTCGACGCATATAATAACACGGGATCATGCGTAAAGAAGAAATTGGATACGATTAAGATGGCGGAAGCCAACAAGGCGTTCGCGCACTACAAGTGGTAATAGGAGACAGATAACAATGGCTGGAGAAAAGGCGGTTCCTTTACAGAGGGTCAGGAATATCGGCATTGCCGCTCATATTGACGCCGGTAAAACGACTGCAAGCGAAAGAATACTATTTTATACGGGTAAAACTCATAAAATCGGTGAAGTCCATGAAGGCGCCGCCGAAATGGACTGGATGGTGCAGGAAAAAGAAAGAGGCATCACGATAACAAGCGCCGCGACAACATGTTACTGGAAGGATTACAAAATCAATCTGATCGACACTCCGGGGCATGTGGATTTTACGGCTGAAGTTGAAAGATCCCTGAGAGTTCTCGATGGAGCCGTAGCGGTATTTGACGGCGGAGAGGGCGTAGAACCCCAGTCCGAAACAGTATGGCGCCAGGCCGATAAATATGATGTACCGAGGATAGCTTTCATCAACAAGATGGACAAGCTCGGTGCTGATTTTTATAAGTCGGTCGCCTCGATGGAGAAGAAACTTGGAGTAAAGGCGGTCCCTATCCAGCTTCCTCTAGGTGCTGAAAATGATTTCATCGGCTGTATCGATATAATTGCACGCAAGGCTTATTTCTGGCCCAATGATGATTCTGAAGGCTTTAATTTTAACGAAATTCCTATACCCGAAGATATGAAGGAAAAGGTCGAGCATTACCGGGTTATGCTGCTCGAACATGTCTGCGATGGCAATGATGAACTCATGGAAAAGTATCTTGAAGGAAAGAACATAACTGAAGAAGAGATAAAAGCCGGCCTCAGGCACCTCACCATTACGAACAAGCTTTTCCCCGTTGTCTGCGGAAGCGCCCTGAAGAACAAGTGCGTGCAGCTTTTATTAGACGCCGTTCTCGATTATCTTCCTTCGCCCCTCGATATTCCGCCCCTCAAGGCGACAAATATAAAGACGGGAAAAGAGGAGCTGATCGGACCCATAGCCACAGAGCCGTTTTGCGCTTTGGCTTTCAAGGTAATGGTTGACTCCTTCGTAGGAAAGCTCGTTTTCGCGAGGGTTTATTCGGGTACCCTTGAAAAGGGAAGCTACATATATAATGTAAATAAAGGCAATAAAGAAAGAGTGGCGAGGCTTCTCAGGATGCACGCCAATAAAAGGGAAGAAATAGACAGCGTTTCCGCAGGAGACATTGTCGCTATAATAGGAATAAAAGATACGGTTACAGGGGACAGCCTCACAAGCGAAGACAGGCAGCTGATATTAGAAGCGATCGATTTCCCCGAACCTGTAATCATGGTTGCGATCGAACCCAAGACCAAGGAAGAAGTTGACAAGATGGGCATTGCCCTTAAAAAGCTCCAGGAAGAGGACCCTACCTTCAGGGTCAGGACCGATGAAGAAACCGGACAGACTATTATTCATGGGATGGGAGAGCTTCATCTTGAAATTATTGTCGATAGAATGGTTAGAGAATACAAGGTTCAGGCTAATATAGGAAAACCCCAGGTGGCATACAGGGAAACCATCAAGAAATCCGCCAAATCCGAAGGTAAATATGTACGCCAGAGCGGCGGCCGCGGTCAATACGGGCATGTTATGCTTTCACTCGAACCCCTCGAAAAGGGCAAGGGTTTTGAATTCGAGGACCAGGTCGTCGGCGGACGCATTCCCAAGGAATTCATACCCGCTATCCAGAAGGGTATCGAAGAAGCTATAACAAGCGGTATTATCGGCGGGTATCCTGTAGTCGATCTTAAGGCTGCCGTTTACGACGGGTCTTTCCATGAAGTCGATTCTTCGGAAATGGCTTTCAAAATAGCCGCATCCAAGGCTTTCAAGGAAGCAATGGCTGCAGCCGATCCTGTGCTTCTGGAACCGATCATGAAGGTTGATGTTATGGTAGCCGAGGATTATCTTGGCGACGTAATAGGAGACCTCAGTTCGAGAAGGGCGAAGATAAACGGAATGGAGCCCAAGGGCAACGCACGTCTTATCACAAGCCATGTACCGCTCGGAGAAATGTTCGGATATGCGACAGTTCTCAGGTCGGTGACCCAGGGAAGGGGAACATATGTTATGGCCTTCGACCATTACAGCGAAGTTCCCAAGAATCTTTTAGATTCGATATTAAAAGCTGAATAAAATTTATAAAAACAAGAGAGGAGGCATACAATGGCAGAGGGTAAATTTGAGAGAACAAAGCCGCATTTAAATGCTGGAACGATAGGACACGTTGATCACGGTAAAACAACTCTGACAGCCGCACTTACAAAATATTCGGAAACTCTGGGAATGGCGAAGTTCATATCCTATGATAATGTTGCTAAAGCATCTGAATCGCAGGGCCGCCGCGATGATACTAAGATTCTTACAATCGCCACTTCTCATGTTGAATATTCGACAAATAAAAGGCATTACGCCCACGTAGATTGCCCGGGCCACGCCGATTATGTTAAGAACATGATCACGGGAGCTGCCCAGATGGACGGCGCTATACTTGTTGTAGCCGCTACGGACGGGGTTATGCCCCAGACAAGAGAGCATGTGCTTCTCGCAAGACAGGTCGATGTTCCCGCTATTATCGTCTTCATCAACAAGGTTGACATGATCTCCGAAGCTGATAAAGAGCTTATTGATTTAGTCGAAATGGATATCAGGGATCTGCTCACACAATATCAGTTCCCCGGCAACGAAACCCCGATTATCCGCGGTTCGGCTATCCAGGCTTATTCGAGCACATCAAAGGATCCTAACGCTCCCGAATATGCATGCATTAAAGAGCTTCTCGACGCTATGGATACGTATTTCAAAGAACCCGTCAGGGAACTTGATAAGCCTTTCATGATGCCTATTGAAGATATCTTTTCCATTACAGGAAGAGGCACAGTAGCTACAGGCAGAATCGAGAGGGGTAAAATCAAGGTCGGCGAAGAAGTTGAAATCGTCGGCTACCATGACACGAGCAAAACCGTCGTAACAGGCGTTGAAATGTTTAGAAAGATCCTCGATGACGGCCAGGCCGGCGATAATGTCGGATTACTGTTAAGAGGCGTTGATAAAGAAACTATCAGAAGGGGTATGTGCCTTGCCAAGCCCGGCACGCTAACACCTCATCACAAGTTTAACGGACAGGTTTATGTCCTTAAGCCGGAAGAAGGCGGAAGAAAGTCGCCCTTCCATGTTGGATACAGGCCCCAGTTCTACATGAGTACATCAGATGTGACCGGTAATATCGCTGCTATTCAGGGCGCCGACATGGTTATGCCCGGAGATAACGTCACAATGACGATAGAGCTTATTACAAAGGTTGCGGTAGAAAAAGGCATGCGTTTCGCTATCAGGGAAGGCGGAAGAACTATAGGTTCCGGTGTTGTTACTGAAATCCTTGAATAAAGGCTATAAAGAGGTTGTACTGTGAGTAGAATAAGAGTCAGACTAAAAGCCTATGATGTTAACCTGATTGATAAATCTGCAAAATCGATCGTTGAATCCGTAAAAAGCAAAGGCGGAAGGGTTTCGGGCCCTATACCTCTGCCGACAAGGATCAAGAAGTATACGGTTTTAACATCTCCGCATGTCAATAAAGATGCGAGAGAGCAGTTTGAAATGAGGGTTCATAAGAGGCTGATCGATATTTTAGATCCCAGCTCTGATCTTGTAAATGCTCTTATGGAATTACAGCTTCCGGCTGGAGTCGAAGTAGAGATAAAGCAATAAGTACAATAAGGGCATAGGTGGAATTAACATGAAGGCAAAGCAGGTAGGTATATTAGGGAAGAAATTAGGCATGACGCAGATGTTCTGGAACGATGCCATGGTAGGCGTTACAGTTGTCGATTTTTCCGGTCTGGAATATATGGGCAGCAGGACCGCTGAAAAAGACGGTTATAATGCGGCTATTGTGGGCATTAATAATAAAAACGGCAAATCTAAAGGCTGCATCAGGGAAGTAAGGTTAGATAACACCATTGCTTACCAGGACGGTTCTTATATAGACCTGTTTGACTCTGTTAAAAAGGTCGATGTTGTCGGTTTCATGAAAGGACGCGGCTTCCAGGGCGTAATGCGTCGCCATGGTTTTCACGGAGGCCCTGCATCGCACGGAGCAAAGCACTGGCACAGAAGGCCCGGTTCCATCGGCGGACATACATTTCCCGCGAAAACATTCCGCGGCCAGAAAATGCCGGGACATATGGGGAATACAAAAGTCTGCACTCTCAGTCAGGACCTCGTCAAACTTGATAAGGAAAATAAACTCATCTTTATCAGGGGCTCGGTCCCTGGAGCTAAAAACGCATACGTTCTGGTCAGAGATGCGGTAAAGGGGTGATTTGAAATATGAAATTAGAAGTTTATAACGGTTCTGAAAAGGTAAAGGAAGTTAATTATTCTTTTATCAGTGATAAATATTCACCGAGTTTAGTTCACCAGGCCCTTGTCGCGAGATTGTCCCATGAAAGAGAGGGTAATGCCTCCACGCTGACAAAATCCGAGGTAAGGGGCGGCGGTAAAAAGCCATGGCGCCAGAAAGGTCTGGGAAGGGCACGCTCGGGTTCTTCAAGATCTCCTCTCTGGAGAGGCGGCGGAGTCATATTCGGGCCAAAGCCTCATGAAAGGGATAAAGGCATTCTGAAGAAGCAGAGGTCAGCCGCTTTAATATCTATTTTTAACAAATTAGCGGAGCTCGGAAGGGTTAAGGTTTATGAGGATTTCGTGCTTGAAACCCATAAAACAAGGGATTTTAAAAAGGCTATAGACGGTCTTGTAGAAAATAAGAAGGAAAAAGTAGTAGTAATAACATCAGAGTACTCAAAAAACATGGCGCTCGCATCGAGAAACCTTCCTAACGTAAGGGTTCTCTATGTAACATCGCTTGATATGCTCCCTCTTATATATACCGACAGAGTATTGATTTCTGTAAAAGCAATAGATATACTCGGCAAAACGTTTTCCAGTAGCAAAGAGCCTGTTGGGAGTATCAGATGAAAGATTTTAATATAATACTAAAGTCTCCGGTTTTGTCTGAAAAGGCAAGCGCGTTAAAGCCTGCAAAAAAATTCGTTTTTGAAGTAGCTAAAGACGCTAATAAGATAGAAATCAAGAAAGCGGTTGAAGCCCTTTATAAAGTTAAGGTCAAGAAAGTGAACACGGCTGTTATGCCTTCAAAGTGGAAGAGGGTCAGGACAAATTACGGTTACACTTCCCAGTGGAAGAAAGCTGTGGTAACCCTGATAGAAGGCGACATCGATTTCTACAAAGTATAGGCGAGAGGGAAATTTATGGGATTAAAGCGATATAAGCCGATTACGCCGGGTCTCCGGCACAAGGTTAGTTCGGATTTCAGCGAAATCACGAAGACCGAACCTGAAAAGAGCCTTATCGGCGGAATTAAAAGAGGCCGCGGTAACGGAAGAAACAGCGGCGGAAGGATCACGGTCAGGCATAGAGGCGGCGGAAACAAGAGGTTTTACAGGATAATAGATTTCAAAAGGGATAAAACCGGCGTTCCTGCAAAGGTTATTTCCGTTGAATACGATCCTAACAGGTCTGCCAGAATCGCAATGGTCCATTATTATGACGGCGTCAAATCCTATATACTTGCTCCCAACGGTTTGAAAGTGGGCGATATTATAGAAGCAGGCGATAAAATTGAAATCAGGAACGGTAATAATCTTCCGCTCAGGGCGATCCCGGTGGGAACGATTATCCATAATATAGAAATAAAGCCCGGTAAGGGCGGCCAGCTCGCACGTTCGGCAGGCACACATGCCAAGCTTGACGGTAAAGAGGGCGGGTATGCCATATTAAGAATGCCTTCTAATGAAATCAGGATGATACTTCTTGACTGCAGGGCGACTGTCGGAGAGGTTTCGAATGCCGACAACTCAAACTTTTTCCTTGGCAAGGCGGGAGTTTCAAGGCATATGGGCATCAGGCCTTATGTCAGAGGCGTCGCTATGAACAGCGTCGATCACCCTCACGGAGGCGGAAGAGGAAAGCAGAAGGGTTATACTACTCCTGTCAGTCCTACCGGCGTTCCGGCAAAGGGATATAAAACAAGGCAGAAGAGTAAGGCTTCCAACAGGTATATTTTGTCGAGAAAAAAGAAATAAGATAGGAATTGCGGGGTTAAAAAATGTCAAGATCTATTAAAAAGGGCCCATTTGTAGACTCGAAACTTTATAAAAAAGTGCTTGAAGCGCAGGAATCGACTGAAAAGAAACCTATTAAAACATGGTCAAGGCGCTCTACAATTATTCCTGAAATGATAGGACTGTCGATACAGGTATATAACGGCAAGATATTTGTACCCGCTTTTATCGGAGAAAACATGGTCGGCCATAAATTAGGGGAGTTTTCTCCTACCCGGATATTCAGGGGCCACTCCGGAACGAAGAAAGTAGAAAAAGAAGCAACTCAAGCTTAATGGAGCCTATATATGAATTCAAGTGCTAAGGGCAAAGCCCTACGTCTATCACCCCTGAAAATGAGAAAGGTTATAAACCTTGTAAGGGGAAAAACTGTCAGTGAAGCGCTTTTTATACTAAAAGCTTTACCTAATAAAGGCGCTAAAATGGCTTATAAGGTGATATTTTCAGCAGCCGCAAATTTCAAGAATAAATTTCCCGATCAGGCGGAAAAGGAATTGAAGGTCGAAGCTATTTTCGCTGACCAGGCTCCCGTACTTCGCAGGATGATGCCCAGAGCAAGGGGCCGGGCGGATGTTTTGAGAAAGCAGTCATGCCATTTGAGCGTTATTCTTGGCAGCATCGAAGAAATTAAGGCAGAGAGGTAAAGAATGGGACAGAAAGTCAACCCGGTTTCATACAGGATCGGAATAGTAAAAACCTGGGATTCACTCTGGTATAGCGAAAAAGATTATGTTAACTATTTAATAGAAGATTTTAAAATTAGAAATTACATAATGAAGAATTATTCGAAGGCTTTTATCGCAAAGATAGAAATAAGCCGTTTTCCCCAGCTTGTAAATGTGACAATTAATTCTTCCAAACCCGGTATCATTATTGGCAAGAAGGGATCTGAAATAGAAAATATTTCGAAAATCCTTGAAAAACTGACCAATGGAAAGAAAGTTTCGGTTTCAGTACGCGAGATCAAGAACCCGGAATTAGACGCAAGCGTTACTGGCCAGGATATCGCGAGGCAGATTGAAAGACGTATTTCTTATAAAAAAGCCATTAAACAGGCTATAAGGAACGCTATGAAATCCGGCGGAAAAGGCATTAAGATCAGGATTTCAGGTCGTCTTAACGGAGCCGAAATAGCAAGAACTGAAGAATTCAAAGAGGGGAGACTTCCCCTGTCGACTGTAAGCGCGGATATCGATTATAAGATCAGCGAGAGCTATACGGAAATGGGTGTGATCGGCATCAAGGTGTGGATCTATAAAGAAGCTCTCGACGCAAGGAGAAAATAATGCTATTCCCAAGCAGAACAAAGTATAGAAAACAGCAAAGAGGCAATATCAAGGGAAATGCCACAAAAGGGGATCTCGTTACTTTCGGCGAATACGGGATTATTTCACTCGAACCGGCCTGGATAACAGACAGGCAGATTGAAGCTGCCCGTGTCGCTGTTAACCGCTACCTCAAAAGGGGTGTAAAGTTATGGGTAAAGATATTTCCTGATAAACCCACAACAAAGAAGGGCGAAGGGGTCAGAATGGGTAAAGGAAAAGGTATGCCTGACGGATGGGTTGCAGTTGTTAAGCCCGGCAGGGTAATGTTCGAGATTTCCGGTGTTGATGAAGTTTCTGCAAAAGAAGCTTTCAGATTAGCTTCTCACAAACTCCCCATAAAGGTGAAGTTTGTTAAGCGCGTAGAATTTTAGGAGCTGTTTTTATGATAAAGAAAAAGCTTAAAGAACTAAGAGACCTTACAACAGAAGAACTCATAAAAATGCGTTCTGAAATTCAGGGTAATATAAGGCATCTTATGTTTAGAATGAAGATAGAAAGGCCTGCGAATCTGATGGAAAAAAAGAACCTTAAAACCAAGATCGCAGTGATCAATACGATCCTTACAGAAAGAACAGCGGCAGAAGCCGTGAAAAAGGGGTAGGTTATGGCCGAACAGAAAGTAAAAAGAACAAAAACCGGCATTGTGTCGAGCGATAAGATGGATAAGACGAGGGTTATAGTTGTTGAAGGTATAAAAAAACATACTATATATGGTAAATACCTGAAAAAACAGGCCAAGTTTTATGCTCATGATGAAAAAAACAAGAGCAAAGTCGGGGACAAGGTCACGATCGAGGAATCTATCCCTATAAGCAAGCTTAAAAGATGGGTTGTTACCGAGATAGTTGAGAAAGTGAAATAAAGAGAGGAATTCTATGATAATGCTGGGAACTAGATTGGATGTGGCCGATAATACCGGTGCCAAAATCATTGAATGTTTTCATGTAGAGGGAAGTTCTAAAAGAAGATACGCCTATATAGGCGATACGATAGTAGCTGCCGTGAAAATGGCTGTTCCCAATTCTTCTGTTAAGAAGGGAGAAGTCGTGAGGGCGGTTGTTGTAAGGACTTCAAAGGAAACACGCCGTAAAGACGGATCATACCTGCGTTTTGACAGAAATTCGGCTGTTTTGATAGATAAGGAGAATGAACCCAGGGGAACAAGAATATTCGGGCCTGTCGCGAGAGAACTGAGGGACAAGAATTTCATGAAGATCGTCTCACTCGCGCCTGAAGTGTTTTAGGCCTGCTGGCATACCCTGGCGGGCACAAGTACCCTGACGGGCACAAGCATAGGAGCAAGATATGGAAAAGATAAGAAAAGGCGACCAGGTGGTTGTTATCACAGGCCGCGATAAGGGTAAAAAGGGCGAAGTCATTCAGGTTACAAAAAAAGGCGCAATGGTAAAGGGTATATCCCTTGTAAAAAAGTCTGTAAAAAAAGACCCTAAAAAACACCCGGCCGGCGGATATATTGAAATTGAGGCCCCTGTTAATTCTTCAAACCTCATGCTTTTTTGTCCAAAGTGCAATAAGCCGGTAAGAACCGGCATTATTATTGATAAGAACGGTAAAAAATCCAGAACATGCAAGAAATGTCAAAATATATTTGAATAGACGAGGTTCGTGATGGCAACTGAAAAAATCGAAGATAAGGATAAAGAGAAAAAAGCCCCTAAGACCGCTAAAACCGCTAAAACTGAAAAGACTGCGGAAACTGCAGGAGTTAAGAAAACTGCGGCAAAGCCCCGGAGCGAATCGAAGGCCCCAGGCGAAGCGAAGATCTCTGATAAGGGCGCCGGTAAAGCGGCAGTAGAAGCAAAGCCTGCATCGGCAAAGGCGGCTTCAAAACCCGCTGCGGAAACAGCCGCTCCTGTAACCGCCGCTAAAAAAGCAGAAAGCAAGACCCCGGGCGAAGCGAAGGGCGGCGAAGCGAAGCATGCGACTAAACAGACCCCTAAGGAGAGTCCTAAAGCTTCTAAAGCGGATAAAGGACCCAAGCATACACCGAGATTAAAACAGCATTATGACAGCGTCGTTGTAAAGGCTCTCAATGACCTGTATAAATATTCGTCGCCTATGGCAATCCCAAAGGTAGTGAAGGTTATCCTTAATATAGGAATCGGCGAGGCTACTTCAGATAAAACAGTAGTCGATTCTGCTGTAGAGGAACTGACAACGATAGCGGCACAGAAAGCGGTAAAGACTTTTGCGAAAAAGTCTATATCGAATTTCCATTTAAGAGAAGGAATGCCGATTGGTGCACGGGTCACTCTCAGAGGAACCCGGATGTACGATTTCATGGATAAATTTATCAGCGTGGCGCTCCCCAGGGTAAGGGACTTTAAAGGATTGAGTTCTTCCAGTTTCGACGGGAGAGGAAATTATACCATTGGGCTGAAGGAGCAGTTAGTTTTTCCTGAAATTAATTATGATACGATAACAAAGATCAGAGGAATGGATGTTACTATTGTTACAACAGCGGCTAACGATGACGAGGCATACCAGCTTCTTAAAACGTTAGGATTTCCCTTTAAAGAAAAATAAAAGAGATCCCGGAGGAATAAATGGCTAAGAAATCGATGGTTGTTAAATGGCAGAAGCCCAAAAAGTTTAAAGTCAGGGAATATAATAGATGCAAACTTTGCGGAAGGCCGAGGGCCTATATCAGGGATTTCGGAATGTGCAGGCTTTGCTTCAGGAAGTATGCCTCGCAGGGACTTGTTCCCGGTGTTATCAAAAGCAGCTGGTAGTCAAAGAGAGAGGTTATTTTTTATGGATGTCATAGCCAATTTTTTAACAAAAATTAGAAATTCACTGGTAAGACGGGTCGAGAGAGTCGAAGTGGCGAAATCAGGGATTGTCGGTGATATTTTGAATGTTATGAAAAAAGAAGGTTATATAACGGATTTCAAGGATTCGCCCGATTCAAAGTTCAAGTATCTTGTTTTTCTAAAGACTTATAACGGGAAACCGGTTATTACCGGTTTGAAAAGGATTTCCAAACTTTCAAAAAGGGTTTATGTAAACGCTGACAATGTGCCCAAGGTTTATAATAATCTTGGAATATCTGTAATTTCCACATCCAAGGGAGTTCTCGCGGATAAGGAAGCCAGGGCGTTAAAAATAGGCGGAGAAGTAATCTGCTATATTTGGTAGGAGTTTGAAATGTCAAGATTAGCAAAAAAGCCTTTGATTGTACCGGAAGGCGTCAAAGTGAGCATAGAATACGGTAAAATATTAGTCGAGGGCAAGCTCGGAAAGTTAGAGCAGCCTTTTAACACCGAGTTTGTTGAAATTAAAAGCGACGGGAAAGAGATACTTCTCACGAGGAAGGGCCATGAGAATACCGCGCGTGCGTATCAGGGCCTTTATTTCCGCCTGACAAGGAATCTGCTTCTCGGCGTAACCGAGGGTTTTACAAAAACACTAGGGATCCAGGGTCTCGGTTATAAGTGGGAACTCAAGGGTAAAGACCTCATTATCAATGTCGGATATTCCAAACCGGTTGTATATAAGATACCCGCCGGGATAAATATGAAGATTGATAATCCGGCGCAGCTTGTCATCAGCGGCTGCGACAAGCAGAGCGTAGGCCAGACAACAGCCGAGATAAGAAACATCCGTCCCCCTGAACCCTATAAAGGTAAAGGCATAAGATACCTCAATGAAAGGGTTAAACTGAAAGAAGGAAAGGCGGCAAAGTAAACCGGCTGTAAGTCGATTAAATTTGATAGTTAAGAGGATGATATGATAAATTTACTTAAGAAAAAGCATGAAAGAAGCCAGAAGGCGAAGAGACGGAGCAAGGGAAGCCTTTCAGTGAGCTCGGATCGTCCCAGGCTTGTAGTCGGCAAATCGAGGAAATATCTATATGTCCAGGTTGTCGACGATCTTCACAAAAAGATCCTTCTTTCGGTATCATCTATTGCAAAAGAAATGAAAGATCAAAATCTTGGTAAGAATATAGCAAGCGCAAAAGTTCTCGGTAAAGAAATCGGACGCAAGCTTAAAGAGAAGAAAATCAATACGGTCTGCTTCGACAGGAACGGGTTTAAGTACCATGGAAAGATAAAGGCCATTGCCGAAGCATGCAGAGAAGAAGGCATTAAATTTTAAGTTGGAGAATCAGATGGTAGCTAAGGAAAATTCCAGGAATGCCGCAACCAGCGAATGGGGCGAGAAAGTTGTTAGCCTCCGAAGGGCTGCAAAAGTTACAACAGGCGGAAAAAGATTCCGCTTCAACGCTGTTGTAATTGTCGGTAACGGTAAGGGTATGGTAGGTCTTGGATACGGCAAGGCTAATGAGCTCGCCGATGCTATCAAGAAAGCAAAAGACAAGGCCATTAAAGCGGCCAAGCCGATAAAGATGAAAAACACGACAATACCGCATGAAGTTATGGGTAAATTCAAGAGCGGTGTTATTTATTTAAAGCCGGCTTCAAAGGGGACCGGTGTAATAGCAGGCGGGGCCGTGAGGCCTGTTCTGGAACTTGCAGGAATTCATGACGTATTAACAAAGTCGCTGAGGTCAACAAACCCTGTAAATCTCGTGAAGGCGACTCTTGACGCTCTCTTTAATTTAATCGATGCTGGTGAGATCGCTGCAAGACGGGGTAAGACTATCCAGGAATTGTTCGGTAAGTAAGACGGAGGCAATATGTCTGTTATAGAAATAAAAGTTGATAAAAGCGCATTTAAAGACAGAAGAAGGCGCGGACGCGGTATAGGCAGCGGGAGAGGCGGGCTTAGCGGAAGAGGCTCGAAGGGTCAGAAAGCCAGGTCGGGCGGTAATATCAAGCCCCGTTTCGAAGGCGGTCAGATGCCTCTTTACAGGAGAACACCCAAAAGAGGTTTCAGAAGTCTCGATAAAAAAGTATTTAATATATTGAATATTTCAGCCCTCGGCATATTTGAGGAAGGATCTACAGTAGGCGTGGAACAGCTCGTTCTTAAGGGGCTGATCAATGCCAATAAATATCCTGTAAAACTTCTCGGCAATGGAGATCTCAAGGTCAAAGGCCTGACGGTAAATGTTCATGCCGCTTCAAAGCAGAGTATAGAAAAGTTAGAGAAATCCGGCGGAAAGATCGCCATAATAGAAGTGTAATCCCGAAAGAGGATATTATTTATGCTGAACGCTTTAGTTAATCTTTTTAAAGTACCTGAACTCAGGAAGAAACTGCTGTTTACTCTCGGGATACTTGTTGTATACAGGCTGGGAGTGCAGATCACTGTTCCCGGGGTGAATATCATCAAGCTGATGGAATCGACCAGGGGTAATGCAGGGCAGGGCGGCATAGCTGATTTCCTGAATTTATTCACAGGCGGAGCAAGGGAACAGGCTTCGGTTTTTTCTCTAGGTGTTATGCCTTATATTACTTCTATGATTATCATGCAGCTTTTAAAGGCTGTAGTTCCCGCTGTTGACCG
Organism: uncultured Brevinematales bacterium; assembly: GCA_964533855.1. GTDB lineage: Bacteria > Spirochaetota > Brevinematia > Brevinematales > JAOACQ01 > CAVYGN01. The sequence goes on from CAZHNM010000007.1 coordinate 154,531, forward strand.
TATGCTTAAGGAAGGCCCTGAAGGCAGAAAGAAATACCAGCAATACGGAAGGCTCGGAACAGTTCTCGTTACTATTATACAGGGTGTGATTTTTGCCGGAGGACTGATACAGCAGAACGTCAGAGGATCATTCCTGATGATCGATAATTTTTCTTTTACAATAATATTTACTCTCGCGGTTACAGCCGGCACTCTGATACTGATGTGGTTCGGTGAACAGATAACGGAGAGAGGAATAGGAAACGGAGTTTCCCTGATAATCATGGCAGGTATTATAGCAAGGCTTCCTTATGGAATGTACCAGGCTTTTACCGGCGTGAACGTAGGTTCTACCGATCCTATGAGCCTTCTTATAGTATTTGCCCTGTTTGCAGTAGTAATCGGACTCGTAGTATTCGAAGAGCAGGGCCTGCGCAAGATACCGATACAGTATGCCAACCGCGCTGCTGCCGGCGGTTCATACGGCGGGCATGTTTCGTACCTGCCCTTCAAGGTAAACCCGACGGGGGTTATACCTATAATCTTCGCCCAGTCCCTTTTAATGATACCGATGCAGTTCGAGGGATGGTTCGGAAGCAAGGTTAAGTTTATGCAGGCTATAGGCGAGCAGATGCATCCTGATAAATTGGCTTATAATGTCGTGTATTTTTTACTGATTTTGTTTTTCGCTTATTTCTATATGGAAATAGAGCTCAATCCTCATGATATCGCAGAGAATCTGAGAAAACAGGGCGGATTTATACCCGGTGTAAGGCCCGGCCAGAAGACTGAAGATTTTATTCAATTTACTTTAAGAAGGATAACACTTCCGGGTGCAATATTCCTGGGCACCATAGCATTGATACCCGGAATCGTTGCGCTGATATTCAATGTTCCTTCAACGCTGCGCTATCTTATGGGCGGTACGTCGCTTTTGATCATGGTCGGCGTGTCACTCGATACTTTGAAGCAGATCGAATCGCACCTTATGATGTATCATTTTGACGGATTTATAACAAGACCGGCTGCTAAAAAAATATAAAGGCGGAATTTGATAGATGAATAATATTGCTCTCATAGCTCCTCCAGGTGCAGGGAAAGGGACACAGTCAGAAAAGATATGTGCAAAACTTAATATTCCGCATATATCGACAGGCGATATTTTCCGGGCTATAGTAAAGGGTACTTATAAAGGTTCTTTTCCTACACAGGACATATTGAATTATATGAACAAGGGGCTTCTTGTTCCTGACCAGATAGTTGTAGGAATTTTGATAGAAAGGATACGTCAGGACGACTGCAGCAAAGGGTTCCTTCTTGACGGTTTTCCAAGAACGGTCGCGCAGGGTGAAATATTCGACAAAGAGGCCGGCAACCGCACCCTTTCTAATGTCATATTGATAGAAGTGAACAAGGAAAGCCTTATGAAAAGGCTCACCGGAAGAAGAACATGCCCTAAGTGCGGCAAGCTTTATAACATATATTCCAATCCGCCTGAGGTTGAAGGAATATGCAATGAAGATTCTTCGGTGCTGACCTTAAGAAGCGATGATAATCCCGATACGGTAAAGCAGAGGATGGAAGTATACGAAAATGAAACGGCCCCTCTTATAGATTTTTACCGGAATAAAAAGATCCTCAGGTCAGTTGACGGTAATAAGGAAGTGGGGGATGTTTTTAATCAAATTATGGAGGTTATTCGCTCTTAATGGACAAAGAAGACGTTATAAGGTTCGATGGCATAGTATTGGAACAGCTTCCAAATGCTATGTTCAGGGTTGAGCTGGAAAGTAAAAAGCAGATTCTGGCTCATATATCAGGCAAGATGCGTATGAATTATATAAAGATCATACCGGGCGATAAGGTAACACTCGAGATGTCGCCATACGATCTGACGAAAGGAAGAATCGTTTACAGGTATAAGTAGGAGAAAATATGAAAGTAAGATCATCGGTGAAACCAATGTGCGAAAAATGCAGAGTTATAAGAAGGCATGGTCTTGTTATGGTAATCTGCGAAAATCCCAAGCACAAACAGAGACAGATGGGTGAAAAAAGAAAATAATTAAAAGCCTAACGGGAGGTTATTAAATGGCAAGAATCGCGGGAAGAGAAGTACCGGGCAATAAAGCCGCTTTTATCGGTTTAACTTATATTTACGGAATCGGAAGGCATAATTCTTCAAAAATTCTTGAAATGGCAAAAATAGAGCCGGTTAAAAAAGTTAAAGACCTTAGTGAAGATGAGCTGGCAAGGATCAGGGACGTCATTGAAGATCATTTCAAAGTGGAAGGCGATTTAAGAACAGAAGTTGCCATGAATATAAAGCGTCTCATTGATATCGGCTGTTACAGGGGCATAAGACATAAGAAAGGCCTGCCTGTCAGGGGACAGAGGACCCGTACTAATGCAAGGACATTGAAAGGTCCTCGTTCGAATGCAATTGGTAAAAAGAAATAGTTAATAGCGGAGGATAGAATTAATGGCGAAAAAGGCAGCACCGGTCGCAAAGAAGAAAAAAGAAAAGAAGAGTATTCTTGAAGGTATAGCCAATATCAAAGCGACTTTTAACAATACTATCATAAATATCACTGATCTGAACGGAAATTCCGTTTCCTGGGCAAGTTCCGGGAGCGTAGGTTTCAAGGGAACAAAAAAAGGCACTCCCTATGCCGCGCAACTTGCCGCGGAAAAGGCCGTTGAACAGGCAAAATATCATGGCGTTCAATACCTGCATATACGTCTTAAAGGGCCGGGACCGGGAAGAGAATCGGCTATCAGAGCTTTGGATGCAGCGGGATTAAAGATAAAGACTATGAGAGATATTACACCGATTCCCCACAACGGATGCAGGCCCAGGAAAAAGAGAAGAGTATAAGCGAGGTTATAGATATGGGAAGATATATAGGTCCATCATGCCGGTTATGCCGGAGAGAAGGTTTAAGGCTGTTTTTGAAGGGAGATAAATGCTATTCTGCAGCATGCACTCTTAATAAGAAATCGAGCCCTCCAGGCAAAGTTTCTAAATTCAAGAAAAAACCAACTGAATATGCAACACAGCTCCGTGAAAAGCAGAAGGTCAAGAGGTATTACGGGCTATACGAGCGGCAGTTCAGAAGGTATTTTGAAATGGCGACAGAGCATAAGGGTGTTACAGGTGAAATTCTTCTCCAGCTGCTGGAAAGGCGCCTCGACAGCTTATTGCACAAGGCCGGGTTTGCCCCGTCGAAAAAATGCGCCAGGCAGCTTGTTCTGCACGGGCATGTAAATGTTAACGGTAAAAAGATTGATGTTCCTTCATACATTGTTAATCCGGGTGAAGAAATTACAATAGCTGAAAAATCTAAAACCCTGGACCTTATCGTTAGGTCAATCGAGTCATCACAGAGCAAGGTTGCTCCGCCGTGGCTTGAGATCGATAGCAAGAACCTGAAATTAAAAATGACAGGTATTCCTGCCCGGCTTGAGATGAACCCAGAAATTGATATTAAAGAACAGCTCATTGTCGAGCTATTTTCGAAATAGTGAGTGGGAAAGTTCTTTTAAAAGTATATGGAGGAATGAAATGTCTCAAAAAGGGTTGTTAAAAGATATCATGCTGCCATATGAAATAAAATATGAAAAATTCTCTTATACCGCTTCTTACGGTAGATTCGTAATATATCCGTTTGAAAAGGGTGTCGGAGCGACTATAGCAAATTCTCTGAGAAGAGTGCTTCTCAGTTCTATACCCGGATATGCGATAACTTCGATAAAGGTCGAAGGAATAAATCATGAATTCGAACCCATCAAGGGCGTAAAAGAGGACCTTACAGATATAATACTTGCAATTAAAAAGATAAAGCTTACGCTTAACGACGGATCTGAAAAAAAGATCATAAGGGTTACGAAAACCGGAAAGGGTGAGCTTCTTGCAAAGGATTTCGCTGTTGATTCAACAGTCGAGATAATTAACGGAGACCTGAAAATTGCCACTTTAAACAGTGATGCCGATCTTTCCATGGATGTTCAGATCGAGTACGGCAGGGGATACCGTTCAGCAGAGGATCTTTTCGACTCGAATTCTGTAATATCTGTGATACCGGTTGATTCTATATTTTCACCGGTAACAAGGGTGAATTATATAATTGAAGATTTCAGGGTTGGTGAAAAGACTGACTGTGAAAAGATCGTTCTTGAAGTATGGACTTCGGGCGCTATTTCGCCTTTAGATGGGGTTTCCAAGGCGGCATCGATATTGAAAAAGTATTTTTCGCTTTTAACCGAGTTCGAAGCCGAAGAAGAAGAGGGCGAACCGGGTGAATCTCCGGAATCGTCTGCAGCCAGCGATATACTTGCAAAACCGATAACAGAACTCGATCTGTCGGTCCGTTCTTTCAATTGTCTTAAAAGCTCGAATATCAATACAATAGGCGATCTGATGAAATTCGACAAAGACGCCCTTATGAAGATCAAGAATTTCGGAAAGAAATCATTTACAGAGATTTCAGAAAAACTGCAGATTTTCGGCCTCACACTTGAGGAAGGTACTGAAAGCGCCGAAGGCGGCGAATCCAATGAGAATATAACAGAAGATTTTGAGGAAGGAGAATAGTATGAGGCACGGGGATAAAATAAGTAAACTCAGCAGAAATACATCGCATAGAAAAGCGCTTTTAAGAAACCTCGCTTCAGCATTGTTCAAATATGAAAATATTCAGACTACAATCGATAAAGCCAAGGCATTAAGGCCTTATGCAGAAAAAATAATCACAAAGGCAAAAAACGACACGCTTGCATCTAAGAGGGCTGTTAATGCCGATATTAAAGACAGAGATATATTAAAAAAGCTATTCGAAGACCTCGCTCTGAGGTATAAAAACCGCAATGGCGGATATACCAGGATTTACAGACTCGGGAAACGTATTACAGACGGATCCGAGATGGCTATAATTGAACTCGTTGAAGAATCTCTTGTCAAGGCCGCGCCGGCCGTTCCCGTTGACAAAAAGTCTGATGACGATACGGCTGCAAAGCCGGCAGCCTCCGGGGAAAAGAAAACTCCTGTAAAAAAAGCTTCTACGGCGAAAAAGCCGGCTGAGAAGAGTGAGAAGGCTGAGAAGACCGAGAAAAGTGTGAAAAAACCCGCGAAGAAAGCCGGGAAAAGCGATAAATAAGAATAAAATAACAGACAGGTTATAGAAATCCCTCCTTTTCAAGGAGGGATTTTTCATTTACAAAAATAATTTCAGAAGTTAAGGCTGTCCATAATCCTGATTTTGACGCCGCGATGCTTGGAAAAATATAGCTTTTCTATCTCATCGAAAGCGTTATTGATATCTTTTTCAAACGCCGAGTGGGTTGTCATTATTATGGGCACGTAATCGGTTTTGCTTCTTTCCTTCTGAATGACGGAAGCTATGCTGATGTTATTGGCGCCGAAAATCCCGGATATTTTACTCAAGACGCCCGGCTTATCCAGAACATTAAACCTCACGTAGTATCTTGTTTCGATATCGCCTATGTTTTTTAGAGGATAACCGCTGAAGCTCCTGTATTTAAGTGTTGAAACAGGCTCATTGACAGCCTTTGCGATATCGACAATATCTGCAATAACGGCGCTTGCCGTAGGCATAGACCCGGCTCCCCTGCCGTAATACATTGAATTGCCGAGGTATTCGCTTTCTATCATTACAGCGTTGAATTCATTCCTGACAAATGACAGCTGGTTGTCCCTGGGAACAAGAGTAGGGTTTACCCTCACCTCAACGGTTTTATCGGGATCGAGCTTTGCAGAGGCAATGAGTTTTAGAACATATCCAAGCTCGGACGATACTTTGATATCTTCGAGCTGGATGTCTGTTATGCCTTCGATATAAACATCGCTGAAATTTATGTTGATATTGTAGGCGAGTTCAGCGAGGATTGTAATCTTGTGAGCCGCATCGAAACCGTTTATATCGAGTGTCGGATCCGTCTCTGCAAAACCGAGTTTCTGCGCCTGCTTGAGCGCGGCAGCGAAACTGAGGTTTTCCTCGAACATCCTTGTCAGTATATAATTTGTAGTCCCGTTGACTATTCCGTAGATGGAGTTGATCCTGTCACCCACCAGGGCATCTCCCACAGTCCTTATGATAGGGATTCCTCCGCAGACGCTGGCTTCGAACCCGATTGAAAGATTTCTATCCCTGGCGAGCTGGAAAAGAGGGAGGCCCCTTTCAGCTAAAAGAGCCTTGTTTGCCGTTACGACATTCTTGCCAGCTTTAAGGCAATCCTCGATAAGGGTATAGGCGAAGCCCGTCCCTCCGGCAAGTTCAATCACCACGTTAATATCTTTGTCCTCAAGGACCGTTTTATAATCGGTTATCTTCTGCGCACGTTTTATTTCGACATTCCTCGGGGTCTGCCAGTCCTTGTCAACGACATACTTAAGGCGCAGTTCAAGGCCGGTCTTTTCCCTGATAAGCTCAAAATCATCCTCGAGGATCCTGACAACGCCGCTGCCGATCGTGCCGAATCCTACCAATGCAATCCCTATGCCGGGCATAAATTACCTCCGGAAGCCGTTTAATGCCTGAAATTGAAGGATATTATAAAATTTATACCGAAAAAGTGCAATTCGTTGAGAGTTCACAAGGCCATGGAGTCGCAGAGAAGCGGAGAGATTTCGTGGGCGGTGTCGAGGACCGGGTAGATTCCCCAGTGTCAGGGCCATGAGATTCCCCACCTTT
>CAZHNM010000008.1:0-137712 GCA_964533855.1 uncultured Brevinematales bacterium
AAAGGTGGGGAATCTCATGGCCCTGACACTGGGGAATCTACCCGGTCCTCGACAAACTTTTATCAATATCTTCCAGTCTTTGCATTTGAACCGTCCGTCAATCTCATAATATACTATCTCACATGTTACTATTAAACATTAAAATTATCAAGATATTTAATAAAAATGTAATTCGATGAAGTGAAAACCCATGTTGTTAAAACATTGCATTTTAACAAATAACACCCCCCAAACCCCTTATAATCCTGGCTTTTTTACCCCTCAGTTGTGAAAATAAGAGTAATTCATTTGTGAATATTAAATTTTCACAAGCGAAAATCATAATAGTATTCTATATAAATGCATCAAAATATTACAATTTTTTACTTATAATAATTACTGATAAAAAAATAATATAATACTGTTTTTGCCTGTTAGAATTGTAAAAAATGATAATTCTAACAAATAAATAGTCTGTTTTTTGATTTTTAAAAAATTTGAAATGACTGATGGTGAGAAACTGGTAAAGGATTTATACCTTTCTTCTCAATAATAGTATTTTATATCATATTTTCGAAAACTTGAAATAAATTAAACCAAGTATTACATTTCCCGAATTCTGAGGATTTGACTAAAAGCATGGTATAAAATTAAAAGAGATTCAATTTTCCTGTTTTATTACCCATGTGAAAATTTTATTAATCATGAATGTTTAATTATCCAAGTACATTTACATTACGCAACTATTTTATCTATTTACAACAGCATATGTAATTTATTCAAAAAAATCTCTGCATCTCCTTTGTGAACTTTAGACGGGAAGGCAACAGCATTCCTTTGCGTCTTAGCGGTGAATTTAATGGCAGGTTTTATGTTAAATTGCTCCGGCCACTATATCGCCGATCTGCTCGGTAGTAAAACCCATTTTACCTGCCGACTGGCTTTTCATCCTTGTGCAGGCGAATGTGACGCCCTTTTCAATTGCCTGTGCAGCCGCGTCTTCCCCGAGCTCCTCGAGCATCATCCTTCCGGCTTCAATCGCCGCCAAAGGGTTGATTACATGCTGGCCGGTATACTTCGGAGCGGAACCGCCGATAGGTTCGAACATTGAAACGCCTTCCGGGTTAATATTGCCTCCGGCGGCGATCCCCATGCCACCCTGTATCATGGCTCCGAGGTCGGTGATTATATCGCCGAAAAGATTCTCGGTAACAACTACATCGAACCATTCGGGATTTTTAACGAACCACATCGTTGTGGCGTCTACGTGGGCATAATCGCGTTTAAGCTCCGGATAAGACCTTGCGCCCATTTCCTCAAAAGCCCTGTACCACAGATCGCCGCAGTAAGTCAGGACGTTCCTCTTGTGAACCATGTGTATGGGCTTGTCGCTGTATGCTTTTTTCAATTCATTCCTTTTCTTTTTCAGTTCGAACGAGTATTTAAGGCACCTGTCGACAGTCCTCCTGTCATAGATCATAAGCTGGGATGCTATTTCATCCTGAGTCCCTTCCCGGGTAGCTCCGCCGTGGCCCGTATAGATACCCCCGGTATTTTCCCTTACTACGACGAAATCTATATCGGCGGGGCCCTTGTCTTTCAACGGGGTCTCGACATTCGGATAAAGTTTTACCGGTCTGAGATTGATATACTGGTCCAGGTCGAACCTGATGCGCAGGAGCAGGCCTTTTTCAAGTATTCCGGGTTTTACATCGGGATGTCCGATGGCTCCAAGGTATATGGCGTCATACTTCCTGAGTTCGCCCACTTCCTCATTCGCTATTATCTTTCCCGTCTTGAGGTATCTTTCGCCGCCGAAATCGTAGTAATGGAAATCGAGCTTGATGTTGAATTTTTTTTCGGCTGTCTTAAGCACTTTTATGCCTTCGGCGACAACCTCCGGGCCTGTTCCGTCCCCGCCGATGACAGCGATATTATATGCCATGATCATCCTCCAATAAAAATCCGGGTTTGAATACCCGGATTTAATATTTTAAGAGATGAAGGGAAAAAAATAAAGTTTCATGATAATTAAGCAGCTTAATAAAGACTTATTTCCGGCTTTCTTACCGCTTTATACAGGTTTATTTCAGCCAGTCCGACGGGTCGGGTTTCAATGTCGCTTCACCCGAAGCATCGTCATCGCCTTTCCCGAAAACAGCTACATAAACGCCGTTCCCGTAGGCTACTGTATTCCGGGCCGGGCTTTCAGGAAAGCTGATTTCCTGCCATGTCGAGCCGCCGGAACTTGCCGCCGCCGCGCTGCTTTCTACGGCAACGGCGACGAAGGCTCCGTTCCCGAAGGTTATAGAATTCCAGTGGTTCCTGAAGAAGCCGTAATGATCGTCAAGGTCCTTCTTTTTTGTCCATGCAGCGCCGTCGGGGGATGTTGCTACCGAACAGTAACTATGATAGGCTACAGCGGTAAAAACGCCGTTGCCGAATGCTACCGACCTCCAGTCGCCGCTAAAAAAGGGGTGCAGGGTCCAGATAAATCCGTCGGGAGATGTCGCGGTAATATTTGCCGAAGCCACGGCGACAAAAATATTGTTGCCCCAGGTAATAGATTTCCATCTGACATTAGAAGGCATGCTGACTGAAGTCCAGTCCGAACCGTCATGAGAAAGTGCGGCATTTGTACCGGCTGAAAGGGCGACAAAAACACCGCCGCCGTATGCCGCGGAGCACCATTTATTTATTCCGGGCATTTTCACCGCAGTCCAGTTGGAACCGTCATGGGAATAGGCTGCATCGGCGCTCTGTGAAAGGGCTATAAAAGTGCCATCCCCATAGATTATCGAACTCCAGGGAGCAGCCGAAGGCATTTTCATTGCTGACCAGGCTGACCCGTCGCGGGAAACGGCTCCGTCGGAACTTCCGTATGAAACAGCGACAAAAACATCGTTCCCGAATGCCACGGAGCTCCATTCGGCTTTTGACGGCATGGGATTTTCAACCCATAAAGAACCTATGGTAAAATCTTCGTCGTCGTAAGAAAAATTCGTGCTCTCGCCTGGTTTTAAAACCACAGCACTGTTTACAACTTCTTCCGAATCTAAAATCCTGACAATTTCAACATGATAACCTTTACCCGACAGCACAACGAGGCCCAGGTTGAAATTGGTATTTATAACCTCGGCAATTCTGCGACCGTTCACTTTTATAAAAAATCCGCTTCTGCTTGAACCTATTTTGAAATTATTGAAATTAATATGCGAGATAAGGGCTTTATCCTTGAGGATAAAACTGCCTATGTCATCGTCGATCAGGTCTAACGAGTAGTATAAAGCCGGATCGGTTGGCAGGGTGTATGTATTGGAAAAGGATTCCCCTGAAGTTTTGCCGAGTATCCGGATTGTCACCAGAGCCATCGGGTTTGATATGTTTCCCCTGAGGACATAGCTGCCCCGGATTATATAATCAGGTTTAAAGGTGTTTGAAAGCGAATCTTCATCTCCCTTTAAACCTTCCAGCACCTGCTTTTCAGGTAAATTTATTCCGGGAATATAAGAAATAAAAGAATACAGGGAATTGAATAATATTGCCTGTAATTTCGCGGAATTTTTATAGGCCGACGGATTGGACTTGTTTTTCAGGGGGAGGATATATACCATCCTGCCGGCCTGAGTATATCCTTCATCAGCAAAGGAAAATATAAAAGTAAAAAGGATCAATGCCGGCAGTAAGGCGCAAGCTTCACGAAGCTTATTGTACATAAACCGCTCCTGATAATTTAGACGCAATAAGGCTATTTTGCCTGTTCCCATGTTTCCGGGACCAATGTTGCGGCCCCTGCGGCAATCCGCTGTATATTCTATTTTTACAATTAATTTGTGTCAATACTTATCAGCACAGGTACTTTTTCAGCCCGGGGTGAGTAATTTGCCGAAATGATTCCTTGAAGTTATAATTTCAACCGGCACGGCGTGCAATCACTCTTATGAGGACTTCATGAATAAGGACGCGATGGGTGTAAAAGCTCCCATAGGTTTTCTCGATTCCGGGCTTGGAGGGCTGACGGTTTTGAAGGCCGCTTCGGAGCTTCTGCCGGAAGAGAATTTTATATATTACGCCGATTTCAAGAACTCTCCTTACGGAGGACGCCCGAAAGATGAAGTAACAGAAATTCTCGGCAGGGCGGTTTCGGAGCTGATGAAAAAGGGGATCAAGGCGCTTGTCTTCGCATGCAATACCGCGACAATAGCATCCGTCGAGATTTTCCGCAAAAGGCTTTCTATCCCTGTTATCGGGATGGAACCGGCCCTGAAGCCGGCTGTGCTGGCAGCTCCCGGCGGGACAGTCCTTGTCCTTGCGACCGAATTGACGCTCAGGGAAGAGAAATTCAGGAAGCTTTATGAAAATTACAGGGATAAGGCAACGATTATATTAAAAAGCTGTCCGGGTCTTGTTGAGATCATAGATTCCGGGGAGCCGGGGGAAAAGGTCGATAAGTACCTGGCCGGTTTGCTCTCGGATTATAAGAATGTTTCAATACAGGCTGTTGTGTTAGGGTGTACTCACTATATTTTAGTAAAAGACGCCATTGCCAGGCATCTGTCTCCCGGGGCGGTCTGCATGGACGGCAATCTCGGTGTTTCACGCAGGCTTTCAGGGATTCTTGCAAAAGAAAATTTATGCAATCATGACGGGCTTGAAGGACATGTGGAATACTTATCCTCGGATCAGGGTAAACTTTTCTTCCTGGAAGACAGGTATAAACAACTTGGCAAAGGGGGGAAATGATGGAATCGATTATCGAAATAATCAAACAGAGGTTTTCCAACAGGGCTTATTCGGACAGGAAAATCGAAGAGGGTTTGAAAAAGGATATCATGAATTATGCTCTGGGTATGGGAAAAGGGCCGTTCGGAAATTCTGTAAGATTCCAGCTTGTGGAATCGCTTTCGCCGGAGGCGCATCTGGGCACGTACAGCATGATAAAAGGCGCTTCCCTTTACCTGGCGGGAGCGGTTAAAAAAGCGGAAAAGTCGATGGAAGATTTCGGATACTGCATGGAAACCGCGGTTCTTAAAGCCGCCGGATCGGGTATCTCTTCATGCTGGCTGGGGGGGACCTTCAGCAGGAGCTCCTTCGCGAAAAAAATCAATCTCGGGGAAGATGAAGTGATTCCTGCGGTCACGCCTCTCGGTTACCCCGGCGAAAAGAGCACGCTCCTTGCAGGTCTTCTTGGAATGTCGAGGGGAAACCGCAGCCGTAAGCCTTTCGAAGAACTTTTTTTCGAAGGCGGCATCGGCGTGCCGCTCAAAAAATCTGACCTTGATGAAAATTACAGGACCGTGCTGGAAAGCGTGAGGCTTGCGCCTTCGGCCTCAAATAAACAGCCCTGGAGAATAATAAGGGATAAAGATATGAAAAAATGGCATTTTTATCTCAATGAGGATAAATTGTACAATAATGTTTTCAAAGACATAAAATTGCAGAATGTAGACATCGGAATAGCGATGTGCCATTTTGATCTTAGTGCAAAAGAATTAGGGCTTGCCGGTTCATGGAAAACGATGAACCCCGGTCTTAACGCAGGAAAGCTTTTATATATAGTTTCCTGGTCTTAAAAATTAATGAGGCCGGCGTCACGTTGACTTTTTGTTCCGGGGGCCTTAAAATCAATATCCTAATTTTATTATGAATTAAAAACGGCAGGAGATCGTTGTGAAAATTGATTTTGAAAAATCGGGCGGATTGGTTCCGGTTATTGCACAGGATTTTAAAAGCGGAAAGGTCCTCATGCTCGCTTATGTCAATAAAGAGGCTTTCGAGGAAACTCTAAATTCAGGAAGGGCCGTATACTGGTCCCGTTCAAGGCAAAAACTCTGGAGAAAAGGCGAGGAATCGGGAAATTCCCAGGAAATAAAAGAGATATTGATAGATTGCGATAATGATACCCTCATTTACAAGGTTAATCAGAAAGGCGGCGCCGCCTGTCATGAAGGATATGAGAGCTGTTTTTTCAGGAAACTGGAAAAAGATGAATGGGTATTGAACGGCGAAGAAAGGAAATTCGATCCCAGGGCTGTTTATAAAAAATAAGGAATGATTTATGGGCGACAAAGTTTTAAAACTCGGACTGCCGAAAGGAAGCCTTGAAGAGGCCACAATATCAATGATGAGAAAGGCGGGTTTTTCGATTACAGTAAGTTCACGGTCTTACTATCCCTGGGTCGACGACCCCGAATTATCCCTTTTGATGATCAGGGCCCAGGAAATGGCCAGATATGTGGAGGAAGGAGTACTCGACGCGGGGATAACAGGACTGGACTGGGTGGCTGAAAACCAGGCAAACGTTATACCGGTTGCAGGGCTCAACTATTCGAAAAGCACTTCCAACCCCGTGAGATGGGTTCTTGCGGCGCCGAAAGATTCATCTATAAAATCCGTTAAAGACCTGGAAGGTAAAAGGATAGCCACTGAAGCCGTTGAAATGACTAAAAAATATCTGAAAAGGAACGGCGTAAACGCAACTGTGGAATTCAGCTGGGGGGCTACCGAGGTGAAATGCCCGACCCTTGCCGATGCTATCGTTGAAATAACAGAGACAGGTTCAAGCCTCAGGGCTAATAATCTTGTCATTCTTGACGAAGTCATGGTTTCAACAACCCAGCTGATTGCAAATACTTCGTCATGGAAAGACTCATGGAAAAAGAACAAGATTGAAAGGATAAATATCCTTTTCCAGGCTGTATTAGAAGCCCAGAACAAAGTCGGCCTCATGCTTAATGTTTCCAATAAAAACCTTCCCGATATCCTTAATATTCTTCCTGCTCTGAGAAAACCTACAATAAGTCCCCTGACGGACGGTGAATGGGTGGCTCTTAACACTATCATCGAAGAAAGGATTGTCCGCGACCTGGTTCCTGAACTCAAAAGGTTAGGTGCGTCAGGTATTGTTGAATATCCCCTGAATAAAATCATTGATTAGAGTGACAATATTTGATTTTTTAGGTATAATATACATTATATTCACATACCTCTCTTAGAGGGCCCGGCAAATGAATCAATTATCCTATCAGCTTATTATCCCAGCTACCCTTGTTTTATTGACGGTTTCTTTATTCATCATCGCGCGCTTCATGCTTTCAAGGGTTAAAGGGGCCCGCCTTTCGCTGGGAAACGCGATAGACAAAATAAGCGATATTCTTATTATCACCGATCTAAACGCAACGATAATTAAGATTAACACTGCAACCGCGGGACTGCTCGGTAACAGCGCGGCGGAAATCAAGGGAAAATCGATTGCCAGCATTATTCCGGAAAAAACTATAGATGATATAAGGGCCATGTCAAAAGGCGAACAGAGGCCCGATGATTATAATATAAATTTCCGGTGTGCGGACGGAGGAATTATACCTGTTATTGTCACTTATACTGCTGTAAAGGATATAAGGAATAAAACAGTATATTTTGCCATAATAGGCAAAAATTCTTACAACAGCGAAGAAATGCGGATTGAGACTTTGCGCAGGAGCCAGGCTGAAGAAAAGGAAAGGCTCTTCTCGCAGAAAGTCCTTTCCCTCTGCAAGGCTTCCATGTCGCTTGCCGATCTTTCACCGGGAGAAGACCTTTACGGTTTCCTGGCCCAGAAAATCAGGGAACTTGCGGGAGACTGCCTTGTTTTTATCCATTCCTATAATGACGCCAACCATGAGAGCCTGATAAGAGCCTTTTCAGGCAGCCCGGAAAATATTGTGAGATTCAATAAAATATTAGGGGCATCTCCGGTTGGTATTTTTGTTAAAATGGAAAAGGCAAAAACCGCCCTTTATGAAGGCGGGCGCCTCGCTGTAATGCCTCTTAGCCTTTATGAAATGTGGTCGGGCGCCCTTTCCGAAGATTTATGTTTCGAACTCGAAAAGTCGGCTAACCTGACGGGCAGGTACGGGCTCGGCTTGATAAAAAAGGGCGAATTTCTCGGAAATGCTGAAATCCTCATGAGCGGGAATGCAGTCCCGGAAAACAACCTGATCATAGAAACCCTTGCAAGAATGTGGGTCCTGGCTTTATCGATCAGGGAAATGGAAAATCATGAAAGGTTTTATTCTGCAGGTTTTCAAAATATCAGGAAGAATATAAAAGGACTCCTCGAAGCGGGCAGCAGACCGGAAAAAAAACGGGTTGTTCTCGAATCCCTTTTAGTGCTCGACCCTGACTGCCTTGTTTTTATTATTTCAAGGACCGCCGGGGAAACGATGTCCATTGAAACTATAAGCGGGCAGGATAAATATATAAAAACGCTGCAGCAGCTGCTGAAAAAGGATTTGAAAGGGATGGAAATAAAAATTCCTGATGAGCTGCGGAAGCCTTCCGGACATGAACTGAAGACTGTCAGGGGAGGTTTATACGAGATTACTTCCGGCGCAGTATCTCTCAAGGATTCCGACCTTGTAGAAAGGAAGATGGATTTAGGCTATTTTTATGCCGTACCGCTTGGGAAGGAGGAAGATATTAATAACATGATAGCTGTCATGAAAAGGGCGCCGCTGGACGGCGATTCTCACTGCATGATAGAAATTTTCGCCTGCTGCGCCTCGTTTTTCATATGATAGAAAAAGAATTTAAATGGATTACAGGCAAAGGCTTTGAAATAGACTCTCTTCTTAAAAAGCTTTCGGAAAGGCCCGGGAAAAAGATAGAAATCGCTTCTTCCGGCATCAGGGATTATAGAGACAGGTACTATGACACCGGGGACCTCTGCCTCTTTAAGGCCGGTTTCGGCTGCAGGCTGCGCGTTTCGGATGACCTGAAAATCGAAGTAAAATTTCAGCCCAAGAAAACATCGGGCAAGTATATGACAAGACCTGAATGGCTCATTGACCGGAAGGATAGAAAAGACGGCGGCTCTTACAGATTCGAGGATAAAAAGGTCAGGGAATTCTTCCTTGAGGAGTTCGGCTTTATAATTCCGGGTGATATGATACCTGTAGTAGAGATAAATGATTCAAGGACAAAATGGGAAATAAAATACAGGGGTGATGTTTTCGAACTTACCCTCGACCGTGCGCAGTCTTCACCGCTCATCGCCGGTCTGGACGGCCCTTACGATTTCAGGGAACTGGAACTCGAAGCAATAAAACAGTCCGGGCCGCATGATAGAGCGTTCCTCGAATTAGGAGCGCTGATTAACGATGTTGCCGGATTGAAAAGATCTGAAAAGAACAAGCTGGAAAGATCGCTTTCCGGCCTGGGCATGAATACCAGGAAAGTGCCCCGGTTCAGGATAAAAGGGGATGAAGAAACATCTCTTACGGTGAAAAAGATCTTCGGATATTATTTAAAAGTAACATCAAATAATATTTACGGGGCGCAAATCGGAAACGACAATGAATATATACATGAAATACGGGTGGCACTCCGGAAGCTCAGGACTGCGCTTCAGTTTTTCCAGTATACACTGAGCGCAGAGAATTTTAATTATTTAAAAAATAATCTGAAATGGATCACCCTGGCCCTGGGGAAAGTAAGAGATATCGATGTTTTCTCCTCCAAGCTCAAAGACTACGTCCCCCGGGAAATTCTCGAGAACAACCCCGAACTCAGGGACGGAATCAGGGATGAAGTAAATTCTTTAAGGAATGAAAGGCGTTCTGAAATGCTTGGTGTGCTTCATTCATACCGTTTCAGGCATTTCATGGAGAAGACAGCCCTTTTGATCGAATCGGGCTTTCAAAGACGGGATAATAACAGCATTTCTAAAATATCCACAAAGCAGACGGCCAGGGATATCCTTCTCGGGAGCGCGGGAGACACCGTAAAGGCGGCCGTATCATTTTTAAAAAACCGCGAAAAGGCTACAGACGCTTCGATACATAAGCTCCGTATACGGTTCAAAAGGCTCAGATATTCGATCGAATTTTTTGAGGATCTGTTAACTGCTGATGAAAAAAAGTTTTACCGGCTTATCCCGCCAATACAGGAAGTCCTGGGAGCATATGTGGACACATTTTTCATTTCAGAGCTATGTTCAGAGATCCTGGGGAAAATTCCGCTCCAGCACAAATCGGTTCTGGGCCTTTCTTTCATCCTCAACGGAATTTCAGCGACAATGGAGAGCTGGAAGGCGGAGCAAAGATCGAAACTTTTTGAAATCGTCAGGAATTTTGCGGACTCATCGGAATTAGCCGATTTTCTCGAGGATATCAAGGGCCTGATGATCAGGCAAACGGCATGATTTTTGATATTAAACACAGGACCTTTTAAAATAATTGGTCCTGGCAGCTCAATATTATGGAGGATGTTATGGGATTTGAACTGAATAAAATAAAAGGGTTTACAGGCAGGAAGGGGCCTCTCCTTTTTATAATAATGGATGGAGTCGGAATCGGCAGGGATTATCCCGGGAATGCCGTATTCATGGCTAAAAAGCCCGTTCTTGACAGGGTTTTTAAGGGTAAACTATATACAACCCTTCAGGCCCATGGAAAGGCTGTCGGGCTTCCTTCCGACGACGATATGGGAAACAGCGAAGTGGGGCATAACGCGCTTGGCGCGGGAAGGGTATTCGCCCAGGGAGCGAAACTTGTCAACAGCGCCATAAATGAGGGAAGGATTTTTAAAAGCGAGACATGGAAGAAGCTTGTTGCGGGATGCAGCGGAAACGGACATGTTCTCCATTTTATCGGTCTTCTGTCGGACGGAAACGTCCATTCTCATATAGAGCAGCTTTTCTCTATGTTAAGGGAGGCGGCTCTTGAAAAAGTATCTCATGTCAGGGTGCATATCCTGCTTGACGGAAGGGATGTGCCTGAAAAATCGGCGATGATTTATGTTGATAAATTAGAAGAGGTCCTTAAAAAAATTAATTCTGAAAACGGCTGCGATTATAAAATAGCCTCCGGCGGCGGAAGAATGGTCACGACCATGGACAGGTATTTTGCCGACTGGAGCGTTGTAGAAAGAGGTTGGAACGCCCATGTTCTCGGCGAGGGCAGGCAGTTCTCTTCAGCCGGCGAAGCGGTGGAGACATATTACAGGGAGGATCCGAAGATTACTGACCAGTATCTTCCCTCATTTGTCATTGCCGATAAAAGCGAACCTGTGGGAAAGATCAATGACGGAGACAGCGTGGTGTTTTTCAATTTCCGCGGGGACAGGGCGATAGAAATATCGATGGCATTCGATTACGAGGATTTCAAGGGTTTCGAGAGAAAGGGAAAACCGGAAGCCTTTTACGCGGGTATGATGGAATACGACGGCGACCTTCATCTTCCGAAGAATTTTCTTGTCACTCCCCCGGAAATAGATAAAACGATCGGCCAGTACCTCTGCGCTTCAAAGGTAACATCGTTCGCGATCTCCGAAACCCAGAAATTCGGTCATGTGACATATTTCTGGAACGGGAACAATTCGGGATATATCGATGAATCCCTTGAAAAATATATCGAAATACCTTCCGACAGGGTCCAGTTCGATAAAACGCCGAAGATGAAAGCCCCTGAGATTACTGAAAAGACAATAGAAATGCTGAAAAGCGGGAAATACAGATTCGGAAGGCTCAACTTCGCCAACGGCGACATGGTAGGCCATACGGGCATTATGGATGCCGCTGTTGCGGCCGTCGAATGCGTCGATGAATGCGTGGGAAGGCTTATAGATACGGTGAGCGGACTCGGCGGGATCACTGTGATCACTGCAGATCATGGAAATGCCGACGAGATGTTCATCGAAAAGAACGGCAAAAGGGAAGTCAAGACCTCTCATACGCTCAATCCTGTTCCGTTTGCGATAGTCGATCCGGGTTATAAGGGCGAATATGTCATGTCAGCACTTCCTCACAGGGGCCTGTCGAACGTCGCGGCTACCCTGTGCAACCTTTTAGGATTTGAAAAACCGGAAGAATACGATCCGTCGCTCATCGATTTCAAATAATATGGATGAAATCCTTGATCCATTGAATGACAGGCAGAGGGAAGCGGTTATGCTTACCGAAGGCCCCCTGCTCGTGCTTGCGGGCGCAGGAAGCGGAAAAACCCGGGTCATAACGCACAGGTTCGCCTATCTTTTGAAAACCAGAAAGATAATGGTCGGCAATATTCTCGCAGTGACCTTTACAAACAAGGCGGCGGGGGAGATGAAAGACAGGATCTCCGCCCTGTCGGGCCGGGACGCTTCGAATTCATGGGTGAGGACATTCCACTCGACAGGGGTTATGATACTCAGGAGAAATCCGGAGGCCGTCGGCTATCCGAGGGATTTTGTAATATACGATTCTTCGGATTCGAAGAGCATAGTAAGAAACATTATGAAGGACAGGGGAATAAACCCCAAGACCTTCAACCCCGCGGGAATAGCGGACAGGATCTCGGGCCTGAAAGACTCTCTTGTAAACCCCGAAGAGTTTCAAAAACAGGCAATGACCGACCTGGACAGGGCCGCGGCCGTTGTTTTCAAAGATTATGAAGCGGCTCTCAGGAAAAACAAGGCCGTGGACTTTCCGGACCTTATTTCTCTTCCGATAAAAATATTCTCGGAAAATGAGAAGATAAGGACATTTTACCGGGAGCTCTGGCATTACCTCATGGTGGATGAGTTCCAGGATACGAACAGAGCTCAATATGAGCTTATACGACTCTTCTGCCCGCCTTCGAACAATATATGCGCGGTCGGCGACGATGACCAGTCCATCTACGGCTGGAGGGGCGCCAATGCCGACAATATCAACGAATTCAGGGACTCTTACAAGGCTAAACTCATACTTCTAGAACAGAATTACAGGTCGACGGGTGTAATCCTGTCTGCGGCGCATAGCGTCGTTGAGAAGATCCAGGGCAGGATCGATAAAAAATTATGGACCCGGGAAAAATCCGGAGAAAAAATAACATTAATAGAAGCATTGACGGATAAGGAAGAAGCCGGCAGGATAGTCGATCTTATAAACGGGCTGCTCAAGGATTACGACTACAGGGATTTTGCAGTATTTTACAGGACCAACGCCCAGTCCAGGCTCTTTGAAGAAGAACTTCTCTTTCATAACATACCCTACAGGGTGTTCGGCGGCCAGAAATTCTATGCCAGGAAGGAAGTTAAAGATATCCTATCTTATATCAAGCTTATAATAAATCCCTTCGACAGCGCTTCATTCGAGAGGATCATAAATGTGCCGAAAAGAAAGATCGGCGAAGCGACAATGGACAAAATAATCAGGAGCACAGGCGATCAGAACCTGTCTTTTATAGATGTGCTGCTCGGTTCGGGAGAAGGTCCTTTAGTGCCGACTCCCGCCATGAAGGAGCTCGGCACGGTCCTGAAGGAGCTCAACGAGTCGTCCGGCAGTATAACCCCGATGAATTTCGTCAAGGTGCTTATCGACTCGGTCGGTTATAAAGAATACATACTGAATTTCGACGAAGACGGCCTTGACCGCTGGTCAAACGTCGAAGAACTGATAAACTCCATCAAGGAATATGAAAATTCAAACCCTGAAGCATTCATCCAGGATTTTATTAATGATATCACACTGCAGGCAAGTACGGATGAGATGGAAAGCGATGACGGAAGGGATTATGTTTCGCTTATGACCATACATAATGCCAAGGGCCTCGAATTCAAGGTAGTTTTTATAAGCGGCGTGATGGCCGGCCTAATTCCGCATTCGTCTTCGCTCTTTTCCAATGCGGAACTGAACGAGGAGAGAAGACTGTTTTATGTCGGAATAACCAGGGCCAGGGAGAGGCTGTTCCTTGCATGCTCTGAAAGCCGGCTGAAATACGGCACCGTGGAAAGATGCCTGCCGTCGCCCTTCCTGAAGGACATACCGGACGAATATATAAATATCGACACCTCTTATACAAGGGCCGAGGAAAAACGGCGGCCGGTCATCAGCAGCGATTCCTACGGCGAGCCATCAGGCTTTGCCGGAGATTTCCATGGAAGAGTCGTTTCCGATATAAGCGAAATAAAGACGGGAGACATTGTTTTTCACAGGATGTTCGGCAGGGGGGCTGTCACTTTTGTTTCCGGAAAATTGATAACCGTAAAATTCGACAGGTCGGGAGTCCAGAACCTCATGGGCAACTTTATTTCAAGCATCGAGGTGCAGGATCGATGAAAGATTTTATCAGGATTAATTTCAAAAAATTAATTACCAACAGGATATTTTTAAATTCGTCCCTGATTTCAGTGATCACAGTCGGGGTCGGAGCGATCGACTTTTTTTACACGGTTTTTATAGGAAGGATGCTCGGCCAGGAACAATACGGGATCTATAACCCCCTCATTTCGCTGATGGTGATCGCGGGAATACCCGGCCTGGCTCTCCAGATGGTATTCAGCGCCGACATTTCAAGGCTGATCCATAACAGGGAGCACAGGGCATTAAAAGATTATCTTAAAAAAGCGTTTATAATAACCCTTGCAACGGCGGCTCTGATTATCGGCATGCTCTGGCCCGCCCTTCCGGTTTTAAAGGATTACATCCACATCGGCGATAACCGCCCGTTCTACTTTTTATTCGCAATGGCGGCGATGACACTTTTAACCATTCCATTCCAGAGCCTTATACAGTCGAGGGAAGACTACAATAAATACATAATTTACAAACTCACTGCGACCATCAGCAAATTCATACTCGGCGTAGGCTTTGTCTATTTCCTGACCGGCTATCTCGGAGCCCTGTCGGGATTTTTAGCGGCAATCTGCATAGGCGCGATATACCTTATCGGCGACTTTTATTTCTTTGCAAAAAAAAAGCCGGACCTTGAAAATTCAGGCGGGTTTATTAAAAGCGGAAAAATTTTAAAATCTTTCCTGAACGGGTTTTTATCGGTTTTTGCTTTCCAGCTTTTTATTTACCTCGATTCTATTCTTGTCAGGCATTATCTTCCGGAACTGTCGGGCGTTTATTCAATGGTGATACAGTTTGGAAAGGCGTCTTTATTCATAGCGCTGGCCATATCATTCGTGATGCTTCCATTTATGTCGAAGGACAGGGAAAATATGGCAAGATCGAATGTAAAGGGATTTTTGTTCCTGCTGGCGATCCTTGTGTCATTCTGCGTTTTCCTTTCACTTATCAGCAGATTTCTTTCCGGTGTGATATTTGCAGGTAAATTTCCAGGCATGGAGAATATTCTTCCGCTGTACGCATTCATGTTCCTGCCCTATTCGCTGATCAATTTTCTTATCAATTATTACATTATTTCGCAGAAATTATTTTATTCGATAGCCATTTTTGCAGGCGTCATCATGCTTTATTTCGGGATCATGGCATTCCATAAAGACCTGATCCAGGTGAGTTTTGTTATAGGCGCTGTAGGTTATTCAGTCCTTGCGGTTCTGATGGCCGATTCCTTCTTATGGCATAAAAGAAAGAAGATTTTTAACCTCATGTAAACCCACTTCGACCACCCTGATCAGAACGCCGAAAATAAGTCCTGAAGTTATAGAGGCGATAATATCCGTCCGCATAGACTCCGCCTCCTTCTTTTCCTCCTTCATTCCGAGAGTTATTATTTCAATGAGTATAAGAGTTACTACAATTACCGCGAAGATGGCTATATAAAAATATATTCTTCCCAGGCTGGATGCGTACTTGTAAATAATCTGTGAAATATAGAAAACAAAAGAGGCTATGAGACCCCTCTGCATTGAGGCCCAGTAACTTTTCCTGTTCACACCCCTCAGGAAGAAAGGGAAAAAACCTGCGGCCAGGATAAAGAATATCGAGCCGAATGAGACACCCGCTATCAGCGAATATGAACCGGCCTGGTTGACATAAGCTACCCAGTCGACAACCTGCTTTATCTGGCTGTCGAAAACATGAAAAGTGATCTGTATGAAGTAAATGACTCCGCCTATAAAAACCAGTATGCAGGACACGAGAAGAATTCTTAAAAGGAAACGGTTGATTCTTTTCATTATACCCCCGAATGAGAAGTTAAGAACTTTATTGTAAGGGGCATTTCTAAAAAATAAAAGATTTTGCCGGTAACGGGACTAATATGATGCGTCAATGAAAGTTCAAACATTTTACAATTGGAGGAAAATGATCCAGAATAATGTGTTCTCAGATGATACCACAGAGATATTGAGCAGGAGGTTGATATGAAACTGATTATACAAATTCCCTGTTACAATGAATCAAAAATACTGCCTATTACTTTGAAGGAATTGCCGCGGGAAGTGGAAGGCTTTGATTGCGTGGAATTACTTGTTATCAACGACGGCAGTACGGATAATACAGTGAAGGTCGCCGCAGAAAATTATGTGCACCATATAGTAAACTTAACGAAAAATCAGGGCCTTGCACGAGCTTTTATGGCGGGGCTGGAGGCGTGCTTAAGGCTCGGTGCGGATGTAATAGTCAATACTGATGCGGATAACCAGTATAACTCCAGCAATATTGCCGGTTTGATTAAACCAATTCTTGATGGAAAGGCTGATATCGTTATTGGAGCGCGGCCGATCAGTTCTATAAGGCATTTTTCTCCTATTAAGAAACTATTGCAGATTTTCGGAAGCTGGGTTGTAAGAAATGCCAGCAGAACGAATATCCAGGATGCTCCCAGCGGGTTCAGAGCATTTAACCGTGAAGCGGCTATGCGGATGAATGTATTCAATGACTATACTTATACGCTGGAAACCATTATTCAGGCAGGGCAGAAGAATATGGCAATCGTTTCCGTTCCAGTCAATGTTAATGATGAACTTCGTCACTCCCGTCTTGTAAAAAGCATTCCTTCTTATATCAAAAAATCGATTTTAACAATATTGAGGATCTATGTCTTATATCGTCCTTTCAGATTTTTTGCATCTATAAGCTTATTGCTGATTTCCGCCGGAATAATTATCGGAATGAGATTTCTTTATTATTATTTTACCGGCGGCGGTTCCGGTCATGTTCAGTCTTTGATTTTCACTTCGATATTAATAATAATTGGTTTCCAGACTCTATTATTCGCTTTTATAGCAGATTTAATGAACGTAAATAGAAAACTTATGGAAGATATTCAGTATAAATTGAGAAAACAGGAATATTTTAGTGAAAAAAAATGATTTTATATCTTCTTTTAATAAAGTAATAAAAGTGCTGGTTACCACGTCGACATTTCCGAGATGGGCAAATGATTCTGCCCCCAGGTTCATACTTGATATATGTAAAAGTTTGGAAATGCATGGAGGATGCGAATGCCTGGTATTATGCCCGCATGAAAAAAGAGCTAAAATCAAGGAAACACTGGAAGGTATAAATGTAAAAAGATATCGCTATATGTTTTCAAGTCTTGAAAAAATATCCGGATTGGGGATAATTTCAAAGATAAAGAAAAACAAATTTCAAATTCTTTTAATTCCTTTCTTTTTATTTTTCCAATTTTTTTCTACCCTGGTTACAGTAATAAAGTTCAGGCCGGATGTAATATTGGCAAATTGGATTATTCCGCAGGGGATTGTCGGGGCCTTGATAATTAAAATATTTCCGATGATTAAATTAATTGTTTATTCTCATGGCGGCGATTCCTTATTATTAAAAAAAAATATCTTCCTGAAAAAAATCAGTGAATTTGCTTGCAAAAAGTCTGATAAAATCATAACAGTAAACCATTCAATTAAAAATATGCTTATTGATATGATAAATATCAGCAGCAAGAGAATCAGTGTCATCTCGATGGGCGTAACGGACAGCTTTATCAATAGTGATGATTTGCCCATACCGGAAAGGGATGATAAAATCAGTCTTCTTTTTATCGGCAGATTGGTTGAAAAAAAAGGGATTATATATTTACTGGAAGCCATGAAAAACATAGTAACTTTGTTCCCTGACGCAGAGCTGAATATTATTGGAGATGGCATAGAAATAAATAAATTAATCCGTTTCGTTGAAACAAATGAATTAGAAAATAACGTTAATTTCCTCGGTTCAATGGAACATTCTCTTTTGCGTTCACATTATAAAAAAGCATTGATTTTTATAGCTCCGTCGATTGATGCAAATGATGATATGGAAGGTCTGCCAACGACTATTCTGGAAGCTATGTCGTTGAGAATTCCTGTGATTACTACAAATGCGGGGGGAATAACCGATGTGATTGAAGATAAAATCACCGGAATTCTGACGCCTCAAAAAGATAGTAAAATTTTGTCGGAAAATATTATTGATTTGATCAAAGATAAAAACCTTCAGGAAAAAATAAAAAGAAAAGCATATAAAAAAATAATTGAAAACTATACCTACCGTATAATTGGCGGGAAATTAAAAAAGGAAATATACAGACTTTTTGAAAGATAGAAACGTTAAAAAGGATAATAATTATATGCACGGGTTCGTCAGGAAAATCAAAGCCTTTCAAATAATAAAGATCTTTGGCGGCTTGCTGACTATTTTATCCGTTGGATATGTAATATCCATGCTTGTCAAAGTAAAAATAGATGTCTGGTTGCAAATAACCAATATTTCCGGTTTACTTTATTTAATATTGTTTGTAATTGTTTATATGATACTAGCTTATTTAACAATATTTTCTAATAAAATAATCCTGCAATTCTTAGAGGAAAAACCAGTTAGATTTATTAATATAGTATCCGTAAATATCCGGTCCAATATGGCAAAGTATATTCCAGGCAATTTTTTGCAATTTGTGAGCAGGAATTTTCTTGGCAGTTTATACGGCTATAAACAATCGAATATAGCCTTATCCAGCATTATTGAAATAGCTTTGAATATCTTCTGTACCATTTTGATTATTCTTCTGAGTTTCACTTCAGGTTTAATTGTCATACCCGAATCATTGATGAATAGTATTGGAATTTACAGTATAAAAGCAAGGTTTGGCATTTTGATATTATTAATTGTTTCAGCAATAGCTCTTATCATCTATTTTTTATTAAAAACAAATAACGGGATAAATATATTTTTCGTTAAATTATTCAAGAAGGCGAAATTATTTTTCAGTATTTATTTTTTTGCGGCAGCAATTAAGGTAACCTTGATTTATATGTTTGTTTTTATAATATTGGGACTTTTTTTTGTTTTCATTTTTTCATTCTTTTTGAACAACCCTGTCAGCATGCATCAATCTTTCTTTATCGTAACAGCTTATATTTTTTCATGGCTGATGGGATATATCACTCCGGGCTCGCCTGCCGGCATAGGCGTCAGGGAAGCTGTGCTTGTATTGCTGCTCGGCCCGGCTTTCGGCAGGGAAGCTGTAATTAGCGCTGCAATTATACATCGCACTATCACTATATTGGGCGATATACTGACTTTTTCAATCGGAATGTATACTTACAGATTATCAAAATCTTAATATCGTGCGCCCGGCATGGCGCTATTAATCCCGTTTACGTTCTACGAGAAACTCGCTCATAAACTCGCCTGATTTGAATGCTGAGGAAGGGTCCGGGAAGAGTGTATTTCCGATATTTGAAACGATTCTTAAGTGAACGGATTCAAGCCAGGCTTGGGATGGAAATATCACCCCCCAGGTGCTGGAGCAAAGCCAGATCCTTTTATTGTTATTTATTACGGGATCCATATCATTTATGACTGTAACGACGGGAGCATAATTTTTAAAGTTGATTGTTAAATTTTTAATGTCATTAGTGAAAAAATAATGATTGTACCGGGGAAAATAATATGAAAACGTTGCTGTTGTGCATCCTTCGACATGTAAAAATATATCTCCGTCCCTGACGTTATCCTTTAAAAAACTTACGGCTTCCTTAATCGGGCCGTTTATATATTTTGTCTCCATATTTACAATCAGGGGCAAAGCGAGAATCGGATAAAGAATCAATCCGGCTAATAGCAACTCCCTTATGCCCATTTTATGACCCGATAGATCGGGCAGTTTTAAAAAAGAGAAACCGTATGCAAGGGGAAAAATTAATAAACCGATGGCCAGAAACATATGCCGCGAAACAGCCGTAATATTAAATGTATACATCAGCAGAGCGATGCTCGATAATGTCAGCAAGTAAACGGCAAAAGAAATGTAAACGAAAGGATTATAACGCTCTTTTATTTTTTTTCCGTAAATAAACCCTGCGATTATTACCGCGAGGATTAATAATAAAGCTGGAAGTGTCGTTACAGGAACAGTGATAGGAGGATCAATAAGTTTATAGTAGAAAGGAGCTATAACCAAATTTTTAATAGTCATTGGTACAGAAAAGAAACTATAAAACATCGTATGCTTTGGATTTTCCAGATTTATTACCACCCATGGCACATATAGAGCAGCAATAATAAGATTGACTGATATGAACGCGGGCAGCCTGTCCCTTGCTTTGACCAGTGAAAGAACAAATAGTATCATATTTGAAATAATAAGTGCTATCATGCCATTGTAATTTGTATATACGCATAAAAACCCGAATAATCCCGCAAGTATCCAGTCCTTTGCCAGATTTCCCCGTACCGCGAGGTAAAAATAAAGCACTGCTCCCGCTGTGAAAAATGCTCCCCATGAGTAATTACGCATCTCCCTGGAAAATTCGAACGCCGAAGGGGTTATGATCAATAACAAGGTAAAGATAAGACCGGTTTTAATCCCTGCGAGCCTCCTGACGGGACCTATGCCTAATGCGGCCAGGGCTATCGAAGCTAATGCGGAGAGTCCTCTGAGGAAAAAAACCGAGTTGCCGAAAAGCCTTAACACAGCCCATAGAAATATGAAATGAAGCGGAGGATGTATATCCTTCGCACAAAGAAAGATCACATCCTTGAGAGAATGAGTCGCCCTGAAAAATGCAATCGTTTCGTCATACCATACGCCTTCATGCTGATTGTTAATTAAAAAAAAAATCAATCCGCCGATAAGCAGCAGCAACCATATTATAATGGAATTCAAGGCTAATCGGGAATCTTCAGTTGAAAATTGAGAATTATCTTCCAATACTCTTTCCTTTTACCAGAATCTGCTGTATTATACCAAAAATCTTTATTCATTTCAAATATTTTGATAGAATCGATCTGCTATTTAAACTTCACTGTTTACTTTTAACGGGTTTTGCTTTAAAATATATGCCTGGTTTTTCAGCATTAGCATTAAATGGAGGGGAAAACGATTGGCTTCCGATAATTATTCAAAAAACACTTTTTACAGCATCTGCGGCTTCGGCATCGTCACAATATCGAATTTCGCTTTTATTGCAATAGCGGGCAGGCTTATGGGCCCCGCTTATTTTTGCGTTTTTACCGCATTTTTTTATTTTTTGATAGGCATTTCCTGGGCAAATTCTTCACTTCAGCTCGCATCCGCTAAATATGTTACACTCAATGACATTAAAACAACAGCCGGCGCTGTTAAAATTTTATCGCTGGACTTCTGGCTTGCAGGGCTTGTAATGTTCTGTTTTATTTTTGCGTTGCACCCTTTTTTCAGGATAGTGTATGGTCTTCAGAGCCCATGGGAAAGCGCGGCGGGGGCGCTCATAGCCTCATTGTGGCTTATTATAGCGGGCTACAGGGGTATTTACCAGGGCCAGATGGATTTCCTCCGGTTAAGCATAAACCAGAGCCTTGAAATTGTAGTCAGGACAATCGCAGGATTCGTCTTTATTATTGCCGGATGGAAAATATCCGGCGCCCTCGGGGCATCAGTCGCCGGAAGCGCGGCCGCAATAATCCTCCTGACGAGTGCATGCGGGTGGGCTTTTTTCGGGAAAAGGGAGCTTAAGATCAACTGGGGGCTTCTCGGAACTTACTTCAAGACATGCCTTATTCTTGTCCCTTTCGGGATGATCTATGCACTGGACCAGGCCCTTGTAAATTACCTCAGGGAGGAACAGAGGAGTTCTATATCCGTTTGCGCGCAGTTCGGTAAAAACCTTGTCACCCTATCTCTGTTTTTTTCAAACGTAGTTTATGCATATTCTCTTAAGAACAGGAAAAAAAGTCATTTCTGGACGGGTTTAATACTAACGGTAATTGCATTTTTTTCAGCCTCGCTTTTAACGGTGTTTTTCGGGAAAATAATAATCGGTATATTGCTCGGCCAGGCTTATATCAATGCCGCAGCGATGCTTCCGTTCTACATATTAGCATGCCTTCCCCTCGGGATACTCCTTAATATTCTTAATTATTCGATTGCCAGGAATATAAAAAATGTCAGCTGGGTGATCTGGCTGATATTAGCGCTGCTGACGGGGATATATTATTATACGCTGAAAAACTTCTCTATGGATATCTTTTTAACGGTCATGGGAGGATCGGTTGCCGCTGCCGACATAGGCCTCCTTTTTCTGGTATTTTCTAACGGAAACCTTGAGTCCGGAGAGGCATAAAAAAAATAACTATTGACAGAATAAAAAGATAAATTAAACTATTCCGATACGGTAAATAATTAAAAATGGGAGGTTTTCAGTGGCAAGAATCGGAGAATTTTCCAGGAAAACGAAAGAGACCCATATCGATATAAAAATTAATATCGACGGGACAGGAACCTTCGAGATCAATACCGGGATCGGTTTTTTTAATCATATGCTGGAGACCATATCCAGGCATAGCCTGACCGATTTGAGAGTCGATGCAAGCGGAGATATACATGTCGATTATCACCACCTTGTCGAAGATACCGGCATTCTTTTCGGCAAAGGCCTGAGCGAGATTCTAAAGGACAAAGCCGGAATCAGGCGTTTCGGGTATGCTGTTGTTCCTCTCGATGAAGCCCTGGTTGAGGCGGTCATCGATATCAGCGGACGCTCGTTCTGCATGACAAACCTTTCGGGATACAGCGGGGAAATAGGCAACTTTAATTTCGAATTGGGCGATGTGTTTTTCAAAGGATTTTCTTCAATGGGTTATACCCTGCACATCACGGTAAGGTCAGGCAGCAATCTGCATCATGTGCTTGAAGCCGCCTGCAAAGCTTTCGCGAGGGCGCTAAGGATGGCATGTGAAATCGATGAGAGGGCCGAAGGCGCCATTCCGTCGACCAAGGAATATATTGAGAAGGTTTGAAAACAGATGACAGTGATAATCGATTATGGAATGGGAAATCTTGCCAGCGTTTATAATGCCTGTCAGAAGGCAGGCTTCAAAGATACGGCAATAAGTTCAAGCCCAGATGATGTCGCTGCAGCGGATAAGCTCATACTTCCGGGGGTCGGGGCTTTCGAGGACGCTGTTAAAAACCTTGAAAAATTTTCCCTTGTAAAACCGATAATCGATTCCATCAAATCAGGCAAACCCTTTTTAGGAATCTGCCTGGGGATGCATCTTCTTTTTGAAAAAAGCCATGAAAACGGGGTTTTCGACGGGCTCGGAATATTGAAGGGTTCTGTAGTCCGCCTCGACGTCTCCCTGCCTGTTCCTCATATAGGGTGGAACCAGGTCAGCCTGGTTAAAAAGGAGGGTATTTTTGACATTCTGGAGGATAATGCTTACTTTTATTTTGATCATGCTTATTATCCGGTTCCATCAAATAAAAATATAATCGCGACAACTACCGATTATGAGATCACTTATGCGTCCTCGATCGTTAATGAAAATATTTTTGCGGTCCAGTACCATCCGGAAAAAAGCCATAGAAACGGCTTGAAACTTCTGGAAAGGTTTGGAAATTTATAAATAAAAAAGGAGATTTTTATGTTAATAATTCCGGCAATAGATATAAAGAACAGGAAATGTGTCAGGCTCGTAAGGGGTAATCCTGAATTCGAGACTATTTATTCTAATGAACCGGTTTTCCAGGCCAAGTACTGGGAAAGGGAAGGAGCCAGGAGACTGCACATTGTGGACCTGGACGGGGCCTTCGAAGGAAAGACGAAAAATCTGGATATTATCCAGAGGATAGTGGAAGAAGTCAAGATCGAAGTTGAAGTGGGCGGGGGCATCAGGGATAACCGAATCATCAGGGCCCTGAAGAACAGGGGCGTTCACAAGATTATCATCGGAACGGCTGCCATCGATAATAAAAAGTTTATAAAAAACCTGTGTAAAAACGATCCCCATGGAGTAATCATAGCCATAGACGCCGCCGACGGTTTCGTCGTCAAAAACGGATGGAAGGAAATCACAGATAAAAGGGCGGTTGATATAATTAAAGAACTCGAAGAATTCGGTGTTGAAGAGGTCATTTATACCGATATAATGCGCGACGGCACACTGGAAGGTCCGAATTACGATGCGATCGAAACCATGCTTACCGTAACCGATATACCTGTCATAATCTCCGGCGGCGTATCAACGATCGACGATATTAAAAAGCTCAAAGAATATGAAAGCATGGGTTTGAAAGGCGTTATAATCGGGAAAGCTCTCTATGAAGGGCGGTTCAAGCTTTCTGAAGCAATGAAATATGAGTAATACGGGAAGAAAAAACACGAGACAGGTGACGATAGGTAAAGTCAAGATCGGGGGTCTGGCGCCCGTATCCGTCCAGTCGATGACGACAGTCGGAACAGATGATATAAATGCCGTGGCAAGGCAGATTAAGAGGCTTAAATCAGCCGGATGCGATATAGTCAGGCTCGGTATTCCGGATTTGCAATCGGCCCTCGCCGTGAGGGAAATTAAAAAAAAAACAGACATGCCTCTCGTCGCAGACATTCATTTCGATTACAGGCTAGCTCTTCAATGCGTTGAGTGCGGCATCGACGCGCTCAGGATAAATCCGGGAAATCTCCGCGGACCGGATGAAGTAAAAGAGGTGGCAAGGGCCTGCCTTGAAAAGAACATCCCTATCAGGATCGGCGTGAACGGCGGTTCGATAGATAAAAGCAAATTCGGAAGCCCCGGTGCGCAGGCGCTCGTCGATTCGGCTATAGGCCATATCAGACTCCTTGAAAAGGAGGGGTTTAATGATATCAAGGTCTCGCTTAAATCTTCCGATGTAAAAGTAATGGTGGAAGCTTACAGGATATTTTCAGAAATTAAAGATTATCCTCTGCACCTCGGAGTGACCGAAGCAGGCGCTTACGATCAGGCTTTGATAAAGAGTTCAGCAGGGATCGGGACGCTTCTTCTCGAAGGGATAGGGGATACCATAAGGATCTCTATTACGGGAGATCCTGTAAAAGAGGTCGAGGCGGCTAATACCCTTCTGAGGGTCCTTGGACTACGGAACGAAGGGATTGAAATCATTTCATGCCCGATGTGCGCCCGGCATGAATTCGATGTTGAAAGAGTGGTGAACAGCATTTCAAAAAGGACAAAACAGTATAAGAAATATATGAAAGTAGCCGTTATGGGATGCGTGGTCAACGGCCCAGGCGAGGCCGCAGGCGCCGATATCGGGATAGCGGTGGGTGCGGGAGGGGCTGTCCTTTTCAGGAAAGGGGTCCTTTATAAAAAAATCAACAAAGGCGGCATATTAAAGGCTCTTTTGAATGAAATTGAACTCTTCCAGAAGGAATCATAGCTTCCAGAGGGAGTTTAATTTTGTTGGGTTTTAACGGGGGTGTTTCTGGATGAAGAGGTTTAAGCTATTCCGGAACTTAAAGATCCGCACTAAAATAATTCTCTATTTCAGCATGTCTTTTTCATTTGTCCTTCTTTTTTGCGGGATCATTTTCTGGTATTTTATCAGCATCGCTATTATGACAAATGAAGACACGCAGATCAACGATCTTTTGAAAAATTATTCCAGGATAATCGAAAAGGATATCATCCATACGCTGGAAATCAACATTGCCAAGTTCGACTGGAACCTGCAGAAAAAGGTTGTGCTGGAAAAAACAAGAAAATTGACTGTGACAGCTGAAAACCAGGTCACTCATGAAAAAAGGGTATTGAACATTCCCGTAATGACATTGAAAGGCAGGCAGCTTTATGCCGACTATGGCATAGTAGACGAATTAACCGCCATGACAGGCTCATCGGCGACAATTTTCCAGATGATACCCGGAGGCATGCTCAGAATTTCGACATCGGTTATGCTGACTAACGGCAGCCGGGCTATCGGGACATTTATACCGGATAGTTCGCCAGTTTACGCCGCAATTTCGGGCGACCGGACTTTCAAGGGAAGGGCATTGGTCGCGGGAAGATGGTTTATTACCATATACGAGCCCCTTTACGACCAGGACAACAATCTTACAGGAGCATTATTCTCAGGAATCGACCAGACCAATACATTGATTATAAAGGAATTAAAAGAAACTCTTGAACCCGTGAATATTATTAAAAGCAGCTATATGCATGTAATTGACAAAGACGGGGTTGAAATATACCACCCTGATGCAAAAATGATCGGTATGATAAGGAATACGCCAGTTTTCAAGAAAATAATCGAAATGAAGACCGGAAGTAAAATCGACGGCGTCCAGCAGAGTGCAGCAAAAGGTAAAACCGGCAGCCAGATCTATTATTTTTTTAA
Source organism: uncultured Brevinematales bacterium (assembly GCA_964533855.1). Lineage (GTDB taxonomy): Bacteria > Spirochaetota > Brevinematia > Brevinematales > JAOACQ01 > CAVYGN01. The sequence goes on from CAZHNM010000008.1 coordinate 26,247, forward strand.
ATATATTGAAAGCTTTGACTGGATTTTGATAGGCATAGCATATAAAGACGAGTATTATGAACAATCGAATTATATAATCCTGGCGGTTTTCGGCAGCGTTGTTATCGGGCTTATAATAACCTTAATAATCGCTTACCTGATTTCCGGCGGGATAATGGGCAGCATAGGCAGTCTAAGCTCTTTTATAAGGGGGCTCATAGACAAGGAGTCCGGCAGGGTCAACCTCTCCGTCAGGATGGAAATCGAACAGAAAAACGAAATAACAAGCATTACAAATGTTATTAACAATCTCATCGATCATTTAGGAATGCAGGTTTCAGAAGTCGACGAAGCGGCGCTGAGCATAGTTGATCTTTCCGAAGAATCGATAAAACTATTCGAGGGTACGGTGAGCGAAAAAGCGGCGAATTTGAACGAAAGCATTAAAAATATCGAGAATGAAACAAGGATCGCGGCTACCGGCGTTGAAGAAGCTTCGAGTTCGATGGAAGAAATGACGAGAAATATGGACAGCGTTTCTAAAAATATGGATAAAAACGCGGCTGCTGTAAGCCAGACGGCTTCTTCCCTTGAAGAAATGGCAAGGAATATTTCGAATATCGCCAAAATGTCGGAAAAAACAAAGAATATTTCCGATGATTTGAAAACTCATTCTGTCAGGGGCAAAGAATCGGTCATTCAGCTTACCGGGGCTATAAACAAGGTTTCGGAATATTCAAGGAAGATTATCAATGTCCTTGCCCTTATTTCCGAAATCACCAGGGAAACAAACATTCTTGCCATCAATGCCGCCATAGAATCAGTGCATGCCGGGTCGGCCGGCAAAGGCTTTTCCATAGTAGCCGAGAAGATCCGCAACCTGTCGGAAGACACCAATATACAGACAAAAGAGATCAGGAATACTGTCGAGAATATTCTGAAGCAGATCCAGGAGACGATAGAACTCGCCGGAAAAGCGGGCGAAGGACTTGACACAATCGAGGATTTTACCTCGCAGAATTCCCGGGTCATATCGCAGCTCAATACGGCCGTGATGGAACAGGCTAGCGGGGCCGAAGAAATCATGCTTTCCACCAAGGAAATGGTAAAGATAACAGAAGACGTAAAACGTTCTATTAGCGAACAGGATAGCGCGGCCAGGGAGTTTGAAAAAGAGATGAGGGAAATCAGGGACACTGTAATGAAAAACAGGAATTCTATAACATCCCATTATGAAAACTTCGGCGGGCTTATGAAGGCCCTTGAAGCCATCCACGGTAACTTTTCTAAGAACAAGGACCTTGTGGACAAGCTCAATAAAGTAGTAAGCCGCTTTATAGTCAATCTTCAGGACTGATCCTGCCTTTTAACGAGGCCAGCCTGTCAATAAGTTTTTTCCGGAAAACGGGATACGACATACTGAGCGTATTCGTGAGAGCCGGGTTGAGTTCAAGGATGTATTTGATATTATCTGACCGTGAGCTTATTATATCCGTAGACATGGGTTCCGGGTTATAGACTTCGATAATATTGAGGTCCTCATCCATGAAATACATTGTCAGGTTAAGGTATGTGTTTTTCATCCAGTAGGATACGTTTTCGGGTTCCTTATTGATAAAAAGCATCCCGTCGGTTCCGTTCCATGACCTCCTGTTCATGAGCCCCAGCGACTTCTGATCCATTGTCGATGCGATTTCTATGTTAAGAACATTTGTCAGGAGGATAATGGAGATCATTATTGTATTCATATTCAGATGAACAGGAAATAAATCATATTGAGGGCCCCGGTGAACGTATCGTAGAATACGCTTAAGAGAGCAAGGGACACAATGTAAAAAACGGCTGTCTGGAGATATTCCATCCTCAGTATTCTCATGTTTTTAAAAGCAGTTCCGAAGGTCGAAGAAATCAGGAGCATCAGGACAAGTATGATATAATACCCGATCCTGTTAAAAATTACGTTTCCAAGCGAGTGAAAATTAATTCCTGAACTGAAGGCATAATCGTTATACAATATCACCTTGATCAGGCTCATCGATTCAGGCGAATCGGATGAAAGGGCGAAAATTCCCTTAGCCCTGTATGGAAGCACGATAGCTTTATTACCCCTGATCTGCCTTGCGTTTTTAACAGCCCTGCCCGAATATTCGAAATATGCCGGACTTACTATATAAATAAGGTCATCGACGATTTTAGCGTATCCCGCGCTGATTATATAATCCACATCACCGGAGGTTTTGTAATTTATAAAGCGGAATCCTTCCACATAATAAGATGAACCGGACTCATACATTTTTGCGAAATAAATATATGATGAGCCGGCCGAAAAAACAATGTTCGAATTCATTTTCAGCCCGCCCAGGGAATTGAATTCGTTAAGTGTGAATTTTTCCCCGGTGCTGTCCTTTACTGCGTTCTTCTGGAGAAGAGCGCCCGGGCCGGCGCTGTCGTAAAGCTCCGGAAGGAGGTATTCCTGAAGCGCAAATGCCAATGCCAATACAAGGAACATGAATACCGTTATATTAAAATTCGAACCGCCCCTTCCCCCCCTGCCCGAACCTTCGGGGGTTTCTCCCGGGCTCCGGAAAACTATCGGCCAGAGAACGCTTAAAGATGCTATGACGGGCAGATAAAATAAAAAAGACTTTGAAACAGGGAATATAAGATTAAGCGAGAGCATTTTATCTATGCGGTAATAATATATAAAAGAGAAGATCAGGACAAAAACCGCTAATATCAAAAAAAGCCCTATGAAGCTGCCTGTTCTTTTCATCGGCGGTCTCCCTGGACGGCATTCCTGCCCGAAGTCGACGCCCTGATGCTGATCAGTATATAGCCTATCAATCCTCCGGGAATTCCTACAAAAATGCTTGGCAGTATAAGCTTATACCCCTGGCTTCTTATGCCTGATTTTATAATGGAAATAAAAATAAAATACTGGGGAAGCGCAAGGAATAATGCCGCCGCCAGCAGAAAAATAAGCGACCATGACAGCAGGATCGTCTGCCTGTCGCTGAAAAATACTGCAAGAGAACAGGCTAACGCAAAAAAACCGAGATTCATGAATAACATAGAAAATATAAGGACGGGTAAAGAACTCCCCGAAATCAAAGTGAGAAAAACAGACTGGAGGCTTCTCGAAGCCTCAAGGAAATTTTTAATCAGGTAATCGCTTATCCCCGTTTCCCCGGAATTGACGGCTTCCGTCCTGTAGGGGATAGTCATGCGGATATAAGAAGGCGCTATGGAAGCATCATAGACCGCGGTTTCAGTGTTAAGGGAGATATTGTTGTTTACCGGTTTTAAATCGTTAAATATGAACATGTTATTATAAAAAAGAGACCCTCTGCCGCCGCTTTTGAGGACGATCTTGTATCCTCCTATATCGTTGACCCTGTCCTGCGATATTTCGGGATAATAGTACGAACTTGACTGTCCTGTAAATTGCATGAAATCGGGATTAAAATAAAATGACAGGCAGAAAATCGCGGTATTGAAAATAGCCAGGAGGGGGATCATCGTTATCATAAAAGGTTTGCCTGCAGCCGAAGATATGTTTGAAAAATACATGAGGCTTGCCAATATTGCGATAAACGGCAGGGCCCTGACAATGACTATTCCATAATTTCTAAGAGACTCCGTTAAAAACGACGGGTTGCCCATGGATTTAAGAAGAACGGCGCAGGACAGGAAATAGATCAGCAATAAAACCGCGACAAAAAAAGCTGTCCGAAGGAATGTCACGCTGTAGCGCAGTAGCGATCTGAGATAAAACAAAAAAACCTCCAGAGAGACACGTGGCGATTCAAATTATTATCGGCTTTTAAGGACTGAAAATAAAAAAGGCCCCGTTCTTTTTAAGGAACGGAGCCTATCTCCCCCGGTAGGGCTCGAACCTACGGCCCGGTGATTAACAGTCACCTGCTCTGCCAACTGAGCTACAGGGGAAAGTTTTATGCGCCGGCTTGTCCGGCGGAATAAGGCGCTTGTCTTAAGTGTGCCCTTAATTCGGAAATATTATAATAACCCCTTTTTAAAAAATCAAGTATAGCGCCGAAGAAGTTTGGCGGGGCTTATTAGACCCGCTTATCGCCGGAGATGTTTAGCGGGTCTTATACCCTGATAGGAAGAATAACGATCGGGATCCCGCCGGTGTAGAATTTTCTTTGTATGGAGAAGGCCGTGTAATTGTGCAGCCATCTTGTAAGAGCAGATTCTTCGGGAAAGACCAGCTGACCGGCAAAGAAAACCGAGTTGGGGAATTTCTTTATTATTTCAGGCGCGATCCTGTAGGATTCTTCGATGACGTCCACAGCCAGAGATGTAAAACATTCCGCGTAGAAGCCGTTATAATTCATATAGTTTATGTACTTGCCGGCATCTTCGGTGCATTGATTGTCGAGCTCCTGCATTTCGCTGTGCCCCTTGAAAACTCCCGAGTCGATCTGCCCTATTTGAACGAAAACAAAATTTTTGTAAACCCCGCTGAAAAGCCGTAAAATGGCAAAAAGGGTATGAAGGCCCAGGCCCGTAAAGCCGTTTACAAATAGAACTGCAGTCTTTGCTTTCGCGTCGCATGGAATATCTTCCGAATCATCCGTCCGGGCGACGGCTTCGCCGGCTGCCGCTTTTTTCCTTCCCTGTTCATTCATCGCCGCTTGAACGAGCACGTCGAGCCTTCGCAACATCTTGCGGGTATGGTTATAATGACGTTTTACAAAAAGGGATCCCGCTATAAGAAGTCCCGTAATAACGATTGTTATCCATCCCCCCTCGAAGAATTTCAGGATGATGACGGAAACAAGGATGAAAAGAGTCAGCGTCAGGCCCACTCCGTTAATAAGAAGTTTTTTAAGCCAGCCGCTTTCACTTTTCCTGCTCTTCCACCAGTGACGGACCATGCCTAACTGGGAGAGGGAAAATGTTATGAACACGTTTATACTGTATAAAATAACAAGGAATCCGACGTCGCCCCGTGAATAGATCATCAGCGCAATGGACCCGATACCCATGATCAGGATCCCGTTTTTAGTGACAAGGCGGTCGGAAAGCGAAGAAAACCTTGTCGGCGCCCATTTGTCAAGAGCCATATTGGAAAGAACACGCGGGCCGTCAAGAAACCCGGTTTGAGCAGCAAGAAAGAGGAGCACCGCTTCAGACACAAGACAGGCAAGGACGAAAACATAACTCAAGGGCGCGTTCCATGCCGCTGTCATTTTCTCAAAAAGAACCGCATTAAGAGTCTTGCCCTCGACATGATTTACATTAAGGATCAGGTAGCCTATCAGAAGGCCCGCTACCATGAAGGAAAGGGAAAATGCCATATAATTCATGGTTTTTTTCGCTGTCTGGACCCTGGGTTCGCGCAATATTGGAATACCGTTGCTGACGGCTTCGATCCCGGTGAATGTCCCGGCTCCCATGCTGTAAGAGCGCAGGATCAGGAAGATCATTCCAAGGAATCCCAGACTGCCGCTCGTGCTGTGAATATCGGCGGACGTATTATGGAACAATGCCGGAATATTTCCGGTATTGGCAAAGATGATGTATAAAATTGCGAATACATGCGTAAGAATAAACAGGACAAAAATCGGAACAAGCGGCAGAACCGACTCTTTAACGCCGCGCATGTTCAGCCATATAAGCATTATAACGCCGAAGCATGCCACAACAAGCTTGTACGACAGTAAGCCGGCCGGGAGGAAACTGAAAATAGCGTCGGCGCCGCTGGCTATCGAAAGAGTGATCGTCAGAAGGTAGTCGATAAGCAGCGCGCATCCCGATACCATTCCGATTGTCGGGGAAATGAGCTTGCTTGCGACAAGGTATCCGCCTCCGCCCGATGGGAAAAGTTCGATGATCTGCTTGTAGCTTGTCGCGATAATAAAGATAGTCAAAACGGTTCCCAGACCCACGAAAAGGCTCAGGTAAAGGTGATTGCCCAGCGTAAGGAAAGCCTCTTCAGGACCGTAGCAGGATGATGTGAGGCCGTCGACGCCCAGGCCGACCCATGCGAAAAAAGCAATCAGCGATATTTTATGAAAAAGCTGGGGATCCGAAATATTTCTCGAACCGCCGAAAAGAAACCTGGTGAACTTTTTCAGGGAAGGTTCGTTGTTATCGTTAGACATTTACAAAATCTCCTTCGAAATCAATAGTCTATTCATGGGCAAGTTTTATGCCAATTTTGTCATAATCAAAACCCGGCATAAGTTATGCAGAATTTAAACGCGGATATAAGCTGAAAACTGATTATTTTTCATCCATTTTAACCGCCGCATGCTATAAATTAATCACTCCGGTATTACAGGGCAATCGATGCGTCACTTCAGCCACAGCTCGCGGGTCCCGGAAATAATAAGCTGGACTCCCATGGCCCCGACTATAAGACCCATGAAGCGTGTGAACATATTGATCACGATTTTACCGAGAAAATTCTCGATTTTTTTTGCATAGGATATGACAAAGTAAAGGATTACGCAGTTTATAAATACGGCAATGAAAAGCGCAATAATGCCGATAAAATCGGCCTGGCTCCTGTAAATAAAAAGCGTCGTTATAGTTCCAGGCCCCAGGGTCCCTGGTATCGCTAAAGGAATAATCGATATATCAGCCTTCTGCCTCGGCTCTGAAGAATCTTTCTCGGTGTAGCGGGTTGAGCTGATTTTTGCCTGCACCATCTGTATAGCGAGAAGGAGGAGGATTATTCCTCCTATAACCTTGAATGAAGAAATGCCGACACCGAATAACTGCAGTACAAGGGCCCCTAAAAGAATGCATATCGAGCTTCCTATCATAACGGCCAGGGAGGATTTCATGGCGATCCTGTGCATATTCTTGTCCCTGGACTGGGGAAGTACGGCGAGCAGGATAACAAGAGAAACCGAGGGATCGATTATTACAAAAAGGGTGACGAAATAATTTAAAATCATTTTCAACATGAACTAATTCTATTCTGAAGCGCCCAATAAATCAAGGAATTGATTTAATTTGGGAAATGTCATAAAATAATCGATTAAATAACTTTAGAAGGGAAATATGATATCAGAAAGAGCCATGCGCGTAGATTCCTCGGGGATCAGGAAAGTTTTCGAGCTTGCGGCGAAGATCGAGAATCCTGTCGATTTCAGCATAGGCCAGCCGGATTTCGATGTTCCGGACAATTTAAAAGATGCGGCAATAGAAGCTATAAAGAAGGGTCTTAACCGGTATACCCTTACCCAGGGTATAGGCGAATTGAGGGAAAAGATCATATCGCATATAGAAAGCACGAGAGGAAAGAAATTCGCGTCCAATGAGATTATCATAACCTCGGGGACATCTGGCGCTCTGATGCTTGCTCTTATGTCAATAATTGATCCCGGAGACGAGGTGGTCTTTTTCGATCCTTACTTCGTCATGTACAAGCACCTTATCAGGCTTATAGATGGGAAACCCGTAATAGTAAGCACATATCCCGATTTCAGGATAAACGAGAAAAAATTGAGAGAAGCTGTCGGTCCGAGAACTAAGGCGATCATAATCAACAGTCCGACAAACCCGACGGGATTCGTATACGACAGGAAAGATATCGATATAGTTGTAAAAATTGCCCGTGAAAAAAACATCCTGCTGATATCGGATGAAATATATGACGGTTTCGTCTATGACGAACCGTTTGTCAGCCCGGCAAGTTTTTATGATAATGTCCTTATTCTCGGGGGATTTTCAAAGACTTATGCAATGACGGGCTGGAGGGTCGGATATGCCGCAGGACCGGCCGAATTGATATCAACAATGATAAAACTCCAGCAGTACACATTTGTGTGTTCACCAGCTCCTTTTCAATATGCCGCGGTCGCGGCTTTAGGTACGGATATGTCCGAATTCCGGGAGAGTTATTCGAGAAAACGGGATATCATTTACAACGGCCTGAAGGACAGCTTCGATATAGTTAAACCGGCAGGCGCTTTTTACATGTTCCCTGAACTAAAAAGGGGCAGCGTCACAGAATTTGTCGAAATTGCAATCCAGAACAAGGTGCTGATCATCCCCGGGAACGTGTTTTCCGAGGAAAATACTAATTTCCGTCTGTGTTTCGCGACAAAGGACGAGACTTTAAAAAGGGGAATCGATATCCTGACCGGATTAGCGGCTCTTTACTACAAAAAGGCAGGAAAATGAAAAAAAATTTGACGGGATTTTTATGCCTCGCCGTTTTAGCGGTAATTTTAGCTTCATGCACGGACAGGCCCAATTTCATGCAGTACGAAGTCGTATTTTACGCGCCCCTCGGATCCGATACAAACCAGATAGGAAGCAATATCCCGCTCCTTACCAACTACTATTCGAATTCATCAGAGGTCTTTATCGGGGATTACATCGATGTTTCCAAAAGTTTCGATGTTTTCAGGGATAAACTCTACCTTGCAGACAAATACAACAGGAGGGTATCGGTATATCCTCTGAAGGGCGGCGGAGACGAGGCGAAGGGGTTTACAATACCTCCTTCAGGCGAGGGATACAGCTTCAACACCCCGTTCCAGGTTATCCTGAATAAATACGGCGAGATTTTCGTTGTGGCTTCACAATCAAATATCGAGGCAAAATACGACACTAACTTCATAAATATTGATCCGTCCTATATAGATACGAATGCGATAAAGGGCTCAAGCAATTATTATATTTACAAATTTTCTCCCGACGGGAAATTCGTATACGCAATAGGCAATAACGGAATACATTCCGAACCGATGGCCTATCCCGACAGGATAGACACCGACCTTTTCGACAATCTGTACGCTTTTTACAAAGAATACGACAAGGACGACACCGTCTGGCTTGTAAAACGTTTCTCCCCGTCCGGAGAGCTTTCGTTTGAATTCAGCACAAGGTATATTTCATCCACCAATATCAGGAATAAAAATGTATATGTCGGCAGGGTGGGGGATATTTACAATCTTAAAAATGATGAACGGCTTATAATATACACCGACAACTACGGTATTAAAAACGGCGCGGCAGGCGATTCGAACGCGGGCATGACAGGCATGCCGGAGAACACATATCATTCTCTCGATGAGTACAGCATCCTTCAGAACGCCATAACCAAGAACATTTTTGAAAGCAAAAGGTACATGGACCAGTTTCTCAAGGTGACAAAAGACGATATTCTTGTCCTGTATTCGTATGTGCAGAAACCGAAGTACAGGGGAATTCGCTTCAGGTTCATAGATATCAACTCTCAGTCAACAAACGAAGAGATATATTATGCGCCTGTTTTGTCTGATAATACGGCGAATTTCGGCTTTTTTGTCGACAATGACGGAAATATATACAGCGTCGTGGTCAAGGACAACAATTATTTTATCCTTCTGCGCTGGATCAAAGTCCAGAGCAGGAAGTAGATATGAAAATCCTTCTTGGAATAAGCGCCGGCATATCGATTTACAAGATTCCGACCGTCATCAGGATCCTTCGCCGGGAAGGGCATTCGGTAAAGGTGATAATGACCCCGAATGCTGCCAGGCTGATCGATCCCTTGCTTTTCAAGGCAATATCCGGCGGCGATGTTTTTGTAAATGATTTCGATTTCAGGGAGCCTCTTGCCCATATAACATTATCAGATTGGGCGGATGTCCTTGCCGTAGCACCGGCATCGGCCGATATCATTGCTAAAATAGCCGGCGGTTTTGCCGACAGCCTTCTTACCACATCAATTCTTGCCTGCAGCAAAAAAAAGATACTTTTTCCAGCCATGAATACCAGGATGCTCGACAGTAAAGTAACCTGTGATAACCTGCAGAAGCTATCGGGACTGCCGGACTATACGGTAGTTATGCCCGACAGCGGAGATCTTGCCTGCGGCACTACAGGCAGGGGCCGCCTTCCCCAGGAGGATAAAATTGCGGCCATTATCGGCAGGGAAATCGACGAACCTCTCAAGGGGAACAGATATATAGTCAGCGCCGGCGGCACAGTCGAGAAAATCGATCCGGTAAGATACATCTCTAATTTTTCATCCGGGAAAACCGGCATTGAAATTGCCAAGGCTCTTTATAAAAAAGGGGCTGATGTCCTCCTCGTTTATTCAAACATATCGGCGGCACCGCCTTCATGGATACCGTCGATCAAGGTCGGATCTGCTTCAGATATGCTCGCGGCTTTGAAGGCAAACCTTCCTCAGTACAACGGTCTTTACATGGCCGGAGCACCTGCGGATTTCAGACCCGCAGCCTTCAGTGAAAGCAAGATTAAAAAAGAAGCGGGTCCGCTGCCGGAGATCGGTCTTGTAAAAACCCCCGATATTTTAAAAGAGCTGCATGATTCCGGTCTGGGCAATGGCAGGCTTATTGTCGGATTTGCCCTCGAATCTGAAAACGGCAGTGAAAACGCGCTGAAGAAAATGAACGACAAGGGCCTTGATTACATAGCGCTTAATATGATCGATATTAAGGCGAAAACTACGCCTATGGGAAGGGATGACAATGAGCTCGAACTCTTTTCGGCTTCTTCCGCCGGGGGAGAGAAGTTTGAAGGGAGCAAGAAGGACGCCGCGCAGTGGCTGGTTATGAAAACGGCCCTCCGCAGCGGAAAGGAAGATAAATGACTGCCTTAGGCATCGATCCGGGATACGGCAGGCTTGGATACAGCTTCATAGAGGAAGCAGGCGATGTAATGAAGATAATTTCTTACGGATTGATATCGACCGACAGCAAGCTTGAAAAACCTGTAAGATTTCACCAGATCTATCTCGATCTTGAAAAGCTCATTTCTGAAAAAAAGCCGTCTTTCATTTCGATGGAAAAAATAATTTTTGCCAAGAATGTTAAAACAGCCCTCGAAGTCAGCGAAATCAGGGGAGTAATAATACTCCTCTCTGCTATTCATGGGCTTCCACTCTACGAATTTACGCCGCTGCAGATAAAAATGGCGGTGACCGGCTACGGACGCTCCGGCAAAGAACAGATCAGGAAGGCTGTTGAAATGATCTTTTCAATGCAGGAAATATCCGGTCCGGACGACATCTCTGACGCTCTGGCCATAGGCGTTTGCGGCCTTGGGGCATACAGATACAAAGAAAAAATACGCGAAGCCCGGGCCTAGAAAGCCCGGTTTAACCCATCTTCTTCTTTCTTAAAAAAGCAGGCGTTTCATAATCCTCATGCAGAGGTTCGACGACCCTGTGTATAGACCTGGGCATGTCGCTCCCCTGCAGGGGCTGAGACTGGAGGGTCCTTATCTTTCCATGTTCATGTCGGAGTTCCGACAGGGAAACCACCTTCCTTTCCTCGAAAATATTTTCAGCGGGGATAATATCCCTTTCTTCATCCTTTGCAAGGCTGGATGTGAAATCTGTCGCTATAATTATGATCCTCACCTTGTCTTTCAGGTTCTCGTCCACATTGAGACCGACGATGATTTCAGCGTCATGCCTGCAGTATTCGGCTATTGTTTTAGCGGCTTCATCGTATTCCACCATGCCGAAATCAGGCCCGCCGATTATATTGACAAGCATAGCGCCTGCATTTTTAAACGAGGAATTTTCGATCAGCGGATTTTCAAGGGCGCCCCTTGCCGCGTCTATCGCCCTGTTGTCACCCTGGCCTATTCCGATACCCATTATCGCTTCCCCGCGGTTTGACAGCACGGTCTTCACATCGGCAAAATCGACATTGATTATTCCGACTTCCGTGATTATGCTCGATATTCCCTGTACAGCCTGTTTGAGTACGTCGTCAATTTTATGAAATGCCTGTTTTACACCGGCTTTTCTCTCGATTACTTTGAAGATACGCGAATTGGAGATTACAAGCATCGTATCGACATGCTCTTTTAACCGGGCTATGCCCTGGTAAGCGGTATCGATCCTTCTTTTTCCTTCGAAATCGAAGGGGATCGTTACAACCGCCACCGTCAGGGCGCCAATATCCTTGGCCACCTTGGCAAATATCGGCGCCGCGCCGGTGCCGGTCCCTCCGCCCATTCCCGCGGTAATGAAGACCATGTTCGTTTTATCGAGAAGGGCTCTTATTTCTTCGATGTCTTCCTGAGCCGCCTTTTCGCCGACCTCGGGTTTAGCTCCCGCACCGAGGCCCCTTGTAGAGCGCGCGCCTATCTGGAGCGTTTTTTTGGCAAGGGAATTCCTGAGCACCTGCGCATCCGTATTGACCGCTACAAACTCAACATTTGAAATGCCGTCCTCTATCATCCTGTTTATAGCATTGCAGCCTGCCCCGCCTATGCCGATGACCTTTATCCTTGTAAGAGATTCCTCGCCGTCATACCCGTGAGGCTCTTCCTGATGCCTTTCCTGTTCGTATCTCTCATATGCCATATGTCCCTCCCCTTCCTATGATTTACTGATTCTAAAAAAACTCGTTAAACCATTCCCTGATCCTTTCAACGATCGATTTGAAATTCTTGTCTTCGTCCCTTGAATTTGTAGGGCCGAGCTTTGGCAAATTGTCCTGGGCATACAGCGCCAGACCCACGGCCGTCGAATATACCGGGCTGTCCACAATGTCCTTGAGGCCCTTTATCCCGAGCGGCCTTCCGATCCTGACGGGAAGATTGAATACATTTCCCGCAAGTTCGACTATATAAGGGGTCAGGGCTACGCCGCCTGTCAGGACTATCCCTGCAGCCATGTAATCCTTTTTCCCCGTTTTTATGATCTCCTGGTTTACTAAAGAGAGTATCTCTTCAATCCTGGGTTCGATGATCTCGACGAGCTTTTTTCTTCTCTCGATGACCGGCATCCTTCCGCCCAGGCCCGGAACTTCTATTTCGTCGCTTTCATCGATATATTCGGCAATCGATGCTCCGTATCTTTTCTTGATCTCCTCGGCGGAAACAATCGGGGTTTTCAAGCCGAAAGCTATATCGTTAGTGATATGATTCCCCCCGATGGAGAGTATTCCCGTCTGCCTGGAAGAGCCTTCTTCATACATGACATAATCCGATGTGCCTCCGCCGATATCGATGAGGACCACCCCTAATTCCTTCTCCTCTTCGGTAAGGATCGCCTGGGCGGAGGCTAAGGGTTCGAGTACAATATCGAGGGCGTCGAATCCCGCTTTATTTACGCTTTTAACTATATTATTCACGGATGTAGCCGCTGCCGTTATGATATTAACCATGGCTTCGAGACGGATCCCCGACATTCCGACGGGGTCTTTAATGCCATCCTGGTCGTCAACAATGAATTCCTGGGGTATTATATGCACGACCTCCCTGTCTACCGGAATTACTATTGCCGTAGCCGCGTCGATGACCCTTCTTACATCGGCTTCTGTTATTTCCTTGTTTTTATCGGATACGGCTATTACGCCCTTGCTGTTAATGCCTTCGACATGACCGCCCGAAATGCCGATATAAACGCCTTTTACTTCGTATCCGGCCTGGATCTCGGCCTTTTCTACAGAAGCGGCTATTGAGGCGGCTGTGCTGTCTATATTTATCACAACGCCTTTCCGGAGGCCCTTTGAAGGCGCAATTCCAACACCCATTATTTCGAGATCGTTAGTTTCACCGATCTTGGCAATAACAGTGCAGACCTTGGTTGTTCCAATATCCATTCCGACGACTATTCGGGTATCCAAAGCATCCTCCCTGAAGGAACCGATATCACTCGTAGCCGATAGCGCTGTCCTTATTAATATCAATATATTTTATTTTCAAGCCTTTAGCCCTGATCTTCTCTGCCGTGCTGATTATCTTGTTATAAAGATCCCTGTCGGGAATTGTCTTTCCGGTAAAAAAAGCTGTACCGGCAAGTATTTTTAACACGACAGAACTCACTTCGTTCTTTTTCACAATAATCCTTCCTATTTCGCTCTTTCTATCGAATCCGGACAGATTTTCAAGAAGCGCGAGAATGAAAGCGTCCCCGACAGGCCCGGCCTCAGGAACATCATGGTCGATCTCGATGACCGGCATACCGGGCATAAAGCCCCTGGCTAAAATAAAACCCCGGCTGTCGCAAATCAGGCCCTTGCCCGAACTGCCTTCAATGACCGCGACAGGTATCCTTTCGCAGATCTTTATAAGGACTTTATCGGGGGGAAATAACTCGACTAGCGCCCCCTCGATAAGATAATTTCTCTTGAGGTTGTTTTCCACCTGCCTGAGGTCAAAAGCGAATATGCCTGTTCCGGGCATAAGAGCGGCCGCTTCTATAACGGCATGCGGCGAAAGGAGCTTGTTGCCTTCGACCTGTATTTCAGAAAGAGTCAGTCTGCCCTGCTTTTCAAGCAGGGTGTATATTCCGTAATGAAGCCCAAAGAGGCATGCGGCAAAAAAAACAAATATCATGAATGCCGATAATGCCCTTCCCATTTATGAATCCTGTTTTATCGAACTATCGAGTATCATGACCATCAGCTCGTCGTAGCAGCCTGCCGACCTTGCCATTGCGGGTATATCGCTTGTTTCCGTCATGCCGGGGAGGGTGTTGACTTCCAGGAAAAAGGGATTGCCTTCAGGGTCGATAATAGCGTCAAAACGCGCCACACCGCAGAGTTTCATTTCCCTGAAAGCCTTTTTACAATACCCGCGCACGAGGTCCCCGGTTTCAGGGCTTATCTTTGCCGGCAGTTCGAACTCCGTCAGGCCCTTCGTGTATTTCGCCTCGAAATCATAAAATTCGTTGCCGGATCTGGGGCTGAGTATCGGCAGGACGATAACCCTGTCGCCCATTCCGGCCACCCCTACCGTTATTTCTTTTCCGGTTATATATTTTTCAGCGTATGAATCGGGGTATTTGCCCATATGAGAGCCTATCCTGGCCCTGTAATCCGATTCGTCTTTGATAAGAGATACTCCGATGCTGGAACCTTCCATTGAAGGTTTGAGCACGAACGGAAAACCTATTTCGGATTTGATTTTTCCAAGGCAATCGAGGGGATAGGAACTGTCGATGCATACAAACGGGGGCACCGGTATGCCGTTCATTATGAATATCTTTTTGGATATGATCTTGTCCATGCCTATGGCGCTTCCCAGGATGCCGGAACCTGTGTACGGGATATTCAGGTATTCGAGGACGCCCTGGACCGCGCCGTCCTCGCCGTATTTTCCATGCAGGATATTGAAAGCTATATCTATGCCGGCCCTGGCAAGAGTATTTACCAGGTCTCTATCCGCATCGATCTTGACCGCGGAGAGACCCATTTTGACGAGTGAATTGTAAACATTTTCACCGGAACGCAGTGATATTTCCCTTTCAGAAGAAAGACCGCCCATGATCACGCCGATCTTTTTATCCTTGTAGCGTTCGATATCTTCGTCAAGCCTCATCCGATTCCCCTCTGCAAAATAATAAAAAAAGATAACATGCCAAAATAAACATTTAGATTATCTCTTTTTTTTTTGTTTCTGTCAATAGTTTTAGCCTTAATATTCATAATAGTAGTAAAAATAAACCTACTATTTTTTCAAATTAAAAGCGGTCTTCCCGCCCTGTTTGAAAGAAAGGCGCAGATATTGCCGATAATTTAATTTGACAAACCGGTGTATTTGGTTAATTATATACTTGAGCACGGCAAATGGAGGGCTTTTTCTATGAAAAACCTCAGGTTTCTTGCTTTATCCTCGATACTTCTGAGCGCATTAACAGCCTCCTGTGCTTTCAACATATTTTCGGTTTTTAACCCGACAGATCCTTCCGGGGTGTCCGACCCGAACACCCTCGTTGCAATGGGGGATGATTATCTGGCCAGCTTGGAGTACACCAACGCTTTCAACTGCTACTCCAGGGCGATGAGCCTGGCCCCTAAAAATTCGAGGGCGATCGACGGCGCATGCACATCTTTCCTCTATATGAGGGTCCCGATGACCAACCTCATAATGGCAATGGTTTCCTCGAGCTTCTCCATTAACGGATGGCAGAATGCCATTTACGCCTCGGCCGCGTATATCCATACTAATCTTTACAAGATAATCAGCGGGCAGGCCGACGGCGTGATACCCGCAAACGATGTGAACGTAAATCTCAATTTTTATTTTTTCAACCAGATTTACGCGATATTCTTTTCCGTCGATACGGATAACGACGGCAATGTCGTGAACGACCCGAACGACCTGATATCGATAGACACAAGCTATAATGTGAATGAAAATCCGCCGCTGGTAAATGCGATAAACGACATTGGTAAATTTAATTCAGCCGGGCCGGGCTTGAATCCGATACAGGCCTTAAACATAATTCCTGTTTCTGCGGCATTAAGCCTTAAATACACATCTTTTACCAACGACCAGGCCCAGGACCTAGTCGCAAGCAATAATGTGATCAACGGCCTGGCGACGTCGCAGGCGAAACAGGAATTCATACAGATAACAAGCGCTTTTACATCTGGCATGAATAACATCAATACCCTTTTCAACAGTGTAAATGTTGCTCTGCCATTTCCTTTAACAGGCACTCTTTTTGATTTCACTAATTATTTTCAACTTACAGGGGCGTTTGGTTATGCAGGGGTTACCGGATGGATTACATACCCTTCGCCTCCGGCTGCTATTGATGAACTTACACCATGCTTCCAGGGTCCGAATGGCGCGGGTTATAACTTTCATTCTCTTTCATCGTATATAGCGTTCACAAATGATTTGATACAATCAGGGGTTACGGATCCCGGAACACTTGCTCTCAATATGCCGAATGTTACGCAGGCTAATATGGTCATCTTTATTGCGGCATATTTCGGGCTTCCGAATCCACCGCTGCCATGAGGGGGCTTACTTGAGGATCCTGCTTTTATCATTCTTTGCTGCCTGCCTCCTGTCTTTGCCGGCGGCTTTTCTCCTGGGCGACTCTTCCACGGAAGTGAAGCCGCAGCCCCCGGTGGATATAATTGCTACGGGCGGGGCGGGGATAACAAGCTACGACAAGTACGGCATGCTTTTCATGAACCCTGCGGCCTTCGCGCTCTATGATGATCTTATGGTATCCATCCTGCGCGCGGGCGTGTCCGCCAATTACGATCTGTATAATTATTACAATATTTACAACACCCTTTCCCGGAACGGGCAGAATTTTGCCGCGCTGAGCCCGGCGCAATGGAACAGCCTTGTCAATGCAAAAGCCGAGTTAGGGGCGGTGGGGCCTTTGGCGGTCGGATTTCTCTGGCAGGGCGTCGGAATACTTTTTTATAATGAAATGCAGACCTCCCTTGCGGCAAAACAGGACGCGGGGCTTCCATACTTCGATTACGACAGCTATCTCGATTTTACATGCCTGGCCGGCTGCGGGTTTAAGATCCCCATACCGGTATTCCTGGGAAAATTTACAGAGGTTTATGCAGGCATATCTGTTAAATATATAAACAGGATAGAGTATCAGGATCCCAGGATGAGCCTTCTGGAAGCCTACGATACGGCGCTAAGCTTTGCGGATTTCAGCAGGGGATTCGACTGGGGCCAGGCGATAGGTTCTGACGCCGGTCTGCTCCTGAAAAGCGAAGACCTCGCCCTGGGCCTGGTCATAAGGGACTGGTTCGGCACACAGTTCTCATGGCGCGAATATTCCTTTAACGGGCAGCCGGTAGACAGCCCGACAAACGTGCCTTCTACATACTGGTCCCCCGAACTCGACGCAGGATCGAGCTACAGAATAAAGTCAGTGCTGCCGAAGTATTTACTCGGGGACCTGACTTTTTATTTCGACCTCGATAATATTGCGGATTTCACGCAGGATTTTTTCCTGAAGGTAAGGATGGGAGCCGAACTCGACGCTTTTTCATTCCTGAAACTGCGGGCCGGAATTTACGAGGGTTATCCGACAGCCGGGTTCGGTCTTGTTTTCCCTGTCATCACGGTAAATTTCGCTTATTATACACAGGAGCTCGGGGAGCTTCCGGGGAGCGAACCTGAGCAGGAATTCATACTGGAAATGGATGTAATATTTTAGCTTGAGAAACGGAAAAAGTAAGAATGGAGGTATAATATGGCCGATGCGGAATTCAGTTTCAGAACGGAAGGAGCGGTAGGGATCCTGGGCATCAAAGGGTCTCTCGACGCCCATTCGACTCCACAGTTCGACAAGCAGATAAAGGGTTATCTCGCTAAATCGAACAGGATAGTCATCGACATGCAAAATGTGGATTATATTGCGACTGCCGGGCTGGGCGTTCTCATCGCTTCTTTTAACGATGCTAAATCAGCCGGGGGCAATATCATTATTTCAGGCATGTCGGAAAAAATAAGGCACGTTTTTGAAACCATGGGATTCACGAAGGTTTTAACCATTGCAGATTCAGTGGCCAAAGCCGTTACCATGTTTAAATAAGACAGCATGCTTTCTAAATTAATACTTAATATACAGGGAGAACTCGCCAACCTGGGAAAGATAAGGGCTTTTGTCACGGAATACGCCGGGAAGATAGGTTTTAAAGGCATCGAACTCGGAGAGATCGAGATGGCTGTCGATGAGCTATGCACCAATATCATCAAGTATTCCTATTCCCCGGATCCCGATATCCCCCCCGGGAAGAGGGACATTGAAATTGAAGTTGAAGAAATCGAAGATAAAGGCATTTCAATATCGGTTAACGACAGGGGCAAGCCTTTCGACCCGAACAGGGTTCCGGCGGTGGATCTGGACGAGCATCTCGCGGAAATGAAAACACATGGCCTGGGGATCTACACAATGAAAAACTATATGAATAAAATGATCCATGAATACAGGGAAGGCCGGGGTAATACGATCACTATGATAAAGTATCTAAAATGAGAAACAGGCGGGTGTGTATTCCGTCTGCCCATATCTTGCTTTTTTATTATCTTTAATATAATCTGAATGCCCGCCGGTTAGGCGGGAAGAAATGATCAGGCCGGTTAAAGATTATGAAATCAGAAAATATTTTCAGGGTGCTGGCTTTCGGCGATGTTATCGGTGATATTGGCAGGAAAGCTTTTGCCCTGTCTATCAACAGGCTGAAAGTGAAGCTTATGCCCGATCTTGTCGTATTGAACGGAGAGAATTCGGCCCACGGCTTCGGCATCACGCGCCAGGTGGCGGGACAGCTGCTCGATACGGGCGTGGATGTTATAACTACGGGCAACCATGTCTGGCAGAAAAAAGAGGTATTCGAGTTTATTGATACGATCCCCAATCTTCTCCGCCCCATAAATTACCCCCCCAAAACGCCCGGACATGGCTCCTTCATTTACGAGGTGAACGGCCTGAAGGCGGCTGTTATCAATGCCATGGGAAGGATATTCATGGACCCGATAGACGATCCTTTCCAGAGCGTCGACAGGGAAATAGAAAGGCTTAAAAAAGAGGGCGTAAAAATTATTTTAGTCGATTTCCATGCCGAAGCGACAAGCGAAAAACAGGCTTTCGGATGGTATTTCGACGGCAGGCTGAGCGCAGTCTGGGGCACTCATACGCATATACAGACAGCGGACGAGAGGATACTTCCGAAAAAGACCGCTTATATTACGGACATAGGCATGTGCGGGTCGATCGACTCTGTAATAGGCATGAAAATTGATGAATCCTTTAGAAAGGTCATCCAGCACCTGCCTGTCAGGTTTTCACCCGAAGACAGGGGCGCGATTGAGATCCAGGGCGTCATCATCGACATCGACAGGAACACCGGAGAAGCGGTTCTTATCAGCAGGATAAAAGAAGCAATCTAATCGAGCTGCGAAATTACGAACTTCGCGATATCTTCGCTTCCGGAATGCAGCTTAAGACTCTTCAGGTTCTTTTTATACTCGTCGAGAATTCCTGTATTAAGAACCTGATCAAGCACCCTGAAAAAGGCTTTTTCACCGGGCGTATACCACCCAACCTTGTTTTCAATGCAGAAATCTATATTGGGCTTTTCAGGCGGCGCAGCGTAATGGGTGAAGATTATCGGGTTATCCATGAAGAGGGCCTCGAATGTAGTCGAAGCTCCTGCCTTGGCGATATTTAGATCGGATATCGAAAGCAGCTCGTTCATACTTGTGGTAAACCCGATCGGAATAAGGTTCGTAGCGGACGGGGTATCTTTTTTAAGCTTTTCAAGCACGTTCTTCAGCTTCTCGTTCTTGCCGCATACCGCGATGATATTGAGAGGCAATCCCTTTTTATACATTTTTATCATGAAGTTTCCGATATTGCTGATCCCCTGGCCGCCGGCCGTCGTAAGTACGGTTTTATAAGCAGGATTGATATTATATTCTTTCCTGATCTCTTCCCTGGTCCTTGTCTGGTTGAAGAATTTCTGATTGACAGGGAACTGGAATATCTTTACCCTGTCGGGATTGACCTTGCGCCTGGTCAGCATCTGTTTTGCCCTTTCCGATGATACAAGGATAAAATCCGCACCCCTGTCTGCCCAGACGGAATAGCCGCAGAACGGGTCCGTTACAAAGCCTATCACTTTTATAGGCAACTTCAGCCAATCCCTAGCCATGCTTGAAGCGGGAAGGCAGTAAAACTGGGTTGACACTATCATATCGGGCTTATATTCGCTAATATATTTAGTCCCCTTTTTCTTAACCTCGGCAAGCATCGTATTGAGGTATGTCCTCGGGTTTAAATGGAAGAATTCGATCAGGGCATAGACTGTCCTTGCCACAATAGGGTGGGCAAGGGCGTAATCCCATACTCCCTTCATAACACGGTCGTTGGTCAGCGCCCCCGATTCCTTGAAGAAATCGACAACATCCATTTTAAACCTGCCGGGATAGAGCTTTTCTATCGCATCTCTGATAGCCAATGCAGGCATTTTATGGCCTGCGCCTGCTTCCAGCATAGTGAATAAAATCTTTTTCTGTTCATTCATATTCAATCCTTAAGTTGAAAATTTCAAGCTGAAAATTAATGTGAAAAATAATCGAGGGCGTCTTTTTTACTGCCGCAAATCTGGACGAAATCAAGGAGATTGCTCAATTTAAAGAGCTGGACAATATTTTCATGGGGATTGATGATGCAGATCTTTTTTTCCTTCATCATGGCAGCTTTTACAGTCATGGCAAACAGGCCCAGACCAATAGAATCGATCCATGGGACATCGCCGAGTTCAAATATAAACCTGTAACCGTTAAGTTTGATCTTTTCTTTTATAAATTTACTGACATCCTCAAGAAAGAAAAAAATCATTTCTCCGGAAGGTTTAACAATACAGATACCGTCTTCTTCGTAAAATTCGACCCTGTTCATTAAAAAAAACCTCGATTAATATTAAGTTTATCCGTATTTTCAAAGACTGTCAAGAAACAATATACAGGAAGGAGCGGCTGATTTGAAAAAAAACCGTTTTTTATATATAATAATAGATTAGAATATTATCCGCCGGAGGATACAATGACCATTACCGATATCCTGGGTTATTTGGCTGCAATAGGCACGACAAGCTCGTTCCTTCCCCAGGCTTACAAAGTGTATAAAACAAAAAAGACGGAAGACCTGTCTCTCGGAATGTTTCTGTTTTTCTGCCTTGGGACGATGTTATGGCTGATTTACGGCCTGCTTTCCAGAGCTTATCCCGTCGCAATCGCAAATCTTGTAACATTCATATTAGCGTCATATATATTATATATGAAAATCAGGAACATGAAAACCGGTAATTAGAACTGCCCCGCATCTTTTCTTGACTGTGAAGGCTTATTTAATTATATAATAGTAGAGTCTATAATATGGTTTTCTATCCAAGGAGGCTATTATGAAAATCTCTTCGGCATTGGCGGGTTTGATTGCAATGTTTATTCTGGCAGGATGTTCTGCTTATGAATACAAGGCAAATATTAAGCAGGCGGATTTAATCGGCGGCAAGCCCGATGCAAATTACGGATATATATACGGGGTATACGGTTATACTGTGAAGAGCCCTCTTTTCTTCGCGCATGAGCCTTACCTGAGTCTTGATATCGTGTCGAAGTCTGCTGATAAAGGACATGAATATTTCATATCCCTTACTGACGATAAAGGCTACTTTTTCCTGAACCTGCCTCCGGGCGATTATACCCTTCACAGTATAATCCTTAATATGCAGGGTCTTGATTATGATTCCGTCGTTGTCGATAAGGATTTTACAGTTTCGCCGGGATTGGTTTTTTATTTTGGAAATATTAAGACCAAGTTCCTGTATAACACCCAGCCTTTCGTATGGTGGGGCATAAAATCAGTCGATGACCAGTTCGCTTCGGACGCAAATGAACTGACAAAGGATTTTTCCGGGATACAGGCTGCAAACCTCTTCAACGGGTATGCTTCATTAGGTTCAACTATAAAGCCGTTTGAAAAGGCCGATTATTTTGTAAAAGGCGGGCAATCTCTCCCGATGCGCTGAACCGGCTTGCAATAAAAACAGATAAATTTCCCTGATGCCAGTAAAAGCATCAGGGATTTTTTTGTTGCTATTTGACATTAGCCTCCTCTTTTCGTATATTATCCAGAAATATATTTGATTAATATTGGAGGATTAACATGGCTAAATTAGGCGATTATCTGAAAACAGAGGATTTCAAAAAAGAGAAACATGTCCCTGTTATCGAAGGCATTTCCGGAGTTAAAAGCGGCGTTCCGTTTACCGTCAATGTTACCGTAGGAAAGGAAATTCCCCATCCCAACACGACCGAGCATTATATCTCCTGGATCAAGCTGTATTTTATGCCCGACGGCGGTAAATTTATTTACGAAGTCGGCTCCAGCATCTTTTCCGCCCATGGGGCTTCTGCGGATGGCCCGAATAAAGGGCCGGTTTATTCGAATTCCACAGCTTCTTTTAATATTAAACTTGATGTTCCAGGGAAACTTATTGCCGAGAGCTGCTGCAACATCCATGGACTATGGGAATCCAGCGCAGATATAATTTTTTGAAAGAGATGCGGCTTCGTGACAGGAAAGAAGCCGGAATTTTACTTGCCGGAAAGCTGAAAAAATACGGGGGCAGGAGTGATGTTTTAGTTCTTGCCCTCCCTCGAGGCGGTGTTCCGGTAGCTTTCGAGGTATCGAGGGCTCTGAAACTCGCCCTTGATGTGTTTCCTGTCAGGAAGTTAGGCGCTCCGGGCAATCCTGAACTTGCGATGGGCGCTATAACCCGGGGCGGGATTATTGAACTTAATGAAGATGTAATATCAGCCCTCGGGATTGACAGGACGGCTATTGATAAGGTTGTCCGGTCTGAGCGCATGGAGCTTGCAAGACGTGAAAAGCTTTACAGCGGCAATTCACCGGCGCATGAAATAAAAGGCAAAACAATAATTATTATTGACGACGGGCTTGCAACGGGGGCTTCGATGAAAGCCGCTGTCAAGGCGCTTAGAATCCTCGGAGCTTCAATGATAATCGCCGCGGTTCCCGTAGCTCCGGCTTCCGCTTTTATGGAGCTTTCGCAAACCGCCGATGAGGCGGTCTGCCTGAAGGCTGCGGATAATTTTTCATCGGTAGGGGAATGGTATGCTGATTTTACACAGACGACCGATGAAGAGGTTATCGAGTTAATGGAAGAATCAATAAAACCGGGGATGTGAGGTTCTTATGGGTTTGAAGAAGCAGGGTCTTTATGACCCTGAATTTGAGCATGACTCCTGCGGCGTCGGGTTTATTTGCAACATTGGCGGCGCAAGATCTGCGGGCATCGTCAGAAACGGCTTGCAGATACTCGGCAGGCTTGCCCACAGGGGCGCTACTGGCGCTGACCCTAAAACCGGCGACGGGGCAGGCATTCTCATTGGTATCCCTCATGCCTTTTATAACAGGGCCTGCGCATCTCTCGATATAAGGCTGCCTGCGCGGGGAGAATACGGAACAGGGATTGTCTTTTTACCTGATGATGAAGAAGAAAAGAAGGTTTGCAAGAATATTTTTGAAAAGATATTGATCGAAAATAATCTTAAGCTCCTCGGATGGCGGAAAGTTCCCGTCGATGATTCTCAAATAGGCGAATACGCGAAAAAAACCGAACCCTCGATCGAGCAGCCGTTTATCATTATGGGCAACAGGCATGACCATATGAAAACAACTTCGGCAGACGGCTTGAGGTTCGAAAGGAAACTTTACCTGGCGAGGAAATTGATCGAGAATACTGTCCGGTCTTCAAAATTGGAAAGAAAAAGTTCGTTCTATATTACAAACCTGTCAAGCAGAACAGTCATTTACAAAGGCCTTCTTAAACCGTCTCAATTAGAACAATTCTACAGGGACCTGGGGGAGCCGGATATCGACAGCGCTATATGCCTGGTCCATTCAAGATACAGTACGAATACTTTCCCGTCATGGGAGCTTGCCCAGCCGTTCCGAAGGCTGGCTCATAATGGAGAGATAAATACTATCCGCGGTAATATAAATTCAATGAAATCCATGGAAAATCTTCTTGAAAGCCCTCTTTTCGGGGATAATTTAAAAAGACTGATGCCGATTATAACACCGGGAGGAAGCGATTCGGCATGCCTTGATAACGTGCTGGAATTTCTGTCGATGTCGGGAAGAACATCTGCCCATTCAATGATGATGATGATCCCTCCGGCCTGGGAAAACAATAAATTCATGGATAAAAAGACAAGGGATTTTTATAGTTACCATGCATGCCTGATGGAACCATGGGACGGCCCCGCGGCAGTTGCTTTTACTGACGGAAGATACCTGGGAGCAGTCCTTGACAGGAACGGCCTGAGACCGGCAAGGTACATAATAACAAAAAGCGGCAATATCATAATGGCTTCGGAAGTCGGGGTGCTCGATATCCCCCCTGAAGACATTCTGCAGAGCGGAAGGCTGACGCCCGGAAAGATGCTCCTGATAGATATGGAAGCCGGGGAGATCATAGGGGATCAGGCCCTGAAAAAACAGCTGACGTTAAATAATCCTTACGGGCATTGGCTCAAGGAAAATATGTCCTCCATTGAAAAATCGAAGGAAGTATATCAAGCCGGTCATAGCCCCGGCACTTTGACACTTCTCAAGGCATTCGGCTATACCCTGGAAGATCTGAGGACAGTTCTGAAACCGATGGCGGAAAATGCCCAGGAAAGCGTGGGTGCAATGGGGAATGATACGCCTCCGGCGGTGCTCTCGAGGAAAAGCCAGCTGTTTTATAACTATTTCAAGCAGCTCTTTGCCCAGGTCACGAATCCTGCCATTGACCCAATCCGCGAGGAAATTGTAATGAGCCTTGAAAGCTACCTTGGTCCGAAATTCAATATCCTTGAAGAATGCTCCCGTAACTGCTCCCGTATCAGGATTGATTCCCCTGTACTTACCGATGAACATATAGAGTCTATAGCCGGCCTTGATAAGGAAGGTTTAAAAGCAAAGAGGATATGCTTATTATTCGATATAAAATCCTCGAACAACTTAATAAAAACGCTTGATAATATCTGCAAGGAAATATTGGATTCGATCTGCAGCGGATTTTTTTATTTTATTTTAAGCGACAGGGAGATAGGACCCGACCAGGCCGCAATACCGGCGCTACTGGCGCTCGGATATATCCATCGCTTCCTTATGGTATCCGGGAAAAGGGCTGGCGCAAGTCTGATCATCGAAAGCGGAGAAGTCAGGGAAGTCAATCATTTCGCGCTCCTGCTTGCTTTCGGAGCCGATTGTGTAAATCCTTATATGGCTTATGAAGCGCTGAGGTACATGGTTAAAGAAAAGGATCTGAAAACGGTAAGCCCGGCGGATGCCATTCATAATTATATGAAAGCTGTGAACAAGGGTCTCATGAAAGTCCTTTCCAAGATGGGCATATCCACCCTCCGGAGCTACAGGGGCGCGGGTATTTACGAAGCCCTCGGACTGTCTGACGATATCATCGAAAAATGCTTCCCGGGAGTTTCATCCAGAATAGGCGGCATAGGATTCGACACTGCCGCGGATGAAGCCTTATCAAGGCACAGGGATGCGTTTCCCCTGAGGGATGAGTTCAATACTGCGCTACTTTCCATAGGCGGCGTTTATCAGTGGAAAAAGGACGGCGAAACCCATCTCTGGAACCCGGAAACCATAGCGGCCCTCCAGGATTCTGCCAGAAATAATGATTATGAAAAATTCAAGGTGTTTTCAAAACTTGTAAACGATCAAGCGAAAAATCCCGTGACGCTGCGGTCTTTACTGAAATTTAAACCCGGTAATCCCATAGGGCTCGAAGAGGTGGAAAGCGCAGATGATATAATGAAAAGGTTTGCATCGGGAGCGATGAGTTTCGGCTCGCTTTCAAAAGAGGCTCATGAGACTATCGCCATAGCCATGAACAGGATATGCGGTAAATCGAATACGGGAGAAGGCGGCGAGGATCCTGAAAGATTCAATCCTCTTCCGGGCCGGGGAATGGACAGCAGGAGAAGCGCCATCAAGCAGGTGGCATCGGGAAGGTTCGGTGTAACGACGAATTATCTGACAAACGCCGATGAGATCCAGATCAAAATCGCCCAGGGAGCGAAACCCGGTGAAGGCGGACAGCTTCCGGGACACAAAGTAAGCGCCGATATCGCGAAAACCAGGTATACTATGCCCGGAGTGACCCTGATATCCCCGCCTCCCCACCATGATATCTATTCCATAGAAGATCTTGCACAGCTTATTTTCGATCTGAAAAACACGAACCCGGAAGCCAGGATAAGCGTCAAGTTAGTGTCGGAGGCCGGCGTAGGGACGGTGGCCGCCGGCGTCGCCAAGGGCAAGGCAGGTATGATACTCGTATCGGGCGGAGATGGAGGAACAGGAGCTTCTCCCTGGAGTTCCATCAGGAATGCCGGCATGCCATGGGAACTTGGAATTTCCGAAACGCATCAAACCCTTGTAATGCATAACCTTAGAAAAAGCGTGAGGCTGCAGACGGACGGACAGCTCAGGACGGGAAGGGATGTTGTCATTGCGGCAATACTCGGAGCCGATGAATTCGGCTTCGGCACCGCTATTCTTGTATCCATCGGATGCATTATGCTCCGGCATTGCAACCTTAACAACTGTTCCGTCGGGATAGCTACCCAGGATGAAAGACTGAGGAAAAGGTTTAACGGAAGGCCGGAAAATATAACCTGCTTTTTAAAATTTGTCGCGGAGGAAACAAGGGAGATAATGGCCGGGCTCGGCATAAGAAAAATAGAAGATCTTACAGGCAGGACGGAACTCCTCGATGTCAACAGGGAATTATTGACAGGTAAAACAAAGGATCTTGATTTCACAAGGATCCTTTATAAACCTGAAGCTCCCGCGATTCTCCGCGGCGAGCCTGAAAATGATCCGGCGGTCCTTGACATTGAATTAATAAAAGCATCGGGTCCCGCTTTGAAAAAATCCGAAAAGGTGAAAGGAGAATTTGATATCAGGAATTCCGACAGGGCCGTCGGCGCCATGCTGTCGGGACGGATCTGTAAAATATTCGGAGAAAAGGGGCTGCCTGATAATACAATAAATTTTAAGTTTACCGGCGCCGCGGGCCAGAGCTTCGGGGCATGGCTTGTGAAAGGAGTGACTTTTGAACTTGAAGGCCTCGCAAACGATTATGTCGGAAAAGGACTGTCCGGAGGCAGATTAATAATCAGGCCTAATAGGAAAAGCGATTACAAGACCGAGGAAAATATTATTATCGGAAATACGACTTTTTACGGTGCGATAAGCGGAGAAGCCTATATTGCTGGAATTACAGGAGAGCGTTTCTGCATCAGGAATTCAGGCATTAACGCTGTCGCCGAGGGCGCCGGGGACCACGCATGTGAATATATGACGGGAGGCAGGGTTGTCATTCTTGGGAAGACTGGAAGAAATTTCGGCGCCGGGATGTCCGGCGGCATAGCTTATATCTATGATCCCGATAAGCATTTCAAAGACAACTGCAACCTTGATATGATAGAATTAGCGGAAATCGGGGAAGATGACATTAAAATTATAGGCAGGATGATCCGCAGCCATGTTAAATATACGGGAAGCGCATATGCTAAAAATATTCTTGATGAAATCGTCCAGGCAGGCCGTTCTTTCGTGAAGGTCCTGCCGCTAGAATATAAGAAGCTCCTTGAAGCCGGAAAAGCTTCACAAAAGCTCGACATTGAGGGGGATTCCGATGGGTGATCCAAGCGGTTTTTTAAAATCCGGGAGAAAGAAAGCCGGGCACAGGCCTGTTTCAGAACGAATAAATGATTATAAAGAAGTAAATATAGCCAGGACGATGGAGGAATCGGGGGAGCAGGCTTCGCGCTGCATGGATTGCGGTACTCCTTTCTGCCACTGGGGATGCCCGGTCGGGAATTATATACCGGAATGGAACGATTCAGTATTTGAAAAACAATGGACGAGGGCTGCGGATCTTCTGCATGCCTGCAATAATCTGCCTGAGATGACAGGAAGGCTCTGTCCGGCGCCTTGCGAATACTCATGCGTGCTTGGCATTAATGATGATCCTGTTACGATAAGGGAAAATGAACTCGATATAATCGAGCATGCATTCCAGGCAGGCTATATCAAAGCCTCTCCGCCGGAAAAGAGGACAGGAAGGAAAGTGGCTGTAATAGGTTCGGGTCCGGCCGGCCTCTCATGCGCAGCACAGCTGAATATGGCGGGACACGAAGTGACGGTTTATGAAAAAGATAATAAGGCCGGGGGACTCCTCCGTTACGGCATTCCGGATTTCAAGTTAGAAAAGCATATAATTGACAGGCGGCTCGATCTGTATGTCGGGGAAGGTATCAAGTTTGTAACAGGGGTCACGGTCGGCAAAGATATCAAGGCGGCAGATCTTCTTACGAGCTTTGACTCCGTATGCCTGGCCTGCGGTTCAGGAGAGCCAAGGGACCTGAAGATAGAGGGAAGAGATCTCGAGGGCATCCACTTTGCAATGGAATACCTGGCACAGTCGAACAGGAGGATCTCGGGTGAAAATACCGGAGATGAAAAACTGATAGACGCCGCCGGTAAGAGAGTGGTTGTTATCGGGGGCGGAGATACCGGTTCTGACTGCATAGGGACTGCAAACCGTCAGGGCGCCGCCAAGGTAACCCAGCTTGAGCTTTTACCTATGCCGCCGGGAGAGAGGCCGGAGAAATATCCCTGGCCGCTATATCCGATGATTTTAAAGCAGACGACAAGCCATGAAGAAGGGGCGGATAGGCAATGGGGCGTCTCGACGGTAAAATTCGCCGGCGATAAAACTGTTAAAAGTTTGCGCTGCGTTAAGGTTGATAAAGACTGCAGGGAAATAAAAGGCAGTAATTTTTCAATAGACGCAGACCTTGTTCTCTTAGCAATTGGATTTGCCGGCCCTGTTTATAAAGGCCTGATAGAGGACATGGGTCTTGAACGCGACGGGCGGGGAAACGTTAAGACGGGTAATGATTTTATGACAGGCATAAAAAACGTTTTCTGCGCCGGCGACATGAGAAGGGGGCAGTCTCTTATAGTATGGGCGATATCAGAGGGCCGGAAGGCAGCCCATTTCATAGACCTTAATCTCATGGGCAGGACAGGCCTGCCGGTTATCTGACCTTAGGGCACTTCTAATAACTGCCCCTTTGGGGCAGCAAGGAAGTGCCCATAGGGCGGAATTATTAGATTCATTATTAAGTTCGTATTCTAAAAATCTAGTTTTTGGCCCTAAGGGAACCACCCTTAAGAACGCGGTTCAAACTTCCTGTCTTATAGCCTTCCAGCTCAAGGGCAACATAAATAAACCCGAATGATTTTAAAACCGCCGAAATTTCATCCATTTTTTTCAGGTCAAGGATCTTGAATCTCTCTTCGGGACTTATCTCGATCCTTGCAATTTCGCCATGACTGCGAACCCTGAATTGAATAAAGCCGATTTTTCTAAGGAAGCTCTCTGATTTTTCCACCCGGAGAAGCTTTTCTTTTGTAATGTTCTCCCCATATGGTATTCTTGAAGCAAGACATGCATAAGCGGGCTTATCCCAGGTCGGAAGGCCTGCTGTTTTAGATAATTCCCGTATTTCAAGCTTTGTCAGGCATGCTTCGCGCAGGGGGCTTTTTATGCCTAATTCTTCAAGGGCCTTCCGGCCCGGCCTGTAATCGGAAAGATCATCGTAATTGGAACCGTCAAGAACAATATCTATTCCAATTTCAGCGGCTTTTGCGCTGATATGGGAGAATTCCATCTTTTTGCAATGATAGCACCTGTCGGGCGGATTCCGGAGGATCTCCGGGTCCTCGATATCGTCAGTTATAAGGTAATGTTTAATCCCGATCCGGGAAGCTATATCTTTAGACTCTTCGATTTCGCTCCGGGGGTTCATTGCAGAGACAATAGTTATTGCCGCGGAAGAGGTTCCCAGGACGTCGAAGCATACCCTGCAGAGGAAAGAGCTGTCGACTCCGCCGGAAAAGGCCACGGCAGCCTTTCCGTATGATTTTACAAGGGACAGGAGATTTTTATATTTATCATTCAATGTCATTGCTGCATGCTCCATTATTGATATAATAATTATAACATATATGTAGCATATTGGCGAGAAGAGACGGATCTGTTTGATTTGTCTATTTTGCATTTTTCTATTATAATCTTCTTCTTTTTATATGCCGAGAGTTCCTGCCGGGTTTAACTAAAGCGGGGTGCCGATGAAAAATATAATTGAACTTAAAAATATAAATTACGGATACGGGGGAAGCAGGGCCCTGAAAAATTTAAACCTTGAAATAGAGGACGGAGGATCTGTTGCAATTATCGGCCCGAACGGAAGCGGGAAATCCACCCTCCTTAAGATAATAAACGGCATAATCTTTCCCGATTCCGGAGATTATCTTTATAACGGGGAGATAGTGGATTCAAAGAAATTAAGCGATAAGTCATTTTCCAAAAAATTTCATAAGAGCCTCGGCTTTGTTTTTCAAAATTCTGACGCCCAGTTATTCTGCCAGAATGTCTTTGAAGAGATAGCTTTCGGACCCAGGCAGATGCAGCTTCATGAAGACGATGTGAATATCAGGGTAAAGGACTGCATGGATATGCTCGGGATAGAGAACCTGAAGCACCGTGAACCATATCATCTGAGCGAAGGCGAGAAAAAGAAAGTCGCTATAGCGGCAGTCCTCGCCATTAATCCCGATGCGCTTGTTCTCGACGAGCCTCTCGACGGGCTTGACCCCAGGACAAAGAGATTTATGAAGGAGCTGATTAAAAGCCTCAATAAAGGCGGGAAGACAATCATCTGTGCGACGCATGAATTCGAGTATATCGAAGGGATATTTGAGAGAACTGCCGTTCTATCAGAAGACCATGAATTGATCAGGACAGGAAAATCCGGAGAAATATTATCCGATACCGCGTTTCTTGAAAAGCATAATTTAAAATAACAACGGAGGATCAATGAAAAATCTTTTAATTATTTTCTTGCTTGCATTACCGGCAATGGTTTTAGCTGATGAAACCCTTATAGACGCCGCTACAAACGGTGATGTTGCCTATCTTACTAATTTCGACGGAGATATTAACCAGCCTCTCGATACGCAGGGAGGGACGGCTTTGATCTGGGCGGCCGCTTCGGGACAGAACAATGCGGTGAAAGTATTGATCTCGAAAAAAGCCGATATAAACTTTGCAGACAGGAAAGGCTGGACGGCTTTAATTTCAGCGGCCAGCATCGGCCGGACAAAGGTTGTCAAAACCCTGATAGCGGCAAAAGCCGATGTCAACCTGGTTAATAATGACGGTCTTACGGCATTAATGTCGGCAGCTTTAAACGGTTTTACCGATATTGTCGGGGCCTTGATTCATGTTCCCGGTATTCAGATTAACACCAGAGATAAATACGGAGATACAGCTTTATTGTTCTCGATAAAAGGAAAACATGAGCAATCTTTTAAAGTATTGATGGTAGCTCCGGGAGTGGAAGTTAATGCCTCAGATACAAACGGGGTTAACGTACTGATGTGGGCGGCCGGTTCAGGGCAGACAGCCGCTGTCAAGCTATTGATCGCTAAAAAGGCAGAAGTCAATAATGCCGATAATTCCGGCTGGACAGCTCTGCTTCTGAGCGTAAAAAACGGGTTCGCCGATCCCGCTATTCTTTTGATTTCTCATGGGGCCGATATAACTGCAGCCGATAAAGACGGTGATACGGTTTTAATGTGGGCTTCATACAGCGGCCTTGCAGAAGCTGTAAGAATATTAATCGCCCGCGGCGCCGATGTAAATGCCTCTAATAAAAACGGTAAAACAGCATTGTCTTACGCAGAGGGGAAAGGCAATAGCATTATAATCAATCTTTTGAAAAAAGCCGGCGCAAAGGAGCCGGCAGGGGCTTCAGAAACCAATCAGTAAAGAGGGTATTATTCACCGCAGAGACCGCGCACTTGGAGATAAAAGCTACCAGGGAGACGTAAACACAAAGGATAAATTCGGCAATACGGCTTTAATTCTGGCAGCCAAATATGGCAATATAGATGAAATCAGCATATTGATCGATTCGAAGGCTGATGTTAACACAGGGGATAATAACGGATGGACAGCCTTGATGGTTGCCTCACAGGGAGGTTATACCGATATAGTAAAAAAGTTAGTTGAAACCGGGGCAAACGTAAATTATGTTAATAAAAACGGAAAAACGGCTTTAATGTCAACTGTTAATATAAATATTGTTAAATATTTAATTGCCTCTGGTGCTGATATTGATGCGACGGATATTTTCGGTGATACGGCCTTGATATGGGCGGTCGTTTATGGCCGGCCCGAAGAAATAAAAACATTGATTGAAGCTAATGCAAATCTAAATAAAATTGATATGAATGGATGGACAGCTTTATCATACGCTAATTTTTTGGAAACCATCGATATAATTAATATTTTAGAAGATTCAAAGGCAAAATAGATGCATTCGAAACTTTCAGCTTGCTATATTATTGAGGAATTATTAATGATGAGTGTAAAAAGTTTTTGCTTAATATTTATTTCATTAACTTTGGTATCATGTTCGTCAAATACCAGAAGTACAATAAGATACAATGGCATTTCTAAAAAAGCAGATAAGTCATTAATATGCATTTACAGGGTTTATAATTTTGCCGGTTCTGCCGTTCCATTCTACCTTTTATTAGACAATAAAGAATTGAGCGATTTAAATATAAAAGGTTATTTAGTTGCTGAAGTTGCGCCCGGTCCGCATCAATTAAGTCTTCCGCCTATGCTGATTTCATGGGGTAGAGGAAATTTTATTTATACAAATTCAAATCAAGTTCATACAAATATTTTATGCGTTACTAATAAAGTTATATACATTAAAATTGATCCCGCAATACATATCGTCGAAGAAGATGCTGCCGGTAAAGATTTGCAAAATATGTTCAATGAAACGCCAGATTTTTAAACTTGGATTTAACAGATAAGCATGAAAATTATATCTTCATTACATAAATCTTAACGGATATCCCGGTAAATGAATGCATATCATAATTCTGCAAAGACATATTTTCTCCGCTCCTCCTGGTCTCCCTGTGAAACCACAACATTTACTCCAGCCTGTTGATCATGCTCGCTAAATATCCCGCACCGAAGCCGTTGTCGATATTAACAACCGCTATCCCGGGGGCGCAGCTGTTGATCATTGTCAGGAGTGCTGAAAGCCCCTCGAAGCATGCTCCGTATCCTACGCTGGTCGGAACAGCTATTATCGGTTTTTCGACCAGTCCCCCGACAACGCTTGCAAGGGCTCCTTCCATTCCGGCTATCGCAATGATCACCTTCGCCTTTTTTATATCCGGGAGGCTCGCGAACAGCCGGTGGATCCCCGCCACGCCGATGTCGTAATACCTGTCGACCCTGTTCCCGAAAGATCCGGCAGTTACCGCAGCCTCTTCAGCAACCGGCATATCCGATGTGCCGGCCGTCAGTACGGCAATGGAAGTCTTTGTGAGTTTTACAGGCTTCTTCTCCACGGAAATAATCCTGGCATCTTTATGGAAAACAGCGCCGGAGAAGATCTCTTTTACAGCAAGGTACATTTCTTCAGTGGCCCTTGTAGCCAGGATGTTCCTTTCGCTTTCAAGAAGATATTTGAATATCGATCCGACCTGTTCTATGGTTTTTCCGGCGCAGTATATGATCTCGGGATAACCAAGCCTTAGCTCCCTGTGGTTGTCGATCTTGGCGAAACCAAGATCTTTGAACGGCAGGTCTTTTATTGTCTCCATGGCTTCTTCGACAGAAATTTCTCCGTCTCTTACTTTTGAAAGGATTGACGCGATATCTTCGGGCCTCATATTCCTGTTTCCTTTTTAAGCTCTCTTTCAGCTTCCATATAGCTGATATTATTTTCTCCCGCTATCTTCTGAACTTCATCGAATTCAAGCTTGCTTTTTAAAGGCCTGCCATTGAAGTAGGCTGTCTTGACAGTGACTTTGCCGTACTTTGTGGCGACTTTTTTAAAATCGCGTTCGAGGGCGATCTTTGTTATTTCAGATTTTCTTATTCCGAATGTCGATGTCTCGGAGAACAGAATATCACGGAGCGCATCCTCATCGCCCTTTGAACAAAGAACGCTTATCCTGTAAGCGGGCCGGGATTTTTTCATAATTATCGGCGTAAAGAAAACATCATTTGCGCCCGAACTGAAAAGTTTTTCCATGAGGTAGGAACTCGATTCCGGATTCATGTCGTCTAAATTCGTTTCAAGTATGGATTCCTGGTAAAGTTCCAGGCCTTTCGAAATGCCGCCCGGCGCTTCGCATATAAAAACCCGGAGAACATTTGGAATATCGGTGTCGCGCCCGCCGATCCCGTAACCTGTTTTAACGATCCTGAATTCCGGGCTGTCGGAGTAAGAATCGACGAAAGTTTTGAGGATCGCGGCTCCTGTCGGTGTTGTCATTTCGAAAGGAGCGCCGTTCTTTTTTACAGGTGCTCCTGTCCCGGCAAGCAGTTCCGCAGTAGCGGGTGCAGGAACAGGCAGCATTCCATGCATAGACTTTACAAAGCCTCCGCCGAGTTCCACGCTTGAGCATAATATTTTATCGGGGCAGAGATTGTCAAGGCAGATTACGGACCCGACAATGTCGACAATCGAATCTAATGCGCCGACTTCATGGAAATGAACTTCTTCAACAGTGGATCCATGAACCCTGGCTTCGGCGCCGGCTATATTTTCAAAAACTTTAAGAGAATTTTTTATTACGCTGCCTGAAAGGCTGCTATTAGACAAAATATCCCTGATTGAATTGATATTTCTATGCGGCTGCTTAACATTATCTTTGAGAATGACTTCGGCTCTCGTTCCGGAAATTCCCTTTCTTTTATCGGGGTAAATCTTCAGTTCGAAACCGGTGAGTTTAAGTTTTTTTAATTCG
Source organism: uncultured Brevinematales bacterium (assembly GCA_964533855.1). Lineage (GTDB taxonomy): Bacteria > Spirochaetota > Brevinematia > Brevinematales > JAOACQ01 > CAVYGN01. The sequence goes on from CAZHNM010000008.1 coordinate 61,429, forward strand.
CCCTGAAGATAAAGAGCATCGACGCCTGCGTCTAAAAGGGCTCCCAGGTTCATATCGCCGCTTATACCGGCGAAGCAGTCATAGTATAGTATTTTCATATTATTTCCTTTCCTTGTTTTCAGCTGTAAAGTCCGGAATTTTATTATAGAGAAAGAATTCCCTTAATGCAAATGAATCTATTTTTGAAATATAAAATGAGTTGCTTTATTATTTACCTGCTTATAAAATGATGGACTTAAAGCGGTATTTTTTAATTTTTGGAGGAAAAGATGGAAAAAAATCTGGACAATGTAATGGAAAAAGTTATGAACATTAAACAGGAACTGGATAAGGTTGAATTCAGGGTCCTCAATACTAAAACTCATCTTGAAACTGTTGAAAATTCGATGGAGAAAATCGGCAAGGAGATTATGGAAGGTTTTCATATAGTATCGACAAAGGTAAACCATCTCGAGGAAGAACTCAAAAAGATCGAAGTTATGCTCGAGGAAAAATCCAGAAAGTTAAAAAAATAAGCGCCTTAAGGGCGCTTATTTCAGTTCAGGGGGTTAAAATGCTTTCTTTGTTAACGGACAAAGCCGGAAAGCTGAATGCCGATTACGGCGAAATCCATTTTGAGATTATTAATTCGACAAGGATTGCCTATTCAAACAATAATATAGAGGCTATTCAAACTTCGAAAACCTCAACAGGAAATGTCAGGGCCCTTATCGGCGGAGGATGGGGATTTTCTTCATTTAACGAAATAGATTTCGATAAAAATATCGCCTCGGCCTGCAGGAACGCCCGGCTTGTCAGCGACAGCAAGGAAGACAGAAAAAGCACGCTGATAAAAGCCGGACCGGTAAAAGCGGAAATAAAAACTGATTACGGGATAGATCCCGCTTCATACTCCCTGAAGGACAAAAACGACATTGCCTTCAAATATAACAATATTTTAAAACATCCGGATATAGCCTCGACGAGGGTTATGTACTCGGACTGGAAGGTAGAAAAATATTTTGTTAATACTGAAGGTGCGGCAATTTCTCAGACCAAGGTTTTTACAGGGGTTTCATATTCTGCTATGGCAAAGGACGGCCAGAACGTACAGCAGGCTTTTGAATCCGTTGGTCAATACGGAGGAATGGAACTTGTGTTAGGCCGTGAAAATAATGTTGAATTGATCAAGAAGAGGGCAATTGACCTTTTAAAAGCAAAAAAAGTCGGATCGGGGGCTTACACGGTTCTTCTCGATCCTAACCTTGCCGGCGTATTCGCGCATGAAGCCTTCGGGCACCTTTCAGAATCGGACTTTATTTATGAAAATCCGAAAATGCAGTCGGTAATGGTGTTAGGTAAGGAATTCGGGCCGGCGGCTCTTAATATAATAGACGACGGGTCTATTGCAGGATTAGCAGGATACACGCCTTATGATGACGAAGGCATAAAGGCCGGTTCGAATTATCTCATAAGGAACGGCCTGCTGAATTCAAGGCTTCATTCGAGGGAAACAGCCGCCAAATTAAATGAAAACGCCACAGGAAACGCAAGGGCAATAAACCCGGCTTATCAGCCTATTGTGAGAATGACCAACACATTCATAGGCGGCGGCGAAAATAAATTCGAAGATATGCTTGCCTCGATTGATGACGGGATTTATGCAGTCGATTATCTTGGAGGCATGACAAATCTTGAAATGTTCACTTTTTCTTCGGCTTATGCATACAGGATCAAAGACGGAAAGATCGGAAGCTTGATAAGGGATGTCGTATTGACAGGGAATGTATTTTCCACCATGCATAATATAACAATGATCGGGAATGACCTGTCCCATCATGGCGGACTGGGAGGCTGCGGGAAGGGAGGGCAGGGCGGACTGCCTGTTTCCACCGGAAGCCCTCATATAATTATCAGAGATGTCATGATAGGCGGGGTTTGATAAAAACTGGGAAATCAGCTATAATAATAATCAGTATATATTATTCATATAAAGGAAGTTGTTAAGTTATGCTTAGAGTTGCAGTAACCGGCGCGGCCGGTAAAATGGGAGAGGCAAATATAAGGGTTATCAGTTCTGATAATAATGCCGTTCTGACTGGAGCGGTTGAAGCCTCCGGGAATCCTCAAATAGGCCGCGACGCGGGTGAAGTCAGCGGAATCGGCAGGAATTTATCTGTTCCAATAACAGGCGATGTTGAAAAAGCCCTGTCTGTTTCGGATGTCTTAATCGATTTTTCTATCCCTTCCGTAACGGCTGCGAATATCAGGGCCGCATTGAAATCAGGAAAAGCCATAGTGATAGGCACTACCGGAATAAGCGATGATGATAAAAACCTTCTAAGGGAAGCCGGCAGAACTATCCCCGCTATCTGGGCTCCGAATTTCAGCATCGGGGTCAATCTGCTTGCAAATTTAGTGAAAACAGCCGCCATGGCCCTTGGAGATGGATTTGATGCTGAAATTGTAGAAGTACATCACAGGATGAAAAAGGATGCGCCGAGCGGCTCAGCATTAAAAATTTTGAATGTATTAAAAGAGATTTATAAAACAAACGATATAATTTATGGAAGGGAAGGCATTACCGGCGCGAGGCCTCATAATCAGATAGGTGTTTTCGCAATGAGAGGCGGGGATGTCATAGGCGACCATACGGTAAGTTTCCTGGGCGACGGCGAAAGGGTTGAACTTGTTCATAAGGCATCTTCCAGACAAACATTTGCCCGCGGAGCCCTGAGGGCGGCAAAATATATCACCGGAAAAGGCCCCGGTTTATATACGATAGAAGAAGCGCTGGGGCTGGATAGGCTCTAACCCGGCGATTGAGAAGGAGGTTTCAAGTGAATTCAAATTTTTCAGATAAATTCTATAAAGATATCGAGGGTCTGACGTTTGATGACGTGCTGATAGTCCCGACAAAGTCTTCTGTTCTGCCCGGCCAGACGGACACCCACTCTTATCTTACAGGAAAGATTAAAATGAAGATCCCGATCGTTTCCGCCGCCATGGATACGGTGACGGATTCCAGTCTTGCAATCGCTATTGCCCAGCTCGGGGGCATCGGGATAATCCACAGGAACAATAATATCGATAAGCAGATCGAGGAAGTTCAGAAAGTCAAGCGCTTCGAAAATATCGTGATAAATAACCCTATAGTCCTTAACCTCAATAAGAAGATCAAGGATGTAAAGGAAGTGATGAGGCAGTATAATGTTTCCGGGATACCGATTGTAAACGACAATAACGAACTTGTCGGGATAGTTACAAGAAGGGACCTGGGATTTGTCGATGCCGATAAAAATCTTGAAAAAAGCGTCAAGGATATCATGACCCCCAGGAATGAACTTGTGACCTATGAAGGCAAGGTCGATCTTGCCAAAGCCGGCGATATTATGAGGCAGAACAGGGTTGAAAAGCTTCCTATTGTAGATAAAAGCAATAAAATAATGGGGCTTATTACACTTAAAGATATAACCAAGATTGCAGAATACCCGGATGCGACAAAAGACCTCAAAGGCAGGCTTCGTGTAGGCGCTGCCGTCGGAACATCGAACCTCGACATAGAAAGGATCAAGAGATTGGCTGAGTTAGAAGTAGATGCTATTGTCGTGGATACTGCTCACGGGCACCAGAACAAGGTCCTGGAAGCTGTTGAAAGGATCAAAAACAACTATCCCGAGATAGAAGTTATCGCCGGCAATATCGCTACTGCTGAAGCGGCTCTCGATCTGATAAAGAGAGGAGCTGACGCGGTTAAAGTAGGCATAGGACCCGGTTCTATCTGTACTACGCGCGTCGTCGCGGGTGTAGGAATACCCCAGATTACAGCCATACTGGAAGTTTATTCGGTGGCGGCCAAGTATAATGTGAAAATGATAGCCGATGGAGGAATTAAATTTTCCGGGGATATTGCTAAAGCGCTTGCAGCCGGTGCGGATAATGTTATGATCGGAAATCTTCTTGCCGGAACGACTGAAAGCCCCGGCGAATTTGTCATTTATAAAGGCCGCAGGTATAAAACATACAGGGGTATGGGTTCTCTTGCAGCCATGAAGGAAGGATCGAAAAACCGCTATTTCCAGGATGAATTCGAGGCTGAAAAACTTGTACCGGAAGGAATAGAAGGAAGGGTTCCTTACAAGGGTGATCTGAAGGATGTTATATACCAGCTTGTAGGCGGGCTCAGCTTGGCTATGGGATATTGCGGCGCTTCAAATATAGCGGAATTTAAAGCCAACACTAAATTCATTAAAATCACGAACGCGTCACTGAAGGAATCTCATCCTCATGATGTAATAATCACCAAGGAAGCCCCTAACTATATGGTGGATTCTGAGGAATATTGATGGAATCAGGCATTAAGATATGGAAGAATTCAAGTTTTATTTAAGCTCCCTGGAAGCTGAAGTCAAAAATGGAAAAAATTATGTTCTCGTGGAACCGGTTCATGACTCCGGGATGAAGCTTCTCATCGGAACCCAGAAAATCCTCAACGATAAAGATGTAAACAAACTGAAGGAAATGTACAAGGATGAACCTTACAGGACTATTTTTGTAAGGACCGCTATTCCTCATTATATTGATGAAGAAAAAAGGATCAAGTGGGCTGATTTTATAGTTTCGTTTTTTAAAAAAACGGAATATGCGAGGAAGATCAGCAGGGAAAGGCATGATTTTATCATAAAATATCTCAGCTCATCGATAAGGGAATCGGACTATGTCGTCTGGAAACTTTCACAATTAAAAGCCTTTTCAACAAAACTGTTCGAAAATTCGCTTTATACATGCTACCTCTCCCTTCTGACATTTTATAATTACCAGCTTTCTGCGAATTCCGGCATGATTGACGGTACTGCCGTCGATAATATCATCAGCGCTTCCCTGCTTCATAATATAGGATTCTTTAAATATGATGCAAAAATACATGAGAAAAAACGAATTGAAATTAATCATATCCGCGAGAATTTTTACCAGCATACGGTCGAAGCATATAAGATATTAAAATCGGAAACCGCGAGGCATGATCTTCCGGAGGAAGTTATGCAGGCGATTTTGAATCATGAGGAATTTATCGATGGAAGCGGATTCCCTAGGAAGCTGGAGAATAACGATATGCCATTTCTGGCAAAACTGCTGTCTCTTGCCAATTATGCGGCCCTGTTAGTGTCGGGGGAATGGAGCCTGAAAGAGCGCGAGAACCGGGAACATTATATGAAGTTAAGACAGGACAGAAGTAAATTCGACCCGGACCTTTTCGAGGCCCTTGACATTGAATTCAGGGTTATCTTTAGCTGAATCCTCCGGAGCTATTCAACTAATTTAAGCCCTGTTTTTTCATTACCTGCGGCTTTTCCTTTAGTCTCATTAACAACATATTTTTCGGCGTACTGCTTTAAAGTTCCAGCCTTGATAGTGTTATCATGTATAATATCGTTTATCTGTTCGATCGTTTTTAGAAGAGTATCGAGCAGCGATACGTGTTTGTCCGTACTCCCTTTATTATCGATGGAAAGGTTCCTGAGCTCTTTCAAGGCCCCTGAAAACTCGTATGTCGCATCTTTCTGCTCGACCATGGACAGCTTGACCTCTTCGGTGATCTTTACGAGGTCCTGGGTGGATTTAAGGATCTCCTTGGCCCCGTTGTTCTGTTCTGCCACTGCGACGTTAAGCTGGCTTATTATCTGAACGTTCTGCTGGGAATATGCGGTAATCATGTCAAGGCCGACTCCCGCCTTTTCAGCAAGCCTCACGGAATCATCTATCCTTCCGACAATAGTTGCGACAACATCGCCTATATCGCGGGCGTTTTTATTGGTATCCTCCGAAAGCCGTCTTATCTCATCGGCGACAATGGCGAACCCTTTTCCCGCTTCACCTGCATGAGCGGCTTCGATGGCGGCGTTCATTGCAAGAAGGTTTGTCTGCTTTGTAATATTTGAAATAAGCCCGAGCAGCTTCAAAATCTGCTGCGAGTATTCCGCAACCTCGCGGATAGACTGTATCGAAGCCTTTACAGCCGAGCTTCCTTCGATTGACACGCTGTTAAGATTCGTGGAAATACTCTTGGTTTTATTGGACATTTCAGCGGTATTTTCGATATTCCTCGCCATTTCTTCAATCGAACTGGACCCCTCTTCAACGGCGGCTCCCTGTTTTACCATATTGTTCATAATGCTTTCAATGTTCCTTACAACTTCCTCAAGAGTTGCGGACAATTCCTCGATCCCGGAGGTCGCATTCTCGGCTTCCCTGCTGAGATTGCCTGTGGTTTCCTTAATCTGGTTGAGATTGGGTTTGATAAAAACATCCATAAGCTTCTGGGAATTTTCAGAAGATTCCTTGACCTCGAGGGCGATAGATCCGACGCCTGCCAGGTCGGCATTAAGAATACCAAGTAAATTGTTGAAATTTTCAGCTAACTCTCCTATTTCATCCGCATGTACATAGTCGATCTTTTTTGTCAGATCACCCTTGCCGCTTGAAATCTCCTTGAGGGATTTTATCATCTGCTTTAAGGGGAAAACCATGCTTTTCGAATAGAAATAAAGAAAAACAAACATAATAATTGTCAATACTGTAAGAATCCAGGTAAGAGTGCTGAACATGCTGTTAAATTCACCCTTTAATTTTATCCTTTCCTTGCCGACTTCCGCCTTGATATCATCAATATAAACACCGCTGCCGATTATCCAGTTCCATGGCTTATACAGTTTTACAAATGTCAATTTAGGCTGGTATTCAGTCAGCTGGTTGTTATCCTTGGGTTTAGGCCAGAAGTACTCGACGAATCCTTCTCCGTTAGTTTCACAGAGGTCGTTAAAGGCGACAAAAAGATTTTTTTTCTCTTCGCCCACGGATCTGAATTTAGGGTCGTCTAACACTTTGCCGTTAAGTTCAGTAAGTATAGGATGCATAATCATTACAGGGTAGGGTCTTTGGGTATTGTTTATAAAGACATAACCCGTTCCTTCGTCGTACCTCATCTTGCTCAGTTCGTTTGTCGATTCGGCTTTATAATCATCAAGACTTTTCCTTGTTCTGCCCTTCTCAGAGATATACAAATTATAATTATTTTCAACGATATTGTATGCGATGTTTACTATGGATTTGAGATTATGCTTCCTTTCTTCAGTAAGAGTCTCGCCGAATCTTTTTATTTTTAATTCGTTATAGGTTGTTAGTAAATAGCCGAAGGAAGCCACTGTAATAATATAAAAAAACACCAGGGTTAAAAGATTGGTCAGAGTTAATTTTGTACCTAATTTAAAGCCTTTCACTTCAGTTCCTCCCGCACTTATTTACCCTTCCATTAACATCGACAAAACGGTCCGAAATATAAAACCGGGAATAAGGGAGATAATGGCCCGCATAAATTATTGTATCAAGACAGGAGAATTTTAGCAAAAATCTCCGTTATTTATGACTGCTTCAGGGGCAATGTTATTACAAATTTCGTACCCCTTCCAGAACGGCTTCCCACGCTGATCTTACCCCGGTGAAGGAGAAGAATATGTTTCACTATTGATAATCCCAGTCCTGTCCCGCCGAGACTTTTCGAGCGCGCCTTGTTCACGACGTAAAAACGTTCAAAAAGCCTTGGAATATGCTCTTCCGGTATGCCGATCCCGGTATCCTCTATATCCACCCTTACAGATCCGTCGAAAGGATACGCCTTGACTGTGATGCCGCCTTTATCAGTATATTTTATAGCATTATCGATCAGATTCACGAATAACTGTTCGATCTTAAAAGGATCTCCTTCGATTTCAGGAAGCCCTTCAGGTATGGTAATATCAAGATAAAGGCTCTTCATTTTAATCGGGGTTGAAAATACATCCCTTATATTCTGCAGAATATCAGCGAGCCTGATCTTTTCAATGTTGATAATACCGGGCGTTTCCTCGAGTTCTGAAAGGCTCAGAAGGTCTTTAACTATATTTACAAGCCGGACGGTATTCCTGAATATGATGTCAAGCCTGTGTTTTTTTTCGGCATCTTTTTCCTCTTCAAGAAGGGATTCAGTAAAACCCATGATCGAGGTCAGCGGAGTTTTCAGTTCATGTGAAACATTGTCTACAAAATCCTTTTTTATCTTTTCAAGATTTTTAATATCAGTCAGATCATAAAAAATCAAAACCGTTTCGGATGTCTGCGGAACAAAACTCAGATGGGTCTTGTAGGTCCTGTTTATATGGACTATTTCCGCCGACAGGGATGTCTTTTCCTCCCTGACCTTCGTTATAAGATCGCAAATATTTACATTTATAATGATTTCCCAGTAAAAACGGCCGTTTACAGCCCTTCGGCCGAACATTTCCATAAAGACCTTGTTTGCAAGTATTATTTTACCGGCCTGATCGAGGACAGCCACGCCGGAAGAAATTGATGAAACAATTGTCTGCATTTCCTCTTTTTCCTTGTCGAGGCTTGTGATATGTGATGAAATCTGATCGGCCATACTGTTGAAGGATTCAGCCAGGTCTTTAAATTGCCCCCTGTAGCTGGGAAAAATTCTGATATTATGGGAGCCTTCCGAGAAGGCCTTCATGGCGCCGGTGATTTCTTTCTTGAAAAGGTTTAGATTGCGCGCTAATTTTAACGCTGCTGCCGACATCAATATTAACATGAAAATAAATACAGATATTGTCAGGACAACAATTCCCGAATAAGAGGATTCTATTGAGTTTGAAAAACGGCGGATTACAAGATTGCCGATAAGGACACCGCTTTTGGCGAGCGGCAGGGTTAAAGTGACATTATAAACTGACGGGCTCTTTTCGGAATGAAAAGATATATAGCTGTCTTTTTTATTAACGGAAATTCCGTCGCCTGTCTTGTCGTAATAAATGCCGATAATATTTTCGATCTCGTTCGACTTATTTTCAAGGAGGAAATCGGATAAGGCATCCGTGGACGGGTCATAATAAAGTTTGATTTTATCTTTTTCCACGTTAATCATATAATCCCTGCTTTTTCCAAGAGGGAAAATCAGTACTAAAAGAAAAAGCAGAAGCATGAAAGAGCACAAAACGATGAAGAATTTAATTATTAAGATTCTGATAGACATGATGAAATCCAATAGCGGCCAGCGGGAATCGAACCCGCGCCAATAGCTTGGAAGGCTATGGTACTACCACTGTACGATGGCCGCATAATATTGATCAAAAAAGTATCTGTCTGAATAAAATCGGGTGAAGGAGCCCGAAAAAGATAGTCAGAACCCCGGCCATACCTTTATATTTCCCGACAAAATCATAATATTTTGCTTTTGCATCATCCGGAATATTCAGTATTTCAACCATACCGGGATATATAACGGCGCTGTCTGCGCAAAGTATCAGTGAAGGTATGAGGGCGCCGAGTATAGGCGCATTCGTGGCAATAAAATTAGGGGCAAAGAGGTTCCATATACCCACGATAAGACATACAAGAGCTAAAAAAATCCTTGCAGCCCCCTTCTCGATAAATTCATCGATTTTTTCAAAAAAACCTCTGCTGTTCGGAAAAGCCTTAATAGCGGTTTCACCCGATAAGATTATGCCGTAAAACAAAAGAGCTATTGTAAATAATACTACCCCCAGCATTCCCTGCCTCCATATGGCTGATATCGCAAAATTATAGTGTTTACGGAGAAGAATGTCAAAAAAGTAACGAGTGCCGGATGACGGGAATCATTCCTGAGCCTTGAAGTGAGCTTTGGCGAGATTTTCGAATTCTCTCCGGGGAAGCTCTGTCCGGAGTCTCTTGAATAACATGGATGATTCATAGCCGCTGCCTTTGGGGAGCGCTATTCCTGTCTGGGCTGAATATTTTTCAAGCCAGTCGATAAAGAAAAAACGGGCGAATATAGAGGCGGCTGCAACAGCTGTGAACCTTTCCCCCTTCTCGGTTATGACTGTTTCACATCTCATTGTTTTTCTGAAGGAGTCGTTCATAGTTTCGGAACTCGAAAATTTATCTAAAATTACCGTGTTATAGGCGCTCATACTGAAATTAAGCACAAGATCCCTGTAAACGCTGTCCATTAAATGGTTCATGTTCCCGAACTTTCTGTATAATTCATTATATTCTGCCGGTTCTATAACCCTTACCTCATGCCCGATGGAATCTTTAATTATCGAATATATTTTCCTGATCGAATTGTCATTCAGTTTTTTCGAGTCCTTCACCCCTGTTTCAATAGCGCTATTTTCTTCTTCGCCGGTCACTATCACGGCTGCCGCGAGGACGAGAGGGCCGAAGTAGTCTCCTTTGCCCGATTCGTCAAGTCCGAGCACAGGATAAACAAAAGGCACATCAGACTGCGGACCGCCGAACAAATCAAGAATTCCTTCTGCCGCATCCTGCGCTCCCTGGAGAAGGACGCTTCCGTTTTTATAGAAGATCACAGTCAGGTCTTTTGATTTCGCACGCCAGAAAGCATGTTCGTTTTCCTGCATCGAGAAACCTTTCCCTGTCAGGGTGGAGGAGATTTCAGCCTGCTTAGCCGGGTCCATAGTTATTTTTTTCGATGCCATTAAAAGCTCCGGATCAAATAATGGGTAGCGGGCATCACCGCAAAGCCGCAAAGTACGCAAAGTTATTTGCGGCCTCCGCGTCTTTGCAGTGAACTCGTAGTATTCTAAAACACATTTAGTTCAAAAGCAAATTTGACATTTGGCGGGTATCAATTAAAATATATCAAAGGGACGGTGTTTCTATGGTTGAATTGAAGAATGTTATCGAGGATATTGTTTTCGATATGATAGACGGCCTCGATGAAGCGAAAAAGGGAGACCTTGATAAAAACAAGAAGAAGGAAATAGCCGCCTATGTACTCAACAGGCTCAAACCGATGTATATCACAAGCAATAAGGGGTTCAATAATATTATTCTCAGGAACCAGAAGGATCCGCAGTTCGTCGCCGATATTATGTTAAGGATTTCAGAGGCTTTGAAAATTGTTGTAAAATCATCGATACAGCAGGAAGCTGTTGAATGCCTTGAAATGGACAAACTTTACTATATATTTCCCAAGATTTACGGCAAGATAATATCGAAAAACATGCTGCCTTTAAGCGGAGCGCAGGTAACCCTGCTCATCGATAATACCCCGGCGGTACCGATGTTTGAATTATGGAAAAATCCAGCCGAAATCCTCGACAGGGATGACGGTGTATATTCCTTTGCTCCAAAACCCATTACGGCAAATCCGCCGTATGAGAAGAAAAACTTTATTATCAGCGTCAGAATTGAAAAAGCCGGTGAAAAATATGAAAAAATTTTAGGATACGAGGTAATACCCTCGCTTCCTTCCGACGATGAAAATGAATTATATGAGAATGTACTTCAACTGGAGGATATCTATGCCCCTTTCTGAAATTATAAAAAATCCTGTGGCTGTTATCATTATTATTCTGCTTCTTATTTTTGTCGCAATGATTTTTATTCCGCAGAATGTCCTCGTTAATATTTCTGAAAAATTATTCAAGTAGGATGTTATGGCTGAAGAAATAACATTTTTTTCCAAGAATGATATAGAATGCCCTGTCTGCGGCACAAGTTTTAAAAGAGAAGAACTTCTCACCGGAAGGGGGCGGCTTTCAGCGGGCGAACTTACAAATGAACTCAGGAGGACATATCTGCCGACAAAAAAGTTCGGCAAGGTAAACCCGCTTCTTTATCCCATAACTGTTTGCCCCACATGTTTTTATGCCGCAGATGACAATGATTTTTTAAACATTCCGCCCAAAGCGGTCCAGAATATAAAAAACTATAAGACCGTCAGGGCTAATTACATGATAAAGATATTCGGTAAATTACCGTCTTTCAGGGAGACCAGGGACACTGTAGCCGGTATTTCGAGTTATATTATGGCAATCAGCTCATACCCGTTCTTCGACAGGAAGAAATTTTCACCTTCTATTAAGATAGGAATATCCTACCTGAGAGCCTCATGGCTTTTCACCGATCTTTTCGAGCTGACAAAAGAGCCTAAATTCCAGGATCTGTCCCAGTCTTTCGGCATGAAAGCCCTTGAATTTTATGATCTGGCAATAATTAACCAGTCCAAGGCTGCCGAACCCATGGAAAATATCAGGTCGCTAGGACCGGATACTGATAAAAATTTCGGATATGACGGCGTGCTGTATGTAAATGCGATACTTAAATTTAAAAACTCCCATATGATAGAGGATCCCTTCGAAAAGCTTAAAGCTTATGAGGAAATCAAGAGAACCTTGAGCAAGGTATTCGGGATCGGAAAAAAAGCTAAAGACAAGCCGGAGGTCCTTCTGAATTTTGCGAAAGACATATATGAAAAAATCGGGGAAGAAAACGACATGCTTCAGAGTTCACTCAAAAATATTGAGACCGCTGATGCCGGAAACACTCAGGACGGAGCCGGTACGGCGTGAAAACATTTGTATTTTTTATATTTCCAATCTTTATTGCCTCTTTTTTGTTTTTTAACGGGCCGGTCTACTCCGATGAAACAACTGGGAACGCTAAAGTTTATCTTGATGCCGGAATAAATCTTTACAACCAGGAAAGATATTTCGACGCCATAGATTCTTTTAGAAATGCCCTCGAGATCAATCCTTACTACGGCGATGCATATAAATATATGGCTTTGGTTTATTCAGCCCTCGGAGAGTTCCAGGCGAGCCTTGAAAGCGCTCAGAACGCTCTTAAATACGCCAATAACGATCCGGACGCTCTTCTGATATTAGCAGACTCATACCGGGAATTGGGCCAGTACGACCAGTCCTTAGCTATATACAACCAGTTAGTTTCGAATTTTCCGGCCTATGTGGAAGTATACCGCAATATGGCCGAGCTTTACATGAAAATGAACAAGCTGCCTCTGTCCCTCTCGATGCTCGAAAAAGCGGACAGGATAAATAAAAATTACTGGAAAAACTATATTTCATTCGGAAACTATTACCTTAAAACTGGAAATCCGGGGCAGGCCGGGGAATATTTCATGAAAGCGCTTTCCCTGAATCCTACCGAAAGGCTCGTCTACGTGACCCTTGCCGATTATTACAAATCTGCAGGTGAATATGACCAGGCAATATCCCTTCTTGAAAGCGGGGAGAAACTTTTTAATAATTTCTATTCAGGGATCCTTCTCCTGGCGGATTGCTATCTCGAAAAAGCGATGATAACCGGCAAAGGCTATGACAAGGCAATCGAAAAATATTTATGGATAAAAGATAACGGGCCGCAGAAGGACAAGCATTTCAGGGGCGGGCTGTTTTACAAGATGGGATTTGCATATGAAAATTTAGATCCGTCCAAAGCAGTCGACAGCTACAAGGAATCGCTTGCAATGGAACCGGGCAATCAGTTCGTAAGGGCCGCTTTTGAAAATTTTGTTATCAACAATTTCAAGGTTGATGCACCCGAAAGGCAGGATCTTTCAGCATATCATATGGCGGCAGCCAAAGATGATGTCAGAAAAGGCGAAAACAGGTCGTATTTTTTGAATCTCAAGAGGGCGATCACGCTCTATCCTCTCTCTTCCGAGCCGCGGGAAACTCTTGTGAATTATTATGAGCAGAGGAAGAACAATTACGGAGCTTACCAGGAGCTGAAATCACTCTCGAAGACCGACAGGGGATACAGAGTACAGGACAAACTTGAGAACTATGACTGGAAGATAAGAAATAACAGGATAAAACTTGAAAGCCCGGATTACTTTTATTACAAAGGGCTGTTCCTCCTGAGGAGCGGTTATTTTAACCTGCCGAAGGTATATTCTGATATGGTTTTGTATAATTGCCTGTATTACGGAAAATTCAAGTTTTCAACTATGGATTACCGAAAAGATCAGGGTATTAATACCGTTATGGAATATTTAAGGGAGAACGATTACAGCTTCTTTGTCACAGGAGATCTTGACAAGTCGCTTTCTTATCTTCAGTTTAAACTATTCGATAAAAACGGTAAATTGATAGATTCTTTATCAGAAAATTATAAAATGGAAGATATGAACATTTCAGTTGACCGTTTCCTTGAATGGATGGACAGAATTCTGCCTGCCATATGGATTAACGGAGGGGAATCTACCCCGGGGGTCTATTATTTATCCGCAGGGGCTTTGGATGGATTATCAGGCAGCGACAGCCTGACGGCAATCGATACCGGCCAGGGTGAAATAAGGCCACTTTCAATGTTAAAAATTAAAACCTTGCGTGATTATTCATCTGATATCAGTGTTGTTACTAATTATAAAGAAAGGAATTATGGTTCACTGGAAAATAAATTTATTATTAAAACCATGTATTTGTCGCCTAAATACTTGACAAATTTAAAAAGGATTTTAGGATATTAGTTTGATCGCTATCAGGAGGGCGTGATGGGCTGGAGCGTGTTTTTCTGGATTGAGGCTGTAGTAGCTCTTTTCTTCGGCTTACTGATGCTCATTGACGCGTTGAAGTATAAAGAGAGGCTTTTCAGGCTCCTGTTTTTCTTCTATCTGATAATTGTCCTCAAGTCTTTTCTATATATATTTCTCGGATTAGGTGATTATCTCGTTTCAAAGGATCCTAAAATCAGCCTTTATTACTTAGTGTTCCAGGCGGCTGAATTAATATATTCTGTCTGGGTGTTCTATGTGATCACATCGAGCCAGAAGACTGCGGAAGGGAAGAGCATACGGGGTACTGCGGTAATAAGCCTCATTATAGCCTTTTCGGGTGTTTTGTTTACATGCGCGGTTGCTTTCATATCGGTAAGGACAGGCGACACTTATTTTAAAACGAATATCGATTCGATCGAAATAGTTAAGACCTGGCTGGGCAACTGGATTTATATAGTGCCCAAGTTCATCCTTCTTGTTATTGCATGGAGATCGACTCAGCTCATGGCATCGGCAATTTCATCGCATGTAAAGATTGTCGCGGCTTTCCGGCGTGTTATATACTTTTTTTTCCTTTTAGAGATATTTTTCAATGTTTTCTCTTCGATAATTTATTACCAGAGACCCGTATGGTTTTCCCTCCAGTGCCTGACTGTCATCCTTTTCAGCATCTTTGCTTTCGGAGTTCATACCGGCTATATCACAAACCTGCATGAAAGGATATCGAGCCTGATCAAGGAAAAAGACAGTCTCATACAGCTGATGAAAGAGATCAGCGTGGTTGTCGGCGGCGAGGAATTTGAATTAGAAACCGTGATCAGGGTGATCGTCGATAACTCGGTTAAAGGAACCAATGCCCGCGGCGGAGTAATCCTGATAAAGGATAAAATCACTAACAGGCTTAGCGTCAGCTATATAAAGGGCCTTTACCCTCCGACAAAACCTCTTAAGAATATACAGAACCTTACTGTTACTGAGAATATAATTATTGAAAAGCTTAAGGCTGAAAAAATAGCCGTCGGTGAAGGCCTGCTCGGTCAGGTGGCTGAAACCGGCGAGGCGATTTATATTCCTGATGTATCGAAAGACGACAGATTTGTTCAGACGGTTAGCGACCATATTATGGTAAGTTCTTTCCTGGCTGTCCCCCTGAAAACGAAGGAAGAGGTATTCGGAGTCCTGTCGGTAGTAGACGACTCGAAAATATTCCAGGAAAATGACCTCTCCCTGCTCGAAACACTCGGTGAACAGGCTGCTATCACAATTACCCAGATCCAGATGTACCAGGAAGTATTAGATAAGAAACAGGCTGAAAAGGAACTCGGCGTTGCCGGAGAAATTCAGGCGTCGCTTATTCCTCATTCTTTCCCTCAATCCGACAAATTCGATGTGTTCGGGTTTTCAATTCCGGCCAAGGGAGTCGGCGGAGATTATTACGATTACATAGATTTCGGCAATAATAAAGTTGTGCTGACAATGTTCGATGTATCCGGCAAGGGCGTGCCTGCTGCGCTTATCATGGTTATGATACGCAGTATTTTACGCACTGTTGCTTCCCTCAATGAGGATACAAAAGATGTGATCGCCAGGTTGAATAATACCATAGCGGAAGAGATAGTTGAGGACCGCTATGCAACGGGATTTTATTTGCTATTTGATGCGGAAAAAGGTATAATGAGTTACACCAATGCGGGTCATGGACCCCTGATTTTGTTCAGAGCTGCAACGGATGACTTCGAGTTTCTCGATACGGAAGGGATGCCTATCGGAATCATGTCCGGTGTCGAGTACGGGCAGAGCTACACGATCATGGAGAGGGGCGACATAGCGATTCTTTATACTGACGGTATAAGCGAGGCTATGAACCTGGCGCATGAGGAATTCGGTCTTGAAAAATTCAAAGAAGTTATCAGAGCTAATAAAAGAGAAGGCGCAAGGGAAATTTGCAACAGAGTCCTGGAAGCGGTAACAACTTTCTGCGGGACTGCTCCACAGCATGATGATGAAACCCTGCTTGTGCTGAAGAGCAAATGAACTCTTAATTATTAATTTTTCAGGAGGGAGATATGGAGATAAACAGAAGAGAGGTGGGCGATATTGTAATCTTCGATATTAACGGTGAAATTGATCTTTATAACGCTCCGGAAATAAAGGAAAAAATAAAAGACGAATTGAATAAGAACAAGGTAAATGTTGTAATTAACTTAGACAGGGTTAGTTATATCGACAGCTCCGGCATAGGCGTTCTTATTTCAAGCCTTTCGAATCTAAAGAAGATCGGGGGTGCTTTGAAGCTGATAAATGTTTACGCCTCTGTCAGAAAAGTTTTCGAGCTTACTAAGCTGACAAGTTTCTTCGACATTTATGATAATGAAAGTGACGCGCTATCGGCTTTCAAATAGTTAAATAAACCCCTTTTGACAAATGTTGATATTAAACAAGGCATAAACGAAAGCTCTTAAGGAGCCGAGTTTGTGCCTGTTTTGTTATTGGTACTAAGTGCCGCTAATGATACAAGTATGAGTAAGCGGCACTAAGGGCGCCGCTAATGCTGCCCCTAATGCCACAGGTGTCAGTTATTGGCACTAAGGAGGAAATAATGGAAATCCAGAAGATCGATTTAGCGCAGAAAGATATACCCAGGGATTGGTATAACCTGCAGGCGGATTTGCCTGTACCGCTCGATCCGCCGCTTGGCGCAGATGGAAAACCGATAGGGCCCGATCAGCTGAAGGCTATATTTCCGATGGCTCTCATTGAACAGGAAGTTTCAAGGGAAAGATGGATTAAAATTCCCGAAGAAGTCCTCGATGTATATTGCCGCTACCGCCCCGCGCCGGTTTTCAGGGCGATCCACCTTGAAAAGGTTCTTGGAACTCCGGCTAAAATATATTACAAATATGAAGGACTTTCCCCCGCGGGTTCACATAAACCTAACACATCGATACCCCAGGCATATTACAATCAAAAAGCAGGCATAAAGCGTCTTACTACTGAAACCGGAGCCGGACAGTGGGGAAGCGCTCTGGCCATGGCAGGAGCACTTTTCGGCATAGAAGTTAGAGTATATATGGTAAAAGCCAGTTATAACCTGAAACCCGCAAGGAAGCAGATTATGGCTGTCTGGGGAGCGGAATGCATAGCCAGCCCCAGCGATAAAACCCAGTTCGGCAGGAAACTCCTTGCTGAAAATCCTGATAATCCGGGCAGCCTCGGCATTGCAATCAGTGAAGCTGTCGAGGAAGCCGCAACAAGAAGCGATACAAATTATTCTCTGGGAAGCGTGTTGAATCATGTGCTTCTTCATCAGTCGATAATCGGCCTTGAGGCAAAAAAACAGATGGAATCGATTAATGCCTATCCTGATGTTGTGATCGGATGTATTGGAGGCGGCAGTAATTTCGGCGGTATCGCATTTCCCTTCATAATGGATAAAATTCAAAATAATAAACAGACCAGGATCATTGCTTCCGAACCCAAGGCCTGCCCTTCAGTAACCAAGGGAGTATACGATTATGATTTCGGAGACACTGCCGGTATGACACCGATGATGAAAATGTTTACACTGGGGCATAGTTTTATGCCGCCGGCTATCCACTCGGGAGGTCTGCGCTATCATGGCATGGCTCCGCTTGTAAGCGCGGCAGTTAAACAGGGATTTGCAGAGGCCAGGTCTTATCATCAGAATGAGGTTTTCGAAGCCGGGATTCTTTTCGCGAGGACCGAGGGGATTGTTCCTGCGCCTGAAACGACACATGCTATCAAAGCGGCGATAGAAGAAGCAATACTGGCAAAACAAGAGGGCAAGGAAAAGGTCATTCTTTTCAATTTCAGCGGACATGGCTTCTTCGATCTTTCAAGCTACCAGTTATATATGGATGGAAAGCTTGAAGATTTCGAGTACCCTGAAGATGAAGTCAAAAAAGCGTTGAAGGACCTCCCGCTTTACTGCAAGTAGGAGATTTAATGGGCGAACTATCCGGTAAAACCCTGGCTGTAATAGGCGCAGGTCTGCTGCAGATTCCCGTTATTAAAGCAGCTAAAGACATGGGAATTAAAACAGTAGTCATTGATATGAATCCTTCTGCCCCGGGGGTCAGCCTCGGGGATTTTTTCATATGCTCAAGCACTCTCGATGCTGAAATGACAAGCCTTCTTGCTTCCAGTTTCAGCCGGGAAAAGCAGAAAATTGACGGAGTTCTTACCGTCGGAACGGATGCTTCCTACACAGTTGCGCTCTGCGCGAAGAAATTGGAAGTACCGGGCATTGAACCGCAAGCCGCGTTAAATGCCACGGATAAGTATCTGATGAGAAAAGCGCTCAGAAATGCAAAAGTACCCGTTCCGGATTTTGAACTCGTGGATTCATATCAGAAAGCAGTCGAAGCTATTGAACGGCTTGGAATTGACTGCGTTATAAAACCGCAGAAAAATATGGGCGCCAGGGGTGTCCGGAGGATCAATAATTTAGACGATCTAAAGGAAGGTCTTGATCTGGCGTTACATTATTCTCTTTCAGGCAAGGTAATTATTGAACAGTATATAGACGCTCCCGAACTCAGTATAGACGCTCTCGTTTATAACGGTGAAATTTTTATAACCGGGGCCGCTGACAGGATCATTGAATACGATCCCTATTTTGTCGAAACCGGACATATAATGCCCAGTAATCTCCCGGAAGACCTGGTTTCCTTCGCCTGTGAAACTTTCAAAAACGGCATCAGGGCGCTGGGCATTACGACGGGTTCGGCCAAGGGAGATATTAAAATCTCATCCGGCGGGTCCTGCTATATAGGTGAAATCGCGGCCAGGCTTTCCGGCGGTTTCATGTCAAGCTATACCTATCCATATTCGTCTGGCGTAGACCTTATGAAAAATATAGTCCGGATATCATTAGGATTTCCGCCGGAGGATCTGGAACCGTCAAGGAACTGGGTTTCTATCGAAAGGTCGGTTATTCCGGCTCCGGGAATAATCAGAAGCGTAAGCGGCATTGAACAGGCGGGCGGGATTGAATTTGTCAGGAATATATTCTTCGATGGGAAGCCCGGCGACAAGGTTATTTCACCCCGGAACAATATAGATAAATGCGGTCATGTAATTGTCAGCGCTCCCACTTACGGGCAGGCTTTGAAGGCTTCACATCAAGCTTTGAGGGCAATAAAAGTGGAAACCATAGAAGATGACGATCAGCTCCTTGCCGAATCGTATATCGGTGAAAACGCCAGACAGAAGTTTAATAATAAATGCGCTGTGTGCCCTGACTGCGACGGAGTGAGGTGCAGGGGCATGATGCCGGGAGTCGGAGGGGCAGGAAACGGCAATGCCTTCATCAACGCAGTCAGGAATATGAGAAAAATAGAGATTATCCCCAGCTATATCAACGATTCTAAAATCATTGATACCGGGATTGATTTTTTCGGTTTACCCCTTTCATTTCCTGTCATTCCGGCTCCTATTACTGGAGCTATAACCAACCTCGGCGGCGCTATAGGCGAGCTTGAACTTGCAAGAGCTGTCGTCAAGGGGGCCAGCCAGGCCGGGGTAATCGGATTTCTCGGCGATGGAGCGACTCCTGTTAAATATAAGCTCGGAATAAGGGTGATACTCGAAAACTTCGGAATGGCTGTTCCTGTTTTTAAACCCCGTTTCGATAACTCTCTTATAAAGGAAAGGATCGAAGCTGCCATGAAGGCCGGGGCGATAGCAGTAGGGATGGATATTGATGCGGCGTCCTTCATGACGATGGAGCAGAAAAGCCAGAGCACCAGCACAAAGACATTCGAAGAGCTCAGGGAACTTGTGGAATTTACAAAAGTTCCCTTTATCCTGAAAGGGGTATTATCCCCTTACGATGCGGAGTCGGCTTTGAAGGCCGGGGTAAAGGCCATTATAGTTTCCAATCATGGGGGGCGCGTTAATGACAACCTCATTACCCCGATAGAAGCGCTGCCGGGAATAAAGAAAGCCGTGGGAAAAGACGCTTTCATCATCCTCGACGGGGGCGTGAGAAACGGCAGCGATGTATTGAAGGCCCTGGCGCTCGGAGCAAACTGTGTAATGATAGGCAGGCCTGTAATGATAGCGGCAGTTGGGGGCGGCATCCAGGGGGTAAGGCAGTACCTTAACAAAATCGCCAACGATCTCAGAAAGAATATGACTTTTACCGGCGTTAAAACAATAAAAGAACTTATCGATAACAGGGTTATGCTAAATTATGTATAAATATGTTTATGGACCAATACCATCAAGACGGCTCGGGATATCGCTGGGCATAGACATACTTCCCCGTAAGGTCTGCAATTTCAACTGTGTATACTGCGAGTGCGGTAAAACAATGCGCCTGATAACAGAAAGGGCTGAATATCATCCCGCAGACGCCGTCCTTGCAGAGATCAGGGATTTTATGGCTAAGAACCCTCCCCCTGATTTCCTGTCTTTTTCCGGTTCGGGAGAGCCTACGCTGAATTCAGGGCTCGGACGCATGCTAAGGGAGCTCAAGAAGGATTTTCCTGAGACAAAAATTGCCGTTTTTACAAATTCGAGCCTCATGAACGTCAGGGATGTCAGGCAGGAACTTCTCTTTTCCGATGTAGTTCTGCCATCTCTGGACGCGGCTTCGGAAGAAGCTTATATAAAAATCGACAGGCCCCACCCGGATATCAAGATCGGCGATATCATCAGCGGCCTGGAGGAATTTACGAGGGAGTTTAAAGAGTCGGGCCCGCGGAAGGCAATCTGGCTTGAGATTTTCATTATTGACGGGATTAATACCGATGATTATAATATAAGAAAACTTCGTGAAGCTGTGCTCAGGATAAATCCCGACAGGGTCCAGCTCAATACGCTTGACCGTCCGGGGGTTGAGAATTGGGTAAAACCCGCGCCCGGTGAAGTCCTGGAAGCGGTCAAGTTAAAGCTGAATTTAAAAAACGTTGAGATAATAAAAAAGTTCAAAAACAGGGAAGAGTTTAAGGCTTATAGAAAGGATGCGGAAGACACCATAATCGATACTCTGAGGAGAAGGCCTTCGACTTTGGAAGACCTTTCTATTATCCTTTCGATAGGAGAGGAAGAAGTATCCGGATACCTCGATATATTGATACACAACCAGATAGTTAAAGCGGAAATATTCAACATCCCCGGCGAAAGGGGCGTTTTTTACAAATTAAAACCGGAGCCTGACAATGAAGATTAAGATATTACTCCTCTCAGCTGTCTTTTTTATAGCTTTTGCAGGCAGCTCTTTGGCATTGAATGCAAAAGTTTATTTTCTGAATGCAGGCAATAACGAATATGTCTTTTATGCGGATAACCTTAATTTCTGTCCTCTGCAGATATTAGTGAATTTTAAAAATTCGGACGGGATTGTCGCAAGCACACACCTGCCCTTTTATGCCAAGCTTAAGGCCCAGGAAAAGGGCCTGTACCTGTTCAGCGTTATAACGTACCAGAACCCTTCAAACAGCCTTGCATGCGATGTGGAAGAGGCTATCGGAGACCCCGATATAACCCCTGACCAGCGGTATGTCTATTTTATTCCCTACGAGGAAGGCACTACCCATATGATAAACCAGGGTTACAATGGAAGGATTTCGCACAGGGGCTGGATACAGTATTCCCTTGATTTCGGCATGCAGATCGGAACGCCTGTCTGTGCGGCAAGAGATGGTGTGGTTGTTGAAGTCAAGCAGGACTCTTACCATGGCGGTTTCAGATTCTGGTATATGAACATGGCTAACTATATTACGGTTTATCACAGCGACGGCTCTTTCAGCGAATATCTTCACCTGATGCAGAACGGAAGCGCAGTCAAAGTAGGGGATATAATTAAGAAAGGGCAGGTCATCGGTTATAGCGGTAATACAGGCTTTACTACCGGGCCGCATCTGCATTTCATGGTTTTTAAAGCCGTTACCATGGGCAGGCAGACGGTTCCCACCTTATTCCTGGGGCCGAACGATTCGCAGATCAGCCTCATAAGCAGGAGGTATTACGAAGCCTTCCATTCCGTTACCCAGGTGGCTAAAAACAGTATAACAAACAATTCTACCAATAGTGCTGATACCGACGCAAACCTCGGAGGATTATAAATATGGGCGCTGAGAAATTCACATTTCAGGCTGAGAGCAAACAGTTATTAAACCTGATGGTGCATTCCATTTACTCGAATAAGGAAATATTTTTAAGGGAGCTTATTTCGAACGCTTCGGACGCGATCGACAGGCTGCGCTTCGAATCCATCACCAGGCCGGAACTGCTGATCCCCGGTGAAAAATTCGAGATCCGCCTCGATACGGACCCGAAAGGCAGGACCCTGACAGTCATCGATAACGGAATCGGCATGGATCATGAAGACCTCATCAAGCATATAGGAACGATAGCCAGGTCCGGGACGCAGGAATTCATTAAAAACCTGAAAGAAAAGAAAACCGATTCATCGATAAACGATATGATCGGGCAGTTCGGCGTAGGCTTTTACTCGGCCTTTATGGCTGCGGACTTTGTTACCATAGACACTAAAAAGGCCGGCGAAGAGGCAGCTTACCGCTGGGAATCCAACGGAGAGGGCGAATACACTTTATCGGAGAGCGACAAGAAGGATCATGGTTCTGTTATAACCCTGCATTTGAAACCTGTAGACAAGGAAAACGGGATAGATGATTTCACAGATTATTATACAATTTCCAATATAGTCAAAAGATATTCGGATTTCATCAATTATCCGA
This sequence comes from uncultured Brevinematales bacterium, assembly GCA_964533855.1. GTDB lineage: Bacteria > Spirochaetota > Brevinematia > Brevinematales > JAOACQ01 > CAVYGN01. The sequence goes on from CAZHNM010000008.1 coordinate 84,481, forward strand.
TAGTCATGAAAAGGGAACATGAACAGACCCAAAAGGATAAAAAGGACGGCAAAAAATCCATTGTGACTGAAGATACTGTTCTGAATTCGATGAAACCCATATGGCTCCGGCCGTCATCCGAGGTTACCAAAGAAGAATATAATGAATTTTACAGGCACATCTCCCATGACTGGAGCGAGGTGCTTAAAACCATATACTTCAAGGCGGAAGGGACTGTCGAATTTCACTCTCTGCTCTTTATTCCTTCAAAGGCCCCTTTCAACCTGTTTTACCAGGGGTATAAGAGCGGCCTCCAGCTCTATGTTAAAAAAGTGCTTATAATGGAAGCTTTCGAAGACCTCCTGCCGAAGTACCTCAGATTCATTAAAGGGGTAGTGGAATCGTCGGACCTTCCTCTTAACATTTCGCGGGAAATGCTCCAGCAGGACAGGAATGTATCCCAGATTAAAAAAAGCCTTACAAAAAAGGTGATTGACAGCCTGCTTGAATTGTATTCGAATGAAAATGAAAATTATAAAAAATTTTTCAAGGAATTCGGAAACGCCCTCAAGGAAGGCATCATATCCGATTTTGAAAACAAGGAAAAAATAGCCCCGTTAATTCTTTTTGAATCCAGCCACAGCAATAAAGAACTTACAAACCTTGATGAGTATATCGGAAGGATGAAAGAAGGGCAGAATCATATCTATACCCTTACCGCCGAGTCGAGGAACATAGCTGAAAACTCGCCCCATCTTGAAGCCCTGAAGCAGAAGGATTACGAGGTTATTTTCCTCCTGAACCCTGTCGACGAGATTATGACAGGATCGCTTAACGAATACAAGGGTAAAAAGATCAAATCTATAGAAAAAGGCGACATCGATCTCGACAGCCCCGATGAAAAAAAGAAAAATGAAACCGAGACAAAGGCAAAACAGGAAGAGTTTTCAGTGCTCTTGAAATACCTCGGCGAGAAATTGGATAAATACGTCAAGGAAGCAAGAGTATCGATCCGGCTCGTGAATTCGCCGGCCTGCATAACCGGAGATGAATTCGATGTCAGTCCGTACCTTGAAAAAATGATGAGAAAGGATTCGGAAGAATCCGCCCCGGTAAAGAAAAGAATAATGGAAATAAATCCTAACCATCCCCTTATTCATAAATTCAGCGAACGCCTGGAGAAGGACGCGAAAGACCCCGTCCTTGAGGATTACGCTGAGCTTCTTCTCGGATATGCTCTACTCGCGGAAGGCGCTGAGCTTCCCGACCCGGTCAAGTTCAACAGGCTCGTGATAAGCCTGATGGAGAAGAGCCTGTAACGGCGGTACTTCACCGAAGGCCTTTATTCGGATAATGGCTTTGAAAGCGAGATTGAATCGATCCTCGGGATTTCGCCGTAATATATGTTATATTCAACTGAAATGCCTTCTTTGTAATGCTGGAAAAAAATTCCGTTGGAAATTTCGTTATGCTCATCCGGAGCGCCTAATTTTTTCCAGACCGCCTGGATCGTATCTATCATTAACAACCCATGGGGGAGAACGCCTGAGTAATAAGAAAACAGATCCAGGTCGTTATGATGGCTTTTAAAGTCGATAAACTTCAGTATTCCGGTATCTTTATCGATCCAGAAATCGATCCCGTAGCCCGTCGCGATATGAATATTATCTGTCGTTGTCTCCGGCTTGCCCCCAAGCTCAGAGAGTGTTTTTATGAATTCCGGATCGTTCATGTTTTTCCCTATGAAGCGGCTTAATTCAATCGCGCTTTTTGCGCATTCGGGCAGGGGAGGCTGGGGATGTTTGTTATACCCGACGGTGAGTTCGGCGATCCTATTAAAATCCGGCTTGCCTGAAACCAGCTGGTAATATAATATTACATCTCCTGGAAATTCCATGGTCAGATATTTCGGACGAAGCCTGTAAAAGTATTTGTTATCACTGCCATCCCATAAATTGCCGTAGGCGTAGTCCCAATCTATCATTGGTCCCAGTCTTGCCTCGACATCGGTAAACAGATCGCTTAAATTTAACCCATAAGGGAGATCCTTATCGTATTTGCTGAAAAAGCAGATCCGTTCGATATTACAGTTGTTTCCGGCGATAAACATCAGACCGGCATCAGGGAATTCATAATACATTCCGCAGTCATAAACCGATTCGACTTTACGCCCGAGCGTTTTAAAATATTTTTGAATTTGCGCTTCTCTAATATCCCTGTTGGCCAATTTTTTTAGATCGTCCTGAAACTTCAGCAATGCAGGCTTCCTGCCCTGAAAAGGCTTCTCCGCGATCCTGCCCGGAGCAAGGAACTTTTTCAATAAATCCATGTTTGTAATCGCGTAATTGAAGCTTCCGAGACTGCTTTCCAAAGTGATTTCGACAGGGCTGTCCGAATAATAAAGCTCATCCAGGTCCGCCTGCTGGAATTCAACTGAAAAATAATAATAAACCGTTTTATCATTCGGGAGTGCCGAATAATTATGCTGATAAAAATAATCATAATCTGTTTTAAGGCCCGAAACCGTGTAAGAGAAATGAACTCTGAAAAGGGGATCTCTGTCCAATGCTATGTAATCGGTCTTATATATATTGGTTTCAGGCCTGTCATTATCATCCCTGTCTATTCTTGTATAAACCGCCTGGTTTTTGTAAACAACGGCTAAAACAATATCCATTATGAAATTACTGTTTGCGCTTTTTCCACGGGAAATCAACGGATAAAAAGTTGTTACAGAATTATCGATAAACGGATTCCCGCCATATATATTGCTGGGATCGGATATCAATGGAAGGTATCTAATATCCGCGCTTTCACTCTCAGTGCAATAAACTCTGCTCATTACCGCGTGGAAGGGGAAAAGGATGACAAAGGTTAACAGACAGAGCAATAATTTGTTCATTATCTAAGCTCCTGTAATTTCCCGGTGCGGTAATAAGCCGTTCTTTACTTCTCCCCGCCTTCCCTGATCTCGACCCTCCGGATCTTGCCGCTGATGGTCTTCGGCAGTTCGGTCACGAATTCAATGATCCTGGGGTATTTATAAGGGGCGGTCACCTTCTTTACATGCTCCTGGAGCTCGAGTTTAAGGTCTTCGCTCGGGGTATAACCCTTTGCGAGGGTGACGGTGGCTTTTACGACCTGTCCCCTGTCAGGGTCGGGAACGCCCGTTATTGCGCATTCCATCACGGCGGGATGTTCAAGCAGGGCGCTTTCAACTTCGAACGGTCCGATCCTGTATCCGGAACTCTTGATCAGATCGTCGGCCCTTCCGACAAACCAGTAGAAGCCGTCTTCATCTATCCAGGCCATGTCGCCGGTATAATAAAAGCCGTCATGCCAGGATTTTTTCGTAAGGTCTTCGTCGCGGTAATACCCGTCGAAAATCCCCCATGGCTTGACGGGATCTGTCCTTACGGCAAGCTGTCCTTCCTCCCCGATCTCGCATGGTTTGCCGGAGTCGTTGAAAAGGACTACGTCATAACCCGGGGAAGGTTTGCCCATCGAACCCGGCTTGGGTTCCATTCCCTTGAAATTGCTTATTGAAATAACGAGCTCTGTCTGACCGTATCCTTCCATAAGTTTATGGCCTGTAAGCTCGAGGAAGCGGTTGTATACCTCGGGATTTAGAGGTTCTCCCGCGACTGTGCAGTATTTTAATTTTGAAAAATCGAACTGGGTAAAGTCCTCCTTTATCAGGTACCTGTAGATGGTGGGGGGAGCGCAGAAAGTCGTGACGCCGTATTTTTCGATGATGCCGAGCAGATCCCTGGGTTTGAACCTTGAGCCGTAATCATATACAAATACTGCGCTTCCGCACAGCCATTGCCCGTAAAGCTTTCCCCATGCGGCCTTTGCCCAGCCGGTATCGGAAACGGTCAGGTGAAGCCCGTTATCCTCGACATTCTGCCAGTATTTCGATGTTATTATATGTGCAAGAGGATACGTGAAATTATGAGTCACCATCTTTGGCATGCCTGTCGTACCCGATGTGAAGTAAAGCAGGAACATGTCGCTGTTAACGGATGCTTCCGGCCCGGACGGGCGGTCAAAACGGCCTGGCGATTTTTCGATTGAACTGTCGAAATCGAGCCATCCCTCGCGGTCCGGACCCTCTATCTTGACCTTTATTTTCAGGGTAGGGGTTTCGGGCTGAGCTTCGTCGACATGGTCGAGGACCTCCTGGTCTCCAACGGAAACTATCATTTTGATATCGGCTGCGTTATTCCTGTATTTTATATCCTTGGTTGTCAGGAGATGGGTTGCCGGGATAGCAACAGCCCCGATTTTATGCAGGGCTAACATGCAGAACCAGAAATGATACCGCCTTTTGAGGATCAGCATCACCGGGTCACCCTTTTTAATTCCGATCGATTTAAAAAATCCGGCGGTCCTGTCGCTCTGTTCTTTAAGCTGGCCGAAGGTAAAACTTTTTTCCCGGCCGTTATCATCGCACCAGACAAGCGCGGTTTTATCGGGGTCGGTTCTGGCCCATTCGTCCGCCACATCGTAAGCGAAATTGAAATTTTCGGGAATATTGATCTTAAAATTTTTATAAAAATCATCATAATCTTTAAAGGTTGATCTTGTCAGATATTTTTCAAGCATATTGACTCCTTATTTTTTCAGATTGATTATTACAAAACAACTGCCAGAAACCTGGCGGGTTTATTATTGAGGGATAACATCGCGTGATTCTGCCCGGAATTGAAGTATAGACTGTCCCCTTCCTCAAGAATGACTTCATAAGGCCCGATAAAGACCTTCAGGGACCCTTCGATTACAAAATTAAACTCCTGGCCGTCGTGCGAATAAGAATCGGGTTTTTGACCGTCATTCCTCGGATCGACGGTTACAAGAAAAACTTCAGCTTTTTTATTAATGAAGTTATAAGCGAGGTCCTGGTATTTATATTCTTTCCTGCGGTCTGTGGAAACGCCTTTGTTCTTCCTGACAACGCTGTAAAGTTTTAGCCTGGGCTCTTCGCCGGTAAGAAGCGCTGTCATATCCACATCGAATTTACCTGCCACTCTGAACAAAAAACCTATTGGAATGTCGGTTTCACCGCTTTCATATTTTTTGTAATCCTCGACGCTAATCTGGAATTCCCGGGAAAGAGTTTCAATAGACACCCCGTTGATGTCCCTGAGTTCCTTGATCCTTCTGGCGATATTGTTGATATCAGGCAGCATGAAAACCTCCTGTTTTGGAAAATAACTAATTAAAAAACCGGGCTTTTATCTTATTATAATTTTAAATATCTGGCAAGCTTATCTCGAAAAATTGATAAATAAACGTTTTCCCTTTAGAATTTTGTCTGCAAAAATATCGGGCTGTAGCGCAGTTTGGTAGCGCGCTTGGTTCGGGACCAAGAAGCCGAGGGTTCAAATCCCTCCAGCCCGAATTTTAATTACAAAAAATATTCATAATTATCCTAATCAAAATCCCGATTCCTCCGAAATTTATATTAGTTGAGAACAAGGATGTTCTCAAAAAATATCAAGGAGGATGCCATGATTATCAATCACAACATCAGTGCCATCTTCACTCAGAGACAGTTGTCCATCAACAGCAGGGACAGCGACAAGGGCATTGAAAAACTCTCATCGGGTATGCGTATCAACCGCGCAGGCGACGACGCATCAGGCCTGGCAGTATCTGAAAAGATGCGCAGCCAGATCCAGGGCTTAAGAAGGGCCCACATGAACGTTATGGACGGTATTTCCTTCCTTCAGACCGCTGAAGGCTATCTTGAAGAGACCCATAACATACTCCAGCGTATCAGGGAACTGTCGGTACAGGCAGCCAACGGAATCTACAGCACTGAAGACAGGATGCAGATCCAGGTTGAAGTTTCCGAACTTATCGCCGAAGTGGACAGAATCGCTTCACATGCGCAGTTCAACGGTTTGAACCTCCTCACAGGAAGGTTCGCAAGACCCACAGGGGAAAATACCGTTATGGCAAGCATATGGCTTCATGTCGGCGCTAACATGGACCAGAGGACCAGGCTTTACATCGGTACGATGAATTCTCAGGGACTCGGCCTGAAATCCCCGGTTGGAAACGCGCAGAGCGCGTCGTTTATCAGCATTTCAACGCCTGATAAAGCAAACATGACGATCGGCATGGTAGACCTTGCCCTTATGAAGGTTTCAAAGCAGAGGGCCGACATGGGCGCTTACCAGAACAGGCTTGAAAAAACATCCGTCGGACTGATGGTCGGCTACGAGAATCTTCAGTCTGCAGAATCGAGGATCAGGGATTCGGACATGGCGGAAGAGATGTCCAATTTCGTAAGATCGCAGATTCTTTCCCAGGCCGCGACAGCGATGTTATCGCAGGCCAACCAGAAGCCCCAGCTGATGCTGCAGCTCCTGAGATAATCGAAATTTTAAAACAACGGCCCCGCTCCTCGTGAGCGGGGTTTTTTTTATGGTGAGCCCGGCAGGAAAAGTTTAAAAAAATTTCATATTTCCGCTTCTTTTCAAGTATAATAATATAAATAAATGTCAGGCGGGTAAAAGTGAAGTATTTATTCAACACATCGGTTTTTACCATGACGGCGGTGCTGTTTTTCGCAGCTGCTTTAAGTATATCCGGATGCTCCGGTTCCCTCGATAACAATCAGCAGTCATCGTCTTCCTCGAGCTCTTCAAGCCTTTTAAGAACTTCATGGTCCTATTCTTCTGTTCCTTCAGCGTACTGCAATCCGGCATACTACTGCACGGCTCCGTTTGAATGCCCCATAACGAACTTAGTTCTAAACAGCTTCAACACGACCGTTCAAAACGGACATACCCAGGTGATTTACTCGAAAAATGGGAACGCAGTCAGCACAAACTCATTGATTATCAAAGAAGACATCAGCATCCTCTATGCCTGCGAGCAGACTCCGGTTGTATTTAAAGGAACGTATTACGACGTGATATCGGTGCACCCTTCTACGGACGAACATGACTCCAACGACTGCTATATAGCAGTGATGACTGCCGGCGGGGCCAACACCATCGTATCCATAACCGGGCGAATATGCCAGTATGCATCTGCGATAGCGGTCAACGGGACGCTCTATATATACGCCACATGCTGGGACCAATGGCATGCTCCCTGGGTTTTTTACACCACAGACCTGATTAACTGGCAGTCCAACCAGTGTTTTACTCCCGGGACCTGCCCCACGGTGTGGAATACAAGCGTCTGCTATGACGGTTCGCGTTTTGTCATGACCATGGATATAGGTTCATATTATCAGTCTTTTTCGACATCGGCGGACGGCCTGACTTTCACACCGGTCAACAATTCATTTACGGCAACCGCATACGATACGACGAAGTGGAACCCGGCGTTGAGAAGCAGCATCAATAAAATAATGAGTTCATACAACTATAACGGATATACGGGCTGCGCAGTGTTAAGATACGCCAGCCCTTATTATTACCTGATATACTGCACTCAGGACAACGGCTTATTCATCAACAGGATAGTGAGGTCGGCCGATCTTGTCAACTGGGTTGAATCGGTCAAAAATCCCGTGCTGGTACCGGATTCGTACGATCAGGCCATTCCCACCTGCGTCAATGCCAGCGACCTCGACCTGGTCGAGTATAACGGGCAGGTTCATTTTTATTACTGCGTTGCCGATCAAGTAAGCTGGTTTAATATAAGGAGGGCATACTATCCCGGAACATTGGCTGACTTCCTGAACTGGTTTTTTTAATTTTAAACTTCTCAAACCGGGACGGATTTCTCGCCTTTCTGCAATATGTAAAGGCTGACGCCCAGCAGGGTGAAAAACGAGAAAGCTGTAGGATTGAGCCAGAAGCCGCCGTCTATAAAGGATACCGCGAGATATGAAAATATGCCTATATTGAAGATTGAAAACTTGAGCCTTTTAACGAACAGGAATATAAAGCAGACGAAAATCAGGGTGAAAATAATGCCGGAATTCGCGAGGATATAAAGGACGGTAATTTCATATCCACCCGTATTCTGCGGATTTGTGAAAAAACAGCCGAACAGGAAATGAAACAAGCCGTTCTGCCCGGCAATGTATTGCATATAGTTCATAAAAAACCAGATTCTTTCGTTTGCCAGAAGGTTTCTGCCTATGAGCTTACTTTCAATCATAGCATGAAAGATCTTTATATCGCTGAAAGCAAGGACCGCCGCCAGTAGAAGAAATACCGGCGCCGCGGCTAACGCCGCGATCTTCAAACCTTTTTTATTCGTTTCAGAATTTTTAATTTCAATGATTGTCAGGATAAAAAACAGTATAAGAGAAGCAAAAAGTCCCATATAAACTGTTTCGGACGCTGTAAGGAAACAGATGACTATGTATAACAATATTGATGAATAATACAGGAGCCTGCCCGATAAACCCCTGAGGCTCCTTAAAAAATAAAAAGCGAACCAGGATATCATGATATAATTTACGCCGAAGAGATTTCCGTTCTGATATGTTGAAGAAAGTTTCAGGTAATGGAGGGGAATGACATAATTGCTTTTTCCCCAGACCTCAAGCCCCGCATGCGGATTTAATTTTATTGCATCGGAATAATTATAAGTTATCCCGGGTATAAGCGTATTAAAATCCCCGAAAATTTTCTGGATCAAGCCGTATATAGTCAGCAGATAGAAAGAACAGAGGATCAAAAACTTAATCTGAGACGGCTTGATTTCAATATATTTAGCTGTGAAAATCAGAAAGACCGAAGACAGGGCGATGAAATATGGAAAGTAAGAATAGAATACATTGGCTGTAAACGCAAAATGCCCCTGAATAATAAGGCCGAGCAAAAAAAACAAGAGGAAAGAGGCGTAATAAACGAGAGCCGATCTCTCATCCCTTTCCCTGAAATGCCTGACTGTCAGACAAAAAGTGAATGGAATAAAAACCAGGATCGAGAGAAGAACCGAAATATAAACGGGTATATTATCGATCTTGGTTCCGGCCTTGGGCAGAACGAAATTCATGAACATGAAAATCTGCGTCAGGATATTCATAAATATATTCATATGAGAGGCATCCTTCAGTTAATAGCGGTAATGCTCCGGTTTGTATGGGCCTTCTACGGGAACACCGATATAGCCGGCCTGCTTTTCAGTCAGCTTTGTGAGTTTTACGCCTATCCTGTTCAAATGCAGGCGAGCAACTTCCTCGTCAAGCTCTTTTGAAAGCCTGTAAACCCCGGGTTTGTAATTATCCCTGTTTTTCCAGAGGTCGATCTGCGCAAGGGTCTGGTTAGTGAATGAATTCGACATAACGAATGAAGGATGGCCTTTAGCGCAGCCTAAGTTGACAAGCCTTCCCTCGGCTAAAAGATATATGCAATGGCCGTCGGGAAAGAGGTATTTGTCCACCTGGGGCTTTATATTGATCTTTTTAATCCCGGGATAATTATTCAGTTTATCGACCTGGATCTCATCGTCAAAATGTCCGATATTGCATACAATGGCCTGGTCTTTCATTGCGGCCATGTGCTCTATCGTGATAATATCCCTGTTACCGGTCGCCGTGACATAAATATCGGCTATACCTAAAACGTCTTCGGCGGTTTTGACTTCGTAGCCCTCCATAGCCGCCTGGAGAGCGCATATTGGGTCGATCTCAGTTACAATAACACGGGCTCCGAAACCCCGGAGCGATTTCGAACATCCTTTGCCGACGTCTCCGTAACCGCATATAAGCGCCGTTTTTCCGGCGATCATTACATCCGTTGCGCGTTTGATGCCGTCAGCCAGAGATTCCCTGCACCCGTAAAGGTTGTCGAATTTCGACTTTGTGACGGAATCGTTTACGTTTATCGAAGGGACAAGCAATTCGCCCCTTTCCATCATCTGGTATAGCCTGTGCACTCCGGTGGTTGTTTCCTCTGAAACGCCCTTCCAGTCTTTTACCACATTATGCCAGTATGATTTATTTTCCTTCTGAGTCTGACTCAGAAGCTCGAATATTATAGCTTCTTCGTTATTAGACGGTTTGCCTGTAACTAGGGACGGATCATTTTCGGCGGCAAAGCCTTTATGTATAAGAAGGGTTGCGTCTCCGCCGTCATCGACTATAAGCTCCGGGCCCTTCCCCCCCGGAAAGGATAACGCCTGTTTCGTACACCACCAGTATTCTTCAAGCGTCTCGCCCTTCCAGGCGAAAACACTGACGCCCGCCTTTGCGATAGCTGCGGCAGCCTCGTCCTGTGTGGAAAATATATTACAGCTTGCCCACCTTACATTTGCCCCGAGATGGACAAGTGTTTCTATAAGCACAGCCGTCTGTATTGTCATGTGAAGGGACCCGCTGATCCGCACGCCTGCGAGTGGTTGTTCGGCGCCGAATTTCTCCCTGACAGACATAAGACCGGGCATCTCGTGCTCGGCTATTTCGATTTCTTTTCTTCCCCAGTCCGCGAGGGAAATATCCTTAACTTTGTAATCCATTTAAAACCCCGTTAGAGTTATTTCTATATTACTGCGGCAAATATTATAAAGGATAATCTTTTTATCGTCAAATAAAATTATTTCAGTTCAGCTATCGTTGCGCCCCTGCCTCCGTTATCGGGTTGCGCGTCATAGAAATTCCTTACTTTCGGATTCGATGTCAATATTTTCCTTACAATTTCCCGCTGCACCCCGATGCCTTTGCCATGTATGATCCTGACGGTTTTATAGCCTTTTTCAGAAGCCTTTATAATGTATGACGGCACGAGACGGGAGATGTCTTTCGGAGAAAAGGCATGAAGGTCGAGCTCGTCTGTAATTTCAATCTCCACCTGTTCGCTGGCGCCGATGATATCGATAAGTTCAAATGGCCGATTCAGGGAATAGAGGGGTTCGCTTGGAAGATCGGACCTGGAGAAAAATCCCCATCCTGCAAAGGCGTAATCGAGGCCGCAATTGGATGCAAATTCGCAGTCTACCGGGCTGTCGCCTACCATCAGGCAATCCCGTTTATCCAGTTTTATGCCTTCGCGGGAATAAAGGCCGATTACCTTTTCAAGACTTTCGCATGAGGGCTTCATTGATTTTACATCGTTTTCAGTAATTATATAATCGAAAAAATCAAAGATGCCAGTGCTCTTCATGGTAAGGTCCGTTCCCCTGCGCCCTTTATTTGTAATGAGAGAAAGCTTTACCATATTCTTAAGTTCACCGAGAAGCCCGGTGATACCATCGTAAACCCTCTGATATTTTTCGGCGTAACCGAAATAAAATCTCCTGTAAACTTCCATTATCTCGCCCGCGCCGGCTTTGATCCCTAACTTCTGAAGAAGGGGAGCGAATTCAAGGCCGATGAATTTCCTTGAAACGCTGTAATCGAGTTTTTCAAGTCCGAAATGTTCGAGGGTGTCGTTGAGGGCCATGCATATAGCTTCATGGCTGTCGACCAGGGTTCCGTCAAGATCGAATAAAAGAAGCATGTATTTCATAATAAGTCCTCAAAACTTTTCAAAAGGATGATTATTTTATATAATAATAGCATTGTTGTAAAGATAAAAGGCCGCTGTGACATTACGCTGCCGGACTGGAGGTTGTCATGTTCCTGGGAACTATAGTAAATACAGCGGCTGTTATGGCCGGCAGCCTTGCAGGCATAATCTTAAGCGGCAGGATCCCTCCGCGACTTTCAGAAATAATCCTCCAGGCGCTTGGCCTGTGCACGCTTGCGATAGGCATTTCGATGATATTGAAAACCGAAAACATTCTTATCCTTATATTCAGCCTTATAATCGGAGGAATAGCCGGAGAGCTGTGCAGGCTCCAGGAAAGGCTCGACGGATTAGGCGAAACATTAAAAAAAAAGCTTAAATCGTCAAACAGCAAGTTCACGGAGGGCATGACTGGAAGCTTCCTGATCTTCTGCATAGGATCCATGACAATCCTTGGATCCCTCCAGGAAGGTCTCTACGGAGATCACACCCTTCTGTTTACAAAATCTATCCTCGACGGTTTTGCAGCCATTGCATTGGGAGCGGCCTACGGGAGCGGAGTCTTTTTTTCGGCATTTGCATTACTGATCTATCAGTGCCTTCTGACATACCTCGCCAGGTTAGCCGGCGGTCTTTTCCCTCCTTATGTAATAAACCAGATCATTGCAATGGGGGGCCTCCTTATCCTCGGAATAGGCTTCAACCTGCTCGATATTAAAAAAATCAAGACGACCAACCTTCTGCCCGGTCTCGTTTTTGTTGTGCTGCTGTCATTTATATTCGGTAAGTAGCATGAAAGAAAGTTTTAACAATTTATATGCGATCTACCTTGAAATAAAGGACAGGGTGGGGGAGAGGCTCAGGGAATTCGAAAGGATCAGGGAAAAGGGCAGCGAGGAGGAACTATTCGAGGAACTTGTATTCTGCCTTCTTACACCGCAGTCCAGGGCAAGGCAGGCTGAAAAGGCCGTTAGAATTCTCAAGGATGAACATCTCCTTTACCGGGGTGGGATTCCGGCTCTTTCGGAAAAACTGAATATAGTCAGGTTCAGGAACAATAAGGCCCGTTTTATATGCGAGGCAAGGGAGATATTCTGCAGCGGACCGGCCGGGAGCAAGCCCCGGATGAGGGAGCTTCTCTCAAATTTCACAGGGAGCATCGAAATCAGGGACTGGCTCACTGAAAATATAATGGGGATCGGATACAAGGAAGCCAGCCATTTTGTCAGGAATACGGGTTATTTTACTGATGCGGCAATTCTCGACAGGCATGTTATAAGAAACCTCCTTTACCTCGGGGTCCTGGAAGAGGATGTTAAAAGCCTTGCAAGAAAAAATTATCTTGAAATAGAAAAAAGGATGAAAGAGTTTTCAAGCGAGATCGGAATTCCAATGGATTACCTGGATTTCGTGATGATGTACAGGGATATCGGAGATATATTCAAATAAAAAAAGCCATTTTTTACAGATCGTCGAGAAGCGCTTTGCGGTTGGACTGGATAATAGATTCGTTTGTGATCCTGATCATGCTCTCTTTAAGGTCAGAATTGACCCTTGACATAACATCGTAATTCAATACCTTCACCGTCGAAGGGTATTCAAGCCGGAGTTTGATACCTGTGTTGGTAATGCCGGTATTGCTGAGGCTGTCATCCCATATAGCCACCTTCGATGTCAGAAGGGCAGGCGGGCCGTACTTTTCCTGAAGTTTATCCGAAATGGACTGGTAATCGAAATAACCCGGGTCGAACTGTATCGTTATCCCGTAAGCCGAATTGTTATAGAACTGTACGAACAGGCCGTCGATAAAAGGATAGTAATCGGCCTTTATAATAAAAGGGACTGCGTCGTTTATCTTGCCGAAGAAACGGGATTCGTCGATTTTAAGCAGGGACCCCTGGTAAAGGACGTTGGTTACATCGGATTCGGACATGCCGAGCTTGAGTCCGAGAAACGAAAAATCTTTTTTAAGAGAGTAGCCCTGGGAAAATAATCCTGCCGTAAGGCAAAAAATCAATAAGCTCTTCAGGAAAAACATTCAAGGTCCTTTTTCAGGATTTCTATCTTGTCCATCATCTGTTTTATTTCACGGGTTTCTTTTTCCATCGTATCCACAACAACCTTTTTCTGTTCGATGCTGCTCAGGTTCCTTATAGATTTTTCGAGATAGATTATTTCCTCTTCATGTTCGTGGATCCTTTTAAGGATTGTAAGCTTCGCTTCTTCCGAGAGCCTGCTTCCGTTGGATTTCCTTTCAAGCGACCTCATCGCCACCTTGGCTATTTCGCGCACATAAGACGGCTGCTCATTATCGCTTATAAGATATTTAAAATAAGATACGAGTGCTTTATCGAGCTGGCTTTCCTGTATAATGCCTTTTCTCAGGAGAATATTGCCGAGAGGCTCCTGGTAATTGGATTTTTTCCTGTTGGTTTCCTGCTCCCTGATAGCATCTTCCATCTGTGTTTCCGATATTAAATCCATTTTCAGCATTATCTCGCCGATTCTCATAAAACGCCCCCGAAGAAAAAGCTCTCTATATTTTGTCTTATTTTAAAAATTTGTCAACACTTTTTAGATGTATTTAAATAATATCTTCAGGATATTTCTTTTGTATATATCCTGTATGTCTTGTAACGGTCTGCCTTAAGATGCTCCATCGTATTGAGCATCCTTTCATTTGTCTCTACGATCAGGGATTCTTCCGCTTCGGTAAAGCCGAGTTTGAGCCCGTTCTCGATAACATTCATATTCATCGCTATCTCGAGTCCCAGATGACGGTATTCTTCAAGAACCCCTAAAAGAATAAGCCTGAACCTGCGGGTCTTTTTCAACTGCATCAAATGGAAGATACCGAAGGGAAAAAGCCTGCCGTTCATCTTCTTGACTGCCTCATTGGCATCATAGATCGAAAGGGCGAAGCCTACGGGTTTTCCGTTATATTCGGCGAAAAACGAAAGCTTGTCGATATACATCATTTTGAGAGCCGATTTAAGGCGGTTGAATTCATGGTCGGTGAAATTCACATGCCCCCAGTTGCTGCTCCATGCACTATGGAATATGCTCTTCAGCTTTTCTGCCTGGACATCTATGTTTTTGCCTTCAAGCGAATAAATATTTACCGAAGGGTTTTTTAAAACCCTGTCCCTGATCTTGAAATACCGGGGATCGAGGGCTTTGTCGGTCACTCCCTTCCTGGTCCTGAATGCGAACCAGTCGACCGATTTTTTAAAGCCGTTATTTTCGATCAGCTTACCGTAATAATCCCGGTTATGAACATTGAGCACGTATGGATCGGTATCGAATCCGTCAACGAGAATTCCCACTTCATCATATATGCTGAAACTTAAGGGGCCTTCGATGGATGTCTTGCCCATTGACTTGAGATACTTTTCGGCTTCGGTAAACAGGGCCTTCGCGGTTTCCCCGTTGTCCTCGCATTCAAAAAATCCGAAAAACCCCTTATTATCATGATAGGTTTCTTCATGCCTCTTATTGATATGCGCCGATATCCTTCCGACAGCTTTGCCGTTCCTTTCTGCAATAAAAAGCCTGGCTTCGCCGTATTCGAAGAAAACTCCTTTTTCCGGATCCAGGAATTCCATCTGGTCAAATATAAGCGGGGGAACCCAATGAGGATCATTTCTGTAAAAATTCCAGGAAAGTCTGATGAATTCAAGACGTTCACGCCTTGTTTCCGCAGTCCTGATGGTAAGGTCAGACATAAGCCGTTCCTCCAAGTTTAGTATAAGGATCGCCGATCCGATTATATTATAATATACTTTAGACGAATGTTTAAATATTTTACGCTTAGCTCGCAAGGCTCGCTAAGCATAAGTTGCACTAAGCTTAGCTCGCAAGGCTCGCTAAACATAAGTGCCACTAACTTTGCAAGTGGCACTAAGGAGAAAATAATGGATAAAAAATTCGATTTTTGTGCCGGAATTTTTAATGACTCGTTTCCCCCTGTCGTTGACGGCGTTGCTAACGTGACTCTCAATTATGCGAAATGGCTCCGGAGAAAAAATGTACGCTCTATTGTCGTGACTCCGAACTTTCCCGGATTTCAATACAATGAAGACGATTTCGAAATAGTACGATACTTTTCCCTGCCCCAGCCGGTAAGGGGATACAGATTAGGTATGCCAGGGCTCGATTTCAGCCTGGGCAGCGTATTGAAAGACATTCCATTCGATATAATACATGCCCATTGCCCGTTCAGCGCAGGCCGTCTTGGATTAAAAATCGCGAAGAAGAGGCATATCCCCATAATTGCCACTTTTCATACGAAGTATTACGATGATTTTTTAACCGCGGTAAAGTTTAAACCGGCAGCAAAACTTCTGCTCAAATGGGTTGTCGATTTTTACCATAACTGCGATTTTGTATGGACTCCGAACGCGGCTTCTGCAGAGACCCTGAAAAGCTACGGATTCAAAAAAATCGTCGAAGTGGCGGATAACGGCAACGATTATGAGCCGCCGGCCGACCCGGTGAAGGCGTGCGAGATTGTAAATGAAAAATTCGGACTTGCCGCCGGTGACAATGTGCTTCTATATATAGGGCAGCACATGTGGACAAAAAATCTTAAAATGACGATAGAATCCCTTGCGCAGCTGAAAAAGCAGAATATTCCCTTCAAAATGATATTTGTAGGAAGAGGCGACGCCGAACCCGAAATGAAGAAGATGGTCTCTGACTTAGGCCTTGATAAAAATGTGATTTTTGCCGGCCTGATTTCCGACCGGGATATGATCAGGAGGCTTTACACAAGAATGGACATTTTCCTGTTCCCTTCCCTTTACGATACATCGAGCCTCGTTGTCCAGGAAGCGGCAGCCGCCGGAAAACCCTCCATCATGGTAAGGGGAAGCAACACTGCCGAAGGTTCTAAAGACAATTTCAACTGTTTCCATACTGAAAACGACCCCGTTTCAATGGGTGAAGTTATCAGGAAAGCGCTTTCGGACAGGAAGCACCTGGAAGAAGTCGGCAATAACGCAAGGCAAACTATCAACCGTCCCTGGGAAAAGGCTGTCGGCACTGTAAAAGAGCGTTATGTCGAAATCCTGAAAAACTGGAAACGAAAGTAAAAGGCTGACTGCCGGATTACTTGAAGACAGCGGTATAAACCCTGTTCTTGCCGCTGTTCTTAGCCATGTACATAGCCTTGTCGGCCGCCTTGAGGGCTTCATCTACGGACTTAGGAGTTTTAATGAAAGCGGTGTAGCCCAGGCTTAAAGTAAGATTATAATTTCTCAGGGCCATTTCATCATGGAAGTTTTTTATTATTCTCTTGATTACCGATTTTACAGCTTCCTTTCCTGTTTCGACAAGAAGGATGACAAACTCGTCGCCTCCGACCCGCCCTATCGAATCGTTCTCGCGGAGATTCTTCTTGATCAGACCGATGGCGCTTTTTAAAATATCATCACCGGCAGAATGACCCAGAGTGTCGTTAAGCGTTTTGAAATCATCAAAATCGATATAAGCCAGGCTGAAGGGTCTGCCCGTCCTTGCAGACCTCTTTATCTCCCTGTCGAGTATCTCCCTGAAAAAACGAACATTGGCCGATCCTGTGAGAAAATCCAGCCTTGACAGGACTTTTTCCCTGTCGAGGAGTTTTTTCAGCTGGATCACAATCATTTCGATTATGACAAGAATAAAAAAACTCAGTATGAAACCTACGGTCTTCAGGTCAGGATTTATAACGCCCGGGTCCTTCCAGTTTGCGGCGTAATTGATCGCTGCGCCTATAATAGCCGACATTGTCCCGTCAACTGGCCCAAGGACCAGGCTGACTATGATAACTACCAGGACATAAAAAATCATCAGGGAAAGACCGGGGGTTGCAAAATCCAGCCATCCGATCATAAAAAGCAGTATGACCCAGGAAATAGTCAGAATAATATGCTGAAGAGGGGATTTTTTAGAGGTAAGGAGCAAGAGTTTATCGAAAATCATTGATACTCCTGATCAGCCGGGGTTTCCTTATTATAAATCGGCAGAAAAATATTAACAATAAATATTTCTTTGCCTGCCGGCCTTTTGAAATAGAAGAAATGCGGGCAATAAGTTATAATTAAGCGGGAGTCCGCATTATGCGCAATGTCAACAACAGGCTCAGGCTTTTAATGTTTTTCCAGCTGTTTTCATCCGGAGCGCTTACTCCAATTCTTTCCCTTTATCTGAGCATTACTCTGAAATTTAACGGAACTCAAACTGGGATTATCCTCGCGATGTCGATGGCTTCATCGGTGATAGCGCCTCTTGCGGGGACTTTTATAGCCGACAGGCTTATCAATTCGGAAAGGCTTGTCGGGGCTGTCCAGTCTGCAGGGTCCCTTATTATGCTCGTTTTGGCTTTCCAGAAAGATTTTACGGTATTTCTTGTGCTTTACCTGGTATATTCCCTTGTAGTCGGGCCGGCAATGGCCCTGACCAATACTATTGTATTTCATCACCAGCCGGACGCAAAAAAAAATTACGGCCTGGTCCGGGTCTGGGGGACAATCGGATGGATAGCCGCGGCCTGGGCTCCTCTTGCTTTCGGACTGAGGCCGGATACTCTCAGGATATCCCTTGTCCTGTCGGCGGTATCCTCACTTATAACGGGAATATTCTCATTTACCCTGCCGATGGTTCATACCAGGCTCGACAAGCATCCTTCGTTTCTGCCCGTCGAATCTATGTCGGTCATAGTTAAACCCGGGGTTCTTATAGTGATGTTCATAAGCATGCTTGTCAACCTTGTCGACCGTTATTACTATTTCGGAATGGCTCCCTTTCTGAAAACGATGGGTTTTGCCGACCGGGCGATCATGCCCATGATGTCCATCGGGCAGGTGCCTGAGATCATCGCCATGGCTGTTTTAGGGCCGATGCTGGCGCGTTTTTCCATGAAAACGATGCTTGCCTCGGGCGTATTAATGGAATTCCTGAGGTTTGCAGTTTTTGCCTCAGGCGGTCCCATGTTTATTATAGTGTCAGCCATTGCGATGCATGGTCTTACCTATGTCTTTTATTCCGTTGTTGTGCTGATCTATCTTGACGGATTTTGCAATAAAAAAACGAGGGCGGGTGTCCAGCAGATTTTCAGTATTTTTGCCATGGGGATCGGCAGCTTTTTCGGAAATATCTGCGCCGGGGTTATGATGGATATATTCAGGATTCAGGATACATTGAAGGTGAACTTTACCCTTTTCTGGGCGGTTCCTGCGGTGATTTCAGCCCTGATATTCGTCCTTATCGTCACAGGCATAAGCGGCAGCAAAGGCCCGAAAGTCCTTAACCGCCGCTAAAAATTGCTGAATTTGCTTGTGATAGGCATCCTTCTGTCCCGGCCGAAGGCCCGCGGCGTTATTTTAATGCCCGGGGGAGACTGCCTTCGCTTGTATTCACTTTTATCGATCATTGCCGCGACTTTCCTGACGAGAGCGCCGTCCGCGGTCCCGGCTATTATTTCCTCGAGGGGTTTATCCTGTTCGACATAGGCCTTGATGATGCTGTCGAGGATATCATAATCCGGCAGCGAATCGGTGTCTTTCTGGTCAGCCCTGAGTTCGGCCGACGGGGGGCGTTCTATAATGCGCGCGGGTATGACATGTCCAAGACCGTTGCGGTACTCTGCAAGCCTGTAAACAGTGGTTTTAAGGACGTCTTTGATCACAGCAAAACCGCCCGCCATGTCGCCGTATAATGTGGCGTAACCTGCGCTCATTTCACTTTTATTCCCGGTTGTCAGGACAAGCCAGCCGAATTTATTGGATAAAGCCATTACCATATTTCCCCTTATGCGCGACTGGAGGTTTTCTTCCGCGATTCCCGGGGGTTTCCCGCCGAATATTCCCGACAGCTTGACATTGAACATCTCGAAAATATCCTGGATTGAAAGCTCAAGAAGCTCGATCCCGAGGTTTTCAGAAAGTTTGCGGGCATCCTCGCCGCTTATCGAAGCGGAAAAAACAGACGGCAGGAATATTCCCTTAACCCTTTCAGGGCCAAGCGCGTCTGCTGCAATCGCCGCCACGAGGGCTGAATCTATCCCGCCGCTGACAGCGATTATCACTTTCTCGAAACCGTTTTTATTAACATAGTCGCGGGTTCCGAGTTTGAGGGCTTCATAAATATCCGCTATGATGTCTTTTTTTTCTTTTATTGGCGCTTTAACGGCGAGTGAACCCATGTCCGCCCTGTTATCGCCGATTTCAATGGAGGAAAGCTTGAAGGGGCTGACCAGGCTCTCTTTTTCCTGCTTTCTCCTGATATCCTTCAGCCTTTTTCTGAATACTGAGTCGGCGTCCATTCCAATTACCGTAAAATCTTCCTTAAAACCCTCGAGCCTCGAGGTGAGATTTCCATCCTCGTCGTAAGAAGTGGAAAAACCGTCAAAAACCAGTTCATCCTGCCCCCCGACAAGGTTGCAGTTTACAAGGTAAACCGATTCGTCGCCCGCCCTCGTGCTGAACATATTTTCACGGTAATCCTGCTTGCCTGCATGGAACGGGGAAGCGCTGATATTGACGATAAGCTCGGCATTGAGGGCCGATGACTGGTAATGCAGCGGGCCGGTAGGGTACCATATATCTTCACAGATGTTGACCCCGATGCGGACGCCCCTGAACGTATATACAGGAAGGCTGCTTCCGGGGGAGAAATAACGCTGTTCGTCGAAAACGCCGTAATTCGGCAGATAAATCTTGTGATAAACATCGGCGAGACGGCCGCTGTAAATTATGCCCGCAGAGTCGAAAATATTTCCGCTGGAATTATCCCTGTAAACATAACCTGCAATAATAAGAATATCTTTCTTTTTTGAAAATTCTGTCAAGTTTTCTATGGCATTTATCGAATCGTCGATAAACTTGGGTTTAAAGACAAGATCCTCCGGGGGATACCCGGTCATCGCCAGTTCGGGAAAAACTGCAATGTCCGAACCTTCATCCAGGGCCCTGGTGATTCCCTCCCTGATCTTAAACATGTTGCTTTTTATATCGCCGAGAGTAAAATTATACTGGCAAAGCGCAATCCTGACGGATCTCATTTTATGTCCTTTTATATAATATGGGTGTAGGCCCGAGCATTGTTCTTTAAAACCCTGTAAATATATTTCCAGCTGGCCTTTGTCACAAGGTACCGGGGCAGCCTGTACGGATCCGTATTCCGGCTGAGGGGGACTTTTATCTGGCCCGGTTTTATTGTGAAAGCGTAATCATAACCGGCTTTTTTCATATTTACGACAGTTATATCCGAACATGCCCCGAAGGGATAAGCAAATATGCTTATATTGGTGTTGAGCTTCTGGCCAAGGACGTCCTTAGTCTTATAAATCTCACGGTTGAACGATACGGAGTCTTTCTTAAACAGTTTTTCGGTTACAAAGAGATGGTAGTAGCCATGCGCTCCTATAATTGCTCCGTCATTTTCGTATTCCTGGAGGTCGGAGTAGTTCAGGGCATAGTGCATGCGGCTGATGATCGCGGGGTAAATGAAGAGCACGGGTTTTATCCCGTTCATCGTCAGAATGTTCTGGAATATGGAGCGTACCGACTGGTTGCCGTCGTCAAGCGTTATAAGGATATTCGTATTGCCTGTCAAAGAATTCGACTGCATTTCCTGGAAGCTTACGAACCTGTAGCCGAGCTTTTTCATGCTCGCGATCTGGTTGCTGAAAACCAGCGGGCTGAAATCATACTGATCCCAGGGAAGGCCGATAAATGTGTGATAGCACAAGGCTATGGTTTTTCCATCGGCGAAAACGGGTGCAGCAGGTGTAAAAGCAATGATGAATAGCAGCGGAATCAAAAATCTCATAATTTTCCTCTAATATTTTAATATTGTATAATATATACTTGTCGGAAGTTGATATAGTTACCTTGAACGGAGAAAAAAATGGACAGCAACGAAGATTTGCAGAAAACGGCGTATAACGCGGCTGTGAGGTTCATCAAATACAGGCCGAGAAGCGTCCTGGAAGTCAGGGAAAGGATGAAGCTCAAAGGCATCAAAAGTGAAACCGCAGAAAAGACAATCATGAGACTCCTTGAAGAGGGTCTTCTCGACGACGCCGGTTTTGCGAAAATGTGGGCTATGGAAAGGGCATCCTGTAAAAATTTCGGGCCGGCAAGGATCAGGAGCGAACTCAGGAAGAAGGGCATAGATAACCTTTTAATTACGGATATACTTTATGAAATGTCCGACGGCCAGGATACCATTGAAATGGCCCTCAAAATGCTGAACAGAAAATTCAGGGACATCGGCAGCAAGGATGACTTCCAGCTCATCTCTTTTCTTGTGAGAGGGGGGTACAGCTCCGGCGAAGCCAAGGAAGCGGTTAAACGCGCGAGAAGCGCCGATTGATTTTTAAATGAAACGCTCGAACCTGTCTTTTTTTGCCTTGCAGACAGGGCACACTTCCGGGGGATTGTCGCGGGCGCATATATACCCGCAGACCTTGCATCTCCAGACCGGGTAAGCAAGCGCAGAAAAAGCCGCCGGGAGCGCTTGAGCGGCAGGGGGAGTCCCGTTTGATGCCGCGGGCCCGCCGGGGGGTCTTCTTTCAGGAATAGACGCCGCTTTTTTTCTTCCCTCTTTGATATCGCCCGACACATAAAGGGCGCAATAACATGCGCCGTAGTCATTAAGATCCGGGTCCCGGTAATCGCATGGACAGATTATATCGAGGTCAATGTCTTTTTTACCCGAGGCGAGACGGCACGGGCATGCCCGGTATCCATAGCGGTTTTCGTTGATCAGGAGGCTTCTTGCCAGCTCCCTTGTAAACTCCTTATCGGGGTTTAAATGATAACCCCCGCTTTCGGCTTCGCTGTCGAGCTTTTCATAAAGGGAATCTATTTCCTTCTCGCCGATCACGGCATTTTCAGGCGGCATTATTTAAGGGCCTCCCTTATTTTTTCCTCTTCAAACCCTACAATACAGTCCCTGTCGTTTATAACGAGGGTGGGGTAAGAGCAGCTCGGGTTCCAGTTCTTGAGCTCTTTTATATATTTGTCCTTTACTTCATCGTCAAGCTGGTCCATATCGATATATGAATAGTTGACGCCCATTTCCTGCAATAATTTCTTTGTTTTCTTGCACCAGACGCAGGTGCTCAATGCATACATCGTCACTTTGCCCTTGTCTTTACCATCGATCCGCTGAAAATCCTTCATAAGACACTCCATAAACCCGGGATAGATTATTATAATACTAATATTTAAAATCGACAATAGTCAATTTTTAGCGCGCCTCAGGCGCCATAAATAGAATATCGCTGATGATACGAGAAGCGCTTCCGCGGAAATTATGATTATTGACGGGACTATTCCTGATTTGAACAGGTTCTGCGACAACTGGTAGGAATCGAAAAGCCCGAAAATGATCAAAAAAGCCGATGCAGAGATTCTCATGATTTCTGCAGGAATTTTTTTTAGAATAATAAAACATGCTAAAATAGCGGCGCAATCTGCAAGGATCATTCCTAAAGCCGAACCTGTAAAAACCGAAAGAGGGCTGTTCGAATATTTTGCCGATAGCGCAAATGCGGTAATTTCTGATTTATCCCCGAATTCAGCAAGAAAGAAAGTTAGAGCAAGGGCGGTAAAGGAAGTGCGTTTCGGATTAATATTTTCCGGATTTTCTTCATCCTCAAAGAGGGTTGTAACTCCGAAGACTAAAAACAAAATGGCTGCTAAAATTTCTACAACGGTGTCGAGGACAGGAATATGAGCCATAAACGCGCCTAATAAAACCGCTATTGTGAAGTTTATGACAGTCGCGATAACAACGACAAGAATAACCTTATAAGCCCTGTGTTTAGTGGCAAAGGCTATTGCCATCAATTGTGTCCTGTCCCCCATTTCAGCTAAAAAAACGATCCAGAAAGATATCAGAAGCGCATATATATTTATATTCATGATATAGCATCCTGAGGTCAAAGTCCCGGCAAAAAGTCTAATTTATGGAATATTTAATGTCAATATCCTATAATATTGATTCAAAAATTTGATGGGCAGTTTCTTTGCCGTCTTTGTGATTTTGCGGTGAAGCAGTCTTATGAGGGTAATAATGGCTAAAAGGATCATAAAAACAATTGGCGGGATTTTTGCAAAAATAAAGGCGTTTTCCGACAGGATAAATCTCCTCCATGACAGTTTCGAAATAGGGATCCTCCTCAAGGGGATCAACGGGCTCATCGAGATTATCGGGGGAAGTTTTCTTATTTTCATGACCCCCGGGAGAATGAGACGCATAACCGATTTTCTCATCGATTCCGGTCTTTCGGAGGATCCGAAAGACCATATAGCAGCCTATATACTGAATTTATGCAGGAACTTTTCAGGGCAGACCCAGAATTTCGCAGTGTATTACCTGCTGTCCCATGGCATCGTCAAAGTCATTATCGTGTACCTTTTATGGAGGAGAAAGCTCTGGGCATACCCATTGGCGGTCATCGTCCTCATCCTTTTTGTCGCCACCCAGGTTTACATGTTCTGCTATAAGCCCTCTTTATGGATAGGCGCTCTGACAATCCTCGATATACTGCTGATCCTTCTCACGCTAAACGAGTACAGGGATATCAAACGGAAGCGCCTGTGGAAATAGTATTGACGGACGTCCTTCACAGGATCGACAGCGCATATTTTCAAAACGCGGACCCGCCTTCGATAAAGTGGGGAAGGGGCCTGATAAAAAAGAGATACAGGAAACTTACTTTAGGCACTTATGATATAAGGAAGAACGAGATCAGGATACACCCTATTCTTAAAAGAACGGATATACCGCAGATAGTGCTCGATTTTGTCATTTATCATGAAATGCTTCATGCGCAGGACAGGCTGATCCTGGCCGAGCGCTACAAGAAAAAGCTTTTCCATAAAAGGACGTCTTTCAAGGTGCATGACACTCATTTTCACAAGAGGGAAAAAGATTTTCCTTACAAGGCCGAGGCTTCGAGAATAATGCATGAGCTTACATGCGGCACTTTTACCGCCGGGAATCGGCAAACCTTGAATTAAATTTGAATACCTGTTAATATATTGGATAAATTTTCTCATCCCTGGAAGGAGATTATATGAACTTTATATCTGTCATCAAAGACGCTTTTGTAAACGATTTGGCTGTCGATTTAGGCACGGCCAATACTCTTATATATGTGAAAGGGCAGGGGATCGTATTATCCGAACCTTCCGTTGTGGCGATACAGACAGGCACAGGAAAAGTCATGGCAGTAGGCAGGGAAGCGAAAAACATGCTCGGGAAAACGCCCGGCGATATAGTCGCGATCAGGCCGATGAGAGAGGGGGTAATAGCTGACTTCGAAGTCGTCGGCAAGATGATGAAATATTTTATTTCGAGAAGCCAGACACGCAGGAAGCTTGTTCACCCGAGAGTAGTAATCGGAGTACCGTCGGGAGTGACAGAGGTGGAAAGAAGGGCGGTAAGGGAAGCGGCCGAACAGGCCGGCGCCACTAAAATATACCTCATCGAAGCCCCCAAGGCGGCGGCTTTAGGCGCCAATATACCGATAGACGAACCCGCGGGCCACATGGTGATCGATATCGGAGGCGGCACGACAGAGGTTGCCGTCCTGTCGTTAGGAGGCATCGTGATCAGCAATTCCATCAGGGTCGGAGGAGATAAATTCGACGAAGCCATAATGTCGCATCTAAAAAAATATCATAACCTGATCGTGGGTGAAAAAACGGCTGAAGAGCTTAAAATAAAGATAGGCAGCGCTTACCCGCTCAAGACCGTCGAAACGATGGAGATCAAGGGAAGGGACGCTATCAGCGGACTGCCCAGGATCCTCAAAATAGACAGCGTCGAAGTCAGGGAAGCCCTGCAGGAAACCGTCAATAAAGTGCTTGATGCAGTCAGGCAGACCCTCGACCAGACTCCGCCCGAACTTTCTTCGGACATAATCGAGAGGGGCGTTGTAATGGCAGGTGGCGGATCGCTTCTCAGGGGACTGCCCAAGTTCATATCGAAGAATACCGGCGTACCGGTTTTTCTTTCTGAAAACCCACTTACCTGCGATGTGCTGGGCGCGGGGAAATATCTCGAAAATATAAAAAAATACGAGAACCAGTATTTCGGATAGGATTACAGGTTACCGATGCAGAATCTTTATTTTTACAGAAACAAATCTTTTATCACTCTTGTCCTTCTTCTTTCTATTTCCGTCATACTCATGTTTTTTAATGTCAAACTGAATTATCTGAACCTCAGGCAGGTTTTATTCTTTGTCACATATCCCGTCCAGTATACGGTCTCTTCCGTTGGGGATTTTTTTACGAGTTCCGCGACAGGTATCTCGAAAATAAGGGAGCTCGAGGAAGAATTGAGGATGACCAGGATAAGCCTGGATAAATATAAAAAAACGCTGCTGCCCTTTTCCCAGATACAGAGGGAAAACGAGGATTTGAAGAAGATCATCGGGATAAAATCGACAATCCAGTACAACACCGTTTACGGAAGGATCGTATTCAGGGATCCCGGCCTCACAGGCGATTATTTTATCATAGATAAAGGCGCTTTTGACGGCATAAGGCCGGACATGCCTGTCGTATCATACAACGATAACGGGGACATTTTCCTGATAGGGAAAACCACAGAGGTGAACGCATCGGCCTGCAAGATAAAGCTGCTTACGGCGGCGGATACGCATATAGGCATCGAGCTTAAATTCAGCGGCTACGTGGGAGTGCTCAGGGGAAACGGGTCCTGGAATCAGAACTGCGTGGCCGAATATATTCCCGTGGAAGCCGATACATTTGTGGGAGAGGATGTTATAACATCCGGCGAGAGCGATATATTTCCTCCAGGCCTTCTGGTTGGAAAAATCGTGGGGATCGGCAAGCCGAATGCGGAAGAATTTTTCAAAAAACTATACGTGAGACCCGAGTTCGACTTCTCAAGGACAAGGGACGTTTTTATTATGGAATGGAAACCCAATTCGGATGTCGGCAATCTTATTGAAAAAGCGGGCGAATAAAGATGAAACATAATATAAGATTATACATTGTCTTTGCCATTGTCATTTCCGTCCTGCTGTCAATACAGATGTCGGGGTTAGCGTCCCTGTTCAAGATAAATCCCGATCTTCTGATGATCCTCTGCATCCTCCACAGCATTAACAAGGGCGAGCATAAGGGCGAGATCTTCGGCTTTTCAATCGGGCTGCTGGAGGACATTTTCAGCGGCGAGGTTTTCGGTTTTAACGCTTTCATCCTGACTTTTATCAGCTGGTTTACAAGCATTTACAGGAAATATATATTCGTCACCGACATTGTGGCTTACTTGATTTATATAGCCATAGCGACTATAATCAAGTATATTTTGTTCGTTCTTCTGAGCATGCTTTTCAAGGCATACTGGATTATGGACTGGATGCTTCTCTTAAACATGGGCGGAGAGATAGTTTATAATATCCTGATAGGAGCGCTGTTCTTCTATGTCGCACCGTTCCTCTACAAAAGAGAGGAGCTTACATTTTAATTGCGCCCATAGCTCAGCTGGATAGAGCGTCAGCCTCCGGAGCTGAAAGCCAGAGGTTCAATTCCTCTTGGGCGCGATTTTATTATTAAATATGAAAACTATAGAATTACTGGCCCCGGCCAGGGACCTTGACTGCGGCCTTGCAGCCGTGAATTGCGGAGCCGATGCCGTCTACATAGGCGCGGGCAGGTACGGCGCCAGGTTTGCAGCTTCCAACAGCATCGATTCGGTTGAAAAACTCTCATCTTACGCTCACCGGTTCAGGGCTAAGGTTTACCTTGCCCTCAATACGATCCTCTTCGATAATGAAATCGATGATGCTTTAAAAATCGCTTGGGAGGCGTATGAAGCGGGAGCCGACGGGCTCATTATACAGGATATGGGCCTTCTCGAAACGGATCTTCCCCCTGTACCGCTGATCGCAAGCACCCAGGCCGACAACTCAGACTGGAGAAAGATAAAATTCCTCGAGGAAACCGGTTTCAAAAGGGCGATCCTCGCCAGGGAATTAACATTAGAGGAAATTGCCCTGATACATGGAAAAACATCGATCGAACTCGAGTGCTTTGTCCATGGCGCACTATGCGTTTCATACAGCGGGCGCTGCAATTTCGGCTACGCGTCGCTGGGCAGGAGCTCCAACCGGGGTGTCTGCTCGCAGCCATGCAGGATGAAATATACCCTTAAAGACGGGGCCGGGAAGGTGATTGAAAAAGACAGGTATCTATTGTCGCTCAGGGATCTCGACCTTTCCTCAAGGCTTGGAGACCTCCTTAACGCGGGTGTAACATCATTTAAAATAGAGGGAAGGCTTAAAGGCGAGGATTATGTAAAAAACATAGTAAGCTATTACAGGTTAAAGATCGATGAAGCGCTCGGTTCGGCAGGCATGGAAAAATCATCTGAGGGCGAATGCGTTATAGATTTCATTCCCGATCCTGATAAGACATTCAGAAGGGGGGCGACGGAGTTTTTTATCGACGGAAGAAAACCCGGACTGGCAACCCTGAATACGCAGAAATCGACGGGCGAATTGATCGGAAGGGTAAGCGCGGCAGGGGCCGACTATTTTGCTCTCGAGCCCGCGGAGACGGGCCTCAAGGTTCCGGCGCTTCAGCCGGGGGACGGCATATGCTATTACGACGGGTCCGGAGTTCTTTGCGGGGGAGTTATCAACGGGACCCGGGACGGCCTGATTTATCCCCTCGACGCACGATTTATAACCGTGGGCGCTGAAATTTATCGAAACCACAACCATGAGTTCGGTAAAAAACTGGATAAGGGTTCTATCCGGCGCCTCATCCCTGTCCGGATAACCTGCAGCGAAACCGCCGGGGGTTTTTACATTCAAGCGCAGGACGGCGAAGGCATTAAAGCCGGAATAGATTTCAAATTCGATAAAGTTAAGGCACGCAACGGCGAAGACGCCCTTATGACACTCAGAAAACAGCTCGGAAAGCTCGGCGGGACAATATACAGGGCGAAGGCAGTCGATATAGATTTGAAGGAAATACCGTTCCTGCCGGTAAGCAGCATCAACATGATGAGGCGGGAACTCCTGGCAAAACTGGACCTGGAAAGAGCTTCCCGCATGCCCGGCAGCGGCGGCGCCGCCGCAATAAAACCGAACTCCTATCCGTATCCGGAAGAAGAGCTCGATTATACCTATAACGTTCTCAATGACAAAGCAAGGCAATTTTATTTCCGCCACGGAGTGAAAAATATCGAACCGGCGGCGGAGAGCGGACTCCCGATGGAAGGCAAAAGGATCATGAAATGCAGGTACTGCATAAAGTTCGAGCTTGGACTATGCGGCAGCGACACAGGCGAGCTTACCTTGACCGACGGCAGGTCTGATCCTCTTGTTCTTAAATTCAACTGCGAGGGCCCGTGTTTCATGGAAATTTACAAAGCCCGCAGGGCTGAGGCAATATAGCCCTATGGGCCAGCAGGCCGATGCCGTAGCGAAGCGAAAGCGCCCGGCAGGGTGCTTGAGGAAGGTAAAATGAAAATTTCCGGAGAATTCGAACTCATCGAAAAGATAAGGAAAGAGTTCATTCCGGCTGACAGGACTGTTACCGGGATCGGCGACGACGCCGCTGTCATAGTGAAAAAGGAAAATGAAAAAGCCCTCGTCTCAACGGATACCCTTGTAGAGGGGGTGCACTTCCTGAAGGGAAAAATCTCATTCAGAGACCTTGGTTATAAATCGATAACCGTCAACATGAGCGATATAGCGGCTATGGGCGGAGTCCCGGCTTACGCGCTTCTTACCCTCGGCCTTCCAGCCGATATATCCGGCGCCGACATGGATGAATTTATTCAGGGGATGCTTTATATCAGGGACAAACTTCCTTTCGACCTCGTGGGAGGAGATACGGTAAAATCCCCATCCCTTTTCATAACAGTGACCATGATAGGCTATACAAAGACGAAGCCGTTATTGAGGAGCGGCGCGAGGCCCGGGGATTATATTTATGTTACGGGCAGCCTCGGGGACAGCGCGATCGGGCTATCGATCATCACTGACAGTTTGAAAGAGCCGGTCCTCGATAAGGATTATTTTACGCTAAGGCACTACAGGCCTTTTCCAAGGGTCAGCCTTATGCACTATCTGAAAAAGAGGTACGATATAAACTCCGCCATAGACATAAGCGACGGGCTTCTTGCGGACCTTGCCCATATCGCCGATGAAAGCGCGGCGGGATTCAGGATAGACATTGAAAAACTGCCGCTTCCGCAGAATCATATAGGACCTTCTTTCGAAAGCTCGGCCGAGTATTTTTATAACTTCGCGATGTGCGGCGGCGAGGATTACGAGATCGTGTTCACATCTCCCGATATGATCGACCCGGAATTCGTGAAGAGATACACAGGGGCCAGGCTCACATGCATAGGCAGAATAATTGAAGCGGGAAGGGATGTGTATCTGAATGGGAAAAAACTCGAATGGGAAGGGCTTGGAAAAGGTTATCTCCACTTTTAATAATCTGAATTGACTGATTGAAAATAATATGTCAGAATAGCTTATGAAAATTGCCTGCTGTTTTAAAAAAGAGAAAGAGCCCGCCGTTCGCTGCATGCTCTGCCCCCACAACTGTCTTATAGCAGATGGAAAATCCGGGATCTGCGGGGCCAGGAAAAACGAGGGCGGCATGCTTTACAGCATGAATTACGGTGTAATATCGGGCCTGTCTTTCGATCCGATAGAAAAAAAGCCCCTCTATCACTATTACCCGGCAAATGAAGTCCTTTCGATAGGAACAGTCGGGTGCAATCTTCACTGCCCGTTCTGCCAGAACTACCATATTTCCAGATATTTCGACGACCGGGGCGAAGACGTGTTCAACATCTCTTCTCCCGGGGATATAGTATCAGTCCTCGAGAACAGGTCCGGGGTTTTCAGCCGTCCAGTATTCGGCGGGGCCGCTTACACGTACTCAGAACCCCTTGTCTGGATCGAGTTTGTCAGGGAAACGGCAGGACTGATGAAAGAAAAGGGATATAAAAATATCCTGGTAACCAACGGCTACATCAATAAAGAGCCCCTTTCCGGACTTCTGCCCCTGATAGACGCCGCCAATATAGATTTAAAGGCCTTCACGGAATCAAATTACAGGAAATTAGGCGGAAGCCTGAAGCCTGTGCTCGATTCCATTGAACAGTTTATTAAGGCAGGAGTACATATAGAACTTACCACTTTAGTCGTGACCGGCCTCAACGATAATCTTGAGGAGCTCGGGGGACTGATCAAATGGATATCCGGAGCGGACAGGTCCATACCATATCATTTGTCGAGGTATTTCCCGCAGTACCTTTATAAAGAGAAAGCCACGGACACGGAAATAATTAACGAAGCAAAGAAAATGGCGGACTCTTATCTTGATTATGTTTATACCGGAAATATGGACGCTTACGCGGACAGCAACAGTTACTGCCCTTCATGCAGGAATGTGCTTGTCGTGAGAAAAGGCTACAATGCATCGGTCAGCGGCATCAAAGAAGGAAAATGCTCGA
Organism: uncultured Brevinematales bacterium; assembly: GCA_964533855.1. Taxonomy (GTDB): domain Bacteria; phylum Spirochaetota; class Brevinematia; order Brevinematales; family JAOACQ01; genus CAVYGN01. The sequence continues at coordinate 115,401 of CAZHNM010000008.1, forward strand.
GCTGCGGGAGAAAGGCGGACTTCATATTATGACCGTCATAGGAAAGGCTAAAAACGGCTCACCGACGATAATAAAAGACGGCTCATATGTTATCAGCTCATACGATCCTGAGCGTGAAAGCGCCAGGTTTGTCGATAGCTCGGGAGATATAAAGGAAAAGTTTTTCATTATTTTCGGGAGCGCCCTCGGATACACGGCAGGGGCTTTAGCCGCGAAAGGCGTTAAAAAAGAAGATATATTCGTATATGAACCCGACCCCGTTACGGCCCTCTATTTGAAGGCGGATAGCAGAGTGTTGCCCGGCCCTGCCCTGATTGAGAGGAAGCTTCTCGAACGCAAGAAGCCTCAAATTCTCGCCCTCGAGGCATATAAAAAGGCATATCCCGATGAGTACAGGGTTTTCACCTGGCTTTTATCGGAGACGATAGGCATAGCCTCTGAGAATATCAAAGTCTCGTCTTTTTTTTCAAAAGTCTGGTTTATTAATTTTATCAGGAATACGGCCCTGTTCAGGGAAAATAAAAATTTCTTCAGCTGCGGAAAAGGCGGAGTCGCGCCGTCCCGGCTGCCCGCCGTTGTCTGCGCCGCCGGGCCATCGCTCGATAAATCTCTTGAAGGTATAAGGCATAATTCGGAGCGCATTGTAATTATTGCCGTACTTCCCGCGGCGGCGACGCTTCTTGACAGCGGCATAAGACCTGACTTCATTGTTGTAAGCGACGGCGGGGTTTATAACAAACTTCATCAAGGAGGAATTCCATCCGGCATTCCGGTCCTTGCGAGCGTTTACAGCAGCAGCGCCTTATTATCGGCCCTGGAAAACCCCGTGATATTTTATGACATCGATGAAGGGCTCGATAAAGCTGAATATACACTGAAGCATCCGTCCGTCGTAATCGACGCAGGCGTTATCGCCAATAGTATTACAACGGGCATGGTTGTATTCGCCGGCCTGGACCTGTCTTATTCCGCCCGGACAGGGAGCCACAGCAGGGGCAATACGTTCCGCGAAAGGGACAGGGCATTTTCCGACAGGATAAAGACTTTTCATGCGAAAACAACACAATTCCTTTCTCGGCCAGGAATAACAGCAGCACCGGGTGCGGGCGCAGGCTCCTGCGGGGAATATTTTTCAAACCCCCAGCTTCTCCTGATCAAAGATGCCGTAAGTAAAATGTTTCCCTGCAATTATTATATAAGGGGCGGATCGGAAATAGGGGCTTTAAAGGCAACGGATTTTAATGACATAAAAAAAGCCGCGGTTCAGGCTGCGCAAGCGGATAACGCATCGGCGGCTCTTAAAGCAGAGTGTATAAAAAAAATCATGAGCAGTTTCTCCCGGGAAAGTCCGGCCTGCGGCAGGATATTAAAATCCGCCGGAGATATCGGAGCAAAGCTCGCCGCCGCCGACCCGGATTTCTGCTCAAAGGTTTTCGTCAGGGACAGGCTGGCGGGGATACCGCTCGATGAACCAGCGGAATATTATAAAGACAAACTGGACAGGCTGTTTAAAAACTGATCCGGGGATCCGGCGGCTTTTTACCACACCTTATCTATGCTCACGCCGCGGTAGAAATAGGCGAGAATATATTTATAGGTATAACCCTGCTTCGACATGCCCTGGGCGTCCCACTGGCCCATTCCGACTCCATGGCCGCTGCCGGCCCCGCTTATGAGAAGGTTATCGTTGGATATCCTGAGGTTTGCCCTGGTGCTTTTCATTAAAGCAGGCCCCAGGATTTCACGCAAATCCCTTCCCGGTATATCCGTTTTCCGGCCGGTGTCGTCGGTGAACTCCGCAGTCCTGATCCTCTTTGAATCCGTCCTGGCCGTGACGGCCGCGCTTATTATCTTATTCGTGATTTTAAATAATCTTCCGGCGCGCTCGAGGGGAATTGAGGCTTCCCACCTGTCGTCCTTGTAAATCGAAGAATAGGGGGATTCTACCGGGGTGAGGTAGGGCTTGTAATCCCCGAATACCTCGAATGATGATTCAGTCATCCCGCCGCTCGATGAATGGAAGAAAGCCTGAATAATCTTTCCATCGAATTTCAGGACCTCGCCCTGGGTCGAATCAACGGCGAAAGATGTTTGCCTGGTTTCCTTTTCACGGCCTTCATAAGACTGCGAACGGGTATCGCTGTAGAGGTCGAAAAAGCGGCCCTTCTTCCTGGAATTTACGACCTCGAAAAGGGCGTATGTCCTGGAAGCAACAGCCTGCGACTTTAAAGCTTCACCCTCCCATGCGGAGGAAACCTCGCCCGGGAGCACTCCCTTGAGATATGATTCGATATCGATGGAATCGATGAGCATAATATTCCGGTTGGATATGACTAAAGCGGCGCTTCCGCCGTATTTTTTCCCGGCGAATGTAAACCCATCGCCGGTGTATATTTCTATCATCGGCGCCTTGATCGCGACCCCGTTGAGGGAAACGTCTTCGCCGTTGATTCCAGCATTGATCCGGCCCTCGCCCTCTTCCTTCCTGGTGTTGTAGGATAAAATATAATTGCCCCCAAGGGGGTTTATTGAAACCGAAACGCCCTGGTATAAAAGGACCCTGACAACAGGAGATGCGCCGGATACGGGCTTCTGGTAGAGGGAGCATGCGCCTAAAAACATCACCGCAAAGGCGCTGAGTGCGCAAAGAAAGAAAAGAATATAATAATGCAAAAAATTAATTAGAATCTTTGCGTACTTTGCGTCTCTGCGGTGAGCCATTTATTGCCCCTTTTATAATACTGCGAGGATGAAAAATTCAACCTGCTTTCTCAGTTTATCCTCGTCTCCGTTGTTGAAAAAGACGTAATCTATATCCTGCTTCCGCGATAACGGCTTTTCCTGCGCCTTTAGAATGTTTTCTATCCTTGCCGAGTCCCAGTTCCGGCTTTTCATGAGCCTGGATTTGATCTTCCCGTCAGGGGCCTCGACAGACACGATATAATCGCAGAGTTCGTCGAGCCTGATCTCGAAAAGGAGCGCGGCGTCGATCAGCACAAGCTTATTCGTTATTTCTGAAAGCATCCTGGTTATCTTTTTTTTCATTTCACTGTGCAGGATTGAATTGAGGGTTTTGAGCTTTTCAGGGTCTGAAAACACGATATCCCCAAGCAGGCCGCGGTCTATCTCGTTTTTCTCGTTGAGTATTCGCGAACCGAAAATAGCCACCACTCCGGGCATATTTTCTTCAAGGGTAATATGCCCGATATTATCGGCGTCGATAACGGTGAACCCGTAATCGGACTGAAAAATTTTAGCCACACTCGACTTTCCGGCGCCGCTCCGGCCTACGACGCCGATCACAAAATGCTTAAATGACATGTTACCTTCGAATTTTATCTATTATCCTATTATCGGCAGAATTCTTTCCTGATCGTTTTTTTTATCTTCGAAATTTTTTTGTCGGCATAAATCAGCTCGAAAATCCTGCTGACTATCCCGCCCCTGTGAATAAAAACGCATGACGAACAGTCCCAGACCCCCTTATACCAGGCCCCTGTGCCGATTTTGCCCCCGCATGGGTAAAAGGGGCAGTAGCAGAAAGTGCAGTCGAGATTCTCCCCCTCCGGCATCGTATGGCATGGGTAAAATGAGCAGTCTTTGAAAGTTCCGCGGCTGCGGGCAAAACCAAGCTGATCCTTAAAACGCCCGAGAGTCTTCTTATTCATTTTTATCTTCCGGTTATATTATAAATGTTAAACAGGAAAAACAAAATTAAATGCACTTTCGGCCCTATTGACGAATAATGCGTCAATTATTAGCTTCCAGATATAGGAGAGTTATATGATCAGTTTAAAAAGAGTTTATATATCTATGATTGCAGCATCTTTATTGGGTTCATGCAGCGGCTATTTATCGGAAAACGGCGTTAATACGCTGCCCCAGGTTGAAAAGATAGGCCTTGCGATGGAAGGAGGCGGTTACCTGAGCACCGCTTCGGCAAATGAAATAACGCCTTTTCTTTTCAGGGATTCAAGCACTGGGAATGCATATCTATTTTTCGCATCCGACCGTGACGGTTCTTACGCCATATATTATGCACAGATGGATTCTTCCGGGAAGTTTTTCAATCTGGCCAAGATGGGTTTAGACATTAACCAGCCCAGGTCCACCAATTTTTCACCTGTTGTTTTTAAAGCGGGGGGTGTGAACTATATAGCTTATCTGACTGTAAATACAAACATATTTTTTAATCCGAGCAACAATATCCTGACCTACGCGTTAAACGGATCGTTCGCTACGAATTCGACAGGTTTAGCGTTTAACGGGGTGAATGGCAGCACAAATTATTCTCAGATAAGCGTCTATACCAGTTCTGCAGGCACCGTATATCTTCAGGGAGCTTACGGAAGTTTCAGCGGGGGGACCAGTATACAGCAATATTACTTCAATACCGCCACGGGAGCGCCGAACTGGACTTTCAGCAGTATTATCGAAGTATCGTCATTGCATTACTCCACGGGCGAATTCGTAACAACTTCAGGCCCGTCAACCAATATGTACATACTTTATGACAACATTTCCGGTTCAAAACACCAGCTTGGCGGGGAAGTCTACAGCTTCGGAACCACGACGAATACAACAGCTTTTTCGATAAAGGATTATGCTTCATCGGCGAATGACGCGTTTCCATATATCGATACGGCGGGGGGATACAAAGTGTATTTCGCATCGGACAGGGCGGGCAACGGGAATTACGACCTTTACAGGTATAACATTTTGACCTATGACAAAGAGGTGCCGTCATCCCTGAGAGAAGGGTTTTGAAGTTCTTGACATTTTATTATCCGGTATGATAAAATGGAAATGGTACCGGGAAATTACAAAAGATTATTGGGGGGTGTCGTGAACAGGCTTTTAAAATTATGCATTATTACATCAATGGGGGCGGCGCTCTACGGGTGCAGCGGCTTGCTGTCTCATAACAGCGGGAGCGAATCTCAGCAGGCCGAGAATGTAAGTCTTGCATTACAGGGCGGAGGCAATCTCAGTTCCGACACCGCAAACGATATTACGCCTTTTATTTACAGGGACGGCAGCGGCAATGCCTATATCTTTTTCGCTTCGGACAGAAGCGGCACAATGGCCATATACTATGCGCAGATGAATTCGGCGGAAAAGTTTTACAATCTCAAGGAACTCGGGCCCGATATCAACCAGCCCGGTACGGCGGATTTTTCCCCTGTCGTGTTCCAATATAACGGCGAAGCCTGCATTACATACCTCTCTGTTTCAGGGGGGGCAACAAATATTCTGACATATCAGTTGACGCCTTCGTTCCAGACAAACGGTGGAATGTTAAGCGAAATCGGAATATATGACGCCGTTCACATAAGTTATATTGCAGGTGCTTCTTCTTTATCGATAGTTGAGAAAAGCCTTCCTGACCAGGTATCTCTATATCACTGGAACGCCGGTTACTGGATGGCATCGACGACTATCACCGTTTCGGCTCCGCATAACTCCGCCGCGGGTTTCCAGAACGCAAACGGTTCTTTTGCGAGCCTTTACATGCTTTACGACAGCACTTCCGGATCGAAAAGGCAGCTTAACGGAGAGATTTCCGTAACAGGGCCCGCAAATGCTTACAGCGCCATAAATATGCCAGTATACGCCTCGTCCGCAAACGACGCTTACCCCTTTATTGATACGGCGGACAATTACAAGGTATATTTTGCTTCGGACCGCTACGGAAAGGGGAATTATGACCTTTACCGCTACAATAACACTGCTTATAACAACCAGGTGCCGCAGAGCTTCAGAAACTTACCTCAGGCTGTCTATGTCGCTCCGGCGGGCAGCGACTCGAGCTCAAGCGGCGGGATTTTACCGTCATCCCCCGTGCTGACTATCACTACGGCTATACATAACGCCTTCACCTGGGGCATTGCCAACGTTTTCCTGCAGTCGGGTACATATGCAGACGGCACCGGCCTGTCTTCAGCCGCCGGAGCTGTCACTATGGCTTATATAACCAACATGACCGTCACGGGAGGATACAACAGCTCTTTCACGGCATCTTCAGGACAGTCTTTTTTGAATGTTTTGAATCTCTTCGAGACCGGAGTATATTTTACATACTGCAGCGGCATTACAATCAACAATATAGTGATTATAAACGGGAGCGGAGGCATGTCGATCAATAATTCAAGCGGCCTTACATTCAACAATATCTCTATTTCAAACAATTCCTCCGGTCAAAGCGGGGGCGGCATTTTATTCTACTCCTCTACGGGAAATGTCTTCAACAATTGCTCTATAGTTTCGAATTATGCCAACGGATACGGGGGCGGAATCTATTTCGACCAGAATGTCGGGGGAAATACATTGAACAACTGTTTGATAATGAATAACGCCGTTAATTATGGTTCGGGATATTCAGGCGGAGGGATTTTCGGATTCACCGGGATTATAAACTTTTTCATCAACACGGCAGTCATCAATAACACGCCTGATAATATAAATACCAATAATGTACCCGCAACTTAAAAAAAAGGAGGCTGATAATGATCAAACTCAACATTCTGATATTACTGGCGCTTTTCATGGCAGGGGGATTGTACTCGCTGTCAAATGAGGATATGAGAACAATAATGGACAAGAAGACAGCAACGGTCGGCGACGCGATTTATGTAATTTACTCGATAGACAATCCGGACGCTGTAATCGCCGACATCGATAAAATAAACCTTCCCAGCATCAAGGCCCTTAACAGGGATCAGAACCTCGATGCCGGCACGCTGGCTATTATCGCTATAGAGTTCGGAAAAGCATACGGCGGGGCCTATTACAGGCTGACGGGGTTTTCGAGATATGCGGCGCAGAGCCTTGTCTACGACGGAATATTTCCGGAAAGCTTTTCCTGGAACAGGAGCATATCCGGAAAAGAGCTGATCGAGCTCACAGGCGCTATAAAAGGCCACAGGTAAAGGAGGAAATTATGAAACAGGTTATAAGCGTAGCGTTAATCACCCTGTTTTTCGGGCTTACGCACGGCGGGACAATAAAAGATATGACGGGCAAGGTAGATATACTCGGCGGAGACAAATGGCAGAAAGCCGCGCTTTCCATGGAAATAAAAAACGGCGATAAAATTATGACCGGCATAAATTCGAGCGTCAGGGTCGAAACCGCAGGCGGGTTTTTCGAAGTAAAAGAGCTGTCCATCGCCACTTTCAAGGAAGCTAATTTTGCGGGGTCGCATGACCAGAAAATCAGCCTGGAAACCGGCAAGGTGAAAGTGCGTTTTTCTAAGGTCGCGGGCGAGCAGTCGTCGTTCAAGGTTCAGACCCCGAGAGGAACGGCATCCGTACTCGGAAGCGAAGAGGATGTGGGATATACATCGTTCGGGGGGATGACAGTCGATGTTATCGACGGACACATAGGCATTTTCAACAACCAGGGCAACGGTTTTGCCGCCGGGCGGGGAGAGCATGGAGGAGTCGCGGGAAGCCAGGGATTATTCGGAAATTTCGACAATATATACACAGGATTAGACCAGAACAATCCTTTTAGCGATAACGATACGGAAAACAATACTATAAACGGCGGCCTGAGAGGTTTTACAATACAGTTCATCCAGTCGCAGGCAATACCGGAACCTGAAAGATTATAGGAACGGAGCTCAATATGAAAAGGCTAATATTACTCGGGATTTTAATCGGCGCGGTCTCTGTCCCTCTTTTCGGGTTCCATTACGATTTCTCGGTGGAAGAGATACCGATGATGGCTGTCGGGACAGACATTTCGAACAATTCTTTTTACAGCTTTTACAACATAGCCAACCTCGGGGTCAAGATGTATGCCGACGACCAGACTTATCTGAAATTCAGGCTCAAGGACACGTATTTCGACCTCTACAAGACTAACAGCATTTACGTGGACAGGCTCAGCATTACATATTTCGGGGACGATTTCGGCGCACAGCTCGGAAGGGATTACTATGTTGAAGGAGACGGCATACTGATAGGGAACCTGGCCGACGGCATCAAGGGCGGAGCCAATCTTCTCGGGCTTTCTGCGAGGGCTTATGTCTATTATTCGGGATTTCTGCCGATCGAAGTAAACCAGTTCCAGATCACTCCCTCGGACCTTGTTCTTTCTAACGGTCCCAGCAGGCTTTTCGCAGGCATTGATATCGAGAAGAAAGGCCTGGGAATCGAATCGGTAGGACTCATCGCCCTGTATTCCCAGGACCTGTCGACAAACAACAGCTATAACCCGGTTTATATAGGAATCAACGCGAAATCCACAATATTTGACGATCTGGTGATCGCGGGGACAATTATAGGGGAATTCGGGAACCTTTCCCCTTCCAACGCCATCCAGGCATTCGGAGGAAATTTAGGGGCGTATTACCTGACGGGAGGAGATTTTAAATACGGGTTCGTGCTGAAGTTTTCCGCCGCAACGGGCAACAATAATACCAACACCGGCGGCGGCCAGGCGGACGGGCAGTTCGACACTTTCGGGCAGTATGTCACAGGCGTAGTGGTAGATCCGAAACTCGCCGATATGGTCATGGCACAGGCCGGAGGCCTGATCAAAGCCTCAGGCGACCACCTGACATTTACCCTGAATTATTATTATTACACGAGGATGACAACCAACGATTCCGTCAACGGCTTCTATACCGGAAGCGGATATAAGATCGGCCAGGAGATATCGGGCGGCTGCATTTATGATATAGATCCCGATCTGACGGTTTTTGTCACAGGCGGGTATTTTATAACAGGGGACGCCTTTGCGGACACGACGCCGAAGTATCTGGTATTGGGCGGCGTTAGCGTCAGAATATAGGAGGAACGAAGGTGAACAGGAAAAACCTGATAGAATGGTCATTCATCCTCCTTAGCGTGGCAATCGGGTTTCTGACGGCCATAAGCTTCGCCGGAAAGGACATCAATTACAAGCTCTACGATATAATGTTTTCACTCAAACCCAAAATAGCGGAATGGAATAAAATTCTATATGTTGATGTCGACGATACGACCATAGATAAGCTCGGAGTCTGGCCGATCCCGAGGTATATAATGGCGGAGGGGATTTCCACGCTTAAAGAACTCGGCGCAGATAAGATTGTGCTTGACATAGACTATTTTAATCCGGCGCCGCAGGAGCTTAACCAGGGAGTATACAAAGATATCAGGGATGACACGCATTCATACCCTCTCCAGGAAATACTGACCAATCTTGTCATAGAGCAGGACAAGGAATTTGCGAAGGCCCTCGCTGCCGAACCTGTAAATACATACCTTTCCTGCAAGGGAGTAAACGGCACCGCCAAGGAAAGGATCATCCAGGATCCGGATAAAGAGGCCCAGATAATCGATAATTATTTCATACCGCTCAAGGATTTGAGGCTGACAAACCAGCTGGATGACGACGAATTCATGGAAAGCCCTGTTTTTCCCCTATACCTTGGCGCCAAGGGCATAGGGTCGACATCAGCTCCCAAGGACCTTGACGGTTCCTTAAGAAGAATAGCCCTGTTCACTGCATACAAAGGCTACCTTGTTCCGCAGCTTTCGATGCCTGTTGTCATGGACGAGCTTGGCGTTGACAGGGATAAAATAGAGATCAGGCCCGGGCAGTATATCAAACTGCCTGAAAAAGACGGAAAATCGATAAAAATACCCGTGGATGAAAATAATAAGATGTATTTAAACTGGACGAGGCCTTTCAGCAGGGCTTTCGGGACCCATGTGTCATTTTTTGACCTTGTTTACTATTTCGAGGCTAAAAGGGAGCTTGCGGCATTGCAGGCTCAAAAGAACATTTCCTCCGGGGACAGGGACTCAATTAAGAGCGATTTGAAAATCATAGACGACCTTACCAATAAACTCTCTGTTGTAAAAGGTAAAATAACAATAACAGGCTGGACGGCGGAGGCGAGTACCGATAGGGGAATGATAACGATCGACCCCATCGCGCCCCTCGATTACATGCAGGGGACGATCATAAACATGATCCACCAGGGCGCGTTTCTAACAAAAGTTCCCGAATGGTGGAATATCGTCATCTCTCTTCTGCTGGTTCTGGGCATCTATATCCTCTCCATCAGGATCACGTCCGCTTTAAGGGAGTCTGTGACGGCCCTTATAGCCCTGAGCGCCGTGCTGCTGATGCAATATGTTTGCCTGGCTTTATTCGGGGTGATTTTCGACTATATAATGATAATAACAAGTTTTGTAATAGGCATAGCGCTCTTCACGGCTTATAAATTCATCTCCTACGACAGGCAGAAAAATTACATCAAAAAGGCATTCATGCAGTACCTCTCTCCGGAGGTCGTCAAGCAGGTGATAGAAAATCCCAACCTCCTGAAATTAGGCGGCGAGAGAAGGGAGATAACCGCCTACTTCTCGGATATCGCCGGTTTTACAAGCATATCGGAAAAACTTTCGCCCGAAGAAGTTGTTACCCTGCTCAACAAGTATCTTACGGCAATGACCGATATAATCCTTGCCAACGACGGGACAGTGGATAAATACGAGGGAGACGCAATCGTGGCGTTTTTCGGGGCGCCTATTCCCCATCCCGACCATGCGATAAGGTGCTGCAATGCCGCGGTGGATATGCAGAATTCGCTTAACAGGCTCAGGGACGAATGGATCAGGGAGGGATATCCCCCGGTTTACGCCAGGATGGGCCTGAACACCGGGCCTGCCATTATCGGCAACATGGGTTCGCAGCAGAGGATGGACTACACGATGATGGGGGATACTGTCAATACCGCTTCAAGGTTCGAAGGCGCCAATAAAAATTACGGAACTTATACAATGATCTCCGAATTCACATGCAACCAGATCGGCGAGCGTTTTGTGGTCAGGAAGCTCGATCTCATCAGGGTCATCGGCAAGGCGACCCCGTCCGAGGTTTACGAGCTTGTCGGCAGGACAGGCGAGGTCGGGGAGGAAAAACTCCGGATAATCGAGGATTATAACAGGGCGCTCGAGGAATACAGGAGCAAGAACTGGGACAGCGCAGCCGAGATGTTCGGGAGGATTGTTAAAAAATACTCCGATCCCCCTTCAAAGACCTATCATGAAAGATGTCTCAGGTACAGGAAAAACCCGCCTCCGGCGGATTGGGACGGAGTATTTGTCCTGAGCCAGAAGTAAATTATCGCTTTTAAATGATAAAATGCTGAAATGATGATATAATATACAGTGGGAGGTCCATCATGAAGGCTTTTTCACTGTGTTTACTCTCAGCCCTGGCCGCGGTTTTGCTGTGTGCCGCACAGAGAGCGTACGCGGCGGACCAGGCGACTGTTATTAAAACTTCGGCGCCTTCAATGCCGGAATGGGTGCTTAAAAAAAGAAAATCTCCCGAATATGTTTACTTTGTCGGAATGAGTTCGAAATCCCCCGACATGAAAAGCGCTAAAAAAGAGGCTGTCGATGACGCCGCCTCCCAGCTTATCGAATATATTGGCTTCAGGGCCACTGCAAGGTTTAAAAGCACAAGAGAAATTTCGGATTCCGATAATGTTTCGAGCGAAAACCAGACTATCGAGCAGACTATCGAGGGCAGGGGAAGCGCTGATGTCAATATAGACCTTGAGGATTTCTATTACGAGCAGTATTCGGATAATTCCATAACCATGTACTGCCTGATAAAATTCCCCCAGGACTGGGTTGAAAAGGAAAGGGCAAGGCTTCAGAAGCTTGTCAGCGATCAACGTAAACAGTCCGATGCCTACCTCGGCGAAGCCGACAGGGAGATTTCGAATGGAAATCTTTCGAGGGCTATCGACCTGTCCCTGGCTGCCCTTACGCTCAGCGAGAAAGCGGCAGAAAACTCGGATCTTTACGAACAGGCGAAGGATATAATACTTCTCGAACTTTCCAGCCTGTCTTTTAACCTGGTCGGATCTCCGAAATACGCGTACCTGGAAGGCGGAAGCGACCCTATCAGGATCAGGGCCGCATCGTCGAGAACATCGGGAAGCGTCGCCGGCCTTATGCTGGAAGTCGGCGAACAGAATACTAACGCCGTTTTGTCCTCGAAAAAGGGCAATACGACTGACAAAAACGGAGAGGTGGATTACAGCGTGGATAAGATAGCCAGCACTTCCCCGGACAGGCTCATGATATATTCCTCTATTTCACTTGCCAAATTCGACGAAGTTAAAAAATTCGATCCCGATTTTTACACGAGGCTTACAGGAATACAGGACCGGCAGGCCCTGCGCTTCGGTTTATCGAAAGTGAAAATCGATAAGGCGCTCACTACGGCCCTTGTCATTTTCGACCTTGTCAGGGAAGATAAGCAGAATTCAAAGGGTGAATTATCGTCGAAATTCCAGGAAAGCGTTTCCGGCAAGTTAGCCGATGCGGGGTATAATATAATATCCGCCGAAATTCCTTCCGCGGTAGTCGCGTCAGGCAGGGAAGAAGGAAGGATCAGGCAGGCTATAATCGAACATATTAAGCTTAGTTATCCCGGTGTCAGGAGAATGCTGATCGGAACCAGGCAGATCAACTACCTTGGTGAAATAGGAAAAGACATTGTTTTCAAGGATTACAATCTAAACGACAGCCAGCTCAAGTCGGTTGAAGTCAGGTTCATACTATCGTTTGTCAGCCTCGAGACGGGGAAAACGGAAAAAGGCCTTACTTTAATGGAGAGGGGAACCGGGCTCAACATCCGACAGGCAGTTGACGTCGCGACAAAAAGGATCACCGACAGGCTGAACGGTGAATTAGATAATTTTTAAAGCCCACAGGACACATATGTTTAAAGGTTTCAATATAAAGAAAATAATTACATGGATTCTATCGGCGATACTGATATATTTCATATTGATAGTGGTTTTCCAGATCATTTCATATGCAAACAAAAGCTCGGTGGAAAAAGCGCTCGGCGCATACCTGAAAAACGGATCCGTCAAAATAGGCGGCATTTTGAATATCCCGTTTATTTCGATCCATTTGTTCGATATACATAGCGAATCAGAAGATTATTCGATCACGGTTAAAAGCGCGGATATTTATTACAACCCCCTTGGAATCTTTACAGGTTCTCCCGCAACGGCGATATATCATGCCGTTTTAAAAAAGATATCTTTCAGAGGAGACCCGGAGGCTTTCAAAAAGTTTGAGACGGCCGGGCTGGATGAACGCCGGCCTGAGGCAGCGCCATTAGACCTTACTTTATCAGGCAATGAAATGTACATCAGCCTGCAGAGCGGGGGCGGAATTGAAACGGATTTTTACCTGGACAGATTTAATTTAAAGGTTAATAACGATAACATCGACCTGGCCGCCTTTGTCAACGCCCAGGTCCATGCGGGTTTATCGACCGGATTGATCTCCTCCGATTTAAAACTCGATTTCAAATATTCACTTTCGGAAAAGAACGGAAGCGGCAAAGTCCATTTCAGGGATATCAATGCCGGCGGTTTTTCCGTAATCAGCAATGAAGACGCTTATTTCAATATTAACAAGACTATTTCCGTCGACCTGGAGAGGTCGTTCCCCTCTAAAAAAATAAGAATGGAAAACGGGTCCGTGTATTATACACTTGAAAAGGACGTCAATCTCGAATACATGGATGAGTATTACCTTTTCGAACATATTTTCAACAGGGGCTCTTTTCATTACAGTCTTTCTTATTTTACAGACCGCAATAAATGGGGTTTCGATATAATTCTTAATTCGAGCACAAACAAAGAAGGCTTTTTACTGAAGGTCTCCTCGGATGCCGGCGGCAAGTGGAATATAACGGGGAGCATAAAATCTGTAAAATACGGGAACGGAAACGCCGATCTCAATATTGACGCGGGAGACGTGCTGCCTTACGGTTTTGCCAGTCTTGATAATTTCACTATTATTCCCGGCCTTCTTGTCAGCGGAAGCTTTAATTTAGAAAAGACCGCAAAAGATAAACTTGTAATAACCGGTGAAAAGGCGGAATTGAACGGCGGGCCTATCGGCAGCGTTTACACAGAAGCGGATGTAATTTCAAACGGGATCAAATTTTCCTCAATGCAGTCTTTATATAACGGGTCTATGAACGGGTATGTGACCAACGGCAGATACGATCTGTTCGTATATGCAAGGGACGTATCCGGTCTTGCTGTAGTGAGCAATACAGGCTTCGATATACTCGGCATCAGCTCGGGCAGGTACTCGGGTATGATGCATGTATTCCCGGACAGGTCCAATAATTTTTCCCTTACGGCCCAGGTCGACGCCGGAGGCATTTCAGCCGGGCTTGCCTATTCCAGGAATTTCCTATCTTTCAGGAATGTTAAATTTGCCGATTACAGCCTTAGCTCCGATTTCGACCTGTCTTTTAAAGGCACCAATAAAAATGATACCGCGGTATTTTTAAGCGGCATGGCGAAATACCGTGATAAATACAGCCTGCCAATGAAAGGGACTGTCCTTATAAGCGGCATCAGCAGCGCCGTGGACACGGAAATATTTATAGACAGGGATATAAAAATCGCCATCAAATACCTGAACGACATCAGCGCGCTTTCCGTTTCCGCGGTTCAATACCCGTTAACTCATGTGGGGCTTGAGGGCAGCATTTCTTTTGAATATAACGATAGCATATATATGGATAAAATTTTGAGCATGAGTCTTAAATCCGCTTATGATGCCCGGGGCAGGGCGGTTATAGTAGATTTTAATTCGACAAGGCAGGATTCGTATCTGTCTATAGACCATTTCCTGATCGACACGAAGGACGACAGGGTATTAGGACATGGAAAGCTTTACCAGCAGGGAAATCAATTATACGGCCAGGTGGATTTCGACAGAGGAGGCTCCCTGTTTGTCTCTTCATGGCCGGGAAATTATTACGCCATGCTGCAGGTAAGGAATTTTAAGATCAAGGATATTATCAAGGATACCCTCGATGTCCTGGTATCCGGAAAAATAATATTTTCAGGGGATTCATCGTCATCGCGGGTGAGCGGATCGCTTAACGCGGTAAATTCAGAGAATTCGAAGAGTTTCTACCTTAACATTCCCGAAATAAAAAAGGAAGGCAATATCTGGTCATTTAATAATATTGACCTGCTTTACGGAGATATTAAAGCCGGCCTTAATTTAAACATCAATGTATCGGATCCGGATTATTCGATAGACGCTAAAGGGAAAATAAGCTATGACGATAACCTCAAGGCAGAAGGCTCATTAAGCTATTATTGCAAGACATCCGGCCAGGATGTGTTTTATGACCTGGCAAGCCTGACTATTTCAGGCAGGACTCTTTACGGAATAACCGGGGATATTGAAATAAAGGGCAATTCAATCGCCTTTAACGACAGTGACGGCAGGGGCCTGCATGGGTATTATAAATCTGCCGGGGTGTTAAAAAACTGGAAAGTCGCTTTTAAAAACAAGAATATCCAGGCCGGGTATTCGGGGACGATAAGCAACAATATCATAAAGGCCGATTTCAGCCTGGGAACTCCTCTTGACATTCTTTCCTCCCTGGGTTTCATGAAAGATATCAAAGGGGACTGCGGTATTTTACTCTCCTTCAATGGGAATATGAACTCGCCTGTTATGAAGGGCGAAGTTGAGTTTAAACATGCCTTTGCGGAATTCAGCGACCTCGGGCTGAAATTAAAGGATTTCAATACCGTCATTTCAATAACCAGCAACAGGATGATCCTGACCAACATATTTCTTTATGCCGGCGCCGATGATTTTATGCTCGAGGGTACGGCGGATTTTAAAAGCCTGTTCAATCCATACCTCGATATAACCGTAATGTCCCATAAAAAAATCCCGGCGGTTCCGGTCAACATAATCGAACCGGATTATAAAATAACGGGCAATATATCGATAAATAACCTTAAACTGACAGGGGAGCTCGGATCCCTGACTGTAACCGGCGATATGACCGTTAATAATTTCCTGATATATTTAAGCTCGCTGGGCGGAAATAGTTCGACAAATACCAATAAGGTTCCGGCCATGAGCATATTTAATAATATAAGGTGGAACCTGCCTCTGCATATCGGCAGCGGAGTAAAATTTTCAAACGAGTTTATCGATGTGTTCCTTAAAAAAAATAATATTCTGGCCGTCGGGGGCTCCCTCTCCGACAAGAGCTTAAGCATAAAGGGAAATGTCGAGGTAGACAGGGGGACATTGGTATATTTAGGCAAAGACTTCACGGTTAATAACGGAAAGGCGATATTCAGCGGCAATCCGGGGGACCCCCTTCCTTATGTGAATCTCGAATCGTCGACAAAATACCAGGACAGCGCGGGGACATGGGTGGAAGTATTCCTGACATTTACCGGCAAGGCGGATAACCTGACCCTCGGGACGCTAAGTTCATCCCCTCCGAAATCGAAAGGAGAGCTTTCGGCTGTCCTTGGCCTTCAATCGCAGAATGAAGAAGCCACTGTCTCGAATTCAGGCCCTCAATCAGGAGGGTTTATTCCCGCAGGGGTGAGCAGCGCGGCGGAAAATGTCTTCATTTTCAATCCGCTTACAGTCGACCTGAGGAGAAGGCTGGGCCTCGATATGTTCATGATCAGGACGGGTGTTATAGACACCTGGGCAAGAAAAACAATATTCGGAGAAAGTACCCTCAGCACTGCCGACATGTTCGAAGGATCGACAATATCGGTCGGAAAATATATAATCCCCGATGTTTTCATCCAGTACGATCTGATAATTTCAAGGAACCCCCTTGACGTCAACAGCCTGATACCCCTGCAGACTTTCGGGCTGGACTTCGATATGAAACTCTTCGATCTTGGCATGAAATTCCAGCCTTACACGGAATTCGGCAGGCCGGTTCTCTATGAACCGTTTATCGAGATGAACTTTAACCAGAAATTCTGATGTAAAAACGCGACTAATTTTGACAAAATACTACAAATGTAGTAAAATAACGGGTTTATAAAATAAAATAGTAAGGAGCGAATATGTACCGTGGGATCATTTGCTTATTGGCCCTGTTGACAGCGCCTTTATATCTTTCATACAGCCAGGAAATAAATATGAAAGACAAAAATATACAGGAAATAGATTTCGATGGGCTTATCAATGTCCATCCGGACGATATCAAGCCTCTTCTTGAAATAAGACAGGGCGGACCTCTCAACACCGATCTGCAAAACAAATCTCTTAAAAAGCTGTTTTCTCTAGATATGTTTAAAAACGCGAAAATCGATGTCAGCGAGGGCACAAACGGCGCTATTGTAAAATTCATTGTCGAGGAAAATTATTATTTAAGGACTGTGATATTCAGAGGCAACGACAATATAAGCACGGAAGATCTTAAAAAAGTCATCAGCTTCACCGATTCCTCATATTATACGGAAAATAAAGCCGCAAAATCGATTGCCGCCATCCAGAAGAAGTATATCGATGACGGTTTCAGGGACGTGTCTGTCGTTATCAACCTGAAGCCTGTCGATGTGAAGAAACAGACCTTTGACATCGAATTCAAGGTGACCACAGGAAGAAAAATTGTAGTTGAAAAGATAAATATAAGCGGCAATAATAATGTAAAAACAGATGAAATCAAAAGCGTCATGAAAACAAAGATCGTATTTTTTATATTTATAGACGGCGTGCTAAAGCAGAAAGATTTCGATTATGACAGGGAAGTAATTCTGCAGTTGTACGGGCAAAAAGGATATATAGACGCACAGATAAAAGACTTCAGCTGGTCGATACAGGAATTAGGAACGGATAAGCATAAGGCTATTGTTGTCAATTTATCCCTGGTCGAAGGCGAAAAATACAAAACAGGTAAAATTACCATAACGGGGAATACGCTCTTTACAACTCCGGAACTCCAGGGTCTTGTCGACCTGAAAGAGGGTGAAATTTATGATAAAGTCAAGATGGATAATGTTCGTCTAAGGATATTCAACAGGTACAGCGATGACGGTCATTTGTATGCCAACATTTCACTGCTTATGAATAAAGATACTACCAACAGAATCGTAGATTCCCAGCTTGTCATAGTTGAAGGGCAGAGGACCCATATCGAACATATCAGCGTATCGGGAAACACGAAAACGAAATTAAAAGTTATTACACGCGAACTGGAATATCAGGAAGGCGAACTTTATATCCAGTGGAAAGTCAAGAGGTCTTATGAAAGACTGATGCAGACCCAGTTCTTTGACGATGTAAAGCCCGATTATCTCCCCGGCGACGCTGAAGGCCTGATAGACCTCGATATGAGCGTGCAGGAAGCCAGGACCGGCATCGTGACATTCGGAGTTGGTTACGGCACTGTCAGCGGATTTAACCTTGCCGGCCAGATTTCCGAGAGAAACCTCGGCGGCGAAGGAAGGGCTCTTACCCTGAGGGCGACGGTAGGAACGACAGCCGATTCGGCCGGCATATCTTACGAAGAGCCTTATCTTTTCGACCAGCCGATTTTTGCGGATGTTTCCCTCGGTTATTCATTGAACCTTATACAAAATGTGCCTGCCGACAGTTCGGGAACCGGTTATATCGATTATACAAACATCAATTATATCCAGAATCCTAACGCGGGTCTGGGTGTTTATATTTCGAGCAACGAGTACTGGCAGCAGTCGTTCAGCCTTGGTTTAAGCCTGAGAAGAAACCTTCCCGATTACTGGTCGGTTACTGGAGGCGTAGGGACTATAGTTTACCAGGACTTCGGGGCTAATTTTTCGAATCCGCTGATCTACACATCCCAGTGGGAAACCAATACCGAACTTGAATACGCGCTATCCGCCGGCTGGCTGTTTAAGAATTACCTGTCATTGGGCTTTACAAGGAATTCGACAGACAACCCCCTGCGCCCGCTCTATGGAAGCATCTTCAATTTAAGCGTAACATATTACGGCGGCATCATGGGGGGATATGCGCAGTTCCTTAAACCGACTGTCTCATATGCGCAATACCTGAGCATTCCCAATCCGGTAGACAGGCTTGTCCTCGTTCTCTATGGTGAAGCCGACCTGCTGACACCGCAGTTCAACCAGGCTTACACGTATGACTATTCCGATATGCTGTATTTCGACGGCACATACCGTCTCAGGGGCTGGGGAAATCTTTCAACCAGGGGTCTTTCGACAATATACTGGAGCGGAGAACTGCGTTACGAAATATACGATCCGGTATGGGGAGTGTTTTTCTACGATATGGGAAATATTTTCCAGACTTACAACGGGATAGCGCCGTTCAGCCCGGACGGCTACCTGTTCAGCTTCGGTATAGGAATCCAGGTAAATATAATGGGGCTTCCGATCCGTGTATATGTTGCAAGACGCGGAGAATACAACAGCTATACCCAGTCGTTCCAGCTTGATACCGATAATAACGTCTTCGATCAGCTTGAGCCTGTGCTGAGTATACAGGGCATATTTTAAGCAATGCATAAGTAGTGCTAAGCTCGCTTTGCTCGCTAAGCACTACTAAGGAGGATTTAATGCTGAAAACTGCTATATTAACTTTAACTGGCATTCTGCTTCTGTGCGGCAGCGGCTACAGCCTCAGACAGATCAAAATAGGCTGCGTCGATGTGGAAGATGTTTTCAACACATACCCCGGCATCGAAGATATCAAGAAAAAGCTCTCTGAAGAACACAGGAAATACCAGGTTGAGATCGATAAAAGAAAATTAGAGATATCCCTGCTTGAAAAGGACTATTCACTCAATGCAAAATCGGATGATGAAAAGCTGAGGAGAAGCGCCGAACTTGAATTAAAGAGGCAGCAGCTCGGCGATTATATAAGGGACTCCGACAGCAGGGTAGCATCCTTCAAGGATGATATTACAAAGCCTGTTTTCTCGAAGATATCGGCTGTTATCGAGGAAGTCAGCGAGGAAAAGGGTTTCAGCTTCGTTTTCAGGAAGGGGAACGATATTATATTATTTATCGACAGCGAATTCGACATAACGCAGGATGTAAAATCGAGACTGCGTAAAGATCTTAATATAGAGTAAACTGCTTGATGAGGGTTGGTTTGAATCTATGAAATCTACGAGAACTCTGATATACTATTATTCATGGTCCGGGAAAACAAAGGCGGCTGCGCAGGCCCTTGGAAAGCTGACAGGCGCCGAGTTGAGGAGAATAGAAGAGGTTGCTATAAGAAGAGGCATATTCAGCTTCCTGACGGCGCTTATCCAGGCCATCGACGGCTATATAAGCGAGCTGAGGCCCTATAATCCCGATATGACGGGGTTTGACAGGATTTTTATTGGAACTCCTGTATGGTCTTCCGGACCTCCGCCGGCACTCAGGGCACTGCTCAGTGAAGCATCTTTCAAGAGGAAAAAAATAGTTATTTTCACAACTCATATGCTCTCCGGAGCCCCCGCCGCCGCGATTAAAAAAATTGAAGATGCAGTCGGTAAAGCCGGAGGAGAGGTCCTGGGATCGTTTTCGATCAGGACGACAAAGAAAAATATGGCGAACCCGGTTGAAGCAGTGAAACTGGCTGCCGTAAAATTCCTGTAATAGATAAGGGGAGGCCTGTATGAAGAGGAATAATACGTTAAGACTCTTTTCTTTAATCGTTCTTTTAATTCTGCTCGTAATTATCGTGATCCAGAATACGACGCCCGTCGACGTTCACTTCTTTTTTCTGCACCTTCAGAGCCTGCCTGTCATTACGGTAATGTTAGTAAGCCTGCTCATCGGCTATATCCTGGGGCTTATCACTTATTCGCTCCTCTTCCGTGGAAAAAAGGCGGATGATAAAAAGAAATGAAAAAGGTCCTTTTTCTCTGCGGAAACTGCGGCTACCAGTCGTCTAAGTGGCTGGGGAAATGCCCCGAATGCTCCACCTGGAACAGTTTTGTCGAGGAAGCCGTCAATATAAGACCCGGGCATGGAAGTGAAAGCGCAGCCCCGAGGGGGGGCAGAATTTCTGCAGTTCCCGTTTCCGGGATCAAAGACGATGAGAAGCAAAGGCTCTTTACCGGCATCGCGGAATTAGACAGGGTCCTGGGCGGCATAATCCCCGGCCAGGCAATCCTCATATCAGGCGAACCCGGTATAGGAAAATCCACATTGGTACTCGAGGCGGCCGACAAGCTTTCCGCCAATGGGAAGGTGTTCTATATCAACGGCGAAGAATCGAATTCCCAGATAAAACTCCGGGCCGGGCGCCTGGGCGCCGGACAATGCGGCGTTTTATTATTCCCTGAAAATGACGTCGATGAAATTTCCGCCGTGGTAAGAAGGGATTCCCCTAAATTCGTTTTTGTCGATTCCATCCAGACTGTGTTTTCGCCCGCCTTCGATTCCCTGCCGGGAAGCGTTGTCCAGATGAGGGAATCGGCTTATACCCTCGTGAAATTGTGCAAGGAATTAGATATAACCCTCTTTATAGTCGGGCATGTCACAAAAAGCGGGATCATAGCCGGTCCGAAAATTCTCGAACATATCGTCGACACCGTCCTTTTCCTTGAAATGGACGGCAGGGGTTATTACAGGATACTCAGGAGCAACAAGAACAGGTTTTTTTCAACCGATGAAATCGGCTTTTTTACGATGGAGGAAGCCGGACTCAAATGCATCAACAACGTCTCGGAAGCCTTTTTATACAGCCACGAGGGAGAGGTGAGCGGGATATCCTTTTTCCCGATGGCAGAGGGAAACAGGATAATACCGGTGGAAATTCAAGCCCTTACGAGCCCAACGCAATTCAATTACCCCAAGAGGACTTCCGACGGAATGGACATGAGCAGGCTTTACATGCTGCTCGCCGTAATGGAAAAATATCTTAAAATAGACCTTTCGCATCATGATGTTTATCTTAACATTACAAACGGCCTGCATATACAGGATCCCGGTCTGGACCTTCCGGTGGTGGCGGCGGTATATTCCTCGATTAAAGCAATGCCCTCGGCGCTCGATCTCATGGCATGCGGAGAGGTTGGGCTGACCGGAGAGGTGAGGCCGGTTATTAAAATCGATAAAAGGATAGCGGAAAGCTCGAGGAATATCTTTAAAAAAATGATAATCCCGTACCAGACAGGAAAATTGAAAAAGCCCCCTGAAGGCGCTTTCAAAATATACCCTGTAAAAAATATATCGGAGTGTGTTTCATTGATGTTTTAACGCTTAGCTCGCTGAGCTCGCTAAGTGGCACTAACGCTTAGCTCGCTGAGCTCGCTAAGTGGCACTAACGCTTAGCTCGCTGAGCTCGCTAAGTGGCACTAACGCTTAGCTCGCAAGGCTCGCTAAGCATAAGTTGCACTAAGCTCGCTGAGCTCGCTAAGTGGCACTAACGCTTAGCTCGCAAGGCTCGCTAAGCATAAGTTGCACTAAGCTCGCTGAGCTCGCTAAGTGGCACTAACGCTTAGCTCGCAAGGCTCGCTAAGC